>NZ_NINW01000022.1 GCF_002188465.1 Pigmentiphaga sp. NML080357 | reverse complement strand
ACGCCACGAATCGCAGATTTGAAAGTGAACAGGAAAGTCAATGAAATCAACGATCTACCAACACCACCTCCGCGCCAGTGCTAGCTTTTCGTACCGTCACTTATTGCACTGAAAACGAGGAGACCCCCAGGAGCGCGTCAGAGGCCGGCAAAGGGGTGTCGCTCCACTGCCGACGCAAAGCGAGCACCAGGAGCGAATGCTGGGCCACAGAGAGGGGCAGGGGCCATGATGATTCCCCACCCCAGCGGTACGTCCGCGCCAAACGCAAGGCAAGGTCACTGTCGAGCCAAGCGCCGGGATCGGGATTGATGAGGTCGAGGCGACGGCCAGAAGGAAGCCGAACCCACGCGCGCGCTGCTGCCGGCGTCATCGGCCGCCCCGCAAGATCATGAAGCCGCCCGAATAGGCGATCTGGAAGCGGTTGAGCACGTCCATCCCCAGCAGCGGAGCGGAAAGGCGCTCCAGGACGGCGATAGCCGCGCCTTCAACGGCGAAGGGGCCGACGATCACCGTGTTGGCAGCAGTGATGCCACCACGTTCACGTCCTGCGGCCGTGTCAAAGGATGTTGCGCGGCCGGCGCGGATGCCGGCATTGCGGGCGAGCTTGACCGGCAGCGTCGTGAAGCGCGCTCCGGTGTCCACCATGAAGACCACGGGAAAGCCGTTGACGGCCCCGGCGATGTAGTAGTGGCCGTCCGCAGCGCGCGGGATGGAGTAGTCCCCGTTGCCCAGGCGCTGCGCCGGCTTGACCATCACGGGAGAGGCGGCCGCAACGTCGAGCTGGTCGCCGGGGTAGCTCTGGCCATCGTAGATGATGTATTCGCGCTGCTGTGCGGCCGCAGTGCCAGCCACAAAGCTGGCCAGCAAGGCGAGAAGGAAGCGGCGGGCGTTCATTGCGCAGCAGGCGAATTCAGCGAAACAACCAAGCCGGCCGCTTCATGCAGGCCATCAAGTGAAGACTGGATCAGTCGCGCCGGCAGCAGCTCGGCGTCCTCGGTCGTGGCTAAGACGGAGCATTTCTGTTCCGCGCCGCCCTCCTTGCGTGTCAGGTTGACCACATTCCGCTGTCGGTAGCGCCACGTCTCGCAGCGCGACAGGCATTTGCCGTCCGGGTCGCCTGCTGCTGCCGCGTTCACCGAGTCCTGCGCGCCGGTCGCATTCCCGACATTGGAGGCAATCGTGCCGATCAGCATGGCCAGCGGGTTCAGCGACAGCATGACGGAGCCACCCCGGCCGCTTTTGGTGGCCAAGCGCGCGGGGTTTTCTGCATAGTCCCCGACGCGCACCTCGGCGGTACGCCGGGTTGCAGGCCGCAGCGCCTGGAAGGCTCCATCCAGCTCGTACACCACGTCAGCCTGCTCTCGGGTGTCCACCAGCTCGAAGCCGTTGGACGCGAGCGAGGCACGCGCAGCGGCCGTCAGCTTCGGGCTGGCCAAGAATTCGATGAAGACTTTGCGCCCTCGGTCAGCAGTCAGGTCGATGTGACCGGTGATGGCCACCTTGACCTCGGCGGCCGTGGCGGCCGCTACAGCAGCCGGGGCATCATCGGGCACCGCTTCAGAACTGGCCAGCGCCGGCAGTGCGCAGCCGGCCGCAGCGGTCAGAAGCAGGTAAAGCGGAAGGTGACGCATGTTTTCCTCCGTGTTGTTCTTGACGTTCAATCGTCTTCTCGGAAATGAGTGGTGGAGAACAGCAGCGCCGATCCGCGTTGCTCGATCTGCACCATCCCCAGGATGTTCATGCCCAGCAATGCAGGGCCGTT
The DNA here is from genome assembly GCF_002188465.1 of Pigmentiphaga sp. NML080357. Classification (GTDB taxonomy): domain Bacteria; phylum Pseudomonadota; class Gammaproteobacteria; order Burkholderiales; family Burkholderiaceae_B; genus Pigmentiphaga. Next base: position 291,107 of record NZ_NINW01000022.1, on the reverse strand, counting down.
CATGGTGGGCATGACGGCAACTTGGACGTTGTGGGCACGGAAGGAACCGAAAACCACTTCTGCTACCGTGGCGACACATCCGAAGACCTCGCCGGCCGCCGTGCTGAACTGGCGAGGTTCGCATGATGTGATGCCCAAGGGCTTGGCCAGCGAGCCAGGAATGGATGTCAGGCCCGCGCCGGTATCCACAATGAAGGTGACAGGCTGGCCGTTGATGCTGCCCGGCGTCTCATAGTGCCCGCGCGGATTCTTTGGCACGCTCATGGTGGCCACACGCGGCGGCTCGCCCGCTCGTTGTGCGGTCGTGGCGGCAGGCTTTTTGCCGAAGTAGTCGAAGGCAACAAAGCACAGGAACCCGATCCCGATCCATACATAGGCGATGCTGGCGAGGCGCGGCCTTGCCATGTAGAAGGCCGCACCGGCTACCATCAGGAGGCACAGGGCCGGATGGCTCAAGACGAAACCTTTGAGCCATTGGGTCGCCATCAAGAGGGCGTCGTGTGGAGTCGCCCCGTGCGCTATTTGCCAGATCGCGCCCGCGACAATCAGAAAGGCGTAGGGCAACGCATTGGCGATGACGAACTGCAAAAGCGTGATGCGGGGTTGGTCTGCGCGAACCTCGCGCGAACCGCGAAACACCTTCGGGTCATAGTAATGATCCTGCATGGTTTTCGCGGCCCGCTCTCGATACCAATCCCGTTCATCTGCGCTCATGGTCGGCTTTCACTTCCTGCCGGCTACGGCCAGCGCAGGCATCACCAGCTCAACCTCTACTCGCCGGTTTGCGCTGCGCCCAGCCTCGGTGTCATTCGAGGCGACAAAGCAGGTCACGCAGTAGGAGACTTTCAGCTTTCGGGGGTCAACGCCACCGCTTGCAAACGCGGCGCGCACAGTCGCAGCCCTTGCGATGGCCAAGGCGCGATTGCCGGCCACGGTGCCGGTCGAATCGGTGCGGCCACGGATCAAGACGCGCTCGGCCTTCATGGCCAGCGGCAGCAGCTCGGACAAGCCGCGCTTGGCATCGTCGTTCAGGATCGCCACGGCGCTGGGGAACGGGATCGAGCGTAAGGGAGTGCTGGCCGTTTCCGTCACTGGCGTGGTTACGCTTGGGCCGGACGCAATGACCGTCACAGGCTGCACGTCATCGGTGAGCTGGGCGGAGCCGGCCGGGATGGCATCCGCCTCGGCCGGCATGGCCAGCGTAGCAACGGTGTGGGCGTCGAGCTTGGCCAAGACCGACGGCTGCGGCCGTGCGGCCGGCTTGCCGGTCGCTTCGGGCGCAATATCGGCGCTGCCCAGCATTGGAGTTTTGGGCGTTGGTGCCGCACACGGGTTGCATGGCACAAAGTAGTCGGTGCCGGTTTGCGGATCGCGCACTTGGGCCAGCCCGGTGAGCACGGGCGCGCCCATCAGGAGCGCACGGGGTTGCTCGGGAGGCATCGGCGCGCAACCTGTTACGCCAGCGGCCAGCATCGAGGCCCCCAGCGCCCAAGTCACAGGCGCTGGCCAGAACGGCGTGCCAGGATGGAGTGCGCGCCGGCCCTTGCGCGTCAGAGACAGTCGGATGGATGTGCCGGCAGGCTTGCGCGACAGATAGCCGCGGTCGATAAGGTGGCGGGTTTCACCCAGGTACTCGCGCATCACGTTCAGATCGACAGCACCGCACAATGGGCGGCCCGCCGCGCGTTCCGAAAGCACCCGAATGCCCCGCACTTCGCCACGGTCGAGCGCGCGCAGCAGCGCAAGCGCGGTTCCGTTCAAGTCGGGATGTTTGCTCATGGTTCAGTCCTTCACCAAGTCCTTGAACGTGGCCCCAGGCGTGAACTTCGGCTTATGGGTCGAGGGAATCTTGATCGGCGCGCCGGTCTTCGGGTTGCGCCCGGTGCGCGCCGCGACGGCTGCTTTCTCGAAAGTGCCAAAGCCGGTGAGCTTTACCGCGCCACCCTTGGCCACCTCGTTTTGCACGATGGTGATGAGGCTATCGAGAAAGCGCGTGGTGGCCGCCTTGGATGCTTCGGTGTCTTCAGCAATGGCGTCGATCAGGTCTTGTCGGTTCATGGAAATCTCCGTGTGTCAGTTGAGGATATGACCCAGCACCTTGCCGCAACGGGCGCAGCGCCGTTCATGTACTTGGGTGCCGTCCCAGCTCGAATAGATGGGCGTGGACAACGGCGAATGGATGCCAAACAGGCAAAGCAGGGCGTTCCACACCTTCACGGTGCCACCCACATCACGCGGGTGAGCTGAAGCAGCGACTCCCTGGTAAGTCCGTCCAGGTACTCGGTGGCCACCAGCCGGCGTGTATCTGGAAATTCCTGCACGCGGTCATCGAGGGCAGCCCATTGGGTGACGCCGTACTCTCGGACAACGCAAAGGATCTCGTCCAGCCTGGTGCAATCAGGCAAAACGGGCGTGCAGCCGATAACGCGCTCGCGCAGCTCGATGGAGAAGAAGTTGCGCAGCTCATCCAGCGTGTGTGTCTCGCGCCAGTTGGACGAAATCACCACATCAACATCGGGATGCGCTCGCAGCCATGTTTCCAGCAGGGGCAGGTAAATCAGCGTGCCAGATTGGCCAGGGTGTAGAACCCCGTCGATGTCCAGCATCAGGACGGGGCCACGGGGAGCACGCTGAAGCGCCCAGCGTGTTGCGCGGTGAGTCGCCGGCAGACTTTCGCGTGCGAAAGTCGGGGCGACGGTCTGGCGAATGCCGACGAAGCGGAGTAGGGCGCTCATCATCGGCCGTGCTCCGGCAGCGCCGGCAGCGCCGGCATAGGAGCCTCGCCAGCCACCCACTTCCATGAAGGGAGCTTGCTTTCCGCAATCAATTCATCGACGGCGGCCGCATAGTCTTCACTGGCCCCAGGCGGAACCACGTACATGGCGGTCGGCTCCGGCTCGGTATCCGAAGCCACCGCGCAGGCCAGCGGCCGCGTGGAAGGCAGGTTGTACCGCATCTCCACGGCGGCCAGCGTGAGGCGGGTAGCCCATTCGCCGGCCTCTTTCTGCGTTCGGTCGGCGGCGTGCTGGGGGTCTTCGCGCGAAAGCTGCTTGTAGCGCGGGTTTTCCTCGCGCATCCGGTCGGCGTCGATCACCACAGCGCCACCGTTGGCGCGCAGTTCGCGGATCGCTTCGGCCGCCAGCGCCGATTTGCCCGATCCCGGTTGGCCACCCAACAGGATCGCCTTCGGATTCTCCTGCGCCGTCGTTCTTGCCAGTGCATCGCGCTCTACATCCTTGTAGGCGCTCTCCATTGCGTACTTGGAAACCTCCCCAGCCATTTGTCTGCCCTCCTGCCTTATTGGTAAAGGTCGCGGGCCTGCTGGCCGTACTGAGTGATGACGCGCTCGATGGCCTCGTCAGCATTCGGATCGAGGTCTTCGCGGATCGTGCGCAGCTCGTCCTTCGCTTTCTGAGCAGCCGCAATCACGGCCTCGTCAGGGGTAGCCTTTTCGCGCTCGGCGGCAATGGCTTCGGAGTGGTGGGCGATGATGGCCCCCAGGACATCCAGCGCCACCTCGTAGCGGACGCCGGCACGGCTGAAAAGTTGATTGGTCATGGTCTGGATTCCTCACTGATTACCGGATTGGTTCTTGGCTTGGTTTGCATGGAGCGGCCACAGGGCCGCGTGCAGCAGGCGGTAGGTGATGCGGTCGCGCTTCAGCAGGCGCGCATACACGTCGTTGGCCGTCAGCCCAAGGCTGCGGGTGGCGTACAACCCCCAAGCCAGATAGACGGCCAGCAGCACGGCAGCAACCGGAACAAAAGCCAGAAACCACACCCCAGCTATGACAAGCCCCACCACAAGCAAGCGGCCCCCTACGGTCGCCCACTTGGAGCCGAACATTTCGAGCTGGGCCTTGCGGTTCAGGTCGTGCTCGGCATGGGCGCGCTTCCAGACATCGGCCCACGGCTCTCCGGGGGAACGGCTGAAGACGGCATCCAGGTAGGCACGAAACTCGCGCATCAACAGGTAGGACGCGGCAAAGCACATCCCCACAAAAACCAGCAGCTCAAGCGTTTCTCGATTCATGTTCTTCTCCGTTGGTCTTTCGCGCGCGAAAGTCAGCGCGGCGTCGGCACGCGCTCGCGCTCCATCTGCATGTCCTTGCCGCCACGATCCCGCGCCGGCTCCTTGCCCTGCTCATAGACTTGGCTGCGCGCTTTGTCGTACTGGATCGTCACGCGGTCGCCCACGGCAAGGTCACGATCCAGATTGGCGCGTTCGTAGCGCACGGCGATCATGTCGCCCACTTGGAGCATCGCGTGGTGCGACGAAACCGCCACCACTTCGCCCTTAAATTGCCCGCCAAGCCGTTCGGCATCCCGCACCATCAGCCCGCGATAGGCTGCGGCGTGGTCGATGACTCGCTTGGACTCGTCCAGCGTCACGCCATCGCCCACCAGCCGGCCGCTGTGCAGCTCTTTGGAAATTTCTGCCCGCAGGTAAGCGGCGTCCTGCCCGGCCCGGTGGGCGTCGTGCAACATCTTGTAGGCACCATCCAGCTCGGGATGCTTGGCCAGAGCTTCGCGCGTGGCCAGCTTGTCGAAGGCCACCGCCCGCTCCACGGTCGTGATTTCGTAGAAAACCTCGCGCGCCGGCTCCAAGTTGCCGCGCGCGGATTCCTTGGCGGCCTCGTTCCACGTCTGCTTATCGACCTTGGAGTAATCGAGCTGGTAGCCCGCATCCTTGGCGAGTTGCCCGATGAATTCGCGCGTCGTGCGGCCATTCCCTTCGCGGAAGGGGTGCATTTCGTTCACGCCGGCATAGACCTCGGCCATCTTCCCACTGAACTGCGCCTTGTCCATTCCGCGCAGATAGTTGGCTTCCTTGATCGCGGATTGGATTTCCTGCGCCTTCTGCGGGATGTCTTCCTTGAAGGTGAACAGGGTTCGGTCGCCCGCAGGCCCCTTTGCAATATCCACCTTGCGCACTTCGCCGGCCCACTCGTAGACATCCCGAAAAACCTGCTTGTGGATCGCCTGAAGGTGGGCCAAGTCGTATTCGCCCCGTACCGGGTTTTCGCGCAGCTCCTGGATGCGAACGGCCGTTGCGCCGCGCTCGAAGCGTTGAAGCGCCGCGAGGTCGCGGATGTCGGCCTTGTTCTTGAGAACGTGCGTGCCGGGGTAGGTGTAGTCCTCTTGCTCGCTCATTGGCTGGCCCCGCGTGCGCGCTCCAGGTACTTGGCTACCGCCTCGTCAGGGGTCAGGGTGCCGGCGATGACGGCCTCCTGAATGGCGAGGTCGGCGGAGTCCACCGGCATCCCCTCCAGGGACAGGGAAGCATTGGCTTGAGCAAACTGCGCACGGCGCACGTCGGCCGGATGGGGCGCAGCCACGGGGCCGGTATCGAGTTCATAAGGGTTCTTGTCTTCCATGTTCGCCTCCAGTCAGCCCAAGCCGGGCACAGCAATGCCAAACACCCGCACGGCAACAAACACCACTGCCGCCAGCCCCGCCACGATCAGCACGCCGCGCAGCACGCGCGCGAGCAACAAGCCAACGACAATGCCGATCAACAGCGGGGTAGGGGTTTCAGCGAAGATGCGTTGCAGTGCGGCCCAGGCCCCGCCCACGTAGGGAGAAACCATTTGCCATATCTGCGTCAGCAGCGCATCCATCGGTAAGTTGTCCATGCGGGTGTCCAGTGCCAGTATTCAGATGCCGTTTGTTTGCTTTCACGGTGAAAGCAAGTTTATCAAAAAAATCCTACTGGCACTAGGCGTTTAGCGCGATAACGTCAATAGGAAGGGGAGGGCGATCACGCCACCAAGCTCTCGCGCACCGGCCGCAGCGCGGCGGATGTCTGGCTGATGATCTGGTGGATTTCGCCCAGGTAGCTATCCACCCGGTTCTTCATGCTGGCCCAGGTATGTTTGGTCTGAACCAACGCATCGAGCGTTTCAGCGTCGAACCGCCCCGCTTGGATGCAGTTGTGGATGGTCAGCAGGCGAATCTCCATGTTGCGCAGCGCATACTCGCAACGATTGATTTGCTGGCCGTCGATGGGGGTATGGCAGTAGCGGACGTTCTCCACGTCGCGCACGAAGCCCTCGAAGTCCTTTTGATGGTCGCTGAGAAGGCCGACAAAGGTTTCCATCAGGCGCAGTTCGCGGTCAGGGGTAGTCATTGGTGGAATCTCCATGTTGTTGGTTAAGGGTTGAGAGAAAAGCATTCGGAACGATGGCCGCATGTGTCGCATTTGCGGCCCCGGCTTTTGCGCGCCTTGGCCCTGCGCTCGGTGAGGTCGATGTACCGGGCCACCAACTGCTCGCAATAGGCGTCGTCGCGCAGCTCCACGCGCATGGCTCGGCGCTCACGGGTTTTTCGGTTGTTGATGGCCACGAAGCCAAAGGGCGCTGTTTCGAGTCCGTTCAGGCGAAGCAGCCACGCTTGCAAAGAGAGCTGTGCAATGTCCGTCTCATAGACGCGGTGGGCATCGCGGTTCTTGTTTTCGAGGGGAACATGCAGCCCATCAGGAAGCCGATACACCTGATCGGGCCGGCCCACGACGGGGAACGGTGCATTGATGAACAGGTTGCGCTCCACTTGAGCCACCTTGCCGGCCGCAAGCTCGGGAGGGAGCCAGTTCTGAGTGAACCCGCGCCAGACCATGAATGTCCAGCCGGCCAGCACCAGGGCCAGGGCGAATAAGATGTAGCTGGCCAAGTTGCTCATCGCGGCATCCCCAGCAAGCGAAGCAGGGCGTTCAGCCCAGCGCGCACAGCCGTGGCCGCGCACCGGCTCCTGCACAGCAGAGGCACCAAGCCAGGTGAGACGGCGTAGTAGGCTCGGACGAACAAGCGCCCTACCATTGCCGGCATCAGCACCCGGTCACGCCAAGCGCGGAGGAAATTTGTCTCGGCGGCGTCAGGCCCGTAGATCGCGGTGGCAATGAAACAGCGCCGATCAATCGCCGCGCGCGTCTGCCCTTCGACCTGAAACCGTAGGTGCTCGAAGGTGCCGGCAGCGGCCTTCGCCCGAACCTCCAGCGGCCGGGCATCCCCGCGCTCACGGTCGAAAACCACCTTTTGCTCGCAGTAAACCGTGCCTACGATGTCGGTGATGGTGTGGTACTTTTTCGCCCGCCTCATCACCCCTCCTGCTTTCGCGCGCGAAAGCCGGGCTTGGCCAGCATCCAGCGATAAATGCCCAGCAGGCTTGTGGCAGTGAAAGCCACCTGCATGAAGATCAGGCCCGGCGCGTCGGTCATGACGCCGAAGCCGATCCAGCAGACATTCGAGGCTAGGAAAGACACGAACCCCCAGCCCGACAAACGGTTGTTGAGGGCCAGCAGCAAGGCCCCCAGCACCCCAAACGCGCAGCCGATCCATTGCAGGTAGAAGGCATCCATGCTCACCTCACAGAAGGGCCTTGCGCCCGGTTTCCACGGCCCGCATCCGCATGGCCAAGGTTGGGTAAGCATTGGCGAACGAGAACCAGCGAACCCAGGATTTCGAGGGGTACAACACGGCCAGCTCGCGCAGCGCCGTCAACATCGCTTCGCGCCCTACGGACTGCGCAGCGCCGGCATCCGCCCGGTACTCGCAATACCGGCGAATCCCCAGGAACAGGAGGAAGGCGGCAAAGAAAAAATTGTTGTTGTCCAGGAGGTGGCTGCTCACAGCAAAGCAGCAGGCATAGGTGAACGTGGCGAAGATATGGCGCTCATGAACATGTGCGTTTTCATGGGCGATCACGCCCCGCATACCTTCGTCGCTCATGCTGGCCAGCAGGCCGGTTGTCACGTAGATGCGCGAATGACTCGGCAGCAGCCCCACGGTGTTGGCTTCCTTGTCGGCATGGTCATACAGGAAGACGGGGCGACTATCAGGGACGGTTGCCACTATCCTTGCCAAACGCTCTTGAAGCACAGCATCCCGCGACGGTCGCGGAGCAAGGAAGCGCGCCGATAATGGCGCGCTGGCATAAAAGCCGAACAGGAATATCAGGCTACCGAGAGCCTGAGTCATTGGCTTGGCGGCCGGATTCGTGGATAACCTGCCAGTTACCCACAAAATGCCGCCAGCAACCTCCATAATGAAGACGATCAGAATGATCCGTCTGAACCAGTGAGACGGGATCATTGCAAATTGCAGTCGTCACAGATTAAGGCTGTGGGGATCGAGCGATACGGCGTTTGATCGGTGCCAGCGCGCCAGTCATTTCTCATGCTGAGAGGCTGTTGCGAAGCACATCCGCCCAAGGTGGCCGTGGTAATGAGAATCAGGAGAAGTTTTTTCATCGGTTGCCCTTTCAGGGGAAAGTTGGTTGTTGATTTCTTCCAGCAGCTCCCGGCACACTGAATGCACCCGCTGACGCGAGACGCCGACGTGGCGCGCGACGGTTGCCTGCCGGTAGCCTTTGAGGAACACTTCATCAGCGATGCGGTAAGATTCGGACGAAAGACCCAGCCGCCTCGCTGCTTTCACGAAGACAGCACGCGACACATGGCCACACGCTGCGGAAACAGTCTTGAATATCTGGCTCATCCCCTTGCACCGTAAGGGTTTTGAGCGTATTTTGTCAATAGACAAGATGCGCAAATTCTATCCAAATTGGAAGGAGAGTTGTAATGAAAAAGATGCTTTACGCTGCTTTCATCGTGGCAGCACTTGCCGGCATGACGAACGCCAGCGCCCAAGCGGCCGCCGCGAAGCGTGGCGGTGTCTGCATCGGCCCCTTCCGTGGTGGCGACTCGGTGTTGCAGTGCGAACACATCGGCAAGGTGACGATCAAGCAGATTTACGAAAAGGGCTTCCGTGTCGTGCATATGCAAGATGACAAAAACACGGCCACCTACGTGATGCTGGTTATTGAGGAACAATAATGATGCAACTGAAAAAAATGCTGTTCTCTCGAAGGCGCTGGATGCTCTGGCTTCCATTGCCGGCCGCTGCCGCACTTTCGGCATCCGGTGGTAATTTCCTTGCCGACTACATTCCAATGCTCGGCGGTGGATTGATTTTCTGGATTCCATTCTGGCTTGCATGGTGGTTAAGCGATGGATTCAAGGGAATGTCGAAATGGCCCGGCACTGGCGCGCCAAATAGCGCAGCAGGCGTTAATCCATTTACCGGCAAGTCTTGTGTTGTTCATCATTTACCCTGGGGCGATAACTACACGGGCGGCAATTCTTGAAAGGGGGCAAAGCCCCCTTTCCCTTTACTTGCTGCCGTTGTTGATCTGAACCGAGGCGGCCGTTTCCCGCTTCATGTTGTCGTTCAGCTTTTCGCCGTCTGCCGTACCGTCGCCGCCAGTCAGCTTGTCCCAAGCCTTCTGAACGGTGTCCTTGCCGTCGCGGATCATGTTGTCCTCGTTGACGGCTGCGGGATTGGCCCGCCCAGCGCCTACAGCCTTGTCCGGGCTGGCCCAGGCATTCACGTTCTCGTCCAAGGCCCCAGCACGCGCCGGGATGCTGCCCTTGTTCTTCGGGTCGAGCTGGCCCTGTACGTCCCCTCTGGATTCCGCAATGATCGGAGGCGCAGAGGTATCGACCTTGAGCGGAGCGGTTCCGCCGTAGCCGGTCTGTGCCACCTTCTTCTTGTGGACGCCCTGGATGTCCTGCGGGATGCCGGCGCGATCCTTGGCGGATTGCTTCTCCAGCTCGCCCTTCGTGGTCGGCAGTCTTTCGCCTGCGAAAGTCTGCTGCGGCATGGTGGTAGCTTGTTGAACCATGCCCTTCTCGCTCACGTAGTCCTGCACCATGTCCATGATCCGGTCTTCGGATTGGTTGGCGAAACGCATGGCGGTCATGCCATTGCGCGCGGCCACCTTCTCGAACAGATACGGATCGGCCATCAGATCCTTGTGAGTCGTGAAGCTGTTGCTGTCGCTACGGTTGGCGCGGTCGCCAGTACCGAACTCACGGCGATCAGAGACATCACGCACGCGGGAAACTTCATCCACGTTTGTGAGGGCTGCATCGCGGCCGTGGCGGTCGTTTTGGGCCGATTGGTTGCCCGTCCCGGCCTGCTCGGTTCGTGAGCCGCGTTCAGCAAACGTGCGCTCGGTGCGCGCGGCTTCCTGGTTGCCATGAACCGTATCCACGCCCCGATCCCGGCCGTGCTCGGCGGTGTAGGTCTTCGCGCCGTTGTACCCCAGGCCCGCGTTGATGAGGCCGCCCGAAGGCTGGGCACCACCCTTGCCGCCCCGGTAGTTCTTCAGAGCTTGGTCGATCTGTTGCTGGTTCGCGCCGCCCTGCTTCATGGCGTCGGCAATGCGCTTTTCCTCGCGCGGATCAGGCGCACCGCCTGCACCGCCAGCACCAGGCGCACCGCCGCCGTTGGGGTTCCCACGGCCAACACCCAAATTCATGTGGAGCTGGTCATTGGCACCGGCCGCCGTGCGGAAGTGCGAACCCTCACGGAAGTTGCGATCCAAGTTCTGGCCGGTGGAGTGCTGGCCACCATAGCCCTGGATTAAAAAGAGGCTGGGTGAGCTGCGCAACCAGGCCCCACACTGCCGAGCCACCACCGAACAGGGTACCGGTGGTCAGCGCTTGAGAGCCAAGGTTGGCGCTCAGGTTGATCTGTGGGTAGAGCTTGGCGACAGCCACACCATAGTCTGCATTGGCCGCATGCAACAGCGCCTCTGACGCCTGGATATCCGGTCGGCGGCGCACCAGTTCTGAGGGCACGACGAGCGGCATCTCGACGGGCAGAGTGAAATCGGCCAGAGTGAAGGCCGGGATGCCACCCGTGCCTGGGGCACGACCGGCTAGCACCGCCAGTAGATGTTCGGTTTGTTGCAGTTGTTTACGCAGCGCAGGCAGTTCTGCCCGCGTTTGCTCCGCCTGAGCTTGTAGGCTCAACGCTTCATCAGGTGAGGCCTGACCGATACGCACGCGTTCATGGGCTAGGCGCAGTTGCTCATCCTGCACGCGCAAAATGGCAGTAGTGGCTTCTAGTTGCGCGGCGAGGCGTGCTCGGGTAATGGCAGCGGTTGCCATGTTGCCGGCAAGGGCCAGGCGCGCAGCATTCAGTTCGAAGCGACGGTAGTCGGCGCGAGCAGCCAAGGCTTCGAGTGCGCGCCGGTTGCCGCCAGCCAGATCGAGGTTGTAATGCGCGCCAACGCTGGCGTTGTAGAGGCTGAATTGACGTGCGTCTCCGCTCAACCCTTGGCTACTGGGACTCATTTGCTGGCGCTGAGATCCCAGTGCGACATCTACCTGTGGATATTGCGTCGAGCCCGCCTGTGCGGCAAGAAGCTCCTGCGCCTGTCGCAAATTGGCGCTGATGCTCGCCAGCGTCGGGCTGACATGGAAAGCTTCGTTGATCAGTCCGTCGAGTGTGGATGAACCCAAGCTTTGCCACCATTGCGTTTCGATCGGAAGCCCTTCGACTAGACGTTGTGTTTCGCCGAACTGCGTGGGAGCGGACGCGGTTCTATCAGCCACCGGTGTTGCAGTGTAGCGAGCCGTGGGACGCTGAAAATCAGGGCCGGCGGCGCAACCGGCCAGACCGGCGGTGACCAGACCAGCTACCAGGTAAGTTGCCGCAAGCCGTCTTTCGAGGCTGATGGGGCGCTGGCATGTTTTAGCGTGCTCCATAAAAATGCTCCACGAAAGGTTTACGGAAAGCTTGGTGGCAGCCCAAGCAGCTTTCCTGCACGTGGGCGAATGATTGGATCACCGCCTTGCCGTCGCTGCTCGCAGCAGCCAGCTTCATGGCCAGCGCCGCCTTGTGAGTCTGCGCGTCAAAGTTTCTGAACTTGGTCGCATCAGCGCCGAGGTAAGCAAGGATGCGCATTTTTTCAGTAAGCGGTGGCTCGGGGTGTGCAGCAACTTTTGGGGCGAGCTGAACGACCTGAACCCATTCCTCCTGCGAAATCGCACCGGTAATAGCCTGCATGTTGCGCCCGAGTTCCTGCATGATCTTGCGTAGCGCCAGTGGCTCAACCTGGGTAGCGTCACCAGCCCAAGCTGGCAACTGAAAACCCCATAAAAGCAGGCAGGCCGTAACGGTCAGGGTGATAGTTCCAAATGCGTGGCTGTGTTTGCGGTGGGTCATGAAATTCTCCTGTAATTCAATCGTTCTCTCATTCGAACTCCCGCCCTTCGCCAGCTTCCTCATGGGTCACACCGTCGCGGATGTGGTAGATGCGCTTGAAAGTGGGGATGATCTTTTCGTCATGGGTGACGACGATGATGGCGGTCTCGAACTTCCGAGCCATGTCATTGAGGATGCGGATTACAGCCATGGCGCGCTCACTGTCTAGTGGAGCTGTGGGCTCATCAGCCAGGATCACCGGAGGGCGATTGACCAAACCTCGCGCAATGGCGACCCGTTGCTGCTCGCCACCGGAGAGTTGCGAGGGCATGGCGCGAGCCCGGTGTTGCACATCGAGCGCGGTGAGCAGTTCCAGTGCCTTCGCGCGCGACTCCCCATTCGCGACGCCTGCGAGCATCGGCAGTAGCGCCACGTTGTCGGTGACATCGAGAAACGGAATCAGGTATGGTGCCTGGAAAACGAAACCGATCTTGTCGCGCCGCAAGGCGCGCAAGTCGCGGACTTTCCAGCCATCGTCGTAGATCACTTCATCGCCCAGCGTCATGCGACCGGCGGTCGGATCAATCACCGCGCCCAGACATTTGAGCAGCGTGCTCTTGCCGGACCCGGAAGGGCCAATCAGGCCCACCACCTCGCCGGGTGCCACCTGCATGTCCACGCCTTTCAAGGCATTGACCGCGGTATCGCCCTCGCCATAACGTTTTCTCAAACCTTCGATGCGAATGCCTTTGCCACTCATCTCAACCTCCAATGGCTTCGGCCGGGTCGACCTTGAGTGCCATGCGAATGGCGACGATGCTGGCTAGAACGCAGATCACGAGCACGGCGAAAAAACCGGCGATGGAGTCGAACGGCATCAGCAGTACGTACTTGGGAAACAGGGGCGCTGAGAAAGTGGCTGTGATCTTGCCGACCACGAAACCAATCACGCCCAGGGCGAGCGCCTGCTGCATGATCATCGCGGCGATGGTTCGGTTGCGTGTGCCGATGAGCTTCAACACCGCGATCTCGCGGATTTTGTCCATCGTCAGCGAATAGATGATGAAGGCAACGATGGCCGCGCTAACGATGGCCAGAATCACCAAGAACATGCCGATCTGCTTGGCCGACGTGGCGATCAACTTGCCGACGAGGATGTCTTCCATCTGTGCCCGTGTGTAGACCGTCAAACGTTTCCAGCGCCGGATGGATTCGGCAACCTCGTCCGGCGCATGACCAGGTTTCAGAGTGACCAGCACTGCATTGACGAACGCGTTGGTGCTCTGTGAAGCAATCACGGCATCCAGCAAACCAGTAACACCGGGTCGATTGAAGGCCGGGTTGGCTTCGGTGCGACGCCGGCTTTGCCAAATGGCGTCGTTGTCCTTGAGGAACTGAGCCTCTTGGGCATCCTTGAGCGGAATGAATACCATCGGGTCGCCGCTGGACGACACCATGCGCCGTGTCAGCCCCACGACGGTGTAATGATTTCGGCGAATGGCAAGACGATCTCCCAGTTTGAAGCCGGTGGCGATGTCGGCCACCGCCTCGTAGTGACCGCGCGTGATCTGGCGTCCAGCGACGAGATAAGGAGGCCATCCGGGTGTAGCCCCCAACGCACCGGGCGCGATGCCGACCACCATGGTGCGTACATCACTCTCGCCCTTGCGTACCTGCATGGTCAGGTAGGTCACGTTCGCTGCCTGTGAGACTCCCGGCATGGCGAGAATGGCGCGATACACGTCATCGTTGAGGCTGGACGACTCCGCATAAGGACCCAGAGTATCCTTTTGCACCACCCAAAGGTCAGCGCCACTGTTGTCGAGCAACGCCTTGCCGTCGTCCACCATGCCTCGGTACACCCCAGCCATGACCAGGGTGACGCCGATCAGCAGACCCAGACCGATGCCGGTGAAGACGAATTTTCCCCAGGCATGGAGAATGTCGCGGCCGGCCAGGCTGATCATCGTGACACTCCTGGGATATGGTCGACCACATGGATGCGGCTGCGCGCCGTCAGTGCCTTTTCGCTATAGGTCACAACCTGGTCCCCATTCTTGAGCCCTTCGCGCACCTGCACGTAACCATTGAGGTCGGAAGTGCCGAGCTTGACCGGGGAGAAATGCAGATCACCATCCACGATTTGCCAGACACCAACTTTGTCGCCCTCACGCTGGACGGCAGCGTTGGGGATCAGTGGAGCGGCCGGGAGCGCCGGCAAGTCAACCGTGACTTCGGCCAGTTCACCCACCGGTGGCAAAGGTTCTGGTTTGTTATCGAATGTCACCTTGGCAAGCGTTTCCTCGGTTACCGCGTCGGCCTTGGGTTCCACCCGCAGCACGCGACCTTTCAAGGTCTGGCCACCACGCGAACGCAGGACGATAAGAGTCGGCAACCCCCCAGCCAGCCCCGATGCGCTGATCTGGTCGAAGCGCGCATTGATCCACAAACTCTTGGGGTCGATCACTTCCACCACGGCCTGGCCCGCGACGATGGTCGTGCCGGGATCGGCATCGCGCACGGCGACTACACCGTCGACCGGCGCGATCAGGCGCAGATTGCTCCGCTGCGCGACGAGTCCTTCGCGGTCGGAGCGTGCCCGGACAATATCTTCCCGAGCGGCAGATAAGGCGGCATCGGCGATCTGCAGTTCCTGCCGCTTGGTGGTGACGATTTCCTCGCTGGTCGAGCGCACCGCAAACAATTGCTCGTAGCGGCGCGCCTGGGTTTGCGCGTAGGCTTGCCGGGCTTCTGCCTCGCGCAAAGCCGCTTCCGCACGCTTGAATGCCGACTCCTGTGAGCGCACCCGATCATCGAGGTCGACCGGCTCCATCTCGCCGAGCACCTGTCCGGCCTTGACCTGGTCGCCTACATGCACCTCCAGGCGTTTGACGCGCCCGGCAAACGTCGGCCCGATCTTGTAGGTGTAGCGCGCCTCCACCGTGCCGATGCCGAACAGCGCCGGTGTGATAGCCCGTGATTCCACGCTTGCCACCGTCACCGCGACCGGGGCGAGCGGCCCTGATCGCAGACCGACATAAATAAAAAGCACCAGCAAAGGAATGATGACGGCAAGCAGCGCCAGGGTGCGGCCTTGCAAGGGTAACTTTTTCATTGCGCACTCCTTATGCCACGCCGATAAATTGCAAAGACGCGCGGCGCATCGCCGTGCATACGTCCCACATCACCCGCCAACAGCGATTGCATGACCAAGCCCTGGATCGTGCCAATGAACAGCGTTGCCGCCGCCTCGTTGTCAAGCGAGGGAGACAACTCGCCGCTGGCCTTGCCTTTCTCGATGAGACGATGCAAACGTTCGCCGTAGCGCTGAATCAAGGTTTGCACCATGCGCTTGGCCGGTGTCGATTCGGCACGCTGAAGCTCACCAAACATCATTCTTGGCACGCCTGGGTGCTCAGCTACGAATTCGATATGACTCATGAACATCGCCTCCATGGCTGCCAAGGGCGACTCGATTCCTTGTGCGGATCGATCGATTCTGGCTAATAGGCGCTCTGCTACCCACTCCATGACCGCCTGCCAAATGGCTTCCTTGTTCGGGAAGTGCCGAAACAGCGCACCCTGGGTCAAGTTCATGTGTTTAGCGATAGCTGCAGTGGTTATCTCGCTTGGGTTTTGTGAACCGGCAAGCGCCACGACGGACTCGACAGTTACGGCACGACGTTCATCGGCCGGCAGATGCTTTGGATGGGTGTCCACGAGCACTCCTTGTAAGATAGTAATTGATTACTATCTTACCACAAGAGGCAACTCAAACAAGAGAAAACCCGACGTACTCGTCAATATCTAGCGTCTGCAATGGGCTTAACGTGCTTTATTTTCCGTTTTCTGAGACGTCCCCACGTACAAAGGTGTCGATCTGACCGGTGCAACCTATGCCACGGACATCCGGCTCTCCGACCCGGATGGCAATGAGCGCACGCTGGCGGACTTCCGAGGCAAGGCCATCCTGGTCTTCTTCGGCTTCACTCAGTGCCCAGATGTCTGCCCGACGGCCCTGGCGCGGGCGGCCGAGGTCAAGCGGCTTCTCGGCCCCGACGGCGAGCGCTTCCAGACACTGTTCGTCACGGTCGATCCCGAGCGCGACACGCCCGAGGTGCTCAAAGCCTACACGGCTGCATTCGACCCCAGCTTTATCGGTCTGTACGGCGACCTGGAACGCACCGCACAGATCGCCAAGGACTTCAAGGTCTACTACAAGAAAATGCCGACGGGATCGTCCTACACCATGGACCACACATCGCTCAGCTACGTCTACGACCCGCTAGGAAAGCTGCGCTTGGCCCTGCGCCATGAGCAACCCGCCCAAGACTATGCGGACGACATCCGCAAGCTCTTGAACCCTGCCTGACCCTCTATCCCCTCAAGGAGAACACCATGAAACTCGTCATCCGCACAGCCATCGTCGCCGCCTCGCTGCTCGCGGCCACCGCCCAGGCGCAAGTCACCGTCAAAGATGCCTGGGTGCGCGCCACCGTACCGCAACAGAAAGCCACCGGCGCCTTCATGCAGTTGAAGGCAACCAAGAATAGCAAGCTGGTCTCGGCCAGCTCGCCGCTTACGCCCGCCGTCGAGGTCCACGAGATGGCCATGCAGGACAACGTGATGAAGATGCGCCAGGTGCCGGCCGTCGAGCTGCCCGCAGGCAAGACCGTGGAACTCAAGCCCGGCGGCTACCACGTGATGCTGATGGACCTGAAGCAGCAGGTGAAGGAAGGCGACACGGTGCCTCTGACCCTCGTCATCGAGGGCCCGGACGGCAAGCGCGAATCGGTCGAAGTGAAGGCTCCCGTGCGTGCGCTCAACGCCAGCGCCCAGCCGGCTGGCCACGATGCCCAGGGCGGCCACAAGCACTGAAGCACTTGGCGGGTGGGTGAATGGCGCACCTGTAGCACACCCCACCGCTTGCAGCCCTCGAAATTCGAAGCCGCGATGCCAACTCCCGCAACCTAGGTCACGCATAGCCAAAAAGCTCACGGCGTACGGCAACCGGAGATGGTTACTCCACCAGCGTTTTGCAATGCGTGTTTACTAGCGCTGTTTCTCTGAAACCCACGGTCTCCTTGCATGAAGGCCTCTAGCATGTGCGGGATCAGCGTCGTGGCATCGACCGCTTCGCCGTACACCTGCGCGTGCAGCGCGGCGTAACGGTCGAGGTCGGCTTTCAGGCTGACCGGGCACGCAAAGGCCAGCTTGACGCTCTCGACCTTGGGCAGCGGCCCAAGCCGCAACTTCCTGGTGGTGTTCATTTCGCAATTCCACGGTTGAAGAACATAGGCTGGTACGGCCGCAGCACAAAATCGCGGTTGACGATGATCCGCACCGGCAGGCCCGGCCGCTCGGTCAGCGTCGGCTGGATGTTCATGTTGCGCCGGGTCATCTCTTGGCCGACCTGGTTGATGCTGTCCTGCGCGCTATCGCGCCCAGCGATCACGATGCGGTTGCCATCCTGCCGGTTTTCCGGTGCGGCCAACTCGGCACCCACGCCCAGCAGGGTCGTCAGCGCCGCACCCGCGAAGACGCGATCCCAATGCCAATCGACGCCATCCTCCAGGCCGGAATAGCCGGCAGGGTCAGTGCCCGCCAGGTTGTCTAGCTTCAGCGAGGACGTGTCCGGCAGGATGACGCGGTTCCACACCACCTGTACGCGGCTCTGCCCGTAGCTCACCTGGCTGTTGTACTTGCCCAGGATGCGCGATCCCTGTGGGATCAGCAGGAACTTGCCAGTGGCCGTGTCATAGACCGGCTCCGTCACCGTGGCTATCACGTCGCCCGGCAGATCGGACTTGATGCCCGTCACCAGCGCGCCCGCGATCACCGTTCCCGCCATGACCTGATACGGCGAGGCCGGCATCTGGAGATTGCCGGAATTGCGGGTTTCCGTAGAACCGCCTTTCAGGAAAGCCTCTTTCTGGTCTTGCCGGTTCTGCACGGCTGTCGGGTCGGATGGCTGGGCCGCCGTCGAGGCCGGGCCAGCGGCCAGCGGGTCGAAGCCCGCCAAGGCGCTGCCGGGCGCAGCCGCAGCGGCTTGCGCCGTGACCGGCGCGGTGGCCTTGCCTTGGTTGCCCGAGCGGAAAAACACCGACGAGTTCGCCGCCGCATCGGCCTCCTTGCGCCATGCATCCGCCGGATCATGTCCCGGCTGTGCGTAGGCCGGCGTCACCGGCTGCTGCGACTTCACGATGGCTGGGCCGAGATCACCCGGCAGCGGCGGCCCCAGCTCGGGCACCTTCGGCGGCAGCTTCGAGTAGTCGGCCGGCAGACCATCCAGCCCCTCGGACTTCGAGACGCGATCGACGTTGTAAAGCTCGGTCTGCTCGCCCGTGCCGCGCCGGTGCGGCTGCAATGACCAGATCGTGGCCCCGAGCACGGCGACCGACAGGACGCCGACGAGGATGGCCAGCGTGCGCCGGTTCAGGCGCGTGACCGGGCGCGGCTGGGCGCGCAGCGCCACCGCCTCGGGCGCGACCTTGCCCGCCTGCGCCGCAAGATCAGGGGAATCGTCCTGGCTCATGGTCAGTTCCTCCGTGTGCCGTCCGTGCGCTCAATCCGCACCACGTCGCCTTTGTCCCCGCCCAGGCGCAGTTCGGCCGCGCCGAACAGGCGATCAACGATGTAGTACGGCGCACGGAATCGGTAGTTCACCAGTTGCCCGTCGCCTTGCGCGCCGATCACGAACAGCGGCGGCAGCTCGCCCTGGGCGATGCCGGGCGGGAACTGGATGTAGACCTTCTCGCCGTCATCGAAAGCACGCAGCGGCTTCCACGGCGGATTGCTGCCGCTGATGGCATAGCGGAAACGGATCTTCTCCAGCGACAGGCCGCTATCGACCGGGGCGGCGGCGCTGGCCGCCTGCGCCTGGCGCTGCAAGGCCAGCATCTTGTCCTTCGGGTACTCCCAGGACACCGACGCCATCCACGTCTTTTCGGTCGAAGTCAGCTCCAGCAGATACGTCCGGCGGCTGGTGGTGATGACCAGATTGGTCTTCAAGCCCGAGCGGATCGGCTTGACCATCACGTTGACGCGCAGAGCCTCACCGCTGCCGCTCGACGTGTCCCCGACGATCCAGCGCACCGTGTCGCCGGCCGCGACCGTCACCAGTTCCTCGCCGGGCTGCAGCGAAACCACCGTCACGCGGCCCACGGC
The DNA here is from genome assembly GCF_002188465.1 of Pigmentiphaga sp. NML080357. Taxonomy (GTDB): domain Bacteria; phylum Pseudomonadota; class Gammaproteobacteria; order Burkholderiales; family Burkholderiaceae_B; genus Pigmentiphaga. Next base: position 271,951 of record NZ_NINW01000022.1, on the reverse strand, counting down.
CGCGTAGAGCTGGTAAAGCGCGCCATCGGTAAAGGGCCAGACCTGGATCGCGTTGACGTAGCCTTCGCGCGTGGGCGCGACACGGGCCTCGGCATTGGCGCGCGAGACGCGCACTTTCTCATCCGCGGGTTCCGGCGCGGGCTTGGCCTCCTCGGTCTCTGGCAGTGGTTTCAACTGCGACGGCAGCGCGAGCGGCTGCGGCACCGTGACCACCTCCACCGGTTTTGGTGGCTCCGGCAGCGGCTGGGCCTGCACCGGCTCATCGAGCGAAATGGTCGGTGGCGGCTTGCCCTGAGTAGCGCAGCCAGAGAACAGCACGGTCGAAGCCAGAAGCATCACCGGCAAGGCGGATTTACGGAAAAGATCATTCATGGTTTTGCTCCTTCGTTAGCTTCCAGTTCGCGGCTCCACGACAGCCCGTTGACGTAGATGCCCAGGGGGTTCTTGCGCAGACGCTGCTCGGTGCGCGGGGTTTGCAGCACCGTGGAAATCACCGCGTTCCAGCGTTCGGTGCGATCCAGCGCGCCATTGACGAAGCGCGTTTCCGTCCAGCGCACGTTGAAAGACGTGTCGCTGGCGCGGGTCACGCTGGTGATCTGCACCGTCACCGACTCCTTGCCGATGCGCGCGAACGGGTCATTCGTGCGGGCGTACTCGTTGAGCACGACCGCGCCTTTGTCGGTCGTGTAGTCGTAGGCATCGAGCCAGTTCTGCCGCACCACGATGGGGTCGATGGACAGCGAGCGCACCAGGCCGATGAAGCGGCCCAGGTGGTAGGCGATCTGCGCATCGCTGGGCTTGTAGGGCGTGGCGGCCTCGCCGACAGCGCGCACCTGGCCCGCGTTGTCCACCTCAATGACGTAGGGCGTGACGATGGACTGCGCCGAGCGCCAGACTAGGCCGCCCGCCATCAGCACGGCCAGCGTGAGGCAGCCAAAGGCCATGAAACGCCAGTTTCTGGCCTGCACGCGGGCCGAGCCGATGCGCTCGTCCCAAACCTGGGCGGCGGATTGATACGGAGTAGCAGGCTGTGGCGTATCGGCGTAGCGCACCTGCGGTCGTTTGAATCGCATGGGAGTTCTCCTTGAAGATCAGGAATCGGAATCGCGCAGGCTCGGGCCTTGGCTGGAGCTGCCGCAATCGCCGCCGCGCAGCGTGTGGGCGGCGGTCGTCGCGGCATGGGTGAGCTGCTGCCTGCGATGCAGGCGCTTGGCCCAGGCGGGTTGCGCGGTGGATGGGGTTGGCTCGTTTGCAGCCTGTGCGGCACCGCCCCCTGACGCCGATCCGGCGTCATCGGGCCGGAAGGCGGCGGCGACACGCTCCTTCATCGAGCGCGCGCCCTCAGCCACCTTCTGCCCGGTCGCCTGCGCGCCGGTCTTGGCGACATTGCCGACACCAGCGGCAGCGCCCTTTAGGCCGCCGCCGGCGGATGCAGAACCCGCCTGAAACGCCGACCGCGCGCTGCTGGCGGCCCCAGTGGCGGCACGCGCTCCGCTACCGGCCAGCTTGGCGGCTGCGGGCGCCATGCGCGCCCCGGCGGCGACTGCGCCGCCGACGCCCGTAGCCGCAGCGCCCACGGCAACAGCAGCGCCGGCCGCGCCCAGCGCCGCACCGGCCATCGCACCTGCGCCGAGCTGCGGGCCGCCGGACACCAGCCCGGTTGCAATGCCCGGCCCGAAGATGCCCAAGGCCAGCAGCGTCAGCGAGGCCAGCATCACGACCACGGAGTGGTCGATGGATGGTTCGGCGGGCTGTACCTGAAACTCGGCGAACAGGCCCGAGCCGATGCCCACGATCACCGCCAGCACCAGCACCTTGATGCCGGACGACACCACGTTGCCCAGCACCTTCTCGGCGAGAAATGCGGTCTTGTTCCAGAGCGCGAACGGCACCAGCACGAAGCCGGCAAGCGTGGTCAGCTTGAACTCGATCAGCGTGATGAAAAGCTGGATCGCCAGCACGAAGAAGCACAGCAGGACGATCAGCCAAGCGAGGAACATCACGACGATGGGCGTGATGTTCACGAAGACTTCGGGGAAGCCCGCCATGTCGCCGATCTGTTTCAGGATCGGCGCACCGGCGTCGATGCCGACCTTCGCCAGCCGGCCCGGTTGCAGGAAGTTCTCCATGCTCAGGGTCGAGCCGCTGGCCGTCAGGCCCAGCCCGGCGAAGGAGCGGAACACGATGCCAGCCAACCAGTTGAAGTTGCCGATGATGTAGGCGAAGGCGCCGACGTACAGCACCTTGCGGATCAGCTTGGCGATCACGTCCTCGCCCTGGCCGGTGGCATGGCTCATCGCCCAGAACAGCCCGGCGAGCGTCATGTCGATGACGATCAGCGTGGCGGTCAGAAACGCCACTTCGCCGTGCAACAGGCCAAAGCCCGAGTCGATGTAGCGCGAGAAGGTGTCGAGGAAGCGGTCGATGACCGTCACGTCGTTCATGGCGAGTCCTCCTGCCCAGGCAGAGCGATTGCCGCGCTGCCATCGGCGGGTTCATCGAAGCTGGGCGGGATCGGCGGCAGGTCGGCCAGCGTCTGGTACTCATTCGGCCCGGCCTGGCCGGAGAGAAAGCGCCGCAGGTCGGCCTGGGCCACCTGCGCGCAAAGCGCGCCGTCGTGCTCGCCCGCGCGGCACTGCGCGCGCAGCGCGTGCAGCCGGGCCGGTTCGCTGGTGAGCGCATTCACCGGCACCTGCTGCGGCCGGTCACAGCCGGCCAGCACAAGCGCATGGACGGCGAAAGCGAACACGATGGGCGTGCGTTGCATGGCAGCCTCCATCAGCGGTTGTAGAAATTGACGGGCTGCGGCGTGTACGGCGTGCCTTCGCCCAGGAAGCGGCGCGTCACCTCGCGCCCGCGCTCCGTGGCCGCCGCTTGCCGCGCTAGCTCCAGCGAGGCCGCGCGGTCTTGCGTGATCTGAAGCCGCTGCGTCTGGATCGACTGCTTGGCCTGCAAGGCCAGCAACTGGTTCATGGCCTGCATCGCTTGCAACGCACCCTCGGCCGACTGGCTCTTGCCCACGAGGTCGGCCAGCACGCTTTCGTCGTCGCTCAGGTTCTGCGACGCCTGTGCCTGCATCTGCATGGTGGTTTGCAGGCCGTTGAGCGTGTTCTTCCAACGCTCCTGCGCATCGAGGTATATCTGATTGCCGCTCACAGTGGCGGCGTACTTCTCGGGATACAGGCGCGCGAACTCCCGGTCGATGCTCGTCACGTCATAGGCCAGGCCCTTGGCCTGCGCGATCAGCCGCTGGGTGGTCGCCAGATTGGCGCGCAATTGGCCGACCACGCTGGACGGCAGGCTGGCCAGATTGCGCGCCTGGTTGATGAGCATCTGCGCTTCGTTCTGGAGCTGGCGGATCTGGTTGTTGATCTGCTCCAGCGTGCGAACCGCCGTGAGCGTGTTCTGCACAAGATTGGTCGGGTCGAGCACGATGTCGCCGACGCCGAACAAGGCGTGCGCGGGTTGCGCGATGCCGAAGGCGAGCACACAAGCAGCGGTCAGCGCGGCGAGTTTGGAGGCATGGGTTTTCATGGCAGGTTCTCCTGGGGGTGGTCAGCGGTACGGAGGGAATCCGGCGTGAGGCCGGGGAACGAGGGCAGCAGGTCTGCCGCCCAATCGAGGCCGCGATGGCGCAGCCAGGCGCCCGCGAAGCCGGGCACGCCGGCGTCCTGCGGCACGCGGCCAAGAACTTCATCAATGGCGCGCTGGTCTTGTGGCGTGGAAGCGCCCGCGAAGGCCAGCGTCGCCGGCCCCAGGTCGAGGTCGAACACGCGGTTGCCGAGGCGGGATTGGTAGTAGTAGTCGCGCTTGGGTTGCGCAGTGGCGACGATCTCGATCTGCCGGCTGTTGAGGCCGAAGCCCTCGTAGATCGTGCGAATCTGCGGTTCGGTCGCTTGCGGGTTCGGCAAGAAAATCCGGCTCGCGCAGCTTTCGATGATGGCCGGCGCGATGGCCGAATCCTTCACGTCCGCGAGCGACTGCGTGGCGAAGATGACACTGACGTTCTTCTTGCGCAGCGTCTTGAGCCACTGGCGGATGCGCGCCGCAAACACCGGGTCATCGAGGAACAGCCAGGCTTCATCGAGGATCAGCAGCGTGGGCGCACCATCCAGCCGCTCCTCGAAGCGCGCGAACAGGTAGCGCAGCACCGCGAGCACAGCAGCCTTGCTGTGCATCAGCTCCTCCATCTCGAACGCCTGCACGTCGGATGTGCCGAGGCGGTCGTGGTCGGCATCCAGCAGCCTGCCGTGCGCGCCGCCCAGGACGTAGGGCGCGAGTGCCTGGCGCAAGGTGTTCGATTGCAGCAAGGCCGTCAGGCCCGTGAGCGTGCGCTGCTCCACCGGCGCGCTGGCCAGGCTCCCCAGCGCAGACCAGATGGCCGCCTTCTCGTCCGGGCCGACGGCCGCGCCTTCGTGCAGCAGGCGGCCTTCCACCCATTCGCTGGCCCAGGTGCGGTAGCCCTCTCGGTCGATGCGCGCCAGCGGCTGGAAGGCGATCTCGTCGTCCGCGCCCAGGTCGTAGTGCTCGCCGCCCATGCCCAGGATGGCCGCGCGGATCGAGCGCCCCATGTCGAAGGCGAAGATGCGCGAGCCGCGATAGCGGCGGAACTGCATCGCCATCGTCGCCAGCAGCACCGACTTGCCCATGCCGATGGGGCCAACCACCAGCGTGTTGCCCACGTCGCCGATGTGCGTCACCAGCCGGAACGGCGTGGCGCCGTCTGTGCGCGTGACGATCAGCGGCGGCCCATCGAGATGCGCATTGCGTTCCTGGCCGGCCCATACCGCCGACACCGGCATCATGTGCGCCAGGTTCAGCGTCGAGACGATGGGCTGGCGGACATTGGCGTATGCGTTGCCCGGAATGGACGACAGCCACGCATCCACGGCGTTGAGCGTTTCGGGGATGGTGACGAAGCCGCGCCCCTGGATGACGCGCTCCACCATGCGCAGCTTCTCGTCGGCAACGGCGGCGTCCGCGTCCATGACGGTGACGGTCGCCGTCAGGTAGCCGAAGGCGACCTGATCGCTGCCCAGCTCCTGCAAGGCAGCATCGGCGTCGGCGGCCTTGTTGTTGGCGTCGGTATCGACCAGCGGGCTTTCCTGCTGGAAGATCGTCTCGCGCAGCAACGCGATGACGTTCTTCCTTTTCGCAAACCACTGGCGGCGCAGTCGGGCGAGTTCTTTTTCCGCCTCGGCTTTGTCGAGGCACAGAAAGCGCGTACTCCAGCGATACGCGAAGCCCAGGCGGTTGAGGTCGTCCAGAATCCCCGGCCAGGTCGAGGTCGGGAAACCGCGCACCGACACCACGCGCAGGTGCTGGTCGCCCAGCATCGGCGCCAGGCCACCGACCAGCGCGGAATCGGTCAGCAGCGCGTCGATGTGGAACGGCACTTCGGGAACGCCGACGCGGTAGCGGCGCGTCGAGACGGTCGAATGCAGGTAGGTCAACGTCTGGCTGTCATCAAGCCAGGCGATCTCCGGCATCACGCCATCGAGCAGGTCGAAGATGCGATCCGTTTCAGCGACGAAGGCGTGCAGCCGCTCGCGCCAATCCACGCCTTCGGTGGGCCGGTTTTCGTACAGCAGGCCCGCGGCCCGAGCACGGGATTCCTCGGACGGCAGGTAGGCCAGCGTCAGGTGATAGCCGCTCTCGAAGTGGTTGCCCGAATCCTCGAAGGCGGCGCGGCGTTCTTCATCGACCAGCCAGGACAGCGGTTCGGGGAAATCGGAGTGCGGGTAGTCGGCGGCAGACCGGCGCTCGGCTTCGATGAACAGCGCCCAGCCCGAACCCAGGCGGCGCAGCGCGTTGTTCAAGCGCGCCGATGTGGCGATCAGCTCGCCTTGCGTCGCGCTGTCGAGGTCGGGGCCACGAAAGCGCGCCGTGCGCTGGAAACTGCCGTCCTTGTTCAAGACGACGCCCGGTGCCACCAGTCCGGCCCAGGGCAGCCAGTCGGCGAGCAAGGCCGGTCGCTGGCGGTATTCGGCGAGGTTCAGCATCGCGGCGTCCTCCCCTACACGTCCAGCAGCGGGCGGTGCTTGATGTGCCGCGCGAACACGGCCATGAACTGCGGATCGACGCGCGCGCCCCGCATCGCCAGCGAATGGCCGACGATCCAGAGCACGACACCGGGAATCCACAGTTGCAGGCCCAGCCCGACAGCGGCGGCCAAGGTGCCGTTGGCGATCGCCACGGTGCGCGGTGCGCCGCCCAGCAGGATCGGCTCGGTGAGCGAGCGATGCAGCGGCACCTCGAACCCGGCCGCGAAGGTGTCCGGGGCACTCATACGACGGCCCCGCCCGAGAAGCTGAAGAACGACAGGAAGAACGAGGACGCGGCGAAGGCGATGCTCAAGCCGAACACGATCTGGATCAGCTTGCGAAAGCCGCCCGACGTGTCACCGAACGCGAGCGCGAGGCCCGTGGCGATGATGATGATGACCGCGACGATGCGCGCCACCGGCCCCTGGATGGATTCGAGGATGGATTGCAGCGGGCCTTCCCAGGGCATCGAGGAGCCGGCGGCCTGCGCAGTGCCCGCAAGCAGCAGCATGAAGGCAGCGAGCATCAAGCCTTGCATGGCCGGGCGAGCCAGGCCATCCAGCCGTGCGGGCCGAGGAAGCGGATTTGCGGAAATACGGAAAGCATCAACGTGCGTCATGGCAGTTCTCCAGAGTGGTCAGGGGACAGGGAGGAAAAGTCGGACTGCGGCAGCAGCTCCGGGAATGGAGCCTCCAGCGCATCCGCCAGGTGGTAGCCCACGCCATCGAAGCCGACGACGCGGGCGATGCTCTCGATGCGGCGCTTGCGCCCGCGCCCGGCGATGTGGATGACCACGTTGACCGCTTCCGCGATCAGCGCACGGGGCGGGTTCACCGCCACTTCGAGAATCAGTTGCTCTAGGCGCAGCAGCGCGCCCAGCGCGGAACCAGCGTGGATCGTGGCGATGCCGCCCGGATGGCCCGTGCCCCACACCTTGATGAGATCCAGCGCCTCGGCGCCGCGCACCTCGCCGACGACCACGCGATCCGGCCGCAAGCGCATGGACGAGCGCACAAGCTCGGTCATCGACACCACGCCTGCGCGGGTGCGCAGCGGAACGTGGTCGCGGGCCGCGCATTGCAGTTCCACCGTGTCTTCGAGCACCAGCACGCGGTCGCCCGTGGCGGCGATCTCGGCCAGCAGCGCATTGGCGAGCGTGGTCTTGCCGCTGCTGGTGGCGCCGGCGATCAGGACGTTCTGCCGCTCGCGCACGGCACGAACGAGAAAGCCCGCCTGCGCGCTGGTCATCATCCCGTCGATGACGTACCGCTCCAGCGGAATCACACCGATGGCGCGCTTCCGCAGCGCGAAGGCCGGCCCTGGCGCGGCGGGCGGCAAGATACCCTCGAAGCGTTCGCCGGTTTCGGGCAGTTCGGCGGACAGTAGCGGCTGGCCGCGATGGACTTCTGCGCCAACGTGGGCGGCGACAAGGCGGATGATTCGCTCGCCGTCCGCCTCGGACAGCTCCACGCCCATCGGTGCGCGGCCCGATGAAAGCCGATCCACCCAAAGGGTGCGATCAGGATTGAGCATGACTTCCACCACGTCCGGGTCTTCGAGCGCGGCGGCGATCAGCGGCCCCATCGCCGTGCGCAGCATCTGAATGCGGCGGTCGAGCGAGGTGGCGAAGGACGAAGGCGCGGCGCTCATGAGGCACGCTCCTGCGCTTCGGCAACTGCCGCCGCGTCATCCATCCGCATCGGGTCGGGGTGCAGTTCCTCTACCACGTCGCGCACCAGGCTTCGACCGCGCAGCAGGTGGCGACCCAACTGTTCAACGAACTGCTCGAAGCGCGCTTTGCCCTGTGCGCGTGCCGCGTCTTGGTGCGCCTCGGGAACTGGCGTGCTGACCGTGAGGTAATAGCGGATGAACAGCGCCAGCGTTTCGATGGCGATGTTCTGGTCGCGCTCCATGCGCTCGGCCTGGCGCGAGAGGCGATCAAGCCGCTTGGCAATCGCTGCCTCGCGCTGGTCGGCAGCATCGGGCGACAGCCACGATGCGAGCGCCGCCGCGACGATGCTGGATTTCGATACGCCTTTCTTGGCGGCCAGCTCGTCCAGACGCTTGGCATGCTCCGGCTGGATGAACAGGTTGAGGCGGTAGTGGCTCATAGCTCGATTCCGTCGTTGGGGTCGAGGGAAGCCAGCCGGGCCGTGCGCTGCATGGCCGGGTCAAGCTGGCGAGGAAGGGGAAGCGGCAGGTCGTCATCGTCATCGAGCAACCCGAGGTCGGCTGCGGACGCGGCCAGCTCGGGGTCGTAGGCGACGGCTTCGGAAAGTTCGGGCTGACGGCGCGGTCCGCCGTCGTCGGCCGAACCCAAGTGCTCCAGGCCATCAGTAGGTGCAGTGGCCGGTGCGGCAGGCACGGCGGGAATCGCCAGCCCGCTCCAGTCGTCGGCTCGCGAGGGCGGAACGTCGGCATAGCGTCCGGCCGCAAGCACGGGCGGCGGCAGCACGCGCCGCTTGAAATTGGTGTCCGCGTAATAGCGCAGCTTTTTGGCCTTGATCGGCGCCACGCTGGACACCATCACCACGGCTTCATCCGGCGGTAACTGCATCACTTCGCCCGGCGTCAGCAGTGGGCGCGCGGTCTCCTGGCGCGACACCATCAGGTGGCCCAGCCACGGCGCGAGCCGGTGGCCTGCGTAGTTGCGCTGTGCGCGCAGCTCGGTTGCAGTGCCCAGCGTTTCGGAGATCCGCTTGGCCGTGCGTTCGTCGTTGGTGGCGAACGTCACGCGGACATGGCAGTTGTCCAGAATCGAATGGTTCTGCCCATACGCCTTGTCGATCTGATTGAGCGACTGCGCGATGAGAAAGCTGCGAATGCCATAGCCCGCCATGAAGGCCAGTGCCGTCTCGAAGAAGTCGAGCCGCCCGAGCGCCGGGAACTCGTCAAGCATCAGCAGCAGCTTGTGGCGGCGCTCGATGCCGTCGGAGCCATCGAGCGATTCCGTCAGCCGTCGCCCGATCTGATTGAGGATCAGGCGGATCAGCGGCTTCGTCCGCGAAATATCTGAAGGCGGCACCACAAGGTACAGCGATACCGGATGCTCGGCCGCGATCAGGTCGGCAATGCGCCAATCGCAACGCGACGTGACTTCGGCCACCGTAGGGTCGCGGTACAGGCCGAGGAACGACATGGCCGTGCTCAACACGCCGGAACGCTCGTTGTCCGACTTGTTGAGCACTTCGCGCGCCGCCGATGCGACGACCGGATGCGGGCCATAGCCGAGATGCGGCGTGGTCATCATCCGGTGCAGCGTCAGCTCGAATGGGCAAGCCGGATCGGAGAGGAAGTTGGCGACGCCGCGCAGCGTCTTGTCCTCGCCCGCATAGAGCACGTGCAGGATGGCGCCGACCAGCAGAGCATGGCTGGTCTTCTCCCAATGGTTGCGCCGCTCCAGCGCGCCTTCGGGATCGACCAGGATGTCCGCGATGTTCTGCACGTCGCGCACCTCATGGGCGCCGCGACGCACCTCCAGCAGCGGGTTGTAGGCCGCTGACTTCGCATCGGTCGGGTTGAACAGCAGGCAATGCGAGAAGCGCGAGCGCCAGCCTGCGGTGATCTGCCAGTTCTCGCCCTTGATGTCGTGGATGACGGCCGAGGCCGGCCAGGACAGCAGCGTCGGCACCACCAGGCCAACGCCTTTACCGCTGCGCGTGGGTGCGAAGGTCAGGACGTGTTCCGGCCCTTCATGCCGCAGGTACTGACGGTCGTGCTGGCCGAGGAACACGCCGGCCGGCTGCGTGAGTCCCGCCTTGCGAATGTCATCCGCGTTCGCCCAGCGCGCCGAGCCGTAGGTCGTGACCAGGCGCGATTGCCGCGAGCGCCAGATCGACATGCCGATGGCCACCAGCACGGCCACCAGGCCGCTGCCACCCGCAATGGCGCCGCCGATGTCAAAGACGCTGGGCGCGTAGGCATCGAAGAAGAACCACCACTCGAACAGCCGCCACGGGTGATAGACCGGCGTACCGAAGAAGTCGAACCAGGGCGAGCCAAGGCGTAGCTGATAGCCCAGGGCGGCGGCTGTCCATTGTGTGGCTGCCCACACGCCGGCGATCACGATGCCGAATACCACGGCGATCTGACCGAACAGCACGTTCGTCCCTTGCATGATCCCGCCTCCAATCACGGCACAACAACGTGCCGCGTGCATCAGGATCAAGGCGTGTGCATAGGTCGGTCAAAGACCGTTATGGCGGGGATTTAGGCCGAAAAAGCCTGATTTCTTGCAGGAGCGAAGGCAATAAAAACGCCGCAGACGGGAGCGCGTTGCGGCGTAGTGAGGTGTCAGCGAGAACTTTGTCGCTGCGAAGCGACTACAACAGAGCTATTTGGACTTCTGCTCAGGTCGGTCACCGAAGAAACGCCGATTGGCGGCTTCGGCAGCACGGCGGCAAAGTTCATCACCGACTTTTGTGCGATCTTCCTTGCATTGCCGTTGAATCTCCTTGATGCGCTCGGGATGCGCCGCGAGGAAATCCACGGTTTCCGAAGGTTGAGACGAGCCACATGCGGTCAGTGCGACGGTCAGCATCAGTAGCATCACTCTGTTCATGATTCCAGTCCTTTCGTCGGATGGTTCAGGCATCGTCGGCAGCGTCGATACCGTCTGCCGAATCAATGAAGGCCACACGCTCGATGAACCGAGCCAGCATCTCGGACGGCTCCGCATCGCGGCGTAGCAGATAGGTCGTAAGCATGTATGGCTTGCCTGCCAAGCGGCGGGCCACGACACCCGGCTCGCGGCTGGAGGCGATATGCGCCTCGCCCGCTAGGCCCAAAGCCAGGCCAGCGGAAACCAGCGTCATCATCACGTCGAAGGTTGCCACGCGCTGCGCAATCAGCGGCTCCTGATCGAGCTTGCGCAGAAAACGATCGATCTGCCGCGCGTGGCCTTCGCAGACCGCCGGGTCGCCCAGTGCCAACGGATAGCGCAGCACTTCTTTCAGCGGAACCTGTTTGAAGGCGAGCACGGGATGGCGGGCTGGCACCGCTACCATCAGTTCATCTTCCCAAGCAGGTGTGACCAAGATACCATCGCCTCCATCCTCTGCCATCGAAAAACCTACGTCATACAGATCTTCATGCAAACCCTTGATCTGCAGCCCGAGCGGCACCTCAAACAGACGCATCTCAACTTCAGGGTCCTCTTCACGGCATCGCGCCAGCAAAGTTGACAATCGTGTGGGTGTTACACCATCAGACAAGGCAATGCGTAACTGGCCTAAAAATCCGTTGGTGGCCGACTTGACGCCATCACGGGCCTGATCCAATGCGGTAAAAATGCGCGGGACATGCTCCAAAAGCTGTCGCCCGGCACGGGTTAGTTGAGTGCTTCGGGTAGTACGAATGAATAAACGAGCACCAAGTTCCTCTTCTAATTCTTTGATAGTGCGTGAAAGTGGAGATTGGTCGATATGTAGTCGTTCAGCGGCGCGAGCGAAATGAAGTTCCTCCGCAACGATGAGAAAGCAGCGAAGATGTCGAAGCTCCATTGTGCTCACTCCACTTTAATTCGTCTAATTTCATTTGCGCGGCTAATTAATCAGCCTTTGCCAGAGTGCTGACAGCCAAACCCCCCCGGTCAGCAAAGTGGCTAACAGCACGGCAGCGCTTCCCATGTCCTTTGCACGCTTTGATAGCTCATGCCATTGAGGGCCAATACGATCAATCGCCGATTCCACAGCAGTATTGAGTAGCTCCACAATCATCAAAATAAGGATACTTCCTGAGAGAAGAGCGACTTCGACCCATCCCTGCCCCAACCAGAAGGCCAATGGGACCAACACAAAGGAAAATACTGACTCAAGTCTAAAGGCCGGCTCATTCCATCCAGCGCGCAATCCCTGAATTGAGTAATGGGACGCATGCCAAATTCTCAATATTCCTCGGCGAGATTTTTGTTTATTTTCGAATGCGGACATGGAATCAGCTGCGATTGTGTGTTTTTTATCTTTCATGAGAACAACTCTTATATATTCTTATCATCACAGCCAAAGAAAAAATCGAAATTCCTATCGTACTCACTTGTTTTAACCTGCATTAGCCCCAAGACAGACGAAAACAATGCGTCGTGATCCGCATAAGAGCGGGCTCGCTCACTCAAACAGCCAATATTCAGCCCGCGACTTTGCGTAAACGTTGAAGAGAACCACATAACCAAAGGAACACGAGTCTGCTCTTGTGGAGCAATCGCATAAGGCATGCCGTGCAGAAAAAGACCCTTCTCGCCCAGGGATTCGCCGTGATCCGAGACGAATATCATAGCTGTGTCGTAGTCGGAAAGCCCCTGCAATTGTTTGATGGCTCGGCTTAGGAAATGATCTGTGTAGAGAATAGCGTTGTCGTAGCTATTCACGATCTGTTCGCGGGTGCATTTCCCCATTTCCGGTGTGTCGCATGTTGGGATGAATTTGCGATACGCTGCTGGGTATCGTTGAAAGTAGCTGGGGCCATGATTTCCAATCTGGTGCAAAAAAATCACACGATCACCGGGAATTTTGCGAGCCTGAGCTGGTAAGTCTTCAAGCAAAATCTCATCGAAACACCGACCATCAACGCATAAAGAGGGACTTTGTGCGTTCCCTAGACGTTGATTTTCGAGACCATCGCACACCCCTTTGCAACCTGACTGGTTATCCCTCCATAAGGTGGTAATACCAGCACGCTCCAGAACATGCAGTAAGGATTGGTGTGAACGAATCTTGTCCTCATCGTAGTTTCGGCGACCAAAGGACGAGAACATGCAAGGCACAGAAACCTCGGTGTTAGTTCCACAGGAGTGCATGTCGGAGAAATTGATCACACCTATCTGAGCCAATTGAGGCGTTGTTTCGCGTGCATAGCCGTTCAATCCCCAGTTTTGGGCGCGAGCCGTCTCGCCTACGACAAAGACTAATAAACGTGGCCGACTGCCTTCGGGCCTGACTGTTGCAACGGCATCAGCTCCAATGGTTTTCTTTTCGGCGGACTGCGTGATAGAGGAACCTTTTAGTGCCTTCGGTAAGCCCACCAGATAGTTTCCCGGTGTAATCAAGTATCGAACTTCGCGATGATTTCTCATCAGTGCGGACATGTCCTGAAATGACAGCATGACACCGACCGAAATCATCAGTGCCGAAAACAGCATTAATCCCATACGCCACACGGTTGCTTTCAGCCAAGTACGCCCGACCAATCGGATTCGCCAAAGCAAAATAATCGGCACTACTGCCAGTTGGCTTAGTGGAGCAATCAATGCAGGCGTCAGTAGCTCGCGACTTTCCTTGAAGTCTGTGGCTAGAACATTGCGCAACATGCTCGAATCGAGGTAGATATGAAAGCTGCGCATGTAGTGTGTTGCGAGGGCAGAGGCAACAAACAGCACCGCAAGTAAAACCCTGGCATTCCAGCGCCATACAACCAAACTCAACAGCAGACTGTGAATTCCCACCAGAAACAGCAGTACGGATGTGCCCATGCGTAGACTGGACTGGACGCCTAAGGCGCTACTCCAAAATAGACCATTGCAGGCCAGTGCAAAGAAAATACTGGTCATCAAGATCAGCCACTCGACGCTGCATTGTGGTCGCCAATGGCTTAGGTTCTTGAGGTTTGCAGTTCTGAATCGCGGCACCAGACCGAGAGCCTGTTTGAAAGTTCTCATGCTTGGAACCCCGATGAATGGACATCGCCTGAGCCACCAACAAACCAGCGTTGCCAGACCATGAAAAGACCCAAGGCAACGACCCAACAAATCAGGAGTGTCCACAAGTCATGAGAAAGGAAATGGGCTCCGCGCACCTGCTGGGTCCATCCAAAGATGGCACCTATCATCAAACCTGCGGCCAAGGCCATCCAACGCCAGGCAGGACGAACCATCAAGGTAAAGAAATAGAGGCTGACCCATGCATATCCGGCACTTGCATGCCCTGCGGGAAAGCACACACCGCGCGGCATACCGGGCGGGCGTGTTTCAAACAGGCCCACAAACACTCGCGCTCCGCCATAGCGCACCAAGTTCCAGGGGCAATCCATGTTAGTGAACGATTTCAGCGCCGAAACCGTCAGTGCCGCGATCACGTACGCACAAAAAAGATACAGTAGCGGCCAGCGTAGGTGTGCTGTGCAATTGTTGCTACGTTTTTTTCTCCAAGCCCAGATGCACGTTGCTGCAACCACAATTGCCAGCAAGGTGGAAAGATTCTTCCCACCCCGATGCAGCAGGTTGTTGGTTAGCCAGGCATCCCGCAAAGCCCATCGGCTGCCCTGCAAGCGATAGAGATGATCGGCGACCCAGAAGTCCCCACCGCCATCCATCAATAGACTGCTGATGATCAGCGCCGCACCCGCTGGTAGCGCTAAATGAGTGATTAAGAATCGAGGTGCGAATAGTGCGTTGGATAGTGGGGCGTTGCCCAGTAGTCGGAATTCATTGGGGGGCATCGGCATGTGCCTCCTTCGAATGCCACAGCGCATGCGCATCGATACGCACCAGTGCCGATGCTTGCAGCGCATCGACGCGAACCTGTGCCTCGGCTAGTCGTGTCTGGCGCAGGTTGCGCAGCGTCAAAAGGTATTCGGCCAAGGGGGCCTCTCCCAATTCCCAAGCCCGCCGCGTGCGGTTGCTGGCCGTGGTCTGCGCGGCCAGCGCCTGCGTGAATGATTGCCACTGCGTGCGCTTACTATCCGCTGCTTGCACGGCGACCCACGCACCTTGCTCCACCGCGCGCCGCACGCCGAGCGCCTCGGCCTCTGCGGCCGCCGCGTTGGCGCTTTCCGTGGCGGCCATTGCACTGCGATAGTCCGTGCCAAATGGCACCGTCAAGACAACGCCAATGACACGTTCCGCCCCGCCGCGTTCAGACATCATGCGTACCCCGACGGTGGGGTCGGGCGTGCGGTTGGCGCGAGCGCGCTCGGCCACCTTGGCAAGGCGAGCCGCCTCTCCATCGGCAATGCCGATTTCGACGCTTTGTCGCACAATTCGCGCCAGCCACTCCTGTACCCCGCCCGGCAAGGGATCGGGATCTGGCAGGGTGGATGGCCGTGCGGGAATCTCAATGCCGGGGAACTCAATCACCAACGTCTGTCGTGCTTCCCGTTCTGCATCGCGCGCGGCGCTAACCTGGGCCGCAAGCAGTGCGCGTTCGGCTTGCAAAACGTCGCTGTCCCGCCGCGCGGCATCGCCCAGGGCCACGCGCCGGGCCATTGCTTCCTGCTCACGAATAAGCAACTTTTCCTGCGCTTGCATCTCGTCAGCCACGATGAAACTGCGCAGCCATCCGGCCCAGACTTCCAGCAGTCGCCTTGCCATCTGGTGCTCGGCATCTTCAAGGCGCATACCGGCCACGCCGCGGGTGCGGCTGCCGATCTCCCGATCCAGACGCGCCTTGTTTGGCAAGCGAACAGCACGGCTGAGCTGGATTTCCCATTCGTTGTAGCGATGCGCTTCGTTGGTCACGTTGCGACGTTGTAGGCCGCTACTGAGTTCAAACTCGTGGCTACCGGCTTCAAGGGCGCTTTGCGTGGCAGCAGCCGCGTCCAAGCGAGCGGCTGCGGCATTCACGACCGGCTGGGTTTTCATCGCTGCTTCGACTTGCACCTGCGCAGGTAGCCAGGAGAGATCATCGGCGCGCGCTTGCGCGGGATGAAATGTCAAAACCGCGATAGCCACCATGACGGCACCAGCCGGTAGTACCAGGCTGCATCCTTTGTTTTTACTCGTCATACCAGTCTTCCACTTGCCAACACCGACTCCACCCACCAGCGGACATCGCTAGACGCGATGCGCTGGCGCAGATGCGCCAGGACCTGTTCCAGTTGTTCGTATTCGATCAACACCCAGATGACGCGCCGATCCACACGGCCGCGAACCTTCTCGCGAATGGACGCGCGCGCGAAGTCGCCGGTATGCCCTTCGGCGTGCAACAGGGTGAACCCTGGCAGCACCGGGTCGGCCATCAGGGCATCGGTGACGGCGTCTTCGAGCGTGGGTGGAAACACCAGATTCAGGCGCACCAGTTGCGCTTCTTTCAATCCGTTCATGCGTGGACTCCTTGTTGTGAGGAGATGGCCTGGCCGAATCGCCGGTACAGCACCGGCAGCAGGACCAGGGTCAGCGCCGTGGAACTGACCAGTCCGCCAATCACCACGATGGCGAGTGGGCGCTGGATCTCAGAGCCAGGGCCACTGGCCAGCAGCAGGGGCACCAGGCCAAAGGCGGTGATGGAAGCCGTCATCAGCACGGGGCGCAGCCGTCGCAGCGAACCTTCGCGCACCACCTGTTCCATGGGCAGGCCTAGCGCGTGCAGGTGGTTGAAGTGCGTCACCAGCACCAATCCGTTGAGCACGGCGATGCCCAGCAGCGCGATGAAGCCGACCGAAGCAGGCACCGACAGGTACTGCCCCGACAGCCACAGCGCTGCCACGCCGCCGACCATGGCAAACGGCACGTTGCCGAGGATGAGCGCGGCCTGCCGCACCGAGCCGAAGGTCATGAACAGCACGAAGAAAATCAGCCCCAGGGCCACCGGCACCACCATGCCTAGGCGGGCCGCTGCACGTTGCTGGTTCTCAAACTGCCCGCCCCATTCGACGCGGTAGCCGGGCGGCAGCGGCACGTCGCGCGCCACGGCTTCGCGCGCTTCATCTACGAAGCCGACCAGATCGCGCCCGCTCACGCTGGACTGGATCAGCGCGAAGCGCGAACCGTTCTCGCGCCGCACCAGCACGGGGCCATCGGTGGTGGCGATGCGCGCCAGCGAGGCTAGGGGGATCTCGCCCTGATCGCCACGGGCGAGCTGCAAGTCCTTGAACCGCTCGGCCGATCCGCGCAGCCGGGCATCCCCGCGCACCACGATGGGCGTGCGCCTGTCCGGCTCGATCACCAGCCCGGCCGGCACGCCTTCGAGCTGCGCACGCAGCTCGTCCTGAACCTGCGTCACGGCCAGTCCGGCGCGACCGGCCGCCTGCGCATCCACCTTCACCTGCAGGTATTCCACGCTGTCGCTGGCCTGGGTGAGCACGTCGCGCACACCGGGCACTTTCTCGATGCGAGCGGCCATGCGCTGCGCCAGATCGCCCAGCGTTTGCAGATCAGGGCCGAACAGCTTGACGGCCACGTCGCCCCGGCTGCCGGTGAGCATTTCCGAGATGCGCATCTCGATGGGCTGGGTAAAGCCGAATTCCAGGCCGGGGAAGGCATCCATCACCTTGCGTATCTCGGCACTCAACGCGTCCTTGTCGGCTGCATGCCAATCCTTGCGCGGTGCGAGCTGCATGAACAGGTCGGTTTCGTTCAGGCCCATCGGGTCGAGCCCCAGCTCGTCCGAGCCCACCCGCCCGATGCTGTGCCGCACCTCGGGCACCGCCGCACCGATGGCCTTCTGCACCGCCAGGTCAATCTCCAGCGAGCGCTGCAACCCAATGGACGGCGGCTTTTGCAGTTGCAGCAGGATATCGCCCTCATCCATCGTCGGCATGAACGCCTTGCCCGTGCCGAGGTAGGCCACCACACCCAATGCCAGGGCCGCGATAGCGACCGCCGATGCGCGTAGCGGGTGGTGAAGCGCAGCCTCCAGCAGCGGTTGGTACAGGCGCGTGGCCCAGCGCATCACCCACGGCTCGGTGTGCGCGTGTTCCTTGAGGAGCAGCGAGGCCAGCACCGGCACCAGCGTGAGCGACAGCAGCAGCGAGACGCCCAGGGCGAACACGATGGTCAGCGCCACCGGCACAAACAGTTTGCCTTCCAACCCTTGCAGCGTGAGCAGGGGCATGAAGGTCAGACAGATGATGAGGATGCCCGAGGCCACAGGCATGGCGACCTCGCGCGCCGCGGCGAATATGCGGTGCAGGCGCGGCTGGTGCGCACTGGGCGCGTGCGGGTCGAGCCGACTGACGGCGTTTTCCACCACCACCACGGCAGCATCCACCAGCATGCCGATGGCGATTGCGAGCCCACCCAGGCTCATCAGGTTGGCGCTCATGCCGACAAGGCGCATCAGCAAGAAGGTACCCAGCGCCGCCAAAGGCACCATCACCGCCACCACCAGCGCGGCGCGAAGCTCGCCGAGGAACAGAAGCAGCAGGATGACGACCAGTACCGTCGCTTCCAGCAAGGCGCTTTCCACCGTGCCCACGGCGCGCTCGATCAGCGTGCTGCGGTCATAGAACGGCACCACCTTGACGCCGGGCGGCAGGCTGGGAGCCACCTCGTCCAGCCGGGCGCGAATGGCCTTCACGAGCGCCGAAGCATCGGCCCCGCGCAGCGCCACCACGATGCCTTCCACCGCTTCGCCCGCGCCGTCCCGGGTGACTGCGCCATAGCGAGTCACGCCTTCGATGCGCACCTGGGCCACGTCGCCCAGGCGAACTGGGGCCGTGCCATTGGCCCCCGCGCGCAGGATCAGACGGGATAAATCGTCCAAAGTGTGGATCGCGCCTTCGGCGCGCACGATCAGCGTGTCCTCGCCCGCATCCAGGCGGCCCGCGCCGTCGTTGCGGTTGTTGCGGCCGATCGCAGTGATGACGTCCGAGAAGCCGAGGCCCGCAGCGGAAAGCCGCGCGCGATCAGGCACCACGGCAAAGCTCTTGGCTTCGCCGCCCAGCACGTTGACATCGGCAACGCCGGGCAGCGTGCGCAGGGCCGGGCGCAGCGTCCAGTCCAGCAGGGCGCGCCGCTCGCTCAGCGTGAGGCTGCCGCCTTCGATGGTGAACATGAACACGTCTGACAGCGGCGTCGAAATCGGTGCCAGCCCGCCGCTGACGCCGTCGGGCAGACTGCCCGAAACACCGGCATAGCGTTCAGCCACCTGCTGACGCGCCCAGTAGATGTCGCTGCCTTCGGCGAAGTCCAGCGTGATGTCGGCGATGGCGTACTTGGCCGTGGAGCGCAGCATCACGCCCCGCGGCACGCCGAGCAACTCCATCTCCAGCGGCGTGATCACGCGCGACTCCACCTCCTCGGGCGTCATGCCAGGGGCCTTGATAATCAGCTTGACCTGCGTTGGGGAAATGTCCGGATAGGCGTCGATCGGCAGTTGCAGGAAGGCCGCCAGGCCCGCACCCGCCAAAGCCAGCACGCCAAGCAGTACCAGCGCACGTTGGCGCAGGGAAAATTCAATCAGACGGGACAACATGCGTGGTCGCCCCTCATTGCAATGGAATGATGGATTTGAGCAGTGCCGTACCGCGCACGACGACCTGCATGCCTGCCGCAAGCGGCGCAGTGTCTGGCGAGACGGCACGCACGGCGCTTGACGCCTCTGATTCGTCTTGCCCCAGCAGTTGCACCGGAACAGCGCGGACGTGTAGGTCGCCTTGCTTGTCTTGCGATGACGGCTCAGCAACGTAGAGCACGTGGGCGCTGCCCGCTGGCAGCAGTGCGGACGATGGCACGCTCAAGGTGCCCTGCGGTGCTGGCAGCAACAGCGCGACACTGATCTGCTGCCCGGCCGCATAGCGGTCTGCCCCTGCCTGATCTGCATCGACGCGGGCACGTACCCGCAGGCTCTGACTACTGAGGTCAGTGTCGCCACCAACAGCCGTCACGCGAGCGATCGTGCCATCGGGAAGACGCACTTCCAAGCCTGGGTGGAGATCCGAGCGCCAGCGCAGCGGAACCGCGACGCTGACATCCAGCGGACCAGGCTGAGCCACTATAAAGGCGATGTCGAGCGGCGCAACCGCCTGCCCGAGGCTCAGGTGACGACGCATCACTCGCCCGGACAAAGGCGCCAGCAATTCATACTCGCCGGCCTGCCCGCCGCTAACGGGTCGAAGCCGTGCGAGGGCGCCATTGGCCTCTTGCAACGTACTTTGCGCAGCCGCCGCGCGCGCCTGGGTTTGCTCGTTGCGCGTGGCTGGGATGATGCCCTCGGCCAATAGCGTGGCATCGCGCCGGGCCTGCGCCGCGGCCACCGCCGCTTCGGTGCGGGCACGCGCCAGATCAGCCTGCGAAGCCAGAACGTCCTTGCTCTGGATGCGCGCCAGCGCCTGTCCTTGGCGCACTGCGGTGCCTTCATCGACCAGAACGCGCGTCACCACACCGCCATAGGGCGCCACGACCTGCGCGCTGGCCGAGAGTGGTGCCACCGTCTGCGCGGGTAAGCCATCCAGCGGTATCACTGCGGCATCCTTGACGAGTGCGGTTTCCACACCCTGCGCGTGAAGCTGAGCGGCGTTGAGGTGAACGCCGCCAGCGTTCGGTTGGGCGACAGCCTCGCTCGCGTCTCTATCGGCCACGGTTGTCTGCTGCGTTGTCCAAGCCCACCAGCCGTACCCTACGGCAGCTAGAACTGCCACACTGACGGCGGACAGGGCCAAGGTCTTGGTTCGGCTGGCGGTGCCCGCCGCTTTCAAGGTCGGGAAGCTCATGCTTGTGCCGCCCCAAACGACGTAGAGCAGAGTAGAAAGCACACAGCGCGGATTGAAAATCCGTCGCATATGAAGCGGTGCGCGAGGTTAATGAGGCGAAACATGCGGTCGATCTCTTGTAAAAGATCGGCTCATGTTCTTCGGTGAAGCTTTGAGAAAGCTTTGGAGAAAGCGAAATTTGCTCAGTACGATGTATTTCGGCGAAACGCCTGCTTTGAGCAGCAAGCAATCGATAAACTGACTTTTCAGTAACTTGCTCTGATATGCTAGCGGTGCGCCTTTGCTACCTCAAACATCGGAGCTATACACCATGAATGTCAGGAATTCCGAATACCGTTTCAGTCCTTTGGTCATAGGACTGCATTGGCTGACTGTGCTTCTCATCATCGCGGTCTATGCGAGCATGGAGCTGCGCGGACTGGCACCCAAGGGCGCCTTGAGAGACGCCATGAAGTCCTTGCACTACCTGCTGGGCCTCAGCGTTCTGGTGATCGTCGTGATCCGTATCGGGGTGCGCATCCAGGCGGGCGTGAAGCCCGCGATCCAACCACCCATGCCACGCTGGCAGGCCACGCTCGCCGATGTCATGCACTATGCGCTCTACAGCTTCATGCTCGCCATGCCGCTGCTCGGATGGCTCACCTTGAGTGCGGCGGGCAAGCCGATTGTTCTGTTTGGCTTGCCCATTCCCTCTCTGATCGGCACCGACGTTGCTTTGTCGCGCCAACTCAAGGATGTCCATGAGGCGCTGGCGACATTGGGCTATGTCTTGATCGGATCGCATGCGATGGCGGCGCTGTTGCACCACTACGTCATGCGTGACAACACACTGGTTCGCATGCTTCCCGGTCGTCGCCCCTGACCTACTGGCCTCAGGCTGCTTTATATGGATTCGAATCTCCAATGACCAAATTTCACCACCGCGCCCACCCTGAAAGTCACCGCACTGAACATATCGGATGGCTGCGCGCCGCTGTTCTGGGTGCCAATGACGGCATCATTTCCACGGCCAGCCTGGTTGCAGGCGTGGCTGCTGCCCATGCAAGCCATGCCAGCATCATGACCACGGCCATCGCGGGGTTGGTAGCCGGTGCCATGTCCATGGCTGCAGGCGAGTTCGTGTCGGTCTATTCACAAGCTGATACGGAGAAGGCGGATTTGGCGCGGGAACGTGATGAACTGGAAAACAGTCCGGAAGCAGAGCATCGGGAACTAACGGCCATCTATGTCCGGCGTGGCCTGGATCATCGACTCGCGGATCAGGTCGCCACGCAATTGATGGCGCATGATGCGCTGGGCGCGCACGCGCGCGATGAATTGGGCATTTCTGAAACCTTGAGCGCTCGCCCGCTGCAAGCCGCCATGGCGTCCGCTGGGAGCTTCGCGGTGGGTGCGGCCATGCCGCTGGCCGTGGTTCTGTTGGCGCCGGAGCAGAGCCTGCTCTATTGGATCGTCGCGACGGCGATTGTCTTCCTGGCCCTTCTCGGCGCTGCGGCCGCTGCCGTGGGTGGTACGCCGCTCTTCAAAAGTGCGCTGCGCGTCGCGTTCTGGGGCACATTTGCCATGGCGGTGACAGCGGGCGTGGGAGCCATGTTCGGCACTGCGGTGTAGATCTGCGTCAATCTCAGAGCAGCGGTGGCCAAGGGCCAAGCCGCGCGGACAGCCGACCGTTGTCCAGTGAGAACGCCAGCGGCAGGTCTATGGCATGCGCGAGCGCCAGGGCCAGTGCAAGTCCCAGCCCGGCGTGGTGCGCCGTGCCACCTTCGGAATCCTTGCGCCAGAAGCGAAGTCCGAATTGATCCAGATCGGATGCCTGCAAATTGGGAGCTGTGTTGACGATGGTCAACATCCAGCCGGAAGCCGCGCGCTCCAGCCTACATTGAATGTCGTCGCCTTCGGGCGCGTATTCGATGGCATTGCGCAAGAGGTTGGAGACGATGCGTTCGATCACGCCCTGATCGCTTTGCACCCATGCCGATTCAGGCAAAGTCACACGGATAGGTGACTTGGGTGCCATTTGCTGGACGTTGAATCCCGCCAGCAACTCTTGCAGCAAAGCTGTTAGATCCAGAGGATCAAGCGCAAGTGTGTGTTGGCCGGATTCAAGCCGCGCCAACAACAGCAGAGTGTCCACACTGCGCTGCATGCGTGAACTGGCCTGGATCGTTGCATTCAGGGCGCGCTGGATTTGGGTCGGGTCGGCATCGATCAAAGCGCTTTCTGCGCTGATGCGGATTTCTGCCAAGGGCGTGCGCAACTCGTGGGCCACGTCGCGGGAGAAGCGGCGCTCGCGGGCAATGGCCGCATACAGGTGATGCAAGCCCTGATTGAAGGCTTCGGCAAACGGCCGCAGTTCGCGTGGAAAGTCCGCTCCGATCCGCGCAATCGGCCGATCCGAACGCAGGTCGGCCAGTTGCACGCCGACGCGCTCCAGCATGACCACGATGCGCCGAACCATGAGCAGCGCCAGGCCTGTGGCCAGGAGCGTCGCCAGCACGATACCGCCCAGGAGCGTGAAGTGGATGCGCCGTTCGGTTTGATCCCAATCCCGACGTTCTGTTGCCACAACCAGCAATCGAGATTCCTCACCTCTTACCGGCACGCGCGTCGCCAGCGCGCGGCCCGCGTGGCCGTCCGGGAGTATCACGTCGTAGTAGCGTGGGGTGCCTTGCTCCACCGGTCCAAGCGCCAGCTCGGCCCCAGCACTGCTGGGCGAACGCAGCAAGGTCCGGTGGGTCTGCGAATCGAAGACCGTGAAGAACTCGGTATGCCCGCCAGGCTCGTATTCCGGCATGAGGCTTTCGAGCTTTCTCGCATCCAACTCCTGCAGCACGCGCCCCACCGCCGCTGATCGTTGCATCAGGGTGGTATCCATCCGTCGGTAGATTTCGTGGTCGATCCAGTAGTCGAGGACGGGAAACAGGATGGCGAAGGTTCCTCCAATGCAGATCACCAGGCTGGCAGCCAGCCGCCGCTGCAAGGACCAGGATCTGCCTTGACTCGCATCAGAGAGGGCTTCGGAATCGGGACGTACCATCGTTCAGGGCAGTATGTAGCCGAAGCCACGTCGTGTCACGATCAGTTCATCCAGGCCGCACTGGGCGAGCTTGGTTCGCAAGGTGCTGACGATCACCTCCACCACCTTGTCCGATGCATCGCTGCGGCTGTCGTACAAATGTTCAAAAATCTGCGGGCGCGACAGCGTGGCGCCGCGCCGACGCAGCAGCAAGTCGAGCAGTCCATATTCCTTCGGCGTGAGCCCAAGATCAATGCCCTTGAACCTCGCGGTGCGCGAGCGCGGATCGACCTCCAGATCGCCGTGGCGCAGAACTGGAACGTCCCGTTGCGGCGGACGCCGCACCAGCGCCCGCAGGCGAGCCAGCAGTTCGGCCAGCTCGAAGGGTTTTGTCAGGTAGTCATCGGCACCCGCATCCAAGGCCCGCACCCGGTCGTCAAGCAGTTCGCGCGCGGAGAGCACCAATACCGGTGCGGCATGGGCCTCCCGGCTCAATGCGCGCAACACGCCAAAGCCGTCCAGCCGGGGCAGCATCAAGTCCAGAATGATGGCGTCGTACCGGTAGCTGGCAAGAAACTTCAGCGCGGACACGCCATCGGCTGCTGTATCGCAGGCATAGCCTTCCGACTGAAGGCTCTGGCTCAGGGCTTCGGCCAGCGTTTGCGAGTCTTCCACGATCAATACGCGCATATGCTTTCTTCCATTCAGCGCATCTCGAAAAGCTCTTGGTGGAAGGCTTCTGGCTCCAACCCCTGGGCCAGCAGGTCGGCGCGCAACGCGCGGCCGAAGGCCGTGGGGCCGCAGAACCAGACGCTGGCGTCTTTCCAACCCGGCACCATGGCACGCAGGCGTTCACCCGTCAGGCGACCGTTCTGCTTGTCGATGAGCAGGTGCAGCACAACGCCGGCCGCCTGGCTGTCGGCGCGCAGTTTCTCGATGGCCTGCGGATCAACGTCGCTCGTAGGATGAAACAAATCGACCGGGCGTGCGTCTTGGCCTTTATGCTGCGCCAAATACTTCATGCGCGCAATGAATGGCGTGATACCGATGCCGGCGCCGATCCAGATCTGGCGGGCCTTCTCGTCGTCGAAAGTGAAGCAGCCGTAAGGCCCCTCGACCGTTACCTGGTCGCCTACCCGTAGGCGCTCAGGCAGCCGGCGGGTGTGGTCGCCCAGCGCCTTGGTGATGAAGGTAATGCGCCGGTCTTCCGGCACCCAGGCTGAGGCTAGCGTGTAGGGGTGCGGGCCTTCTTTCGGGTTGGACATGGCGAAGGCAAACTGTCCGGGCCGGTGGCCGGGCCAGGCCGGGTCCATTCGCAGGGTGGTTTCCAGCACGTTCAGCGCAGAGTAGGTCTGCAGCGATTCGATGACACCGTGCGTGGTGCGCTGCGCACCGACCCGGCCCAGCAGCACCCACACCGCCGATACCGTGCCGCTCGCCAGCAGCATAGCCAAAGCCCAGCCCACGGGCTGCGCCCAGTAGGAGAACTGAACCAGCACCAAGGTGTGGAAGGCCAGCACCAAGTAGATCGCTGCCATCCAGTGGTGCGTCTTGGCGAACAGCCGGTATGGAAAGCGCTTGACCAAAGCCAGTACCAGTAGCACCGCGACGGCGTAGAAGGCCCATTCGCCCAAGTCCTCGGCCAGTCCGCGCCAGCCACGCAGCGCCGATTCAATGGAGCCCATTGAATCAGCCGCTGCGCGGGGCTTGCGCGCCGGGCGCGTCAGCCAGCCCCAGCCTACGGCCCACTTGGTACCCTGCGCCCACAGCCAGTGTACTGTCGCAGCGGCCAGAGCGGCGATGCCGAGCCACTTATGCAGGCGGTACATCTTGTCCAGTCCGTTCAAGCTGGGCTCCAGCCACGCAGGGCGCGTGGCCAGCACCATCGCCACGGACATCGCGCCGATGGCCAGTACGCCGCTGTATTGAATCCATACCGTTCGCAGGGCGAAGTAGTTGGACTGCGCAGGCCAGAGCGTATCGGTAAAAAGCCATAGAGCGCTCAATGCCAGCGCAAAAAACCAGAACGTCCAAATTATTCTCTTCATCGTGGATTTGCCCCAAATTCTGCGGAAGGCGCATGCGGTGCTGGTCTGAAACCATCAATCCAGATACGCGATAGCGTGCCTTTGAATGTGACCATGTATCCGAAATTACAGAAAATTTTAATTCTGGCATCCCAACCTTTGGTAATGCTTTGGATTGATCAACCATCAATAAATAGGATCTAATTTTTCCCACCGGCTTGTGGCATTACCTTGACTCAAGAAATGGTTGGCCCCCGATGCCGCCCAATCTCCCATGACACCGCGCCGCCGCGCACCGTCCCGGCAAGCTGCTGCCCCATTCGCTGCTCGATCACCGGTTTCCACGGCACCAGGCTGAACCCCATGCCGTCATCGAGCATCGCGTAGCGCCCGCTGGCAAGCATGACGGAGCGCCGGTAGATGCCGGCCACGCGCTGCCCATCGGACACGGGTCGATGCTCCAAGCCAGTTTCGGCCGCAATGTCTTTGGCGACCTGCGCCAGTTCCCGGTTGCGCAGTGTGCCCAGCAGGTTGCGCGCCAGGATCACGCGCTGGCCGCGCCGCACGGCCAATCCCTGTTCGGCCAGGAAGTCGGCGCGCTGCTGCATCGCCTGTTTGGCCTCGCTGCCAAAGCCGAGGTCGCCCAGGCCCGAGCCGCCGCCGATCAATTGCTGGTCGAGCCAAGTGGCCCCAATCACGCGGGCCTGCCGCTCGATGGGCAGGTGCGATTTCAGTTCCACCGCCACGCCGCCCAGACGCTGCGCGTCGTAGCGGCGGCCCTGTTCGGCCAGGTCGTCCGGCACCTTCCAAAGTCCCTCGGCCACGCGCTCCACGATGCCGGCGCGGCGCAGGGCTTCCAGCCGGCGGACGTGGACCGCGACGACTTCCTGCGGATCACGGCCCGGCACTGTCTGCCCCTGCGCGACGGCCAGATGATGGTCGGTGCGGTACAGGCCACCGCTCGCCAGTGCGGCGATGTTCTTGTCGGCCGCACGCACGTCGGCCGATCCCTTCACCGCCACCACGGCGCCGGTCGGATAGTTCGCCAGCTCGTCGCGGGCATTGAGCGCGACGTAGTGGGCCTTGCCGTCCACGCCGTCGATGACCAGATAGCCCCGGTCGCGCAGCTCGTCGGCCAGCCCCTTCGCGGCTACGCGCCCGAGAATGGTTCGGCCATCGTCGCCCGGCTCGAACACTGCCAGCTCGCGCGGCTCGCCGCGCATGGCCCGCTGCATGGTGCGGATGATGTCGCCACGCTCGCCCAGGGTGCGCAGGGTCTTTCCCGCGTCGGCGTGGACGGCCCAGGTGCCGGGCTGCATTTCGTCGGCCAGGCCCAGGCGCTGCAAGCGTTGCAGCCGGCCAACCAGCAACAGGCGCTGGCGTTGCAGTCTCGGTTCGTTGAAGCGTTCGATCTGCACTCGGCCGTCGTCGCCGGCCTCGCGTTGCAGGGTGCGATCCAGGCTCGTCCACCGCTCCTGCTTCACCTCGCGCTGCAAGGTCTGCTGGATCTCCAGCTCGGTGCGCGGCCCCAGCCATTCGGTCGCCAGCTCGGCGGCGCGATGGCGGAAGCCATCGGCGATGTAGTCGCCCGCAATGATGAGGTCTTTGCCGGTGTCGTCGCGCCCGCGCACGACTATGTGCGTGTGCGGGTTGTCGGTGTTCCAGTGGTTGACGGCCACCCAATCGAGGCCCGTGCCCAGGTCGGCTTCCATGCGGCCCATGAGGTGCCGCGTGTAGGTGCGCAGGTCTTCCAGCTCGGCGCCATCCTCGGGCGAGAGGATGAAGCGGAAATGGTGTCGGTCGTCGGCGCAGCGTTCCTTGAAGGCGTCGAGGTCGGCGGCATCGGTCTGCGGCCCGTAGGCTTGGCCCGGCTCGCCATCGCGGCCCACGCCATCGCGCTCGATGTAGCGCAGGTGCTTGGCGAGCGACTGCGGGCTGGCCTGGCGCTGGTTGACCAGCAGCGTCTTGATGGTCACGCGCCGCGACATGGGCGTGAGCTTCGCCCCCGCGAAGCGCGCCGCCGTGTGGCCGCGCCCCAGGCGCGAACCGGGCCGCTGGCCGGTGTCCGCGCCCTTGCCGGTTCCGCCTGGACGGCGCACTGAGGACTTGCCGCTGCTGGCCTTGCCTGCCTGCTTGAGTACCTTGGAAACGAAGCTCTGACCTTGGCCCTTGCCTCGGTTCTTCGGGGCGCTGGGGCGGATGCGGAAATCTTCATCGCGGCGGTTGCTCATGGCTGCGCTCCCTGAAGGCTGTGGCGTGTCCGGTCGTGCAAAGCACGCGGACATGCCTGTACCGGCGCGGGCCTCGCGCCCCAAGCGGCACGGCGGCGAAGCCGCGCCGTGCCGCGCCACCCCCACGTGCAGACAGGCTTTGCGGGCCGACAGGTGCCGCCCCCTTTTGTCTTGCCTTCCGCATTTGCCTCCCGCATCCGCTCCCGGCAATCGCGGCCCGGTGGCGCTGCTGCACCAGCAGCCAGCGCGCCGGCGAACGCGGATACGGCCGCAGGCCGGGCGCGTTCGAGGCAAGACGCCTGCACGTTGGACGGCTGCGCCGGAGACAGCGCGAAGTGCGGTGCGAATGCACCCGCACTGCACGCGCGACGACACGGCGACGACCAGCAGGACGACACGCCCGATGGCACGATGAGATGCATGGCAACGTGCAGCGAATCGACGGCCATCATGGGCGGGATTCCAGCCAGATCGGATGCGCGACGCCGATCACGGCGGATGCGCTGACCGGCCCGAAATACCGGCTGTCGAACGACGCCGGGTTGGTCACGCTCAAGAGGAACAGTTCGCCAGGCCGAAGCTGGCGGCACTGCCGCCAGGAAGGCAGCGGACGGCCCAGCCGGTCGGCGGGCAGCACGGCGGCCACCGGCACGCCGTCGATCCAGACCAGCGCATCAAACACGCACACCGTTTGCGGCGCGACGGCGCCCACGCGCTTGAGCAGCGGCACGCGCGCCGGCAGGTAGCGGCGCTGCGCGGCCAGCGCGGCGGTGTCTGCCGGCAACGTGGTCAAGACGATGCTGCCAACGGACAAAGGCTGGTGCAGCGAGTCGGTACGCTGGTGGAGCGGTTCCACGCGATACCAGCCGACCGCCACGCTGTCGGACGGGTTGTAGATGATGCGCGGCAGCGGATGCACGAAGGACGCCCAGGCCAGCGCAGCGAGGCCGCAGGCAGACAGGCACGCGAGCACGATGCGAGCGCGCAGGCGTGAGCGAGGACGCGGCGCGGTGCCGACAGTCGAAACGGCGGTCATGGCAGCGCCCTCCCGATGAGCCATCCGGCGTGCCGCTCGGCGGTGTATTCGGGCAGCGGCAGGCGCGCAGCGAGCCGGTTGGCGAGCGTGCGCCAGTACGCGGGTGAAGCGGCGGATGGCGCGATCCCCAGCGCCTCGATGGCGTCGATGCGCTCCAGCACGGCGCGCACCTGGTTCTCGCCCTCGGTGTGCAGCAGCAGGCGTGCGCCCGGCTGCACACCGGGGATGCGCTGCGCCGCGTCCAGCGGCGTGCAAGCCTGCATCACCATGAGCTGCCAGCGAACAGTGCCGTAGTCGGTGGACTGCCAGCGAATGCGGCAGAACATGGCATTCGGCATGAATACGGCGAGACTGCGCCAGCGGTCGAGCCGCAGCGTGCGCGCCGGTTCGCCGAAGCGCAGGTAGAGCTTGAAACGGTGCTCCAGGAAGGCCAGCGAAACGCGCGTTAGCGGCGTTGATGTTGGCCCCGTCGCGTGTGCTAGGAGTGGCGGCGACGGTGCAGCCGTGGCCGCGAAGGCAACAGGCGCGGGGGCAGACGAAGCGGATGCGGTCATGGTGTGTTCTCCCTGCGTTGTTCTGGAAACTCGCGCTCCAGCAGGCCGCGCAGCAGTTCGGCCACCGTCACGCCTTGCGTGAACGCCGACACCTTGATGCGCGCCCGCATTGCGGGCGTGATGTCGAGCGTCAGGCGTGCGGTGTAGAGGTCGCCCTTGCCCAGCGCATCGGCGTCGCCCTGGCGAATCCACGCCTCGGCGTGCGGATTCGCGGGCGGACGCGCGCCGATGCCGACGCGCTTTGTCGTGCGCTTGCTGGCGGGGCTGCTCATGTCGGCCACCGCAGCAGTTCGTCCACCAGTGCGGTGATTTCGCGCGCGGCGACGCTGTCCGGCGCCGTCTCGCGTGCCAGCCGGCCAGCAGCCACGCTGTCGGCGAACACGATGCGTTGATGCACTTCCGCGCGCAGCGCAGGAAGCGGCTGCTCGGCCAGCGCGCCGCGTGCTTCGCGTCCGATCACCGTGGTGCTCACGCGCCGGTTGATGACGAAGGCCGCGCGCAGCGCAGGCCGAAACACCTGCGCCTCGCGGATCAGCGCCACCATCTCGGCGCTGGCCCACAGGTCGTAGGGGCTGGGCTGCACCGGGATCAGCACGCGCTCGGCCGCCAGCAGCGAGGAGCGCGCCAAGGCGGCGATGCGCGGCGGCCCGTCGATGACGACGTGATCGGCCCGCCTGGCGAGTTCTGGCGCTTCCTGGTGCAGCGTTTCGCGTGCGAGGCCCACGGCGCTGAACAGCCTTGGCAAACCTTGCTGGCTGCGGCGCTGCGTCCAGTCCAGCGCGGAGCCTTGCGGGTCGGCGTCCAGCAACACGACGTGTTGGCCGCGCATCGCCAGCTCGCCAGCGATGTGGGTAGCCAGCGTGGTTTTGCCGACGCCGCCTTTCTGGTTGAGCAGCGCGACGATCATGGCCTGGCCCTCCCTGTTGGAAAGCCCGGTTGTTGCCGCTGTGCTTCGCGCCGCGTGGCGGTTTTCCACCGAGGTGCGGCGCTTCTACTACCAGTTAGATGTTTTAAGTTAGGGAAGTTAGGGGAGGCCGAAACCCGCGCCGTTATTGGCTTTGCGGCCGATCCGTACTCCTGATAGCACGAGAGTCGTACTCCCGATAGCACGATACCTCGTACTCCTGATAGCACGAGCCCGTCCACAAGCTGCGCACCGTTTATCCCCGTGCCGCGAACGGCACGGGCCGGAAGGTCAGCAGCTCGGCGCTGTTGTCCGGCATCCGCTCGATGCCTAGGACGTAGCCGGGCAGCGACTGCCGCGCGACCAGTGCGCGCAGGTCGTAGGCGAAGTCTGAGAAGCGCGTGGCACTGCCCGATTTCCGATACAGGTGTCGGAAATCGAATTGCCAACCACCCGGCTGTCGCCCGCCGTGTTTGCGCACCAGCCGGTACAGCCATCGCTCGATGCCGCCCGTGAGCCGGAAATACGCTGGGTCGATGGTCAGCACCAGCGCGGCATCCATGACGCCCGCGTAAAACCAGTCCGGCAGGATCAGCTCCAGCCCTAAGGGCGTGCCCTTGGTATCGGCCAGTTCCTTCCATTCGTTGATCCACGAGAAGCGGTGCAGCCGTCTTCCCGTGGTCTCCCGAATGGACGTGGCCACCGTCGTGGATTGCAGGCGATCCAAGGCCGCCTTGAGGCGCTGGTAGTCGCGCAGCGACGTACCGCGCCCAATGAATCGCTGGATCTCGTAGGGCGTGGCCTGCATGAGCCGCGATGGACGCAAGCCCGCGTCGCGCGCCTCCACAATCTGCGAAGCCGCCCAAATGAGCACATCTGCATCCCAAATCGTGGCGATGCCATGCTCCTGCGTTCCCTCCACGCGGATCGTGATGCCGCTGGCGCGGAAGTCGATCGGCGCCACGCGCCGCGACTTCGCCAGCGAGAAGAACGGAAAGGCCATCAAATCCTGGCTGTCGCGCGGCGCCATGTCGCCCGGCAGGGCACGGAACAGGTCGAGCTGTTCGCGCTCTGGCACGAGCCGCTGCCGGGACGGCAGCGCAGGGCTGGACATGGCGAAAGCCACCCGCGCGCCAGCGGTCAGCGCGCACGGCTGTCCGCCGAATGCTGCTCGGCGTACTCGGGATCGGATGTGCTCTCGAAGCTGCGCTCGGAAGCCCAGGCATCGAGATCGGCCACGGCGTACATGACGCGGCGGCCGAATTTGCGGAACTTGGGGCCGCCGCCCAGCACGCGCTGCTTTTCCAGCGTGCGCGGTGACAGTCGCAGGTAGTCGGCGGCTTCGTCGTTGGTGAGATAACGCTGCGGTTGCGCGACAGCGGCCGAGGTGGTTGCGGGAGCGGCGGCAGGCCGCAAGGGAGCAGGACGCATGGTGAGAACCTCCATCGGTTGCAGGGCTCCGGCCACACAGCGCAACCGGATGGAGGCAGTCTCAGAAAATGAAGCTCTCTTGCTCAGGGTCGTTTTGCGTGGCCTTCAAAACGACCCTTCTCAAGCGGCGCAAGCTGTGCTAGGCGGCGATAGCCGCCGCGCATCAGCGCATCGCCGCGCCGCGTCAGGCGGCGCACCTTGGAGCGCAGGCCGCCGTCGCTGTACCAACCGGCTGCGGCATCCACGCCGAACAAGCCTTCGGCCACATCGCGCAAGGACGCACCCGCCAGGGTTGCGTCGAGCGCCTGCAAGGTGTGCAGTTCCAGCAAGGCCGAATGCGATGGCCGGGGCCGAGCATTGGCCAGCGCCGCACCGGGCGCATGGCCGCGTGCAGGTGCGGCAGCACCGCCGTGATGGGCATAGGCGACAGCCATGCCGTCCTCCAGGCCGGGTGCCAGCGCGAAGCGCAGGCAATGGCCAGGGCTGCGCGCGATCAGCACCAGCCGCTTGCCATCGTGGATCAATTGCTTGTGACCAGGGATGCGCCAGAACGCGAAGGCGGTGGCATTCTGCGGTGGGTCGGCATCGGGGTAGAGCTGCACCACGCCGGCATGGCCGGGGAGCCAGGCCGGATGCGCGTCGCGCGCATCCAAGGCTGGGTCTTCCAGCAGGCGTAAGCCCCAGCGATGCGCCGCGTGCTGTGCCGCCTGCGGCCGGCGATGACGGTGCAGCCAGTCGAGCCGGTAGTCGGGATGGCGCCGCAGGTACTCACAGGCCAGTGCGAGTGCATCGAGCCGCAGAACGTAGAGGTAGGCGGCGGTGGGATACCAGTGCGGGAAATGGTGAGGGCTGACCATGACGAAAGCTCCTGTCGAACAGCAGGAACGTCGCCACGGGCCGATCAAAACGAAGCTATCGCATCCAGATCAAAACCATCATCTGCATCAATTCAAGCATGTAACATGCGGTGTCAAGACTGATTGGCTCCGGTGTATTGCGAATCCCGTCCGAATGCGACGACCGCCCGACCCGACAACGTCATGCGGCACAAAACACCGTGCCCGTACCCGCATAAAAGATCGTGACTGATTGGGTCACACCAGCACGGGTTGAATGCAAGAGTGCGGATTCAGACCGGACAGGTCTGGAATAAGACTGAAATAGTCCCAATACGCCCCGCTTGGCCGCAGTGCGAACGGTTCAATCGAGGATGGAACCATTCTCCTGGGCCAGCCGCAGATATTCCGACAGCGGGCGTGCCGCCTGAAAATACCGATCCCGCATCACGGGCTGCTTGCGTGGCCCGACGATGGATTCCAGATCGGACAGCTTCACGGTGCCCAGCTCGGGCATTCCCAGCCCCAGGTCGATCAGGCCAAAGGCCGTATCGCCATCGGCCGGATCGAGCGCGGCCAGCAGCCAAGTGAGATGCGCGTCCGGCGTGAACAACCGCACCACGGGCAACGGGTCGATGGAGCCGCCAGCGGCGCGATTCTGGCCGTGGGCCAGCAACTGCCTGCGCTCGTCCTCGGTGATGAGTCGGTTCATGGGCAGCCCTTTCTTGGAACAAATCCACCGAAGCGTGAAAGCGTAAAGCCGTATCGGCGGATTTGAGGAAATGCACGGATTCGGTTTTGTGCTTCCGTGAAAAACCGCAAATGCGTATTTCTGTAAAGACGTAGAAGCACGAAAAAGGATTGATTCGGAATGAATGAGTTAAAGATAACGTGGTTTTAATTGTGCTGCGAATTGACGCTTCTGTCTATGCAGAAGCGAACCGTCCAGCGCGGCCGACCGGCCGGCTCCACCACCCATGACGCCGAGCTGGCCCACGCCTTCGGCGCGGCGGTGCGTGCTCTGCGGATGGAGCGCGGCATCGCGCAGGAATCGCTGGCACACCAGGCCGGCATCGAGCGTTCCCACATGGGGAAGATCGAGCGCGGCGAGCACATGCCCACGCTGGCGATCATTTTCAAGATCGCTGGCGCGCTCGAATGCAGCACGGCAGTGCTAATGAGCGAGGCTGAAAGCCAGCTCGCAGCGGCGGCCCCGCCGTAGGCGCTGGCCCGGCCGATCCGGCGCAAGCCGGTTCGGCGGTGTTCAAGGGGCGCCAAGTGCAGCGCGGCGGGGATGGGCCTTGCGCCGATCCCCTGGAGCAAGCGACGCGCGCAGCGCCGCAGGCGCGAAGGCGTGAGGGATTGGCGCCGAATGGCCGTGACGACAAAGACGGCACGGGGCGCAGCCAGCTAAGCCCGGCGGTGCAAGGCACCGACACGCCCGGCCGTTCTTGCAGCCGCAGACTCGCCCCATGCCTCAACAGAAGCGGCCCAACATGGGCCACGCTCCTGCAATGACCAGGCTTCCATGCAGCTCTGCGAAAGCGGCACGGCGCCCCGCCGCGTGGGCGGGGCGCTGGCGGCCATCAGGCCGCCTGGGGCTTGCTGCGCGACCAGATCAGCGTGTGCGTGCCGTCCTCTTCCTCGATCAGCCGGGCATAGACCGTTGCTGGGAACGAAGGATCGTCGAGGGTCACGGACACGTAGGGCCGTTCGGCCTTGCTGACTTTCTTCCACGCCGCGCCGATGTCGAAGCCCGCCGCCTGCACGCGGAAGTCGGGGGCGTGTTCGTTGTCCCCCTTGTCGTTGGGAACCAGCTTGGCCTTGACGTTGAGGGTCAGGGTGCGCAGCGTGCCGGTGAAGCCGTCTTTGTCCGCGGTGAAGGTGCCGATGGTTGCCATGATGAATCTCCTTACGATTGAACAAGGTTCGCGCCCATCGCGTCCTTGTTGTGATCCGACCGGCGGGAGACGGGCTGGCTGCACCGCTTGCGGTCGCAACGCAGTGGAGAACCGGGAGGCGAAAAGAATTTGTCCCGCGAGGAATGCGCGCAGCGCAGGGGGAAATTGTTTTCGCCGGACGGTTGCAGCCATAAAGCCCGAGGCGCAGCCGTGCCACCGCCAGGATTCACAACAAGACAAGGACGCCTTGGGCCGAACCGCTTCGAAAGGAGACAGGGCTGACTCGGCATCCCCGCACGAACGCTGCACTGGCTCGCTCCCAGACGCGGGCCAGGTCAACACCCCAATGACGGGCGAGAACGCCCCGGTCACACCTTGCGGCGCCAGTCTTGAGGCGTGGCATGGAAGCTCCATAGCGATGCCGGGCGGGATGCCCGTGAACCGTCCTTCGTAACGTGATGGGCAGGAACCGTCAGCGTCGGGGACGGCACGCATCCGTACAACCTGCCGCAGCAAGCTCCAGCGTATTCGCCAGTTCCCCGCCCATCGCGGCGGGGGCGCCGGCTTGGCCGATCCGGCGTTGCCGGTTCGGCGGTATTCGACGGGCGTCAAGCACCGCGCGGCAGGGATGAGCCTTGCGCCGATCCTCAGGAGGCAAGCGCAGGCGCGAAGGCGTGAGGGATTGAAGCCGAATGGCCGTAATTCGGCACGAAGCACGGGACGCAGCTCGAAAGCCCGGCGGCGCTTCGCGCCGACACGCCCATGCCATTCAATATGCCCTCAGGAAAAACTAAAGATGCGGCATGAGCCAGAACCACAATGCCACCCCCATCACCAGCCACAGCGCCACGATCATCACTGCCCCGAACCGGCTCCGCGGCTTGGCGCCTTCCGCCAGCATCCATTCATCGGCCTGAATACGGCATTGCGCCAGCACATCGGATGGCAGCAGCTTCACAGTCAACCAGATCAGCACGGGCAACAAGATCACATCGTCCACATAACCCAGCACCGGAATGAAGTCTGGAATCAGGTCAATGGGACTGAGCGCATAGGCCACCACGAACAGCCCCAGCGCCTTGGCATACCAAGGCGTGCCGGGATGCTTGCCGGCAAACCACAGCGTCACGCCATCACGCTTGATCCGCCTGGCCCAAGCCTTCAAGGTGACGCCGATGCTCATGCGGCCCCGCGCTGCACTTCGATCGTGACATGCGACAGTTCGTGAATATGCGCGAGCAGTGCCTTGTAGTGCGCGGGCTCCTGGGGCTCCCGAGCCACCAGTGAGACGATGGCCGCGAAATGCCCTGGCCCCACCTGCCAGACATGCAGATCTGTAACCTCGCTTCCCGTCGGCTCCACGGCCTCCCGAATCTCCTGCCGCACTTCCTCGCCCTCGACTGCCGCATCGAGCAACACGCTGCCGGAGTCCCGGATCAGCCCCCATGACCAGCGGGCAATCACCAGCGCGCCCACCACACCCATGACCGGATCAGCCCACAGCCAGCCGTAGCTGCGGCCGAGCAGCAGCGCGACGATGGCGAATACGGATGTCAGCGCATCGGCCAACACATGGATGTACGCGGCGCGCAGATTGTTGTCGCGGCTCTTGCCTGGCACATGATGGTCGTGATCGTGGTGGTGATGTCCATGATTGTGACCGTGATGCGCATGGTCGTCCTTCAGCAGCCAAGCGCAGACCAGGTTGACGCCCAGGCCCACGACAGCCACGGCGATCGCCTGGTTAAAGTCGATATGGATGGGTTGGGTGAGCCGTACCAGACTTTCCCAAGCGATCAGCAGGGCAATCAAGGCCAGGACGATCGCGCTGGCGAAGCCGGCCAGATCGCCGAGCTTGCCCGTGCCGAAGGTAAAGCGCGGATTGCCCACATGCTGGCGCGCAAAGCGGTAGGCCAGCGCGGTAATCAGCATCGCGCCCGCATGGGTGGACATATGCCATCCATCGGCCACCAGCGCCATGGAGCCGTAGATCGAACCGGCCACGATTTCCACCAGCATCATGCTGGCCGTGAGAGCGATCACCAGCCACACCTTGCGCTCATTGCGCTGGTGGTCGCTGCCGAGAAAGAAATGGTCGTGGCCTGAGGCCGAGGGGGTATAGGTCATTGTCATCGGGGAGTCCCTGTCATCTGGAAAAGGTCGCCGGCGGGCGGCGGGTTTATTTCATGTAGGCTCGGATGACCTCGACCATTTCCTCGCCGCCCTGGCGGCGCTCCTTGTCCGTTTCAACTTCCAGGACGTGCTCGCGCAAATGGTCTTCCATCACCTCGGCGGTCAGGCCATTGACCGCGCCGCGCACTGACGCGATCTGGCGTAGCACTTCCACGCACGCCGCGTCTGATTCCAAAGCGCGCTCGATGCCTTCCAACTGCCCTTTGATGCGGCGAACACGGGCGACCAGCTTGTCTTTCTGGCGAGAGGTATGGGACATGACAGCCGACAATTAATATAGTCTAGGGGGCTATATTATAACAACAGCAAAGACGGCATGAGGCGCAGCCGGAAAACCCGACAGCGCGTTGCCGGGCGTGACGCCCGGCAATTTCAACGCCGCCGCCTGAGTGCCAGCGAAGGCGGCGGCGTTCTGATGGAGCTGTTGGGCCTTCAACACCGGGCGCGGCCACC
The DNA here is from genome assembly GCF_002188465.1 of Pigmentiphaga sp. NML080357. Classification (GTDB taxonomy): domain Bacteria; phylum Pseudomonadota; class Gammaproteobacteria; order Burkholderiales; family Burkholderiaceae_B; genus Pigmentiphaga. Next base: position 234,964 of record NZ_NINW01000022.1, on the reverse strand, counting down.
GCCGCGCCCGGATTGGGCTTTTACCGCGCCCAGGACGGAACGGCCTGGGCGCGGTGCTGATCGCGGTTATTCCTTCGTTTTGATGAGCCACCACACGGCGCGCGGCAAGGCGCGTCCCGTGATGGGGTGAATGTCGGCGAGGTCGGCGCGCGTCGTCCAGCCCGAGGGCGGGAGGTAGCCGCACACGTCGCCATCGCCGCGCCAGCGGCGGGCGCGCACCGTGCCGGGCGCGTAGATCGCCGCCATGCGCGGGCGGCTGGTCGTGGTGCGGGTCATGGGGCGGTTCTCCTTCCAGCGAAGCGCCCCGGTCAAGGCCGGGGCGATTGCCATTGGCGCGGGTCAAGCAGCCAGCGCCTCGGCGGGTTCATCCGCCATTACCTCGGCATCCTCCGGGGCGTCCTGTTCCGGGCCTTCCTCCTGCGCAGCTCCCTGCGAGCCTATGGCCTTGAAGATGGCGGGCATCCAGCCCGTACCATCGGCCAGTCGTTCGGCTTCGCTGGCAATGTCGGCTTTCTTCAGCTTTGCCAACCGGGTGACGTGCTCGGGCGCGTACTCGCCCACGGCTCGCAGAATCACGGCCTTTGGAACATGCCGGAAATACCCCTCGGCAGTCGGCTGCCACCACGCGGCCATGTCCAGCCCCACGGCCTGCGCTAGTTCCGCGCCCGGCTGCTGCACCGTGGCACGCGGCGTCACCACGTCCACCGTCGAAGCCACGCACACGGCCAGCAGCTTGACCAGTTCGCCTTGCTCCATCGCCAGCAGCGCAGCGAACAGTTCGGCGCTGTCCTCGGGCAGCTTCTCGCCCCATGCCTGCTGCGCCTCGTGCAGAGCCACAGCAGCAGGCGATTCCGGCCAGTCCGGGGCCATGCCTTCCAGCCTGTCCTGCACCGTGAGGCGAACCCCCAGCGGCAGATCGTGGCCGTAGTGACTGCCCTGCAAGATGGTTTGCACCATGCCATGCACCAGCGCCGCCAGCGCCACCTGCGGATGCCGGGCGACTTCGGTTTGCAGCGCGGCGGTGCGGTGGGCGCTCAAGCGTTGGGCCAGCCGGTCGGACATGGCTGCGGCCTTGGGTGCTTCGTCGGCATCTTCGCCGTCGTCGTCGCCTTCGATTTCCGCGCCGCTAAAACCTTGGCGCAGCTTCTCCAGCGTGCGCAGCGCCTTGGCCTCGGCTTCGCGCAGCAACCCGCGATGAATGACGGCTTCGCCGTTGCGGTCGATGGTGACGATGGCACCGGCTGCGGCCTTCACGCTCGCGGCATAGTCCAGCAAGCCATCCTCCAATGCCTGCAACTGCTCGCCCAGGCGCTCGCCTTCTTCCTGCAAGGCTTCGGCCTTGTCCTCGTCGTCGGCGTCCATCGCGGCATCAATGGCTTCGGCCACTTCCTGCATCTTGGCCTGCAACTTCTCGATGCGCTGTGCGTCGCGCTTGCCCGGTGCGCGGCGCTCCCTCGGCGCACGCTGAAAGGCGTGCAGGTCGGCATGGGTCACGCCCGGCGTGGCATCCACCCATGCCCAGCCCTCGGTGCGGATTGTGTCGGCAATGCTCGCCAGCTTCTGGCGCACCAGCGTTTCCAGCAGAGCGGCATCGTTGAGGTACACGCCCGCATCGCCTTCCGCGAACAGGTCGCGGCGGATGCCTCCGCCTGCCTGCTCGTAGGTGTCCAACCCGACAAAGCGCACCAGCGGATGCGATGCCCCAATCTCGCGCTCGGTCAGCCGCTCGCGCAAGTTGGACGGGTTGCGCTGCCACTGTGGCGCATCATAGAACGCGGCCTCCTGCGCGGCGTGGTCGTCGGTGATGGACAGCGCCATCAACTGATCCAGCGTCACGGCATCGGCGCGATAGTCGGCCATCAGGCGGGGCGAGACATTCGCCAGCTTCAAGCGGCGCTGCACCACCAGCGGCGTGACGGAGAAATCCGCCGCAATGTCCTCGATGGGCCGGCCCTCGGCCACCAATGCCGCAAACGCTTCAAACTGATCTGCGGGGTGCATGGCTTCGCGCTGCACGTTTTCGGTGAGGCTGGCCGTGCGGGCCGTGCCATCGGCCACCTGCAGGCAAGGCACCTCCCAATCCTTGGCGATGCGGTGTTTCTTCGCCAGCAGCTTGAGGGCTGCAAGGCGTCGGCCACCGGCCACCACCTCGTAATGCTCGCCATCAGCGGCGGGAATCACGATCAGGTTTTGCAGCAGGCCAACGCCCTGGATGCTCGCGGCCAGTTCGGGGATGGACATGCGCGGGGTCTTGCGCACATTGCGGCCCGTGGGGCGCAGCACCAGCCGCGACAGCGGAACCAGAATCATGTGCTTGCTCGGGTCGGCGGCTTGCAGCACGTTCGCTGCGCTGCTGGCTGCGGTGTGGACGGCGCGGGCTTCGGTAGTGGTAACGGCGTTCATGGTGAATCTCCAATAAGTGAAACAAGGAAATGGAGGGGAACCGCCCCTCCGGCGGGGGAACGGTTCAAGCCTTGAGCTGGCGCATACCATCGGCCAGCAGCCACAGGGCACGGTTCAGCCGAATGTCGGAATCAATGCCCTGCACGGGGCGGGTCTGCTGCCTGCGTCCGTTGGTGCTGCGCCCGGACAGGCCGCCTTTGGTGAGGTTTTCTTGAGTGCGGTTGAACACGCTCCACAAGTCCGGGCGGCGGTCGTCGAAGCGGCGCGGCATCAGAATTTGCGATTCGGTGACAGGCGCTGGCTTGTCCGGGTCGTCGTACTTCAACGCCAGCGCAGCACGGGCGAACACCTCCGATTCGCCATCGTCCAAGGTGATGCCGCGCATCAGGTCGCGCGATTCCTTCACCCGCTCGAAGCCGCTCAACACCTCATAAGCGCCTTCGATGACGTGCCCGGCCACGTTGCCTTTGTGGGGTACGCGCACATCGGCCACGGTGTCACCGCACACCAGCCCATTGCTGCACACGAAGCGGAACATTCCGGCCAGCATCTGGTAGCTGCTCGTGCCGTCATGGGAGTTCAGCAGCACGATTTCGTTAGCTTCCGCGCCGTTGATCTGGCTGGCATGGCGCAGGCGCAGCATGTGTTTCGTGTGCTCGCGCTTGCCTTCATCGCGCACGCGGGTCTGCGTCACCATGAAGGGTTGAAACCCCTCTTTGCGCAGTTCGGTCAGCACGGCGGCGGTGGGGATATAGGCGTACCGCTCGGAACGGCTCTCATGCGGTGCATCCGCGAAGATGGACGGGGCCACCCTGCGAATCTGGTCATCGGACAGCGGGTAGCCGCTGCGCAGCGCCGGGGAGTGGGAAGCGAAACGGGTTGCAAGCATGTCGTTCTCCTGAACAAAAAGGCTGTTGAAGAAAACCGCACACCGGATTCCTAGATTCGGAGCCCAGCCTTTCGGCTGTTCGGTGCGGTCGGCACGAGGAACCCGGTTGGCCCTGTTGCCACCGTCCTTCCTGAGTTCATCGCCCGCGACGGTCAGGAGCGCGCGGACGGGGGCCGTCAAGGAGACAAGCGCAGGGTTGGTGCGGCCCGCAGGCGCAGCCGAGGACACGGCCCTGCGCGCCTTGACGGCACACAGCCGCGGGCTACAGTCGCGGTGAAGGTGATGAAGTCAGGGAAGACGGCTGGACATGGCAACGGCCGTCCCTACACACCGACCGCACGGCAAGCGAAGCGCGCAGGCCCGAAGCTGGAAGCCGGGCCGGAGGCGTCAGCCGAGCGGAGCGAGGGAACGATGGAAGCCCGAAGGGGCGAGACGCCGCAGGCGGCTCGATGCGCCACGCGCACGACAGCGCGACCGGCTATCTCCCAGGTGGCCGGGGACGCCCAGCCTTCAAAGTGGAATGAACAACTGGATCAGGATGAGCAAACGCGAGGCATCGTCGATCTGCGGCTGATGTTGTCTGGCCGATCCGGCGCAGCCGGTTCGGCGGTCTTTGAGGGGTGCCAAGCATCGCGCGGCGGGGATAGCCCGCAGGGCTTTCCCCTGGAGGCAAGCGAAGCGCGCAGCGCCCCGTCAGGGGCGCGTAGGCATCATGCCGAGTCGTCAGGACGCAGGCTGGATTCCGCAACCGGCATCCACGGCGATGACGAGTCCAGCAGGTATCGCGCACCGCGCGCGTACAGACCCGACAGCCCGGTGGGCTGGTAGAACCCGGTGACGCGGCGCCGGAACTGTGCGCCGTACTCGTTGGTGTAGATCACCGCGTCGCCGATCTTGAAGCGCAAGGGCTGGCCGTTCTCCGGCGCGAACGGCTTGAGCGCATCGTGCTGCGCCGTGATTTCGATGATGTAGTCGTGATGGCTGCTCATGGCATTGATCTCCTTCGATGGTCGAGAAAGCACAAGGAGCGCCTTGCGGCGCTCCCAAGGCCAGGTCAGACAGCGATCCGCCCGGCCAAGCGCGCATCGCGCGCATAGGCGCTCAACCGCTTCTCGGCGCGGAAAGACAGGTCACGCTCGATCGGCAACCCCAGCCGCCCGCGCACCGCTGCCAGCTCGCCCAGGCTGACCCAGCCGATTTCCGGCATCCCCAGGCCCAGGTCGCAAAGACCAAAGACGTGGTCGTGGTCGTCGGGATCAATCTCGGTCAGCAGCCAGGTCGCGCCCGCATCGGGCGTGAACAGCTTGACTACGGGCGCCGGATCGAAGTCCGGGTTCTCCAAGGATGCGCGGCCGTTGGCCAGCAGCAGCGCACGCTGCTCGTCGGTGATGAATGCGTAGTTCATGCTGAACTCCTGAAAGGATGCCGGGCGGAATTGCCCAGCCCCTGCGGGTCACGGCGCAGCGCAAGCCGTCAAGGGGCACGACGGCCGCAGGCCGCAAGCGCCCATGGCGCGCCGCCCTTTACGGCGCGAACGCCGTGGCACCATGGGGAGACAGCAAGCCGCCACACCCCACCATCCAGCTACACCCGGTCTTGGCAAGCGCAGCGCGCAGGCCCTGGTCAGCAAGTTGGGCCGGAGGTGTCAGCGATGAGAGCCCGCATGGGGCGAAACCCGCAGGGGTTCAATGCGCAGCACGACAGCGTGGCCGGCCATGCTCCAGTGGCCGGGATCGCCCTGCATCTGCGGTGAAACAGAAAAACGCCTTGGGTGACGATGCTGATCACCTTGATCAATTTGCAGGAAGGATGCGACTACGAAACGCGTGCGCGTTCACCGTAGTCGCAGGCTCACATCGTCTGCGGCGCGTTATTTGACCGAGGTCACGACGTAGCCGTCACCCTCTTTCTTGAACCCGACGTGGACTTTCGCGCCCACGGCGAGTTTGTCGTACAGGGCCTTGTCCTTGACGCCAAACGCCATGGTCATCGCGGGCCACCCCAGGCTCTTGACGGGGCCATGCGCAAGGGTGACCTTGCCCTGGACCGCGTCAAATTCCTTCACCACGGCATCGGCCTCATGGGCCGCGGACTTGGCGGTGCCTTTGGCGTCCATGCCTTTCATCATGTCCTGGCACTTCTTGGCATCCATGTCCTTCATGTCCATGCCCTTCATTCCCTTCATATCCATGCAGTTCTGCATGCCCTTGCCCTCCATCTTCATGCCGCCCATGTCACCGGATTGAGCGAAGGTGATGGCGGAGAAAGACAAGGCTGCGATCAGCGTTGCGGTTGAGACGAGTTTCATGATGAGTTTCCTTTTCTGAGCTTTAAAAATGGGCCGGCCTTCTGGCAGGCCCCGGATGGAACGCGGTCACTTGGGATGGCCCGCGTTGGAGAGTCATGCGCTGGCGCTCACGACTCGGGATTCGCGCATGCCTTGACCTGGGCTTCGTAGCGTGCCTTTCGCATCCGGTTTTCTCCGGGCGTCGTTTGAGCACGCGGCCCATGATCCAGCGGCAGCACCAATGGGGCAGGCAGACATTTCACCCGCTGGCCGGAGGCGCTGTCGACTCTGGTGGTGACCGCTTGCGCAGCCCCGGCCGCTTGCCGGGCGGCACGTGCTTTCTCGATGGCCTGGAAGTCGGGGCCGGCCAGCGCGGGCAGAGAGACACCCAGCGTCAGGGCAGCAATGAGGGGGAGATACGATGTTTTCATGATGGTTTCCTCAGGTTGGCTGGATTCAAAAGTTCGAGAGGGCCTCATCGGATCAATCCAGCCACCGGCAGAACGCAACGCGCACAGGCCATCGCAGCCGTGCGTCTCCAGCATCGAAGAACCAGGTTGGAATCGGCGCCGCCGTCGCGTGCGCGAGCCAGGCCGCCGGCGCTTGTTCTCGCGCTTCGCCCTCGCCGGTGAAGGCATGGGCAACAGGAGCCGGTGCGATGACACAAGCCGCGCAGGTCTGACAATCGCCGGCGCTGCTGGACAGCGGGCGCGAGACCGCCGCCGTCATCACCGGGCCGGCATGCTGAATCTCCGCGACGGAAACGGCAGCATGCGCCACCGTGCCCAGCAGCAGTGACAGGCACAGGCAAAGCGCCGCCGCACCCCACGCGCGGTAGCCACCGGAGGAGCATTCAAGCGGCCGCACGATGACGCCTCCAGAACATCCACGGCGATGCCTTACGTTCGCGCGACCGGCGCATCAACAGGTAGGCCGCGGGAATGACGAACATCGAGAGCAACGGCGCCGTGACCATCCCGCCCACCATCGGCGCGGCGATGCGTTGCATCACCTCCGAGCCTGTTCCCGTGCCCCACATGATCGGCAGCAGGCCGGCCAGGATGACGGCCACCGTCATCGCCTTGGGGCGCACGCGCAGCACGGCGCCTTCGCGAATGGCATCCAGCAGATCGGCCTCGCTGGTCTTACCCTGGTCGGCACGCTCTTGCCAGGCGTTCTTGAGGTACAGCAGCATGATCACGCCGAATTCGGCGGACACGCCGGCCAGCGCGATGAAGCCCACGGCGCCCGCGATCGACAGGTTGTAGCCCAGCAGATACAGCAGCCAGATGCCGCCCACCAGAGCGAACGGCAGCGCCGCCATGATCAGCAGCGCCTCACCGAACGCGCCGAAGGTCAGGTACAGCAGCACGAAGATGATGAGCAGCGTGAATGGCACCACCACCTTGAGCTTGGCGGTGGCGCGCTCCAGGAACTCGAACTGGCCCGACCAGGAGATCGAGTAGCCCGGCGGCAGCTTCACTTGCTTTTCGACGGCCTGCTGCATGTCCTGCACGGCGGAGCGCAGATCCCGATCCCGGATATCGACATACACCCAGCCCGACAGGCGCGCGTTCTCGCTGCGCAGCATCGGCGGCCCGTCGGCGACGCGGATGTCGGCCACATCGGAGAGCACCAGCCGCTGGCCGCTTCCTGTCAGCACGGGCAGGACGCGCAGCTTTTCCAGCGAATCGCGCATCTCGCGCGGATAGCGCAGGTTGATCGGGAAGCGCTGCAGGCCTTCCACCGTCTCGCCGATGTTCTCGCCGCCCACGGCGGATGAAACCACCGACTGCACGTCGGCGATGTTCAACCCATAGCGCGCCGCGTCGTCGCGCCGGATGTTCACATCCACATAGCGTCCGCCGGTGAGCCGCTCGGCCAGGGCGCTGCTCACGCCCGGCACGTCCTTGAGCGTGCGCTCGATCTCGCCAGTGAGGCGGTCGATGGTCGCCAGGTCCGTGCCCGCCACCTTGACACCCACCGGACTCTTGATGCCCGTGGCCAGCATGTCGATGCGATTGCGGATCGGCGGCACCCAGATGTTGGACAGGCCCGGCACCTTGACGATGCGGTCGAGTTCCTCAACCAGCTTGTCGGTCGTCATGCCGGCGCGCCACTGGTCGCGCGGCTTGAATTGGATCGTCGTCTCGAACATCTCCAGCGGCGCGGGGTCGGTCGCGCTCTCTGCGCGGCCCGCCTTGCCGTAGACGCTCGCGACCTCCGGCACCGTCTTGATCAGGCGATCGGTCTGCTGCAGCAACTCGGCCGCTTTCCCTGCCGACAGTCCTGGCAGTGCCGAAGGCATGTACAGCAGGTCGCCTTCGTCCAGCCGCGGCATGAACTCGCCGCCGATGTGCCGCAGCGGCCACAAGCTGGTAGCCAGCACCACGAGCGCCACCACGAGCGTGAGCTTCGGGGCGCGCAACACCCTGTCGAGCAGCGGCCGGTAGACCGCGATCAGCAGGCGATTGAGCGGATTGTTCTTCTCGTCGGGGATGCGGCCACGGACCAGGTAGCCCATGAGCACCGGGATCAGGGTCACCGACAGGCCTGCCGCAGCCGCCATGGCGTAGGTCTTGGTGAACGCCAGCGGGGAGAACAGGCGTCCTTCCTGCGCTTCCAGTGTGAACACAGGCACGAAGGACAGCGTGATGATCAGCAGCGAGAAAAACAGCGCCGGCCCCACCTCCGCCGCCGATTCGCCGATGACGTGCCATCGGGCCGTCCCTTCAAGCGTCTCGCCAGGGTGTTCATGGCCCCAATGCTCCAGATGCTTATGGGCGTTCTCGATCATCACCACCGCCGCGTCGACCATCGCACCGATGGCGATCGCGATGCCCCCCAGCGACATGATGTTGGCGTTGACGCCCTGGTAGTGCATCACGATGAACGCCGCCAGGATGCCCAGGGGCAGCGAGATGATGGCGACCAGCGCCGAGCGCAGGTGGAACAGGAAGAGGAAGCAGACCACCGCAACGACGATGAATTCCTCAATCAGCTTGTGCGTGAGGTTCTCCACTGCGCGTTCGATCAGCCCCGAGCGGTCGTAGACCGGCACGATCTCCACACCTCGCGGCAGGCTGGACGCCAGGCCCTGGAGCTTGCCCTTGACCGCAGCAATGGTCTGCAGCGCGTTCTTTCCCGAGCGCATCACGATCACGCCGCCGACGGCCTCTCCCTCGCCGTTGAGTTCGCCGATGCCGCGCCGCATTTCCGGACCGATCTGCACCCGCGCTACGTCGCCCAGACGCACCGACACGCCGGCGGCTGTCGTCATGAGCGGCACCTTCCTAAAATCTTCCAGGCTCCCCAGGTAGCCCGAGGCGCGCACCATGTACTCGGCCTCGCCGAGTTCGAGCACCGAGCCGCCCGTCTCCTGGTTCGCGCGCTGGATCGCCTCCACGACCTTGGTGTGCGGGATGCCGTAGGCCGCAAGCTTGTCCGGATCGAGCACGATCTGGTACTGGCGCACCATGCCGCCCACGGAAGCGACCTCGGCCACGTCGGGCACGGTCTTCAGCTCGTACTTGAGAAACCAGTCCTGCAGCGCGCGCAGTTGCGAGATGTCCATCTTGCCGCTGCGGTCGATCAACGCATACTCGTAGATCCAACCGACGCCGGTCGCGTCTGGACCCAATGAGGCTTTGGCCTGGGCGGGCAATCTCGACTGCACCTGGTTCAGGTATTCGAGCACCCGGGAGCGCGCCCAGTATGGGTCGGTTCCGTCCTCGAACAGCACGTAGACAAAGGAGTCGCCAAAGAACGAGTAGCCGCGCACCGCCTTGGCCCCCGGCACCGAAAGCATCGTCGTGGTCAGCGGGTACGTGACCTGGTTCTCGACGATGCGCGGCGCCTGACCCGGATAGGTGGTGCGGATGATGACCTGCACGTCCGACAGGTCGGGCAGCGCATCCAGCGGTGTGCGTTGCACCGCATAGATGCCCCAGGCGCTGAGCGCCACGGTGGCCAGCAGCACGAGGAAGCGGTTGGCGATGGACCAGCGGATCAGCTTGGCGATCATGGCTTGCCTCCGGCCGCCATCGGCGTGACGCGAGTGAGTTGCGGCAGGTCGTCCGCGCCCATGAAGAACTCGAAGCTCACGCGGTCGCCGACCTGCACCTTGGGTGCCGAGCCGTCAGGCGGCAGCTTGAAATCCATCGTCATCGGGCCCCATTTCAGCGTGGGGATCGCACCGTGCGACAGGGTCAGCGCGTCCTTGCCGATGCCGACGACCTTGGCCTCACCGGAATGCCGCGGCGCGCTGGCGGCCATCGGGACCGGCGGTGAAGCTGCTGCCACCGCCGACGGCGCGCTGTTCAGGCGGGCTTCGACGCCCTTGAGGCTGGCCTCCGAATCGATCAGGAATTGCGACGACACGACCACGCGCTGGCCGGCCGAGAGGCCGTGCTTGATCTCGGTCTGGCCACCGCTCTCGATACCGGCATCGACTTCGGCGGGACGGAAGCGCCCGTTGTCTTCGGCCACGATCACGACCGTGCGTTTGCCGGTCTGGATCACCGCCTCGGTAGGCACGAGCAGCGTCTTGTCGGGGCGCATGTCCACGAAGTTCATCGTCACGAACATGCCCGGCACCAGCCGGCCGCCCGGGTTGGCAAGCTCCATGCGCGCCTTCAGCGTGCGCGTGCTCGGGTTCACCTCGGGCAGGATCGCCTGCACCTTGCCATCGAAGCTGCTGCCGGGCGCGGCCGGGCTTCTGGCCTGCACCTTGGCGCCCGGTCGCAGCAGCGCGGCCTGGCTCTCCGGCACCTCGGCGTTGGCCCATACGGTGGAAAGGCTGTTGATGCGGAACAGCGTCGCACCCGGCGCCACCGTCATGCCTTCGCGCGCCAGCACTTCGACCGCCACTCCGCCGAGGGGCGCGCTCAGCGTGATGCGCGGCTGGGTCTGGCCGCTGCGCTCGACCAGCGCGATCTGGGCATCGTCCATGCCAACCTGACGCATGCGCTGGCGCGCACCGTCCACGAGTCCACCCAGGTCCGTGCCTTTCATGCGCCGTACCGACAGGAACTCTTCCTGCGCAGCAATCCAGTCCGGGACATAAAGGCTGACCAAGGGCTGCCCTTTGGCAACCGGGTCCAGCGTGGCGCGCACGTGCAGGCGCTCGACATAGCCGGTGGCACGCGCCTGCACGATCGCCTGGTCGCGCTCGTTGAAAGCGATGCTGCCAACAGCGGACAGCTGCGGCGACAGCGTGCCTTCGGTCACTTCAGCGGTTCGCACGCCGAGGTTCTGCTGGATGCGCGAGCTGACGGTGACCTTGCCCTGGTCCGCATCGCCGTCGGCGTAGACCGGCGACATCATCATGTCCATGAAGGGTGACTTGCCCGGCTTGTCGAACTTGTTCGCCGGTACCATGGGATCGTTGTAGTACAGGATCTTCTTGCCATTGGCGGGATCGACGTCGCCGGCCTTGAGGCCGGCCGCGATATGCCGCCGCGTGGCGTCCTCGCCCGACTCATTGGCAGGCGCAGCAACAGCGGGAGTCGCCGCTTGCGGCGATGCCATGCCACTGGGATTCGAAGGCGTGGCCGGCATGTCGGCTCCGTGGCGCATGCCGAGGGTGTAGAGGCCGTAGCCGGCGGCGCCCAGCACGCCGGCGGCGACGAGGGCCATCACGAGGTTTTTGGTTTTCATGGGAGGTCTCTCGGTTGTGCTCAGGGGCGGGGTGCGGCCGTGTCGTGACCAGCCGGCACCAGGTAGTTCAGTTGTGCCCACAGGCGCGCCGCGCCCATTTCCAGGCGCAAGCGTTCGACGCGCGTGTCAATCTCGGCGCGGCGTGCCTCTAGCACCGCGGTCAAGGTGCCCGCGTTGCCGCGGTAGGCGGCGATCGAGGCGCGCGTGCGCTCGGTGGCCAGTGGCAGCAGCGAGCTGTCGTAGCGCGCCAGGCGCTCTCGGTCGCTGCGCCATTCCTGCAGCATCGCCAGTGCCTCGGCCACATGGGCGCGCGTGGCTTCCTCGCGCTCGGCGCGCTTTTGCTCGACACTGGCGAGCTTGGCGGCCAGCTCGCGGTCCTGGCGGTTTTTCTGGTCCCACTGCAGCGGGATCGAAACATTGAGCGAGACCATGTTCGAGTAGGCCGGGCCGCGCTGGCTGTACATCAGCTCGACGCTCACATCGGTCTTCTTGTTGGCTTGCGCGATGTCGGCTTCGGCCTGCGCGACCTCTTCCTGCTTTTGCATCACGGCGATTTCAGGGTGGTGGGCCAACTGGGCTTCCAAATCCTGCGGGCTCAGGCGAACCATATCCAATGCCGGAACCGAGCCCAGGGGATCGCTTGCGACGGAGCCAATCCAGCGCGCCAGTTGCGTGCGGGCCGTGGCGACCTGGCGCTCGGCCTGCTCGATGCGGTCGTCGATCTGGGCGACCGCCGAACGGGCGGCGAACACATCGGCTTGCGTGCCGCGCCCGCCCCGGTAGGCGGCATCAGCGGCGTCGATCTGCAGGCGCGCTTCGTCGCGCTGGGTCACCAGCATGTCGCGCACACGCTCCTGGAAGAGACGGTCCAGCCAGGCCAAGGCGGTGTCGCGCTGCAGGTTGGCGAGCGCCAGGCTGCGCCCGGCCTCGGCGACTTCGGCCTCGCGCTCGTAGCGCCCGGCACGGGCCTTGAGTTTGTCTTCGCGTGTGAACTCCTGCATCACGCCGATGGAGCGCATGGTCATGAAGTCGCGCGTCGGGCTGAACCGATCCGCGCCGTTGACGGGCAGGTTGTTGATGCCGAGCTTGAGGGTGGGGTCTGGCCGCTGTCCGGCGGCGACCGCCATGTCCCGTGCGGCCGATGCCGTCGCATCCTGGGCCACGAGCGCGCGAGAACGGGTTTGTGCCAGGCGCAGCGCCTGATCCAGCGTCAGGCCGTCGGCGGCATGGGCTGCACCGGCGCCCATGGCGAATGCCGCAACGATGCCGGCAGCAAGCCTGCGCCATGGCACAGCGCCGCCCGGCGTGCGGAAAGAAAAAGAGTCGATGAACATGGGATCTCCAGTTGACGAATGCCATCAGGTCGAATGGAGCTTGGCGGGGGCGAGCGGAAACTCGCGGACACGCGCAAGCGCGACCGATCGGTCTGGTTCAGCCGGCTCAGGCCGGCCGCACCAGCGTCAGGAGATCAAATGCGAAAACAGCAGTGCAGGATGGCGTGCGGCGGAGACGCCGCGACGCGCCGGAATATCACGTCGGCCGAAGGCCAGCCATGCCCGAGAGGCTCGGGTTGCACCGGAAGGGTGTAGAGGGTCGTCAGCAGCGCCGCGGGTACGGTCGGGGCCGACGCATGGTCGGCGCTTTGCTGGCCGAAACGGCAGTGCTCTACGCACAAGTTGGCGGCGTTGTCGTCGATTTGGTCGCAGCTCGCCATGGCGGCCATGTCTGACGTTGCGACCATGTCGGGCGACACGGCCATCGCAGCACCGGCCTCATCACCGGGCATCGCCGCGGCCGACGCATTCAGGGCCATCGTCGGAAGCGACTGCGGCATGCCCGACAGTGCGGGGCAGGCGTAGGCAGCGATGGCCAACTGGCCGAAGACCAGCACACCGAGCATCAGCCGGCAGACGAATCGCCTGAACATGCGCGTCATCGTCATGCGGCCACCCCATCAGTGCGGTGATAGGCTTCAGCGCCCGGCCGCACGGATCTGCGTCGGCCGGCAACGCTTGCCTGCGCAACGAGGCTCGGATCGGCGATGGCCGGATCTAAGTCCTGCTCCCCGGTCAGCGCGGCGATGATCGAACAGGCCGAACCTTCTGGCGCTTTGGCGCAGCAATCGGCCAGATTTTCCAGCGCCGAGGCCATCGACTGCAGGTCGGCCACGCGCTCCCGGATCTCCGCGATGCGTTCGCGGGTGATTTCCCGCACGCGCAGCCGATCACGCTTGGTACTCAAGGACATCAGTTCGGCGATGTCCTCCAGCGAGTACCCCAATGCCTGAGCCCGCTTGATGAAGCGCAGACGACGGACATCGTCCTCCGAATACTGCCGGAAGCCGCCGTCCACGCGATCCGGCGCAGCCAGCAATCCACCGCGCTGGTAATAGCGCACCGCCTCCACGCCAACGCCTGCCGCGTCGGCGAGTTTGCGTATGGTGAATGCATGGGTCGGCATGGGGAAAAGAATGGCTCAGGCGATCGAACGACGAAAAGACTCTATGTCTGTTGTTTGGTACGTAGTTTAGGCGGTCTTGCCGGCGCATGTCAACACAGCCTTCGCCTGCTGCCAGTGCTTGCGCACAGGCGTCTTGCCCTGCGCCATCGATAGATCTGTTTGACTACGCTTCCCGCTGCGCTGCAGAGACCAGCTCGCCAAGGATGCCGCACTCTTTCGCTTGATGTCCTGCGGAGCAGCGGGCGCGCAGCGTCGTCAGTTGCCTTTCCAGTGCTTTCAAGCTGGTCAGGCGGGCACGCACCCTCGCAATCTGCTCGTCGACCAGCCGGTTGATGTCCGCGCAATCCTCATCCGGACGGGATGTGAAGTTCAGGAGCCGCCTGACATCGGCCAGAGGAATGTCCAAGGCCCGGCAGTGGCGGACAAAGGACAGTCCATCGATGTGTTCCGTCCCGTATACCCGGTATCCATTGGTCTGCCGAGCTGGCGGCGGCAACACCCCCGTCCTCTCGTAGAACCGGATCGTGTCGGTGTCCACGCCGGTGGCGTGGCTCAACTCGCCAATTTTCATCGCAGAACACTCACATGTTGTCAGGACATGCATCGTAGCCGCTTGACCTTGGAGCTACTCCAAGGTGTGAAATAGCCCTTGTAAATGAAAGCACAAGGGGAACGGCACCTGTCGCAACGCTGTCGGCGTCTGCGCTTTGGCTCTCCTGCGCGGAGACTGGCAAAGCTGGCCCGTCTCACCACCTGACTCTTGAAGAAGAACGGATCGATCCATGAAAGCAGACACCGAAACCTCCTGCACCACGGCGTGCTGTTCAGCGAGCGCCATGAGCGCAGCGGCGACCGTTGAGCCACTCGTGACCCACTTCGGGATAGCCAACATGGATTGCCCCAGCGAGGAGGCTCAGATTCGCAAGCGCTTGGCGCAGGTCGATGGCGTCCGGGATATGGCTTTCGACTTGACCCGTCGCCGCCTTGAGGTCACACGCGAACCAGCTGGACAGAACGCCATCCTGCGCGCGCTGCACGACATCGGCATGCGGGCGGTCGTGGAACCCGCGCCGCAGCAGGTCATCTACTTCATCAAGGAGATGGACTGTCCCAGCGAAGAGCGCCAGTTGCGCTCGATGCTGGAGCCACTGGCGGGCGTGCAGGCGGTGGACTTCGATCTGAAGGCCCACACGCTGACGGTGACCCATTCGCTGACCGATACAGCCCCGATTGCCAGGACCATCGAAGGCCTGGGAATGAAGCCGGTGGAAAAGACGGCGGGCAGCATGCCAATCGCTGTCGAAGCCCTCATCCCCAGCACGGCGGCGTCGCAAACCCCGGCACCGGCGACAGGGAACGGTACACGCTTCCTTATTCCGAACATGGATTGCCCTACCGAAGAGGCAACGATCCGCAAGCGCCTTGGTGCGGTCGATGGCATCGAACGGCTGGATTTCGACCTGATGGGGCGACGGCTCGATGTCCAGCACCGTCTGCCCGACCCCGCGCCGATCCTCAAGGCCCTGAACGATGTAGGCATGAAGGCCAGCATTGAGCACGCTGACGACACCGGGCCGCAGGGCCAGGCCGTGTACCTGATCGAAAAAATGGACTGCCCGACCGAGGAGGGCCTGCTGCGCAAGGCGCTCGAAGGCATGCCTGGGGTGAAGGCCCTGGATTTCAACCTGATGGGCCGCACGCTGACCGTGAGCCACGAGCTTGTCGATCTGGCTCCGGTGACCAGCGCGATCGAGCGGCTCGGCATGGCTCCAGTGCTCCAAAGCGCCTCCGACCCGGCGCCATCCGCTCCCCGTGAGTTCGGCACCGGCATCTCGCGCGGGCAATGGATTCGGATGGCGGTCTCCGGCGTGCTGGCGCTCGGCGCGGAGGCCATGGTCTTCGCGGGTGCTCCCGAGGCCTCCTGGCCCATCATTCTTGCTTGCCTCGCGGCCATCGGCCTGGGTGGGGTCGAGACCCTCAAGAAGGGCTGGATCGCGCTGAAGACGCGTTCGCTGAACATGAACCTGTTGATGACGGTCGCCGTCATCGGCGCGGCGCTGATCGGCCAGTGGCCCGAGGCGGCGGTGGTCATCTGGCTCTTCGGCATCGCCGAGATGATCGAGGCCTTGAGCCTGGATCGGGCCCGCAATGCCATCCGCAAGCTGATGGACCTGGCGCCAGAGAACGCATTGGTGCGCCAGCCCGACGGTCAATGGCGCGAGGTCAAGGCGGATACCGTGCCACTCGGAAGTGTTGTGCGGGTGCGTCCGGGCGAACGCATCGCACTGGATGGCGAAGTCGTCGCGGGACAGTCGTCGGTGAACCAGGCGCCGATCACCGGCGAAAGCATGCCGGTGGAGAAGACCGCCGGTGCCACGGTCTTCGCCGGCACCATCAACGAGCGCGGCACGCTGGAGTTCCGCGTTACCTCGCGCAAGGGCGAAACCACCCTCGACCGCATTGCACGATCGGTCCAGGAAGCGCAGGGACAACGCGCGCCCACGCAACGCTTCGTGGACAAGTTCGCCGGCATCTATACACCCGCGGTGTTTGCGCTTGCCCTTGCCGTGGCGGTCATTCCTCCGCTCGCTTTCGGGCAGCCCTGGTTCGAATGGGTCTACAAGGCGCTGGTGATGCTGGTCATTGCCTGCCCCTGCGCATTGGTGATCTCCACGCCGGTTACCGTGGTCAGCGGCCTGGCAGCTGCCGCACGCCGAGGCATCCTGGTCAAGGGCGGTCTTTACCTCGAACAAGGGCGGCACCTGAAATCGGTGGCCCTGGACAAGACCGGGACCCTGACCCATGGGCGCCCCGCACTGACCGATGTCATATCGCTGCGCGGCCTGCCGAAGGAAGAAGTTCTGCGCATTGCAGCGAGCATCGATGCTCTGTCGGAGCATCCTGTGGCCACCGCCATCGTGGCGGGCTACAACCAACCGCATGCCCAGGTGGACAAGTTCGAGGCGATCCCTGGACGCGGCGTCAAAGGCAACGTCGATGGAGATGTCTATTACGTCGGCAACCACCGGCTGATCAAAGAGCTGGGACTTTCAACACTTGAGGTCGAGACTCAGCTCGATGCGTTGGAGTACCAGGCCAAGACCGTTGTGCTCCTCGCCACGGACCAGCAAGTACTCGCCCTGCTGGCCGTGGCCGACACAGTGCGCGACACCAGCCGGCAAGCGATCGCCGAACTCAAGTCGCTGGGAATCGAACCAGTCATGTTGACTGGCGATAACGCGAAAACCGCGCAAGCCGTGGCTGCCCAGGTCGGCATCACCAGCGCCAAGGGCGAGTTGCTGCCGCAGGACAAGCTGCAGGCAATCGAAGAACTGCTCTCACGCGGGCCAGTCGGCATGGTGGGCGACGGCGTCAACGACGCACCGGCATTGGCCAAGTCGAGCATAGGCTTCGCAATGGGCGCAGCTGGCACCGACACGGCAATCGAAACGGCCGACGTCGCATTGATGCAGGACAACCTGCGCAAGCTTCCAGAGTTCATCCGGCTGTCACAGCGCGTAGCCGGCATCCTGACGGCCAACATCGTCTTTGCGCTTGGAACAAAGGCGGTGTTCATGGCCTTGGCCTTTACTGGACATGCAAGTCTGTGGCTGGCGATTCTGGCCGACATGGGTGCCAGTCTGGCGGTCGTTTTCAATGGGATGCGCTTGCTGCGGTCGTCTGAGGACATCAAGCCACATGGCCATTGATAGGGCTGTCTTGCGGATGTACCTGTTGGCCGTGACGGTGCTTGCCGCCGACGTAGCGACCAAGGCGGCCATCGTCGCGTGGATTCCCTTGTATGGCTCCCATGAAATCACGCCATGGTTCAACATCGGGCATTGGCTGAATCCAGGCGCGGCCTTCAGCTTCTTGGCGCAGGCGGGTGGGTGGCAACGCGGCTTTTTTATTGTTATTGGCGTCGCTGCTTCTGCCTTTCTCACCTGGCTCATTGCCCGCGAGAAGACTGCAACACCTGAGGCCGTGGGCTATGCAGCAATTCTCGGCGGCGCGCTCGGCAATGTTCTTGATCGAGTGCGGCATGGGGCCGTGGTGGACTGGCTCGATTTTCATTGGGGCGATTGGCACTGGCCTGCGTTCAATGCAGCCGACGTTGGCATCACCCTGGGAGCGGGGCTTCTGCTGATCGCCGCGTTTCGCGGCCGCGGCCGAAACGGCGCAGATTCCCATTCGCCAGCACGATGATCCAGATTTTCATTGACACATGCGGAGCCGTGAGCACGGCTTCGGAGAAACCGATGTCCCACTCGGCGCTACCACTGCCGCCTGCAAATGCACGCTGAACTCGTTCTCAAGACGCTAATGATGGGCGTCGTCGAAGGCATCACGGAATTCTTGCCAGTCTCCTCGACGGGGCATTTGATCCTAGCGGGCAATGCGCTCTCATTCCTTGCGAAAGAGAAGCGCGACGTCTTTGAAGTGTTCATCCAGTTCGGCGCGATGCTCGCGGTCATCTGGGAATATAGGGCTCGTCTGGCAAGCGTTGTTGTCTCAGCGCATGCCGACCAAGGCTCCCGCCGGTTTTTAGTGAACCTTGCCATTGCATTTATGCCCGCGGCAGTGCTCGGACTGCTGATTGGATCTCATGTGCAGAGGCTGCTTTTCAGTCCGGGGCCGGTGGCCGTCGCACTCGTTGTCGGTGGCATCGCGATCCTGTGGGCTGAGCGACGCCCCGTGCAAGTGAAGGCTGAGCGTGCCGAACAGATCAGCCGAATCGACGCACTGAAGATTGGTTTCGTGCAGTGCCTTGCGCTCTGGCCGGGTACTTCGCGCTCAGGCGCGACGATTATCGGCGGGCTATGGTTCGGGGCTTCGCGGCAGGCTGCGACGGAGTTTTCGTTTTTCCTCGGCATTCCAATCTTGGGGGCCGCCTCGGTATACAACCTCTTCAAGCACTGGGGCGCATTGTCGAGCGACGACATCGGCGTTTTTGCAATGGGTTTCATTGCTTCTTTCGCATTTGCGCTGCTTGCGATACGCCTTCTGATGCGTTATTTGACCGGACATGGATTTGGAGTTTTTGCGTGGTATCGCATTGCACTGGGAACGCTAATCTTGGTAGCGGTCGCCACGTAACCTTTCACTGGCGATGACGACGACCCATGTGGACGCTGTTGAAGGCCTTCTGCACAACAGGCCGTGGCGCAGGGCCATACGTGCAGCGAAAGGTGCGCGGCGTAGTTAGCCCCATCATTTTTCGCCGGCAACAGGCAAATCTTCGTTTTAGAACCTTCGCTCGCACTGCATCGTGCAACGCCCAGTGGTCCGAGTCATCGATAAAATGAGAATCAATAACATTTATACATCATGAAAATGCTTTCTCTTTGCGCCAGGCGATTCCTGGCAATAGCCGCGTTGTTCGCACTCTGGTCGGCTTCTCCCGCCTGGGCTGCCGCCCCTGCCGCCAGCGACCAGGCCAAGCAGACCTGGCAATTGCTGGACTACCTCGCGGTTGACTACGGCGGCGCGGTGAGCAACGGCCAGATTCAAAGTGCCAGCGAGTACGAGGAGATGAAGGAGTTCGCGGCAACCGCCGCACAGCAGCTTGCCGCACTGCCGAGCACTGCGGCGCTGCCCGAGTTGCAGCGGCAGGCCAAAGCGCTCGGAGACCTCATCGCCGCAAAGGCGGACGCCAAGGCCGTGGCCGACAGCGCCCATTCGCTGGCCGCAGCGCTGGTCAAAGCCTATCCGTTTCCGCTCTCGCCGACCCAGCCGCCGGATCTCGCACGCGCCAAGGTGCTGTTTGAAGCCAACTGCGCGGCATGCCACGGGGCAACCGGTGCAGGCGACGGCCCGCTCGGCGCCAAGCTCGAACCGCCGCCGATCGCCTTCACCGATCGTGATCGTGCCCGTTCGCGCAGCGTGCTCGCGCTGTACCAGGTCATTTCTCAAGGCGTGACCAGCACGTCGATGCCCAGCTTCGCCACGCTCTCCGACGAGGATCGGTGGGCATTGGCATTTTTCGCCGGCACACTGTCGCATGACGATGCCATGCGCGCACGCGGCGAACAGTCCTGGGGGCGAGACGCCAGCGCCAAGGCTGTCTTTCCCGACCTGGCTGCTGCCGCCACCTTGACCGAAGCCGCCTTGTCCGAGCGGATGCCCCCGGACGCAGCCCGCGACCTCACCGCCTATGTTCGCCGCCACCCGGAAGTCACCGCTGCCGCGAGCGGCTCGGGCGGACTGGCCTTGGCCCGCACACGCCTTCAGGAGAGCCTTGCCGCGGCGCGCGCGGGCGACCGGGCCAGCGCAACGCGCCTGGGCCTGTCGGCCTACCTGGATGGATTTGAGCCTCTGGAGCCGGCATTGCGCGCACGCAACCAGACACTTCTCACGGAAGTCGAAAACGCCATGCTGGCCTATCGCGGCGCGCTCGCCGGCGGGAAACTGGAACAAGCCGATGCCACGGCGCAGAAGCTGGACTATCTCTTTGCCCAGGTGGACGCCGAACTCGGCGCGGACAAGGCAGACCCGCTGACCACGTTCATCGCCTCCCTCACCATCCTGCTGCGCGAAGGGGTTGAAGCGCTGTTGATCGTCGTGGGCATGCTGGCCTTCCTGAAGAAGGCAGAACGGCGCGATGTGCTGGGCTATGTGCATGGCGGCTGGATGGCCGCACTGGCTTGCGGTGGCCTGACCTGGGCGGTGGCCACCTACTTCGTGAGCATCAGCGGCGCAAGCCGTGAGGTGACCGAGGGGGTTTCATCCCTGTTTGCGGCCGTTGTGCTGCTGAGCGTCGGGCTCTGGATGCACCAGAAAAGCACGGCGGGCAAGTGGCAGGCCTACCTGAAGGAAAAACTCTCCGCAGCCATGACGCGGCGTTCGGCATGGGCATTGTTCGCCTTGTCGTTCATTGCGGTCTACCGCGAAGTTTTCGAGACGGTGCTTTTCTATTCGGCCCTGGCCGGCGACGGCAACAATGGAGCCCTGCTCGGTGGATTGGTGGGCGGAGTGGCCGTTCTGGCCGTCCTCGCATGGTTCATGCTGCGCACCAGCGCCCGCATGCCGATCGGCAAATTCTTCAGTCTCAGCTCGATCCTGGTAGCGGTGCTCGCGGTCGTGCTCGCCGGCAAGGGGGTTGCCGGCCTCCAGGAGGCCGGCCGGTTGAGCGCCAGCCCGATCCATTGGCCGCGCATCGAAGTGCTTGGCATCTATCCGTCAGCGGAAACCGCCATTGCGCAAGCCGTGGTGCTTGCCGTTGCTCTGGCAGGCTTTGCCATGAACGCCGTGAAGGCGCGAAATCCCCGGCCCGCGTGAAACAAGCCGGCGTCACTGCCGAGCGTGACTCCTGGAAAAAATCGCGCTCAGCAAGAGATGACGCTATCCGGCACAGCAGGACAGCTGCTTCACGTCCTTGCTGAAGGTCTGCGCCGCGAGCTTCAGGCCCTCGACCATCGTCAGGTAGGGGAATAGCTGATCGGCCAGCTCCTGCACGGTCATC
Organism: Pigmentiphaga sp. NML080357; assembly: GCF_002188465.1. Taxonomy (GTDB): domain Bacteria; phylum Pseudomonadota; class Gammaproteobacteria; order Burkholderiales; family Burkholderiaceae_B; genus Pigmentiphaga. The sequence goes on along the minus strand of NZ_NINW01000022.1, from coordinate 213,805 downwards.
CGGTTGCGGATCGCCAGCGCCGCCGTCTGGATCAGTTCGCCCGCTTCCGGCGCGACCGCCTGCACGCCGATCAGCCGTCCGGTGCCGGCCTCGGCAACCAGCTTGATGAAGCCGCGCGTGTCGAAGTTGGCCAGCGCCCTCGGCACGTTGTCGAGCGTGAGCGTGCGGCTGTCGGTCTCGACGCCGTCGTGGCGCGCTTGCGCCTCGCTGTAGCCCACCGTCGCCACCTGCGGATCGGTGAACACCACGGCCGGCATCGCCGTCAGGTCCAGCGTCGCGTCGCCGCCGGTCATGTTGATGGCGGCGCGCGTGCCGGCCGCCGCCGCGACGTAGACGAATTGCGGCTGGTCGGTGCAGTCGCCGGCCGCGTAGATGTGCGGCGCGCTGGTACGCATGGTGTGGCTGACGAGGATGGCCCCCTGGGGATTGACCTCGATGCCCGCCGCTTCGAGGTTCAGCGTGCGGGTGTTCGGCGCGCGCCCCGTGGCAATGAGCAGCTTGTCGGCGCGCAGCTCGCCGCGATCCGTCGTCAAGATGAACTCTTCCTCTGCATGGGCGACTCGACTGGCCTGGACATGCTCCAGCACCTCGATGCCCTCGGCACGGAACGCGGCCGTGACGGCTTCGGCGACGGCGGGGTCTTCGCGAAAGAGCAGTGTGCTGCGCGCGAGGATCGTGACCTGGCTGCCCAGCCGGGCAAAGGCTTGCGCCAATTCGACTGCCACCACCGACGAACCGATCACGGCCAGCCGCGAGGGAATGGCATCGCTCGCCAGCGCCTCGGTGGAGGTCCAGTAGGGAGTGCCCTTCAAGCCAGGAATCGGCGGGAGCGCGGGGCTCGCACCAGTGGCGATGAGACAGCGGTCGAAGGCCACCGTGCGCTCACCGCCTTCCGCCAGTTGCACGGTCAGGCAGTTTTCATTCATGAAACGGGCCTCGCCATGCAGCACGGTGATAGCCGGGGTGCTCTGCAGGATGCCTTCGTACTTGGCATGGCGCAGCGCATCGACGCGGCCTTGTTGCTGGGCCAGCAGCCGCTCGCGCAGAATGGACGGCGGCGTGGGCGGCAGGCCGGCATCGAACGGGCTTTCCCGGCGCAGATGCGCAATGTGCGCGGCGCGGATCATGATTTTGGACGGCACGCAGCCGACATTGACGCAGGTGCCGCCGATGGTGCTCCGCTCGATTAGCGTCACGCGCGCGCCTCGCTCGACCGCCTTGAGTGCCGCCGCCATCGCCGCGCCGCCACTGCCGATCACGGCCACATGCAGCGCCCGCTCGCCACCACCGTGACTCGGTTCGCTGCCCAGCCAGCCCAGCGCCTTGCCCAACAAGCCCGCAGCCTTGTTCGGCGTGTCGGACACCCGTGCGCGGTAACCGAGCGCGGCCATCGCCGCGACCAGCGGACCATGGTTCATGTCCGCATCCGCCTCGACCTCGGCCCGTCGCCGCGGATAGGACACCGAGGCCGAGCGCACCCCGGGCACCTTCTCCAGCGCCTCTCTGACGTGCTCGGCGCACGACGCGCAGGTCATGCCGTCGATGTGCAAGGCGATCGCTTCGGCCATGGCGGGCAACCTCACTGCTTGACGGTGGCGGGGTAGCCCGCGTTTGCGGTGGCCTTGGCCAAGGCCCCGGCGTTGGTCTTGGCATCGTCGAAGGTCACGACGGCTTCCCGCTTTTCATAGCTGACCTCGGTCTTCTGGACCCCGGCCACCTTGAACAGGGCCATCTTGACCGTGATCGGACACGACGCGCAGGTCATATCGGGCACCGACAGTGTGACGGTCTTGGTGGCGGCCCACGCCGGAGCGCCCAGGGTAACGGCCAGGGCAATAGCGGTGGCAAGTTTCTTCACGGTGGATTCCTCTCAATAGAACAACGGCAGGACGTACGGAAAAGCGAGGGCAATCAAGACCAGCGCGACCACGATCCAGAAAATGATCTTGTAGGCCGTCCGCACGCGGGGCACGGCGCAGACCTCATCCGGCTTGCAGGCGTGAACCGGCCGGAAGATGCTGCGCCAGGCGAAAAACAGCGCCATCAGGGCCGCGCCGATGAAAATCGGCCGGTAGGGTTCCAACACGGCCAGGTTGGCGATCCAGGCGCCCGAGAAACCGAGCAAGACCAAGATGAGGGGGCCGAGGCAACAGGCCGACGCAAGAATGGCGGCGAGGCCGCCAGCGGCCAGGGCGCCACGCCCGCTCTTGGGTTCCGACATATGGTTTTCCTTCCGGGACTTCGCTTGATGCTGTAAGGTTACTTCCGTAGTCAACTACGGAGTCAAGCGTCATGGAAAGCGCCTCGGACAATCTGACCATCGGCGCCTTTGCCAAGGCGGCCACAGTCAATGTGGAGACGATCCGGTTCTATCAGCTCAAGGGCTTGTTGCCCCAGCCGGAGCGGGCCTACGGCCGCATCCGCCGCTACGGGCCGGCAGATGTGGCGCGGGTGAAGTTCGTGAAGTCAGCCCAGCGCCTGGGGTTCAGCCTGGATGAAATCGGCCAGCTTCTGAAACTTGAGGACGGCACCCATTGCAATGAGGCGGCGGAGCTGGCCTCGCTGCGGCTGGCCGATGTGCGCGCCCGCCTGGTGGACCTCACACGGATTGAGGCGGCATTGTCGAAATTGGTGGGTGAATGCGACGCGCACCATGGCAATGTGTCCTGCCCGCTGATCGCGGCATTGCACTGCTGTTGAGCGGAGAAGTTCGGCCGTTCACCTCGCGGCGAAGGGGCGGACAGGCAAGCGCGGCGCGCGAACCAGATTTAAGGTATTGAGCCGGAGGCGCGATGGGATCAAGACCGGATGGCCACAATTCGGCGCGATAGTGCCCTTTTGCACATTAATTCAATAAATGTTGTATTATCGAAATATGAAAGAGACCCAAGCCGTTTCCGCCCTCGGCGCCCTGGCCCACACCCAGCGCCTGCGGGTTTTCCGCGCCCTGGTGGTCGCCGGCCCCGAAGGGCTGACACCCAGCGCCCTCGCCGACCAGCTCGACGTGGCCCGCAATTCCCTGTCCTTCCACCTGAAGGAGCTGGCCCATGCCGGCCTGGTCACCATCGAGCAGCAGGGCCGCAACCTGATCTACCGCGCCGACTTCACCCAGATGAACGGACTGCTCGGCTACCTGACCGAGCACTGCTGCCAAGGCAGCACATGCGAGGTCAGTGATTCCTCCTCTGCCTGTACTTCCTGCTGAAAGGATCTCCCCATGAAGCGCTTTCACGTTCACCTGCACGTCGATGACCTGAACCGCAGCATCGGCTTCTATTCCCAACTGTTCGCCGCGCAGCCCGCGCGTGTCGAGGGCGACTACGCCAAGTGGATGCTCGAAGACCCGCCGGTCAACTTCGCTATCTCCACACGGGGCAACAAACCAGGCATCGACCATCTGGGCATCCAGACCGACGATGCGGAGGAATTGGCCGTGCTGAAGGCACGCGCCGAGGCGGCCGACATGGCGCTGCTCGACGAAGGCACCACCACCTGCTGCTACGCGCGCAGCGAGAAGCACTGGATCACCGATCCGCAGGGCGTGGCCTGGGAACACTTTCATACGCTGGGCAGCATCCCGGTCTTCAACGAAGCGGCGCCTGCAACGGGTTCTGCCGCAGCCTGCTGCGCCCCGGCGCGCGGCAAGCCGGTGGGCGTTGCGGTGAAGCCGGCTTCGTCCTGCTGCTGATGTGAGACATCCATGACCACCAACAAGACCTACAACGCCCTGTTCATCTGCACGGGTAACTCGGCCCGCTCCATCCTGGCCGAAGGCATCCTCAATGAATTGGGCCAGGGGCGCTTTCGCGCCTACTCGGCGGGCAGCCACCCCAAGGGCGAAGTCCACCCGCTGGCGCTTGCCACGCTGGAACGGCTGCATATGCCGATCGTCGGCTACCGCAGCAAGAACTGGGACGAGTTCGCGGCGCCCGGTGCACCGGAGCTGGATTTCATCTTCACGGTGTGCGACAACGCCGCCGGCGAGGTCTGCCCCGTATGGCCTGGGCGCCCGATGTCAGCGCATTGGGGTGTGCCTGATCCTGCAGCCGTTGAAGGCACCGACGAGCAGAAGCGCAAGGCGTTCACGGATGCGGCGCTGACCTTGCGCCGGCGCATTGAGCTGTTCCTGTCGCTGCCATTGCAGCGGCTCGATGCCATGTCGCTGCAGCACGAGCTGCGCAGCATTGGTACGAAGTGAGGTCTGCGCGATGAGTGTTGGAACCCAAACGGCCGGCCGCGTGCCGGCCACCTCCACCATGAGCGTCTTCGAGCGCTACCTGAGCGTGTGGGTGCTGCTGTGCATCGTCGCCGGCATCGCGCTGGGCCAGTTCGCACCCAACGTATTTCAGGCCATTGGCCGCATGGAGATCGCCCAGGTTAATCTGCCGGTCGGTCTGCTGATCTGGATCATGATCGTGCCGATGCTGCTGAAGGTGGACTTCGGTGCGCTGGGCCAGGTCAAGCAGCACTGGCGCGGCATCGGCGTGACGCTGTTCGTCAACTGGGCGGTCAAACCGTTCTCGATGGCGCTGCTGGCCTGGATCTTCGTCCGCCAGGTCTTCGCTCAGTGGCTGCCGGCCGACCAGCTCGACAGCTACGTTGCCGGCCTCATCCTGCTGGCCGCCGCGCCCTGCACGGCGATGGTGTTCGTCTGGAGCCGGCTGACCGGGGGCGATCCGGTATTCACGCTGTCGCAGGTGGCGCTGAACGACACCATCATGGTGTTTGCCTTCGCGCCCATTGTCGGCCTGCTGCTGGGCCTGTCGTCCATCACGGTGCCGTGGGCCACGCTGCTGGTATCGGTCGGCCTGTACATCGTGATTCCGGTCATCCTGGCCCAGCTCTGGCGCCGTGCTCTGCTGAACAAGGGCCAAGCCGCCTTCGACCGGGCGCTGGAGCGCATCGGCCCGCTGTCGATCGCGGCGCTGCTGCTCACGCTGGTGCTGCTGTTCGCCTTCCAGGGCGAGGCCATCATCCGCCAGCCGCTGGTCATCGCCATGCTGGCGGTGCCGATCCTGATTCAGGTGTTCTTCAACTCCGGCCTGGCCTATTGGCTCAGCCGCAAGGCCGGCGAGCAGCACAGCATCGCTTGCCCCTCGGCGTTGATCGGCGCCTCCAACTTCTTCGAGCTGGCTGTAGCGGCCGCCATCAGCCTGTTCGGCTTCCAGTCCGGCGCGGCGCTGGCCACCGTGGTCGGCGTGCTGATCGAGGTGCCGGTGATGCTGCTGGTCGTTCGGATCGTCAACCAAAGCAAGGGCTGGTATGAGTGCGGCCCGAACCCTGCCCGCAGATAAGCAAGGCATTTCCCATGAGCAGTATCACGATATATCACAACCCCGTCTGCGGCACGTCGCGCAACGTGCTGGCCCTGATCCGCAACAGCGGCGAGGAACCCACGGTCATCGAATACCTGAAGACACCGCCCGACCGCGAAACCCTGCAACGCCTGATCACGGACATGGGCGTGCCGGTGCGCGCGGTATTGCGCGAGAAGGGCACGCCCTACGCGGAACTCGGCCTCGATGACCCGAAGTGGAGCGATGCGCAGTTGATCGACTGCATGCTCCAGCATCCCATTCTGATCAACCGCCCTATCGTGGTGACGCCGCTGGGCACGCGGCTGTGCCGGCCTTCGGAGGCCGTGCTGGACATCCTGCCGCAATCACAGCGCGGCGCGTTCAACAAGGAAGACGGCGAAGCGGTCGTGGACGCGGAAGGCCGCCGTGTCTGAATCCAGAATCGACCTACCCAATATCGACACCGCGCTATTCCAACTGCCCGATACCCAACGGCTGCTGACACCCGAGCGCGCCACGCACGCGCCGCGCTTCCTATTGCTCTATGGCTCGCTACGCGAGCGCTCGTTCAGTCGCTTGGCCGCTGAGGAAGCGGCTCGCATCCTGCGCGCGCTCGGCGGTGAGACGCGCATGTTCAATCCCTCGGGCCTGCCACTGGTGGACGATGCACCCGCCGACCATCCCAAGGTCAAGGAACTGCACGAGCTGGCCCAGTGGGCCGAAGGCATGGTGTGGAGTTCGCCCGAGCGCCATGGGGCCATGACGGGGTTGATGAAGACGCAGATCGACTGGATTCCGCTGTCGGCCGGCGCAGTGCGCCCGACGCAGGGCAAGACGCTGGCGGTGATGCAGGTCTCGGGCGGCTCGCAGTCCTTCAACGCCGTCAACCAGATGCGCGTGCTGGGCCGCTGGATGCGGATGCTGACCATCCCCAACCAGTCCTCGGTCGCCAAGGCGTACCAGGAGTTCGACGAGGCCGGGCGCATGAAGCCCTCGGCCTACTATGACCGCATCGCGGACGTGATGGAGGAGCTGATGAAGTTCACCCTGCTCACGCGCGATGCGGCGCCGTACCTCGTGGACCGCTACAGCGAGCGCAAGGAAAGTGCGGAAGCACTGAGCCGGCGCGTCCAGCAGACGGCTATCTGAACACTCCCCCTAAAAAACAAGCACTTCACTCACCAATCCGTCGTGACGCTAATCTGATGCGCCATCGCAGCGACAGAAACGGATCGGAGAACAGAATGGGAATTTCCAGCAGCAAGGTCTACAAGCAGGCCGATGAGGCCGCTGCGTTTGCGCATATCAGGGAGCTCGCAGAAAAGGAACCCGTCGATGACGAGACGGCTTCGGAATTGTGGCTTGAGGCAGAAGCCATCGTGGACACCTACATCGAGGCCGCTGAGTCGCGGTCCATAGAGGACTTGCCCTCCAGGCAGGAACTGGGCGAGTCCTGCTTTTGGCTGTTGTTCCAGACGAAAGTTTTGCGGGAGGACGAGCATTACCGGCTGATCGTCGAACTGCTGTCGCCACAGCTCGGGCTGTCCCTGTTCGATTTGCTGCCCCGCGTCCGAAAGCTCCGCGAAGCGGCCCTTGACGCACTGGAGGCCATGGTCAAGAAGCCATCAATGGATCGTCCGACAGCGCCGCAAGCGTGCGAGGACGACCTTTTCTGATGGGAAGCTGGTGGCACCTCCGAGCCGAAATTCTCGTATCAGCGATACGAGAATTCATCGGCTGCGGAAGATCGAGCGTCAGCACCGAACGTCCGCGCCATCTGGCGCAGCACAGTCGGCAGTTCGGCCTGGTCGCCGTCCTCCAGAACACCGTTGATGACTTCGAGCGCGAGCGCCGGGTCGCTGCGGTACAGCTCGGCCATCGCTTCGTCATGGGGTCTGCTTTTCATCAGCCCACCAGCGCTTCCAGTTCCTCGAACGCCAGGCGCGGCAAGCGCCGGCCTTCCTTGGCCACGTTGACCTGCAGGGCGGCCCGCGCCACGTCCAGCACCTCCCGCGCCAGGGCATAACCGCCCTTGGCCTGCATCCAGCCCAGCACATCCGCCAGATGCCAGATCGACGCGCTGCCCTCATGCACCGGCGCCGGGAAGCTACCCGGATGGGCCAGCATCAGCTTGCGCATATTCTGCCGCGACACGCCCACGATGTCGGCCACATCGGTCAGCCCAACCAGATCAGGCGCCACTTCGATCAGCCGGGCCGAGGGTGCGGCACGGCGCACATCGGCCAGCGCGCTGCGCACTGCCTCATCTGCATCCACCGCCTCGCGGGTAAATTCCAGCGCCAGCCGCCCCGGCTGCCCGATGCCGACCAGGGCATCGTCGCAGCCGGCTTCACCCAGGCGCTCGACCAGTGTCTGCGAATCGCGGTCGTCATCGGTGAGCTGGTATTTGAGGGTAAAGGTGTATTCCATCGCGCTATTCCTGGGTGCCATCGTCATCCGCCTCGCGCTGCTGGCGGTCCATGGTGCAGTTGTCCACGGCGCGCCGTAAGGCGCGGGCATGGTTGCCGGGGTTCTTCGGCGTGCTCCATACACTGGTAATGCAGAACTCGCCGCAACGGCATTCCTCATCGTTGTACGGGCAGTACATCCGCCCCCAGGCATGGCTACCGCCGACTTCGACACGCCAGCCTTGCCCTTCGGCGTGTCGCAGCGCATCCTCGACCTCTTTCTTCGGGTGAGAGGAACGGGCCATCAGCGACCTCCAGTATGGGGATGATGCGCAAGGTTGTCAAGTGACAACCTTGCTGCAAGGCTTGGTGACCCACGCTCGAATTGTCGCGACAGCGTCGCGACAATTCGGCGGGCCTGATTTCCGACACGAAAGGCTGGCAACGCCGCGCCTGCCGCAGCCGACGGCATCTTGCCGTTCATGCGGACGCCTGCTCGGTGCGTTGCGCCCCGGTGATCGTCTTGCGCCGGTTCGCCACCAGCTCGGCGGCCTGCCGCACCGGATCGTCCTCCGTGTGGACGTACCGCATGAACATCGCCACGGTCTTGTGCGCCGTCAGCGCCATGCCCACCTTCACCGGAATCCCCGAGTTGGCGATGTCAGTGGCCGAACGGTGGCGGATGCCATGCGTGCCCACGTGCGTAGCGCCCGCCGCCTTCAGGATGCGGCACCAGGCACCGTAATACTCGCCCTCGGTGAGATGCTTGGCCGGGTCGTTCGGCGACGGCAGCACGTAGGGGCAGCCGTCCCGGCGCGGCGCGGTGGACAGCAGCCGGTAGGCTTCCTCGCTCAAGGGCTTGGACATGCCACCTGTCTTGCTATCGGGCCAGACCACGCGGCGGTTGTCCAGATCCACCCATGCCCATTCCAGCGAGATGATCTCGGAGCGCCGCCCGGCAAACTCGAATTGCAGGCGGATCGCCAGCGGGATGACGTAGTTCTCCAGCCCTTCGGCCTCGATACCGTCAAGGTGCCGGAACAGCTTGCCCATGTCCTCGTCGCTGATGAGGTGGGTGGCCTTGCCGTCGGGGTACACCGGGACGTGGCGGCATGGGTTGGTGCCGTCCGGCCGATAACCCCAGACCTCGGCCAGGTTGAACATCTTGCGCATGACGCTGAAAGCGCGGTTCGCCTCGGCGGGCTTGTGCGCCATCTTCTTCATCGCCCCGGCCACGTCCGGGCGCTTCACGTCCTGAACCTTGATGCGGCCCAGGAAGGGGACGATGCAGCGGTCGATGACGCCCTGGTAGCCCCGGCGGGTGCTGGGCTTGTTGCGTTGCTTGGAGTGATCCTCCATGAACTTCACGCACAGTTCCGTGACCGTGGGCGCCTTGCGCGCCGCCGCCTTGTCGGCGGCCGGGTCGCCGCCCCGGCGTACCTGGGCCAGCCATTCCTGGGCCAGCGAGCGGGCCTGCTCGACGGTCAGTTCGCCATACAGGCCCAAAGCGGGTTTGCGGCGCTCGCCGGCGTTCGTGCGGTACTGGAGCATGAACACCTTGCGGCCCGCTGGTGTAATCTTGCACAGGAAGCCGGGCACCAGCGTGTCCCGCAGTTCGACGGCCTGCGCCTGGGGTTGTGCCGCATCCACTGCGGACTTGGTGAGCTTGATTTTTGCCACGATGACTCCTCGGAAAGACCCGGTTTCCAGGGGCCACATGGGAGCCACGAGGCAGGAAGCCGGATCAGGTTTCAGAAAGCACCGGCATATGATGAACGCGCCTAAGTTATTGATAAACCTGCTGTATCTGGCTTCGGCGTAGTCCAGCGAATTACGGTACTGAAGTCAGTGTGAAATGAAAAATGCCCCCACGCTTGCCGCTACGCGGCTGCGCTGCCCCCCGAGGGGGCGCTTTTCATCTTGGGACGGCCCGGCGATGAAAAATGCCCCCACGCTTGCCGCTACGCGGCTGCGCTGCGCCCCGAGGGGGCGCTTTTCATCTTGGGGCGGCCCGGCGATGAAAAAACCCGCCCTGTCGCCCGCCCGCTGGTCGATTTCCGCCTGCATCGCCGCCGCGGCTTGCCTGCACGCGCCCGCCTTCGCCGCCGATGCCTGGCCCTCCCGCCCCATACGCGTGGTGGTCCCCTACGCCCCCGGCAATACCGGCGACATCACCCTGCGCTTTGCGCAGTTGCAGCTCGAGAAGAAGTTCGGCGTACGGGTGCTGATCGACAACAAGAGCGGCGCCTCCGGCAATATCGGCGCCGACGAAGTGGTTCGCGCGGCGCCCGATGGCTATACCTTCCTGCTCGGCGCCACCAACAACTTCGTCACCAACCAGTATCTGTTCAAGAACATGCGCTTCGATCCCGTCAAGGATCTGGTGCCGGTATCGCTGTTGAGCAACGGACCGTCGGTGCTGGTGGTCAACGGCTCGTCCGACATCCGGACGCTGTCGGACCTGACCGCCGAGGCCAAGAAGAACCCGGGCAAGCTCAACTTCGGCTCGCCCGGCAACGGCACGCCCCCGCACCTGGCCGCCGAGCTCTACAGCCAGCTCGCCGGCGTGCAATTGACCCACGTGCCCTATCGCGGGTCGCCTCCCGCGGTCCAGGCGCTGATGGCCGGGGAGATCCAGCTCTACGTCACCGCGCTCAGTTCGGTGGCCGGCCACGTGGCCAGCGGCAGGCTGCGCGCCATCGCGGTGGCGGACAAGGAACGGCTGCCCATCCTTCCGGCGGTGCCGACGACGGCCGAACAAGGGCTGCCCGGCCTCATCACCGGCAACTGGTGGGGGCTCGCGGCGCCGGTCGGTACCGATCCGCAAGTCATCGAGAAGTTCTCCGCCGCCCTGCGGGAGGTCTTGAAGGATCCGGCCGTGCGCAAGCAATACACCGATATCGGCGTCGCCCCCATCGGCAGCACGCCGGCCGAATTCGCCTCGCGGATCAAGGAGGAGGCCCAGGCCTGGAAGGCCGTGATCGAGAAGGCGAACATCCAGCCGGAATAGCGGCCTTCAGAACTCGGTGTGCAGGCGCACCGAGAACACCTTGGCCGGACCGCGATCGCGGTTGTACCCCGGATGGCGGATGTACTGCGCATCCGCCGATATCCATAGCCGCTTGAACGGACGCCAGCTGTAATAGGCTTCGGCTATCTGCTCCACACCGTAGTTCAGCGAGCCGTCGCCCAAGAACGCCCCCAGCCCGCCGCGGCGCAAATACTCGCGGTGCGATGCGCTCAACGCGTTGAACGCCACCGCGGCGCCGGCGGTGTCGCCCGCCCTGCCCCAGGCGGCGCCGTCGAAGACCACGCCGCCCGACACCGACCGGTCGATCTCGGTGAAGGCATAGGTCTCGGTCTTGCCGTCCGCCCAGCTGGCGCGGAAGAAAGCGGTGGCATGGTCTGCCACGGCCTGCTCGACGCTGACGCCCAGGCCGGCCTTCGCATGCTCCCTGCGCACCGCCGCCAGGTCCGGCGTGCCGCCCCGCGCGGCGGCGAGCGCGTCGTCGTAGCGCCCCATGCGCGCCTTGTTGCGGAAGGCCAGCACGCGCAGGGTCCCGGGGCGGCCCAGCGCGGCATAGGATTTCTCGAATTCGATCTGGTCCCCATAGTGGCGCGCCAGGCGCTTGTCCAGCGGCAGCCCGTTGGATTCCTTGGGCTGCATGAAGCGGCCGACCCGTAACGCCCAGCCGTCGTCGACGTACTCCAGGGCCGCGCCCCAGGTATAGCCACGGGCGTCCGCGGCATAGTCGTAGGCGCCGTGCGCCATGAAGGCCCAATTCATGAACTGGGTGCGCGGATCGTGACTGACCGAAACCGCATCGAACACGTCCAGCACCGAAATGTTGCCGGCCGTCAGCACGATGCGGCGCTTGTCGACGAAACCGGCGAGCTGGTTCATGTCGGCTTCCACCGCCTCCTGGCCTCCGCCCAGCCCCCAGGTCTGGCGCAGGAAGGCGCGGGCCCGGTAGAACGTCATGTCGGAGCCGGCGGTCTTGGCCAGTTCGCCGTTGGTCAATCCGCCCAGGCCGTGCAGGCCGGAAAACGCAATGCCTTGCGCGCCCTCGCCGTTGAGGTGGATTTCGGCGCCCCGCCACAACCGCGCGCCGAGGTCCACGGTGGCGGTCAGCGAGTAGCTCCTGGCACGCTGTCCCGATAGAGAGTTCTCCCCTTCGTACGGCGAGGCGAACGAGGGCTTGCGCTGCCAGACATAGGTCGACTGGGCATGGACTGCGAAGGGCTCGTCGCCCTGCGCGGGCGGCTCCTGGGCCAGGGCCGGCAAGGCCAGAATGCCGGCCGCCGCGAGCAACCCGCGGATTCGCGGCCGGAGGAACTCAACCATGATTCTTTTTATGCGCGCCATGCGGAAAGCCAACATACAATTGTGCGGCCCGGACGTGACACCGCAGTGACGTCCGGCCGCCGCGAACCGGGCGGTGCACACGCCCCCTTTCCCTAAGGAGAATCCATGACCTCATCGCCGGCCGACCGGCCGCGCCAGCGCCTGATCGTGGCGATAACCGGCGCGAGCGGCTCCATCTACGGCCTGCGCCTGCTCGAGGTGCTGCGCGACCTGCCCGACTGGGAAAGCCATCTCGTCGTTTCCGAAGCCGGCGTGCTCAATACCATGCACGAACACGGTCTGGGCCGCAAGGATCTCGCGGCGTTGGCCGATGTGGTGTACCACCCCGGCGACGTAGGCGCTGCGATCGCCAGCGGGTCGTTCCTGACGGCCGGCATGGTGATCGCGCCGGCTTCGATGAAAACGCTGGCGGCGGTGGCGCATGCGTATGCGGACAACCTGATCACGCGGGCCGCGGATGTGGTGCTGAAGGAACGGCGGCGGCTGGTGATGCTGACGCGCGAGGCGCCGCTCAATCTCGCGCACTTGCGCAATATGGTCGCGGTAACGGAAATGGGCGCTATCGTTTTCCCGCCGGTGCCCGCATTCTATTCAGGCATCCAGAGCGTGGACGACCTGGTCAACCATACGGTACTGCGCACGCTCGACCTGTTCGGCATCCATTCCGACCGACTCAAGCGATGGAAGGGACTAGGCGGACGGTCCTGAGACTGCCGCAGCACCGCCCCCAAACAACAGCGCAAGCCAAGAACGCCGTCCCCCATCAGCCGGGCAGTACCCCAGGATGCGGCGGATCTGGCTCCGCCAGTCCGCCCGCATCGCCCCCTGGGGGGCGCGCGTAAGCGCGTAGGGGGGTCCTATCAATACGGCAAACCGACGTAGTTCTCCGCCAGCGCCGTCGATGCCGCCTGCGACCCCACCAGATAGGCCAGTTCTGCGTGCTGGATCTTCTGGCCGAACTCGCCGTTCTCAGGGAACTTGTGCATCAGCGAGGTCATCCACCACGAGAAACGCACGGCTTTCCAGACGCGGTTCAGGCAGCGTTCGGAGTAGGTCTCGATGCCTTCCTGGTCGCCGCCATAGTGGCGGATGATGGCGTCGGACAGGTAGCGCACGTCGGAGACGGCCAGGTTCAGGCCCTTGGCGCCCGTCGGAGGGACGATGTGGGCGGCGTCGCCAGCCAGGAAGAGGCGGCCGAACCGCATGGGTTCGGCCACGAAGCTGCGCAGCGGCGCGATGCTTTTCTCGATGGAGGGACCCGTCACCAGCGACGCGGCGGCTTCGTCGTCCAGCCGGCGGCGCAGTTCGTCCCAGAAGCGGTCGTCGGACCAGTTCTCGACCTTGTCGTCGAGCGGGCACTGCACGTAGTAGCGGCTGCGGGTATGCGAACGCATGCTGCAGAGGGCGAAGCCGCGTTCGTGGTTGGAATAGATGAGCTCGTCGGAGACCGGCGGCGTATCGGACAGGATGCCCAGCCAGCCGAACGGATAGATCTTTTCGTAAGTCTTGATGGCCGAGGCCGGCACACTGGCGCGGCTGACGCCATGGAAGCCGTCGCAGCCGGCGATGAAATCGCACTCCACCACGTGCTCCACGCCATCCTTGCGGTACGTGACCTTGGGCCGGTCGGTATCGAAATCGTGCACGCTGACGTCCTGAGCCTCGTAGACCGAGGCGTAGCCGGCGGCTTCGCGCGCGTCCATCAGGTCGTGGGTGACTTCGGTCTGTCCATACACCATGACGGTCTTGCCGCCGGACAGGTTCTTCAGGTCGATGCGATGGCGCTGGCCGTCGAAGCAGAGTTCGATGCCCTCGTGGACCAGCCCTTGTTCATGCATGCGGCGATTGACGCCGAGCTCGTCGAGCAGGTTGACGGTGCCCTGCTCCAGGACGCCGGCGCGGATGCGGCCCAGCACGTATTCCTTGCTGCGCTGCTCGATGATGAGGGTTTCGATGCCCGCGCGGGAAAGGATCTGCCCCAGGAACAGACCGGCCGGCCCGGATCCGATGATTGCGACTTGGACCCTCATGGCGCGTCTCCTTCGAATGTTCTGACTGCTGGGGATGTTACGAGCCGCACACCGAACGGTGAATAGATTTTGAGCACATTTTCATGGATAATCGGAACATTTGCCGCTCCTCGAACGCCAGCCATGAAAAGCAGCGTCCCCACCTATGCCCTCTATGGGGAACACGGCAAGAACCTTGTTCCTGAAAGCCTGCATTGCGAATCCATCCCGCAGCGCAGCCGCTTGTACGATTGGGAGATCAAGCTGCACCGGCATGACCTGTTCGTGCAAATTCTGTACATACGGTCAGGCATCGCCCACATCCAGTTCGAGGACCGCCGCTTCTCGGTCCATGGACCCTGCGCCCTATTCGTCCCGGCCCTGCACGCGCACGGGTTCCGCTTCTCGGAGGACATCGACGGCGCGGTCATCACGATCGTCACCCAGCAGATGGAAAACCTGCTGGCGCACCACGCCGACCTGCTCGCCCATTTCCAGTCGCCCCGCCACGTGCCCCTGGAGCCCGGCGAGGCCTCGTACCGTGCGTTCTCGCAGTCGATCGAGCTGCTGCTGGCCGAGTATGACGAAGCCCACGCCTGGCGCCTGCCGCTGCTCGAATCGCTGCTCGGGACAGTGCTGGTCCTGCTCGCGCGCAAGATCGCCACGCTGGCCCACGTGGAGCCGGGCAAGCGCAGTTCGCGCGGCGTCATGCACCTGCACCGGTTCAAGACCTTGCTCAACCGCAGCTTCCGCGAGCAACGCGGCATTTCCTACTATGCGGAGCGCCTGGGCATCACGCCCACGCAATTGAACCGGATCTGCCGCGACGAACTGGGCCTGTCGGCCTTGGGCGTCATCAACGACCGGCTGCTGACCGAAGCCCGGCGCGACCTCGCCTATTCGTCACTAAGCGTAAAAGAAATCGCCCTCACGCTCGGGTTCTCCGACCCCAGCTACTTCTCGCGCTTCTTCACCAAGCACGCGGGAGCGTCGCCCAGCGACTTCCGCACCATGGTGCGCGACCAGTTCGACCGGGGCCGCACCTCCGCCTTGCCGGGGGCTTGACCGTCTTCGTCTTTCGCCGGTACTTTCAGCAACTTGTAAGCATGCGCGGGCCTGCGGTTCACCGGCCCGCCGCGCCTGCCGCCGTCGGCCGAGTACGCATTCCTGCCCTGCATCGAGGACCTCCCCGTCATGAGCAACGCGTTCCCCGCATCGAACAAGCCCGTGTCCGGAGCCGGCACGCCGGCGGCAGCCCATGCGCCACGGCCCATGCTGGGAACGCTGGACATCATGGCGCTCGTGGTCGGCATCGTCATCGGCGCCGGCATATTCAGCGCCCCCTCGCTGGTGGCCGCGAACGCGGGCAGCCCCGCGTCCATGATGATCGCCTGGGCGCTGGGCGGGCTGATCGCCGTGGCCGGCGCCATGTGCTATGCCGAACTGGCCAGCACCTACCCGCATGCCGGCGGCGACTACCACTACCTGCGCCGGGCCTTCGGCGCACGGCTCGCCTTCCTCTTCGCCTGGGCCCGGCTGACCGTCATCCCCACCGGCTCGATTGCCCTGCTTGGCTACATCTTCGGCGACTACGCCTCGCAGATCGTCAACCTGGGGCCGGCCTCGTCGGCCATCTATGCGGCCGCGGTGATCCTGGTGCTGACGGTGGTGAACATCGCGGGGCTGCGCACCGGCAAGTGGACTCAGAACCTGCTGACGGCGGTCGAAGTCGGCGGCGTGCTGCTCATCATCGCCGTCGGGCTGCTGTTCACGCCCGACGCCCCGGCCGCCGCGCCGCCCGCGCCCGCCACGGCGGCGACGGCCAACTGGGGGCTCGTGCTGATCTTCGTCATGCTGACCTACGGCGGCTGGAACGAGGCCGCCTATATCTCGGCCGAGGCCATGGGCCCCAGCCGCAGCCTGCCTCGCGCCCTGTTCTGGAGCCTGGCGCTGGTCGCGCTACTGTACCTGCTGGTCAACCTCGCCTACCTGAACGTGCTGGGGCAAGCCGGCATGGGCGCTTCGTCGGCCGTCGCGGCCGACATGATGCGCCGCGTGCTGGGCGAACCCGGGGCGCAGTTGATCGCCCTGCTGATCGCCGTCTCGGCGCTTACCTCGGCCAATGCCACCATCCTCATGGGCGCCCGCACCACCTACGCCTTCGGTCGCGACACGCCGGCGTTCGCAGTGCTGGCCAAGTGGCACCCGCAATGGCACACGCCCGTCAACGCCCTGTGGATACAGGCCGCGATCGCGCTCGCCCTGGTGCTGCTGGGCGCATACACCCGCAGCGGCTTCGCCACGATGGTCGAATACACCGCGCCCGTGTTCTGGTTCTTCTTCGTGTTGAGCGGACTCGCGCTGTTCGTGCTGCGGCACAAGGAACCCCAGGCCCACCGCCCCTTCCGCGTGCCGCTTTATCCGCTCACGCCCCTGGTATTCGTTGCCACCAGCGGCTACCTGTTCTATGCCAGCCTGCGGCACACCGGCGTCGGCGCACTGGTTGGCGTGGCGGTGCTGGCCGTTGGCGCCCTGGTCATGCTGATCCGGCCGCGCGACGACGCATCGGCGGCATCCTGACCCGTTCACGATCCGATCCGTCTTTGGGAGAAAGTCCATGAAGCGACGCGATTTCTGCTTGACCGCCCTCGCAGCCGCCACCGCCGCGGCCAGCCCGGCCTGGGCGCAGTCGTATGGCACCGCCAGAGTCATCCACCGTTCGCCGGACGTCATCTTCGTTCCCACCCCGCAAGCCGTGGTGGACGCCATGCTCGAGGTGGCCAAGGTGGGCCCCAACGACGTCCTCTACGACCTCGGCTCCGGCGACGGCCGCATCCCCATCACCGCCGCCAAGCGCTTCGGCACCCGCGGCGTAGGCATAGACCTCGACCCCCGGCGCATCGACGAAGCCAACGCCAATGCCCGCGAACAGCAGGTCACGGACAAGGTCCGCTTCATCCAGGGCGACCTGTTCGAACAGGACCTCACGCCGGCCACCGTGATCACGCTCTACCTGCTGCCCAACCTGAACCTGAAGCTGCGCCCCAAACTCCTCGCGCTCAAGCCCGGCACGCGCATCGTCTCCCATGCCTTCGACATGGGAGACTGGGAACCGCAGGAGCGGCTGACCGTCGATCACAAGCAAATCTTCTTCTGGACCGTACCCGGGAGGTAGGCCCCCAGGGAAGCCCACCCCCTACGCCCTTCGGGCGCCCCCTCAAGGGGGCGATGCGGGTGGACCGGCGGAGCCGGATCCACCGCATCCTGGGTCTAGGACCGCTTTCTGGGGTTGGGGCACTGGTGCTTCGCTGGCTGCCAGGGGTAGCAACGGTACCGCAAACGGAGATAGACCCAGGACGCCGCGTAGCAGCTGGGGGCTCACCATGCCGGGCGCCCGTCAGGGCGTAGAGGGGGGCTTCACCCTCTCTAGGATTTCGCGCCCATAAGCCTCCAGCTTGCGTGCTCCTACGCCGCTGATCTCGCCCAGTTCGGCCAGGGAGCCCGGGCGCGCCAGTGCGATTTCGCGCAAAGTGGCGTCATGGAAGATGACGTAGGCGGGCACGCCATGGCTGCGCGCCACTTCGCCGCGCCAGGCTCGCAGCGCGGTGAACAGCGCCTCGGCTTCGGGCGGCAGGGTCACGGCGGCGCGGGTCCGGGCGCTTTCGCGGGTGCGGGCCGGCTTGGCGGTCTCGCGCCTGAGCATCAAGGTGCGCTCGCCCTTGAGGACGGCACGGCTGCCTTCGGTCAGCGCCAGCGTGCCATAGGCGTCGTGGTCCACGGTCAGCAGGCTTTGCGCGATCAGCTGGCGCAGCACGTTGCGCCAATCCTTGTCGCTGAGATCCGCCCCTACGCCGAAGACGCTCAACTCGTCGTGGCGGTGCTGGACCACCCTTTCGGTGCGCTTGCCGCGCAGGATGTCGATGACGTGGCCGGCGCCGAAACGCTGGCCGCGCTCCTTCCATAGCCGATAGACGGCCGACAGGATTTTCTGCGCCGCCTCGGTGCCGTCCCAGGCTTGGGGCGGCTCCAGGCAGGTATCGCAATTGCCGCAGGCCTGCGAGGCCTCGCCGAAGTACTGCAGCAGCCGCACGCGGCGGCATTCCACGGTCTCGCACAGGCCCAGCATGGCTTCGAGCATTGCGCCCGAACGGCGCTTGTAGGCGTCGTCGCCGGTGGACTCGTCGATCATCCGGCGCTGCTGCACGACGTCCTGCAGGCCGTAGGCCATCCAGGCCGTGGCGGGCAGCCCGTCGCGGCCCGCCCGTCCGGTTTCCTGGTAGTAGCCCTCGACCGACTTGGGCAGGTCCAGGTGGGCCACGAAGCGCACGTCGGGCTTGTCGATACCCATGCCGAAGGCGATTGTCGCGACCATGACCACGCCGTCCTCGCGCAGGAAGCGCGCCTGGTTGGAAGCGCGCGTGGCCGCGTCCAGGCCCGCGTGATACGGCATCGCGTCGATGCCCTGGCCGCACAGGAATTCGGCCGTCTCCTCGACCCGCGCGCGCGACAGGCAATAGACGATGCCGGAATCGCCGGCATGTTCCTGCCTGAGGAACTCCAGCAACTGCCGGCGCGGGTCGTTCTTTTCGACGATGCGATAGCGGATGTTGGGCCGGTCGAAGCTGGAGACGAAATGCCGCGCATCCTGCAACCCCAGCCGCTCGGCGATCTCGTGCCGCGTGGCCTGCGTGGCGGTGGCGGTGAGCGCAATGCGCGGCACCTCGGGCCAGCGTTCGTGCAGCATCGACAGCCCGAGGTATTCCGGCCTGAAGTCGTGGCCCCACTGCGACACGCAGTGGGCTTCGTCGATGGCGAACAGGGCGATGCGGCCGCGTTCGAGCAGCGACAGGCAGCGTTCGGTCAGCAGCCTTTCGGGCGCCACGTAGAGCAGGTCGAGTTCGCCGGCGACAAAAGCGCGCTCGACCTCCCGCACCCGCGTGAAATCCTGGGTGGAGTTCAGGAAGGCGGCCCGCACGCCGAGCTCGGTCAGCGCATCGACCTGGTCCTGCATCAGCGCGATCAGCGGCGAGACCACCACGCCCGTGCCGCTGCGCACCAGCGCGGGCACCTGGTAGCACAGCGACTTGCCCGCGCCCGTCGGCATCAGGACCAGCGCGTCGCCGCCCGCCACCACGTGGTCCACGATGTCCTGCTGGGGGCCACGGAAGTGGTCATAGCCGAAGACCCTGCGCAGTACCTCCAACGCGCGTTCGTCAGCCATGCGCGGCGGCCTTGGCGGCATGCAGGCGGTCCAGCCCCTGGCGCAGGTCGGCGATGAGGTCGGCCGGGTCCTCCAGGCCGATGTGCAGGCGCACCGCGGGCCCCTCGGGTTGCCAGCGCGTGGCGGTGCGGTACGGCGCGGCATGCACCACCGTGATCAGGCTCTCGAAGCCACCCCAGCTCGAGCCGATGCCGAACAGCTTCAGGCCGTTGACGAAACGCGCCAGCGCGGCCTCGTCCACCGGCTTGAGCACCACCGAGAACAGGCCCGAAGCGCCGCGATAATCGCGCTTCCAGATCGCGTGCCCGGGATCGCTTTCCAGCGCGGGATACAGCACCCGCGACACCTCGGGCTGCGCCTGGAGCCAGCGCGCCACTTCCAGCGCATTCTTCTCGTGCTGCTTGAGGCGCACGCCCAGCGTGCGCAAGCCGCGCAGCGCCTGGTAGCAGTCGTCGGGGCTGACGCTGTAGGCGTAGTCGTACACCGTCTGCCGCACCGGTTGCCAATAGCGTTCGTTGGTGGCAACCACGCCTATCATCAGGTCGGAATGGCCGCCTATGTACTTGGTGCCCGCGTGGATCGAGATGTCGACCCCCAGTTCGAACGGCGAGGCGAAATACGGCGTGACCCAGGTATTGTCGGCCAGCACCGGAATGCCGCGCGCATGGGCCGCCGCGGCGATGGCCGGGATGTCCTGCATCTCGAAGGTGAGCGAGCCCGGGGACTCGCAGAACACCGCGCCGGTATTGTCGCGAAGCAAGTCGGCGATGCCTTTGCCGATGAGCGGATCGTAATACTCGACCTCGACCCCCAGCGGCGCCAGCCGGCGATCGCAGAAGCCGCGCGCCGGCGAATAGGCCGAATCGCTTACCAGCAGATGCTGGCCCGGCTTGAGCACGGCCAGCAGGGCCACGATGATGGCCGACAGGCCATTGGGCGTGGCTACCGCCTGATGCGCCCCCTCCAGCCTGGCCACCGCCTCCTCGAAGGCGAACGTGGTAGGCGTGCCATGCCGGCCATAGCTGACCGGCTTCTTGGTCAGGTCGCGCGGAGCCTCGTACGACTCGATCGTGGGGTGGATGACGGTGGAAGTGCGGAAGACGGGCGTATTGACCATGCCGGAATGGGCTTCGGGAGCGCGTCCGGCATGCGCCAGCAAGGTATCGGGCTTGGGCATGGCTGTTCTGGGTCTGTTACGGCGCTGCGCCGGTAACTGGCCATTTTAGCGAAGTTGCTTCCCCGGGGAGACGGGCCTCTCGCGTCCAGGACGAATTGATCCCGGTTCTCTGCGGCGCCGCGATATCTCGCGCATCGACACGGCCGTGTTCAGAGCGAAACGCCGCGATCGGAATCCCCGTCCCGCCGGCGAGCCAATCCGGCGAGGATCTGATCGACGATCTCCTCCGGCGCACGTTCCGCATCCGCCACGATCGCACACCGCGGCACCTCCAGCGCATCGAACTGGCTGCGCGCCAGTCGCGGATCGAAAAAATGTCCCTTGCGGTGCGCCAACCTGCGCATCACCGTGCCATAGGAAACGTCGAGATGGACGAACACCACATCCTCGCCAGGCCTGGCCAGCATCGTCCGATAGCGCCCCCGCAAGGCGGAACAACTGAACACGTGGGTCCTGCCCGTGGCCAGCGACGCCTCGATGGCCGTCCGCATCGAGCGCAGCCACGGCTCACGGTCCGCGTCCTCCAGCGGCACGCCGCGCGCCATTTTCTCGATGTTCGCGGCCGGATGGAAAACATCCGCATCGGAATATCCGCAGCCCAGGCGCTCCGCCAGCAACTGGCCGATGGTCGTCTTGCCGCTGCCGGAAACGCCCATGATCACCACCACCATGCCGGTCTCCCGTCGTAGTCCGTCGAGGCGGCCAGCCCGGCCGAGGCTCGCTCCGGCCGCCCTTCCGCCAGGGTAGCATCGCCGCCCCTTCCGGCAACGCTTCGCAAGAACCATGCCGTCCCGCGCCGCAACGAAGGGCCGGCCGGCAAGCATAAGGTTTGCTCATGGATCGATTGGGCAAGTTGCATTGATCCCCCGGCGCGGCGACACCTACAGTAGGCCAGCGCTGCAACCGCGGCGCGCTTGCCGACAGGAGAGTGCATGCTGCGTTTCGATCCCAACCTGAGATGGATGTTCACCGAGCTCCCGATGCTGGAGCGCTATGGCGCCGCGGCGCGAGCCGGCTTCCGCGGCGTGGAGGTGGCTTTCCCGTACGAATATCCCGCCGCTCAAATCGCGGACCTCCTGGGTGAGCACGGCCTCAGGCTCGTCCAGATCCTGACTCCCTGCGATTGGGAGCGAGGCGAACGCGGCATTGCCGCCCTGCCCGGCCGGGAAGACGAATTCCGGCGCAGCGTGGACACCGCCATTCACTATGCGGTGCAGGTGGGCCGCCCCATGATCCATGCCATGGCAGGCAACCTGCCGCCGGGCGCGGATCCCGCACGGTGCCGCGACGTCTTCCTTGGCAACATCGCCGCCGCGGCCGACGCCATGGCCGCCGAAGGCCTGACGCTGATCCTGGAACCCTGTTGCCGGGTCCGCTTTCCGGACTATTTCTACCACCGCATCGCGGAAGGACTGGATCTGGTAGGGGAATTGGGCCGCGCCAACGTCAAGCTGTGCTTCGACACCTTCCACGTGCAGACCGAAGAGGGCAACCTGACCCAGGCCTTGAAGACGGCCTGGCCTCACATCGGCCACGTGCAGATCGGCAATGTCCCGGGCAGGCACGAACCAGGGCCGGGCGAGATCCACTTCCCCTTCTTCTTCGCGCAGCTGGAGGCCCTGGGCTGGGACGGCTGGATAGGCTGCGAATTCGAGCCTTCGCGCACCACGATGGATTGCCTGGAATGGGGCGCGCCCTACGGTATCCGCGCCCCGGCCTGATCGCCGCCACATCCCCGATTTTCCTTCGCCTGTTACCCACCGTACGATGCTGACCGCCAACGACAACGACCTGCTTACCCGAACCGGGCCCGATCGGCCCATGGGGCAATACTTCCGACGCTATTGGCAACCCGTGGCGCTCTCGCGCGAGCTGGCCGAGCCCGACGGCCCGCCGCTGCGGGTGCAGATCATGGGCGAGCGATTGCTGGCCTTCCGCGACTCCCAAGGCCGGGTCGGCCTGGTGGATCCCGTGTGTCCGCACCGCGGCGCCGACCTGTATTACGGCCGCAATGAAGAGAGCGGCCTGCGCTGTGTTTTCCATGGCTGGAAATTCGGCGTTGACGGGCGCGCCATGGATTTGCCCAACGTCCCGCCCGACTCGAGCTACCACGGCGAGATCTCCATTACCGCCTACCCCACCCGCGAATACGGAGAGATCATCTGGGCCTACCTGGGCCCTCGCGCCGCAGGCGGCCAATTGCCCGACGTGCCGCAACTGGAATTCGGCGCCCTGCCGGCCAGCCACCGCTACGTCACCAAGAAGCGCCAGGAATGCAACTGGGCGCAAGCCATGGAAGGCGCGCTGGACACGTCGCACTTCTCCTTCCTGCACATGCCGGCGCCCGTCATCGCGTCCAACGAGAACCCCGACGCGCCTGCCGACGAAAAGCGCCTGGCCTGGATACGGCGCGATCCCATGCCCAGGTTCAGCATCCTCGAGCACGACGTGGGTTTCGTGGTGGGCGGCGCGCGCCGGGCAGACGGCCGCCAGGTCTACTGGCGCACCACCCAGTTCGCCCTGCCCTCGCACAGCACCACGCCCTCCACCCTGCCCGGCGAAAACTACTTCGGCTACACCTTCGTGCCCATCGACGACCACGCTTGCTGGATCTACACCTATGTCTGGAACCCCGATCGGCCACTGACCGAAGCCGAGGTCTCGCAGCTCAAGAGCGGCCATGGCGTGGTGGCCGAAGTCGGCCCCGACTACATCCCGCTGCGCAACAAGGCCAACGAATACCTGCTCGATCGCCAGGACCAGAAGTACCGGACCTACACGGGTGTGCGCGGCGTGGCGGAGCAGGATGCCATGGTGCAGGAAAGCCAGGGCGCCATCGCCGACCGGACCCGGGAGCACCTCGCCCCTACCGATGCCGCCGTGGTCCGGTTCCGCCGCATCGTCATGACGGGCGCCCGCCGCCTGGCGAAGGGCGAAGAGCCCCAGGCTCCGTGGCGGCACGAAAGCTATCGCCTGCGTTCCGGCAGTTGGGTGGCCGAGGAAGGAACGTCCTTCGAGGAAATCATGCAGGAACGCTTCGGCAGCCCGATCGGACTCGTCGGCAACGAAACACCATAGCGCGCCAGCGGCGCCCCATACGACAACGACTGGAGGAGACATGAAGAACACCCTCGCGCATCGCCTGTGCACCCTGGCCACCGTGGCCATCGCCGCGTGTCTGCAACCGGCCGCGGCCGCCGGCTATCCCGACAAGCCGGTACGCCTGATCGTGCCCTACGCGGCGGGCGGATCGACCGACTCCACCGCCCGGCTGGTCGCCAAAGAACTCGGGCAGCGCCTGGGCCAGGTCTTCGTGGTGGACAATCGCGCGGGTGCCGGCGGATTGATCGGCCAGGAAGCGGTGGCCAAGGCCCCGGCGGACGGCTACACGCTGTTGTTCAGCGCCGCGGGGCCGCTGACGGTGTCGCCCCATGCCTATTCCAAGGTTCCCTACGACCCGCTCAATGCCTTCAGGCCGGTCAAGCTGATCGCGCAGGCGCCGCTGGTCCTGGTAGCCAATCCCAAGACCGGCATCGGCAGCGTGCAAGACCTGGTCGCGGCGGCGCGCAAGAGCCCCGGCAGCATCACCTATGCCTCGTTCGGCGTAGGCAGCGCCGGCCACCTCGCAGGCGAGCTGTTCAAGTCGCTGGCGCAGGTCGATCTGGTGCACGTGCCCTACAAAGGCAGCGCCCCCGGCCTGGTCGACGTGATAGGCGGCCAGGTCAACGTGATGTTCGACGTGGTCGTTTCGGCCCTGCCCCACATCCAGAAGGGCACGCTCAAGCCGCTCGCCATCACCTTGCGCGAGCGTTCGCCCCTCTTGCCCGGCGTACCGACCATGGACGAAGCCGGCGTGCGGGGCTTCGAGGCCGGCACCTGGTTCGGGCTGCTGGGTCCCAGGGGATTGCCCGACGATATCGTCGACCGCCTGTCCGCCGCCCTCAACGACATGCTCGCCACGCCGGAGTTCCAGAAGGAATTGCAGGGCCAGGGCGCGCAGGTGGCAGGAGGCACGCCCGGCACGTTCGACACTTTTTTCCGGGCGGAATACGCCAAGTGGGGCAAGCTGGCGCAGCTGGCGGGCATCCGCGCCGACTGACGCCGCCGCGCAAGGAACGCCGACATGAAGCCACATCGCATCGCGGTCATTCCCGGAGACGGCATCGGCCGCGAAGTCATGCCAGAAGGCGTGCGCGTGCTGCAGGCCGCCGCCGGACGCCACGGCATCGCGCTCCGGTTCGAACACCACGACTGGGGCTGCCACCAGTACGAACGGCTGGGCGGATGGATGCCGCCGGACTGGAAGGAACGCCTGGCCGGCTGCGACGCCATTTACTTCGGCGCCTGCGGTTGGCCGGCCACGGTACCCGACCATGTCTCGCTGTGGGACTCGCTGCTGAAGTTCCGGCGCGAGTTCGACCAGTACGTGAACCTGCGCCCGGTACGGCTGATGCCGGGCGTGGACTGCCCGCTGCGCGGACGCGGGCCGGGCGACATCGACTACTGGATCGTGCGCGAGAACACCGAAGGCGAATACTCCTCGGTGGGCGGCCGGCTGTTCGAGGGTACCGATCGGGAAATCGCCTGCCAGCAGGCCACCTTCACCCGCCACGGGGTGGACCGCGTGCTGCGCTTCGCCTTCGAGCTCGCCCGCCGCCGCCCCCGGCGGTCGATCGCATCGGCCACCAAGTCGAACGGCATCAACATCACCATGCCGTTCTGGGACGAACGCTACGCCGCCATGGCGGCCCGATATCCCGACGTCCGCGCCAGCCAATACCACGTGGATGCGATCACCATCAAGATGGTGCTGGATCCGGGCCGCTTCGACGTAATCGTCGCGTCCAACCTGTTCGGCGACATCCTGTCCGACCTGGGGCCGGCCACCGCCGGGACGATAGGCATCGCGCCGTCGGCCAATCTCGATCCGGAACGCCGGTTTCCCTCGCTGTTCGAACCTGTGCACGGCTCGGCCCCGGATATCCACGGGCTCGGCATTGCCAACCCCATCGCCCAGATCTGGTCGGGCGCCATGCTGCTCGAACACCTGGGCCATGCGCAGGCCGCGCAGGACGTCATGGCCGCGATCGAGACCGTGCTGGCCCATGGTCCCCGCACCCCGGACCTCGGCGGGCAAGCGCGGACGACGGAGGTGGGCGCGGCCGTGTGCCGGGCCCTGGCGGAACAGCCGGTTCAGGCCTGATCGGCCATGAATTCGTGCAGGAACTCCAGGAAGCTGATGGCCGCGGGCGACAGACTGCTGCCGCGCCGGGTAAATACCGATACCTGGCGATAGATGACGGGATCGCGCACCGCGATGCCGGCCAGGCCGAACGACCTGAGCAGCGGCGTGGAATAGGCCGGCAGCGCGGTCAGGCCGTGCCCCCATTGCACCATGCCCAGGGCCGTGGTCAGGTAGGCCACGGAGTGGGCCGGCTCCAGCTTGAGCGCCTCCGACCACGCGGTGAGATCGGCCTGCAGCCGGGCGGTGAAATCCAGCGGCAGGGTGATGAAGGGATATTCCAGGGCCTCGGCCCAGGTGACCTTCTTCCTGCGCACCAGCGGGTGGTCTTGCGGACAAATCAGTTGGATGCGGTCCTGGAACAGTCGTTCCTGGGCCAGCCCGGCCGGCGTGGCACGCTGGGGCGCCACGCCCAGGTCGGCCTCGCCCGCCGCCACCCGCGCCAGTACCTGTTCATTGGGCAGGTCCAGCATGCGCACGGCGATGCCGGGAAAGCGCTCGCCGAACCGCGCCAGGATCTTGGGCATCAGCGCCTGGCCGTACAGCAGCGTGCACGCCACCCGCACGCTCCCGCGCAGGCGCTCGTGCAATTGCAAGGTGCTGTGGACGGCATGGTCCAGGTCTTCGAGCACCTTGACCGCGAGCGGGTAGAACTCGGCGCCGGCCGTGGAAAGCTCGGTGCGGCGGCTGGTGCGATCGAGCAGGCGCACGCCCAGTTCGCTTTCCAGCTCGCGCAGCAGCAGGCTCAATGCCGATTGCGTCACATACAGGCGCTTGGCCGCTTCGGTGAAGCTGCCGGCATTCACCACATTGACGAACGCACGCAACTGCTTGATGGTGAGGTTCATGGCGGCATCAAGGGTACCACCGCAAAGAAAAAACCGGCGCGTCGCCGCGCCGGTTTTCTGCCTGCCGCCGGGGGATCAGTTCTTGGCCGGCTGGTCGGGGCGGCGATGCTCGCGCATGCGGTCGCCCCGTTCGATGCGCTTCTTCACGGCGTCGGTGACGATCTGCTTCTGCTTGGCATCGAGCGAGTCATAGGCGGCCAGCCAGGCGTCGCGGGCCGCATCCATCTTGGGCTTGAGCGCCGCCCGATCCGCTTCGTGCTTGGCCGTCAGGGCCCGCAGGTCCAGCGGACCGGCATCGGCCTGCGCGCGCAGCGCCTTGATGCCTTCCTCGCGCTGGGCGCGCATGGCCTGGCCGACTTCACGGCTCTGCCCCTGGGCGGCATCCCAGAGCTTCTGCTGCGATTCGGTCAGGTTGAGCTTGGATTTCAAGTGTCCCAGCATGGCCAGCGGCGCGTGCCCCATGCCCGCATGGAACGCGTGATGGCGCACGGGACCATGGTGGCCCTTGAAGCCGCGATGGCGCTCCTGCCCGGCCTTTTGCTCGGTCTGCGTGCTATTGTCCGTCGTGGCCTGGGCGTGGGCGGCGTGGAATACGCCGGCACTTCCGGTGGCCAGGGCGAGCGACAACGCGATCGTACGAAGGGTGTTCTTGGTCATTGCGATACTCCTTGTCGACACCGCATCGGACTGCGGCGGTGACGGCATTCTGGTTCCACACCGGTTTCTGACCGGTTGCGCGGCGGGCCTCATCTGTTTCAACCGATTTCAGGCTGCTTGCCGCCGCCGGCCCGTCACGCGAACATTCCCCCATGGAAAAATCCGCCACCAAACTGCTCGTGGTCGATGACGACCCGGCCCTGCGCCAGTTGCTCGCCGACTACCTCAACAAGCAGGGCTACGACACCCTGCTCGCGCCCGACGCGACCGACCTGGAAGCGCGCATCACCCGCTACGGGCCCGCCTTGCTGGTGCTGGATCGCATGTTGCCTGGCGGAGATGGCGCGGAGGCGTGCCGGCGGCTGCGCGAACGCGGCGAGGACCTGCCGGTGATCCTGCTGACCGCCCGCGACGAAACGGTGGACCGCATCATCGGACTGGAATCGGGCGCGGACGACTACCTGGGCAAGCCGTTCGACCCGCGCGAGCTCCTGGCACGCATCGAAGCCGTGCTGCGGCGCAAGAGCGGCCCATCGGCCCTGGTCAAGGATGCCCCGGTCTCGTTCGGTCCGTTCGTGTTCGACGCCAAGGCCCGCACCCTGCACCGCGGCGCCGAGCCGGTCCGGCTGACCGGCGGCGAGTTCAACCTGCTGGAAGCGCTGCTGCGCAACGCGGGCAAGCCGCTGTCGCGCGAACGGCTGCTGGCACTGGCGCGCGACGACGAAGCCGGCGAGCGCAACGATCGCGCCATCGACATCGCCATCCTGCGCCTGCGCCGCGCCATCGAGGACGATCCGAAGCAGCCGAAGTGGATCCAGACCGTCTGGGGTATCGGCTACCGCTTCACGCCCCTCACCGCCAACGGCGACGCGGCGCCGGCTTCGCCGCCGCTTCCATGAACGCTCCCGCGCCACGCGGCTGGGCGGACCGCCTGGTACCGCGCTCGCTGCGCGCACGCCTCGTCCTGCTGATCCTGGGCTCCGTGCTGGTCGCCCAGGCCGCCACGTTCCTTGCCATCGAGCACTACCGGCGCAACGTCCTCGAGAATGTGGCGCCGGACCTCATGGCCACCACCATACGGACCTTGCGCGCCGCCATCTCCCGAATCGACGAGAACGAGCGCGCCGCCTTCGTGGCGGCCGCCTCGCAAGGCGAATGGCGGCTGGTCTCCCGTCCCATCCCGCCCCGACCGCGCTTCGGCGACGAACGCGCCCGGCGCGAGGGACGCCCCGCCCATCCCCGTTTCGAACCGCTGCCTGGCGGACGCATGCCGCCCGACTACCGGCCCGGAGAGTTCCGCTTCGGCCCCGAGCGCCGAGGACCGCGGGAAGCGCCGCGCTGGGCCGACGACGACCCGCGCCACGCCATGCGCGGCCTGATCCAGCGCCTGAACATGCAATTGGCGGATGGCACACGGGTCGCCCTGTCGCGCGGACCCGAGCCCGCCCTGTTCATTTCGCTCAATCCCGAACTCGGCAATGACGACGAACCGCTCCTGCGGTCGTGGCTGGTCATCTCGCTCGAACGCATCAGCCCTCCGGTCAGGACGCCCCTGGTCGTCATGTGGCTGGGCGGGTTGGGGGCGATCCTGCTGCTCGCCGCCTGGTTCTCCTGGCACATCACGCGTCCCATCACCTCGCTCGCGCACGCCGCCGACCGCCTGGCGGCCGGCACGCCGGAACGGGTCGAGCCGGCCGGCCCGCACGAGACCCGGGTCCTCGGCGAACGCTTCAATGCCATGCTCGATGCGCTGAATGAATCCGATCGGGTGCGCCGAACGCTGCTGGCCGGCTTGCCGCACGACCTCAAGGGCCCGCTGTCCCGGATGCGCCTGCGCACCGAGATGGTCGACGATCCGGCACTCAAGGACGGCTTGCGGCAGGATGCCGAGGACATGCAGCACATCGTCGACCAGTTCATCGGCTTCGTGCGCGGCACCGACCCGGCCACTTATCACTTCACGCCCATCGACCTGAGCGATTGGCTGCGCGAACGGCTGCATACCTGGCGGGGAACCGGCTGCGAGGTCGAACTGACGTCGGCGGCCGACGACGTGCTGGTAGCCGGCGATGCGGTGGCCCTGGGCCGCCTGGTCGACAACCTGATACACAACGCGCTCCAGCACGGCGCGCCGCCCATCCACGTCGCGCTGTCCGCTGGCGACGGCCACGCCTTGCTGACGGTGGCGGACCATGGCCAGGGCATCCCGCCCGAGCGGCGCGCCGAGGCGCTGCAGCCCTTCTCGCGCCTGGACGCGGCGCGCAGCCGGACCGGCAACGTGGGATTGGGACTCGCCCTGGTCGACACCATCGCGCGCGCCCATGGCGGCGGCATATCGCTCGAGCAGGGCCCGCACGGGGGACTGCAGGTCAACGTCAGGCTTCCCCTGGAGTGAGGGGTCCACCCCCTGGCGCTTCGCGCTCCCCCTCAAGGGGGCGGCGCTGGCGGACCGGCAAAGCCGGATCCGCGGCGCCCTGGATCTAGTACGAGTTTCTTGGTTTGTGCACCGTTGCTACCGCTGGCAGCCAGCGAAGCACCGGCGCTACATTCCAAGAAAGCGGTCCTAGACCCAGGATGCGGTGGATCCGGCTCCGCCGGTCCACCCGCATCGCCCCCTGGGGGGCGCGCGTCAGCGCGTAGGGGGGAACCCTAGATATGGCAAAATCGAACCAGGGACCCTTCGTCCACCCCATATGCGATGACCACACCCAATAAACCTGCTCCGGCTCCGGCCACCAATTTCCTGCGCAATATCGTCGAAGCGGACCTGGCCGCGGGGCGCTACGCCGAGAAACGCTGGGCCGGGCACCCCGGCCCGGCCTCGGCCCAGGCGGATGCGCCGCTCGATCCGGCGCGCATCCGTACGCGCTTTCCGCCGGAACCCAACGGCTACCTGCATATCGGCCACGCCAAGGCCATCAGCCTGAACTTCGGCCTGGCGCGCGACTACGGCGGCGTGTGCCACCTGCGGCTGGACGACACCAATCCCGAAAAGGAAGAGCAGCGCTACGTCGACGCCATCGTCGACGCCGTCCGCTGGCTGGGCTACGACTGGACCGCCTTCGGTTCCGAGCACTACTACCATGCCAGCGACTACTTCGACTTCATGTACGAAGCGGCCGAGGCGCTGGTCATGGCGGGCGACGCCTACGTCGACGAACAAAGCCCCGAGGAAATCCGGGCCATGCGCGGCACGCTGACGGAGCCGGGCACGGATTCGCCCTGGCGCGCCCGGCCGGCCGAGGAATCCCTGGCGCGGCTGCGGGAAATGCGCGACGGCAGGCATCCGGACGGCTCCATGGCGTTGCGCGCACGCATCGACATGGCTTCGCCCAACATGAACCTGCGCGACCCGGTGCTCTACCGGATCCGCCATGCCACGCACCACCGCACGGGCGACAAATGGTGCATCTACCCGATGTACACCTACGCCCACCCCATCGAGGACGCGCTCGAGGGCATCACGCACAGCATCTGCACGCTCGAATTCGAAGACCAGCGGCCGTTCTACGACTGGCTGCTGAACCGGCTGCGCGACCTCGGCCTGCTGGCCGATCCGCTGCCGCACCAGCACGAATTCGCGCGCCTGAACCTGACCTACATCATCACCAGCAAGCGCAAGCTGCTGCAACTGGTCAACGACGGCCACGTCAGCGGCTGGGACGACCCCCGCATGCCCACCATCCTGGGCCTGCGCCGGCGCGGCTACACCCCCGAGGCGATCCAGTTGCTGTGCGAGCGCACCGGGGCCTCGAAATCCGACTCGTGGATCGACTACTCCCTGCTGGAGCAGGCGCTGCGCGACGACCTCGACCCCAAGGCCCCCCGCACGGTCGCCGTGCTGAGGCCGCTCAAGCTGGTCATCACCAACTATCCCGAGGGCCAGACGGAGGAATGCTCGGCGCCGCGCCATCCGCACCACCCCGAAATGGGCAAGCGGGTGTTCCCGTTCGGCCGCGAGCTCTGGATCGAGCAGGAAGACTTCGCCGAGAACCCGCCCAAAGGGTTCTTCCGACTCTTCCCCGGCAACATGGTCCGGCTGAAGTACGGCTACGTCGTCAAATGCACCGGCTTCGTCAAGGATGATGCCGGCAACGTCGTGGAAGTCCAGGCCGAATATCTGCCCGAGACCCGCAGCGGCACCCCCGGGGCGGACAGCGTGAAGGTCAAGGGCAATATCACGTGGCTGCATGCCCCCACGGCCGTGCCCGCCGAGATCCGCCTGTACGACCGGCTGTTCACCGAGCCCAACCCCAGCGCGGGCGGCAAGGATTTCATCGAATACCTGAACCCCAACTCCATCGAAGTCGTCCAGGGCTACCTGGAGCCGGGCACCGACGGCACCCCCGGCACCTCGTACCAGTTCGAGCGCTTCGGCTACTTCGTCGCCGACCGCGAAGCCTCTTCCACCCTGGCCCCGGTCTTCAACCGCACGACGACTCTCCGCGACACCTGGAAGTAGAGGATCCCCCCTACGCGCTGACGCGCGCCCCCCAGGGGGCGATGCGGGTGGACCGGCGGAGCCGGATCCACCGCATCCTGGGTCTAGGACCGCTTTCTTGGAATGTAGCGCCGGTGCTTCGCTGGCTGCCAGCGGTAGCAACGGTGCCGCAACCCAAGAAAACCGCGCTAGACCCAGGGCGCCGCGGATCCGGCTTTGCCGGTCCGCCAGCGCCGCCCCCTTGAGGGGGAGCGCGAAGCGCCAGGGGGTGGGCTCCCCCCCCCCCCCCCCCCCCAACCGCTAACCCCCACGGCGGGGCGCCTACCGGTAGAATCTGGACTTTGCGCATTTGCGCCATCCGGCGCCGCCCATGGAAGCCAGTCCCGTACTCGACATCAAAAGCACCTCGCTCTACGCCATCCGCGTGGTGCTTCACACCTCCGACCTCCAGGCCGTCCTGGCCGCGCTGGACCAGCGCATGGAGGAAGCAGCCGGTTTCTTCGAAGACGAGCCGGTGGTCATCGACGCCTCCCGCCTGGCCGCCCCGCTGGACTGGCGGCAGCTGGTCGATGCGCTCAAGCGGCATAGCCTGCCCACGATAGGCATCATGGCGCCCGACGAACTGGCCGATTCGGCCCGCCAGGCCGGGCTGGCGCTGCTGTCGCTGCCCGCGGCGCCCGCCCGTTCGCCGGCGCCGGACCAGGCCGAGCCGGCTCCCGAGGCGAAACGCGAGGCGCCCGCTCCCGCCCGGGAGGCGGCCGCCCCTACACCGCCGGCGGCCGAGGTCGTGATCGAAACCGTGGCGGAGCAGCCCCCGGCGGCGCCGCACGCGGTGCCGACGCTGCTCATCGAAAAGCCGCTGCGCTCGGGCCAGCGAGTCTACGCCCGCCACGCCGACCTCATCGTCATGGGCGTGGTCAGCCACGGCGCCGAAGTGATCGCCGACGGCAACATCCACGTCTATGGCCCGCTGCGCGGCAAGGCCATGGCCGGGGCGCGCGGCGACACCAAGGCGCGCATCTACACCACCCAATTCGAGGCAGAGCTGGTCGCCGTCGCGGGCGTCTACCGCACGATGACCACGGCCCTGTCCCCCGACATCCAGGACAAACCGGCATTGATCCGCCTCGAGGGCGAGAAACTGCTGGTCGAACCGTTGCCCATCTAACTCATAAGGATCCACACTCCATGGCACGTATCGTTGTCGTGACTTCAGGCAAAGGCGGCGTCGGCAAAACCACCACCAGCGCCAGCTTCTCGGCAGGATTGGCGCTGCGCGGCCACAAGACCGCCGTGATCGATTTCGACGTCGGCCTGCGCAACCTCGACCTCATCATGGGTTGCGAACGCCGCGTGGTCTACGACCTGATCAATGTCGTCCAGGGCGAAGCCACCCTGAACCAGGCCCTGATCCGCGACAAGCAGCTCGAGAACCTCTACATCCTCCCGGCGTCCCAGACGCGCGACAAGGACGCGCTGACCCAGGAAGGCGTGGAAAAGGTCATGGAAGGCCTGAAAGAGATGGACTTCGAGTACATCGTCTGCGATTCGCCTGCCGGCATCGAGTCGGGCGCGCTCATGGCCGCCTATTTCGCCGATGACGCGCTGGTCGTGACCAATCCCGAGGTCTCGTCGGTACGCGACTCCGACCGCATCCTGGGCATCCTGTCGGCGAAGTCGCGCCGCGCCGTCAACGGCGAGGACCCGGTCAAGGAGCACCTGCTGCTCACCCGCTACAACGCCAAGCGCGTGGCCGAAGGCGAGATGCTGTCGCTCAAGGACGTCGAAGACATCCTGCGCATCAAACTGATCGGCGTCATTCCGGAATCCGAAGACGTGCTGCAAGCCTCGAACCAGGGCCTGCCCGCGATCCACCTGAAGGGCACCTCGGTGGCCGAGGCCTACCAGGACGTGGTCGACCGCTACCTGGGACAGGAAAAGCCCCTGCGGTTCGTCGACTACGAGAAGCCGGGTCTGTTCAAGCGTCTGTTCGGAGGGAAATAATCGATGTCGCTGCTCTCCTTTTTCCTCGGACAAAAAAAGCCGTCGACGGCCGGTGTCGCCAAGGAACGGTTGCAGATCATTCTCGCCCACGAGCGATCGGGCTCCGGCGCCTCGTCCGACTACCTGCCGCAGTTGCAGAAGGAGCTGGTGGCCGTCATCTCGAAGTACGTCAAGATCAACCCGGACGACATCAAGGTGAACCTGGAACGCCAGGACACCCTGGAAGTGCTGGAAGTCAAGATCGAGATGCCTTCGGCGACCTGACGCCGCCCGTCTCGCGCGGCCCCGGCGCCCTCGCGCCGACGGCCCGCCAGAATGCCTCGGCCGCGGCCGGTTCGGCTTCGCCCCGGCGGTACAGGCGGATGTCCAGCGCGATGCGCCAGGACTCCTCCCCCGCCTCGACCAGTCGTCCAGTTTCCAGCTCGTCCCCCGCCAGGCTGGCTGGCAACCACGCGACGCCGCGGCCGCTGCGCGCCATCGACTGCAGCACCGTCGCCAGGTGCGCCGTCACCGCCACGTCGGCCCGCAGCCGCGCCAGCGCGGGTCCGTGCACGGCCCGGACGATACGCCCCAGCCCCGATTCCGCGCTGTACGCCAGGATGGGCACGCGCCTGCCCGAAGTCGAGCCCAGCACGAAACGCGGCCGGCCCTGCCGGTCCGGCGCGCAGACCGGCACCAGCACGTCGTCGCCGACCTTGACCCAGGGATAAGCCGCCGGATCCAGCCGCGCCGGCGCCTGCTCGTGCGCATGGCACAGGAAGAATTGCGCCCGGCCCTGCGTCATCAGCGCCTCGCACTGCTGCGCCACGTCCGACACCAGCTGGATGGGCCCCAGGTTCAGGCCGGACTCGAGCCCCCTCAGCCAATCGGGCAGAAAGGTCAGCGACAAGGCATGGGTAGCCGCGAAACGCAGGGTGGCCGAACTGGCCTGCGCCACCCTGCGCGCCTCGTCAGGGATGCGTTCCACGCGCGCCAGCATGTCCTGGGCAGTGGTCCGGAACCAGAGCCCGGTGTCCGTCAGGGTGACCGGATGCGTGGCCCGGTCGAACAAGGTCACGCCCAGCCATTCTTCCAGCATGCGGATGCGGCGGCTGAACGCCGGCTGCGTCATGTGCCGCAGCTCGGCCGCGCGCGAGAAGTTGCCGCACTCGGCAAGGACGAGGAAATCCTCGAGCCAGATCAGGTTCATGGCCGATGCTTACAAGGCATGGAAAAAGAGAAAACTAGCATTGGCCGCCGCGAGCGGCAAACGGCATGATACGACCCACGCAGCCGGGCCTCCGCCCGGCCTTACGGGAGTTTCCATGTCCATCCGCATCCTCGAAATCCGCGAAGTCACCAAGCCCATCTCCTCGCCCATCCGCAATGCCTATATCGACTTCAGCAAGATGACGAGCAGCCTCGTGGCCGTGGTCACCGACGCCGTCCGCGACGGCAAGCGGGTGGTCGGCTACGGCTTCAACTCCAATGGCCGCTACGGCCAGGGCGGGCTGATCCGCGAGCGTTTCGCGCCCCGCATTCTCGAGGCCGATCCGAAGTCGCTGCTGAACGATGCCGGCACCAATCTCGACCCGCACCGCGTCTGGGCCGCTGCCATGTCCAATGAAAAGCCCGGCGGCCACGGCGAGCGCTCGGTGGCGGTAGGCACGATAGACATGGCGGTATGGGATGCCGTGGCCAAGATCGAGGGCAAGCCGCTGTTCCGGCTGCTGGCCGAGCGCCACGGCGTAAAGGCCGATCCACGCGTCTTCGTGTATGCCGCCGGTGGCTACTACTATCCCGGCAAGGATTTGTCGGCACTGCGCGCCGAGATGCGCTCATACCTGGACCGGGGCTACAACGTCGTCAAGATGAAGATAGGCGGCGCGTCCATCGACGAAGACCGCCGGCGCATCGAAGCCGTGCTGGCGGAGATCGAGGGGCGCGGCCGGCTCGCCGTGGACGCCAACGGCCGTTTCGACCTGGATGCCGCGATCGCCTACGCCAAGATGCTGCGCGAGTATCCGCTGTTCTGGTATGAGGAAGCCGGCGATCCGCTCGACTACGCCCTGCAGGCCACGCTGGCCGAATACTATCCCGGCCCCATGGCGACCGGCGAAAACCTCTTCAGCCACCAGGACGCCCGCAACCTGATCCGCTACGGCGGCATGCGGCCCGACCGCGATTGGCTGCAGTTCGACTGCGCGCTGTCCTACGGGCTGGTCGAGTACGAACGCACGCTGCAGGTGCTGCGCACGCATGGCTGGTCGCCGCGGCGCTGCATTCCCCATGGCGGCCACCAGATGTCGCTCAACATCGCGGCGGGCCTGGGGCTCGGCGGCAACGAAAGCTACCCGGACCTGTTCCAGCCTTACGGCGGCTTCCCCGACGGCGTGCGGGTGATCGATGGCCACATCACGATGCCGGAGCTGCCCGGCATCGGCTTCGAGGGCAAGAGCGACCTGTATGCGCAAATGAAGCAGTTGGCGGACTGAGCCGCGAGTTTCCGGACACGGTGCCGCGTACGTCGCACGGGCGAGGCGCCAGGCGCCTTGCAGCGCGGACTAGGCGTCACGCCGCGCGCCCGGCAGCGTGATGCAGATCCGCAGGCCGCCCAGTTCCGGGGACCGCGAGAATCCCATGGTGCCGCGATAGGCCTCGACCAGATCGCGGGCGATGGCCAGGCCGAAGCCGGTCCCGGGGCGGGATTCGTCCCAGCGACGGCCGCGTTCGATGCGCAGTGTCTCCTCTTCCGGCAAGCCGGGGCCGTCGTCCTCGATGACCAGCGTCCACCCTCCGGCTTGCGCGGCGCGCGCCGTCAGCCGGACCTGCGTGCGCGCCCACTTGCGCGCGTTGTCGAGCAGATTGCCGAGCAGCTCCATCAGGTCGCCTTCGTCGCCCGCGAAATGGAGGCCCTGGGCAACGTCCTCGTCCCAGTCGAGGGACTGCGCGCCCGGCAGCGTCTGGATCGCGCGGAGGGTCTTGCGCACGGCCTCGTCCACCGGAGCCGAGCGGTTGCCCAGCGCGGCCGCCATGCCAGCCCGGGCGCGCGCAAGGGTCCGATCGACCTGGCGCCGCATGGCATTGACCTGTTCGTCGATATCGTCCGCCAGCGCTTCCTGGCCGCCGGACCGTGCCCGCCGCGCCGCCGCGCCCATGACGGCGAGCGGGGTCTTCAGCCCGTGCGCGAGATCGCCGGCTTGCGTCCGCGCGCGTTCCAGCGAGGCATCGTGGAAGGCAATCATCCGGTTCAGCTCGTCCACGACCGGCTGGACTTCGTCGGGCACGTCGCGAGGCAGTTCGCGGCTGTGTCCGCTGCGCACGGCTTGCAGGCGGGCGCGCAGGTCCCGGAAAGGACGCAGCGCCAGGTGGATGAAGCCGGCCATGGCCACGATCAGGAGCAGCCCCAGCGCGATCAGGGAAGGAACCAGCAGGCTCAGGAACGAACGACGCTCGGCCTGCAGGTCGGCGCGATCGAGGGCCACCAGCAGATGCACCGTCGATCCGGCATCGCTGTCGTCCAGGGCGATCGTGCGCTCCACCGAGAGCAGCTGCGTCTTTTCCGGGCCGTCGATCCACCGTGCCCGGACAGGCCGGCCGGGATCGGTCACCGCCGTCGGCAGCGCCGTATCCCACAGCGACCGCGACCGCAATTGCTGCCGCCGGGGACCGTCGATCTGCCAATAGAGTCCGCCGTAGGGCTGCTCGAAGCGGGGATCGGTCGGCGACGCCTCCAGTCCCAGCGTACCGTCCGTTTCGACCCGCACTTGCGCCGCCAGCGCCTTCAGGTAGAGATCGAGCTCCGCGACGGCGCGCCGTTCCATCTGCCGGTCGAAGATCAGCGTCAGGCCCACGCCGCCTATGGCCAGCGCCAGCAGGATCATCAGCGCCGCGGCAAAGCCCAGCCTGACGAGCAGCGACCGGCGGCTCATCGGACGCTGTCGGGAATCAGGTAGCCATGGCCGCGCCGCGTCTCGATGAGATCCACACCCAGCTTGCGGCGCAGCCGGGCGACCAGGGCCTCGATGGCGTTGGTGTCGCGGTCGCTGCCGGTCTCGTAGATGTGCTCGATGAGCTCGCTCTGCGACAGGACCCGGCCCGGGTGGTGAAGAAAGTAGGCGAGCAGGCGGTACTCGAGCGAAGACAGCGTCATGGCGGTGCCGTGCACGGTCACGAGGCGGGTGCGGGTGTCGATCTCCACCGGCCCGGCGCGCAGGATGGCCGAGGACTGCCCGGCGGCGCGCCGGGTGATGGCGCGCAGCCGCGCCAGCAGTTCTTCCATCTGGAAAGGCTTGGCGAGGTAGTCGTCGGCGCCGGCGTCGATGCCCTCGACCTTGTCGCGCCAGCCATCGCGCGCGGTAAGGATCAGGATGGGCGTGGCGATATCCGCGGCGCGCAGCCGTTTCAGCACTGTGAGCCCGTCGAGCTTGGGCAGCCCGAGATCGAGCACGATGGCGTCGTAGTCTTCCGTCCCGGCGCGGAACCAGGCGCTCTCGCCGTCGGCAGCTTCGTCGACCGCGTAGTGCGCGCGTTCCAGGCCGGCCCGGATGTCGGCGGCGATGCGCGGCTCGTCTTCGACTACCAGTATGCGCATGGCTTATTTGATCTTGAGGATTTCGAGAGTGCGGGCATCGATTTCCAGTTTCTTGCGGCGGCCGCTCGAAGGCAGCACCTTGACTTCATAGACCCAGATACCGTCTTCGCGGTCGAGCTCGATCTCAATGATATCGCCCGGCACCTTGTCGCGCACCACGCCCAGCACCTCCGACAGCGGGCGGATCTCGCCGTGCACCAGCGCCGCCCGGGCGCAGTCCTGGTCCTTCTTGCAATGGTCGTCGCGCGCGGAAACGGGCGCCGCCGCACAGGCGAGTGCGATCGCCAGCAACGGCGCAGCCAGGCACGGCACGAACCGCGGGCGGCGGGGAGGGAGTCTCGAGAACATGGGACGCACACTAACAGGCGCTGGCTGATAAAACGCTGACATGGACGGTCAGGAAGACGGGGCGGCCGATGGCTATTCTGCCAGCCATAGACAACCACCCACCGATGAGGACCGCCATGCGCATGTTGCCCGCCCTGATTATCGCCCTTGCCGCCACCGGCGCCACCGGCACCGCCGCGCTGGCCGCCGACAAGTGCGCCTACGTGCCGCGCGAACGCTGGATTCCGATCGACCAGGCCATCCGCAAGGCCGAGGAGCTGGGCTACGACGTGCGCGAAGTGGAACCCGACGACGGTTGCTGGGAAGTGGAAGGCTTCGACAAGAACGGCGCCAAGGTCAAGCTGTATCTCGACCCGAGCAGCGGCGAAGTGGTCAAGCCTTCCGACTGGCTGCCCCACCGGGGCCGCAAATGACGGACCTCCATTCGATCTGCCGCACAGTCATGCCAAGGAACGATGCCGTGAACCAGCCAGCGTTTTCCGATAGCGGCGCAGCCGGCCTGTTCGACGCCGGCCATGCGCCCGGCACCATAGGCGCCGACCCCGACCTGCGCCGCCGCATCGAATCGGCGCTTGCCGAGCTCGGCAAGGCGCGCGAGGCGCGTTTCGGCTATGCAGCGTATGGTGCCGTCGTGGCCGCGCTCAAGCGCGACTTCGCCATCGCCTCTTACCTGCCATGGACCGAGATCTGGAACTGGCCGGCCGAACGCGCCGACGAGATCATCAACTACCTGCATGGCCGCCATGCCGAGACCCTGGGCCGGCCCTCGGCCGGCGCTCAACGCAGGGCGTAATGCACCATCCGCGTCAGCGGCACTTCTATGCCGTTCTGCATGCGCGGCGGCAGGTTCAGGGGCTTGAGGAACATCTTCACGCTCATGTCGGCGCTCACGTTGCGCTGGACCAGCCGCCGGGCATCGGCGTTGATGCGGTCGATGGTCGCCTTGTCGTTGGCGTGGGCGGGATCGCGGTGGTTGAGTACGTGGCGGATCGCGCATTCGGCGTCGTCGTTGCGGATCTCCAGGAGCCGCCGCACCAGCGCCCCCAGCACCTTCATCCGGCCGTTGCCTTCCAGGGTGTTGTAGCGGTTGAAATAGAGGTAGAAGTACTTGTAGTGGCGGACTTCGTCCGTCCTGATGTGAGTGGTCAGCTCGCGCAGCACCGGTTCGGGCGAGTATTCGGCCAGGCTGCGGTAAAGCGTGGCCGTTCCCATCTCGACCACGCAGCGCGCGGCCAGTTCGAGCGCCTTCGTGGGTTCGAACTCCTCCAGCGTGCAGCGTTGGGAATACTCGCCGAAGAAGCTGTTGAAGGCGCTCTCCCAGTCGAAATCGGGCCAGACGTGCTCGATATACGCGCGCAGCGCGCGCCCGTGCTGGAGTTCCTCCGGTTCCCAATGCAGTCCGAGCCAGTCGGCCACGTCCTGGTCGTCGCGATAGTAATCGACGAGGTTTCGCGTATAGAGGTCGGAACCGCTTTCTATGAACGAGGCGCTGCACAGCAGGAAGAACAGCGTCTCGTCCTGTTTGACCAAGCCCGGGTCGATGCGCGAAAGATCGATGTCTTCCAGCCGCCAGGGCATCGCAGTAGCAACAGCGTCCACCGAAAATTCTCCGAGTTCGCAGTCTTTGCAGCATAAGCCTAATCGTGGCGGGATTCGAGTCCCCACAGGCTTCCGGATGTACGCGGATGGGGTTACTTTGTGTAATGCTTGTCGAGTTCGTTCACAGACAGCGGGAGGCGAATCTGTCACTGTTATTCCAAGCAGCGGCGCCGTCATCGACGCTGCCATACACACAACGCACTTAGGGAGTCACCCATGAAAGCGAATCTTGTTGCCAAGCTGATGATCGGGGCCGCCGTCGTGGTCTCGGCTGCCGGGTGTGCCAGTTGGGACAGCATGTCCGGCCGGCAGAAAAGCACGGTGGTCGGCGCCGGC
The DNA here is from genome assembly GCF_002188465.1 of Pigmentiphaga sp. NML080357. Classification (GTDB taxonomy): domain Bacteria; phylum Pseudomonadota; class Gammaproteobacteria; order Burkholderiales; family Burkholderiaceae_B; genus Pigmentiphaga. The sequence goes on along the minus strand of NZ_NINW01000022.1, from coordinate 173,279 downwards.
GTAGGCGGCGTCGCGGGCGCGGCGCTCACCAACGGCGGGATTCTGGGCACGGTGGGCGGCGCCGCCATCGGCGGCGTCGTGGGCGACCAGATCGGCAAGCGCCGCTAAGCCCCCCGCCGGCCTCGGCCGGCTAGCCCCGGTGCCTCGACAGCCCCGGTCCCGATGCGGACCGGGGCTGTTGCTTTTTTACGACAACATGTATCAGAGTACCGCCCCCGGGGCTACTCCGGCAGGATATTGGCGGCCTTGGTCACTTCTCGCCACTTGGCCAGCTCGGCCTTCGACAGATCCCCCAGGGCCTGCGGGCTCATCGGTCGCGGGGTGACGCCCTGCTTGACCAGCGTGGCGCGGACTTCCTGGTTCTCCAGCAGGCGGTTGAACGCGGCGTTGTAGCGCCCCACCTGCTCGCCCTTCATGCCCCTCGGCCCCCACACGGCGTACCAGGCATCGGCGTCGTAGTTGGGCAGGCCCGCCGCGGCGAGCGGCGCGATGGAGGCGTAGGTCGGGTCCTGCTCCCGCCGGGAAGCGCCCAGGATGACCAGGCGCTTTTCCTGCTGGTAGGGCACGGCCACGTGCATCGGCTGGAACATGGCCTTGATGTGGCCGGCAAGCAGGTCCGTCGTGGCGCCGGCCGACCCCTTGTAGGGCACGTGCACCATGTTCAGGCCCAGCTGCGCCACCAGCATTTCCATGCACAGGTGATGGAATGTCCCCTTGCCGGGCGAACCGTAGTTGACCGAACCCGGGTGGCGCTTGACGTATTCGATGAACTGCGCGAGCGTCGACACGCCGAGCGAGGGATGCACGCACAGCGCGAAGTTGGTCGACCCCAGCATGGCGATGGGCGCAAAGCTGTCGATGACGTCGAACGGCACCGAGGAATACACCAGCGGCAGCGTCAACGCGGTATTGGTACTGAAGGCGATGGTATGGCCGTCGGGCGCGGCCTTGGCGACCGCGGCCAGGCCGATGATGCCGGAAGCCCCCGGCTTGTTCTCGACCACGAAGGTGCGGCCCGACTGCTCCGCCAGCCTGGGCGAAAAAAGCCGTGCGCACAGGTCGGGCGTGGTCCCCGGGGTGAAGGGCACGATGACCTGGACGGTCTTGTCCGCCAGCCCCAGCGTGTCCTGGGCGGCCGGCAGGCGCCCTGGCGCGAGCGCGCCGGCGGCCAGCGCGGCGATGAATGTCCGGCGCTGCGGACGCGGTACGAAATCCTGCATGGTGGTCTCCTCTCTTTTCCTGGTGATGCGGCCCGGGCGCAGGCTACTGGATCTCGTTGGCCCGCCGCACGCTGGCGATCATGGACGAATTGATGAGGTACTGCCGGTGCGCATTCTTGTCGGCCACCGTGGCGCGCAGTTCGTCCAGGCGCTGCCGCCGCACGTCGGGATCCCGCTCTTCCAGCAGGCGCTTGTTCCGTATGGTGATGGCCTGCACGTACTCCACGTTCACGGTGCGGCGCTGCCGGTGATAGCGGTCGAGCAGGTCGTCGGGCGCGCCATGCAGCATGACCTCGGCCAGCTTCCCCGTCAGGTTCATGGCGTCGTGGATGCCGCTGTTCAGGCCCATCCCTCCCAGCGGGTTGTTCACGTGCGCGGCGTCGCCAGCCAGGAACACGCGCCGGTCGCGGAAATCCTTGGCGACACGCTGGTGCACCCGGTACACGCTCTTGTAGGGGATGTCATAGTCGCGGTCGGGCGACAGGAAGCCCTTGATCTTGCCCTGGACGAACTCGGGTGTGAGGACATCGGCCTCGTCCATGTCGGGGCCGATGGGAAACGCGATGCGCCAGATCGGCGGAGGCCCGTCGTGAGGCTGGATGAAGATGGCGCTCCACTCGTCGGGGTCGGCGATATAGGCGTTGCCGGTATAGCCCTGCTCGCGCAGGTCATAGCGGGTGGCAAAGACGAGGAATCGTTCCGGCCACGTGAAGCCCTCGAACTCGGTACCCATGGTCTTGCGCACGATGCTGCGCGCGCCATCGGCGCCGATGAGATAGCTGGCGCGAATCTCCTGCGCGCCATCGGGACCGGAGACCCGGACCGTGACGCCGTCGGCATCCTGCTCGTATCCGGCGCACTGGTGCGAGAACAGCAATCGTGCGTTGCGGTGTCCGCGCAGGGCCTCGGCCACGATGGCGGACAACTTGTGCTGCTCCACGTGCAGCCGGAAGGGATAGGGCGTCAGGTCGGCGATCATGCCCAGGTCGAACTGGGCCACGAGTCCCTCTTTGCGATCGCGTATCTGCCACTCGGGCACGCGCAGGGCCCGTCCCCGCAAGGTCTCGCCTATGCCCAGCGTGTCGAGCATCTCGACCGTGGGGGGGTGGAAGGTGCCCGCCCTGAGATCCTGCGGGATGTGGTCCTCGCTTTCGAGGATGACGACTTCCACGCCCTTCTGCGCCAGCGACAGGGCGGCCACCAGCCCTACGGGGCCGGCTCCGGAAATGACGACGGGATGCTGTTGCATGATTCGGTTCTACGGTAACTGAAGTGATTCGAGGCTGGGCGGACGGCATGGCGCCCGCCGCAGGAGCATGAGGTGATGGACGCCGGCGATCCGGGTCAATCCCGGCTTTCGCGCCACAGGCCCAGTAGTTCCTGGACCGGGCGGTCGGAGAAGCTGAACAGGACCGACGGCTCGCGCGCCACCAGCCGGTGCGACGCCCAGCTGGGGATGACGAAGACGTCATTGGGTTCGGCCACGAAGACGCGGTCGTCCAGCACGGCCTCGACCCGCCCCTCGAGCACCGCGAACACGGTGCCGGACGAGCAGCGATAAGGCGCCGTGGAAAAATCCCTGGGCAGCAGCTGCGCATAGGCGCCCATGGTCGGCATGGGCGATCCGCCGGTGAGCGGGTCCACGTAGCGCAGCTTGTAGCCGTGATGCGTGTCGGGCGCGCCGGCGGCCTGCATGCCCCGCAGCGACTCGCGCGTGCGCTGGTACGGATAGCAGAACAGCGGCGAGGCGCGATTGGCCGGAGGCGTCCAGTCCACGGGAGCCAGGCCGTTTCCATAACGCAGCAGGCTATCTCCCACCGGGCGCTGCAACTCCTGGCGGTCGGCGGACGAGGACTCGGCGAAGCTGGCATCCAGCATGCCGACCAATTGCACATCCAGTCCGTCGAGCCAGATCATGGGCGCGTCGCTGTCGTTGCCGTGGTCGTGCCAGGTCCACGACGGCGTGGTGACGAAGTCGCCGCGCCGCATGATGGTCTTCTCGCCGTCCACCGAGGTGTAGGCCCCGCTGCCTTCCAGGATCAGGCGCAGCGCGGCCTGGCTGTGGCGATGCGCCCTGGCGACTTCGCCCGGCAGGATGGCCTGCAGGCCGGCATAAAGCGACGTCGTGATGGCCGCCTTGCCCCGCAGGCCCGGGTTCTCGAGAATGAGCACGCGACGCTCGGCTTCCTCGGCGGTAATGAGCGAGGTTGCCTCGGTCAGATAGGGCCGCACCTTGGCATACGACCAATGCGCCGGCTGGCAATCGGAACGCGGCGTCCGGGTGACCAGGTTGTGCAGCTGTTCCCACAGCGGCGCGAGATTGTCCGCGCCGATGCGGGCGTAGAACGCCTCGCGCGCCGCCCTGTCGGCGGCAGGCGCCGGCTCTTGCCTGGGATTGTTCATGTGTCTCCTCCAGCCTGGGCGTCGCGACCCTAGCGCACCGCCACGTCCATTTCGCCCAGGCCCTCGATGCGGGCGTGCATCACGTCGCCGGGCTGGACCGTGTTCACGCCCTCGGGCGTCCCGGTCATGATGACGTCGCCCGGATACAGCGTGTAGACGTGCGAGGCCACCTCGATCAGTTCGGCGATGCCGGTGATCAGGTCGCGGGTGTTGGCGCGCTGGCGCGGTTCGCCGTTGACCTCGATGGAAAAGTCGAGGCTGCCCGGGTCGGCGATCTCGTCGGCCGTCACCAGGTACGGGCCCAGCACCGTATAGGTATCCGCCGACTTGCGATAGCTGCGGTCTTCCGTGCCGCGCACGGTCATGTCCAGGCCGATGCAATACCCGGCCACATAGGACATGGCGTCCCCGGCCTTGACGTCCTTGCCCTGCCGTCCGATCACCACCGCGAGCTCCACTTCGTGGTCGTTGCGCCGGCCGGGAAAGGCGATGCGCACGCCCTCGCCCGCGCCTACGACGGACTGGGCCGATTTCAGGAACACCCCGAACTTGGCGACCGGGCTCTTGAAACCCTCGTAATGGGCGATGTGCACGTTGTTGTGGATCTGGGCATCGGCCAGCGACTCGTCCACGTGGGCGTGGTAGTTCAGCGGCGCGGCAATGACCTTGGACGGTGTCGCGATCGGGCTCAGCAGCCGGACGTCGGCCAGGCGACGCGTGGCGGCGCCGGCCTTGGCGGCCTGCATGGCGGGCATCAGCTCGCCCAGCCGCTCGATGAACAGATCGCCCGGCGGCACCGGCCAGGCAAGCGCGGGCAGTCGGTCTTTCACGGACGACACGTCGTAAACGGTGTCTCCTTCCACGAGGCCGATCCGGCCTTCGTCATAGCGGCAAATCCTCATGCGATCTCCGGTGCCGCCGGATGGCGGCGATTCTTAATTTTGAGCGTGTTCAATTTTAAGGAGTACGGCGGACCCGAGTCAAGGCGGATGGCGCCGGGTGCATGACAGACGGCGGGCCGCCGCGCGCCCCCCATTTGGAGGATGCTGCGCGATGGACGACTCTCCATACTCGGCTCATCGACGACACGCGCGGCGGAACCGCGCGATTTTCAGGGGGGACCTGACATGAGCACTATCATCAAGACAGCCGGATCCATTCTTGCCCTGGCCATCCTCGCAGCCTGCGGCGGCGGCGACGGCGACTCGGGCAGTTCGGGAGGCGGCGGGAACGGGGGTGGCGCCGGCGGGGGCGGCACGCCGCCTCCCAAGTACACCAAGCAGCAGATGGAATGGGTCGGCCATGAAAGCGTCTATACGGCGCTGGGCGTCACCCAGATTCCGGGCTTCGTCGCCAACCTGGCCCTGGATTTCTTCAGCTATGCAGCCGAAGAGAAAATCACGACAGACTCGGGCACCTGCGACGGCGAGTCGGCCGGCACGCTGGTGGCCACGCTTACCGACGCCAACGGGGACGGCCTAGTCAGCAACGGCGACAAGGTGGTCTTCGATTTCAACGACTGCTATCTCGAGACCGAAGATTTGCTGCTGGACGGCACGGTCACCGTCACATTCAGCGGCGTGTCCGGCAACGTCCTGGACGAAACGGCCTCCTCCGCCGTCACCATGACCCTCCCGCTTACGGGCTTCAAGCTGGACGGCAGCGAAACGCTCGACGGTACGATCGTCGTCGCCTACAAGCACGACAACAAGGGCACGGCGAGCGACGACGACGATACCTACGCGTACAAAACCACCGTCGCGCAACTGGATATCGCCCGTTCCGAAGGCGGCAAGAGTTATGCCACGCGAATCGAGAACTATCTCAGCGACTATGTCTACGACTACGTCACCGATCTGAACACGTTTTCGGCGATCAGCTATGGCGCCAGCGGCACCGATCCGCTGCTCGGGTCGTTCGACTACGACGTCACCATGACCACGCCCCTGGTCTACTGGGAACATTCGGAAGGCGGCGAACTACAGTCGGGCGCGTTCAAATCGGTCACCGTGGGCGAGACCATCACGACCACGTTCGTCCAGACCGACACCAGGAACCAGGTAAAGATCGAATCGACCTCGGGCCTTTCGTCGACGATGGATTTCATCGCGTTCGACGATCTCTGAACGTCCGCCGTCGCGGCATCGGATCGTTCCCGCAAGCGGTCCCGGTTTTCCCCGGGGCCGCTTTTCGCTTCGAACAGGACTTTATTTAGCCAATGCGCGTCGCCGACGCCGAGGAGATCATGCGGGTCAGCCAATCCGGCGGCGACTTCCCGATCACGACCACCTTCAGCAGCCCGGCCGCGGGCACCAGCCAGGTGCTCGTCGAATCCTCGTCCGGCGTGAGCTGGAGCGGCTCATCCGACGGCCAAGGCGACCTCTGACCTCATGCCCTGAAATCGACGAGGCCCGGCTGTTCGCGCAGGGCCGGGCCTCGTGCCATGTGCTAGCCGTGGCGTCCGCTACTTCAGCGGCTTGAACCGTACCCGCTTGGGCTTGGCGCCCTCCTCGCCCAGGCGGCGCTTCTTGTCGGCCTCGTACTCCTGGTAGTTGCCGTCGAAGAACACCACCTGCGAGTCGCCCTCGAAGGCGAGGATGTGCGTGGCGATCCGGTCCAGGAACCAGCGGTCGTGGCTGATCACCATGACGCTGCCGGCGAATTCCAGCAAGGCGTCCTCCAGTGCGCGCAGGGTTTCCACGTCCAGGTCGTTGGACGGTTCGTCCAGCAGCAGCAGGTTGCCGCCTGCCAGGAGCGTCTTGGCCAGGTGCAGGCGGCCGCGTTCGCCGCCCGACAGGTTGCCGACGAGCTTGTTCTGGTCGGCGCCCTTGAAGTTGAAGCGCCCCAGATAGGCTCGCGACGACATCTCGAAGCGGCCCACCGTCAGGATGTCGGCGCCGTCGGCCACCGCGTCGAACACCGTCTTGGCGTCTTCCAACGCATCGCGCATCTGCTCGACGTAGGCCAGCTTCACGGTAGAGCCGCGCACCACTTCCCCGCTGTCGGGCTGCTCCTTGCCGGCGATCATGCGGAACAGCGTGGACTTGCCGGCGCCGTTGGGGCCGATGATGCCGACAATGGCACCGGCCGGCACCTTGAAGCTGAGATTGTCGATAAGCAGGCGGTCGCCGTAGCCCTTGCTGACGTTCTTGAACTCGATGACCTCATTGCCCAGCCGCTCGGCCACGGGAATGAAGATCTCGGAGGTCTCGTTGCGCTTCTGGTACTCGTGCGAACTGAGTTCCTCGAAGCGCGCGATGCGGGCCTTGGACTTGGCCTGGCGCGCCTTCGGGTTCTGGCGCACCCACTCCAGTTCCTTCTTGATGGTCTTCTGGCGGGCGGATTCGCTGGCTTCTTCCTGCTTGAGGCGGGCATCCTTCTGCTCCAGCCAGGAGCTGTAGTTGCCCTTCCAGGGAATGCCGTGGCCGCGGTCCAGCTCCAGGATCCACTCGGCGGCGTTGTCCAGGAAGTAGCGGTCGTGGGTCACGGCCACCACCGTGCCGGGGAACTTCTGCAGGAAGACTTCCAGCCAGTCCACGCTCTCCGCATCCAGGTGGTTGGTGGGCTCGTCCAGCAGCAGCATGTCGGGCTTGGACAGCAGCAGTCGGCATAGCGCCACGCGGCGCTTCTCGCCGCCCGACAAATGGCCGACCACCGCATCCCAGGGCGGCAACCGCAAGGCGTCGGCGGCTATCTCGAGCTGATGCTCGATATCGTCGTTGCCGCTGCCGCTGCCCGCCGCGATGATGGCCTCGAGCTCGGCCTGCTCGGAGGCCAGCGCATCGAAGTCGGCGTCCGGCTCGGCATAGGCGGCATACACCTCGTCCAGCCGTTTCTTGGCGGCGAACACGCCGCCCAGCCCGGCTTCGACCGCCTGGCGCACGGTGTGCTCCGGATCGAGCTGGGGCTCCTGGGGCAGGTAACCAATGCTCAGGTTGGGCATGGGGCGTGCCTCGCCCTCGATGTCCTTGTCGACGCCGGCCATGATCTTGAGCAGCGTGGACTTGCCGGCGCCGTTCAGCCCCAGCACGCCGATCTTGGCGCCCGGGAAGAACGACAGCGAGATGTCGCGCAGGATCTGCCGCTTGGGCGGCACGATCTTGCCGACGCGATTCATGGTGTAGACGTATTGGGCCATGGATGAACGGAAACGAAAAGGTGGACTAGTCCAGCTTGATGCCGGCCTGTTTGATGATGTCGCGGTTGTTGTCGTATTCGGCGCGGATGAGGCCGGCGAATTCGGCCGCGCTGCCGCCGGTGGGGACGTTGTCGCTGCCCACCAGGCGCGCCTTGATGTCGGGTTGAGCCAGCGCCTTGTTGATCTCTTCGTTCAGGCGGCTGCGCACCGCCTCGGGCGTGCCCGCCGGCGCGAAGATGCCGAACACCGACATCATGTTGGCCTTGGGAAAACCGGCCTCGGCGAAAGTCGGGACCCCGGGCAGGAAATCGATGCGCGCCGGCGCGCCCACGGCCAGCGGCCGAAGTTTGCCGGCCTTGATGTGCCCGTTGAGCACCGGTCCGAGGTTGGTGCTGAGCAGCTCGAACTGCCCGCCCAGCGCATCGTTCTGCTGCTGGCCGCCGCCCTTGTAGGGGATGTGCGTGATATCGACGCCCGCGGCGCGCTTGAACTGCTCGAGCGTGATGTGGCCCACCGTCGCCAGGCCGGAAGTGCCCCAGCGCAGCGCGCCGGGATGGCTGCGGGCCTGCGCCACGACGTCGTCCAGGCTCTTGCCGGTGAACGCCGGCGTGCCGAGCAGGACCACCGGCGAATACATCACGCTCACGACCGGCACGATGTCCTTGAAGGGATCGTAGTTGACCTTGCCCAGCAGCGGGTTCAGCGACAGCGGACTGATGGAAGAAAAACCTATCGTATAGCCGTCGGGAGCGGCCTTGGCCACGGCATCCATGCCCAGCGTGCCGCCGGCGCCGGCCTTGTTCTCGACGATGACGGAGACGCCGAGCTGGCCGGCGAGCTTGTCGGCCAGCGCGCGCGAGACGATGTCGCTCACGCCCCCGGGCGGATAGGCGACGATGATGCGCACGGGTTTGGCGGGCCAGGTCTGGGCCGCGGTGGCCGTGCCGGCGAGTGCCAGCAGGCCGGCACACAAATGCAACAGAGGTTTGATCATGGCGATGGCAAAGAGAAGGCCGCCTCCCAGGGCGCGGCGAACGGCGCGCCGGCGCGGCCTAGCGAACGGCCTATTGTAGAGGACGCAGGGAAAGACGCCCTCGGCCCCCGGCTTGGTATGCTGTGAACAGGACGACTTGCCATTTGCCGCCATGCTGCCCTTCGACTGGAAATTCCCCTACCCCTCGCAGAAAATGCCGCTCCTGGCCGCCAACGCGGTCACTACCAGCCAGCCGCTGGCCGCCCAGGCGGGCCTGCGCATGCTGTACGAAGGCGGCAACGCCATCGACGCGGCGCTGGCCTGCGCCATCGCGCTGACGGTCGTCGAACCGGTCATGAACGGCATCGGCGGCGACATGTTCGCCCTGGTCTGGCACGAGGGACGCCTGCACGGCCTCAGTTCCAGCGGCCGTTCGCCCGCCGCCTGGACCCTGGATCACTTCCGCGGCAAGACCGCCATGCCCGTCACCGGCTGGGACGCCGTCACCGTGCCCGGCCAGGTCGCCGGCTGGCGGGCGCTGTCCGAGCGCTTCGGCAAGCTGCCGTTCGAGCGCCTGTTCCAGCCCGCGCTCGAGTATGCCAGGCAGGGCTTCCAGGTCACCCCGCAGATCGCGCGGCTGTGGGCCCGGCAGGCGCCGAAGCTTGCGAACGAACCGGGCTTCGCCGAGGCCTTCTTCCGCAACGGCAAGACCCCGCAGGCCGGCGACCGCTGGCGCTTTCCCGAGCAGGCCGACACGCTGCAGAGCATCGCCCAGACCCGTGGCGACAGCTTCTACCGCGGCGCGCTGGCGCAGAAGATCGTCGACTTCGCCCGGCAGACCGGCGGCACCCTCACGCTGGCCGACCTCGCTGCCCACGAGGCCCAGTGGGTCGAGCCGCTGAGCCAGCAGTTCCGCGGCTATACCTTGCACGAGATCCCGCCCAGCGGCCAGGGCATCGCCGCCCTCGCCGCGCTCGGCATGCTTGAGCGCCTGGACCTCGAAGGCATGGGCCTGGACAGCCCCGCCATGTACCACGCCATGATCGAGGCGATGAAACTCGCGTTCTCCGACCTGCACGAGCACATCGCCGATCCCGCCACCATGCGCCTGGCGCCGGCCGACCTGCTGGACCCCGCCTACCTCGCCCAGCGCGCCGCCTTGATCGATCCCGCGCGCGCCTGCGCCCCGACCGCCGGCACGCCCAAGCTCGGCGGCACCGTTTACCTGGCTGCGGCCGACGAGGCCGGCACCATGGTGTCGTTCATCCAGTCCAACTTCCAGGGCTTCGGTTCCGGCGTGGTCGTGCCGGGAACCGGCATCTCGCTGCACAACCGCGGCATAGGCTTCAACCTGCGCCCCGGACACGTCAACTGCGTCGGCCCCTCCAAGAAACCGCTGCACACCATCATCCCCGGCTTCGTCACGCGCGACGGCCAGCCCGTCATGGCCTTCGGCGTCATGGGCGGCTCCATGCAGGCCCAGGGCCACGTACAGATGATGGTGCGCCTCGGCGCCTACGGCCAGAACCCCCAGGCCATGAGCGATGCGCCGCGCTTCCGTGTCGACGAGGGCATGGTCCGCGTGGAATCCCATACTCCCGCTGCCGTGGTCGAAGGCCTGCGCGGCCTCGGCCACGCGATCGAGGTGTCCGAACCGCAAAGCCTGGACTTCGGCACCGCGCAGCTCATCTACCGCAGCGAGGAAGGCTACATCGCCGCCTCGGACTCCCGGCGCGACGGGCAGGCGGTCGGGTATTGACCCCCCTACGCGCTGACGCGCGCGCCCCAGGGGGCGGCGCTGGCGGACCAGCAAAGCCGGATCCGCGGCGCCCTGGGTCTAGTACGAGTTTCTTGGTTTATGCACCGTTGCTACCGCTGGCAGCCAGCGAAGCAAAGGTGCCCCACCCCAAGATAACGGTACTAGACCCAGGATGCGGTGGATCCGGCTCCGCCGGTCCACCCGCATCGCCCCCTGGGGGGCGCGCGTCAGCGCGTAGGGGGGGCCCATAGTCGGCTGGCCACCTTCCGCAACGGTCCCAGCAGCCCGCCGATCAAGGCCAGTTGAGTCAGCACCAGCCGATGCCCGTCATCGGCATCGTCATCGGGCCGCTGCTCCAGCGCCCGCGCCAGCGCTTCTTCCTCGGCGCTGCTCGCCGCCAGCGGCGTCCGATTCGCCAGTCCCGCGGCGATCCCGTCGAGCGCATCGATCACCCCCCTCGTCATGCGGGCGATCTCCGCATCGCTCGCATGGTCGGCCAGCCCCTCCCGATGGGCCCCCAGCCCCGAAAGATAATTCAGCAGCGTGTGCGACAGCGTCAGAAACCGCAGCCCCGTCTCCGCATCCCGCCGGAAATGCCCCGGTTCGGCCAGCATGTTCGACATCGCCATTGAAAACGCCGCATCCGCATTGTGTGCATTGCGGCGCGCCAGCCGATAGGCCAGGTCGTCGCGCTTGCCGATCTCGTACTGGATCATGATCTCCCGCAGATAGCGGCTGTTGGCCGCCAGCGCATTGGCCGCCACCTGGTTCAGCCGCCTTCCTTGCCAATCCGGCAGCACCACCAGCACGGCCACGCCCGCGATCAGCGCTCCCAGCAGCGTATCCACCAGGCGCGGCACGAACAGATCGTAGCCATTGCCGATCTGGTTGAAGCACAGCAACACCAGCACCGTGATCGCGGCCGTGCCCACCATGTACCGGCTCGAACGGGTAGCGAAGAACACCACCCCCGCCGCCACCGCGAACAAGGCCTGCACCAGCAGGCTGGAAAAGAGCTTGAACAGCACCCACCCCAGCGCCAGGCCGAGCACCGTGCCCAGCACCCGCTGCACCAGGCGGGTACGGGTGGCGCCATAACTGGGCGCGCAAACGAAGAGCGTGGTCAGCACGATCCAATACCCTTGCTCGGGATGGACCAGATGCAGCATGCCGTAGCCCGCCGCCATCGCCAGCGTCAACCGCACCGCGTAGCGGAACACCGGCGCGCCGGGCGTCAATTGCAGCCGGACCCGGTCGACGGCTTCGCCGAGGGATTGGGGGGAACGATCGAAAAGGCTGTTGTCCTGCTGTTGCTCGTCGAGTTTGTCGGGGTTGCTGGCGCTGCCCAGCCGCCGGTCCAGCTCGGCTAGATTGGCCGACAGCGCCCCCACCGACCGCAGCAGCCGTGCCCACTCGGGCCGGTTCTGGCGGCGCAGGTAATCGAGCGAGGCATCCAGGTCGGCCCTGGCCTGCCGCGTCTCGTCGCCGGCGTCGAAGGGCTGCCGCATCCGGATGGCGCGCGCCAGGCGCCGGCATGCGTGCCCCTGCAGGCTCAGCAAGCGCTGGCAGCGGAACATGATGTCGCTGTGGAAAAACGCGTCGGCCAGGTCGTTGTAGGGATAATGCGAGGAACTGGCGCGCTCGTGCACGTCCTGGGCGATGAAATAGAGCCGCAGGTACCGCGCGGTCTTGCGGCCCGGGCGGCTACGCCCGAGGCGGCTGAAAATGCTCTCCTTGGCCGCGTTCAGCGCCGCCACCACCTTGCTGTTGAGCTGCGCCAGCTCCAGGCGGCGTGCCTCCACGTCGATGCCGCGCACCGGCTCGAAAAGCGCTGCCTTCAGGACCAGGTAATCGCCCAGGACCGCGTACAGGCCGGCCAGCCGCTGCTGCACCGGCTGATGCGCGAACAATGCCGACCACAGCACCGACAGCGCGCCGTACCAGGCCGCGCCGGCCATCAGCAGCGCCGGTTCGCGCCAGAAGCCGCCGCCGCGGCTCTGCTCCACGCCTATGGTGGTGTAGATGGCCAGTATCAGCGTGGCGTAGCCCATGGCGCGGTAACGCTCGCCGATGGCGCCCAGCATCGTCAGGCAGAACGTGGAGAGCGCCATTCCCGCCAGGAACAGCCATGGATAGGGGAACAGCGCTTTCACGGCGATGGCCGCGACCGCAAAGCACGCGAGCGTGACCAGCTGGGCCAGCAGCCGGCCGCGCCAGTTGTCGTCGGTTTCGGCCAGGGCGCAGGCGATGACGCCCAGGAACGCGGGAATGACCAGGTCCATGCGGCCCTGCCCCCAGCACAGCCCCATGACGCTGGCCAGCGCGATGAATACCCGCAAGCTGTAGACGAAAGTGTCGTGCGCCCACAGGCGGCGAAGCGTATTGAGCAAGGAAGCGAAACCCATGGAAGACGGCAAGGAACGAGCAACCGTAACTATCGCATGCAGGACTCGTGCCAGCGCACCGGGCGCACGGCGGCGGACCGCTCCGCCGTGCGATAATCCAGTCAGGCGGCGCCGCGCTTCCCAGGCGCCGACGCACTTCCCAGCCCAGGCCCATGAAACAATACCTCGACCTCGTTCAAGCCATCCTCGACACCGGTTCGTGGCAGGTCAACCGGACGGGCATACGCACTCTCAGCATGCCTGGCGCCGCCCTGCGCTTCGACCTGCAGGAAGGCTTCCCGGCCGTCACCACCAAGAAACTGGCGTTCAAGTCCGCCATCGGCGAACTGGTGGGTTTCCTGCGCGGCTCGCGCAGCGCCGCCGAGTTCCGTGCGCTCGGCTGCAAGGTCTGGGACCAGAACGCCAACGAGAACGCGCAGTGGCTGGCCAATCCCTATCGCGAAGGCGAGGATGACCTGGGCCCGGTGTACGGCGTGCAGTGGCGCCGGTGGCCAGCCTACAAGGTCCTGGAGGCCTCGCGCGCAGAACAACTGAGCGACGCGCTGGAACGGGGCTACGCCCGGGTATCCGAGTTCGACGAGGGCGGCGTGCGCAAGGTGCTGCTCTACAAGGCGGTCGATCAATTGCGTCAATGCCTGGACACGATCCATCACAACCCCGGCGACCGCCGCATTCTCTTCCACGGCTGGAACTGGGCGCAGATCGAGGAAATGGCCCTGCCGCCCTGCCACCTGCTCTACCAGTTCCTGCCCAACGCCTCGACGCGCGAAATCTCGCTGTGCCTGTACATACGGTCGAACGACGTGGGCCTGGGCACGCCGTTCAACCTGACCGAGGGCGCCGCGCTGCTGCACCTGGTGGGCAGGCTGACCGGCTACAAGCCTCGCTGGTTCAGCTATTTCATCGGCGATGCCCACATCTACGAGAATCACCTGCCCATGCTGCGCGAGCAATTGACGCGCGAACCCTTCCCGGCGCCGCGGCTGGCGCTGTCGGACCGGATTCCCGACTATGCCGTGACGGGCAAATACGAGCCCGAGTGGCTGGAGCGGGTCGAGCCGGGAGATTTCTCGCTGGTGGGTTACGAGCATCACGCGCCGCTGACGGCGCCGATGGCGGTGTAAAAAAAGGAGCCGCGGCAAGCGCGGCTCCCGTTCACGATGGCAGCTAGCCATGCCGGGCGTTCCGCCCGGCTAGCAATATCCCCGACATCAGCCCACGTGCTGGCGCAGGAACTCCAGCGTGCGCGAGAGCGCCAGGTCGGCGCTGGGCTTGTCGTACGATCCCCGCATGTCGCAGTTGAAGCCGTGGCCGGCCGGATACGTGTGGACGATGACGTCAGGCTGCGCCGCACGGATCTTCTCGACGTCGCTCATCGGAATGGCGTGGTCCTTCTCGCCGAAGTGCGCCATGATCGGAATGCGGGGCTTCTTGTCGGCCATGCCGGCGATGCCGCCGCCGTAATAGGGAACGGCGGCCGACAGGCCGTCCAGGCTTCCCGCCGCGGCCCACGCCACGGTGCCGCCCCAGCAGTATCCGACGATGCCCACCTTGCCCGCCTCGCTGGCGACGGCCGCGGCAGCCGCGACGTCTTTCAGGGCATTGTCGATGGAGACCTTCTGCATGAGTTCGCGTCCCTTCGCGATGTCCTCGGGCTCGTAGCCCAGTTCCACGTCCGGCTGGACGCGGTCGAAGAACCCGGGCGCGATCGCCAGGTAGCCTTCCTGGGCATAGCGGTCGCAAACGCTGCGGATGTGGACGTTGACCCCGAAGATTTCCTGGCATACGACCAGGCCGCCGCGCGGCTTGCCGGCGGGGTCAGCACGGTAAGCGGAAATGGTGACGCCATCGGAGGCGGTCAATTCGATCTTCGTTCCCATGATTTCCTTGTCGATGGATGAGTTCTTTACCTGCCCGAGCATTAAGCGCCTCGTGCCCTAGGTGCGCTTGCGCGCACGCCAACCCAGAGTTGTATCAGAATTCACCCCCGGCTGGCAGCCCGTTGTCTCACCAGGTAATACTCACGCCCGCCGCACCTGTGCTGAACGAATGGGCGGAGCGCTTATTTGCCGCGGCGCACGACCACCTCGTCATAGAATTTGATCCATTCCTGGGTCTTGTCCAATACCCTGCCGGGGTCCATGAAGACGATTTTCACGTTCTTGTACGGCGAATCGACCGTAGTGGCGCTCACGACGTAGTGCCTGTCCCGCATCACGCGCTGCCCATCGCTCAGCATGAAGTCATAGAACAACAGGGCGGCGTGCGGATGCGGACTATTCCTGGTCACCCCGAGCCCACGGAACTGTCCGATCGCGGGTTGGATCAGGAACGCTTCGATGGGAGCGCCTTTCTGCTTGATCTGGGCCGGACGATTGACATAGTTGGTCAGGCTCAACGGCACCTCTCCGGAAGCCGTCAGGTTGGTCAGCAGAGAATGTCCCTTGCGGACCGAGATACCGTTGGTCGCAACGATTTCCTTGAATAGCCTGGTGCCTTCCTCCGTGCCGAGCTGGTCGACCAACGTCGCGAACCAATGATGGTCTTCCGCCTCGATACCCAGCCGGCCCTTCCACTTCGGATCCAGCAGGTCGCGGTAGGACGTCGGCAGATCCTCCTTCTTGACGCGCTGGGTATTGTAGGCTTGCACGAACAGGTCAATAGCGGTTCCCACCCATTCCTTATGTGCGGGCACGGCCTCGGGAATGAGCTCGGCCTGCATCGGCGAGGTAACGGGCTGCAGCAGTTTCTCCCGATGCAGCGCCTCCATTTCCGGCGCGTTGTTCTCGACCACGTCCGCCTCGAAGCGGTTGGCGCGCGATTCGGTCACCACCTTCTGCAGCACCGCTTCCGAACCGGCCCTCCAGACCTTTGTCTTGATGCCGTACTTCTTGCTGAAGGCATCGGCCAGCATCTGCATGTCGTCGGCTGCCATGGACTCGTAGATGGTCAGGCTGCCTTCCTTCTTTGCTCCCTCCAGCAGCACCCTCTCGCGCTCGGCGGCGGACAGGGTCGCCACATTCGACAAGATCTGCGGCACGGGCTGTGCGCCCGCTGCGGTGACGATGCCCACGGCGGTCAAAGCAGCCGCCAGGCAGAGCCAAGTCTTCCTCATTGCTGTGTCTCCTCGGTTTCGGACGATATGCAGTCCGCGGCTACGCCGCCTGTTTGTATGCCTGGCGGTCCACGATGGTGATGCACTTCTCGGGCCTGATGCGCAGGTAGATCTGAGTACCTGCCAGCACGTTGAATGACGGATGGGCTCGCGCCAGGACTTCGCGCCCACCGGCGCGGATCTGGTAGTCGGTGGACTCGCCCAGGAAAACCTTGGCATCGACCTTGCCCGGGATGACGTTCTCGGCTTCGACGGGATGTGCGCTCAGTTCGACTTCCTCGGGCCGGACGGACAGCAGCACCTCCTGGCCCCGCACCAGCGGATCGCAGGCGCTCACGCGCAGCCGGCCGATCTCGGACTGCACCTGATACCCGCCCGCCGGATCCGGTTCCAGGACCGTGGCCCTGAGGAAGTTGCTGACGCCGACGAAATCGGCCACGAAACTGTCGCGGGGCCTCTCGTAGATGTCGCGCGGACTGCCGACCTGGACGATCCGCCCTGCGTTCATGACCGCGATCTCGTGCGACAAAGCCAGCGCCTCGCTCTGATCGTGCGTGACGTAGATGGTGGTCAGGTCCAGTTCGCGCTGCATGCGCTTGAGCTCGAAGCGCATCTTCTGGCGCAGCTTGGCGTCGAGATTGGACAGGGGCTCGTCCAGCAGCAGCAACTTGGGCTCCATCACCAGCGCGCGGGCCAGGGCCAGCCGCTGCTGCTGGCCGCCCGACATCTTCGTGGCCGGGCGATCGGCAAATTCCTCCAGGCCGACCGCCGTCAGCACGCGCATCACTTTTTCCTCGACTTCCTTCCTGCCATGGCGCCGAACGCCGCTTTCCAGCGGAAACGCGGCGTTCTGAAAGACGTTCATATGGGGCCAGATCGCGTACGACTGGAAGACCATGCCGAAATTGCGCCGATTGGGCGGCACGAATATTCCTTTCTCGCCGCTGAAGACCACCACTCCGTCCACCGCGATTTCGCCGGCGCTGGGCCGCTCCAGGCCGGCTATCGAGCGCAGGGTGGTGGTCTTGCCGCAGCCGCTCGGCCCCAGTAGCGTGAACAGCTTGCCCCGGGGCACCTCGAAACTGATGTCGAAGGTCGCCTTGACGACCTGACCTTTGTCGCCGGGATACTCGGTATAAAGATTGCTCACTCTCAGCATTGCGGTCTCCTGCCCGCGGCGGTCGCGGGCCCCGGTTGATCTAGATTTCCTTGACGCCGAAGCGCTTGCCGGCCAGTTGGGCTGCCATTACCAGCAGGAACAAGGCGACGATGAACATCACCCCGAACGCGGATAGCTCCACGTACTGGCCGTTCTCCCAAAGCTCCCAGATCGCGATCGAGATGACCCGCGTGTCGGAGCTGTACAACAGGATGGACGAGGACAGCTCGCGCACCGAGACAATCACCACGTACAGCCAGCCCGCCAGCAGTCCCGGCTTGAGCAGGGGCAGCACCACGCGGCGGAACATCATCCACCACGAAGCGCCGCTCATTTGCGCAGACTCCTCCAGTTCCTTGTGGATCTGCAGCATGGATGTGGTGCTGTAGCGGAGTCCGTAGGGCAGGAAGCGCGTCACGTAGGCGATGAACAGGATCCACAGCGAACCGTAGATGCCGATGTCGAAGCCCAGATAGAACACCATGATGGCCAGGCCCAGCACCAGGCCCGGGAACACCATGGGCAGCGACGCGAGATTGTCCAGCAGCCAGCGGCCCGGCAGACGGGTCTTGACCACGATCCAGCAGATCACCGAGGAAACGAACATGATCAGCGTGGCGCTCCCCACGGCCAGCAGCACGCTGTTGACCACCGATTCGCGCAGGCTGGGGTACTCGAATACCGTACGGTACGCGTCCAGTGTGAGGTCGCTCATGGCGGCCCAGGACGGCGCGGAATAGAAACGCTGCAGCGAGGCCCACAGCAGGACGAGGAAAGGCAGCACCACGATCAACGTGAAATAGGCGATGAACATCGCCGCCGTGGCATAGCGCCAGCGCCCGAGGTCCATGACGCGAGGGCGAAAGCCCTTGCCCGTCACCGTCGCGTACCTTCCCGATTGGGCCGTGATGCGCGACTGCAAATAGATGCCGCCGGTGGTGATGACCAACAGCGCCACCGCATAGGTGGAGGCCAGCCCTATCTGGCTCGGATACTGGTGGATGGCCTGATAGATGGACGAAGTAAGAACCTGAATGCCGACAGGCAGCCCCAATAGAGCCGGCACCTCGAACGACTCCAGCGTGCGGACGAACAACACCAGCAGCGTGGCGAAGATGGCGGGGCGCGCCAGGCGGAACGTGACCCGCCGGGCGACCTGGAACATGCTCGCGCCGCTCATCAATGCCGACTCTTCCAGCGAGGGATCCATCGCGCGGAACGCCGCGGTCATGAACAGGAATGCCATGGGCGAGTATTGCAGCCCCTCGACCCAGATCATTCCCCACATCGAGTAGACGTCGAAGAACACCGCGTCGGTGCCCAGCAAGTCCTGCAGCATGACGTTCAGAATGCCGGTCTTGGGGCTGCCGAGCATGCCCCAGGCCACCACGAACAAGACGCCGGGGATGATGAGGGGGACGATGGACAGCGCGAAGAACAGCGACTTGAATGGCGTATTGGTACGTTCATTGACCCAGGCCAGCGCCGCGCCGACCACGAAAGCGAACAGTGAACTTCCCACCGCGAACTTCAACGAGTTGGCCAGCAGCCCAAGGGTTTCCGGACTGGTATACGTCCGGACATAGTTGTCGAAAGTGAATTCGGCCGCGCGCCCGGCCACCTCCGGCGTATAGAAACTCTGCCAGATCAGAAAGCACAGCGGCATCAGCGCCAGATACGCAACCAGCAGCGTACAGGCGCCGATGATGAGCCACTTCGAATCGATGCGCCGCCAGAGCGGCAGCCGGTCTGAGGGCTGGATGGCCCTCATGGGTTCGACTGCTTCCATAGTTTGTCTCCTGCCTGTTTTCTTGTCACCGTGCCGCTCCGAGGCGATGAAGCCTGCCGCAACTGGCGGCCGGCGATCTTATCGGTACAGCTTGCGGCGTAGATACTCGAAATTGATGGCGTATTGCTCCGGCCGCGTGACGTTTCGCTGCAGGCGTTCGACCGACCCGTCGTGGAAAGAATCTCCGATTCCCGTCGCCGACTGTGCCAGCAACTGGATCTGGCAGGCATTTTCCAGCAGCAGCGTCAGGATTACGCTCTCTTCGATGGTCGCCCCCACAACTGCCACGCCGTGATTGCGCATCAGCGTCGCCTTGTGGCGGCCCAGTGCTCGGGCCACGCCCGCCCCCATCTCCCGGTCGCGGATCAAGTCCATGGTTTCCGTGAAGTACGGCACGCCGTCGGCGAAAGTGGCGCCCGGCTGACTGATGGGCAACACCGGCTGACCCGTGGCCGACAGCGCAACGGCGTGCGTGGGGTGCGCATGGATGACACTGTTGACGTCCTCGCGCGCCTTGTAGATCTCGGAATGGATGAACACCTCGCTGTGGCGGCGCCCTTCGCCGCCCACCTTTTCTCCATCCAGATTGCAGACCACGATGTTTTCAGAAGTGATCTCGTCAAAGCCATGGCTGTGTGGTTTCATCAGAAACAGCGAGGCATCGCCCGGCACGCGCACCGACACATGTCCGCGCGTAAGATCGCCCATGCCGTTGGCCTCCAGGATCTTGCCCGCGTCGATCAGCTTGCTCTTGGTTTCCTCCAGTGTCATGGCGTGTCCTTTCAGTCGAAGATCTGGGCCAGTTCCGGCGCAATCGGGGAGTACTTGGCGTGGGTCCGCAGCATGAAGTTGGCAAAACCGTCGCTGTTGTGGTGTTTCTTGCGCTCATTGGGCAGGTCGATCCGCCGATTGCGTGCGGGATCGCGCAGGATACCCATGGGGTCTTCTCCCGCCTCCACTTTTTTCAGCTCGCGGCGCAGCACGCGGCGGTACATGGCGATGCCCTGATCGGACGCGCCCAGGTTCTCACGGGTGCGATCGGCGATGGAACCCTGGGTGATCCAGGCCATCATGTCCTGCCCGTCGATGTTATCGACGATGAATTCACCGCTCTGGTCCTTGAAGGGCACCTCATAGGTGTGGACCTTGTCGTACAAATGCGCCGGAACCCGGTCGCGCGCCTCGGGCGGGGGGACGTAGGCGTTGTACCAGAGGTGCATGGTATGGTGGTCGTCCACCGGCACGCGGATCTGAAAGGAGTAATAGCGCGTGCGCTCGTCGCCGTTCCCTACCGCCAGCATGTTGGGAAAGACGATGGGATGGCCGATGCGCCAATCGTCGGAATCCTCGGAATGTCCTTCCAGCAGACGATGCTTGGTGATGCCGAACTCGAACTCCTTGAAGGCGATCTTCTCGTGGCGCGTGCTGATCGCCACCTTCACTCCTTCCTGCTCCTTCAGAAACTCGTAATGGTGGCCGTGCAGCCACTCTGTATGGATGGGATCCAGCGAGTTTTCCATCACTTGCAGCCAATTCACCGGCAGCAGCGCCCGGCCCATCATGCGGATGGTGCCCTCGGCCACGAAGCCGTCGATGCGCGGCAGCAGTGGGCGTTTCTCGGGTGGGCCCATGTAGGCCCACAGCAGCCCGCCCTGCTCATCGACGGGATAGGCGGGGGTGGCCACTTTCTCGCGGAAGGCGGGGTTGTCGATCTCATTGGGCTGGCTCAGACAGGCGCCCCGGCTGTCGAACTCCCAGCCATGATAGGGACAACGTATGCCGTTCTCGGTCGGGATGCCGTGCGCAAAGGATGCCCGGCGGTGCGGACATTGTTCGTGGATCAGGCCGAAGCGGCCCTTGCGATCCTTGAACAGGACGAGGTCCTCGCCCAACAGGCGTACGCGCTTGGTCCAGCGGCCGTCCAATTCCGACCGCGCCGCGATGGGATGCCAATAGCAGCGCATGAGCCTGCCCATGGGTGTGCCCGGACCGACCCGGGTCAACTGCTCGTTTTGCTCGGCAGTAAGCATGTCTCTTCTCCGTTTGCCTGCCCGCTCAGAAGCCGGGCCATGATTTCCGATGCGTCCCTGCCGCATCTTTTTTTCATAATATTATTTGGTACCTAAGTCGTCAACGAGAGATGAATAGACACCTACCAATCGTCTAAAGCGCCTCAGAATACGAAATAACTATTTGTTTTTTAATAATTTTTTTATAAACACAGAAACGTGACTAGATAAAAAACACATGGTAAACCCCTATTTCACATCAATTCCGTCTTTAAAGTCTTAGCTACCTAAGTTATCATTCGACACATGGAAAAGAACGATGCTTCCCATTCCCCGGAAACATGGCGGCACACCATTGCCAACGAGCGCGTGGCGCACATGGTCAAGGACGCCTACAAGAGCCTCTCTCGGGCCCTTCAAGTGCGGCTGCGCCAGCACTCGGTGCTTTACGGGCACTGGACCTTCCTGCGCATCCTCTGGCAGACCGATGGGCTCACCCAGCGTCAGCTCAGCGAACAGGCGGGCGTCATGGAGCCGACCACGTTCTCCGCGGTACAGGCCATGGAGCAACTGGGCTATGTAACGCGCCGCAAGATCCCGCCGAATCGCAAGCAGATCCGTGTTTTTCTGACCCCCAAGGGAACCGCGCTGCGCAACCTCCTGGTGCCAGCGGCAGAGGAAGTCAACCGCATCGCGCTGGCGGGCATTCCCGCCGACGACATCGCGGCCACTCGCCGCACCCTGCTGGCGATCATGGAGAACCTGGCGGTGTCCGAAGCGGCTGCTGCCGCCGCGTCACAGCTGCCCGATACCCCCCAGGAATGAGCATGAGCGCGCGAGAGCCTGTACGCATAGGCATAGCGGGCATGGGCGCGGCCGGCCGCGCCTTCATTGCTGCGCTGCAGTCCCATCCAGGAATGCACTGGGTCGCCGTGGCCGATCCGTCCACCGAGGTTCTCGCAGAGATGGCCGCCGAGCATGGCGTGGCGGGCTACGCCAGCCTCGAGGAATTGCTGCGGCACCCGGGGCTCGACGCGCTCTACATCGCCACGCCCACCGACCTGCACCCTGCCCACGTGGCGCTGGCTGCGGAGGCCGGCAAGCACGTGCTGGTGGAAAAACCCATGTCCGTCCGGATCGACCAGGCACGGGCCATGATCGCCGCGGCCGACGCGGCGCGGGTCGTGCTGATGGTGGGCCACTCGCACAGCTACGACCTGCCCATACGCGAAATGCGCAAGCTCATCGCGGGCGGAGAGATGGGCAACGTGCTGATGGCCAATACCTGGTGTTTCACCGACTGGGTCTACCGGCCGCGACGCCCCGAGGAACTGGACGATGCCCAGGGCGGCGGCGTGACCTATCGCCAGGGGGCCCACCAGGTCGACGTGCTGAGGCTCCTGTGCGGGGGGCGGGTGCGCAGTGTGCGCGCCCGTGCCTTCGATGCCGACCCGGCACGGCCCGTCACGGGCGCTCATGCCATCTACCTCGACTTCGAGGACGGACCGGTTGCCACCGCCATCTATAACGGCTACGCCGGCATGCCCAGCGCCGAACTCTGCTTCGGCATCGGCGAATGGGGCCATCCCGCCGGAATGCCCGCACGCCGCAACGCGCCGCAGGTGTCGCCCGAGGGCGTGCTGCGCGCCAAGCGCGAACGGGCGCGAGGGGCCATTCCCGCAGCCGCGCCCAATCAGCCTTTTTTCGGCCTGACAGTCGTGCACTGCGAACGCGGCGACATCCGGCAATCGCCCCAGGGCCTGTATATCTACGCCGAGGGCCAACGGCGAGAGATCGTCCTGCGCAACGACCTGTCGCCGCGCGACTTGGCCGTGGCCGAGTTCCACGACGCCATCCGCGGAATCGCGCCCCCCCTTCACGACGGCCGCTGGGGGCTGGCCAATCTCGAAACCTGCGCCGCCGCCCTGGAATCCTCGGCGACACGGCGGGAGATCTTCCTTAAACACCAGATCGCCGCGCCCGCCGGCATCGCACGCTAGGCGCGGCCAGGAGACCGTCCATGGAAACACTTC
Organism: Pigmentiphaga sp. NML080357; assembly: GCF_002188465.1. Lineage (GTDB taxonomy): Bacteria > Pseudomonadota > Gammaproteobacteria > Burkholderiales > Burkholderiaceae_B > Pigmentiphaga. The sequence goes on along the minus strand of NZ_NINW01000022.1, from coordinate 150,276 downwards.
CCCTGCGGGTCCGCATCGCGCGCAAGCAATCGATCGCGCAGGACACCTGGCTGTTCGAACTGCGGCGTGAAAACGGCGAACTGCCCGCCTTCGACGCCGGCTCGCATATCGCCGTCCAGACCCCAGCGGGCCAGGTGCGCCGCTACTCGCTGAGCAACGCCCCGTTCGAGCGCTCGCACTATGCCATCGCCGTCAAGCGCGAGCCGCGCGGCCAGGGCGGATCGCTCAGCCTGACGGACCAGACGCGGGAAGGGGACTGGTTGTCCATCTCCGCGCCCCAGAACTACTTCCCGTTGGCCACCGCGGCCCGCCGCAGCCTGCTGATCGCCGGCGGCATAGGCATCACGCCCCTGCTCTCGATGGCACGCCATCTGCAGGCGGCCGGCCATCCGTTCCGCCTGGTCTACCTGACGCGCGCTCCCGGACAGACCGCTTTCCTGGATGACTGCACTCGGTCCCCCATGGCTGCCCACACCGTGCTGCACCATACCTACGGCGACCCTCGGCGCGCCTTCGATCTCGCAGCCCTCCTTGCCGAACGCGGGCAGGACGAACACCTGTACTGCTGCGGCTCTCGCCGGCTGATGCAGGCCGTACGCACAGCCGCGTCGCACTGGCCTGCCGGCACCTTGCACTTCGAGGATTTCGGCAGCGCGCAACCCACCCATGAAAGCGACCGGCCGTATACCGTCCGCCTCGCCCGCAGCGGCCTGACCGTCGAAGTCCGCCCAGGCATCACCATGCTGGCGGCACTGCGCGAAGCCGGGATTGACGCACCCAGCTCATGCGAGAGCGGCACCTGCGGGGCTTGTCGCACGCGAGTGCTGGCCGGACAGGCTGAACATCGCGATTTCATCCTGGACGAGGACGAGCAGGAGCGGGATGTGATCATCTGTGTCTCGCGTGCGCAGGGCCCCGAGCTCGTGCTAGACCTGTAAACTGCAGGCTTCGATCGACGTCCTCTTGCCATGCCCGCCCCGCTCATCCTCATCGTCGCCTACGCCAGCAACCGCGTCATCGGGCGCGACAATGCCCTGCCCTGGCGCCTGCGCGGCGATCTCGCCCACTTCAAGCGCACCACGCTCGGCCACCCCATCGTCATGGGTCGAAAGACCTGGGAATCTCTGGGCCGGCCACTGCCGGGCAGGCAGAACATCGTCGTCACCCGCGATCCCGCCTATGCGGCGGCCGGCGCGACGGTGGTGCATACCCTGGACGAAGCCCTGGCTGCCGCGGGGCAAGCCGAGCAGATATACGTCATCGGCGGCGCGCAGATCTACGCGGCGGCCCTGGAGCGGGCCGACCGTATCATCGCCACGGAAGTCCATGCGGACGTGCCGGGCGATGCGTATTTCCCGCCGCTGCCTGCGGGCCAGTGGCGCGAGACGGCCCGCGAGCCGCAGCCGCCCGAGGACGGGCTGGCGTACGACTTCGTCAGCTACCAGCGCGTGCGCGGAAACTGACCCGCGCACGCGCGGCGGGCATCATTCCGCCATCCGATGCAGCCACCCCATGTAGGGCAATCTCAATAGCAGGCTTTCTCCGCGCGTCTCCGGGCTGGTGGCCAAGGCCAACGGGCAGAAGGCGGGCGGCAGCATGACCGAGTGCAGCGGCGAACCGGGCTGCTGGCGCCGGCACAGCGTGGTCTCCGACTCCAGCCAGCCCATGCCGAGCGCCGGGCTGCGCTTGACCAGCAGCGTCGCCTGCCTGTCGGGGACGTTGAGCACCAGCAACGTCACCCGGCTGGCGGCCATGGCGCCGGCCGCCAGCAGCACCCCGAGCGCGACTGCCGCCGAGACGAGAATCCCCTTGCGCATCGCCCCCCCCTCAACGCGCCGCAGGACGCAGCGTCCAGGTGTCGGCCTTGATGCTGTCGATCGCGCCGCGGGTAAAGGCCATCGGGAAATAATCGCCCTTGGCCCAGGCCTCCAGCAGGTTGTCGTAGTACGGACTGTCAGGGTCGGCCGATTGCCCGGGGACGTTGATGGCCAGCGACTTGTCCCAATCGCCCAGGTCGATGACCTGCCGGTACGAGGCCCCGCTGGTCACCCGGAAATCGGAACTCCGGTAGGACGCGCGATGCACGGTATCGCCGGTGCCGCCGACCGGGAAACGCTGCGTCGCCAGTTGCCCGGCCAGGCCCGGCGCGAGGAATTCCGCCAGTTCGTGCTCGAACTGGATATGGTGCAGCGATCCCCACTTCCAGGCCGATACGTCGTTGCCCGCCTTCGTCTTCAGATCGGTCATCGCCGCTTTCAGCGTATCCAGCAGCAGCTTGTCGCGCCCGGCCACCGGATCGGCGCCGAATACCGCGTCCGGCGCGGCCAGGCGCGCGAACACCACGGGCTTGGACAGCGAGCCGAACACCGAACGTCCGGCGGGCGGCACCACCAGGCTGGTCACCTGCGCCGTGACCTTGGGCAGCCAGACTTCGAAGATGGAGGCCGCCACCGAATCGACGGTCGCCACGTAGTCCCAGGCGCGCAGGCGTTGCAAGGCTTCCGCGACGTCCGGATCGGCCGAGCTCAGGCCGGCGAGCATCGGCACCAGCGTACGCGCCGGGATCGACAACTGATCGATTTGCAGCTTGGCCGAGTCCTGCACCGTGTGCTGGTTCGAGGCCTTGAGCACCTCGACGATGCGGTCGTAGCGATACGGCTCGGCCCATCCCACGGTGTTGCTCAGTTCCCGGTAGGTATAGTCGCGCGGCACGTTGAACTGATTGGCGGTCGCGAAAAAGCCGTCGCTCGGGTTCAGTACACGCGGCAGCAAAGTGCCGGACAGGTGGCCTGCCCACTCGTAGCGGCCGTCGCCCGGCACCGGCAGCAGTCCGGACCAGTCGGCATTGGGACGGATGGGTACGAGCGCACCGCCGAACCATCCGATGTTGCCGTCCACGTCGGCATACACCATGTTCTCGCCCGGCGTGAAATGGCTCGCCATGCCTGCCGTGAACTCGGCCCAGTTGCTGGCCTGGTTCAGCCGCAAGCTGGCCAGGTAAGCCGCCGTGCCCGGGAACTCCAGGTAGGCCGCGCGCACTGCGTAGGCCTTGCGGCCCGCAATGTCTTCGTACACGACCGGCCCATGCCGGGTGAACTTGAGGGTGACCTTCTGGTCGGCCTGTCCGCGCACGGACACCGTCTCCTCGACCCGCTTCATCGTTTCCCAGCCCCCGTTGTAGCGGTACTGGTCTGGATTGGCGGAATTGGTCTCGTAGACGTAGAGGTCTTCCTCGTCGCCAAAGGCGAAGATCGTCAGGCCGAACGCGATGCGTTCATTGTGGCCCATCGAGACTCCCGGCAATGCCGGCTCGCCGGCGCCGATCACGTTCCAGCCCGGCGCGTGCAAGTGCACCATGTAGCGCAGCGAGGGCATGCTGATCGCCCGGTGCGGATCGCCCGCCAGGATGGGTTTGCCGGACGCGGTCCGACTGCCCGAGACGGTCCAGTTGTTGCTCTCGTGCTGCAGCGCCAGCAATTCTTCGGGCTCGCGCGCCGCCGTGCCGTTGCTGGCCGACAGGGCCGCGGCCAGTCGATCCCGCTCGGGCCCCGACAACGGGCTGCGCGGGAAATCGCCGGCCTCGAACGACAGGCCGTTGCGCGCCAGCTGGTAATCCGCGAGGATGGCGGGGGTCAGCGTCGACAGCTCCAGGCCCGCGGGCACCTGCAGCGCCTCCGGCGGCTCCTGCTCGGTCAGTTCCTGGGTCGTGGGCAGGCCCACCGCCGCGATGCGCCGCGCCATCGAGATCTCGGTGCTGACGTTGCGCGTGATGCCGTAGATGCGGATCAGCGACGAAGTGGGCGACCAGCGTCCCGGCTCGGTACCGGTCAGCCGGAATTCGATCGGCAGCTTGTCGGGATTGGCCTTCACCTCGTCGATATAGGCATTGATGCCGTCGGCGAACGCCGTCAGGATTTCCCTGCCCTTCGGATGGTAGCTGGCGAATTCGGCGTTCAGGTCGCCGCGGAACAGGAACTGGCGCGCGGCGCGGTCGGCCTGCACGAAGCGCGGGCCGAACTGCTCGGCCATCTTGCCTTCGCCGCGGCGGCGCCACTGGTCCAGTTGCCACAGGCGGTCGCGGGCGGCGTTATAGCCCTGTGCGAAAAACAGATCGCGCTCGTTCTGCGCGAATATGTGGGAGACACCGTTGCGGTCCCGGACGATCTCGACCGCTTCCTTGACCCCAGGCACCTGCGCGCCCGGCCCTCCGGGGCCTCCTGGTCCTCCTGGCGATCCGTCGTCGCCTCCCCCGCCACAGGCAACAAGCAGCAACGCAGTGGCGGCCATGGCCGACCACCGGACTCGTCTGTACCAGTTCATGGTTGTCTCCGATTTTTTTGTCGCCGGGCCGCCCCAAGGCAAAAACGCCCCCCGGGGAGCGGCGCCGGCCCGAAGGGCCTGGCGCGGGGGCATTTTTCGTCGCGACACACATCTGTCATTGCGGGCACCGCCGCGCCTCGATGCACCGGCGGCGCTACGTCATTCGCCCAAGCCCTCCTCTCCGCAAACGAATCGGCTGCCGTCGGCACACCCGTGCCCCGGCCTGTTCCTGCTTACCGTACCGAGCAGTACGCCCTCAATGCAACATCCATACCATCGAAAGCCAGCCCTGGCAGCAATGGCACATCGGCCCGGACGCCGCCATGGTTTCCGGGAAGCCGCACAAATACGCCGTCCGGTTGTCCGGCCAACCGCAATGGCTGAGCCGTTCCGTACTTTCCTATCCAGCCTGACGCCCACTCACCTGTCCAGGGTGCCAGACGTAATCGCACCGTTGTACCTCGCTCATCCAGACCAGCCCATCCCCTACATGGCCGGTGGCAGCAGCCTGCTTCAGAGCCTCGTACAACGCATCGGCATGCTCATCCGCTGCCACCATCTCGATCTGCACCTTGGGCGAGAAATCCAGGAGCTCCTCCTTCAGGTTCTGCGGCTGATGCCGCGCCGGCGCGCTGCAGCCCTCCACGTGCGCCACCGTCATCCCCGGAAACCCCGGCACCCGCATCAGCGCATCCCGCACGTCATCCAGCCGCGCCGGCCGTATCACCGCCTTGATCTCTTTCATTCGAACCTCCTTCATCTGGCCTAATCCACCCGCCCGAAATGACGGGCAACATCACCCACGGGCCCCACAAAAACGCCCCACCGCCCCAGGGCACCGCGGATCCGGCTCCGCCGGTCCGCCAGTGCCGCCCCTTGAGGGGCGCGCGCAGCGCGTAGGGGTGGGTTCGTCATGCCTCCGGCGCCTCCTCATCGAACCAGCGGTACAGCGTGGGCAGCACCAGCAGCGTGAGCAGCGTGCAGGTGATCAGCCCGCCGATCACCACCACGGCCAGCGGCCGCTGCACTTCCGACCCGGGCCCCGTGGCGAACAGGAAAGGCACGAGGCCGAGCATGGCCACGGTGGCCGTCATCATGACGGGCCGGAACCGCATGGTCGCGCCCTCGACCACGGCTTCGGCCAGCGGCCTGCCCTCGATCCGCAGCTTGCGGATGTAGGACACCATCACCACCCCGTTCAACACGGCGATGCCCCACAGCGCGATGAATCCCACCGAGGCCGGTACCGACAGGTATTCGCCCGTGACGAACAGCCCGATGATCCCGCCGATGGAGGCGAACGGCAGCACGGTGATGATCAGCGTCGCATAGCGGACCGAGTTGAACAGCAGGAACAGCAGGAAGAAGATGGCGGCCACGGTGGCGGGCACGATGATGGACAGGTGTCCCAGCGCGCGCTCCATGTTCTGGAACTGCCCGCCCCACTCGAGGTAGTAGCCGGTGGGCAGCTGGACCTTGGCCTGCACGGTCTGCTGCAGCTCGGCCACGAATCCTCCCAGGTCGCGGTCCTGCACGTTGATGGCGACCACCACCCGCCGCTTGCCGCCTTCCCGGCTGACCTGGGCCGGACCGTCGCGCACCTCGATCCTGGCCAGGCTCTCCAGCGGCACGCGCACGCCGTGCGGCGTGGTCAGCAGTATCTGCCGGATGGCCGGCACGCTGCCGCGGAAATCCTCGGGCAGACGCACCGCCGCCGAGAAGCGCCGCTCGCCTTCGAAGATCTCGGTCGCCACCTTGCCCGCAATGGCGACCTCGATCACGTCGTGCACGTCGGAAACGTTCAGGCCATAGCGGGCGATGGCCTGCCGGTCGATATTGATCGACAGGTATTGCTGGCCGCTGACCCGGTCGACGCGCACGTCGCGCGCGCCCTGCACCGTCTCGGCTACGCGGGCGATCTCTTGCGCCTTTTGCAGCAGGCGGTCGAGGTCTTCGCCGAATACCTTGACCGCGACGTCCGAGCGCACGCCGGTCACCATTTCGTCGACGCGATCCGAGATCGGCTGCGCCATGATGATCTGGGCGCTCGGGATGACATCGAGCCGCTTGCGGATCTCGTCGGCGATGGTGTCTTGCGTCCAGCCTTCCGGCCACTCGTCCTGCGGCTTGAGACTGACGATGGGCGTGGATTCATTCTGCGCCTGCGGATCGGCCGGGCTTTCGCCGCGTCCGACGCCGGAGATCGCCGATTTCACGCCCGGCACGCCCATGACGATTTTCATGGCCTGCTTTTCCAGCTCGATGGATTCCTCCAGCGAGATGTTGGGCACCCGGTTGATGCCTGGCACGATGGAGCCTTCTTTCATCTCGGGGATGAAGGCCGTTCCGAGCAAGGGCAGCATCGCGAGCGACGCGGCGAAGGCCAGTACCGCCATCAGGACCGTCTTCTTGGCGTTGCGCAGCACCCAGTCGAGCATGCGCAGGTAGTGGCGCTTCATGAAGGCGATGACCCGCGTATCGTGCTCCGCCCCGCCCTTGAGCAGATAGGAGGACAGCACGGGCGACAGCGTCAGGGACAGGACCAGCGAAATGGCGAGCGCGATGGCAATGGTGTAGGCGAGCGGCGCGAACATCTTGCCTTCCATGCCCTGCAGCGTCATGAGCGGCAGGAACACCAGGATGATGATGCCGATGCCGAACACCACCGGCGTGGCTACCTCGGCCACCGCCTTGAGGATGATGCGGGCCTTGCTTTCGCCGCTGTCCTTGGCGTGGCCCAGGTGGGCGAAGGCGTTCTCGACCACGACCACGGAACCGTCCACCATCAGCCCGATGGCGACCGCCAGCCCGCCGAGCGACATCAGGTTGGCCGAAATGCCCAGCCTGTTCATCGCGAAAAAGGTCAGAAGCGGCGTCAAGACCAGGGTCGCCACGACGATCAGCGAGGACCGCACGTCGCCCAGGAACAGGAACAGGATGATGACGACGAAGAGCACGCCCTCCATCAGCACCTTGGCCACGGTCCACAAGGCCGCGTCGACCAGTTCGCTGCGGTCGTAATAAGGCACGATCTGCAGGCCGTCGGGCAGCATTCCCTGGCTGTTGATCTCGGCCACCCGTTCCTTGATGCGCGCCACCACTTCCTTGGCGTTGCCGCCGCGCATCATCATGACGATGCCGCCGACGGATTCCGTCACCCCGTTCTTGACCAGGGCGCCATAGCGCACCTCGTGGCCCATGGTGACCTCGGCCACGTCGCGCACGTAGACCGGCGTGCCGTTGGATTCGGCCAGCACGATGTTGGCGATGTCTCCCAGGTTCTCGATCAGCCCCACGCCGCGGATCAGGTACTGCTCGGCGTAGTGCGGCAGGATGCCGCCCCCCGAATTGGCGTTGTTGCGCGCCAGGCCCTGGTAGACCTGCTGCAGCGTGATGCCATAGTGGCTCATGCGGTCCGGGTTCACGAGCACTTGGTACTGCTTGACGTAGCCGCCCTGGGAATTGATTTCGGCCACCTGGGGAATGGACCGCAGCATGGGCCGCACCACCCAATCCTGGACGATGCGCCGCTCCGTCAGTTCCTTCTGGGTCAATTCACGGTCGCCGTCGTCGGGCCGGTCCAGCGTGTACTGATAGACCTCCCCCAGGCCGGTGGAAACCGGTCCGAGCACGGGCGTGACGCCGGTGGGCATGCGCGAACCGATCTCGATCAGCCGCTCCATTACCAGCTGACGGGCGAAGTACACATCCGTGGCATCGGTAAATACGAGCGTGATCAGCGAAAGTCCCGGCTTGTTCAGGGATCGCATTTCCTCCAGCCCCGGCAGGCCGGTCATCGCGATCTCGATGGGCACGGTCACGAAACGCTCGACCTCCTCAGGCGAGCGGCCCGTGGCATCCGTGGCAATCTGCACCTGGACATTGGTGACGTCGGGAAAGGCATCGACCGACAGTTTGCGCATGGCATCCAGGCCGACGACCAGGGCCACCACCGCCAGCACGACGATGATCAGCCGCTGCTGCAGGGCAGCGCGGACGATTTTCTCTAGCATGGCCGTTACTCCGGATCGACGCCGGTGCGCTGGTTGTTGAGGTGGAACGCCCCCTCGACAGCCACGCGGTCACCTGCCTTCAAGCCCGACACGACGACGCGCTTGCCGTTGTACGTTCCCCCCGTCTGCACCTGGGTCGCGCGGAAGCGGCCCGGCTCGATCTCGACGTAGACCAGGTCCTCGTTCTCGAATCGCACCACGGCGGAGGCCGGGATCACGAGCTGTTCCGTGGGACGGCTCACGATCAGCATGGTGGCCAGCATGGCCGGCTTGAGACGGCCGTCGGCATTGTCGATGGACGTGCGGACCAGGACTGTACGCGTGCTGGGATTGACCACCTGGCCGACGTAGATCAGTTCCCCCTTGATCCTGCGGTTGCCGAGCGCGGGAACCTCGATGTCCACGGTCTGCCCCTCGGCGACCAGGTCGGCTTGCTGTTCCGGCACTTCTGCCACCGCCCAGACCCGCGACAGATCGGCCACGGTGAACAGCGCATCGGCGGGCTGGACCACCTGTCCCGGCGAGACCTTGAACTCCACCACCGATCCATGCAGGGTGGAGACCACCGGCGAGAACGAGCTGATCTCGCCGCTCTTGCCCATGCGCGCGATGGCCGAGGCCGACATGCCTAGCACGCTGAGCTGGTCATATGCCGCGCGCAGTTCGGCGGCGGCCACGGCGTACTCGTTTTCGCGCCGCTGCAGTTCGGCCTTGCCGATCACGTCCGCGGCAAACAGCAGCCTGGCGCGCTCGCGCGCGTTCTGCTGCAGTTCGGATTGCGCCTTGGCCTTCAGATAGGCCAGTTGCGCGCTGCCCAGCTCGGTGCTGTGCAGCCGAGCGAGCACGTCGCCGGGCTTGACGGTCGCCCCCAGCGTGGTCGTGATGTCGGTCACCCGGCCGGTCACCGATGCGCCGATGCGGGCCATGCGCTGGCGATCGAAGTCGATCCGCCCGGCCACGCGCAGCACATCGCTGAACGGCTCCATCGCCACCGACGCGACCTTGACCCGCGCCAGCATGGCTTCGTCGGCAACGACGATGCTGGGATCCACGGTCTCCTGCGGAGCCGCTTCGGTGGCGGGTTTGTCGCCGCACGCGGCCAGGGTGAAGCAAAGCGCGAGCAGCGCAGCACTGGAAGAAAGACGCTGGATCATGATGAGCTACCTGCGGAAGAATTGGCCAGCAGCCGCTCGATTTCTATGGCGGCCATTTGCAGATCGAACTGGGCGGCGATGAGGTCGTTGCGCGCGGTGCGCAGCACGCGCTGCGCGTCGAGGTAATCGATAATGCCCCGCTCGCCATAGCGATAGGCGGCCTCGGCCACGCGCAGCGCGGCCTCGGCCTGCCGCACGATGCCCGATTCCAGCGCCTCGACTTGCGAGGCGGCGATCTGGAACTGCTGGTAGGCGGCGTCCAGCTGCTGGGTCAGCTCGAACTCGCGCGCCTCGAGCAGGCTGCGCACGCGGATGGCGGTAGCGGCCGCCTCGTCGATCGGACCCTGGCGACGGTCCCAGAGCGGCACGCTGACCACTACGCCGAATTGCGTGTCACGCACGTCGGGATCGCGGCTCGACGTCGCCTTGAGCGCCACCGACGGCCAGCGCAGCGAGCGCTCGTAGTCCACCGCCGTCCGCGCCCGCTGGAGCTCGGCCCGGAACTGCGACAGTTCCGGATTGCCCGTGAGCATCACCGTGCGCAGCCGGTCCAGGGGCTCCAGGGGCGGGACCTCTCCCAGCTGCCCCTGCACCGCGAACCCGGCGGGCAGGATCTCGCCCACTTGCTGCCGCAGGAAAGACTTGGCCTGGTTCACGCGCAGCAGCGCGCTCTGGCTGTTCTTCTGCGCGTTGAGCAATTCCGCGGCCACCCGGATCGCCTCGTACTTGGGCGCGTCGCCCACGTCCACCCGCACCTGGGCGCGGTTGTAGAGCTGCTGGGTCAAGGCGAGATCTTCCTGGGCGGCGGCGAATTCGGCTTCGCGCCTGAGCGTTTCGTAGAACCCGCGCTTGACCTGGGCCACCAGCCTCGCCACGAAGGTCTCTTGTCCGGCGGTGGTAGCCCGCAACGTCCCGGTCGCCAGTTCGCGACGCAATTCGCGCTGGTTGGGCAGGTCGATCCGCTGGGTAATGGACAGCGTCTGGCCGATGCCCGTGCCGGCGCCGGGCTGTCGCGCCGACACCCGCCCCGTGGTGAACTCCACTTCCGGGTTGGGATAGGCCTCGGCCGTGGTGATGCCGGCCCGGGCGGCGTCCACGCCGGCCGCCGCGGCTTCCACGCCCTTGTTGCCTTGCAGGGCGAGGGACAATAGCTGGTCGAGCGTATAAGGCTGCGGCGCTGCAACCGCATGCGCGCACATGCTCGCCAGCCACACTGACAGAACGAGTGTGATGGGTTTCATGATCATTGGAAAAACGGACACGCGCGACGGCACACGGCCGCCGGCTAGGCACGTGCGGCAGCCCGGCTGCCGCAAACGGTGGCGGGAATCAGGCCGTCAGTGACGGCGGCCGGTCGGCGCGGAAGACCGGCGCCGGCGAAGGAGGTTGCTGCGACGCGGAAAAAAGCGTGTCGGCCAGCGCGGGCGCGACGACGGCAAGGCACAGCGGAAGGTCGAACTCGTGGGGATCGGGGGGCGGACCTGCCTGGGTATTGTCGTTGCCCGGCAGGCGGCACGACAGATTGTCGACCGCGACGTCGCTCCAGTCAGGCTCGGAAATCTGTTCGACGATGTCGAATTCCTCGTCGAGCTCGAATTCCCAGCCGGGCATCTCTACGGGAGGCTGCGATGCGGTTTCCCCGGGGAAAGGCAATTGCAGGGCGGCCTGCACGGCGTCGCCCGACAGGGTTCCGTCATGCAGTTCCTGCTCGCCAGCCATGGCGAAATGGGCGGCGGCGCGCGCGTGCTGGTAGCTGGTCACGGCGTTCGCGTCCGATCGGCATGCGGCGGATCCCGCCCACACCCATTGGAGAGGCAAACACAGCAATACGAGAAGCACGTACCAATAACGCATGTGCAGCATTTTAAGCGCTGCCGACGTTTTTGCAATTCACTCTCATTTCGCTCCGGCGAAGAGCCCTGTCCCGCGCCCGCGGCAGCGTCGGTCGGTCAATGGCCCCGCAATCCGACCATCCTCCGGTCGATTAAGTTCAGTGCATCGCTTTCAACGATCGGGCGGCGCCAGATTGCTCCGGACTTTCTGCAGGAGGCCGATCAGCACATCCTTCTCCTCCCGGCTCAATCCCCGCAAGGCGAAATCGTTCAGTTCATCGCCCACTTGCAGGGCTTCAGCCAGCATCTCTTCCGCCTTGGGCGTCGCGCGCACGTGGAATGCCCGCCGGTCGTTGGGCACCGGCGTCCGGACGATCCACCCTCCCTGCTGCATGCGATCGAGCATGCGCGCCACCGTCATGGGCGTGACGTCCAGCGTCTCGGCCAACTGCGCCTGGGTCATCTGGCCAAAGAAGGACAAGTACAGAGCCATGCGGCATTGGGCGCGGCTCAGTTCCAGCCTGCCGCGGGCGCGCCGGTCGAACTCGGTGCTCATCAGCCGGCCGATGTCCGACACGAGGAAGCCGAACCGCTTGTCGTAGGGAGTCGCCATGGGAAAACCGCGTGAAAAGATGGGCGACATTGTCGCCCATGGCGCCGCTGTACGTTCGGGAATTAGTAAGCAAGCATATGATATACCTGCCTATTGTCCCGTTTTCCCGCTCCGTCCCTTCCCGTGCAAGCTCCTGCCGCGCCACTGAATCGGCGCATGATCACGCTCTCCATCATGCTGGCCACGCTGATGCAGACGCTGGACAGCACCATCGCCAATGTGGCCCTGCCCCACATGCAGGGCTCGCTGTCGGCTTCGCAGGACGAGATCAGCTGGGTACTGACTTCCTACATCGTCGCCGCCGCGATCGCCACGCCGCTCACCGGCTGGCTCAGCGCGCGGCTGGGCGTCACGCGCCTGCTGGCCATCGCGGTCAGCGGCTTCACCATTGCCTCGCTGCTCTGCGGTCTGTCCGAAACGCTGGCCCAGATCGTGGGCGCGCGGCTGCTGCAGGGACTGTTCGGGGCGGCCCTGGTACCCCTGTCCCAATCCATCCTGCTGGACATCAATCCCCGCGACAAGCAGCCCCAGGCCATGGCGATCTGGGGCGTAGGCGTGATGGTGGGCCCGATCCTCGGCCCCACGCTGGGTGGCTGGCTGACGGACAGCTACAACTGGCGCTGGGTGTTCCTGATCAATCTTCCGATCGGCGCATTCGCGCTGTTCGGCGTCCTGACCTACCTGCCCAAGGCCAAGCCGGCGCAGCGCACGGCGCTGGACTTCTTCGGCTTCGCCACGTTGTCCCTGGCCATCGGCGCCCTGCAGGCGATGCTCGACCGCGGGCAGCAGCTCGACTGGTTCGGCTCCGCCGAGATCCGCATCGAGGCGGGGGTCGCGCTGGTCAGTTTCGTCTTTTTCGCGATCCATACCGCCACGGCCGGCAAGCAGTCGTTCTTTCGCTATGAACTCTTGAAGGACCGCAACTTCGTCACCGGCACCTGTTTCATCTTCGTCATCGGCGCGGTGATGTACGCCACCCGGGCCCTGCTTCCGCCCATGCTGGAAGCATTGATGGGCTATCCGGTGGCAACCACGGGACTGGTGACCGCCCCCAGCGGCGTGGGCACCATGATTGCCATGCTCGTGGCGGGCCGGCTGGTCGGGCGCATGGAGGTGCGCCTCATGCTGCTCGCGGGCTTCCTCATTTCGGCAGTGGCGCTCTACCAGATGATGGGATACACGCTGGTCCTGTCGGAAGGCGACATCGTCTGGCCCGGCGTCATCCAGGGCGTAGGGCTGGGCTTCGTCTTCGTCCCCTTGAGCGCGGTGACTTTCGCCACGCTGGCGCCCGAACTGCGGGCCGACGGCACGGCCATCTTCAGCCTCGTGCGCAACATCGGCAGCAGCATAGGCATCTCGGTGGTCCAGGCGCAGGTCACCCGCAACACGCAGGTCGTGCATGCCTCGCTGGTGGAACACCTGAATCCGGCCAACGCCACCCTGCGCGAGCAATTCGACCTGACTTCCCCTTCCGTGCTGGAATCGCTGAACCAGCTCGTGACCCGGCAAGCCTCGATGATCGCGTACATCGACGCCTTCAAGCTGATGTTCGTCGCCACGCTTTGCGTAGTGCCGCTGCTGGTGCTGGTGCGGTCCCGCCGCCGGACGGCGGAAGACGATGCGCCCCACGTGGCAATGGATTGATCCAAGCGGGGCAAAGGCCCCCGTGGCCGGCTCAGGCGTAGTCGCTCATGGGCGGGCAGGCGCAAGCGAGGTTGCGGTCGCCGTACAGGTTGTCCACCCGGCCCACCGGCGGCCAGTACTTGTGCTCGCGCAGCCACGGCAGCGGGTAGGCGGCCCGTTCGCGGGAGTACGCGTGCGGCCACGTCGCGGCCAGCAGCGCCTCGGCGGTATGCGGCGCGTTCTTCAGCAGGTTGTCGCCGCGGTCCTGCGTGCCGGCTTCGATCTCCGCGATTTCCGCTCGAATGGCGATCATCGCTTCGATGAAACGGTCCAGCTCCGCCCGGCTTTCGGACTCGGTGGGCTCCACCATCAGCGTGCCGGCTACCGGAAAGCTCATGGTGGGCGCATGGAACCCGTAGTCGATCAGGCGCTTGGCCACGTCCTCGGCATCGACGCCGCAGCGCTGCTTGATGGGCCGCAGGTCCAGTATGCATTCGTGGGCCACGTAGCCGCCACGGCCGGCATAAAGGACGGGATAGTGGTCCGCCAGCCGCCGCGCCACGTAATTGGCATTGAGGATGGCGACCTGGGTGGCGCGGCGCAGTCCCTCGGCGCCCATCAGCGCCACGTAGGCGGCCGGAATGGGCAGGATGCCGGCCGATCCCAGCGGCGCCGCCGCCACCGGGCCGCAGGGAGCGTCCGGGCCGAGACGGCCGTCTTCTCCCACGACGCCGGGCAGGTAGGGCGCCAGGTGGGCCCGCACCGCGATCGGCCCGACGCCGGGCCCGCCGCCGCCATGCGGAATGCAGAACGTCTTGTGCAGGTTCAGGTGCGACACGTCGGCGCCTATGCGCCCCGGCTTCACCAGGCCGACCAGCGCGTTCATGTTGGCGCCGTCCAGGTAGACCTGCCCCCCGCCGCGATGGACGATCTCGCAGATTTCGCCGATGGCGTCCTCGAACACGCCGTGGGTAGAGGGATAGGTCACCATCAGCGCGGCCAGACGCGCGCCGGCCTCGCCGGCCTTGCGCCGCAGGTCGTCCACGTCCACGTTGCCCTGGCGGTCGCAGGCGACGACCACGACACGCATGCCGGCCAGCTGCGCCGAAGCGGGATTGGTGCCGTGGGCCGATGCGGGGATCAGGCATACGTCGCGGCCGGACTCGCCGCGCGCGGCATGATAGGCCCGTATGGCCATCAGGCCCGCGTATTCGCCTTGCGCGCCCGAATTGGGCTGGAAACTGATGGCCTCGTAGCCGGTGATCTCGCACAAGGCGCGCGAGAGGCGGGCGACGAGTTCATGGTAGCCCTCGGCCTGCCAGGCGGGCGCAAAGGGATGCAGTCCGGCGAACCGCGGCCAGGTGATGGGCATCATCTCGGCCGTGGCGTTGAGCTTCATCGTGCAGGAACCGAGCGGGATCATCGTGCGGTCCAGCGCCAGGTCCATGTCGGCGAGCCGCCGCAGCCAGCGCAGCATCTCGGTTTCGGAGCGGATGGAACGGAATACCGGATGGGCGAGGACGGGAGTGTTCCGCACCAGGGCCGGCGCAATCGCATCCCGCGCGGCGGCCTCCGCGGCGTCGATGTCGGAGGCGGGCCGGCCGCACCCCTCGGCGAACACGTCCAGCAGCGCCTTCAGGTCGTCGCGCGTCACCGTCTCGTCGAGCGACAAGGCGAGGTGTTCCGCGTCGAGCTTGCGCAGGTTGATGCCGGCCGCTTCCGCCGCGCGCACGATGGCGGCTGTATGGCCCCCGGTGCGCAGGTGCAGCGTGTCGAAGAAACCCTCGTTCTCGGCCGCCACCCCCATGCTCGCCAGCGCGTCGCGCAGCGCCGCCGTGCGGCGGTGGACCCGCGCGGCGATCCGGCGCAGACCCTCGGGTCCGTGCCAGACGGCGTACATGGCGGCCATCACGGCCAGCAGCACCTGTGAAGTGCAGATGTTGGAGGTGGCCTTCTCGCGCCGGATGTGCTGCTCGCGCGTCTGCAACGCCAGCCGCAGCGCGGGCCGTCCCGCCGCATCGCGCGACACGCCCACCAGCCTGCCCGGCAGGTTGCGCTTCAAGGCATCGCGGCAAGCCATGAACGCGGCATGCGGACCGCCGAATCCGAGCGGCACGCCGAAGCGCTGAGCGGACCCGATCGCAATGTCGGCGCCCCATTCGCCGGGCGGCTGCAGCAGGGCCAGCGCCAGCAGGTCGGTAGCGCAGGCGACGATACCTCCGGCCGCCTTCACCTGCGCGGCGATCCCGGCATAGCGGCGCAGCTCGCCGGTGCTGCATGGATACTGCAGCAGGAGGCCGAAGCAGTCGGGCACGCCCGCGGCCTCGTCGCCGACCGCGATCTCGATGTCCAGCGCCGCCGCCCGCGTGCGCAGCACCTCGATCGTCTGCGGGTGGCAACCTGCGGAAACGAAAAAGACCTTGCTGGCGCTCGCGGCGCCGCGCCGCGCCAGCGTCATGGCCTCGGCCGCGGCCGTCGCCTCGTCCAGCAGCGAAGCATTGGCGATGTCCAGTCCGGTGAGGTCGCACACCATGGTCTGGAACACGAGCAACGCCTGCAGGCGACCTTGGGAGATCTCCGGCTGGTAGGGCGTGTAGGCCGTGTACCAGGCCGGGTTCTCCAGGATGTTGCGCTGGATGACGGGCGGCGTGTGGGTTCCGTAGTAGCCCTGGCCGATGTAGTTGCGGAACGACCGGTTGCGGTCCGCCAGCTGCGCCAGGTCGGCCAGCACCTCGGCTTCCGTGCGAGGCCCGGGCAGGTCGAGCGGGGAAGATTCGAGGATGGCGGCCGGCACTACCCGGCGCACCAGGTCATCCAGGCTGTCTGCCCCGACCTCGGCCAGCATCGCGGCCTGGTCTGATTCGGAAGGCCCGATATGGCGGGCCACGAATGCCGCATCGTCTTCAAGCGCCTTGAGCATGGGGACCTGTCCTGTCGTCGGCCTGCGATGGAATGGCGGGATGACGCGCACCCGCTTGCCAGGCGGGTGCCGGTCGCGGCCCGGGCGGACCGCGGCGTGACGTGGCGTTACTCGGCGTCGACCGACGCCCGGTAGCCCGCCGCATCGAGCAGGCCGGCGGTGTCGGCCATGTTGTCCGGCCTGAGCTTGAAGATCCAGGCGGTGTAGGGTGCCTGGTTCAGCTGTTCGGGACTCGCCGAGAGGTCTTCGTTGAAGGCCACGACTTCGCCCGCCACCGGCGCATAGATGTCGGAGGCTGCCTTGACCGATTCCACCACGCCCGCGGTTTCGCCGGCCTGGAGCCGCGCGCCCACTTTGACGTCGCCGACATAGACCAGGTCGCCCAGTTGGTCCTGCGCGTGATCGGTGATGCCCACCACCAGCACGTCGCCGTCGGCGCGGATCCATTCGTGAGTCTTGGCGTACTTGAGATCGGAAGGAAGATTCATGGGGGCGGGTCCTGATAAAGGGGTCTGGAAGAATTGTAGTGAACCTTGGACGCGGCCGCGCTTTCAGGGTTCGCCATTGTCGAGTATTCTGCCGCGCCGCACGAAGGGCAGCCTGCAGACGACCGCGGGCACCCGCCGGCCGCGGATCTCCACGTCGGCGGCATCGCCGGGCACCACGCTGTCCGGCAGGCGCGCGAAACCGATGGAGACACCCAGGGTCGGCGACATGGTGCCGCTGGTGACCATGCCGGCCCCTTCGGCAGTGTGGACCGCCATCTGGGCCCGCATCACGCCGCGATCCAGCAGCTTGAGCCCCAGCAGTTGCCACTTCAGCCCGTACGCCAGCGCCCCACGGCCGACGAAGTCGCGCTGTGGATCATGGTCGGATACCGTCCATGCCAATCCGGCCTCGGCCGGCTGGGTCAGCTCGTCCATGTCCTGCCCATACAGGTTCAGGCCGGCCTCGACCCGCAGCGTGTCGCGCGCGCCCAGGCCGCAGGGCGCGACGCCGGCCGCCAGCAGGTCGCGCCACAGGGCGGGCGCCTCGGCGCCGGGCAGCACGATTTCCACGCCGTCCTCGCCGGTGTAGCCGGTCCGCGCCACCAGGACGCCGCCCGCCCCTTCAGACGTGAAGGGAGCGAGGCCTCGCGCCAGGCTTCCCAGCGCCGGCCTTGCCTGCGCCAGCCGGTCACGGGCCCGCGGGCCCTGCACCGCGATCATCGCCAGCTCGCGGCGCGGTTCGATCGCGACATCGTAGCCGCCCGCCTGGGCGACGCGTGCCATCCACACCAGGTCCTTGTCGGCCGACGCCGCGTTGACGACGAGCCGGTAGTGTTCCGGCGTCAGCAAATAGACGATCAGGTCGTCGACCACGCCGGCCTGCGGATTGAGCATGCAGGAATACAGCGCCCTGCCCGGCTCGGCCAGCCGGTCGACATCGTTGGCCAGCAGGTGGCGCAGATAAGGCCGCGCCTGGCTGCCCACCACGTCCACG
Source organism: Pigmentiphaga sp. NML080357 (assembly GCF_002188465.1). GTDB lineage: Bacteria > Pseudomonadota > Gammaproteobacteria > Burkholderiales > Burkholderiaceae_B > Pigmentiphaga. The sequence goes on along the minus strand of NZ_NINW01000022.1, from coordinate 132,319 downwards.
TTGAGCATGTGCGAGACGTCGAACATGCCGGCATCGCGCCGGACGGCGTGATGCTCGTCGATCTGCGAACCATACGAGACGGGCATGGACCAGCCGCCGAAGTCGATCATCCTGCCGGACAGGGCCAGGTGCTCGGCGAAGAGCGGGGTCTGTTTCAGGGGAGTTGGCACGGTCATGCGGATTCCTGGAAAGCGGGGGATGGGCAGGAGGTCAGCCGCGCACGGCAGTCCACGAAGCGGGCGAGCCGCCGGCGCGCGTGCCTTGCATGGTGTTGCCGTTTACCTTGCCCCGATAGCGTACCCCGTTCACGGTGAACGAGATCTCGTCGCCGCGCAGGCTGGCGTCGTCCAGCGGCGCGGCGTCCAGGGTGCCGCTGACGCGCTGGTACTGCTGGGCCAGCTTCAGGGTCCTGCCGCCGAGCTTCCACGTGCCTTCGACCTTGGCCGGCACGATCCACAGCAATGCCGAGCACCAGGTCTGGCACTGCTCGGTGATCGTCGCCTGCTCGTCGGGGCGCCAGTCGCCCATCGGGAACGTATTGGACACGACGCGCGTGCCGGGCTTGAGCTCCAGGAGGCGCGGGCGCAGTTTCTCGTTGATGGTAGGCAGGAGGAACAGCGTGATGACGCTGGCGCCGGACAGGTCGGTCTCGAACAGGTCCGCCTTCTCGAACGTGGCGCGGCTGGACACGCCCGCCGCCTGTGCGTTGCGGCGCGCCAGCTCCACCATGTCGGGGTTGTATTCGATGCCGTGGGCCTTGATGCCGCGCCGGGCCGCCGTGATCACCAGGCGCCCGTCGCCCGACCCCAGGTCGATCAGGGTGTCGCCCGGGGCGGCCTTGGTCATGTCTATCATCTTCTCGACCAGGGCCTGGGGCGTAGGCACCCACACCACGTCCTTGCCTTCCTGGCCGACGTCGGGCACATACGACGAACCCGGCTTTTCCGCCGCCTGGACGGCGGCCAGGACCGGCAGCGCGCAGGCAGCCAGGACGGCCATCCCGCGCGCGCACCGGCGCAACACTTGCGACTGCGACGAACTACCCAACAACGCGAGCATCATGGGTTTCCCCTTTTTTCTGGTGGACGAATGGACCGGAACGTGGGTGCGCCGGATCGATTGTGCCTGACTCGATGTCCGCGCGGAAGCAGGACTCGCGGCAAGGCGGTTCTCAATCGACGAGACAGCTGTTTGACCTGTACGCGAAGCGAATGACATAGTCGCCGACGGCATGGCGCCGTTGCTTGCAACCGCCTGCTCCGGTCGTACCGGGACTCGGCACGGCCCCTACAGCAAGAATGTAAGGAGACAGTCATGGTCGCATTCCCTTCCTCATTTGCGTGGCGGCCACTGGCCGTGCTTTGCCAGATTGCCTTGATGGCGGTCTGCGGTGTGCCCAAAGCTGCAGCGCAGTATCCTGACCGGCCTGTCCGCATCGTGACTCCCTTTCCGGTAGGCAGCGGCGTCGACGTGAACCTGCGCATGGTGACCGAGCGCTTGTCCAAGGCCTGGGGTAAGCCCGTGCTGGTAGAGAACAAGCCTGGAGCGGCGGGCTTCATCGCCATTGAAACCGTCAAGCGGGCCGCTGCCGACGGCTATACCCTGCTGCAATTGGATAGCGCGCAAATGGCCGCTCAGCCCTATCTGTTCAGCAAACTCCCCTACGACTTGAAGCGTGATTTCACACCGATCACGACATTGTTCCGCAACTATTTCTTCGTCGCGGTCCCCACGGACAGCCGATACCGCAGCGTCGGCGACTTGATCGCCGACGCCAAGGCGAACCCGGGGAATATCAACTACGGCTCATGGTTCGTGGGCAGCCCGGGACATCTCGGGGGCGCCATGCTCGATCAAGCGGCGGGCACGGCGATGACGCACATCGCGTACAAGGAAATGTCCCAGCTCTACACCGCCGTGGCGAGCAGCCAGGTTCCGTGGGCATTCGGCACGATAGGGAGCATGAACGCCCTCTATAAAGGGGGCAAGCTCAGGTTGCTCGCGGTGGCGGCCCCCTCGCGAGTGCAAGGGTTCGAGTCGATCCCCACCATGGGCGAAGCGGGTGGGCCGCAAGGCTTCGAACTCAGCGCCTGGGTCGGCATCCTCGCGCCTCAAGGCATTCCGGACGCCATTGCGGCCAGAATCCGCCGCGACATCGCTACGGCATTGCAAGACCCGGAAGTACGGGAGCGCTACATGCAGCTGGCGTACGAACCGCTGGCGATGACACCCGAGCAGTTTCGGTCACAGCTCGATGCCGATTCGCGCCGGTATGGGCAGATCATTAAGCGCTTGAACATTTCCCTCGATTAGGGGCGTGACAAAGGCGTTCTGCGTGCGGGAGGATGTCTTGAAGGAAATTCAGTTGCGCACGGCGGTCCAGGCGGCCGGAGCGGCGCCGCTGCGCGTGCCTTGCATCGTTTTTCCGTTCACCTTGCCGCGGTAGCGCACGCCGTTCACGGTGAACGAGATCTCGTCGCCCCGCAGGCTGGCATCGGCAATCTGCGTCGAGGCCAGCGTGCCGCTGATGCGCTGGTATTGCTGCGTGAGCTTCAGCTCCTGCCCGCCCAGCTTCCACGACCCTTCGACCTTGGCCGGCACGATCCACAGCAGCGCCGTGCACCACCCCTGGCAATCCTGGGTGATGGTCGCCTGCTCGTCGGGTTGCCAGTCGCCCATCGGGAAAGTATTGGAGACGACGCGCGTTCCCGGCTTGAGCTCGAGCAGGCGCGGGCGCAGCTTCTCGTTGATGGTGGGCAGCAGGAACAGGGTAATGACGCTCGCGCGGGAGAGGTCGGTATCGAACAGGTCGGCGTTGGCGAAAGTGGCACGCTGGGACACGCCCGCGGCGGAGGCATTGCGCCGTGCCAGTTCGACCATTTCCGGGTTGTACTCGATGCCGTGGGCGCGGATGCCGCGCTTGGCGGCCGTGATGACCGTGCGTCCGTCGCCCGAGCCCAGGTCGATGAGGTAGTCCCGGGGCGTGGCCTTGGCCATGTCCAGCATCTTCTCGACCAGCGGCTGGGGCGTCGGCACCCACACCACGTCCTTGCCCTCCTGGCCGACCTCCGGTACGTAGGAAGAAGCGGCCCGGTCTGCCGCGCCCACGGCGCCCGACAGCGCCAGGAAAGCGGCGGCCGCCATCGCGGCGGCCGGCTGGCGGAAAAAATTCGACTGCGACGAATTACCCAGCAACGCGAGCATCATGGGTTGTCCCCTTCTGGTAGGCGATTGGACCGGAACGTGGGTGCGTCGGATTCGATTGTGCCTCAATGTCGTCGCGAATTCAGCGCCCGGCGCCGAACTCGTCGCTCAGCCAGTCGTCCAGCATGGCTTTCTCGTAGCCGAGGGCGTCGCCGGGATAGCTGCGGGACCGCATCAGGAACGCCGGATCGCGCAACTCGCGCCGGCCTTGCCTGAGCACTTTGCCGTCGGCGCCGGTCAGGCGAAACGCGAGGTCGATGCGCGGCGGATAGACGTCACGCACGATGCGCACGTTGTTCATCGCGGCGCCGCGCCAGGGTTCGTAGGCGCCGGCCAGCGCGACGTCGGTGAACTGCACCAGCAGGTGGGCGCCCGGCGCGAGATATCGGGACGCTCGCGCCTCGACATGCCGCTGCAGGCCGTTCATCCAGTTCTGGTGGTAACCGTCGCCTTCCCGCGGGTGGTCGCGCCATTCGGAGAACTGCCGCGGCTGGACGTACTGCACGGTGACCCGTGCGTCGGGCGCGGCCTGCTCCGGCAGACGGGAGGACGGGAACAGCGTCGCGCAGCCTGCCAGCAACGCGGCCGCCAACAGGCAGAGCGCCGCGCACGCGCGCACCGGGGAATTAGGCATGGAGTTCTCCAGCGGGAAACGACGAGCCGCTATTTTATTGACGGCCCGGCAGGGTTGTCCCGCCGCGCCGGCAGGCCGCTACGGGGAATGGCGCGCCAGCATGGTGCGCAGCATTTCCACCAGTCTCGTGGCGGCGGGCGACAGCGCATGGCCGGGCAGCGTGATGATGGCCATGCGGCGCACCAGCGCGGGCCGCACGATGCGCAGCTTCCGCACGCCCGGAGCCAGGGACGCCGGCAGCGCGGTCGAAGGCAGGATCGCCGCCCCCAGCCCCGCGCTCGCCATGGCGATCAAGGTCTGGGAATGCATGAACTGGAAGCGGGTAGTCAGGCGCAGTCCCTGGGCAGCCATCGCCTCTTCCACGATCGTGCGCAAGGCGGTGCCCTGCTCCAGCACCAGCAGGGGCAAGGCGGCCAGGGCCTTGAGCGAGATCGTCTTGCTGTCGCCGTCGAGCAGGCTGCGCGGCACCAGCGCGACCAGCTCGTCGCGCAGCAGCGGCTCGAAACGGAACTCGGGAGTATCGCTCATCACGCTGATGCCGAGATCCACCTCGCGCTTGCGCACGCTTTCGTACAACGCCGCCGCGGTGATTTCCCGCACGAACACCTGGATGCCGGGATAGCGGCGCTCGAATGCCGCGAGCACGTCTCCCAGGTAGGCCCCGGCGATCGTCGGCGCGCAAGCGAGCGCGATACGGCCGCGCTGGATGTCGGCCGCCTCCTGGATGCCCTGCAGCCCGGCCTCGACCTCCTGCAGCGCTCGCCGTACGCATTGCAGCAATTGCTCGCCCTCGCGGGTCAGCACGACCTGACGGGTGGTGCGATGGAACAGGCGCAGCCCGAGCTGCTCCTCGAGCTTGCGTATCTGGCTGCTGACGGCGGACCCCGATCGATGCGCGCGGTCTGCCGCCGACCGAAAGCTCTGGTTTTCCCCCACCAGCATGAAGGTGTGCAGCAGCTTGAGATTGACCGAAGAGATGGCATCGCCTGCTCTGGCCATGGGAGGGCTCCGGTTTCCGCGAGTGAAATCGATTGTACGGAAAAACTTCTCAATCCTCACAATAATTGCGATTGTTGTTCGATGGGAGGCTTTCTACACTGCGCGGCAAGGACTACGCACGATGCCTCGCACCCGAGGCACGATGCGCACGCTCGCTTCCGGCGACGCGATCGACATACGGAGACACGCCATGTATCGTCCAAGCTCCCTCGGCCCGCGCCTGCTGGCCGCCTTCGCCTGCGCCGCCACGCTCGCGGCGGCCGTGCCGGCCGCCGCCGACGACGGCTACCCGGCCAAGCCCGTCCGGATCATCGCCCCCTTCCCTCCGGGGAACTCGTCCGACGTGGCCGCGCGCTTCCTCGGCGAGCAGCTTGCCGCCCGGCTCAAGCAGCCGGTCGTGGTGGAGAACAAGGTCGGCGCGTCCGGACAGGTTGGCGCCGCCTACGTCGCCAAGGCCGACGCCGACGGCTACACCCTGCTGATGACGTCCACCTCGGCCACGATCAGCCCGGCCATCTATAAGTCCATCCCGTTCGACATCCTCGAGGATTTCACGCCCATCGCCCGGGTGGCGGTGGCGCCCATGGTGCTGCTGGTCCGGGCCGACGCGCCGTATGCGAACCTGGAGGACTTCGTCGCGCAACTGCGCCGCGACCCTGGGCGCTATACCTATGCCACGGCCGGCAGCGGCACGATCCAGCACCTGGCCATCGCCGCCTTCCTGGCCCGGCTCAAGACCGACGTGCTCGGCGTTCCCTATAAGGGCAGTCCGCAGGCGCTCACCGACCTCATAGGCGGCCAGGTGCAATTCATGTTCGATGCCGTGCTGTCGGGCCGGCCCCACGTGGAGTCCGGCCGCCTGAAGGCACTCGCGGTCGCCAGCCTGGCACCCATCCCGCAGATGCCCGGCGTTCCCGCGGCCGCCCGGTCCGCCTTGCCCGAGCTCAAGGATTTCGAGATCGAAGGCTGGGTCGGCCTGCTCGGTCCCAAGGGGATGCCGGCGGAAATCGCCGGGCGCCTGAACCGGGAAATCGTCGCCATCCTCACCTCGCCCGAGATGCAGGACAGGCTCGCCAAGGCCAACATCGCCGTCGCCCCGGCCAACACGCCGCAGGAATTCGCCCGTTTTCTCCGCACCGACGCCAAGCGCTGGAAGGACATCGTCGCGGCCGCCCGGATTCCCCAGGAATGAGCATGGCCGAGCTCCTGGACGCCGACATCGCCCTGCTGTGCGACCGCCTGCGGGCAGCCTCGGCCGCCGCTGCCTATGAAGCCATGGAGGGGCGCGGCCACATGTCGCCGGCACTGCGCGCGCTGGTCGCCGACGCGCTGTGCGCCGGCCCCGCCTACACCGTCCGCGCGCCGGCGGGATACGGCGACGAGATCGTGCGCGCGGCCGACGAGGCGCCGCCCGGCTCGGTCATCGTGATCGACGTCGGACCCGCCCGGGATGCCTGCACCTGGGGCGGTACGGGAACCGCGGTCGCCCAGCGGCGCGGCATCGCGGGCGTCGTCAGCAACGCGCGCGTGCGCGACATCGCCGAGATACGCCGCGTCCGCTTCCCGGTATTCGCCCGGGGCACCGTCGCCAGCGGCTGGGCCCGCGGCCGCCGCGGCGCAACCGGCGTCCCCGTGTCGGTGGGCGGACAAATCGTGCATGCCGGCGACCTCGTCTGCGCGGACGACGACGGCATCGTCGTGATCCCGCGTGGCGAGGCGGCCGCCTTCATGGCGCGGCTGGAGGCGCGGCTGGCCTTCGAACGCGAGGCGGCCCGCATCGTGGACGGCGGGGGACGCTACGCCGACGTCATGGCCGCCAAGCCCGCCTGAACCGCCGTCCCGTCCATGCCCTTCCCACCAGTAGCCGCCACGCATTCTCCGACATGATCCAAGCCGCCACCCGGGTACCCCAGACCGCCGCCGAGAAAATCCTTGCCCGCGCCAGCGGCAAGCCTTACGTCCGCCCCGGGGATATCGTCGCCCCCGATCCGGAGCTGGTCATCATCCACGACGGCTTCGTGGAATCGGCCTATAACGAGCTGGCGAGCCTGGGCTACCGGCGCATCGCGCATCCCGAACGGGTGATGTTCGTGACCGACCATGACGTGGCCTACTCCAGTCCCGCCGGTGCCCTGCGCGGCACCCGCCTGCGCAGGATCGCGCGCGAGTGGGGCGTGGGCCGCTTCTTCGACGCCGGGCGCGGCGGCCACGGGCACATTTTCCCCATCGAGGCGGGGCTGGTCCGTGCCGGCATGTTCTTGTCGTGCTATGACATGCACTGCACGAACTTCGGCGCCGTGGGCGCGCTGGCCTGCGCACCCGGCCCGGAAATCGTGTCGGTGCTCGCCACCGGGACGGTATGGGAACAGGTGCCGTCGACCATCCGGTTGTCGCTGCGCGGCCCGGTGGGCGCGGGAGTCACCGCGCGCGACGTCGGCTTCTATGTCACCGCGCTGTTCGCCAGCGGCAGGCTGCCCTCCTGCGACAATCGCATCGTCGAATTCGCCGGGGACTACATCGATGCGCTTCCCTTGTCCGAACGCGTGGCCCTGTGCAATTCGCTGACGGAGATCGGCGTTGCCAACGTATGGTTCACGCCGCCAGCGGACGCGCCCCGAAGCGGCCTTGCCCTCGCCAGCGATGCCGACGCGCAGTTCGAGGCGGAACTGGAGCTCGACCTGGCCGGCATCGGCCCCCAGGTCGCGCTGCCCGGCGGGCCGCACCTGGGCGTGGAAATAGGAGAAGTCGCGGGCCGCCACGTGGACCATGCCTACATCGGCTCCTGCGGCTCCGGCATGTACGAGGATTTTGCCGGGGCCGCCGCACTGCTGCGGGATCGCCGGATTGCGGCCCACGTGCGCCTGTTCATCGTCCCCGGCACCGTCGAGACCGCGCGCAGGCTCGCGCGCGACGGACTGGTCGATATCTTCCAGCAAGCCGGCGCCATGGTGCTGCCCGCAGGCTGCGGCCCGTGCGCCGGGGGAGCGATGGGGCCGCTGGCCGACGGCGAGACCTCCATATCCACCGCCGCCACCAACCATGCCGGCCGCTTCGGCTCCAAAGAAGCCCAGGCCTACCTGGGCAGCCCGCTCACCGTGGCGGCCTCGGCTCTGGCCGGGCGGATCGCCGATCCGCGCGCGCTGCTTCCAGGCTGAAAGGACTCCCATGACCACCACCTTCCGCCGTTCCGGATACTGCCACGTCTTCGGCGACGACATTCCGCTGGACGACGGGCTCATCCCCTTCGACATGGCGATACGGCGGGTCGACGATCCCGCCGTGCTTCGCCCAGCGCTGCTCAGGATGGTCGATCCGGATTTTCCGGACCGGGTGCGCCCCGGGGACATCATCGTCGCCGGCGCCCGCTTCGGCTGCGGCAAGCCCCATTTCCAGGGCTTCGTCGCCATGGCCTCACTGGGCCTGTCGATACTGTGCGTGTCGATGCCCTACAAGGCGCTGCGCGGCGCCATCTCCAAGGGCGTACCGGTCCTGACCGGACTGCCGGCGATCGGCGAGGCCTTTCGTACCGGCGACCGCATAGAAGTGGATTTCGTCCAGGGCACCATCGCGAACCTCGACAACGCCCGCCGCTTCGAGGTTCCGCCGCTCTCGCCGCTGCTGGCCGACATGGTCCGCCGCGGCGGCACCCGCGGCATGCTGGCCACGTGGCTGGAGGCGCATCCGGAGATGCGGCAGCCGATCGACGTGCCGGAGAGTCAGACCGCCCGGCCGCAGGCCACGCCCGAGGCCCAGGCCCACTGGAAGTTGTAGCCGCCCAGCCAGCCCGTCACGTCCACCACCTCGCCGATGAAATACAGGCCGGGGACGGCCCGGGCTTCCATGGTCTGCTGGTCCAGGGCCCGCGTATCGACGCCGCCGCGCATGACTTCGGCCTTCTTGTATCCCTCGGTGCCCGCCGGGACCAGTGTCCAGCGCTTCATGCCGTCGGCCACTTCCCGCAGCACCTTGTCGGAAAGGTCCGCGATGCGCCGTTCGCCGATGCCCGGATGCGCCGCGGTCAGCCACTGCTCGGCCAGCCGGCGCGGCACCATGCCCGCCAGCACGTTCGACAGGTGCTGCCGGCCCCCCGCCTTGGCGGCGATGAGCTCGGCGGCCAGATCCACGTCCGGCGCCAGGTCGACGACGATGGGCCGGCCCGGCTGCCAATAACTGGAAATCTGCAGCACGGCGGGGCCGGACAGGCCGCGGTGGGTGAACAGCAAGTCCTCCCGGAACGACGCCGCGCCCCTGCCCTCCCCCGTGCGGATGTCCACTTCGAGCGCGATGCCGGCCAGCGGCACGAAGGGCTTCCACGACGCGGCGTCGAACGTCAGCGGCACCAGCGCGGGACGTGGCTCCACGATGCCCAGGCCGAACTGGCGCGCGATGCGCAGGCCGAAATCTGACGCGCCGATCTGCGGAATGGGCAACCCTCCGGTCGCGATGACGACGCGCGCGGCCCGGATGCCGCCCGAGCCGATGCGAAGGACGAACCCGTCCGCCCCGGCTTCGACCGCCTCGACCGTGCAGGGCATGCGCCACGCCACCCCGCCCGCGTCGCATTCGGCGCGCAGCATGCGGATGATCTCCTCGCTCGATTCGTCGCAGAACAGCTGTCCGCGATGCTTCTCGTGCCAGGCGATGCGATGCCGCGCGACCAGCGCGAGGAAGTCCCGGGGCGTGTAGCGCGAAAGCGCGGACCGGCAGAAATGCGGATTGTCGGAAATGAAATTGGCCGGGCCGGCCTCGAGGTTGGTGAAATTGCACCGGCCCCCGCCCGAGATCCGTATCTTCTCGGCCAGCTTGCGCGCGTGATCGATCAGGACCACGCGGCGGCCGCGCTGGCCGGCTACCGCCGCGCACATCATGCCGGCGGCGCCCGCGCCGATCACCGCCACGTCGAAGGCCGCGCCGGGCGGCCCGCCCGCGGCCATCAGGCGTCCTTGACGCAGTCCACGTAGAAGCGCAGGTCCCCGTTGGGCAGCACTTCCTCCACCAGGCCGTGTATGTCGGTCCCGAACCCCGGGAACTGGGCGTTGAACTTGCGCGCGAACTGCAGGTACTTGACGATGGTCTGGTTGAAGCGCTCGCCCGGGATCAGCAGCGGGATGCCCGGCGGATACGGCGTCAGCAGCACGCTGGTGACGCGTCCTTCCAGGTCGTCGATGTCGACCCGCTCGATTTCCCGGTGCGCCATCTTGGCAAAGGCTTCCGACGGTTTCATGGCCGGCACCATGTCGCTCAGGTACATCTCGGTCGTCAGGCGCGCCACGTCATGGGCGCGGTACATGTCGTGGATCCGTGTGCACAGGTCGCGCAGCCCGACCTGCTCGTACTGGGGATAGTCGTGGCAGAACTCGGGCAGGATGCGCCACATCGGCTGGTTCTTGTCGTAGTCGTCCTTGAACTGCTGCAAGGCGGTCAGCAGGGTGTTCCAGCGGCCCTTGGTGATGCCGATGGTGAACATGATGAAGAACGAATACAGGCCCGTCTTCTCGACGATGACGCCGTGCTCGGCCAGGAACTTGGTCACGATGGAGGCCGGGATGCCGGTCTGCCCGAAGGTGCCCGACACGTCCAGCCCCGGCGTGACGATGGTGGCCTTGATCGGGTCCAGCATGTTGAAGCCCGGCGCCAGGCCGCCGAAGCCATGCCAGTCCGCCTCGGTTTCCAGCAGCCAGTCGTCGCGCTCGCCGATGCCGTCGGCCACGAGGTTGTCCGGCCCCCACACCTTGAACCACCAGTCGCTGGTCCCGAACTCGGCCTCCACCTTGCGCATCGCGCGGCGGAAGTCCAGGGCCTCGAGGATGCTCTCCTCGACCAGCGCGGTGCCGCCCGGCGGTTCCATCATCGCCGCCGCCACGTCGCAGGACGCGATGATGGCGTACTGCGGGGAGGTCGAGGTATGCATGAGGTAGGCTTCGTTGAACACGTGGCGGTCCAGCCGGCGCGTCTCGGATTCCTGCACGATGATCTGCGAGGCCTGGGAAATGCCGGCCAGCAGCTTGTGCGTGGAGTGAGTGGCGTAGACCATGGCCTCGGTGCTGCGGGGACGGTCCTTGCCGATGGCGTGCATGTTCTTGTAGAAATCGTGGAAGGCCGCGTGCGGCAGCCACGCCTCGTCGAAATGCAGGGTATCGATGCTGGAGCCGAGCAATTCCTTGATCATCTCGACGTTGTAGACCACGCCGTCGTAGGTGCTTTGCGTGATGGTCAGGATACGTGGCTTGCGGCCGCCGTTGCCCTTGGCGAACGGGTTGGCGTCGATCTTCTTCTGTATGTTCTCGGGCCGGAACTCTTCCAGGGGGATCGGCCCGATGATGCCCAGGTGATTGCGCGTGGGCCGCAGGAACACCGGCACCGCGCCCGTCATGATGATGGCGTGCAGGATGGACTTATGGCAGTTGCGGTCCACCACCACCACGTCGCCCGGCGCCACGTTGGCGTGCCAGACGATCTTGTTCGAGGTGGAGGTGCCGTTGGTCACGAAGAAGCAGTGGTCCGCATTGAAGATGCGCGCGGCATTGCGTTCGGACGCCGCCACGGGGCCGGTATGGTCCAGCAGTTGCCCGAGCTCGTCCACCGCGTTGCACACGTCGGCGCGCAGCATGTTCTCGCCGAAAAACTGGTGGAACATCTGCCCGACGGGGCTCTTCAGGAAGGCGACGCCGCCGGAGTGCCCGGGACAGTGCCAGGAATACGAGCCGTCCTGCGCGTACTTGACCAGCTCGCGGAAGAACGGTGGCGGCAACGATTCGAGATAGCTCTTGGCCTCGCGGATGATGTGGCGCGCCACGAACTCCGGCGTGTCCTCGAACATGTGGATGAAGCCGTGCAGCTCGCGCAGGATGTCGTTCGGGATGTGGCGCGAGGTGCGCGTCTCGCCGTACAGGTAGATCGGGATCTCGGCGTTGCGAAAGCGCAGTTCCCCGATGAACGCGCGCAGCTTGCTGACCGCATTGGCCACGTCGTCGGGCATGCCCTCGCCGAATTCCTCGTCGTCGATGGACAGGATGAAAGCGCTCGCACGGCTCTGCTGCTGGGCAAACGACGACAGATCGCCATAGCTGGTGACGCCCAGCACCTCCATGCCCTCGGCCTCGATGGCCGCGGCCAGCGCGCGCACGCCCAGCCCGGATGCGTTTTCGGAACGGAAGTCTTCGTCGATGATGACGATGGGGAAGCGAAATTTCAATTGAAGCCCCCCCCTGCGCGCTTCGCGTGCCCCCCGGGGGCTCTACTTGCGGACCGGCGGAACCAGCTCCGCAGTGCCTGGGCGGGCACGCGCGACGGCAGGGAAATCGGTTGAAAAACGGCCGGCCGCATGCGAGTCACCTCGCGTATCGCCTCCGGGCGCAAAAAAATGAACTACTAGCGTAAAACAATTCAGTGTCGATTCAATGTCCCCCCTACGCGCTGACGCGCGCCCCCCAGGGGGCGATGCGGGTGGACCGGCGGAGCCGGATCCACCGCATCCTGGATCTAGTACCGCTTTCTTGGAATGTGGCGCCGGTGCTTCGCTGGCTGCCAGCGGTAGCAACGGTATAGCAGTTTAAGAAATTCGTACTAGATCCAGGGCGCCGCGGATCCGGCTTTGCCGGTCCGCCAGCGCCGCCCCCTGGGGGGCGCCCGAAGGGCGCAGGGGGGGCTACATCACGTCCGCGGTAGCGTCACACCCTGCTGCCCCTGGTACTTGCCGCCCCGGTCCTTGTACGAAGTCTCGCAGACTTCGTCGCTTTCCAGGAACAGCATCTGCGCGCAGCCTTCGCCGGCGTAGATCTTGGCGGGCAGCGGCGTGGTGTTCGAGAACTCCAGCGTCACGTGGCCTTCCCACTCGGGTTCCAGGGGCGTGACGTTGACGATGATCCCGCAGCGCGCATAGGTGCTCTTGCCCAGGCAGATCGTCAGCACGCTGCGCGGGATGCGGAAATACTCGACCGTGCGGGCCAGCGCGAAGGAGTTGGGCGGGATGATGCAGACGTCGCCCTTGAAGTCCACGAAGGATTTCTCGTCGAAGGCCTTGGGATCGACGATGGTCGAGTTGATGTTGGTGAAGATCTTGAATTCGTCCGCGCAGCGCACGTCGTAGCCGTAGCTGCTGGTGCCGTAGCTGACGATGCGCTTGCCGTCGTGCGCCCGCACCTGGCCGGGCTCGAATGGCTCGATCATGCCTTCGTCCGCCGCGCGGCGGATCCAGCGGTCGCTTTTGATACTCATGGGACGGGCCTCGTCAAATGACGAATGAAACAAGGCTCAGGATTGTACCCCTACGACGCCCCGGGGCGCGGCGGCTCCGGCTCCGCCGGCATCAACGCAACGAGGGCCCCTCCAGTCCTCCCACCAGGAAGTCCAGCATGCGGGACAGGGTGGTGGCGACCCCGGCCTCGGAGGCCGGCGCGGGAGCGACGTCCGGCATGAGCCGGGCGACGCGGCCGTTGTCGGCGCGGATGTACATCATGCTGCCGAAGACGCATTGCAGCCGTACGTAAAGCTCGTCGCGCGACAAATGCGGACAGGCGCGCGCCAGGATGTCGACGAACAGGCGGGCGACGTCGTCGTGGACGCCGAAGACGATGTTCTTGACCGCCGGATCGGGTTCGACCGAACAGATCGCCGACAGCCGGTTGAACCGGGCTCCCTGCTCGGTCTGGCCCACGCGCATGCCGGGGCCGATGAAGGCCTCGAGTACGGCGCGCACGTCGGGGCGGGCGGCCGGGTCGGACGGGATGCAGGCCATGAGCAGCGCCCGCCGCTCTTCGTTCATGCGCCCCACCCGCGCCTCGAAGATCGCGCGCAGCAGTCCTTCCTTGGTCCTGAAGTAGTAATGGACGGCCGCCATGTTGACCCCCGCCGTGGCGGTGATCGTGCGCAACGAGACGCCGTTGTAGCCGTGCTCGGCGAACAGCCGCTCGGCGACGTCGACGATGCGGTCGCGGGTGGAAGCGGAATCCGGCGATTCGGCGTGCAGTGGCGGCATGGGAAAAGAAGGTGGTTCGGGCGAAGACGCTATGTTACCCGCAACTTCCGGATTTTTATTCAGTCAGATGATTGAATCATTCGTTTGACTCAATCGCCGGGAATTTCTATCATGGAACGAACGCGCCGCTTGGCGTGCATGTACGAGGAAATTCATGAACGGAAAAATCCGCCGCGTCGTCACCGGCCATGACGCCCAGGGGCGCGCCGTGGTGCTGGAGGACGGCTACGCGCCCAACGTCCGCCACGATGCCAGCCGTCCCGGCTACTTTCTGACGCAGCTGTGGCAGACGCCGACGGCGCCCGCCCCCATCGACAACGGCCCGGATCCCACTCTCGGCCCGGTGTCGCTGGCGCCCCCTGCCCTGGGCACCGTCGTGCGCATCATCGAGTTCCCGCCGGCCGCGCTGGAACTGCGCAATGTGGACGCAGCCGCGGCCAAACAGGCGTTCTCCATGTTCGGCGGCCAGGAAGCCCTCACCGGCCATGGCGCCGGCAACCAGCGCCATCCGTTCATGCATCGCACCGAAACCATCGACTACGCCATCGTGCTGGCCGGGGAGATCACGATGCTGCTCGACGACTCCGAAGTCACGCTCAAGGCCGGCGAGGTCCTGATCCAGCGCGGCACCAACCATGCCTGGACCAACCGCACCGATGAACCGGCGCGTGTGCTGTTCGTGCTCGTCGACGGCAAGTTCGATCCCGCCATCGCGCAACGGTTCTGACCCATTTCCAACAGGGGAGACTCAACATGCAATTCCGGAAGTTCCTGCTCGTCCCGCTGCTTGCCGCCATCTGCGGCGCGGCCTCCGCCCAGACCTACCCCTCGCGCCCGGTGGAAATCATCGTGCCGTACTCGGCCGGGGGCAGCGTGGATGTCATGGCTCGCGCCTTCAGCCGCGAGCTGTCCGACATACTTGCGACGCAGATCGTGGTCAACAACCGCGACGGCGCGGGCGGAACCATAGGCGTGGCCGCGGTGGCCTCGGCCCGTCCCGACGGCTACACGGTGCTGTTCTCGCCCTCCTCGCCGCTGACGCAGGCGCCCTTCCTGATGGGCCGCCTGCCCTACCAGCCCGACAGCATCACGCCGATCTGTCAGATCTTCGAAAACCCGTTCGTCATCGCGGTGCGCAAGGATTCGCCGATCACCTCGCTCAAGGAACTGCTGGAGAAAGCGCGCCAGCAGCCGGGCAAGCTGTCGTACGGCCATGCCGGCCCCGGCTCGGTGCCGCACCTGGCCACGGCCAACCTGGCCAAGTCGTCGGACGTGCGCTTCAACGAGATCGCGTTCCGCGGCGACGCCCAGGTCATCCCGCAATTGCTGGGCGGGCACATCGATTTCGGCGCCCTGGGCGTCTCCTCGGTCGTGGGCAAGGATCTGCGCATCCTGGCGGTCTACGGCGACAAGCGCTTGCCGGGCATGCCCGAGGTGCCGGCCATCACCGAGTTCGGCATCAAGCACGCGGTCATCGCGCGCAACGGCCTGTACGTCAATCACGGCGTCCCGCAGGCCACGCGCGACAAACTGCAGCAGGCTTGCCACGCCGCCACCGAAAAGAGCGGGTTCCAGACTGCGGCGCGCCAGCTCTACCAGCAGGTGAACTATCTCGACAGCGCGACCTTCGCCACGCGGCTGGCCAGCGACAACGAGACCAACCGCGCGCTCATCCAGTCGCTCGGCCTGCTGAACACCGGGAACTGATGTCCGCCATGTTCGAGATCATCGATGCGTCGCTGCGGGCCTTCGTCGAGGTCGACGAAGGCAGCGACTTCCCCATCCAGAACCTGCCCTATGGCATCTTCTCCACGGCGGATGGCGGCGTGCGCGCCGGCGTGGCGCTGGGTGCCTGGGTCGTGGACCTGCATGCGCTGGACCGGGCCGGCCTGCTGCCGGTCGCGCCCGAACCAGCGCTCTTCGGCCGGCACAGCCTGAACGCCTTCGCCGCCGCCGGGCGCCCCACCTGGCGGGCGGTGCGCGCGCGCCTGGCGGCGCTGCTCTCGGGTTCCGACCCGCGGCTGCGCGACGACGCCGCGCTGCGCTCGCGGGCACTGGTGCCCATGGACGCCTGCACCCTGCACCTGCCGTTCGAGATCGCATCCTATACCGACTTCTATTCCTCGGAAGAACACGCGACCAACGTAGGCAAGCTGTTCCGCGACCCGGCCAACGCATTGACGCCCAACTGGAAGCACATCCCCATCGGCTACAACGGCCGCGCAAGCTCGGTGGTGCTGTCGGGGCAGGACTTCCATCGCCCCATGGGGCAATTGCCGGTCGCCGGCGGCCCACCCGAGTGGGGGCCGTGCCGCCAGCTCGATTTCGAGCTGGAAACCGCCTTCTTCGTGGGAACCGAGACCCGGCTCGGCACCCGGTTGTCGCCGGACCAGGCCACCGATCACATCTTCGGCATGGTGCTCATGAACGACTGGAGCGCCCGCGACATCCAGCGCTGGGAATACGTTCCGCTGGGACCGTTCCAGGCCAAGGCATTCGCCACGTCGATCTCGCCCTGGGTGGTCACGCTGGATGCGCTCGCGCCTTTCCGCGTGCCGGCGCCGGAACAGGATCCCGCGCCCTTGTCCTATCTGCGCGAAGGCGACCGCCATGCGTACGACATCGAGCTGACGGTCGAACTGCGGCCTGCCGCCGGCGACGGAACGATCATCACGCGCAGCAACTTCCGCCACCTGTACTGGACCATGGCGCAGCAGCTCGCGCACCATACCAGCAGCGGCTGCAACGTGCGCACGGGCGACCTGATGGGGTCGGGCACCATCAGCGGCCCCTCGCGCGACGCGCTCGGCTGCCTGCTGGAGATGACCGAGAACGGCAAACGGCCGCTGTCGCTGCCGGACGGCGGTACGCGCGCTTTCCTGCAAGACGGGGACGAAATCGTGATCCGCGGGCAGGCCCGCCGCGGCGCGCTGCGCGTAGGGTTCGGCAGCGTGCGCGGCCGGGTGCTCCCCGCCTTGCCGTGACGACGGCCTGTCAATCGTCGAACAGCACGAAGTACAGGAGGTCCAGGCCGTTCAACGTACCGCCCTTGGCCACCGCCGACAGGCGGTTGGTCAGGCGGTAGCTGAGCTTGACCACGCCGTCTCGCCCCGACAATGCCTGTTCGAAGCTGGCATAAATGCGATCCGACAGCCGCTTGCCGATGACCAGGAACTGGCTGTTCGACAGGGTATAGGCGGACGAGGTGCTGTCCCCGGCCACCGTACGGTCCGGCAACAGGCCGCGCGAACTGCCGACGTTGCCCGACCGCACGCCAATTTCGTCTAGCCCCAACTGGCGTGAAATGGGCTCGCTACCCTGCGGGCCGAGCAGCGAGGTGGCGGCGCTGAGCAGCAAGGTCGCGTCGGCCCCGCCCCCGCCTTCGTCGGGCCCCCGGCCCAGCAGCAGCCACGAAAGCTTCTCCACGTCGCTGACCTCGGGCGTGGATACCAGCGCGATGCGCGGCCGGCGCGCCGTGCCGCCTATCCGTACCCCCGCCTCCACGCGCGGCCCCACCCGGACGGCAACGATATCCAGGAGCGGATCGTCGATCGGCCCCTGGAAGGTCAGCACGCCGCGGCGCACGGTGAGCGTCTGGCCATAGGCGTCGAAACGGCCGCCGCGCGTACGTACCGTGCCGCTGGAAGACAGGTCGCCCACCATGCCGACGACCCGCAGGTGACCTGTAATGCCGGTGTCCAGTCCATAGCCGCGCAGGTAGAAAGCCTCGCCCAGCTTGACGCCGACGTCGATGGCGATGCCCAGCGTCTTTTTCTTCGGCTCTTCGCCGCTGCGGCGCACGTAGACGTCGTCCGACAACTTGGCGGGCGCCTGCGTGCCCAGGTCCACCCAACCCGTATCGGCCTCGAACAGCCCGGCGATGCGCATGCGGTCAGGAATGATGTCCATGTCCACGCGGCCGGATCCGGCCACGAAGCGGTCGGCGCGCTGGATCGCGGGAAAGCGGTCGGCCTTGAGTGTGGCGTGGCCGGAGGCCTCGGACATGCGCCAATCGGCCGTGATCTCGAGCTCGCCGCCCTGGCTTTCGTTCTTGATCCAGGCCTGCACGCGCGAGTCGCGCGGATTGACTCGGATGACGCTGGGAAAGCGCAGGGAATCCAGGATGATGCGGTCGTTTTCCAGCGACGCCTTGAGCGTGCCGTCGAGCAGCCGCAGGCCGTCGTCCAGCCGCACGATACGTATGCCTTGACCCTGGAAGCCGCCGGAGGCCCGCCACTCGCCGGCTTCCTGCACCACGCGCGCCGAGCCCGCCAACTTGCCGCCGACTTCGACGCTGTCGCCGACGAACAGGCTGACCCAGCTCAGGTCCTGCAGGTCGATCTGGGCCTGTATGTTGGCCGGCCGATCCCGGTCCAGGCCGATGGCGCCGCCGCGGGCCACGACGCCCGCTTCGCCGTCCACCCGCACGGTACCCACGCGCTGGCCTTCGATATTGGCCTCCAGGGCGATGCGGCTATGGCCGGCATTGCCCTCCGGGGTGGCGCGCACGCGTGCTTCGAGCGTGCGCAGGCCGAGCGCGATGGGCGGGGATCCCGGCACCCACAGGTCGCCGCTGCGGCGCTGGATGCTAGCCGTCCCTTGCAGCGAGCCGGCGAAACGCATGTCCCAGTCGGCATCCAGCACCACGATCCGTTCCGGCGGAATAGGCTTGCCGCCCAGTGCCTCCAGCAGGATCTCCGGCGCCCAGGCCAACCCCTCGGCTCGGCCGCGGGACTCCCAGCGCCCCTCGCCGCCGCGCGACCCCTCGTGGGTCAGCTTGCCGCTCTGGCCGCCCGGCAACCGCAGCGCGATCGCGCCCGCCCCGACCTCCCATTGCCATTGGGGCGCGCGGGCACCCGGCACAAAACTCAGGCTTATCGGAGATTCCAGCGACATGCCCAGCGGCGGCCGCGCGAGATCCAGCCGGTCGACGGCGCCGCGCCAGCCCGGGGCGGCGCCCTTGCCCTGCCCGGCGCTCCCCCAGCCTCCGCTGAAGCGCGTCGCCAGCGTGGCGGGCGCCGAACGATCCACCGGCACGAATTCGGCATCGACGCTGCCCTCGTGCCGCGCGACCGTGCCCTGCAGGCGCAGCGTGGCCTTGCTCATCGTCGCCTGTGGCGCTTCGGATACGGCCAGGTTCTCGATCTGAAGATCGATATCGGCCGGAGCCGCCGCAAAACCGCCCTGCGGCCGCCGCCCCGCCCCGGCCGGCGAGGCGGCGCCGAGATTGGCGTGGCCTTGCGCACGTCCCACGCTGACGCCGCCGGGCAGTTGCAGCGCGTTCGCGTCCAGCGTCATGTCGAGCACCGGCGCATCGAGGGTCTCGCCCAGTGTCCCGCGCGCCGCCAGCCGGCCCCGCAGCAGCGACGAAAGCGTCTGCAGCGTGGGCGCGTCGAGGTCGAACTCCAGCTTGTCCCCCGCTCGTCCGAAAGCGCCGCGGGCCTGCAGCCGGTTGCTGCCGGCGGTCAGCGCCGCATCGATACGCTCGACGCGCGTGCCCGCGAAGGCGAGTTCGGCGTGTCCGCCCAGGGGCTGCCCGTTCCAGCGGCTGCCCTCGTCGATGCGCACCAGTGCGGATCCCTGCAGGGCCGGCATCAACGCCCCCTTGAGTTCCGCTCTCGCCGACACTTGCGCCGGCGGCAGCGCGGCGCTGCGCACCCAATGGCCGGGGTCGAAACGATCGAGCCGAAGTTCGGCCGTGAACCGGCGCGGATCGGCCAGTTGCAGCTCGCCCTTGCCCCGGGCCCGCGCCTCGCCCGCCGACAGCGCCAGTTCCGAGACCCGCACGACGGCGTCCCGCAGGCTGGCGTCGAGCTTGAGCGCCAGCGGCACCTTGCGGGAGCGGTCGGACAACTCGGCCGTCAGCGCCTGGGCGGCCGCATCGGCGGAGAACGCCAGCGTTCCCGCCAGGCGGGTGGGCAACGCGGCGCCATGGATGCGGGAGGCGTCGACGTTCGCGGCCTCCAGCTTGCCCTGCAAATGACCGACGGCGTCGTCCGGCCGGGCGGACCGGCGCCAGCCTACCTGGCCGTTCAACCGTCCGCCGCCGGCCAGTTCGATTGCCAGGCCGGTCACGTCCAGCGTCTCGAACGTCTGCACCGGCACGTTCAGGCGTCCTGAGACCGATGCCACCGGCACGCCATTCTGGTCGAGCGGGCGCGGCGTGGAATTGGTCAAGGAGATGGGGCCCTGCAGCATCGCCGGGTCGGACCCGGGTGCCACGGCCAGATCCGCGGTCAAGCCCAGATTGGCCGCGGGGGCGCCCGGCACCCAGGCCGAGGGGTCGATGCCCCTCAGCTGCAGTTGCAGGCCACGCAGCGGAAACCCTCCGAGCAGCGCGGCCTGCCCTTGCGCGTTGACATCGACGCCGGCGCCATCGCCTCGCACCGTGAAGGCCAGTTGCTCGAGGGATCCCGAGGCAGTGGCCCCGAAGTCGAAGGGATGCGCGGCCTGGCGGCCGCTCGCATGCAGCGCGAGCGTAACGGGGAAAGGCGCATCGGCTCCGACGCGGGCTTCGCCCCGCAGGGTAGCCTGGGCCTGCGGCGCGGACACGTGCAGATTGGCCAGCAGCAACCTGTGTTCGTCGCCCGAAGAGGTTGCCCGCAGGTCGATGCCGGCAAAAGTGGCGGGCAGGCGCTCGCCGTCGGTCTCGATGTCCAGCGCGCCGATCGCGAGCTTGTCCACGTCGATAGGCAGCGGCAACCGCAGCGACGCAAGCGGCGGGCTGGGTTCGTCCGACGGCCGCAGGTTCAGCCGCACGCGCCGCGCCGACAACTCGGAAATGTGCAACCGCGCGCCGCGCAGGGCACGCCAGCGCACGTCCAGCCGCACGCGTTCGAGATCGGCATCGGCGGCCGGCAGGCGGATCTCCAGCGCATCGACCTCGAGGCCGGCCAGCAGCGACCCGCGCACGCCTTCCGCCCGTATGGTGCCGCCGGCCAGCGTTCCCCCCGTGCGCAGCGCCCAGGCGGCCCCCTCGGCGGTGGCGGCGACCCAGGCCCCGGATCCTACGACGGCGACGACGCCCAGCGCGGCCACGCCCGCCAGCGCCCATGGCCAGCGACGCCGCCGCGGCGCGGGTTTCCGATCGGAGGTGGCGGGCTGGTTCAAAATGCGATTCCCAGGGAAAAATGCAGGCGAATGTTCTTGTCGCGCAGCGCGTAGGCCAGGTCCACGCTGAGCGGCCCCGCCGGCGTGCGTACGCGCAGGCCCGCGCCCACGCCCGTGGCCAGCTTCATCTCGCTGAAGCGCGAAGCGACGTTGCCGGTGTCCACGAACAGCGCGGCGCCGAACCGGTCGTCGAAATAGCGCGTCCCTTCCACGCTGGCCACGAACAACACGGCGTCGCCGAGCACCGCATCGCCCACGTCGCGGCCCAGGCCGAGGTAGCGGTATCCCCGCACCGACCGCGCGCCCCCGGTGCGGAACGCGAAGTCGTCCGGCACCCGGTTGATGTCCTGCGCCCACAGCCGGCCGACTTCGCCGCGCACGGTGATCACGTCACGCTTGCTGGGCGACCACCAGTACTGGCCCCGCACGGAAAGCCGGCTGAAACGGTTGCTGGCGTCCAGGGCGGTGCCGACGCCGCCCCCCAGCGAGAACAAAGTGCCCTCGCGCGGATCGTACTTGTCATTGACGTCGCGGCGGATGAGTTCGGCCGTGGCGGTGGCGGTATTGGTGGTGAATGCGTTGAACCCTTCGATGTCGATCTGCTCGTGCGCGAGGCGGGCGCCATAGCGCGTCTCGTATTCCACCCGGCTCTTGAAACTCGGGGGATAGGTCTTGGCGCGGATGGCGCCGATCGCGAACCGCCTCACGCGCAGGCCCTGTATGTCGGAATCCTGCGCCAGCACGCCGAAGCTGTCGCGAAACCCGTTCTCGTTGGGCGCGAGGTGAATGTCCGCATAGCCGAGCTTGCGCAGCCGGTCGAGCCGCAGCCCGGTCTCGAGTTCGAGGGGCTGGCCCAGGACCACGTTCTGCCGATAAATGGTTTCGATGCGCGGGCCGGCTTCGTCGTCGATGCCCAGGGCGATGCTCATGCGGCGCGGTCGCGACTCCACCACCTCGGCCAGCACCGGCAGCGTCAGGTGGCTGGGTCCGCGGTAGGCCTTCTCGGTGCGCGTCTGCTCCTGGTCCAGCCCTTCCGGCATCAGGCCCGGATCCTCTTCGGGGCTGGACGAGATGCCGCTGCGGTCGATGTCGAGCTTGGCGCCGGAAAAGAACGGCGAGCCCTGCAGCGTCTGCTGCCACTCGACCATGCGGTCGCGATCGTAGGGCTCGCCGGGCCGGATCCGGACATAGCGCTCGACCACACCGGCGGGCACGCGCTTGAGGCCTCGAACCTCGACGCCCGAAAGCCGCACTGCGGGGCCGCTGTCGAGCTTGACGTGCAGGGCGGCCCGGGCACGGTCGGCATCGATGTCGGCGGCCGTGTCCACCAGCCGCGCCACGGGGAAATCGCGCTCGGAAGCGGTATCGAGCAGATCGCGTTTGGCGGTCTCCCATTCGTCGTTGCGGAAGGGGGCGCCTTGCTTCAGGCCCCAGTCCTCGCGCAGCTGCGCGGCGCGTTCCGCGTATTCGGGCTCGGCCAGCGTGCCCAGGAACGAGATGTCGACCGTTTCCACGACCGTGCGCTCGCCGGGCACGATGGAGATATCCCAGGTCGGGCCCGCCACGTCGGTGCCCGCTTCGAGCTCGACCTGCGCCGAAAAGTAACCTTCGGTGGCCAGCGCATCCAGCGTCGCCTCGCGGGCCCGCCGCCGCAGCCGGATGCCCTCGCCGCCATCCTGGTCGTCGGCCATGGCCGCCATGCTGTCCACGGCGAGGGTCACGGCCTGCAGCGCACTGGCGGGGAGGCCGCCGGGGTCGATGGTGATTTCGGGCCGGGCGGCGAACGCCGGGCGCGCCAGCAGCGCGCACAGCAACGCCGGCGCCAGGGGCAGGCACGCGCGCGCGAACGGCGCGCGGCGCGTCGATGCGGCTGCCCTGCGAAACAGGCGCATCACGTATGCGAGGCAGGCTGCGCGTTTCCGCTTGCGACCGCTGCGCCAGCCGCGCTGGGCCCCGTGGGAGGATCGATCATGCCGTGCAAGGCCGCAGGGACCCGTTCGACTGACAAACTCATGACGCTTCCGCCGTGTTGGTTCAGCCGCAAGCATAGCGGATCGGGCGCCCCTTCTGGGAACGCGGGAACGACGATTGTTTTCAAGCGTTTACGGCGGCCGCGCGGCGATAAGTAGGATTGCCCATTTGGAATATGGCCGTCCTCGGCTATGCTACGGGGTCTTCATAACAGTAGGCGATGGAAATTCGGTCAAATAAGGCCGGTTTCCCGGGCGTTGCGGGCGTTTTCCATACAAAATGACGGAACCCGCCGCGTCCGACCGAACCCGCCTGAAAACATGGAAATCGGCTTACTTCTGATTTTGTTCCTCGCCAATGGCATCTTCGCCATGAGCGAGATCGCCGTCGTCACAGCCCGCAGGTCCCGCCTCCAGCAGCGCGCCGACGAGGGCGACACCCGGGCCCGTGCCGCCCTGGAGCTGGCGGAACACCCCACCCGCTTTCTTTCCACCGTCCAGATAGGCATCACCTCCATAGGCATCCTGACCGGCATCGTCGGCGAGGGCGCCCTCGCCCAGCCGCTGGCCGAGCTCATCCGCCTCCACTTCCCGGCGCTGGAACAGGCGGCCAACGGCATCGCGCTGACGCTGGTGGTCATCGTCATCACCTTCCTGTCCATCATCATCGGGGAACTGGTGCCCAAACGGGTGGGACAGATGCATGCCGAAACCATCGCCGGCCTCATCGCCGCGCCGATGCGGCTGCTGTCGTGGGTCGCCACGCCTTTCGTCAGGCTGCTGTCCCTGTCCACCGACACGGTGCTCAAGCTGCTGGGCGCGAAAGAGGCCAACGACCAGCTCGTCACGGAAGAGGAGATCCAGGTGCTGATGGCCCAGGGCGCCACGGCAGGCATCTTCGAACAGGCCGAGCAGCAGATGGTGCGCAACGTCTTCCGCCTGGACGAGCGTCGCTTGTCGTCGCTGATGGTGCCGCGCTCGGACATCGTGTACCTGGACGTCAATGCCCCCCTCGAGGTATCCAAGGCCAAGATCGAGAGTTCGCACTATTCGCGCTTCCCGGTGGTCCGCGACGACCTGTCCGACGTGATCGGTTTCGTCCGCGCCAAGGACCTGCTCGCCCAACTCATGGCCGGCGAGCCGCTCGACCTGACCAGCCGGCTCACGCCGGTGCTGTACGTGCCCGAGACCCTGACCGGAACGGAACTGGTCCAGAATTTTCGCGATTCGCACACCCAGACGGCGCTGGTGGTGGACGAGTACGGAGACGTGCAGGGGCTGGTCACCCTGCGCGACGTGCTCGAAGCCATCGTGGGTGAGTTCCATGCTTCCACGGCGCCGGAGGAACCTTCCGCCCTGCAGCGCGAAGACGGGTCCTGGCTGCTCGACGGCCTGCTCGACGTGCACGAGATGGAAGACATGCTCGCGCTGCCCGGCCTGCCCGAGGGCGACTCGGGCACCTACCACACGCTGTCCGGCATGCTGATGCTGCTGCTAGGCCGTATCCCGCACACCGGCGAACAGGTCGACTGGGGGGGCTGGAACTTTGAAATCGTCGATATGGATGGCAAACGCATCGACAAGGTCATCGCCACCCGCGTGGAGTCGGCAGAGCCGCCGCCGGAACCGTATTGAAATCGAAGGCCGGCAGCCCCATCTACAGTACTGACGGACGCCGGCGGCGCACCAAGCCGGTGCCTGCCGGTCCCCTTGCGGCCCCGCCCCCGGCATATCGAACCGAAACCGGGAACTTTTCCATCCCCGCGGCCGACCAAACGGTTTGACCGCCCATCCCGAGCCGCCATCCGGCCAGACGCTAGACCTATGACTGACACCATCGCCAAGCTGCTCCGCACCGTATTCGTGGCAGGCATCGCCCTGGTCGGCATGATCATGGCGGCCATACTCGTCGCCTCCACGGCGGTGGCCCTGGCCATCGTCTACGTGGTGGCCAAGCTGCGCGGCAAACCTTTCGTCCCCAATACCTATTGGAAACGCTCGCAAACCCGCTGGGGCTTCGGCGGCGGCACCGCCACCGACAACGGCGGCGCGAGCCAGCCGGTCCGCAGCGGCTATGCCGGCCGCATGAAGCGCAGCGACATCGTCGACGTGGAAGTTCGCGATATTCCCTGACGTATCGGCACGCCGCTCCCTCCTCTCGACCTGCCGGCCGTTGGCGGCGCAAACCCTCCCAGACGTGCGGCGAGGCCGCCGCAGGACATCACGGGGCCGCCTTCAGTAGTCCACTGTGCGCCGCTACCCTCTGCCACTTGGGCAGGCTCTGCCGGATCTCGTCACGCAATACGGCCGGCGTGCTACCGATGGGCTCGAAACCCATCTCGCTGATCAGTTTCGCTTGCTGCGGATCCTTCATCATTCTCGCCATGGCATCGGACAACGTGTCGATGATGGCCGCCGGCGTGCCGGCCGGCGCGAACAGGCCGGTCCAGTTTTCCACCACGAAGCCGGGCGCGGCGCTCTCGTCCACGGTAGGGATTCCCGGCAACTGGCTGGACCGCTGCCTGGAGGTGACCGCCAGCGCGATCATCTTGCCGCTGCGGATATGGGGCAACAGCGGCGCGGCCATGGCCCAGATGGCGTCGACGTGGCCGCCCAGCAAATCATTGACGGCGGGACCCGAGCCGCTGTAGGGCACGTCGGTCCAGTCCAACGACATGCGTTGGCGAAACATCATGCCAGTGAACTGGCTGGCCGTACCGGTGCCGGTCGAGGCCACGCTCAAGGGCTTGGCGCGAGCGGCCTCGACGAATTCGCTGAGGGACTTGGGTCCCAGGCCGGGCCTCACCACCAGCACGCCGGGCGACGAGATCAGCAGGGACACCGGGGCAAAGCTTTTTACCGGATCGATCCTGCCGGTCTTGCTGACCACCGCCGAAGTCACCAGCGAATCGGAATTGACGAACAAGGTATAGCCATCGGGCGTAGCGGCCGCCACGAAGGCGCCGCCGATCTCGGTATTGCCGCCGGGCTTGTTTTCGACCAGAAAAGTGCCGCCCAGATTCACGCGCAGATACTCGGCCGCCAGGCGCGCCACGGTATCCAGGGTGCCGCCGGGCGCGACGGGCACGATGATGCGGACCGGACGTTCGGGATATCCGGCCCAGGCCGGAGCGGCATGGAGGAGCACAGCGCAGGCGGCGGCGAACAGCAATCGGGATTTGCTCATGCGTATCTCCAGTGGATCGGGATCAGCGTGCATACTTGGGAAAGAGCCGCAGTGCATTGCCGCGGTTGATCGCCGCATGGCGTTCCGGGCTCATGTCCAGTGCGTCCAGGTTGCGTACGGATTCCACGGTGCCGGTTTCGCCGGCCATCGGCCAGTCGGTGGCGAACAGGATGCGATCGGGCGCCGCGACCTCCCGCAGCGAGCCCATGGTGCTCGCGGTGGGCGATAGCGCCGTGTCGTACCAGAACAGGCGCAACTTGGCGTACACCTCATCGATGGACCACTGGGGCAGACGGCGATCGATGGTGGGCGAGACGGCTACGCGCCATGAGATATAAGGTAGCGTGCCGCCCGCATGGGCGAGGATGAATTTGATGTCCGGGTAGCGCCCCAGCGTGTCGGCATAGAGCATGTTGACCGCGGCTCGCGTGGTGTCGAAAAGGTACTCGACCAGGAACCCGGGGAAAGGCAGGTCGATCTTCTTGCTGTTGGGGTGGTAGGTGGGGTGGATGAAGACCACGGCGCCGCGGCGGTTCAGTTCCTCCATCAGCGGATCGAAGGCGGGATCGCCGAGAAACTTCTCGCCATAGCTGGCGAACAGCATTACGCCGTCCATTTTCAGCGTATCCAGGGCGTAGGCGATTTCTTCGCAGCCGCGGTCCAGCTCGAAGGGGTCCTGGATGGGCAGGCTGGCAAAGCCGCCGAAGCGTCCCGCCCATTTTTCGCCGATCTCGACCGCGAACTCATTGCAGCGCCGCGCCAGCTTGGCGGCCTCGTCCCGGGAGCCGAACAGGAAACCCGGATAGGCCACCGAGGTGATCAGCGTGGCGATATCGTTGGCTTCCATCATTTTCAGGGCCAGTTCGGGCGACCAGTTGGGGTAGCGGCCCTGGGCCGGTACCGCACCGGCATCGATGGCGGCCTGCCGGTAAAAGTCCGGGATCATGTGGGTATGGACATCGATGCGGCGTGCGCTGGGCATGAAAGTCTCCTCCTAGGATGGGTGGGGCGTGCGATCCTTTCCCGGCCACGACAAACCGCGGATATGGGCCGTCTTGGCAACGCCGGACTTGCGACGCGTGCCGGCGGGCTATTCCCTACTCCAGCCGGATATTGGCGCGCGAGGCCAGCTGGGAGTAGGTGGCCAGGTCCTGGCCGATCTGCTGCCGGAAGGCCTCCGCCCCGCGCGCATCCACCTCGTAATAGCGGGCGTTCAGTTCACTCTTGAACTTGGGATCCCCGAGCACCGCGGCCACTGCCGCCTCGAGGCGGCGCCGTATGGCCTCGGGCGTCTTGGCCGGCGCGAACAGCCCGAACCAGACTGTGAGGTCCATATTCTTGAACAGCGGCGTTTCCGCCATTGCGGGCACCTGCGGCATGAACGACAGCCGCTTGGCCGAGGTGACGGCCAGCATGCGCAGCTTGTTACCGGAGGCGTAGGGAGCAAGGTTCGGTATGGTGCTGAAAACGATGGGCACCTGGTCGCCCAGGCCGGCGCTCACCGCGGGGGCGCAGCCGTTGTACGGAACATGAACGAGGGCCGTGCCCGCGTACTGGTTGAACCCGGCGCCAGCCAAGTGCTGCGGCGAGCCATTGCCGCACGAAGCGTAGTTGGCCTTGTCCGGATGCGCACGGATGTAGTCGACCAGCTCGGCCAGGTTGCCGGCGGATACGCTGGCGGCTACGCCGATGGCGACGGGAGAAGACACAAGCAGCGAGACCGGCTGCAGGTCCTTGGTCAGGTCATAGCCGCGCGTATAGCCAAGCGCCGCATTGATGGTGATGGTGTTGTTGTTCAGCAGCAGTGTGTAGCCGTCGGCGGGTGCCCGGGCGACATAGCCCGAGCCGATGTTGCCCGCTGCGCCCGTACGGTTGTCCACGATAATGGACTGGTTGTTCAGGTGCGAGGGCAGGTTCTGCGCGAGCAACCGCGCAATGGTGTCCGCACCGCCTCCGGCCTGATAAGGAACAACGATGGTGATGGGGCGGGACGGGTAGGCGGCCGCCGGTTCGGCCCTCGGCGATGCCGACAGCGCCATACCCGTCAGGAGGACAGCCAAATGCGCCGCGCGGTGCGCAGCACGAACATAGGAACCCATTCTCCCGTCTCCTCGTTGTAATGCCGACTTGTTCCGGCACGATAGAGAGCGGGGTGTGGATAGGCAATGCAATACGGCTAATAGGCCCTATTGTCGAATGCCATTCCCATGGAGAAAACGCCGGAGCGGGACATCAGGGTCGGTACAGGCCACGCCGAGCCAGCCAATCGTTGATCAGTGCCGAAACCTCGAGGTTGTTCTTGTCCATCATTACCATGTGCGAATTGCCCTTGATCCCGACCTTGGGCAGATCCACCTCGTCCAACTCTCCTCCCGCCTTCCGTACCGCTTCGGCAAACTTCGCCCCCTTGGCGCGAATCGCCGGCCACCGGCTGTCCTGCTCGATGAAATCGCCATAGACCATCAGCGACGGCACGCCCTTGAGCGCCGCAACCTTGTCCAGGTCGCCGACTTCGGCCGGCTCCACCGCCACGACCGCGCGTATCTTGTCCGGCCGGGCCTGCGCCGCCTGGAAACCGAACTTGCCCGCCTGGCTGTGCACCAGCAGCACGCATGGGCAGACCTTGTCCACCAATTGCAGGTAGGCCTTCAGCGTCGGCTCGTCGGTGGTGATCCAGCGCGGCACGAACTGGCGCGCGAATTGCCAGATGTGATCGGCCGGGAACTGGTTGCCGGGCAGCAGCTTGCGCTGCGCCGGATCGTCGCTCCAGGAGCCGGCACCGCCGATGCGGAAGCGCTCGTAGGCATTGGCCGCGGTCACCAGCACCGGATCGCCCGGCCACACCGGCTTGGCCGTCGCCGGCCAGCCCGAGCGCCCGCGCTCGACCGCATCCGAGTTATAGACGGCCCAGCCCCGGCGCAGGAAATCGTTCAGCCATCCCGGGCGGCCATCCGGAGTCGTCTCATAGGTCACGCCCGACAGCCCGCCGCCGTGCCACAGCAGGAGCGGCACCGCGCCCTTGCGGTTCTCCGGAATGAAGTACTGCACGTACATCTGTCCGACCACGTACGTGCCATTGGGATCGATCTTGAGCGGAACGCCGTTGGCGGTGAACTTCACCTCCTTCACCGGCTCGCCCGACACCACGAATGTCTCGCCGCCGATGTGGAACGACCCCATGTCGCGCAATACGATGGGCTGCGCGCTCGCCGCCGCGCCCCACGCCGACAGCGCCAGCATGGCCGCGGCCATCCGTTTCTTCATGTTCTTGTCTCCACCATTAAGAAATCCCCTCCTCAATCCCGACGGCTTCGGACAGGGCACGGCGGATCAGGCTCCGCCGGCCCGCCCGCGCCGACCCCTGGCCCCGGCGCCGGGCCGCCCCAAGGGAGCTCCGCCGCGCAGCGGCTGGGGCCACCGTGCCGGGCGCGCGTCAGCGCGTAGGGGATCTACTCAGCGCTGAGCTTCGCCGCCTCGACCACCTTCTTCCAGCGTGCCACCTCGGATTTGACGAACTCGCCCAGTTCCTGCGGCGTGCTGCTCTGCGGATCGGCGCCTTGTTCCTTGAACTTGGCGATTACATCGGGATCGCGCAGCGCCGCGTTGAGCTCCTTGTTGAGACGGTCGACGATGGCCTGGTCCGTGCTGGCCGGCGCGAACAGCGCGTACCACTGGGGCACGCTGACGCCCTTGACGCCCAGTTCTTCGAGGGTCGGCACGTCCTTGAGCACTTCGGAGCGGCGATCGCCCGCCAAGGCGAGGGCCTTGATCTTGCCCGAGGCCAGGTGCGGATAGGCACTGAACAGGCTGGGGAACATGACCTGGGTAGTCCCGGCCAGCGTGTCGGTCATGGCCGGCGCGGAACCCTTGTACGGCACGTGCAGCATGTTCGTGCCCGTCACCATCTTGAACAGCTCGGCGGTGACGTGGGGCGCGGTGCCCAGGCCGGCGGAAGCGTAGCTGAGGCTGTCCGGATCCTTCTTGGCCTTGGCGATGAGTTCCTTGACCGAATTGACGCCCGCGCCGGAGGACACCACCAGCAGCGTGGGCGAGCTCGCCAGCATGCCGATGGGCTTGAAGTCCTTGACCGGGTCGTAGCGCAGCTTCTGCAGCGCGGGGTTGATGCCATGCGTGGCGATGTAGCCGAAGAGGATGGTGTAGCCGTCGCCCGGCGCACGCGCCACGTACTCGCTGGCGATGGCGCCTTGGGCGCCGGCCTTGTTGACGACGATGACGCTCTGCTTGAGGCCTTCGCCCATCTTCTGGGCGATGACCCGCGCGAACGCATCGTTGCCGCCGCCCGGCGCGGTGGGCACGACGATGGTGATGGGATGGTCGGGCCATGCCGCCTGGACGTTGGCGGCGCCAAGGGAAAGCGCGAAGGCGGTCACGCCGGCGGCAAGGGCCGGCACTCGGAATGAGGCTTGCATGAGAGAGTCTCCGTATCGTTCTTCGGTTTACCGAAGCATGGGCGTCGTCCGGCGGGCGCCAGGCTGGCGCGCCGCGGATGAACGCGTTCCTAAAACGTTCCTAAAAAAACCGGGCCGGCACGTAAAGCTGCCCTTCCATGATCTTCCTGGCGGTGCGGATCAGGCCCGCGCCGCGGACTTCCAGCGAGGACGCGCCCTCCCGCAATTCGACGTCGACATCGATGCGTCCGGCCGGATGCGCCACTTCGATGCGATGCATCCCCGCGGGGCGGGAAGCGCCGAGGTCGAACGCCACGGTGCCAGGCGTGACGAACGCCGTCGCCACGCCGATGGCGCCTGTCACCGCATGCGAGCGATGGCACTTGTGCGGCGTGAAATACCGCGACGTCACCATGTCGCCATGCGCGCCCGCGCTGACCAGCACGGGCTTGGGAATGACGCTGTCGGCCACGTCGCCCAGCCCCATCCGCCGGCCGGCTTCCCGGCGCAAGGACTCCAGCCGCTCGAGCAGCGCTTCATTGGCGTCGAGCTGGACCGGCGTCTCGTTGCCGGCCACCCCCAGCGAAGCGGCGCGCACGATCATCATCGGCATCGCGGCGTCTATGCACGTTACCGCGACGCCGTCGATCACGTCCTGCAGGTTCCCCGTGGGGAACACCTTGCCCGTCACCGAGCCCCAGGCATCGAGAAAATTCAGCCGGATGGGCGCGCCCGTCCCGGACACGCCGTCGATGCGGGCATCGCCCTCGTACTCGGTGCGGCCGCCGGGCGTCTGCACCACCGCGTCGATGGTCGACCGGGTGTTGACGTTGTAGATCCTCACGCGGGTCTCGCCATCGGTGGCCGGGACGATGCCCTGGTCGATGGCGAATGGCCCCACCCCGGACAGCATGTTGCCGCAATTCGGCCGCGTGTCGACCAGTTCCTTGTCCACCGACACCTGGGCGAACAGATAGTCCACGTCGCACCCCGGCCGCGCCGAGCGCGACACGATGGCGACCTTGCTCGTCAGGCTGTTGCCGCCCCCCAGGCCATCGACCTGCAATTCGTGCGGCGACCCCATCGCCGACAGCAGGACGCGATCGCGCTTGGCCACGTCTTCCGGCAGCCATTCGGCACGGAAGAACGGACCGCGGGACGTACCGCCGCGCATGAGGACACAAGGTATGGTCTTTTGCATGGCGGCATGATGAACCTCGCCCTTGCATTAGTGAATTGCAACTTTTATATAATTTGATGCATGGCACGCATCAATTTCGACCTCCAGGAATTGCAGGCATTCGTGGCCGTGGCCGAACGCTCGAGCTTTCGCGCCGCCGCCGAAGACCTGCACCTGTCCCAGCCCGCGCTCAGCCGCCGCATCGAGAAACTCGAAGCGATACTCGGCGCGCGCCTGCTCGACCGCACCACCCGCCACGTGTCCCTCACCAACGTGGGCCGGGTCTTCCTCGAGCGCTCGCGCGCCGCCCTGGACGAGCTCGAAGGCGCCATGCTCGGCGTGAGCGACCTCGCCGCCCAGCTGAGCGGCCTTGTCACCGTCGCCTGCGTGCCGTCGGTGGCGTACTACTTCCTGCCCTCGGTGCTGCGCGACTTCACCGCCAAGCATCCGCGCATCCGCGTGCGCGTCATCGACGAAGGCGCCAACACCGTGCTGAACGCGGTCATCTCCGGCCGCGCCGATTTCGGCGTGAACTTCATCGGCACGCAGGAAACGGAAGTCGACTTCAAGGCCATCTTCAAGGAAAGCTTCGTCCTGGCGGCGCGCAAGGACCATCCCCTGGCCAGGCGCAAATCGGTTACCTGGGAAGAACTCGCGGGCGAACGCCTCATGACCGTGGACAAAGGCAGCGGCAACCGGCTGCTCATCGAAGCGGCGCTCGCCAAGAGCGGCAAGCGCTCGCAGAACGCCATCGAAGTCAGCCACATCCTGACCCTGCTCGGCATGGTCGAAGCCGGACTCGGCGTGGCGGCGGTGCCCCAGCTGGCGCTTCCCCTCACCACCCATGCCACCCTGGTCGGCATCCCGCTCGGCCAACCCCGCGTCAGCCGCACCCTGGGCCTCATCTCCAAGCATGGCCGCGCGCTGTCTCCCGCCGCCAATCTGCTCTACGCCATGCTCAGGAGCGCGGGGCGGGCTGCTAGGAGTTAGGCTCCCCCCTACGCGCTGACGCGCGCCCGGCACGGTGAGCCCCCAGCCGCTACGCGGCAGCCCCCCGAGGGGGCCTGGGCCCGCCTTGGGGCGGCCCGGCGCCGGGCCCAGGGGGCGATGCGGGTGGACCGGAAGAGAGGCCCACCCCCTACGCCCTTCGGGCGCCCCCCTCAAGGGGACGATGCGGGTGGACCGGCGGAGCCGGATCCACCGCATCCTGGGGTACTGCCCGGCTGGCGCGAGATGGCGTTCTTGCGTCGTTCGGCTGCCGCTGTAGGGGCTGGGGCGTATTGTGAGGGGCTATACCGCCGGGTCGATCAATGCCAGGGCTTCGCGTATTGCGCCGGGTTCGGCGGGCCGCACTAGCCGCGCGACTTCCTGGCCTCGGTCGAGGAATACCAGGGTGGGCCACAGCTTCACGCCGAAAGAACGACCCAGCGGCCGCCCTTTTCCATCCTCCACTTTCAGGTGCCGGACCTTGGCGTGCCCCTCGAAGGCGGCCTCGAGCAAGGGTTGCGCCGCCTGGCAGTATCCGCACCAGGGAGCGCCGAATTCCAGGACAGCGGGCTCCTGCAGGGCGTCGATCTCGGCGCGGGTGGGTTCCTGGGTCGCGTAGACGGTATTCATGGACATGGCTGGCCTCCTGTACGCCCAGTATGGCAAAAACGGGCGAAAAGCGCGCAAGCGCCGTGCCCGCCCACCAGCTAAAATCCCCCTTTGACACACCATTTCCCTCAACCTCCGCCCCATGTCGCGCACACTCTTCGTCACCACCGCCCTGCCCTACGCCAACGGATCCTTCCACATCGGCCACATCATGGAATACATCCAGGCCGACATCTGGGTCCGCAACATGCGCATGCAAGGCCATACGGTCCACTTCGTGTGCGCCGACGACGCCCACGGCGCGCCCATCATGCTCAAGGCGGAAAGCGAGGGCATCACGCCGCGCGAGCTGGTCGCCCGCATCGCCGCCGAACGCCCGAAATACCTCCAGGGCTTTCACATCGCCTTCGACCACTGGCACTCCACCGACTCGGACGAAAACACCGAGCTTTCCCGCCAGATCTACCTCAAGCTGCGCGACGCGGGCCTCATCGAAACCCGCACCATCGAACAGTTCTACGACCCGGTCAAAGGCATGTTCCTGGCCGACCGCTACATCAAGGGCGAATGCCCCAAATGCGGCGCCAAGGACCAATACGGCGATTCCTGCGAAGTCTGCGGCGCGGTCTACGCGCCCACCGACCTGCGCAACCCCTACTCCACCCTGACCGGCGCCACGCCCGTCCTGAAAAGCTCCGACCACTTTTTCTTCAAGCTGTCGGATCCGCGCTGCTACGCCTTCCTGCAGGAATGGACCGGCAGCGTCAACGGCAACGGCACGCCGCGGCTGCAGCCCGAGGTCTACGCCAAGACCCGCGAATGGCTGGGCGAGGAAGGCAAGCTGGCCGACTGGGACATCTCCCGCGACGCCCCTTATTTCGGCATCGAGATTCCCGATGCTCCCGGCAAATATTTCTACGTCTGGCTGGACGCCCCGGTGGGCTATCTCGCCTCGCTCAAGGCCTATTGCGCGAAAACCGGCCTCGACTTCGACGCCCTGCTCGATCCGCAGTCCGACACCGAGCAATATCACTTCATCGGCAAGGACATCGTCTACTTCCACGCCCTGTTCTGGCCGGCCATGCTGCACTTCGCGCAGCGCAAGACGCCCGACGGCCTGCACGTGCATGGCTTCATCACCGTCAGCGGCGAGAAAATGTCCAAGAGCCGCGGCACCGGCATTTCGCCGCTGCGCTATCTCGACCTCGGCATGAATCCCGAATGGCTGCGCTACTACATCGCCGCCAAGCTCAACGCCCACGTCGAAGACCTGGACTTCAACCCCGACGACTTCGTCGCCCGCGTCAACAGCGATCTCGTCGGCAAATACGTGAACATCGCCAGCCGCGCGTCGAACTTCCTCATCAAGCACTTCGACGGCCAGCTCTGCTATGACGGCGGCGTGCCCATCGAACTCGAGAACGAGCTCAACGCCTCGGCCGAGATCGTCCGCAACGCCTTCGAAGCGCGCGAATACGGCAAGGCCATCCGGGAGATCATGGCCGCGGCCGACCGCGTCAACCAGGCCTTCGACGCGGCCCAGCCCTGGGTGCTTGCCAAGCAGCTCGGCGACGCGGACAAGAAGCGGGAACTGCACGACATCTGCTCGCGCACCATGGTCGGGTTCAAGGCGCTATCGGTCATGCTGGCCCCCGTGCTGCCGGCGCTGGCCCGGCGCGTGGCGCACGAGCTCTTCGGCCTGGGCCGCGACTTCGAATGGCGCGACGTGGTCGTGCCTCCGCAGCGCATCGCCCCGTACAAGCACCTGGCGCAACGCGTCGATCCCAAGCTGCTCGATGCGCTTTTCGAGCCGCCGGCGGCCCCCGCTCCCGCGGCGCCCACGCCTGGCGGCGAGGAAATCGCGCCCACCATCACCATCGACGATTTCGCCAAGGTCGACCTACGCATCGCCAAGATCGTGGACTGCCAGCATGTGGAAGGCTCGGACAAGCTCCTGCGGTTGACGCTGGATGCGGGCGAGGGCCGCACCCGGAACGTGTTCTCGGGCATCAAGTCCGCCTACAAGCCTGAAGACCTGATCGGCAAGCTGACCGTGCTGGTCGCCAACCTCGCGCCGCGCAAGATGAAGTTCGGCGTCTCCGAAGGCATGGTGCTGGCGGCCAGCCATGGGGACGAAAAGGCACACCCCGGCATCTACGTGCTCGAACCGGTGGCCGGCGCCCAGCCGGGCATGCGCGTCCGCTGACGGGCGTCGCCGCCCGCGGTTTCGCCGCGCGGCGGCGAACCGCCTGGGCTGCCCTCAGCCGTTGCGCGCCTCGGAGGGCTGGCCCGAGCCGGCCCCGCCCTTGACCCGGTTCACCACCATCCTTTCGTTCAATTGCTTGACGATGGACGAGCCGGTGGACACGCACAGGAACGGGAACAGCCCATGGACGAGGCCGGCCAGGGCCGCGGTGAACATGCGGCGGGCAAACCCCCACGATGCGGCGAGATGCTCGAAATAGCTCTCGCCCACCGAGGCTGGATGCGAGGTAAACGACCATTTACGCATGGGGAAATCGCAGTGTTGTGAAACTGCGGATACTTTATCAATGCAGCTCCGCAAAATTACTGCAAATTTCCGTCCAAACCGGGTTTCTGACGAAACGATTTTCTTCTTATTCGCTTTTTCCTGAAATTTCCTGCACTTCTGCTCCGAAACCGGAAATACCGCCAGCGCCAAGGCGGCGCGGCCCCAGGGTGCAGTAAACTCCCGAGTGCGATGAACGCCCGCCGGCGGACACGAGCTGCGCCGGCCAGGGCGCGGCATGCCAGAACAAAGGTTAGTCATGGCCAAGAGCTACGAATCCGATATCACCCAATTCCTGCAAGACCTCAAGCGTCAGCGTCCCCATCTCGAAGCCGAGCAGAAGAAGGGCCGCGCGCGCCTGTGGGACAAGACCATCGATCCGGAACTCGTCGAAGGCTTCAAGGCCGGGACGGTGCCGCAGAAGCCTTATGTCTATCAAACGGACGCCTGAACGTTCCCGACATGGGCTCATCCCCGCCCCCCAACGACGGGCTGACCGCATTGGCTGAACCCGCGGTCGACAGCACGCCGGACGTCGTCGATGGCGTGGCCATCGCGCGGCTGTACGGCGAACCGCTGTTCGCCCTGCCGCAGGACCTCTACATCCCGCCCGACGCGCTGGAGGTGTTCCTCGAGACCTTCGAGGGACCGCTCGATCTGCTGCTCTATCTCATCCGCAAGCAGAACTTCAACGTGCTCGACATACCGATGGCGGAAGTCACCCGCCAGTATCTTTCCTACGTCGACCAGATACGGCAGCACAACCTCGAGCTGGCCGCCGAGTACCTGCTCATGGCGGCCCTGCTGATCGAGATCAAGTCGCGCATGCTGCTGCCGGTGCGCAAGGCGGACACGGAAGAAGAAGTCGAAGACCCCCGCGCGGAGCTGGTGCGGCGGCTGCTCGAATACGAGCAGATGAAGCTCGCGGCGCAGAAGCTGGACCAGCTTCCCCAGCTGGGCCGGGACTTCGTCCGGGCCCAGGTGCTGCTGGAGCAGACCACGCAGCGCCGCCTGCCCGACGTCAACGCGGAGGAACTGCGCGAAGCCTGGGCCGAGATCGTCAAGCGGGCCAAGCTCAACGCGCACCATCACATCTCGCGCGAGGAACTCTCGGTACGCGATCACATGAGCCAGATCCTGCGGCGGCTGCAAAGCGTGCGCTACATGGAGTTCACCGAACTCTTCATGGAGCGCGTGCAGGACGGCGCGGGCGTGCCGGTCATCGTCGTCCATTTCATCGCCATGCTGGAGCTCGCCCGCGAATCGCTGGTCGAGATTACCCAGGCCGAGCCCTACGCCCCGATCTACGTTCGCCTGGCTTTCACTTCCGTCCACACCCATTGAGGCTTCGTCGCCGGGCGGCCCGCGAGCGGGCGCGCCGGTCCGGGCCGCTGCCAACCGTATCCAACGCCATGAAGGTCGTCCACACCATCGAAGAATTGCGCGATCAACTGCGCGGCCAATTGCGGGTTGCCTTCGTGCCCACGATGGGCAATCTGCACGAGGGCCACCTGGCCTTGATGAAGACGGCTCGCCAGCACGGCGATCCCGTCGTCGCGAGCATCTTCGTCAACCGTCTGCAGTTCGGCCCCAACGAGGATTTCGATCGTTACCCGCGCACGCTGCCGGCGGACATCGAAAAGCTCGAGCGCGATCGCAACGTCTACGTCCTGTTCGCCCCGGACGAACGCGAAATGTATCCGGAGCCGCAGAATTTCCGCGTGCAGCCGCCGGCCGACCTGGGCGGCATCCTCGAAGGCGAATTCCGCCCGGGCTTCTTCACCGGCGTCTCGACCGTCGTGCTCAAGCTGCTGTCCTGCGTCCAGCCGCGCGTCGCGGTATTCGGCAAGAAGGATTACCAGCAGTTGATGGTCGTTCGCGCCATGTGCCGGCAGTTCCAGTTGCCGGTGGAAATCGTGCCGCAGGAAACGGTGCGCGCCGAGGACGGCCTGGCGCTGTCCTCGCGCAATGGCTACCTGAGCGCCGAAGAACGCGCCGAGGCGCCGATGCTGTATGCCACGCTGCAGGACCTGCAGTCGCGCCTGCACGCGGGTAACCGCGACGCCGCGGCGCTCGAGCGCGAGGCCATCGCGACGCTGGCCGGACGTGGCTGGAAGGTGGACTATATCGCGGTGCGCCGGCAGCGCGACCTGCTGCCGCCCGCGCAGGAAGAAGTCGAACGGGGCGAACCGCTGGTCGTGCTGGCCGCGGCCAAGCTCGGCACGACGCGGCTCATCGACAACCTCGAACTATAGGCGTACCCTCGGCCATGCGCGGGGGGCGCACGGTTGCCATGCTTGCAAGCAATTGATACAACGGCGCGCGGCCGGGCTCCCGGCCGCCGGCGGTTCGCTACAATTCCCGGCACTGGATGGTTTACGATACGCCCATGATCGAAGATCTCGACCTTCTTGCCAGCCGCATACGCCAGCTTACGGAGCTCACCCAAAGCCTGCGCGATGAGAACGCGGCATTGGGCAAGAGCCTTGCCCAGCGCGACTCCCACATCCGCATGCTGCGCGAGACGCTGGCCGCCGCCCAGGCACGGGTCGAGGGCGTGCTGGCCCGCCTGCCGGGCGGCGAAGAGCCGACCGACGACGCCGAAGGCGAAGCCCAGGTGCCGGACAACGCTTCTCCCTCTGCTGCAGAAGGCGCCGATCCGGGCGCTCGGAGTCTATATGGAACGACTTGACGTCACGATACTCGGCAAGGAATATCCGCTCGCCTGCGAACCATCCGAAAAAGAAGCCCTGCTGACCGCGGCCAACATGGTCGACCGCACCATGCAGCGGATCAAGGCCAGCGGCAAGGTGGCGGGCACCGAACGCATCGCGGTGATGGCGGCGCTGCAGCTTGCCGGCGAACTGATGAACGCGAAATCTCCCGACGCACGCCTTGCAGTCGGCGACTATAAGCGTAAAATTGAAGACATGCATCGAATGGTCGATGCCGCCTTGGGAACCCAAGAAAAGCTATTTTGAGTTTTGATGTTTGTGCGGTACTTTTCGGTGCAGCACAAACGCGTATGATCAGTTTTCCCTGCCGTGCTCGTGTTTGGCCTTATATTTCTTGGACCCATGCTAATGGCATGAGGTTGTGGAAATTGCCCGCGGGCGTGATCGTCTCCAGTCAGACGAACCCGAAGCGAGGCTGACCGCGACCACCTTGAACCTCCGGTTCAGGATGCCGGCCTAGCGACACAGGCGGGGACCCTACCCAAGCCGGAGCATACTCGTGTGTGCTCCGGTGTTTTTTTGTCCCTCTCCTTCACAACACAAATAAATAGACAAGACATGGACCCCTTACTGATCGTCGCTCTGCTGGTTCTCGGCGCTTGCACGGGCTTTGCGGCCGGATTGCTCGGCATAGGCGGCGGCATGATCATGGTGCCGTTCCTGACCATGCTGTTCACCTGGCAGGGACTGCCTTCGGATCTGGTGGTCCATGCGGCGATCGCGACGTCGATGGCGTCGATCCTCTTTACCTCCATATCCAGCGTGCGTGCGCACCACAAGCGCGGCGCGGTGCGCTGGGATATCGTGGCGCGCTTTGCCCCGGGCCTGGTGATAGGAGGGCTGCTGGCGGGCGGGGCGGTGTTCGCTTTCCTGAAGACCGGATGGCTGGCACTGGTATTTGCCGTCTTCGTCGGCTATTCGGCCATACAGATGCTGTTGGACAAGAAACCCAAGCCCACCCGGCAGATGCCCGGTACGGTGGGCACGTCCGCCGTGGGAACGGGCATCGGCTTTCTGTCGGGACTGGTGGGCGCAGGCGGCGGCTTTGTTTCCGTCCCTTTCATGACCTGGTGCAACGTCCCGTTGCACAACGCCGTGGCCACCTCGGCCGCGCTCGGGTTCCCGATCGCGCTTGCCAATACCGCGGGTTACATCTGGTCAGGCATGCAGCATGAAAGCGCGCAACCCGGCATGCTCGGGTATGTCTATTGGCCGGGGCTGATCGTGCTCATCGTGTCCAGCGTGCTGCTGGCCCCGGTCGGCGCCCACACCGCGCACAAGCTGCCGGTGCGGTCGCTCAAGCGCATCTTCGCCTACCTGCTGATGCTGCTGGCGGTCTACATGCTATACAAGGCCGTCACCGCCTTGGCAGGCGCATAGCGCACGCTGCGTCGCGGCGTGTCCGGTCGGCCCGATCTTCAATCAGAACAAGGAATCACACCATGGCTCACCGCCCCGCTCTTGCTCTCACGATGCGTCGCGCTTTCTTCGGCGCGGCCCTGACCGCGCTGGCCGCGACGTCGTCCGTCGCCCTCGCCCAGGCCGCGCCCGAGGCCAAGCCCGATCGGCCGACGCTCTCGCTGTCGGCCGGGGCCACCTCCGAAGTCGCGCAGGACAAGGTGACCATCACGCTCGCCAACGAAATCGAGGGCAACGACCAGGCCAAGCTGTCGCAGCAGCTCAATCAGCTGCTCGAGGCCACGCTTGCCGAGGCCAAGCGCAATACCGCCGTTACCGCGCGCAGCGGCAACTACAACGTCTGGGCCAATACCGACCGCAATGGGCGCATCACGAGCTGGCGCGGCCGCGCCGAACTGATATTGGAATCCAAGGATTTCGTGGCGGCGTCCAAGCTCGCCGGCGAACTGAGCAAGCAGATGGCCGTGTCCAACGTGGCGTTCTCGCTGTCGCGCGAAGCGCGCGAGGCCGAGGAGCAACGCCTGCTGGCCGATGCCGCCAAGGCCTTCGGCACGCGCGCCTCGCAGGCGGCCAAGGCGTTCGGCTTCTCGGGCTATACCGTCAAGCAGCTCGATCTGAGCGGCAGCGGCACGGTCACGCCCATGCCGCGGGCCTATGCGATGGCGGCCCCCGCCATGGAAGCCAAGGCGGCCGACCTGCCGCTGGAAGGCGGCAAGTCGACGGTGACGGTTTCCGTGCGCGGCACGGTCTACCTGCAGTAACAGGCGGCCGGGCGGCGGTTCAGGCTACCGCCTGCCGCCGCGACCAGGCGAACATGGCGATGCCGGCCAGCACCATGGGCAGCGACAACCATTGCCCCATGCTGAGCCCGGCGGCCAGCACGCCCAGGAAGCTGTCCGGCTCCCGCGTGTATTCCACGAGGAAGCGGAAGATCCCGTAGCCCATCAGGAAGACCGCGCTGACCTGCCCCACCGGCCGCGGCCTGCTGGCGAACAGCCAAACGATCGCGAACAAGGCCAGCCCTTCCAGGCCCACTTCATACAGTTGCGAGGGGTGGCGCGCGACGCCGTCGCCGGCTTGCGGAAACACCATGCCCCACGGCACCGAGGTCGGCCGGCCCCATAGTTCGCCGTTGATGAAATTGCCCAGCCGCCCCGCCGCTAGCCCCAGCGGCACCAGCGTGGCGACGAAATCGCCCACTTGCAGGAACCGGAACCCGCGCCGCCGGGCGAACAGCGCCATGACCAGCAGCACGCCCAGCAGTCCGCCGTGGAACGACATGCCGCCATGCCACACCGCGAGGATCTCCAGCGGGTGGGCAAGGTAATACGCGGGCTTGTAGAACAGCACGTAGCCGAGGCGGCCGCCCAGCACCACGCCCAGCACGCTGTAGAACAACAGGTCGTCCAGGTCGCGGGTGGTGAGCGCGGTCTTGCCGTGCCGGATGCGCCAACGGCCAAGCGTCCAGGCCAGCACGAACGCCACCAGGTACATGAGGCCATACCAGCGCACGGCCAAGGGTCCGATCTCGAATGCGATGGGAGAAAACTGCGGGTGAACCAACATGTCTGCGCGCGCCTTCCAGGAAAAGGCCGGGCGCATGCCCGGCCGCGGTATCGGAATGCTGGATGATAACTCCCCGCGAGATCGCCCCCGTGACAGATCGACGCAGGCCGGCCGAAGGCGGCCTGGCGCGCTTCCCGCTTGTTTATACTCTGCCGTTCGAAGAATCCCGCGCTCCGCGTACTCGCTTTCAACGGAAGACACATGATGCCCGTTCGTACCCTGCGCCTCGGCGCACTGCTGGCGCTGGCCGCCCTGCATGCGGCGGCAGGCGCCCAGACCACCGGCCCCGATCTCGCCAAGGCGAAAAACTGCATGGCCTGTCACAGCGTGGAGGCCAAGCTCGTCGGCCCCTCCTACCAGAGCGTGGCGCAGCGCTATGGCAGCGAAGCCGGCGCGGCCGACAAGCTGGCAACGTCCATACGCAAGGGCAGCGTGCGCAAGTGGGGGGCGATCCCCATGCCCGCGCAGAATGCCGTCAACGACGACGAGGCGCAGAAACTGGCGCAGTGGATTCTCTCGCTCAAGCCGTGATAGCCGGCCGCAATCGGCGCCTTCCATCCCCGGTTGTTGCCAGCGCCGCAACGGTAATTTGCGGCGGCGGCACCATGAGACGTATATAGGCGGAGCCGCCCCCGGCTCCGGCCCGCTTCCCCGGCAGCGCATACACTATAAGCAAGGGCGCCGAGCGCGCCGGCATCCATCGCGAGGTATGTCATGCCTGCACAAGTCGAGACAGCCGTGTTCGGCGGCGGCTGCTTCTGGTGTATCGAAGCCGTATTCCAGCAGATCGAAGGCGTGCTGCGCGCCGACTCCGGCTATGCCGGCGGCCACGTGGAGCGGCCGACCTACGAGCAGGTCTGCGAAGGCAATACCGGCCACGTGGAGGTCGTGTCCATCACCTACGACCCCGCCGTGATCGACTACCACGAGCTGCTGGAGATTTTCTTCGCTTCGCACGACCCGACCACCCCCAATCGGCAGGGCAACGACGTCGGGCCGCAGTACCGCTCGGCGATTTTCTGGCAGACGCCGGCGCAGCAGGAAGCCGCGCGCGAGGTCATCGCCGACCTGCAGGCGCGCAACGTGTTCGGCGCGCCGATCGTGACCGAACTGCTGCCGCCGTCCACGGTCTGGCCTGCCGAGGACTATCACCGCGACTATTTCCTGCGCAACCCCGGCCAGGGGTATTGCGCCTTCGTGGTAGCCCCCAAGGTGGCGAAGATGCGCAAGAACTTCGCCCACAAGCTCAAGAAAACCTGAAGGAACACATTTCATGACTCGACGCCGGATCCTGCGCGCCTGCGGCGCGGCACTGGCATGCGCCTGGCTGGCACAACCGGCTGCCGCCCAGGAGGCCGCCTATCCCACCCGTCCCGTCCGCTTCGTCGTGCCGTATCCCCCGGGCGGCCCGCTGGACATCATGGCCCGCGCGCTGGCCGAGAAGGTCCGGCCGGCGCTGGGCCAGCCCATGGTCGTCGAGAACAAGGCCGGCGCGGGCGGCAACATCGGCGCCGACCTGGTCGCCAAGTCGGCGCCGGATGGCTATACGCTGGTGATGGGCGCGGTCGCCACGCATGCGATCAACCCCGCGCTGTTCCCGAGCATTCCCTATGATCCGGTCAAGGACTTCGCCCCCATCGTCCTGGTGGCGTCCGTACCCAACGTCCTGGTGATGAACCCGGCCACCGCGGCCAGGCTGCGCGTGGACACCGTGCAGGACCTGATCCGCCATGCCAGGCAGAACCCGGGCAAGCTCAACATGGGCTCGGGCGGCAACGGCAGCGCCGGACATCTGGCGGGGGAACTGCTCAAGACTCGCGCGGGCGTGTTCGCCGCCCACATTCCCTACGCCGGCGCGACGCCCGCGCAGGTGGCCCTGCTGAGCGGCCAGACCGATTTCATGTTCGACAACCTGGCGGCAGCCTCGCCGCTCATTGCCGCGGGCAAACTCAAGGCGCTGGCGGTCACCACGGCATCGCGGTCCCGCCTGCTGCCCGAGGTGCCGACCATGATGGAGGCCGGCGTGCCCGCCTTCGACCTGGGAACGTGGTTCGGCGTGTTCGCGCCCGTGCACACGCCGGCAAGTGTGATTCAAAAACTGCACCATGAATTCGCGCAGGCATTGACGAGCCCCGAGCTGCGCCAGCGCCTGGCCGGCATGGGATCCGATGCGGAGCCCGGTACGCCCGAATCGCTGGCGGCGCTGGTGCGGGACGACCTGCGCAAGTACGCAGAAATCGTCAAGGTGTCGGGCGCCAAGCTGAACTAGAACCCGGCGCCGGAGGGAGCGCGCTCAATCGGCGCGGGAGCGCCAGGCCTCGGCACGCGTGCCGGCGGATCCATCGGGGCCTCCCTCGGCCACACGCATGTCC
Organism: Pigmentiphaga sp. NML080357; assembly: GCF_002188465.1. Taxonomy (GTDB): domain Bacteria; phylum Pseudomonadota; class Gammaproteobacteria; order Burkholderiales; family Burkholderiaceae_B; genus Pigmentiphaga. The sequence continues at coordinate 88,431 of NZ_NINW01000022.1, read as the reverse complement.
CGCATCTCGGCCATCCGGTGGGCATGCATATGCCAAACCAGCTCCACCGCATTGCGTACGCCAAGCTTGGCCAACACCCTTGCGCGGTGGACTTCCACGGTGCGTATGGAAATTCCCAGCCGATCGGCGATCACCTTGTTCGCCCGCCCTTCGATCAATAGGTCCATGACTTCGCGCTCGCGCGGCGTCAAGGGCCGCATCCAATCCTGACCGTCGTCCTCCCAGTATTTCGACCTCATCGTCCTTCCTTTCCTTCTTTCTTAAAAACCTTGTTGTCGAGCCGGGCTTTCGATGCCCGCCAGGAAGTCTGCACGACTTTGCGAAGGAAAGAATCTGTCAAGGCTGACAGGAGTCTGAACATCCCATGGGTCAATTTGGCACAAAGTTGTGCCGATCCATCATTTTTCGGGAAAACCCCGACCCATTACGCGCAATTTCATGATTCACGCGCCCGTCGCGTGAGCTAACATGCCGGCCTTGCAAGTGAAGTCAGATAGGAGCCCGCTTCAATGCGCATACAGTCTCAACAAAACTTCTGGGCCGGGGTGATGTTCGTCGCCCTCGGCCTATTTTTTGCCGGCTTCGCCGTCGAATACCAGATGGGTACCGCGGCCAAGATGGGGCCCGGGTACTTCCCCTTCTGGCTGGGAGTGATCCTGGCGATTCTCGGCGCGATCATCGGCATCTCGTCGCTGTCGCCCAAGGCCGAAAAAACGGTGGTCCCGAAGTTCCACCTCAAGATCATGGCCATCGTGCTGGGCAACGTGGTGCTGTTCGGCATTCTGCTGCGTCCGTTGGGCCTCTACGTGTCTGCCTTCCTCCTGGTCCTGCTCTCCAGCATGGCGAGCCACGAGTTCAAGTGGAAGGTCGCGATCATCAACGGCATCTGCCTGACGATCGCGATTCACCTCATCTTTATCATGGGCCTGGGTCTCATCTTCCCGCTGTGGCCTTCGTTTCTCGGTTTGAACTAAGGAAAGCCATCCATGGAAGTGTTTGAGCACTTGGCCATTGGTTTTGAAACGGCATTATCGTTTCAGAACATCATCTACGCATTCCTGGGCTGCCTGATCGGCACCCTGGTGGGCGTGCTGCCGGGACTCGGCCCCGTCCCCACCATCGCGATGCTGCTGCCCATCACGTACGCCCTGCCCCCCGTGGCGGGCCTCATCATGCTGGCGGGCATCTACTACGGCGCTCAGTATGGCGGCTCCACCACGGCCATTCTGGTGAACCTGCCGGGTGAAACCTCCGCGGTGGTAACCTGCCTGGACGGATACCAGATGGCCCGGAACGGGCGAGCCGGACAGGCCCTGGCCATTGCGGCCATCGGCTCGTTCTTCGCCGGCTGCGTCGGCACGCTGCTGATCGCCGCGTTCGCTCCCCCGCTGGCCGAAGTCGCATTCCAGTTCGGTCCCGCGGAATACTTCTCGCTGATGTGCCTGGGCCTGATCGGCGCCGTGGTGCTGGCGTCCGGCTCGCTGCTCAAGGCGATCTGCATGATCCTGCTGGGCCTGTTGATCGGCATGGTGGGCACCGACGTGAACTCCGGCGTGGCCCGCTTCTCGTTCGGCATTCCCGAGCTGACCGACGGCATCGATTTCGCCGCCGTGGCCATGGGCGTGTTCGGCTTCTCGGAAATCATCAGCAACGTCGAGCAGAAGGAAGAGCGCGAAGTCTTCCTGGACAAGATCGGCCACCTGTACCCGACCTGGAGCGACCTGAAGGAAGCAGCGCCCGCCATCGTCCGCGGCACGGCCATCGGTTCGGCGCTGGGCATCCTGCCCGGCGGCGGCGCGGTGATGTCCTCGTTCGCGTCCTACACAGTCGAGAAGAAGCTGTCCAAGAAGCCGGAAACCTTCGGCAAGGGCAACATCCGCGGTGTGGCAGGCCCCGAATCGGCCAACAACGCCGGCTCGCAGACCTCGTTCATCCCGCTGCTCACGCTGGGTATCCCGGGCAACGCCATCATGGCCCTGATGGTCGGCGCCATGACCATCCACAACATCCAGCCTGGTCCCCAGGTCATGACCTCGAACCCGGACCTGTTCTGGGGCCTGATCGTGTCGATGTGGATCGGCAACCTGATGCTGGTGATCCTGAACCTGCCGCTGATCGGTATCTGGGTCAAGCTGCTGAAGGTTCCCTATCCCATCCTGTTCCCGGCCATCCTGTTGATCTGCTCGATCGGTGTCTACACGCTGAACTACAACGTGTTCGACATCTGGATGACGGCGGCCTTCGGTGTGATCGGCTATATCTGGTCCAAGCTGAAGTGCGAAGGCGCCCCGCTGCTGCTGGGCCTGGTCCTCGGCCCCATGATGGAAGAGAACTTCCGCCGCGCCCTGCTCCTGTCTCGCGGCGATTTCACGACCTTCGTGACGCGCCCGCTGTCGGCGACCCTGCTGGTCATCGCCGCCATCCTGGTGCTCATCGTGGCCTCGCCCACGATCCGCAAGAAGCGCGAAGAAACCTTCGTCGAAGACTGACGAAGATACCCGCCGCCTCGCGCGGCGATAAAAAGGGCGCCATGTCGGCGCCCTTTTTTTTGCCTTGGAGACGCCAGGGCGAACCCAACCCGGCCCCGCTGGCGGGCGCCCTCGAGGAGCAGCGACGGCCCGCAGGGCCCAGCGTGAGGGATTTTTACCGCCGGGACGCTATACACTTTGCCCATTGGCAACGGAGAATCAGCATGGCATCGATCGGCACCAAGACCTACGAACCCACCTCCCCGCTCAACGTCAGCTTCATCGGCCTGGGTGTCATGGGCTTCCCGATGGCTGGCCATCTGGCCCAGGCGGGGCATGCCGTCCGGGTCTACAACCGGACGCCTTCCAAGGCGCGCGAGTGGACGCAGGAATTCGTCGGCACCCACGCTCCCACGCCGCGCGAAGCCGCCGAAGGCGCCGACATGGTGTTCGTCTGCGTCGGCAATGACGACGACCTGCGCAGCGTCGTGCTGGGTCCGGACGGCGCGCTGGCCGGCATGAAGCCCGGCTCGCTGCTGGTCGACCATACGACAGCCTCGGCCAAGGTGGCGCGCGAGCTTTATTCGACGGCGCGCGACCAGGAAGTCGGTTTCATCGATGCCCCCGTCTCCGGCGGCCAGGCCGGCGCCGTCAACGGCGTCCTGACGGTGATGTGCGGCGGCGATCAGGACGCATTCGATCGCATGCGGCCGGTAGCCCTGGCCTATTCCCGTGCCGTCACCCGCATCGGCGAATCCGGAGCCGGACAGCTTGCCAAGATGGTCAACCAGATATGCATCGCCGGGCTGGTGCAGGGCCTGTCGGAAGGCATCGCGTTCGGCATGAAGGCCGGCCTGGACATGAAGCTGGTGCTGGACGTGATATCCAAGGGCGCGGCACAAAGCTGGCAAATGGAGAACCGCGGCGCGACCATGGTCGACGGCCAGTTCGACTTCGGCTTCGCGGTGGACTGGATGCGCAAGGACCTGAGCCTGGTACTGGACGAAAGCCGCAGCAACGGCGCCCGCGTGCCGGTTACCGCCCTGGTCGACCAGTTCTATGCCGATCTGCAGCAGATGGGCGGCAACCGCTGGGATACTTCCGCGCTGATAAAGCGGTTGTAGGGGAAGCCCACCCCCTAGCGGCCTTCGGCCGCTCCCCCTCAAGGGGGCGGCGCTGGCGGACCGGCAAAGCCGGATCCGCGGCGCCCTGGATCTAGTGCGAATTTCTTAAATTGCCACACCGTTGCTACCGCTGGCAGCCCGGCGCGCGTCAGCGCGTAGGGGGCTACCCCCTCAGAGCGACCAGCGTTCGGTCGAGGGGCCAGGCAAGATCCACCACCAGGCCCGCAATGCCGTCCAGATCGTCCAGGCCGACGAAGGGCAAGCCGCCGCCGGGGGGCGCCACGTCGCTGACGACGGCGCCTATGCTGGGATCGTCCGGATACAGCCAGGGCTTGCCGTTGCCCGATCGATGCACCTCGATCTTGACGTGCGGATCGCGCTTGAAACCCTCGACGAGGATCAGGTCCACCGGCGTGAACCGGGACAGCAGTTCACCCAGCCGGGGTTCGGCCTCGCCGCGCAATTCATGCATCAGCGCCCAGCGGTGGCTCGAGGCCACCAGCACTTCCGAGGCCCCCGCTTCGCGGTGCAAGTAGGAGTCCTTGCCCGGCTTGTCGATGTCGAAGGTATGGTGGGCGTGCTTGAGCGTCGACACGCTGTACCCCTTCGCCCGGAGGACGGGAATCAGCCTCGACAGGAGCGTAGTCTTGCCGGCGCCGCTCCACCCGGCCAGCCCCAGGACGCGCATCATCAGATCAATCCGTCGAAAGGCAGGACATCGACCAGGTCGCCGGCCGCCACATTGCCCTGCTCGTGGCCGAGCACCACCAGGCCGTTGGCCTGGCTCATGCTGCGCAGGATGCCCGAGCCTTGCGAACCGGTGATGCGTACTTCCCAGCCTCCGCCGGGAGCCGGCGTGACGATGCCGCGCTGGTATTCGGTGCGGCCCGGCTTCTTGCGTATCGCGCCGGCGCTGGCGGCGCGGAGCATGGGCAACGGCGCCGGCTGGGCGCCGCTCATGGCCAGCAAGGCATCGCGCACCAGCGCATAGAAAGTCACCATGACAGCCACCGGATTGCCGGGCAGCCCGAACAGGATGGCGCTGCGGCCGCCGGTCTCGATACGCCCGATGGCCATCGGCCGGCCGGGCCGCATGGCAATGCGCCAGAACAGGACGTCTCCCAGCCTGGCCATGATGGTCTTGGTGTAGTCGGCCTCGCCCACGCTCACGCCGCCCGAGGTAATCACCACGTCGGCATTCGCGGCGGCGTCGCGGAACGCCGCTTCCAGCGCCTGCGGATCGTCCCCCACCACGCCCATGTCGAGGATCTCCACCCCCAGCCGCTGCAGCATGCCCCAGAGGGTGTAGCGGTTGCTGTCGTAGACGCAGCCCGCATCGAGCGTCTCGCCGATGGAGCGCAATTCGTTCCCGGTGGAAAAGAACGCGACGCGCAGGCGGCGCCATACGGGGACCTCCGCCCTGCCGAGCGAGGCCAGCATGCCGAGATCCGCCGGCCGCAGCACCCGGCCGGCGGCCAGCGCGACGTCGCCGCGGGCGAGGTCCTCGCCGGCCAGCCGGCGGTTCTCGCCGGGCTTGACCGCGCCGGCCGGTATGGTGACCCGGTCGCCGTCGAGCTTGACGAACTCCTGCGGCACGACGGTGTCCAGCCCGGCGGGCATGGTGGCGCCCGTCATGATGCGCACGCATTGCCCCGGCGCGACGTTGCCCTGGAAACCGTTGCCGGCCAGGCCGCTGCCCACGACCTGCAGGATCGTATCGTGGCCTTGCGCGAGATCGATCCCGCAGAGCGCGTAGCCGTCCATGGCCGAGTTGTCGTGCGCCGGCACGTCGATGTCGGAAACGATGTCGCGGGCCAGCACGCGGCCCAGGGCCGAGCGCAGCGCCAGCATTTCCACGCCGTCCACGCGAGGCACCAGGCGCGCGATGAACTCGCGCGCCTGCGCCACCGGCAAGGCGTTCGGATCGTAGCCGTTGACACAGGACGAGATTTCTTCGAGCGTAGGGGCGGTCTTGTCGTTCATGGCGTCAAAGCTGCTGCAGTTCGGCCAGCGTATTGGCACCGGCAAAGGCCGCCGGGTCATCGAAGGGAACGTCGACGCAGCGGTGCGTGGCGGTCCATTTGTCGATCTTGCGTTCACCGGCCGCGGTGAACGCCACGAGGCTGTCCAGCAGTTCCGCCTTCATCAGACAGAACACGGGCTGGGTACGCATGACGCCGCCTTGGGGGGTAGCCACCATCGCGATCTCGGCATCGGCGGCTTCCAGCCCGCTCGCGAGCCGGGCGACCAGGTCCTCGGGGAACTTGGGGGTATCGCACGGCACGGTCACCAGGTAGGGCGTCTCGCAATGCTCGAGCCCGGTGAGGAACCCCGCCAGCGGCCCGGCGTAGTCGGGCAGGACATCGGGCCAGACGGGCGCGCCGAGGGATTCATAGGCGGCCAGGTTGCGGTTGGCGTTGACCAGGATCTGCCCAACCTGGGGCCCGAGCCTGAGCAACGCGTGCATGGCCAGCGGAATGCCCTGGTAGTTCTGCAGGCCCTTGTCGACGCCGCCCATACGGCTGCCGCGGCCGCCGGCCAGGATCACGCCGGTAATGGAATCTCTGTCGATCATGCGGCTGAGTATAGACGACGAACATCGGGATTTCGCCCCCTACCGGGTGGTGGTCTAATATCCCTCATCGGCCCTGCGATACGCAGCTTTCCATCCACGAGCCCGCCCCATTCCAATGGCCACAACCGATTCCATCCTCCAGGCCCTGCAAACGGTCGTCGATCCGAACACCGGCAAGGACTTCGTCTCCACCCGAGCTGTCAAGAACCTCGAAGTGAACGGCGGCGACGTCTCGTTCGACGTCCTGCTCGGCTATCCCGCCAAGAGCCAGATACCGGCCCTGCGCAGCGCGCTCATCGCCGCCGCCAGGACCGTGCCCGGCGTGACCAATGTCAGCGCCAACGTGCGCAGCGAGATCATCGCGCATGCGGTCCAGCGAGGCGTGCCGCTCCTGCAAGGAGTCAAGAACATCGTTGCCGTCGCCTCGGGCAAGGGCGGCGTCGGCAAGAGCACGACCGCCGTCAACCTGGCGCTGGCGCTGGCCGCCGAAGGCGCGCGCGTCGGCTTGCTGGACGCCGACATCTATGGCCCCAGCCAGCCGCTCATGATGGGCATCGACGCCCGCCCGGTCAGCGACGACGGCAAGACCATGGAGCCCCTGGAGAACTATGGCGTGCAGGTCATGTCCATCGGCTTCCTGGTCGCGCACGACGAAGCCATGATATGGCGCGGCCCGATGGCCGTGCAGGCGCTCGAGCAGTTGCTGCGGCAGACCAACTGGAAGGATCTCGACTACCTCATCGTCGACATGCCGCCCGGCACCGGCGACATCCAGCTCACGCTGAGCCAGCGCGTGCCCATGACCGGCGCGGTCATCGTCACCACGCCGCAGGACATCGCCCTGCTTGACGCACGCAAGGGCATCAAGATGTTCGAGAAGGTGGGCGTGCCCATCCTGGGCGTGGTCGAGAACATGGCGGTGCACGTCTGCAGCCAGTGCGGGCATGTCGAGCACATCTTCGGCGCCGAAGGCGGCAAGAGAATGGCCGCGGAATACGAGGTGGCCTACCTCGGCGCCCTGCCGCTGGACATCAACATCCGTCTCCAGGCCGACAGCGGCAAGCCTTCGGTGGTGGCCGATCCGGATGGCGAGGTCGCCGGCCTCTACAAGGCCGTGGCGCGGCAGGTGGCGGTGGCCGTCGCGGCCAAGAACAAGGACTTCTCGTCCAAGTTCCCGACCATTTCCATCAGTGCGGATTCCTGATGCCGAGGCCGGGATGAGCGAGCAGACGCCCCGCATCGATGTCGCCGTGATCATGCGCAAGGAGCGCGTGCATGGCCCGATGAGCCGGTGGCAGGCCTGGCGCTGGATCCTCGCCGACGTGGTCGCCGCCGAACCCGGCTTCGGCGACGCGCCGCATCGCCTGCGCAAGGATGACGAGGGCGAGTTGTGGCTGCATCCCGGCTACACCGTCGACCTGCTCAAGGACGACGCCGAGGGCTACTACCTGAATGCGACCACCGAGGCGCCGTGCTGGTTCGTCATGTGGCGCATGGAAGACGCCGCCTCGGTCGACGACGAGCCGCTCGCCCGCCCGGAACTCGTGACCCTGAGCTACTACCACGCCGGCCGCCTGCTCGACGCGCAGGAAACGGTCGAGCAGGTACCCGCGCCGGAACCCGTCGTCGCTTGGCTGCGGGCGTTCGTGGCCGAACACTACGTGGTCGAACCCAAGCGCAAGCGCCGGCCAGTCAGCTTCGTACCGCTGCAGGACCGCTTCGGCAATCCGGCGTCGGTCAGCACCGGGGACCGGCGCAACGGAGACGACACATGACGATCGACGCCGCGCGGCGCGGTCCGCGCATTGCCTGAGGCGGCCGGCCATGAGTCGCGATAACGAGGGCTTCTTCGGCCGCTGGTCCCGGCGCAAGGCCGAGTCGCGTGCCGACGTCGATCCGCCACGGCCGGATGCCGCCCCCGAGCGCGATGTTTCCGCGGCGCCGGCGGACGCGCACACGCCGGACCCCGCGGCGCCCGGCGGCGCTCCGCTCCAGGACTCCCCTCCGCCCCCGCGCCACACCGGCGCCGTCCCGCCCGGGCCGCACGGCGAGCCCACGCGCGTGCCGACGCTGGAAGACCTCGCCGCGCTGAGCCCGCAATCCGACTTCTCGTCTTTCATGCGGCCGGGCGTCGCGCAGGACGTCAAGCTGGCGGCCCTGAAAAAACTTTTCTCCGACCCGCACCACAACGTCATGGACGGCCTGGACGTCTACATCGACGACTACTCGTCGCCGGAAGCGCTGCCCGCGTCCATGCTGAAGAAGATGGTCAGCGCGCGCGTGCTGGCCCTGGTCGAGGACGAACCGGAAGCGGCCGCCGGCGGCGCGGCTTCCGCGCCGGAAAACGCCGCGCCGAACGCGCCCCCTGCCGATCCCTCCCCGATGGACGCCGGACAGGTGGATAACGCCCATGATGCCGCCGAAAGTTCCATGCTAGAGTCTGACGCATCGGCCGGTTCGCCCAGCGACGGCCAGGCGCATTTCGACTTTCCCGAGCCCGATCGCAAGACCTAGGGCCTGCATGAGTGCCCCATGCCCACACTGATTTGCGACTGCAACAAGACCATGCCGCTGGATCCCGCCTCTCTGGGAGAGGCGCTCGGCGAAAAGCTGGTCCAGCATTCCACCCTTTGCCGGCGCGAGGCCGGCGCCTTCCAGCAGGCCGTCGCGGGCGCCGTCCCGGTGGTCGTCGCCTGTACGCAGGAAAAGCGCCTGTTCGCGGAAATCGGCGAACACACGGAAGGCGCGGTAGCGCCGGTGCGCTTCGTTAACATCCGCGAAACGGGCGGCTGGAGCCGGGATGCGGCCGAAGCGATGCCCAAGCTGGCCGCGTTGCTTGCCGCCGCGCGGCTGCCGGAGCCGGACCCGGTTCCCGCCGTCACCTACCGGAGCTCGGGGCGGCTGCTGATCATCGGCCCGCTCGATGCGGCCGAACGCGCGGCCGCGCTGCTGGCCGATACGCTCGAGATCACGATCTTCGCGCGCGGCGCGGGACCGGTCGGCGGCGAGCAGGAACGGCGCCATCCCGTGCTCGGCGGCCGCCTGGAGTCCTTGCAAGGCTGGCTGGGCGCGTTCGACCTGGCCTGGACCCAGTCCAATCCCATAGACCTCGATCTCTGCACCCGCTGCAACGCCTGCCTCGCCGCCTGTCCGGAATCGGCCATCGGCCTGGACTACCAGATCGACCTCGATCGCTGCGATGGGCATCGTGCCTGCGTCGCCGCCTGTACGGTGGCGGGCGCGATCGACTTCCACCGGTCCTTCGAGCGGCAGCAGGCGCGCTTCGACCTGGTCCTGGAACTGGGTCCGCGGACACTGTTCGGCCAGCACGCGCCGCCACAGGGCTACTTCGCCTGGGATGGCACCGATCCCGCGCCGCTGATGAAGCTGCGCGACATGGTGGGCGAGTTCGAGAAGCCCAAGTTCTTCGAATACAAGCAATCGCTGTGCGCCCACAGCCGCAACGACACCGTCGGCTGCCGCGCCTGCGTCGACATCTGTTCGGCCCAGGCGGTCGAGAGCGACAAGGCCCGCCAGCAGATCAAGGTCAATCCCCATCTCTGCGTGGGCTGCGGCGCCTGTACGACCGCGTGCCCCACGGGCGCGCTCACCTATGCCTACCCCCCCGTTTCCGACCAGGGGGCGACGCTGCGCACACTGCTCTCCACCTACGCGCAGGCCGGCGGCCAGGCGCCGGTGCTGCTGGTCCATAGCCAGGAGGCGGGACGCCGCCTGGTCGAACGGCTGGGCCGCGAGGCCAGCCTGGGCAAGCGGCATGGCGTCCCGGCCAATGTAATTCCGCTGGCCGTCTGGCACACGGCCAGCCTGGGCCTGGAAGCCTGGCTGGGCGCCATCGCGCTCGGCGCCTCGCAAGTGGCGGTGCTCGCGACCGACGAGGAAGCGCCGCAGTATCTCGAGGCGCTGGCCGCGCAAATGAACGTAGCCCAGGCCATCCTCGACGGGCTGGGATACGCGGGCCCGCACCTGCACCTGCTGCGGCCCGCCTCGACCGAGGACCTCGATGCGGCGCTGCGCGACCTCGGCGCGCGCCGGCCCGGCGTGCCCGCGACGGCGGCCCGTTACGCCATGGTGCGGGAAAAGCGCAGCACGCTGGATCTGGCGCTGGACCACCTGGTCGCCCATGCGCCGCGTCCGTCCGGCGAAGCCGTGCCCCTGCCCGGGGGCGTGCCCGGCGCCGGATCGCCGCTCGGCAGCCTGGCCATCGACAAGGACGCCTGTACGCTCTGCATGAGCTGCGTGGGCGCCTGCCCCGCCAGCGCGCTCCTGGACAACCCCGAAACGCCCCAGTTGCGCTTCGTCGAGAAGAACTGCACGCAATGCGGCCTGTGCGTGACGACCTGTCCCGAGAACGCCCTGCAACTGGAGCCGCGGCTGCTGCTCGCCCCCGAGCGCAAGCAGGCACGCGTGCTGAACGAAACCGCGCCCTATCATTGCGTGCGCTGCGGCAAGCCCTTCGGCACCCAAAAGGCTATCGAGACCATGCTGGCCCGGCTCGGCAACCATCCCATGTTCCAGGGCGAGGGTCTTGCGCGCCTGAAAATGTGCGGCGACTGCCGCGTGGTCGACCTCTATTCCGCCGCCGGCGAAACGCGCATTACCGACCTATGACCGCCTCCATTTCCCCCGCCGACATCGGCTCCGCCTCGCTCGACGAGGAAATCGCCCGCGCCGAGATCTACGGCGTCCTGGCCCGGCTGTACTATGCGCCGCCGGATGCGGCCTTCGCGGCCCGGCTGCGCGATGCCGCCACCGACGCCCCGACCGCCGGCGCTTTTCTCGAAGGCCCGTGGCGCGACCTGGTCGCGGCGGCGCGCGCGGCGGACGATCGCGCCCTGCGCGACGAGTACGACGCCCTGTTCGGCGGCATCGGCAAGCCCGAGGTCTACCTGTACGCCTCGCACTACCTGAACGGTTTCCTGAACGAGAAATCGCTGGTCAAGCTGCGCGACGACCTGGCCGGGCTGGGCCTTGCCCGCGACCCGGCCATGCCCGAGACCGAGGACCACATCGCCTACCTGTGCGAGGTGATGCGCTACCTCATCGCCGGCGACGACGCGGCGCAGTGCAACCTCGCCTCGCAGCGGCGCTTCTTCGGCGAACACCTGCTGCCATGGATCCATGCCATGTGCGACGCGATTTCCGGGCATGCCCGGGCCCGCTTCTATGCCTCGCTGGCGGAATTCACCCGCGCCTTCGCCAGCGTGGAAGCCCAGGGATTCGACATGCTGGCCTGACCGCCGCTCCGGCCGGAGGCGGCGGCCAGGCCGAAAGCGAGGGTATACCCCCCCTTTTCAAGGACGAGCACCATTGCCTGTTACCAGTTACCAGGGGTACAGTATGCACTGCACTTCATATCTCCCGGCCCAACGGAGACAGCCATGTCGAAAAATGCCGCCAAGATATCCCGCAGGGGATTCTTCGTAGGCGCCGCAGCCGCCGGCGCCGCTGCCGTAGGCGCCGCAGTCGCCCCCTCCCTCCGCCAGGATCCGGCGCCCGCCGCGGCCGCCAAGCCGGCCCCCGAACGTGGCGGTGGCTACAGCGTCACCGAACACGTCAAGCGCTACTACAAGTCCACGCTGGTCTAACCACCGGAGCACGGCATGTTGCTGACCAAGAAAACCAGCGCCGCCGCATCCGGCGCTTCATCGTCCCCCTTCGTCCACAGCCTGCGCCGCGGCATGGCCCACGCCCTGCCGACGATGGACCGCCGCACCTTCCTGCGCCGTTCCGGCGTGGGCATAGGCGCCGGGCTGGCTGCCTCCCAACTGAGCCTGGTCAAGAAAGCCGGGGCTGCCGACGCCGAGCAGAAAGCCGGCACCGGAAAAGGCAAGGTCGAAGTCAAGCGCACCGTCTGTACGCACTGTTCGGTGGGCTGTGCCATCGACGCCGTGGTCGAGAACGGCGTCTGGGTCCGGCAGGAACCCGTGTTCGATTCGCCCATCAACCTCGGCGCCCACTGCGCCAAGGGCGCCTCGGTGCGCGAGCACGGCCACGGCGAGCACCGCCTGCGCTACCCGATGAAGCTGGTCAACGGCAAGTACGAGCGCATCAGCTGGGACACGGCGCTGGAGGAAATCTCCGCCAGGATGCTCGAACTGCGCAAGGAAAGCGGCCCCGACTCGGTGTACGTGGTCGGCTCCTCCAAGCACAACAACGAACAGTCGTACCTCCTGCGCAAGTTCATGAGCTTCTGGGGCAGCAACAACTGCGACCACCAGGCCCGCATCTGCCACTCGACCACCGTCGCCGGCGTCGCCAATACCTGGGGCTACGGCGCGATGACGAACTCGTACAACGACATGCAGAACGCCAAGGCGGCGCTCTACATCGGCTCCAACGCCGCCGAGGCCCACCCGGTGTCCATGCTGCACCTGCTGCACGCCAAGGAAACCGGCTGCAAGGTCATGGTGGTGGATCCGCGCTTCACGCGCACTGCCGCCAAGGCCGACAAGTACATCCGCATCCGTTCGGGCACCGACGTGGCCTTCCTGTTCGGCGTGCTCTACCACATCTTCAAGAACGGCTGGGAAGACAAGAACTACATCAACGCCCGCGTCTACGGCATGGAGGACGTCAAGGCCGACGTCATGGCCAAGTGGACGCCGGACAAGGTGCAGGACGTCTGCGGCGTGGACGAGGCCACGGTATACGAGGTGGCCAAGACCATGGCCGAGAACCGCCCCAGCACGCTGGTCTGGTGCATGGGGCAGACCCAGCACAGCATCGGCAACGCCATGGTGCGCGCCTCCTGCATCGTGCAGCTGGCGCTGGGCAACATCGGCGTCTCGGGCGGCGGCGCCAACATCTTCCGCGGCCACGACAACGTGCAGGGCGCGACCGACGTCGGCCCCAACCCCGATTCCCTGCCCGGCTACTACGGCCTGGCCGAAGGCTCGTGGCGCCACTACGCCAAGGTCTGGGACGTCGACTACGAGTGGATCAAGAGCCGCTACGCCTCGCCCGCGATGATGACCAAGTCGGGCATCACCGTCTCGCGCTGGATCGACGGCGTGCTGGAAAACAATGACGTCATCGACCAGGACTCCAACCTGCGCGCGGTGATCTTCTGGGGCCACGCGCCCAACTCGCAGACGCGCGGGCTGGAAATGAAGCGGGCCATGGACAAGCTCGACCTGCTGGTGGTGATCGACCCGTATCCGTCGGCCACGGCGGCCATGGCCGCCATGCCGGGCAAGAGCGAGGATCTCAATCCCAAGCGCGCGGTCTACCTGCTGCCCGCGGCCACGCAGTTCGAGACCAGCGGCTCCTGTACGGCCTCGAACCGGTCGCTGCAGTGGCGCGAGAAGGTCATCGAGCCGCTGTGGGAAAGCCGCAGCGACCACATGATCATGTACCAGCTCGCGCAGAAACTCGGCTTCGGCAACGAGCTGTGCAAGAACTACAAGATGCAGAAGGTCAAGGGCATGGACGAGCCCGTGATCGAGGACATCCTGCGCGAGATCAACCGCAGCAACTGGACCATCGGCTACACCGGCCAGAGCCCGGAGCGGCTCAAGGCCCACATGCGCCTGATGCACGCCTTCGACGTCAAGACGCTGCGCGCCAAGGGCAGCGTGGTCGACAAGGAAACCGGCTACGACATCGCCGGCGACTACTTCGGCCTGCCCTGGCCCTGTTTCGGCACCCCCGAGCTCAAGCATCCGGGTTCGCCCAACCTTTACGACACCTCCAAGCACGTCATGGACGGCGGCGGCAACTTCCGCGCCAACTTCGGCGTCGAGCGCAACGGCGTCAACCTGCTCGCCGAGGACGGCTCCCACTCGAAGGGGGCGGACATCCCGACCGGCTATCCCGAGTTCGACCACGTGCTGATGAAGAAGCTCGGCTGGTGGGACGAACTGACCGACGCCGAAAAGGCTGCAGCCGAAGGCAAGAACTGGAAGACCGACCTGTCCGGCGGCATCATCCGCGTGGTCATGAAGAACCACGGCTGCCATCCCTTTGGCAACGCCAAGGCGCGCGCGGTGGTCTGGAACTTCCCCGACCCCATCCCGCAGCATCGCGAGCCCATCTACGGCACGCGTCCCGACCTGGTCGCCAAGTACCCGTCGCACGACGACATGAAGACCTTCTGGCGCCTGCCCACGCTGTACAAGTCGCTGCAGCAGAAGAACGTCGACGACAAGCTGTACGAGAAATTCCCCATCATCCTCACGTCCGGCCGCCTGGTCGAGTACGAGGGCGGCGGCGACGAAACCCGGTCCAACCCCTGGCTGGCCGAGCTGCAGCAGGAAAGCTTCGTCGAGATCAATCCCAAGGCGGCGGCCGAGCGCGGCATCACCAACGGCTCGCGCTGCTGGGTGGTCACGCCCACCGGCGCACGGCTCAACGTGCAGGCGCTGGTCACCGAGCGCGTCGCGCCGGACACCGCCTTCATGCCTTTCCACTTCGCCGGGCGCTGGCAGGGCAAGGACCTCCTGGCCTACTACCCCGAAGGCGCGGCCCCCATCGTGCGCGGCGAGGCGGTCAACACCGCCACTACCTACGGCTACGACAGCGTCACCATGATGCAGGAAACCAAGACCACTATCTGCAACATCGAGAAGGCATAAGGAGCGCGCCATGGCCAGAATGAAGTTCATCTGCGATGCGGAGCGCTGCATCGAATGCAATGCCTGCGTCACGGCGTGCAAGAACGAGCACGAAGTCCCGTGGGGCGTGAACCGCCGGCGCGTGGTCACGCTCAACGACGGCGTGCCGGGCGAGAAGTCCATCTCGGTGGCCTGCATGCACTGCAGCGACGCCCCCTGCATGGCGGTCTGCCCGGTCAACTGCTTCTACCACACCGACGAAGGCGTGGTGCTGCACAACAAGGACACCTGCATAGGCTGCGGCTACTGTTCCTACGCCTGTCCGTTCGGTGCCCCGCAATTCCCGTCGCAGGGCACCTTCGGCGTACGCGGCAAGATGGACAAGTGCACCTTCTGCGCCGGCGGGCCGGAAGCCCACGGCAGCGAGGAAGAGTTCAAGAAATACGGCCGCAACCGGCTGGCCGAAGGCAAGCTGCCGGCCTGCGCCGAAATGTGCTCGACCAAGGCGCTGCTGGGCGGCGACGGCGACGTGATCGCCGACATCTTCCGCACGCGCGTGATCACGCGCGGCAAGGGCGCCGAAGTCTGGGGCTGGGGCACGGCCTACGGTTCCAAGCAGGCCGGCCAGCCGCCGCAGGGCGCCCAGCCGAACGGAACAGCGAACGGAGGCAAGTGATGAAAGCAGCCACCTTCCTCGCCGTCGCGCTGGTGCTCGGCACGGCGGCCTGCACCGAACGGGAACAGGCGCTCTACCAGGGCAAGGCCGAGAACGGCAAGCCCGCCTACGAAGGCACCGGCGTCTCGGCCTTCACCGCCCCGGGATGGACGGCGGGAGACCGGAACAGCTGGGAGCAGGAACTCAAGGCACGCGCCCAACGGGGGCAGAACGAATACCCCCGAGTGAACTGACCGGAGGACGCCATGTTACGGTCGCTACTCGCCGCGCTCGCATTGTGCGGCGCCACGCTGGGCCCGATGGCCGCCTCGGCGGCGGACGCCGCGTCGCAGCCTTCGGGCACCTCGATGGGCGCCATCCAGAGCGCCAATATCTTCGAAGTCAAGCCCGACGCCAGCCAGGACCCGGGTTATGCCAAGCAGACCAACGCCGAACGCGCGCAGGTTCAGCCCGGCAACAACGCGCCGAACTGGCGGCTGGTGAATTCCGGCCAGCCCGGCTATAGCAGCCTGCCCCACAGCCAGGCGCCGGAAGCCGGCGTGCTGATCCAGCGCTTCGTGCAATACCCCGGCTCGAAGTACACCTCCGCCGGCGAAGCGTGGCGCCAGGTCCGCAACGATTGGCTCATCCCGTACGGCGGGTCGCTGCTGCTGATCGTGCTCGTGGCCATCGCCCTGTTCTACTTCGCCAAGGGCCCCCTCACCGTGCACGGGGCGGAGACCGGGCGCAAGATCGAGCGCTTCACTTATTTCGAACGCGCGGCGCACTGGGTCAACGCCATTGCCTTCGTCATCCTGGCCATCTCCGGGCTGGTCATGGCCTTCGGCAAATTCTTCCTGCTGCCCATCATGGGCGAGGCGCTGTTCGGCTGGATGACCTGGGTACTCAAGACCGTCCACAATTTCGTCGGCCCCCTGTTCGCGGTGTCGCTGATCGTGGTGTTCTTCACCTTCATCCGCGACAACCTCCCCACGCGCGACGACCTGGTCTGGCTGCGCAAGGGCGGCGGCCTCTTCAACGGCCAGCACGTTCCCTCCGGACGCTTCAACGCCGGCGAAAAGCTCGTATTCTGGGGCGGCGTGCTGTTCCTGGGCTTCATCGTCATCGGCTCGGGGCTGGTGCTCGACCGGGTCATCCCCGGCCTGGTCTACACCCGCGGCACCATGCAGGTCGCGCACATGGTCCACGCCGTGGCGACCATCCTGATGATGTGCATGTTCATGGGCCACATCTACCTGGGCACCATAGGCATGAAGGGCGCCTACAAGGCCATGAAGACCGGCTACGTGGACGAGGCCTGGGCCCGCGAGCACCACGAACTCTGGTACAACGACATCCAGGCGGGCAAGATCCCCGCCCAGCGCACCCAGCCCGCCCAGAAGAAGCCGGACACCCGGCCGGCGAACGCCTGAACCGCCGGCCCCGACCAGGAGATCCTGCATGAAAACCGCCCTCGCGCTGCTGCTGGCCGTCTTCTCCACCGCCTCCCTGGCCAAGCTGCCCCCACCCAGCCCCGAGGCCCAGGCCAAGGCGGCCGAGGCGGCCGCCCGCACGGCCTGGGCCGCCAAGGTCGACGGCTACAAGCTCTGCCAGGCGCAGGACAAGGCCGCGGCCGCCTATTTCGCCAGCGCGCGCGCCGCCGGCAAGCCCGTCCACGCATCCGCGTCCACGCCGCCCTGCGCCGATCCGGGCCCGTTCGTCTACACGCCGCCCGAGGCCAAGCCGCTGGAGGCCGCAGGCGCGCACTCGCCTTCGGAAACGGCCAAGGCGCCGCACAATTCCGCGGCGCCCGACGCCACCACGCCCAAACAGTGACCGCATCGCCCCGCCACCGTCCTTTCCTGACCGATGCCCGTGCCCCGCTGACGCGCGAGATCGACGTCGTCAACGAACACGGCATACGCGATACGGTTTCCATCCCGGCCGAACGCTCGCTGACCGTCTACGTCGACAAGCGTGAACTGGTCACGCTGATGACCCTGGGCGCCATGCCCGAACTGCTGGTGCTGGGCTATCTGCGCAACCAGCGACTGGTGCGTTCGATAGACGAGGTCGAGGCGGTCACGGTCGATTGGGAAGTCCAGGCGGCGGCCGTGCAGACACGCGACGGCATCCAGGACCTGGAAGCCCGCACCTCCCAGCGCGTGGTCACCACCGGCTGCGGCCAGGGCAGCGTCTTTGGCGGGCTGATGGACGAGATCGACGACATCCGCCTGCCCGGCGAAGCGCGTCTCACCCAGGGCCAGCTCTACGGCCTGCTGGATGCCATACGGCTGCAGGAAACCACCTACAAGTCCGCCGGCTCCGTGCACGGGTGCGCGTTGTTCCAGGGCGAGCGCATGCTGAAGTTCGTCGAGGACGTGGGACGCCACAACGCCATCGACACCATCGCCGGATGGATGTGGCTGCAGGACCCGGCCCGGATGGCGGGCGACGACAAGGTGTTCTACACCACGGGGCGGCTCACCAGCGAAATGATCATCAAGGCGGCGCAGATGGGGATCCCCATCGTCGTCTCGCGCAGCGGCATCACGCAGATGGGCTACGAGCTGGCCGAGCGGCTGGGCCTGTGCGCGATCGGCCGGGCCACCAACAAGCATTTCCTTTGCTATACGGCGCCCTGGCGCCTGACGCTGCAGCCGGAACTGGCGGCGGCGCCCCGCCCCGCACGCACCGCGCCGCAGGGCGCCTGACCGCGCGGGCTCAGGCGCGCTTGCCGGCCTTGGGCGTGCGGAAACTCCACCAGGGCAGCACGCGCCGCATCGTCAACACCTCGCCGCTTTGCTGCGGCTGGTACCCCGGCATCGCCGCCAGCTTGCGCTGCCAGGACTCGCTGCGCAGGATGCCCAGCAAGGCCTGGGTCGAAGGCAGCTCCAGCGTGGATTTCAGGCACACCAGGAAATAGTTCTCGGACACCAGCGGGATGAAATCCAGCCGGCTGGCCCGCGCCGCGACCTCGATGCCCAGGCCCGCGTCCGCGGCGCCCGAGGCCACCGCATGCGCCACCGCCGCGTGCGATGGCTCGGTGTGGGCATAGCCCTGGATGGCCGACGCAGGCAAGTCGTGCCTGGCCAGCAGTTCATCCAGCAGCACCCGCGTGCCGGTGCCCAGCGGACGATTCACGAAGCGCACAGCGGGCCGCGCGAGATCGGCCAGCGAAACAATGCCCAGCGGGTTGCCCCGCGCCACCATCAGCCCCTGGCTGCGGCGCGCGAAGCCGATGATCTTGTGCTGCCCGGGCCGCAGCAGCGGCTTGTACGTGCGCTCGGCCAACGACCCCGGCGGGGAATCGGCGGGGACATGGAACCCCGCCATCACGCACCGGCCCTCGTTCAACGCCTTGATCGCATCGACGCTGCCGGTGAAACGTATGTCCAGGTGCAGCTTGTCGCTGGCCACGGCGTGCTCGCGCAGCGATGCCAGTGCGTCGTCATGGCTGGCATGCAGGGCCACCACGTGGGCGGCATCGTCGAACGCCACCGCGAAGGCGCGCTCCAGGTCGGCGTACAAGGCGCCGATCTGCGGCGCCAGGCGCGCCTGCGCCTGCCGCTCGGCCCATAGCAGCTTGTTGCCGAACTCGGACAGCCGGGCCGGCTGGCCCTTGTCCCAGACCACCAGCGCGTGCCCGAGACTCTTTTCCCAGCGCTTGAGCTCGCCCCAGACGTGACGATAGGACAGGTCCAGGGCCTTGGCGGCGGCCGAGATCGAACCCTGCTCGCGTATGGCATGCAGCAGGTCCATCAGCGGATTGCGGATGGAGGCGGCGTTGGCGCGCGGTACGCCGAAGGTGTAGGAGAGTTCGATTTGATGCACTGAAGGAGTATATATGACCCCCCCCTACGCGCTTCGCGCGCCCCCCAGGGGGCGATGCGGGTGGACCGGCGGAGCCGGATCCACCGCATCCTGGGTCTAGTACCGCTATCTTGGGGTGTGGCTCCGGTGCTATCGCTGGCTGCCAGCGGTAGCAACGGTGTGGCGTACCAAAAAAAACGGTACTAGATCCAGGGCGCCGCGGATCCGGCTTTGCCGGTCCGCCAGCGCCGCCCCCTTGAGGGGGAGCGGCCAAAGGCCGCTTGGGGGTGGGACACCTATGCACGCTGCTTCATATCGCTTCGGCTGTCGCACTCCGTTACTCTGGGGCGGCACATTTGAAGACGGCATGAACACTCTTGCGGAAAGCGCGGGCACAGCGCTGCGCCTTATCACTTCTCTCGATCCCGTCCTGCTCGACATCGTCCGGCTGTCGCTGGCGGTCAGCGCCTGCGCCTGTCTGCTGGCCTGTGCCGCCGGGCTGGTGCTGGGAGCATGGCTGGGGGTGGCGCGGTTCCCCGGGCGGGGGGCCGTGCTGACGCTGCTCAATACCATGCTGGCGCTGCCGTCCGTCGTGGTGGGGCTGCTGGTCTATCTGCTGCTGTCGCGGTCGGGCCCCCTGGGCTTTCTGGGCTGGATGTTCTCGTTCCAGGCCATGGTGGTGGCGCAGTCCATCCTGGTGCTGCCGGTGGTCATGGCGTTGACGCGGCAGGCGGTCGAGGATGCCGACCGCAGCCATGGCGAACAGTTGCGTTCGCTGGGCGCGGGCACTTTCATGCGCGGGCTGCTGCTGACCTGGGACGAGCGCTTCGCGCTGCTGACCATCCTCATCGCGGCATTCGGCCGCGCCGTCTCGGAAGTGGGCGCCGTGATGGTCGTCGGCGGCAACATCGAAGGCTATACGCGGGTCATGACGACGGCCATCGCGCTCGAGACCAGCAAGGGCGACCTGCCGCTGGCCGTGGCGCTGGGCATGGTGCTGCTGGCCGTGGTCCTGCTGCTGAACACGCTGATCTCGCTGGTGCGCCGCTGGCGCGAACGGCGCGACGCGGGCCTGTCCGCCTGGCTGCGCATGCCGGACCCGGCCGCATGAAGCGCGCGACCTCGATCATGCCCCTGGGCGTCGACACGGATGCCGCGCTCCCGGCCGTGCCGGACCTGCGGGCGCCGGCCCCTGCCCCGGTCCTGTTCTCGCTGCGCGGCGTCGACCTGCACTACGGGCCGGTGCGCGCGCTGCACGATGTCGACCTGTCCATTCATGCGGGGGAACGCGTCGCGCTGGTCGGCACCAACGGCAGCGGCAAGAGCACGCTGCTGCGCGTGCTGCATGGCCTGCTCGCTCCCTCCTCGGGCACCGTTTCCTGTCTGCCGCGCAACCGGCAGGCCCTGGTGTTCCAGCGGCCGCACATGATGCGCACCTCGGTGCGCAACAACGTCGCGCTGGGGCTGTGGCTGCGGGGCATGGGCTGGCGCCGGGCGCGGCAGGCCGCCATGGGCGCGCTGGCGCGCGTCGACATGGCCGAACTGGCCGGCCGCAATGCCAAGGCGCTGTCCGGCGGACAGCAACAGCGGGTGGCCCTGGCCCAGGCGTGGGCCATGGACGCGGACGCCCTGCTGCTGGACGAGCCCACCGCCAATCTCGATCCACACGCCAAGCGCGAAGTGGAAGCCTTGATGCAGGAATTCGCGCAGCCGCGTTCGGGACGCACCATGACCATGGTGTTCAGCAGCCACAACCTGGGCCAGGTCAAGCGCCTGGCAAGCCGGGTGGTCTATCTGGAGCGGGGCCGCGTCCTGGCGGACCTTCCCGTCCATGCTTTCTTCAACGGGCCGCTGCCCGAGGAAGCCGGTCTTTTCGTCAAAGGAGAAAAAATATGAAGCTCTTCCACCGCCTGCGTCCGCTGGTCCTGGGCTGCCTGCTGCCTGCGGCCGCCGCCCTGGCCAGCCTGCCCGCGGCCGCCGAAACCATCGTCATGGCCTCGACCACGTCCACCGAGCAGTCCGGCCTGTTCGCCCACCTGCTGCCCGCCTTCAAGAAGGCCAGCGGCATCGACATCAAGGTGGTCGCGCAGGGTACGGGCCAGGCGCTGGACACCGGCCGGCGCGGGGATGCCGACGTGCTGTTCGTGCACGACCAGGCCGCCGAGGAGAAATTCATCGCCGAGGGCTACGGCGTCAAGCGCTATCCGGTCATGTACAACGACTTCGTGCTGATCGGTCCCGCCGCCGACCCCGCCGGCGTCAAGGGCAAGGACATCGTCCAGGCGCTGAAGAAGCTGTCGGCGGCGAACGCCGAGTTCATCTCCCGCGGCGACAAGAGCGGCACGCACTCGGCCGAGCTGCGCTACTGGAAGGAAGCCGGCCTGGACGACAAGAAGGGCACCGGCTACAAGGCCTGCGGCTGCGGCATGGGACCGGCGCTGAACATGGCCTCGTCCACCGGCGCCTACGTGCTGTCGGACCGCGGCACCTGGCTCAGCTTCAAGAACCGGGGCAACCTGGCCATCCTCGTGGAAGGGGACGAACGCCTCTTCAACCAGTATGGCGTGATGGTCGTCAACCCGGCCAAGCATCCGCACGTCAAGGTCGCGGCCGCGCAGAAGTTCGTGGACTGGGTCATTTCCCCGGCCGGGCAGCAAACGATCGCCAGCTACAAGATCGACGGCCAGCAGCTGTTCTTCCCCAACGCCAAACCGTGACGGCCGGCCCGGCCTCGCGCCGGGCCCTTGCCACGCCTGACCCGGGCGGCCTTTCCAGGCCGCTTTTTTTCGTCCGTGCATCTTGTGCCGACCACTCCAGCGTTTACAAATTCACTATTGAAATAGAATTGATAATAATTATCATTAAAAGATTTATTCCCCATAGATACCGGAAATCGCACCCCATGCCGCCCTTCTCCACCCCACTGCGCCGCGCGGGCCTGGCCGCCGCGCTGGGCGCGCTCCCCGCCGCCCTGCCCGCGCAGACCACCGAACCGGCCACCTTGCAGGAAATCCGCGTCGAAGCCACTCCCGAGCGAGAGACCGCCACCGGTCCCGTCTACGGCTACGCCGCCAAGCGTTCGGCCACCGCCACCAAGACGGACACGCCGCTGCACGAGACGCCGCAGTCGGTCACCGTGGTCACGCGCGACCAGTTGACGGACCAGGGGGCCACCAACCTGCAGGACGCGCTGGGCTACGCGGCCGGCGTGCGATCGGACGCCTACGGCATCGACTCGCGCGCCGACTCGGTGCGCATACGCGGCACCGAACCCACCCTGTACCTGGACGGCCTGCGCCAGCACTACGACTACTACACCAGCACCACCCGCACCGAGCCCTATACGCTGGAGCGCCTGGAAGTGCTGCGCGGTCCCGCCGCCATGCTGTATGGCCAGGGCAGCACCGGCGGCATCATCAACATGGTGAGCAAACGCCCGCAGTCCGAGTTCCAGGGCGAAGCGGGCATACAACTGGGCAACCGCGGCCGCAAGCAGGCCCAGGTGGACCTGACCGGGCCGCTGACGGCCGACGGGCAGTGGCTGTACCGGCTCGTCGCGCTCAAGCGCGATGCCGACACCCAGGTCGACTATGTGAAGGACAACCGCAGCCTGGTCATGCCCTCGCTGACGTGGCGCCCCAGCGCGTCCACGTCGCTCACGCTGCAAGGCCTGTGGCAGAAGGATGAAAGCGGCTCGACCGCGCAGTTCATGCCGTGGTCGGGCATGCGCACCGACAATCCCAACGGCAGGATCCCCACCAGCCGCTTCATCGGCGAACCCGGCCATGACCGCTACGATTCGCGCCGCACCTCGTTCGGCTGGCTGTTCGAGCACCGCTTCAACGACCAATGGTCCTTCAGCCAGGGCTTGCGCCATGCCAACAACAAGGTGGATTACCTGACGCATTATGCGGATTCGTTCACCGAACCCGGCGGCTGGGCCGCCGATCCGATCAACCAGCGCCGCATCGGCCGCTATGCGGACGACGCCTTCACCAAGGTGCGCATCGACACCCTGGACCAGCACCTGACCGGCAAGCTGCAGACCGGCATCGTGCAGCACCAGGTATTGCTGGGCTTCGACTGGACCCGCTACCGCCGCGACCGCCGCAGCGGCACCGCCGACGGCGGCACCATCGACGCCTACGATCCGGTCTACGGCAACTACACGCCGCCCGTGCTGACCGACGAGCCGCGCTATACGCTGCGCCAGGCGGGCCTGTACCTGCAGGACCAGATGAAGATAGGCAGGCACTGGATCGTGGCCGCCGGCATCCGCCACGACCGCACCACGGCCGGACTGGCCGGCAGCGCCGACGAGAAGGACAATGCCACGACCAAGCGCCTGGGCGTGATGTACGTGGCCGACAACGGCCTGGCGCCCTACCTCAACTACAGCGAATCCTTCACGCCGGTACCCGGCACCGACAAGAGCGGCGCGCGCTTCAAGCCCCTGCGCGGCGAACAGTGGGAAGTGGGCGTCAAGCACCAGTCGGCCGACGGCCGGCGCATGGCCACCGCCTCGGTCTACCAGCTCAAGGAAAAGAACCAGTTGGCGGGCGACCCGGCCAATCCGCTCTATTCCATCCAGGTGGGCGCGACCAAGACCAAGGGCCTGGAGCTCGAGTATCGCGGCGCGATCACCCGCAGCTTCGACCTGATCGCACACTACAACTACATCGACCTGGACAAGTCGCTCGAAGGCATGCCGCGCCACCAGGCCGCAGCCTGGGGCAAGTGGCGCTTCGCGCTGGGTGGCGTCAACGGCTTCGCGCTGGGAGCCGGAGTGCGCTGGATGAGCTCGTTCCGCGATGGCGTGGCCCCCACCACGCCATCGGTCACGCTGTTCGACGCCATGGTCTCGTACGAGACCGACCACTGGCGCTACGCGCTCAACCTGAACAACCTGACCGACAAGACCTACGTGGCGACGTGCCTGTCGCGCGGGGATTGCTGGTACGGCGCGCGCCGCAGCATCATCGCCAGCGCGACCTACAAGTTCTAGCCGCCGGCGCCAGCCATACCCCGCACGTATGGCTTCCAGCCGAAACCCGTCTTGGACAGGGCCGCCTCCCGCGCGGTCCAATTCTCCTCCAGAGCCACCGAGTGGCCGTTCACATTCCATGGAGGAGAAATGGACCAGGACTTGCAGATCGACGACCCCTTGTTCAAGGAAAAGGGCTTCGGGCGCCGCATCGGTTTCGGGCGCCACTGCGCGCTGATCGTCGTCGACATGATCCGCGGCTTCACGGACCCGGCGCAGCCCCTGGGCGCCGACCTGAAGCAGGCGGTGCTCGCCACCAACCGCCTCGTCGCCGCATGCCGCCGGATCGGCGCGCCCATTCATTTCTTCACGGTGGGCTACCGGGCCGACCTGTCCGACGCCGGCGTCTGGCAGCGCAAGATGGGCGGCATGGCCAGCCTGCTGGAAGGCAGCGACAACGTCCGACTCGATCCGCGCCTGGACACGGTGGATGGCGACTCCATCATGTCCAAGAAATACGCGAGCTGCTTCGCCGGCACGGACCTGGCCGCGCGCCTGGTCTCGCAAGGCGTGGATACCGTCATCGTGACGGGCTGCACCACCAGCGGCTGCGTGCGGGCGACGGTGGTGGACGCGGTGCAGAGCGGCTTCCGCCCCATCGTCGCGCCCGAAGCCGTGGGCGACCGCTCCGGCGCGGCCCATCGCCAGAGTCTGCTCGACATGGATGCGAAGTACGGCGACGTCGTCCCGCTAGACGAGGTCATCGCCCATCTTTCCCGCATCGCGCAACCGGTGGAGGCCTGACATGAAAAAGCCAGCTCTATTCGCCGCCCTGCTGCTGGCGATGGCTCCCGCCGCTGGCCATGCCGACGCCGGGTTTCCCAGCCGTCCGATCAAGATGGTGGTGGCCGCGCCCACCGGCGGCGTGCCCGACGTCATCGCGCGCCTGGTGGGCCAGCACATGTCCGCCTCGCTGGGGCAGCCCATCGCCGTCGAGAACAAGACCGGCGCGGGCAGCATCATCGCCCTGGAATCGGTGGCCAAGGCCAATCCCGATGGCTACACCCTGCTGGTGGCCGACTCCAGCCCGCTTACCATCAACCCCACGCTGTACAAGAAGCTGCCCTACCAGGGCATGGACAGTTTCGAGCCCATCGCCTTCCTGGGCGCCGCCCAGCTGTTCCTGACGGCCGGCCCCTCGCTGAAGGCCAACTCGTTCCGGGAGATGGTGGCACAGGCCAAGGCCGCTCCGGGCAAGCTCACCTACGGCACCATAGGCATCGGTTCGCTGCACCACGTCATGTTCGAGGAGATCCGCCGCTCGGCCGGCATCGACATCATGCATGTCCCGTTCCGCGAACAGCCTTCCGCCCCCGTCGCGGCGGGGACGGCCGACATGCTGCTGGCCGGCCTGCCCTCGATAGAAGGGCTGGTGCGGGCGGGCCGCCTGCGGCTGCTGGGCGTGACCAGCAAGGCGCGCGTCGCGCAGTTGCCCGACGTGCCGACGCTGGAGGAAAGCGGCCTGCCCGGCTACGTATTCACCGCCGACATCGGCCTGCTGGCACCGCGCGGGACGCCGCCCGAACACCTGCGCAAACTGGCCGAAGCCGCCCGCCACGCCGTGGCCCAGCCCGACGTGCGGCGCAAACTGGCCGACCTGGGCATCGTCCCCGACGGCCGCGTCCTGGCCGAGTACGGGGACTACATGCGGCGAGAGATCGACCGGTTCGGCGGCATGGTCCAGCGGGCGGGGCTGGCCGGCACCCAATAGCTCGCCACCTTCCGCCGCGGTGCCGGCCGCGGCGGAATCGGCCTACTATAGGGCGGAATCCCCCATGCCTGCCGCCTATGATCACGCTGAAGCGACTCGAATACTTCGCCAAGGTCGTGGAGACGAGAAACATCACCCGCGCCGCGGAACAGCTGCACATCGCCCAGCCGGCCCTGGGCACCCATATGCGCGAGCTCGAGGCGGCCCTGGGCGTTCCGCTGTTGTCGCGGCATTCGCGCGGCGTGGATCCGACGCCGGCCGGCAGCCTGCTGCTGGAACGGTCGCGCCAGATCTTCGAGCTGGTCGCACGGACTCAGGATGACGTACGGCGCGCCGACCAGGCCGCGCCGGTCCGCTTCAACCTGGGGCTGACCTCCAGCACCATGCTGCTGATCGGCTCGGACCTGCTGCTGACCCTGAAGCGCCGGTACCCCCACATCGACCTGCAGCTGTACGAGAACCCGAGCTTCCTGCTGGTGGACGCGCTCGAGCGCAAGGACATCGATGCCGCGCTGGCCTATTCCGTATCGCCCCACCCCGGCTTGTCCACGACCCCGGTGCTGAAGGAACGGCTGCTGCTGACGGTCCGGGCCGACCTGGCGCCTTCCTGCGGCCCCGTCACCATGGACGAAGTATTGGCGCACGAGCTGGTGCTGGGCAACGAACGCGACGTCGCGCGCCGGCTGGTCGAAGCCAGCGCCTTCGAGAAAGGCACGCAGCCCCGCATCCAGTGCGAGACGCACTCCATCACCAGCCAGCGCGACCTGGTGCTGCGCGGCGCGGCGGCGGCCGTCATGCCCCTGGGCGCCATCGTCCGCGAGTTGGAGCGGGGCGAGGTCGTCGCGCGCCCCATCACCGACCCGGGCATGCACATCACGCTGTTCATCGTTCGCCGGCAGGCGCCGGACGAGGCCAGCCTCCAATATGTCGACCAGACCGATCCCATCGTCCGGGCCTGCGTGGACATGATCGCGGGGCGGCTGGGGGAACTGGGCAGCCCGGTGTAGAACCGCACGAGTTGCGCATGCCTCTCGTTTGCGGCTATGGTGACCGTTACCCTTCGACACATCCCGGGAATTCCGCCAGGCATCTGCGGCCGCGGCGGTCCGCCCCGGACACAGAATAGATATACCGATGGATACGAAAGGGACTGCACTCCACTTGCTGGAGCGGCTCTATGACGGCGTCCTTTCGGAGGACCAATGGCGGCAGTCGCTGCGTGACATCAGCCTGTCGCTCGGCGCGGCCAGCGCCGGTCAGGTGGCCCTGCACGTGCCGACGGACTCGCTGGAACTGGACGAGCTCATCGGCCTGCCGCCCAAGGTCATCGCGCATTTCAACGAAATGCAGGACCTGGACCCTGGCCGCGCGGCATCGTCGCTGCTCGCATCGGGCCGCATCTACCTGGACTACGAATTCCATGGCCAGGCGCGCCTGCAGCGCGAACCCTTCTACCAGGAGTTCCTGAAGCCGAACGGCCTGGGCACCTATGCCCTGCTCCCGCTGGGACAGGACGAAGAGCGCATGTACACCTTTTCCGTGCAAAGGGAAAACGGCCGTCCGCCGCTGGACGACGATGAGACCCGGCTGATGCATGCCGTGTTGCCCCATCTGCGCACCGCCTTGCACCTGCAACTTCGATTCCGCCAGCAACAAGCCGAATCGCTGCTTCTGCGGCACATGCTGGACCGGCTCGGCTTCCCGCTGCTGGTCTGTTCCGCGCGCGGCCGCATCGTGCAGTCCAACCACCTGGGCGACATCTGGCGGCAACAGCCCGACTGCCCCCTGGGCGCCCGCGCCTCCAGCCTGCCCCAGCCCATCCGCCGGCTGCTGGACAGGGCCTGCGGCCACGGCGCCGAGGCCCCCTCGGCCGGCTCGCTCGCGCTACCAGACGGCGGCCGGCTCATCGTCCTGCCATGTCCGCTCACCCAAGACCTGCGCGGCGGCGACGCCCTGGCGCTGCTTGCCGCGCAGGGGCCGCAATGGCGTCCCACCCCGAGGGGCACGCTGCTGCGTACCCTGTTCCGGCTGACGCCGGCGGAAATCCGCCTGGCCCACCACCTGGCCCGGCACGACGATCCGCTGCCCACCGTTGCCGAAACCCTGGGCGTTTCGCTCAACACACTGCGTACGCAGCTGCGATCGATCTTCGACAAGACCCAGACCCGGCGGCAGGCAGACCTGGTGCGGCTGATGGGACACCTGGGCCTGCTGACGCCGGGGGACTGATCGTGATTACAGGTCGTCGAATTCCCCGTAGGTCATCGTCTTGCTGCCGCCCAGGCTGGACGAGAAGGTGACGGTGCCCGGCGCGTTGCCATTCGCCTGGAAGCGGGTGGTGATCGTTTCGGCCGCGGTCTTCGTGGCGAACGCACCCGCCAGGAAACCGCCCGCCTCATGCGAAAAGCGGACCGTCTCGGTCATGCTGGCGTCGTAGGCGTAGTCGGGGCCGAGCACCGGATCCGAGCCGCTGACCGAGAACGAAATGCGCGAATAGGTATCGGCATCCGTCGTGGGATCGTAGGCCACGGCCACGGCGTAGTCCTTGAACTTCATCGTCACGGCACCGCCATCCTCGGTCAGGACGATCGCGGGAATATCGAACTCGGCGCGCTGCCCCTTGGGTTCGGCCGAACTCACGTCGTTGGACGCCTTCACCGATGCCGTTCCCGACGCGGACGTCCCGTCGAAGGACGCGCCCTCGCCCAGCGTGACCCTGGCGGCCAATGTCCAGTCCGACTCCTCTTCCAGCAGGTCGCCCTCCACCTCGTCGAAATCGACCGTCGCCTTGCCCGTGAACGGAATGCCGTTGTCGGACACGCGACAGTCGTTCATGGTCAATGCCACCGAGTCCCCGGCCGACAGGGTGCCGCTGTCATCCGCATCGGTCCAGACGCCCGAGACCGTCCCGCCGTCCAGGCACTCGGGCGTGCCGTCCCGGCCAATGACGATTCCGTTCTCGAGCATGGGTTCGAACGCCTGGTGCAGGGACACGGCCGAGAACGCCGTCTCGTGGCCGTACCAGATCTGTTTCTCGCTGAGCGTCTTGCCGTCGCCGCCGCCCCCACCGCCGCCTCCGCCACCGCCCGAATCATCACCGCCGCCGCCCCCGCAGGCGGCCAGCGATGCCGCCATCAAGGCGGCGCAAAGTGCGGTCAACGATTTCGACATGCTCGACTCCTTACTGAATGAATAGGCAATGTCGGCATTCTCGAAAATCGCGCCGCCCGGCGCATCACAGGATCCAGTGAAGAAAACCGAGCGGGCCCGGCTGGCGGTCCTGTTCAGAACACGCCGCGATACGACCCTCCATCCAGTTGCAGGTTCTGCCCCGACAGATAACCTGCCTGCGCGCTGCACAGGAAGGCGCAGGCGTCGCCGAATTCCCGCGGCTGCCCCAGCCGGCCGGCTGCGATGGTATCGACGATGCGCTGCCTCGCTTCTTCATAGCTCAGGCCTTGCTCGCGCACCATGCGCTCGGCCATGAAGCGCTGGCGGTCGGTGTCGAAGCGCTCAGGCAGCAGGTTGTTGATGGTGACGTTGTCGGCCACCACCTCGCGCGAGATGGCCTTGCACAGCGCCGTCAGGCCGGTGCGCGCGGACGTCGACAAGCCCATGGCCGGGCTGGGCGACTTCACCATGGCCGACGTGATGTTGACGATGCGGCCGAATCTCCGGGCTCGCATGCCGGGCAACAGCGCGCGGATCAGCAGGGCGGGCGCCAGCATGTTGGCCTCGATCGCCCGCAGATAGTCTTCGCGCTCCCAGTCGACGAAGCGCCCGGGCGCCGGCCCCTCGTTGTTCGTCACCAGGATGTCGGCGTCCGGGCAGGCCGACACCAGCGCCGCGCGGCCCGCGTCGGTATTGATGTCCGCCGCGATCGCGCGCACGGCGCCGCCGGTTTCGGCGGCCAGCTCCCGGGCGGCGGCGGCCGCCGAATCCGGCGAGCGGCCGTTGATCACGACATGCACGCCCTCGCGCGCCAGCGAGGCGGCGCAAGCCCGCCCCAACCCGCGCGTGGACGCGCACACGATGGCCTTGCGGCCGCGAATCTGCAGATCCATGAGTCTTCCGCCTATGGCTGTTGGTGGGCCGGCACGGGGCGGCCGATGGCCTGCATCAGGTGCCGGGCAAGCTCGGCGCGCGTGCCTATCCAGATGTCGTCCGCCGCCGTGGCGATCTCCAGCAGCCGCTGGAACGCCGCCATCCCGGCCGGGCGCCCGCATACGTGGGCATGCACCGTGGGATCGATCTTCTGCGGCGTGCGTTCCCACTTGCGGACGTAGTCGAGCCAGTCCTCGAAGATGTCCACCATGGCGCTGGGCGGCTGGCCATGGCGCATCACCAGCGGCAGGTCGTTCACTTCCATGGTGCCGGGCACGGCCACGATCGCGTGGTCGCCGAAATCCACCAGGTAGGGCATGTCGTCGTTCAGCGTGTCGCCATGCCAGAGATAGCCGGCCTGGGCCAGCAGGCGCGCCGTGCGGTGGCTGGGCGTGCCGCGCGGACTGATCCACCCCAGCGGCGCCGTGCCCGTCGCCGCCGCGATCAGGTCGGTCGTGCGGCGGATGTTGTCGCGCTCCTGCGCCTCGTCCAGATAGGCGGGGATCACGTCCATCGCGTACGAATGCGCGACGACGTCGTGGCCGGCCTGGGCGATGTCCTTCACCTCTTCCGGATAGCGCTCGGCCATGATCCCGCTCACCAGGATCGAGGCCCGGACGCCGTTGCGCGCCAGCGCCTCGAGCACGCGGTGCACGCCGCGGCGATGTCCGTACTCGGCCCAGCCGACCGCGTTCAGGTCGGGAATGCCGCCCTTGAGCGGATTGCCCATGGGGCCGATGCCCGGCCACGCGCCGTCCGACCACCATTCGTAGGCCATGCGGAACACCACGCCTATGCGCTTGCCGCCGGGCAGCAGGAAGCCGGCGGGCGGATGGATCTCGGTCGCGCCGGCGTGCAGGTTCAATACATCCATGTCGTTTCCTCGTTCGGTCATGGTCATCGGATCATTGGGCTTCGATACCGGCGCGCTTGACGGCTTCCGCGTAGCGGGCGGAATCGGCGCGCACCAGTTCCGCGAACGCCTGGCCGGCGCGCGGGTCGGGTTCATAGCCGCCATCGCGCAGCATCTTGGCGAACGCCGGCTGGGCGACGATGTCGCGCACGGTGGCCGCGATCGTGTCGATCGCCGCCTGCGGCGTTCCGGCCGGCGCGAACAGGCCCTGCCAGGCCGCCGGCAGCACGAAGTCGGCAACGCCCGCCTGCGCCATGGTCGGCGCATCCGGATACTCGGGCGTGCGCTGCTCGCCGGTGAAGCCCAGCGTGCGCACCTTGCCCGACTGGACATAGGGCAGCGCGATCGTGGGCGGAATGAACATGATGTCCACGTCGCCCGCCGCCACCGCGTTCAGCGCCTGCGAGGCGCTCTTGTACGGCACGTGCAGCATGCTCATGCCGGCGCGCGCGGCGAACAGCTCGCCCGCCAGGTGCAGGGTGTTGCCTATGCCGGGCGACGAATACGTGATCGGCTTGGCGGCCTTGCGGCCATAGTCCACCAGCTCGGCCACCGTGCGCACGGGCAGCGCGGGATTGACCATCAGCAGGTAGCCCGTGCCGGTCGCCACGTTCACCACCGGCACGAAGTCCTTGCCGATGTCGTAGGGCAGCTTCTTGTAGACATGGGGATTGATGACGAACGAGGTCGTCACGTGCAGCAGGGTGTAGCCGTCGGGCGCGGCCTTGGCCACGTCGGCCGCCCCGATGACGCCATTGGCGCCGGGCTTGTTGTCCACCACCACGCGGGTCCTCAGCCGCTTGTCCATCTCGGCGGCCAGTTGCCGCGCCACGGTGTCCGGCGTCCCGCCCGCCCCGAACGGGACCACCACACGGATCGGATGCGAGGGATAAGGCGCCTGCCCATGGGCCAGCGGGCCCAGCGCCATCATCGCGGCCAGGCACCACCATCGGATCGTTTTCATTGCGCCTCCTTTTTTATCGATAAAAAATATTCATTTTTTATTTTTATCGATCACAAGAGAAAAGAAGAACCACGGAGAAACCCGGATATGCTTCGCAACAGCCGCCCCCCCCCCGGCTGTGTATGATTTATCGATAAAATTCGACCTTATGCTGGAACCCGACGACTCCCTTCCCGCTGGCCGCATCGTGCCCGCCACCCTCGCCTCGCAGACCTACGAGCGTCTGCGGCGCGACATCGTGGACGCCCATTACGCGCCTGGCCAGAAGCTGGGCACCCGCCAGTTAAGCGAACGCTACGACGTCGGCCTCGCGCCGCTGCGAGAGGCGCTGACGCGGCTGTCGCGCGAGGGCCTGGTCGTACAGCACGACCGGCGCGGTTTCGCCGTGCCCAACTTCGGCGGCGCGCACCTGGAAGAGCTCTCGCGCACGCGGTCCTGGCTCAACGACATCGCCCTGCGAGCGTCCATCGACTACGCGGACCAGACCTGGGTCCAGGGACTGGTCCAGGCCTACCACCGCCTGGCGCGGCTGGACCGCTATCTGAAGGGCAAGGACGGCCTCCGCGAGAATCCCGAGTGGGAAGCCGCGCACCGGGACTTCCATACCGCCCTGATCGCCGGCTGCCGCTCGCGCTGGATGATCGACTACTGCAACCAGATGTTCGAAGCCTCCACCTACTACCGCCGCTACTCCCGCATCACGGCCGAGCATCGCAAGGGCCGCGAGAACGAACACGAAAAACTGTTCCAGGCGGCGGTGTCGCTACAGGCAGACGAAGCCGCGCGCCTCATGCGCAAGCACGTGATGGAAACCGCCCAGCGCGTGCAGGAGCGCTTGCTGACCGAGTCGGCCAGGCCAGGCCTGCGGTCCTGACACGCTTCATGGTGCAACGCGCAAGAAACGCGCGCTGGACATTGACCGCCGCCGGCCTATACTTACGCCCGTGACGCAGGGGTACTCATCGCCGGTTCGGCGTGGGTTGAGATGACACCCTCAGCACCTGTACGGATAATGCCGATGCAGGGAGCGTTTTCCGGCGGAACCTCGCGTTCCCGGCATGCGGCCCCAGGCCGCCCCCCCAGTCCGTGCACGGACGTCCCCGGGGGCCACCCGGAAAATCCCTTCCTTCGTTCGGCTCCGGAAACCTTTTTCTTGGAGCTTCCATGAACGCCAATCCCAAGTTCATCGCCGCCACGGCCCAGGTCGACCAGGCCGCCATCCAGCCGCTGCCGAAGTCGCGCAAGGTCTACGAACAGGGCTCGCGCCCCGACATCCGCGTGCCCTTCCGCGAGATCGAGCAGGCCGACACGCCCACCATGTTCGGCGGCGAAAAGAACCCGCCCATCACCGTCTACGACACCAGCGGCCCCTATACCGACCCCGACGTCAAGATCGACATCCGCTCGGGCCTGGCGCCGCTGCGCGAGAACTGGATCGCCGAACGCGGCGACACGGAACAGCTCGACGGCCCCAGCAGCGCCTACGGCCGCGAACGCCTGGCCGATCCCAAGCTGGCCGAGCTGCGCTTCAACCTGCACCGCGCCCCGCGCCGCGCCAAGGCCGGCGCCAACGTGACGCAAATGCACTACGCCCGCCGCGGCATCGTCACGCCGGAAATGGAATTCGTCGCCATCCGCGAAAACCTGCGGCGCGAGCAATACATCGAGTCCCTGCGCACGAGCGGCCCGCAGGGCCAGCGCCTGGCCGAGCTGCTGGGCCGCCAGCATCCCGGCCAGTCCTTCGGCGCTTCGATCCCGGCGCGCATCACGCCCGAGTTCGTGCGCGACGAAGTGGCCCGCGGCCGTGCGATCATTCCCGCCAACATCAACCACCCCGAAATCGAGCCGATGGCCATCGGCCGCAATTTCCTGGTGAAGATCAACGCCAACATCGGCAACTCGGCCGTCAGCTCTTCCATCGCCGAGGAAGTCGAGAAGATGACGTGGTCCATCCGCTGGGGCGGCGACACGGTCATGGACCTGTCCACCGGCAAGCACATCCACGAAACGCGCGAGTGGATCATCCGCAACTCGCCCGTGCCCATCGGCACCGTGCCCATCTACCAGGCGCTGGAGAAGGTCGACGGCAAGGCCGAGGAGCTGACCTGGGAAATCTTCCGCGACACGCTCATCGAACAAGCTGAACAGGGCGTGGACTACTTCACGATCCACGCCGGCGTGCGCCTGCCCTTCGTGCCGCTGACCGCCAAGCGCATGACGGGCATCGTCTCCCGCGGCGGCTCCATCATGGCCAAGTGGTGCCTGGCGCACCACAAGGAAAGCTTCCTGTACGAACGCTTCGAGGAAATCTGCGAGATCATGAAGGCCTACGACGTCAGCTTCTCGCTGGGCGACGGCCTGCGTCCGGGCTCGATCTACGACGCCAATGACGAAGCGCAGCTGTCCGAACTGCGCACCCTGGGCGAACTGACCCAGGTCGCCTGGAAGCACGACGTCCAGGTCATGATCGAAGGTCCCGGCCATGTGCCCATGCACATGATCAAGGAGAACATGGACCTGCAGCTCGAGCATTGCCACGAAGCGCCCTTCTACACGCTCGGCCCCCTGACCACCGACATCGCGCCCGGCTACGACCACATCACCTCGGGCATCGGCGCGGCGCAGATCGGCTGGTACGGCACGGCCATGCTCTGTTACGTCACGCCCAAGGAACACCTGGGCCTGCCCAACAAGAAGGACGTCAAGGACGGCATCATCACCTACAAGATCGCCGCCCACGCCGCCGACCTCGCCAAGGGCCATCCCGGCGCGCAGATCCGTGACAACGCGCTGTCCAAGGCGCGCTTCGAATTCCGCTGGGAAGACCAGTTCAACCTCGGCCTGGACCCGGACACCGCCAAGGACTTCCACGACGAGACCCTGCCCAAGGACTCGATGAAGGTCGCCCACTTCTGCTCGATGTGCGGACCGCACTTCTGCAGCATGAAGATCACGCAGGACGTGCGCGAATACGCGGAGCAGATCGGCGTCAGCGAGGCCGAGGCCCTGAACAAGGGAATGCAGGAGAAGGCGGTGGAGTTCGTGAAGAAGGGGGCGGAAATCTATCACCGCTCCTGAGCGGTCCAGGGCCGCTTGATACACTGGCCGGATGGCATGTGCGCCGGCCCGCTACACAGGTAGACGCTCCGGCGGGCATAGGCCGCGGCGGCGCCGGGGCGGGCCGGCTGGCGCGGCGTTGGGCCAGCCGGGTCCGGAGACGAAATCGGGGAAGCAAGGGCGAAACTGTTTGAGCGCGGCAGTAGGGACAGTCCGGGGGACTGTCCCCGCGCGAGTTTTTCGCCCGCCCCGATTTCGTCTCCGGACCCGGGAAGTCCCGGCGCAGCCGGGACCTGGACCGTCGCCGCGCCAGCCGGCCCGCCCCGGCGCCGCCGCGGCCTATGCCCGCCGCATGCGCCCCGGATGCCGCTATGAACACGCAAGCTTTCAGGATTTCATCATGACAGACACATTCACCCTTGCCGGCAAGACCTACTCCTCCCGCCTGTTGGTGGGCACCGGCAAGTACAAGGACTTCGACGAGACCAAGGCCGCCATCGACGCCAGCGGCGCCAACATCGTCACCGTGGCCATCCGCCGCACCAACATCGGCCAGAACGCCGGCGAACCGAGCCTGCTGGACTACCTGCCGCCCAGCGAATACACCATCCTGCCCAATACCGCCGGCTGCTATACCGCCGATGACGCCGTGCGCACGCTGCGGCTTGCGCGCGAACTGCTGGATGGGCATGACCTCGTGAAGCTGGAAGTGCTGGGCGACTCGCACACCCTGTTCCCGAACATGCCCGAAACCCTGAAGGCCGCGGAAACGCTGGTCAAGGACGGCTTCAAGGTCATGGTGTATTGCACCGACGACCCCATCCAGGCGCGCATGCTGGAAGAGATCGGCTGCGTCGCGGTCATGCCGCTGGCCTCGCTGATCGGCTCGGGCATGGGCATCCTGAACCCGTGGAACCTGCGGCTCATCATCGACCAGGCCAACGTGCCCATCATCGTGGATGCGGGCGTGGGCACGGCCTCGGATGCGGCGATCGCCATGGAGCTGGGCTGCGACGGCGTGCTGATGAACACCGCCATCGCCGCGGCAAAGGATCCGGTGCTGATGGCCAGCGCGATGAAGAAAGGCGTGGAAGCCGGGCGCGAGGCCTATCTGGCGGGGCGCATGCCGAAGAAGCTGTACAGCGGATCGCCCAGCTCGCCGACGACCGGGCTGATCCAGTCGTAAGGCCCGGCCCCGTCACCCCTGCCGCAGTTTGGTAATCGTCGCCCGCGGCGAGATCACGTCGGGATCGGTCTTCAGCGCCAGCAGGGCCGGCCTGCCGGCCTCCAGCGCCCGGGCGAACGCGGCGGGGAAATCGGCGGTCGCCGGGACCTGCTCGGCGTGGAGCCCATAGGCCGCCGCCAGCGCGACGAAATCGGGATTGCGCAGATCGGTGCCATGCACGCGGCCCGGATAGTGCCGCTCCTGGTGCATGCGTATGCTGCCGTACATCCCGTTGTCCACCACGATGAACACCGCATTCGCGCCGTACTGGACGGCCGTCGCCATCTCCTGCGAGTTCATCAGGAAACAGCCATCGCCGGCGAAGCAGACCGCGGGCCGGTCGGGATGGACGAGCTTGGCGGCGATGGCCGCCGGCACGCCGTAGCCCATGGTCCCGCTGGTGGGTGCGAGCTGCGTGCGCCAGCCGCGATACTGGTAGAAGCGCTGCACCCATAGCGTGTAGTTGCCGGCGCCGTTGGTGATGATGGATTCGGGCGGCAGCACCTCGCGCAGGTGGGCCATGACCTCGCCCAGGTCCACGGGCCCCGGCATGGGCGCGTGCCGCAGGTTGTCGAGGTAGTCCGCGCGGGCCTGCGCCGTCCACTCGGCCCATGCTGGCGGCGCGGATGGCGCCAGTTGCGCGGCCGCCGCGGCGAAGGAAGCCATGTCGGCGTTGATGGCGACGTCGGCGCTGTAGACACGCCCGAGTTCGCCGGCGTCCAGGTGGACGTGCGCCAGCTTCTGGCGCGGCCGGGGCACGTCCAGCAGCGCATAGCCGTTGGTGGAGGTCTCGCCCAGTCGAGGCCCGACCGCGACGAGCAGGTCGGCCTGCCCGATGCGGCCGGCCAGGCGCGGATCCATGCCCAGGCCGGCCTCGCCCACGTAGCGGTCGTTGCGGTTGTCGAAGAGGTCCTGCCGGCGGAAGGAGCAGGCCACGGGCAGGTCGAAGGCGCGCGCGAAATGCTCGATGTCCTCGCAGGCCGCGCGCGACCATCCTCCGCCGCCCAGCAGCATCAGCGGCCGGCGGGCCTCGGCCAGCAGCTCCGCCAGGCGCGCCATGTCCGGCGCCGCGGGAGCCTGTGCGATGCGCCGGTAGCGCGGGGCGTCGTCCGCCACCGCCATCTCCGCCAGCATGTCCTCGGGCAGCGCCAGCACCACCGGGCCGGGACGGCCCGAGGTCGCGACGTGGAAGGCGCGGCTGACGTATTCGGGAATGCGGCGCGCATCGTCGATCTGGTCCACCCACTTGGCCTGGGTGCCGAACATGTGGCGGAAGTCGATCTCCTGCCAGGCCTCGCGCCCCATGTCGCCGCGCGCCACCTGGCCGACGAACACGATCAGCGGCGTCGAATCCTGCCGCGCGGTATGGATGCCGATGCTGGCGTTGGTCGCACCCGGCCCGCGCGTCACGAAGCAGATGCCGGGCTCGCCGGTCAGCTT
This sequence comes from Pigmentiphaga sp. NML080357, assembly GCF_002188465.1. Taxonomy (GTDB): domain Bacteria; phylum Pseudomonadota; class Gammaproteobacteria; order Burkholderiales; family Burkholderiaceae_B; genus Pigmentiphaga. Next base: position 50,765 of record NZ_NINW01000022.1, on the reverse strand, counting down.
GCCATAGGCTTCGGCCATGTGCGCCGCCCCGCCCTCCTGGCGGCACACCACCAGCCGTATTGCGTCGCGCGCCTCGTACAGCGCGTCCAGCGCGGCCAGGAAACTTTCGCCCGGGACGCAGAAGGCGGTATCCACGCCGTGCGTCCGCAGCGCGTCCACCAGGATCCGGCCGCCGCTGCGTGCCTCGGATGTTCCACTCATGTCGGTTCCTTGAAGTTCGTCCGGCGCCTCAGGCCACGCCGGCGCTGCGATAGATGTGTTTGGTCTCCAGGAAATCGCCCAGTCCCTCGTAGCCGTGCAGCCGGCCCAGTCCGCTCTGGCGGTAGCCGCCGGTTTCCGCCTCGGCGAACAGGCGATTGTGGTCGTTGATCCAGACCGTGCCGTTGCGCAGGGCGCGCGCCACGCGCAGCGCGCGATCGCCGTCGGCGGTCCAGACACTGGCGGACAGCCCGTACACCGTGTGATTGGCGCGTTGCACCGCTTCGCGTTCGTCTTCGAAGGACTCCAGTACCACGAAGGGGCCGAAAATCTCCTCCTGGCAGAAAAATGCCGAGCTGTCGCGATGCGCGACCAGCGTGGGCGTGAGATAGCTGCCGCGAGCCAGCGCCCCCTGCGGCCGTCCGCCGCGCAGCAGGACTTCGTCGCATTCGTCCAGCGCCCGCCGCACCGCCTCGTCCACGGTTCGCACGGCCTGCCCGTCGATCAGCGGTCCCATGCCGGAAGCCTCGTCGGCACCGGGGCCGACCACGATGGCGGACAGGGCCTCGGCCAGGGCGTGCTTCATCTCGTCCAGGCGCGACGCGTGGACCAGCACGCGCCGCGCGGCCGTGCACTGCTGTCCGGAAATGATGGTGGCCGCCGCGGCCAATTGGCGCGCGGTCTGCGCGATATCGGCATCGGGAAAGACCAGGCAGCACGACTTGCCGCCCAGTTCCAGCGACAGCTTCTTCATCGTAGGCGCGGCCGCCGCCATGATGTGCTGGCCGACCAGGTTGGAACCGGTGAAGCTCAACACGTCCACGTCGGGCGAGGCGACCAGTTCCTTGGCCGCGTCGCTGCCGGTCTCGCACACCAGGTTCAGCACGCCGGGCGGCAGGCCGGGCACCTGCGCCAACTCTTGCAGTACGGCCGCCGTGATCTGTGCCGTCTGCTGCGCGGGCTTGACGATGGTGGTACACCCGGCCGCCAGCGCGGGCGCGAGCGCCCGGATCAGCAGCACGACCGGGGCGTTCCACGGAATGATGAGCCCCGCGACGCCCGCCGGTTCGCGCAGCGTGGCGGCGTAGGCGCCCGGCTCCACCTCCATGAAATGCCCGGGCATGTGGCGCGCCAGCCCGGCGTAGTAGCGGATCTCGGAAATGGCGCCGGCCATCTCGCCGCGCGCCTCGCGCAGCACCTTGCCGTTCTCGCGCGTCAGCAGCGCCGCGAGATCCGTACGGCGCTCGAGCCGGTCGGCCCATTGCAGCAGGACGTTCTGCCGCACGCGCGGGCTCTGAGGCCAGGGCGTCGTATCGAAGGCGCGGCGGGCGGCGGCAATGGCCGCCTGCGCCTCGGCGCGACCGCCGTCGGCCAGCGTGCCGATGGTCTCGCCCGTGGCGGGATCGATGCTGGCGGCTGCGCGGCCGTCGGCGGAAGGTTGCCAGCGCCCATCGATCAGATGGCGGGCGTCGAGCAAGTGCATGAGCAATCTCCGGAATGGGTTCGGAATTCGGAAGGCGGGCCGGGCCGCACCAGATACCTGCGATCCAGGCCGGCAACGTCGGCGCACCCCAGGAGGGCGAGATCGACGTCGATCTCGCGCTTGAGCAGGGCCAGTACGTGGGCGACGCCCGACTGTCCGCCCACGGCCAGGCCGTACATCGCGGGACGGCCGATGAAGACGAAATCGGCGCCCAGCGCCAGGGCCTTCAGGATGTCGGTGCCACGGCGAAAGCCGCTGTCGATCATGATCGACAGCCGCGGTGCCGCGGCCGCGATGGCGGGCAAGGCATCGAGCGGGGCCTGCGCGCCGTCGAGCTGCCGGCCGCCGTGATTGGAGACGATGATGCCGTCCGCGCCGATGGCCTGGGCCCGCCCGGCGTCCTCCGGGTGCAGCAGCCCCTTGATCACCAGCCGGCCACGCCAGCGGTCGCGCACCCAGGCCATGTCGTCCCATGACAGGGCGGCCCGCCCGGCGCGGTGGTCGCCCGGCGCCGCGGTGATGATGCGGTTTCCGCGGGCCGCGGAAAAATTCTCGAATCGCGGAATGCCCTGGCACAGCAACGTGCGCAGGAAGGTCTGCGCCAGCCAGCGGGGCCGGGCCAGGCCTCCGGCCACCAGGCGAGGCGTGAGCCGCAGAGGCAGGCTGAAGCCATTACGCAGCTCCACCTCGCGTGTCGAGGCGATCGGCACGTCCACCGTCACCACCAGCACCCGCACCCCGGCCCGCTCGGCACGCTGCAGCAAGGCGCCGATCAGTTCGCGATTGGATGGAACGTAGGCCTGGAACCAGCTTGCCGGCGCCTGTTCCAGCACGCGCTCCATGGGCGTGGTGGAAGCGCCGCTCAGCACGAACGGCACCTGTGCCGCCGCCGCGGCGCGCGCCAAGGCAAGGTCGCCGTCGAAGCCGCAGATGCCGGCCACGCCCATGGGCGCGATGCCGAACGGCGCGGCGTATTGCGTGCCGAACAGGCTCCTGGCCTGGGAGCGGCGCGACACGTCCCCCAGGAAGCGCGGCACGAACCGCCAGGCATCGAAAGCCTGGCGATTGCCCCGCAGCGAGCTTCCGGTTTCCGAGCCGCCCGAGACATAGCCGTACACGCTGGGGGGCAGGCGCCGCCGAGCGGCCTGTTCCAGATCGTCGGTGGACAGGATTGAAGCCAGGGTCATCGCCGTTCCTCGTGCGTCGCTAACCGACCGCGCCGGTTTCCCAGTCGACGACGGCATTGGGCACGATCTGCGCGGCGATGTCTATCTCCTCTTCGCCCGGGATCCGGACCTTGGTGAAGATGTGGCCCGCATAGGCCAGCGGCCGCGTGGCGTCCAGCCCCATCTTGGCGCCGATGCCCTGCAGGGCCGGGGGCAGGTTCTCGATGTCGTCCACGCCCACGGTGGTGGAGGGGTCTAGCACCGACCCCTGGGCGCCGCCGATCACCACCAGGTCGCGGTCGGCCTGGAAGCGCGTCGCCACGGCCCACTCGACCTGCCTGGGATCGTGCACGTCGACGTCGTCGTCCACCACGATCACCTGCTTGATGTCGTAGTGCGCTCCCAGTGCGCACAGCAGCACGTTCTTGGGCTCGCCCTCGCGGCGCTTCCTGAACTTGACGAACAGGTGGTAGCGCCCCACGCCGCCCATGCTCAGGTGCACGTCCAGCACGCCGGGAAAGCTGCGCTGCAGGTGGGACAGCAGCGTGGCCTCGCGCGGGATGGACCCGAGCAGCAGATGCTCCAGTTCGGCCGGCACGATGGTGTGGAAAATGGGCGCGCGCCGGTGCGTGATGGCGTCGACCGCGATCACCTCGCGCTTTTCCTTGGCGCTGTAGTAGCGCGGGAACTCGCCGAACGGCCCTTCCTCTTCCCGGATGCCGGGCAGCAGGCGCCCCTCGATCACGATCTCGGCGCGGGCCGGGACGCGCACGTCGTGGGTCAGGCACTTGACCACTTCGAGCGGCTCGCCGTGCAGCGCGCCGGCGATCCCGAGCTCGTCGTAGTCGATGGGCGTGATGGCCTGCGACGCCAGCAGGGTCAGCGGGTCGGCGCCGATCACCACGGCCACCGGCAATTCCAGGCCGCGCGCCTCCGCCTCCTGGTAGAACGCGTGCAGATGGCGCGGCAGCATCAGGATGGCCATGCGGTCGCGCGCGTGCACCTGGATGCGGTTGATCGAGACGTTCTGCACGCCCGTGACGGGGTTGCGCGCGATCACCATGCCGGCCGTGATGTACGGGCCGCTGTCGAACTCGCTGTGCGTGGGTATGGGCAATTGCGCCAGCAGGTCGACGTCGCGCAGCGCCACTTCCTGGCAGGGCGCCGAGGCGGCCTCGACCTCCCGCCACGGCAGCGGCGACTCGGCCGCCTTCCGGAAGGCCTCCAGCAGCCCGGCCGACTCCACGCCCAGGGCTTCCGCGATCCAGGCGCGTTGCGCCATGAAACCCGACACGACCGGCATGGCGTGGCCGCCGGGCCGCGGGAAATAGGCGGCCTTGCGGCCGTCCAGCAGCTTGGCCATGGCCGCCAGCGTGTGCTTGAGCGGCACGCCCTCGCGCAGGACCGCGAGCCTGTCCGTCTCTGCCAGGTGCGCCAGCCATTGCCGCAGATCCCGGGGCGTGTTCTTGCCTGTCATGATTCCATTTCCTCTTCAATTGCGGCGACACCCGCGCGCGACACGCGCCGGGCGCCGCTACTCCAGTGACACCTTGGCGTCGTGCACGACCTTGGACCAGCGCTGGGACTGTTCCTTGAAATAGGCCGAGAAGTCCTCCAGCGATCCGCCCAGCGGCTCCACGCCCTGGTCGGCGAAGATTTTCCTGACCTCGTCGGTGGCCAGGATCCGGTTCAGCTCCCGGTTCAGCTTGTCCAGGATCGCGGGCGGCGTCTTGGCAGGAGCGGCCAGGCCGTACCAGACCGCGACCTCGAAGCCGGGATAGCCCTGCTCGGCGATGGTGGGAAGGTCGGGCGCGAGCGGCGAGCGCTTCGCGCCAGTGATGCCCAGCGCGCGCATCTTGCCGGCGCGCACGTGGGGCAGCACGTGCGGCATGTTGTCGAACATTACGTCCACCTGCCCGCCCAGCAGGTCGGTCACCATGGGCGCGCTGCCCTTGTAGGGCACCTGAGTGAGGTCGATGCCCGCCACGCTCTTGAAGTACTCCATGGTCAGGTGGTTCGAGGTGCCGTTGCCCGCGGTGGCGTAATTGAGCTTGCCCGGACGGCGCCGGGCCTCGGCGACGAGGTCCTGCACGCTGCGGATGCTCGACGTCGCGCTGACGACCAGCAGATTGGGCGAACGCGCGCCCAGGATCACCGGCGCGAAATCCTTGACCGAATCGTAGGGCAGCTTCTTGTACAGGAACTGGTTGGCCACCAGCGGAAAGCCCACCACCACCAGCGTGTAGCCGTCGGGCTCGGCGCGGGCGCCCTGCTCGGTCCCGATGATGGTGCCCGCCCCCGGCTTGTTCTCGACGATCACCGGCTGGCGCCAGCTCTCCTGCAGCTTGCGCGCGAATACGCGGGCCATCGCGTCGTTGAAGCCGGCCGGCGTGTAGGGAACGATGATGCGTATGGGCTTGTCCGGGTAGGCGTCGGCCGTCCTGTCCGCCATGGCCGGAACGCTTGCCGCCACGGCGGCCGCGCCGGCCGCGATCTTGATCCACCTCGTAAAGTGCATGGTCTGTCTCCGTTGGTCTGATGGGTGTGTCGCTGCGTCATACGTAGGCCGGCCCTTCGATGGCCGGATGGGCGCGCAGGAAGTCTTCGTCCACCTCCACGCCCAGGCCCGGCCCCTCCAGCGGCCGGACACAACCGTCGCCGCCGATGGCGAACGGCGCGCTCGTCAATCGGTCGCGGAAGAGATTCACGCGCGACACGTCGGCCTCGAAGTACCCGCCGTTGTCCAGGGCGGCCAGCACATGCACGGACGCGGCCAGGTTGATGCCGGTCATCGACGAATGCAGGTGCACACGGAGCTTGTGGGCCGAGGCCATGGCGGCGATGCGCAAGGTCTCGGTGATGCCGCCCGCCTTGGACAGGTCGGGCTGCAGCACGGTGACCACCCCGTCGTCCACGAGCCGGTTGAACTCGTAGCGGGTGTAGTGGTTCTCGCCGGCCGCCAGCGGCACCTTCCCGAAGGTCCGGGCATGCGCGTAGCTGCGATGATCGTGCGGAGGAAAGGGCTCTTCCAGCCAACCCACGCCCAGCTCGTCCAGCCCCGGCATGACGGCACGCGCATCGTCCACGCCGTAGGCGGTATTGGCATCGGCGAGGATGGCCAGATCGGCGCCGAATGCTTCCCGCACGGCGCGCACGCGAGCCAGATCGCGCGCCACGCTATCCCCCAGCCGGAGCTTCACCGCACGGTACCCCGCTTCGACGTGGCGGCGCGCCTCCTCCACCAGCGCGGAAGGGTCCTGCCAGCCCAGCGCCACGCCGCCGGCGTAGGCGGGCACCGCGCGCGGGCCACCGCCCAGCAGCCGGTACAACGGCCATCCCACGGCCTTCCCGCGGATGTCCCACAGCGCCATGTCGATGCCGCTCATGGCCATCGCGCAGGCGGCGCCCAGGCCATGGCTGGCGAGCTGGCGCATGTAGATGTGGTGCCAGGTTCCGTTCACGTCGGCCGCGTCCCGCCCCACCACGAATGGCCGCAATGCGCTGTTCACGAGATGGGCGATGGTGGTGTGGGCGCGTCCGTGATGCGACTCCCCATATCCCGCCAGCCCGCATTCGGTCGTCACCTTGACCACGACGGCATCGCGCTTGATCACCCGCCCCACGCCCAGCGTCACACTGCTGGCGGCCGGAACCGGAAACGACGTGGCGTAGGCCTGCACATCGCGCACGATCAGCGGTGCTGCGGCTGGGCGGGAGGATACGGTTCGGTTCATTGCGGCACGATTCCCGCCTGGCGGACCACCTGCTTCCAGAGGTCCATCTGGCTCGCGATGAAGGACCGGAACGCATCCGGGGTTCCGCCATCGGGCACGACGCCTTGCTGCCGGAATACCTTGCGCACGTCTTCCATGGCCAGGATGGCGTCGATCTGCGCGTTGAGCTTGTCGACCACGGGGCGGGGCGTGCCGGCCGGCACGACGAATCCGTGCCAGGACGACACTTCGTAGCCGGGCACGCCGGCCTCGGAAACGGTGGGCAGCTCGGGCATGAGCTCCGACCGCCTGGCATCGGCGATGGCAAGCGGTCTTACCTTGCCGGACTGGATGAAAGGCAGCACGTGGGGAAAGGCATCGAAGGCCAGGCCGACCTGGCCACCGGCCAGGTCCGTCAAGAGCGGTGTGCTTCCCTTGTACGGCACCGACGTCATCTTCACGCCTGTCATGCCGGCGAAACGCTCCATCGCGAGGTGATTGGAAGAGCCGTCACCCGATGTGCCGTAGTTCAGGCTGCCCGGCCTGGCGCGCGCCGCGGCCAGCACGTCGGCCACGGAACGTAGCCGGGACTCGGTGTTCACCACCAGCAGCATGGGCGAGCGCCCGGCCAGGATCACCGGCGTGAAATCCTTCGCCGTGTCGTAGGGCAGGCGCTTGTACAGCCACGGGTTGGCGGCGAATGGAAACTGCACGACCAGCAAGGTGTAGCCGTCGGCCGGCGCGCGGGCCACGGCCGCCGAACCGATCTGCGTGCCCGCGCCCGGCTTGTTCTCGACAATGACAGGCTGTCCCCAGGCTTCATGCAGCTTGGCCGCGACCAGCCGTCCCAGGGTGTCGTTGAAGCCGCCGGTCGGATAGGGCACCACGATGCGCAGAGGCTTGGAGGGAAAGGCGTCGGCCGCCGAGGCGGCGATCCCGGTCAGGGGCAGGCCGGCTCCGATCAGGATGGCAAGGGCACGCCGGCGCAATGGGGAACGGGTCATGTCGCGTCTCCACTTCTCTTTCTTGTGGAGCGAAAGTCTAAGAGCGCGATATGATCAATTCAATTAATATTTAATTATCATCTATATCATTTTTACTGAATATAAAAGTGGGCCCCGGCTATTCTTGTCAAGAAAAAATCACCTAACATTCCGGTGAATACGATCACTTGAATCCGATCATCCATTCATGCCTTTTTATGAATTCCATCAGAAAATGTGATGGCATATTCAGGCCCTGAACCGTCGCCATCCACGCTTGCGAGGACCCCTGCATGGAATTCCGGCAAATCCAATACTTCATCTGCCTGTTCGAGGAAGGCACGGTCACCAAGGCCGCGCGCCGGCTCAACATCGTCCAGCCCGCGCTCAGCATGCAGATATCCAAGCTCGAGCAAGAGGTCGGACAGCGACTGTTCGAACGCAGCCCGCAGGGCATGCTGCCCACCGCCACGGCGCGTCACATGTACCGGCTGTTCCTGCCCATCATGCGCGACTTCTCGCAAGCGCGGGACGAAGTGCTGTGCAACGACGGGGAAATCGCGGGCCACGTCAACATCGGCCTGATTGCCTCGATCACAGAAGGCGTGCTGGCCGAGACCATGACGACTTTCTCGGCCCGCCATCCCAAGGTCTCGGTCACCGTGGCCGACGGCTACAGCGCCACGCTCAGCGACTGGGTGGCGGGCGGACAGATCGACGCCGCCATCATCAACAAGCCGCGGCGGCCGCTGGCGCTGAGCGTGGATCACATCGTGGACGAGGAACTGGTGCTGATCACCAGCACCCGGCATGCGGGCAACCTCCCCGCGCGGCTCACCCTGGGCCAGATCGCCTCGCAGAACCTGTCGCTGGTGTTGACCACGCGGCGCCACGGCCTGCGCCACATCATCGACAGTTTCGCCCAGCACGACAACGTCGAGCTGGCTCCCTCGCTGGAAGTCGATTCCCTGGTGACGGTGGTCAAGCTGGTCGAACAGAACCAGTTGGCGACGATCCTTCCCCGCATCGCCGTGCACGACCGGCTCCGGGCAGGCATCCTGCAGGCACACGCCATCGTCTCGCCGCGGCTGATACGGCAGGTGGTGTCGGTGGTCCATCCACGCCGTCCGTTGAATCCGGCGGCGGCGGCCTTCATGGCGATGCTGACCCGGCAGATCCGGTTGCGGGCGCAGGAACAGGCGCCCGGGGCGTCACCACCGGTCTGAGCGGCAGCATCTGCTGCTTCGGCAGATGCTGCAGGAACCGCATGTGCTGGCGGTTCCAGCTGGACGGCGTGCCTTGCGGCCATAAAGAAGATCCCAAGTTTGGGAATACTTTCCTTTTGCCTAAAATCGAGGTGGATCTGGTGTGGCGCGCCAGGCCGGCCGCTGGCAGCCACGAACGCACAATAGCGAAGGCAGTGAAAGATGACGGTTCCCGAATGCAGCCCGTTGCTTGCGCGACCGTCAGCCATCAACAGCCGGCGCCATTGGCTCGCCGGCGTCCTCCTTTCGCTGATGCGGCTCACGCCGATGCATGCCGTGTCGTGCATCGTGCTCCACATCGTGTCCCAGCTCGCGCTCCTGGCGGCTGTCCTCTTGCCCTGGAAGCTGCTCATGATCCTCGGCTCGGATACGCTTCCGCGGCTGCTACCCGCCTTCCTGCGCGGCTACCCGGCCGGCGACCTCGCATGGATCCTCGGCGCCGGCGCATTGGCGGCTTTCCTGGCGTACGCGCTGTGCGAAATGGGCATCGGGAGCGTCTGCGGCCGCGGCGCGCGGTCGATCCTTTCGCGCCATCGGAAGACCGGGCTGTTCGGCAGCCACAGGGAGCTGGCGACCGCCCTCTACCGGCGCCTGTTGCGCTCCATGGGCGCCGCCGTGTCCTGCGCGCTCATCGCAGTCTGGCTGCTGCTTTTCTACCCCCTGCTGCTGCTCGCGCTCGCCACTTATCTGTGCGGAGGCCTGATGGCGGCGCGATGGTGCAAAGGCCCCGCCCGCCAAGCATGGCTCGCGCGCCAATCGCCCCAGCTCCGGGCAAATGGCTGGTGGGGCCTTGGCTTCCTGTATGCGGTGGGGTGGGTAGTCGCCGATTACTCGCGCGACAGCCTGCCTGATACCATCGTCGTCTTCATTTCGCTGCTGCTGGTTCGCCAGGCGCTTGTGCTCTCGGCCCACATTCATCGCACATATGGTCTCCTCGAGCAACAGCGCAGCAAGGCCGGCGCGCTGTTCCTCGCCGACATTCCCTGGCAGCCGGCCGCGCCCGCCGACGACGCCTTCCAGTCACTGCTGGAACGGGATCGCCTGCGGGACTGGGTCGGCGACGTCTTCGCCACGCACGTTGGACGGCCCGAGGGAGAAATCGCCACCCAATGCAGGCTGGCCGGCGGCGCACGAATCATCTCCGTCACGGCGAGCGGCCTGGCGGGCGGCCACAGGCAGTCCGTGCTGCTCAAGCTCTATCACGCCAGCCGGGAAGAGCTAGCCCAGCACGAAGGGGAAATCCTCCGGACGGCCGGCGGAAACTGGCCGGCCCCCGCGCTCGTCGCCGACCACGGGGTTGACGGCCATACCTGCCTCGTTTTCCGATGGCATGCCGACGCCCATTGGATGACCGCGGAAGAACGGGCCGTGCGGCTGCCCGTCATCCGCGAAAGCCTGCTCGAATGCGAACTTCCCGAGGATCTTGCCGACCGCTACGATCGCAGCCATCCTCACCTCGCCGGCCGGCTGGGCGCCGTCGACCTGGCTTTTCTGGAAACGCTGGTTCCCGCGGGGTCGGCCGAGGCATTCGGCCGGTTGCGCGAACACTGGCCGGCGCTACAAGCCATGCTGTGGCAAATGCCTCGGCAAGTCGTCATTCCCCGGTTGCATCAGCAAAGAATCGGCAGTCTCGAAGGCCGGCCCGTCGTCTGCAACTGGTCCGGCTGGCGCTGGGAACCGGTCGGGGCAGGCTGGCCCCGGAGCGCCCATGGGCTGCTTCGCGCAGCGCTGGCGCGTGCGGCTGCAGGCCGCCGGGCATTGCGCGAAGTCATCCCGGGCCAGGCTTGCCTGGCCGCCCTTCTCTATGAGTTCGATCACTTCATGAAAAACAAGGACTTCGCGCCGGCGGTAAGACTGATCGCCCCGCTCTCCGACGCTTTGGGCCACGGCCCGGCCGCCGCAGATCCGGAGACAGAAGGAGGGACGCTTGTCTACCAACGTTGAAACGTCGGCAGCCATGCGTACCGACGCACGCTCGCAGGAATACCGTGTTGTCTGGCAAGCGGACGAGCTGAGGGCCCTGCTCGGCGGCGAGTGGCTCAACGCGCCCGGGGAAGGATGGCTGGCGCGCGATATCGCCATCACGGCGAACAAGTCGGATCTGCAGGGGGAGCGGTGCCTCTTCGTCGCGATCGACGAAGATACCTGGCACAAGGGCTCGGGGAACACCGGCATCTATTCCGGCTGGCCCGACACGCACGAAACGCTGAAGACCATCTATAAGCGATGCTGCGGCGCCATCGTGCAGCGGCCCGTCGAGGGCTTGCCCGACACGTTTCCCCAGCTCGTGGTGAAGAATTCCTACGACGTCCTGCGCATCATGGCCGACGAAGCGCGCCGGCGGATGACCGGCAAGATCGTCGCGATCACCGGAACCGTGGGCAAATCGACCACCAAGGACATGCTGGCCATGGTCCTGGGATACGAGGGATCGGTAATCGCCACCCGCAGGAACCACAACACGCGCACCGGAACCTCGATCACGCTGGCGCGATGCGTCGTCGACCCGGACTTTGCCGTGTTCGAGGTCGCCCTGTCGGCCCTCTGGATGCGCAATGGCGGAGTAGGCCCGCGCATCAAGCCGCATATCGGCATCGTCACGGAAATCGGCATTACCCAGGTCGGAGCCAACGTCCGGGACGAACGGGATACGGCCCGTTTCAAGGCACGCGTATGCAACGGGCTCGTTCCCGGCGGCCACGCGATCCTGAACCGGGACATGAACGAGTTCGACTTCGTGGCGAGCGAAGTCCGCAACTACGGCGCCCAGGTCCTCACCTACGGGTTCCACCCCGAGGCAGACATCCGCGTTATCGATCACCTCGCCGATCATCAAGGCTCGACGGTGCGTCTCCTGATCGAGGGGGAGGACATCGCATACCGCCTCGAAGTCCCGGGCAAGGGCATGGTGTCGAACTCGGTAGCCGTGCTCGCCGCGGTCAAGCTGCTTGGCCTGGATGTCGCGGCGGCAGCCAGGCGGCTGGCGGAGTACCGCAGCATCGGCAAGCTGGAAAGCAAGCCGCTGCCCCTTCGCGCCGGCGGCCAGGCGAACATGATCGACGACAACTACAACGCCGCGGTTCCGTCCATGAAGGCGGCGTTCGAGGTGGCGGCAATGCACCCCGTCGCCCGGGGCGCGCGGCGCGTCGCGGTGCTGGGGCGCATGGTCAATCTGGGAGAACGGGCCGCCGAACTCCACGCCTCCCTGGTCGAGCCGATCATTGCCGCCGGCTTCGACAAAGTATTCATGCACGGCGAGGAAATGGCGGCCGTGCATGAAAGGCTGCCCGAGCCGATGAACGGCGGGCTGTTCCAGGATGCGCGCCATCTTGCCGACACCGTGATGGACTACCTGCGCGACGGCGACCTGGTTCTCGTCAAGGGCAGCGTGCGCGCTTCCGAATTCCGATCGATGCCCAAATTGCTGCAGGAGGCGGCGGACCGGCCCGCATCGAAACCCCGGCTGCAGGCCCTGCCAGCCGGCACGTCGGCGGGCATGCTGGTCGACCTGGAGACGGGCGAGGTTCTGCGCGCGACCAACGAAGCCTGCGTGTTCTCGCCACGGCACCTGAGCCAGCTCCTGCTGGTGGCGCTGTGCGCCGAGCGCATGGCGCAAGGCGATGTCGCCGCGGCCGATGCTGCCGCCGTCCGCCCGGTTTCCCCGAAGGCGGCCAAGGGTGGCCCGCTCGTGGGCGTGCCCGCCGGAAGCGCCATGGCCGTCGGCGACCTCATCCGAGCCATTGCCGTGTGGAACGCGCGGGATGCGGCGGTTTCCCTGGCCGCCCACCTGCACGGGTCGGCGGTCGCCGCGCTGGACAAGCTGCAGGCCTTCGCTAGCGCGCTGGGCATGGAACATACGGTCCTCAAGAACGTTTCCGGCCGGATACAGACCGGGCAAAGCACCACGCTGGCCGATATCGCGCGCCTCGTCCGCCATTTCTGGAAACACTATCCAAACCGCCTGCACTGGTTTTCCGCCAGCGAAGCGGTATTCGCCAACCAAAGCTTCCGGAACTCGAGCAACCTCCTGGCCGATGGCCGGGCGAACTTCTCGTTCAATTCGGGAGGCAGCCCGCGCTGGGGTTTCGCCATCAGCCGCATCGGCGGTCGCGACGTGCTTGCATGCGCAGCGGGCGCGAGTGGCGCATTCAATCTCGACTATCGGCTGGACGGACTCCTGAGGGCAGCGCAAGCGACGTTCTTCCCCGCAACGGACGGCAGCCCGTCCGGCGGACCGGTCATGCTCCAGGCGGGCAGCGAGGGCCGGACCGCGCAGGTCAACGTCCTTGGCGATACCTATTTCGGGGAGTGGTACAGCGCGCGGCGGCAACGGCGGGGCGTCGAAGACGGGCTCACCCGCTACGGCTATGGACACTCCTTCGCGGGGCTCGGGGAAATGCTGGCGGAAGGCGATTTCAACATCGCCAATTTCGAGGCGGCGTTGTCGCGGCGCCGCGCCGCCGAGCTGGCTGGCCGCAAGCCCTTCCTGCTGACGGGGGACCCGGAGCTTTCCATCGCCGCATTGCGCCGAGCCGGCATCCACGCGGTGGCCCTGGGCAACAACCATGCCGTCGATGCGGGACTGGCGGGCCTGGCGGAAATGCTTGCGTCGTTCGACGAGGCAGGCATCGCGCGCTTCGGCGCCGGCCGGGATGCCGACGAGGCGGAGGCGCCGCTGGTCCTCCAGGCCGGCGGCAGGACTTGCAAGTTCTTCAGCGCATATTGGTTCCGGCAGTACATGGAACACGATTGCCGGTACTACGCCATGCCCGCCAGGGGCGGCGTGGCATGCCTTGCCGGCGGCCTGCTCGATGCGATACGGGCGGAAAAGCGCCAGGCCGATCCCGCAACGATCGTCGTGCTCGCGCACTGGGGCAGCGACTTCACCTGGACGTCCGACGCGCAACGCAAGCTGGCGCGGGAACTCGTCGGAGCCGGCGCCGACGTCATCATCGGATCCGGCCCGCACATGCTGGGTGAATTCGAGCGGATCGATGGCAAATGGGTCGTCTACAGCATCGGCAACGGCGTCTTCAACAGCGACGGCGAATATCGGGCGCGGGGCATGCCTCCGTATGGGTTTCTCGCCCGCCTGGGCATAGACGCAAGAGGAATCGAGATCGGCCTGTATCCCATCCTGGCTGACAACCTCCGGACGTTCTGGCAACCCCGGCCGGTGGATCCCACGGAATTCCAGCACGTGCTGACCGTGCTGCGGGAACGAGGCGTCGCGATATCGGACGCGCCCTTCGGCAAGGATGCCGCCCAGTGGGGAACGGATGACGCCGGCCGCCCGCGCATCGTGCTGCCCGCCTGACCAGGAGGAAATCGACGGCAATGGTATGGAGCGAAAGAGATGAACGATGAGAACGTAACGTATCCATATTCATTCAAGTGGTCGAAGGAGATCGAGGACTTCTTCGCCGAGCAGAACATCTATCTTCTCCACCCTTTCAAGATCAGGGGCGTCTATCGCGAAGGCGAGACGGTAACGATCAAGTCGCCCATCGTCGTCGAACCGTTCTCGACCATGTCGGGCAGGAATGGCTTCAGCAACTGCGGCGCATTCACCTACATGCACACCGCTTTCGGCAGCCGTGCCGAAGTCGGACGCTATTGCAGCATCGCGCCCTATTCGAGGCTGATGGGGAACGAGCATCCCCTGGACCGCATCAGCACGCATCCGTTCGCATGCCGGGACTACTATGCGGCGTGGATGGAGAAGCGTTTTCGCGTGGCGACCTCGGTCCCGCCCTTCGAGCAGACCGATCGCGGCCCCCTGATCGTGAAGGACGACGTCTGGATCGGCAACGGCGCGCTGATCCGCAGGGGCATCACCATCGGCCACGGCGCGGTGGTTGCCGCGGGCGCGATCGTCGTGAAAGACGTGCCGCCGTTTGCGGTCGTGGGCGGCGCACCCGCAAAAGTGATCAAGTATCGCTTCGACGACGCCACCATTGCGCGCATACTCGACGTAGCTTGGTGGCGCTATCACGTACGCGACCTCGCCGGGCTGGACGTATCGGACATCCACGGCTTCCTCGATGAGCTGGAGCGCCGCGTGGCCAGCGGCGAAGTCAAGGAATACTCGCCGCCCAGGATCGATATCGCCGCCGCGCTGTTCGAACTTGCGCGAAGGCGGGACAGAGGCGCCGCCGGCATGGGACGGGAGCGCCCCCGCGCCGCGCCGGAGACGCCGGCGGCGCGCGCGGACCAGCGCGAGCCCGGGCAAAGACCCGCCTTCGACGCCGGGGCCAACGCCAGAATCATCGACGAAATCATGGCCGGCGGCGCCAACGATTTTTCGGCGTCCGATTATCACGGCCGCAAGGGCGACATTGCCCGCCACCTGATCGGCGACGAAGTCGCACGGCGCGGATGGCGCATCGAAAGCATCCGGAAACTGAGCTATCGGGTCGTGACTCCCGACGGCGATATCGTGTTCCAGCAGAATGCGCCGGACGTGGGAACCGGCTCGAGCCGGATCACCTTGGACAAGGTGGCCACCAAGGACTTACTGACGCGGAACGGCATCGCGGCGCCGGCTGGCCGGGTCTTCACCGACAGGGACGCGGCGGCCGCCTACTTCAGGACATGCTCCGTGGCCCAGGTCGTCAAACCGGCGGCGGGAGCCGGGGGAGATGGCGTCACCGCCGGCGTCGCCGACGAGCCCTCCTTCGTGCAGGCGTGGGAGCGGGCGACCGCCTTCGGCCGCCGCGTGATCGTCGAGGATTTCGTTGCCGGCGACGAAGTCCGCATGATCACGGTAGGCGGCAAGCTGGCCGCCGCCGTATGCCGCGTTCCCGCCTACGTCATCGGCGACGGCGTGCGGACGATCGAGGAACTCGTGGCCGAGAAGAACAAGCTGCGCCTGCAGAACCCTCTTCTCAAGCTGTACCCCATCAGCAGTTTCGACCAGCTCGAGCTGGACGGACGAAGAAAATCGGAAGTGCCGGGCAAGGGCGAACGGGTCCGTCTGTCCACGGTATCCAATATCGCGATGGGCGGAGAAAGCGTGAGCGTCATCGACCGACTGCATCCGTCGATCGTCGCCGTGGCCGAGCAGGCCGCCAGGTCGGTACCCTGCGCCATCCTGCTCGGACTGGACGTCTTGATCAAGGATTTCTCCGCGAGCGCCGAGGACGGCAACGTATCCATCATCGAGATCAATTCCAACCCGGCCATCGCCACGCTCTATTTCGCCGCTTTCGGGCCGCCCGCGTCGCATCTTCCCCGGACGCTGCTGGACTTCAGCCACCAGCGCCTCAGGGAAGAGAAAGGTAACGCGCCGGGCGCGCCGGCCATCGTGCCGGCGGCGCCCTATCGGGCCCCATGCGGCGGCGGTTCATTCAGGCGCGATTATTCGACCCAGATGCGCCTGATCCGCCAGGCCGCCTATGCGCGCAATCTGTCGGTGCATGCCCTGAGCAACGAACTCACCGTTCTTTCGAACGGCGACAGGCAAGTGGCCTTCTTCCAGGGAATGTCGGACCACACGCGATCGATTTCCCGCCGCGCCACCAACAACAAGGAGTGGACGAAGAGCCTGCTCCGCGAGGCGGGGATCAACACGCCGCAAGGGGCGATGTTCGCGCGCGACGCCGTCAAGGCGGCCTGGGAATTCGCCCAGTCCCTGGGCCAACCGGTAGTGGTCAAGCCGCTGAGCGGATCCGGGGGAGCGGGCGTCAGCACGGACATCTCGACCCTGCCCCATTTCCAGCAGGCCTGGGACCACGCACGCGCCGCCGGCTCGTCGGCGATCATCGTCGAACAGTACTGCCAGGGGAAGGACTACCGGATCCTGACAGTGGGCAATACCATAGCCGCGGCGGCGGAACGCGTTCCCGCCCATGTGGTGGGCGATGGGAAGCACACCATCGATGGATTGATTGCCATCAAGAACAGGCGGCGCGCCAGAAACCCCTACGACGGCTCCAAACCGATCAAGCTGACGCCGATGATGCTGCGCAACCTGGCGCAGCTGGGCATGGACGGGCGCACCGTCCTGGAAAGCGGCCGCTATCTGCAGTTGCACAGCGTCGCCAACATCGGCTCCGGCGGAGAAAGCACGGACCTTACCGAAACCGTCCATCCGGATTGGGCGGAAGTCGCCGTCAAGGTGCGCCGCGCGGTCTTCGACCCCCTTCATGTCGGCTTCGACCTCCTCGCGGAAGACATATCCAGATCCCCGAAGGATCAGCGCTGGGTCGTCATCGAGGTCAATGCGAACCCCGACATGGGGCTGCATCACTTCGTGACCCATGGCACGCCCCGGGACGCGGCCGGAGCGATCGTCGATGCGTTGTTCCCCCGATCCTCCGGCGCGGCGGACGAAGCGCGCAAATCGGTCCGGATCGTGGGATCGTGCCGCGGAAACGTGAAAATCTCGGTCCATCGCATCTGGCGCCACGCGCATCTGCGCATGCTCGACGGTTCGATCCGCCCATTGTCCGGACGCGAGCTCGAGCTGGTGATTTCCGGCGCGGGTAACGCCGTCGACGACATGCTGTCCGCATGCGCCACGGGGCCGCTGCTGGAGAAAAGCCGGCACTCCGCATTCCATGGGGACATCCCGCGCGGCTTTGCGGTGGCCAAATGACGGCGATGGCGAGGAAAAGCGATATGGCATACAGGCTGGTTTCGATATTCCTTGCGGCCTTGCTGGGCTGCTCGCTGGCGTTCGCGGACGACCAGGCGGATGCGCCGCTTCCATGGAATGGAAAGGCCGACAAAAGCACCTGCCCCATCTCGTCGGGTGCCGTCTGGGCCGACTACCATTCCGGGCAAGACTGCATCCGCTACTTCGCCGCCGGCAACATCGAGCACGCTCCCGTCGCGGTCATCGTCTTCGGGGGGGACCGCCACCGGGCGGCCCGGATGAAGCCCGAGGAAATCCGGGACAACACGGTGCGCAAGCAGCAGGCCATCGCGGACCGGGTCGCGCGCCGGCTCGGACTGCCGGTCGTCATCGTCGCCAGGCCGGGTACCTATGGATCGAGCGGCAATCATCTCCGGACCCGGCACATCGCGGAATTCCTGGCCCTGGACGCGGCGCTCGACGCAATCAAGGACCGCTACCGCATAGAGCGCTTCGTGGTCTACGGCCACAGCGGCGGGGCGACGGCCGGCGCGGCCTTGCTCACGATGGGACGCACCGATATTTCCTGCGCCGTGCTGACGTCGGGCGCCTTCGCGCTGTTCGAACGGGCCCGCATCCTGGACGAAGCCAAAGGAAGAAAACCGCGCGACAGGGAAAACAACCCCAGGTATGCGGACTTGTACGACCCGCTGGATCACGTCGACGGCATCGTGCGCGACCCCACGCGCAAGATCTTCGTCATCGGCAACGAGAAGGACCAGGTGACACCGTTCGACCTGCAGAAGATGTTCGCCGACAAGGTGCGGCAGGAGGGTCACCAGGTGCAGCTCGTAACCCATGCGGCGGTCGGGCCCGCATTCCATGACCTCAAGGATTCCATCGGGCTGACGACGGCCGCGAGCTGCGCGCGGCCCGGCCGGTGAGGCGGCGCCCGCCCGGCCGGCCTCGCGCCCTCCGTCATCACCGCTCGCGCAACGCCTCCCGCGCGCGGTTCATGGGCTTGATCAGGTACTCGAACACCGTTTTCTGTCCAGTGCGGATGTCCACGGTGGCGATCATCCCGGGCACGATAGGAAAGCGCTTGCCGGCCTTGTTGATCAGCGCATCGGTCGTCGTCTGGATGAACACCCGGTAGTAGAAGACTTCAGGCTTGACCTCGTCCTGGATGGTGTCGGGCGAGATCGTGGTCACCACGCCGTCCAGGCCCCCGTAGACGGCGTAGTCGTAGGCGGTGATCTTGACCATCGCCTCCTGCCCCGGATGGATGAAGGCGATGTCCTGCGGCGAAATGCGTGCT
This sequence comes from Pigmentiphaga sp. NML080357, assembly GCF_002188465.1. Classification (GTDB taxonomy): domain Bacteria; phylum Pseudomonadota; class Gammaproteobacteria; order Burkholderiales; family Burkholderiaceae_B; genus Pigmentiphaga. Next base: position 32,061 of record NZ_NINW01000022.1, on the reverse strand, counting down.
TCGACCAGCAATTTGTCGTCGATCGGCACGATTTCCATCAGCATGCCGTTCGGCGGAATGACGCCGCCTATGGTCGTGACGCCGATCTGCTTGACGACGCCGCGCACCGGCGAACGATGGGTCAGCCGCGTGAGCGAGTCGGCACGGCCCTTCACCACCGACGACAGCGCCTTGACCTCGGCCTGCGCCTTGGTGAGCTCGTCGCGGGCGCGCACCCGGTACTCGGACCGCAGCTCGCTGATCTTGAGCTCGAGATCGGCGGCCTGGCGCCGGAGCCGGATCACCTCCACGTCGCTCGCCGCGCCGTCCTTCACCAGCGATTCGGTGATCGACAACTCGCGGCGGACCAGCTGGAGCGACTGCACCACCAGCGCCATCGACTGTTCGAGGCTGCGCTTGCGCGCTTCGAAAAGCTGCGTCTCGGAGGCAATGAGCTCGGGGTAGGACTTGAGCTCGTCGGGAAACCGCGGCGCGCTCTCGGCCACTTCGGCGCGCAGGCGGGCGACGCTGGCCAGCGCCGCCCGGTATCGCGCCGCGCTCTCTTCCACGTTGGAACCGATCTTCGTGGGATCGAGCTGCGCCAGGACCTGCCCTTGTTCGACGATGTCTCCCTCGGCCACGTTCAGCTCGGCAAGAATGCCGCCCTCGAGCGACTGGATGGTCTGCTCGCGCGAAGTGGGGATGACCTTGCCGGTGCCGGACGAGACCTCGTCGATGACGCCCACGTAGCTCCATGCCAACAGCGCCGCGAACAGCACGACGATCACCAGCACGATGCGCCCGGAGCGCACGATGACCGCATCGTCGCGGTCGCCGAACGCATCGATGGCTCCCGGCTTCCACGGCGCGCCACCGAGCGCCTGCGTCGCATTGCCCTTCATGATGGACTCCATGTCTCTTTCATATCGCCGCCAGGCGCGCCTTCGACCGGCGATTCAACTCGGCGATCACCTCATCCTTCTGGCCGTCCAGGGCGATCATGCCGTTCTCCACGACGATGATCCGCTGGACCGCGCTCAGCACGCTGGTCCGGTGCGTGGCCACGACCAGCGATCGTCCCGGCTCCAGCCCGGCCAGGTAGCGGATGAACCGCTTCTCGGTCGTCTCGTCCATGCTCGCCGTCGGCTCGTCCAGCAGCAGGATCTGCGGATCACGCAGCAGCAGCCGGGCCAGAAGCAGGCTCTGGCGCTGGCCCCCGGAAAGTCCCAGGCCGCCTTCCTGCACCATGTGGTCGAGGCCTTTGGGAAGCCGGCGCAGGTAGCCCAGCGCCCCGGTCCACTCGAGCGCCTGCAGGATGCGCTCGTCGCTGGTGCGGGGCGCGCCGAGCAACAGGTTGTCACGCAGCGTCCCATGGAAGAGACGGGCATTCTGGGTCAGTATCCCGACGTCGCGCCGCACGTCGGCCGGATCGATGTGCGCCAGCCGCACACCGTCCAGCATGAGCTCGCCCATGGCGGGCTCCAGCAGCCCCGACATGGCCTGCAGCAAGGTCGACTTGCCGGCGCCATTGCGTCCCAGCACGCCGATGCGCTCGCCCGGCTGGATGCGCAGGTTCTTGATCTGCAGGGTGACCGGGCTGTCGGGCGTATAGCGGAATGCCGCCATGTCGAAGTGGAAGGCGCCCTGGATCGCGGGGCGATGGATGCGCTGCTCGTGTTCGGGCTGGTCCACCGGCAGCTGCATGATCTGGTCCACGCTCTTGACGCCGACCTTGGCCTGCTGCCACCTGCCCAGTACCTGGGTGACCCGGGCCATGGGGCCCATCATGCGCGACGAGAGGATGGACGCGGCCACCAGGACGCCGGTCGTCATCTCCCCTTCGATGACCCGCGGGGCGCCGAAGAAGATCACGGTGGCGAACACGCCGGTCTGCACCGTCTGGGTCCACCCGACCAGCGTATTGGTCAACGAACGGGTCCGCAGGTTCGCCTCGGCGGTGACGGCGTTGTAGTGGTTCCAGAGATTCTGGAAACGGTCCTCGGCCTGCATCGTCTTGATGTCTTCATTGCCCTGCACCGACTCGACCAGCATCGCATGGCGCAGCGAGGCTTCCCGCGTCGCCGTCTGGGCATATTCGCGCAGGCGGCGCTGCGCGAGCAGGCCAGGCACCACCATCAGGACCATGGCCACCAAGGGGACGCCCACGAGGGGACCGGCCATGTACCAGAACACCACCAGGAACAGTATGAAGAACGGCACGTCCGCGAGCGCGGTCACGGTCGTGGAGGTCATCATCTCCCGGATCGATTCGAGATCGCGCAATTGCGAGATGAAGGTGCCGGTGGAAGCCGGACGAGCCGTGTTGCGAACGCGCAGCGCATGCCCGAAGACGCGATCCGATATGCGCATGTCGGCGCGCTTGCCCAGCAGGTCGGTGACCGTCGCGCGGACGCGCCGCAGGATGAAGTCGAACAGCAGGACGACCAGCACGCCGATGAACAGGACGTAGAGGGTCGGCAAGGATCCGGCCGGGACGACCCGGTCGTACACCTGCATGGAGAACAGCACGGTCGACAGCGTCAGGATATTGGCGACCAGGGACCCAAGCATGATGTGCCAATACGGGCGCATGTCGCGCAGGACGATGTTGCGCAGCCAATGCGACTGGTATGGCGAGATGTACGCGTCCACGCGCGCGTCGGGCACGCCGCCCAGGGGACGCATGATGGCCACGAGCTCGGCCTGGTCCTGCAGCTGGCGCACGGAAACCCGGGTCAGCTGTCCATCGTCCCCGCAGTACGCGACGCTGGCCGAGCCGTCCGCCCCCAGCGCTTCCAGGATGCCGATCTGCCCGTCCGTCATCCGCACCGCCACCGGCAGGCGCCAGTTCGAGATCTCGGCCAGCGCACCCTTGCCGCGCATCAGGGCCAGCCCCAGGCCGGCCCGGCGCGCGAGATCGCGCAGCGCCTCTTCCTCGTCGCCGTCGTCGGCCCATTGGCGGGCGATACGCAAGGATTCGGGCGAGCACGGCAGCCGGTAATGCCTGGCAATGGCCTGCACCGCTTCCATCCACGCTTGCTCGCGTACACGTGCGGCGGCTTCCTGGCTGGGATCGCCGGGCACGGATAGGTCTTCTGCTGCGGTCGTGCTATTCATCGTACATGTTCCCGGCCACTCGCGCGGCGTCCTCCAGGCCGAAGGCCCGGCGCATCGCTCCTGTGGCATATAGACAATCGACACCGAGGCCCATCAACTCGTACTTCGTATTCACCTGGTCGAAGCGCGACTGATGGAACTCCTGTTCCGCGTTGAGCAGGTCGATCAGGGACCGCGTCCCGAGCGACAGGTACTGCTGGCGATACAGGTCCTTGGTCTCGCCGATGGACCGGCGCCGGCCATCCAGCACGGTCATCCGCTCCGCGAGTCCGAACGTCTGCTCCCTGGCATCGGTCAGGGCCTGCACGGCCGAGAGCCTGGCGTTGTCGCGCGAGGCGTCGGCGGCGCGCAATGCGAATTCCGCGGCGGCGCTGCGGGCGTTGAGGGCGCCGCCCTGATAAACGTCCATGGAAACGTTGAGCGCCAGCGTGAAATCGTCCCGCCGCGTCGCATTGCCGTTGAGCGCGCGCCCCACGCCCGCATCCAGCGACAGCGTGGGAAGGCGGTTGGATCGCGCCGCCTCAAGCAGCGCCCGCGCCTGGTCATGCTCCGCCTCCGCCACCCGGACCGTCGGCACTTCCGACCAATCGGGCTGGTCTACCCGGCAGGCAGCCAGAAAGTCGGGCGTCAGCTCGATGGACAACTGCGGCAGCGTGGAGACTCCCAAAAGCGTGCGCAGCACACCTCGCCAGCGCGCGAGCTGGGAGGCGTATTGCAGGGCAATCGACTGCGAGGCCGACACGCGCGACTGCGCCTGCATGACGTCGGATCGCGTACTGGCTCCGCGCTCGTTTCTCGTCCGCACCAGCTGGCTGATCTCTGAGACGCCCTTGACCTGCTCGCGCGCGGCAGCCTCCAGCTCTTCGTAGCGCTTGAGCTCGATCGCCGCCTTCGCCGCGTCCACCGCGACCTGGTCCACGGCCAGGGTCACTCTCGCCTGGCTCACGCGCGCGGCCGCGCGCGCGGCTGCGACGCTGCTGTCCACCTTGCCGAAGTCATACAGCATCTGCGAGGCCGACATGCTCAGGCGCTGGACCCGGCTGTCGGCAAGCGTATTGTCCCGGCCGGCACGCAAGCCGGTCGACACGCGCGGATAGTAGCCCGCGCGCGCCACTTCGATTTCTTCGCCGCTTTGATTCAACCGCCCCATCGCCGCGGCAATGTTCGGGTGCCAGCTGACCGCCTGACGCGCCACGCCGGCCAACGTCAACGCGCCCGGGCGGCCGCCTTGCGCCACCTCGCTGGCAAAGACGGCGTTTCCTGCCGCGCCTGGCCCGTCCTGCATCAGCCGGCTCGCGGCCACCGCGGGCGCCATCGCGCCCAGGCGGCCGGGGTCGACCGGACGGGGAGCGGACTTGCCGGCCTCCGCGCTTGCGCCTGGCCGGCCGGCCACGCTGGCGGATGCCTTCGGCTCGGGCCGAGGGCTTTCGACAGGGGCATTCATGCTGGAGAAATGCGCGGCCGGCGCGGTTCGTCCGGATGCGGACGTACGCGTGGCCGGCGTCGCTTCCGGGCGCGCGGCAGCACTGGCGACAGGCGCTCGGCGGGCAGGCTCGGGACTCGCATCTGCCGGAGCGCCGGCAGGCATGGCAACGGTTTCGGCAGGGGGACGGGCCGCCACGGGCGGATGGGCATCGAGAGACGGGTCCTCGGGCGTGCCATTCATCGACGACGACGGCGGCTGCACGCGTTCCCCGGCGGCAGGCACCCCGCCCTGCCGCGGCGCCGCGGCACCGGATCCGGCCGCATCCGGCGGCCCCGACCAGGCGTGCATTCCCCCGGCGCCTTGCGCTCCTTCACCGGCAGCATCGGCTGCTCCGATGGCCAACAGCCCGACCACGTACAACGCCGCGCGGCATGAACCTCTCATGAATACTCCCGACAACTTCTCATGCGAACGGCCGGACCTGGACAATCCAGGGCCGGCCGCTCTTCGGGTCAACTATCCGAATCGACGGTTAGATTCCCGATACATCGTGCTGAGACCAGGCCTGGTCTTCCGGATCCTCCGTATACACAGCGGCCAGGACGGTAGTCTCGGCCTCGGGCGACGGCGCCGGAAGCAGACTGTCGTCTTCGTCCTCCTCGGCGAAGTACGCTTCGATCGGATCGGGCTCGGGCTGCAGCACGTCCTCCAGCGCGATCTCCTGCTCGTCGTTCTGGTCGTCCGGGACGTCGTCGGCATCGTCGCTGTCGTCGTCCTGGTCCAGCCCGTCGAGCGGTACGGCGAACGCCTCGGCCGCATCGGCATCGCCGTCCCCGGCCGCAGCGTCCTCCGGCGGGGGCAGCGTGTTGTCGATCTCGCCGATGTTGACGGTCAGCGTGCCTTCCGACACCTGGCCGTTGGCATAGTGCAGCTGGTAGGTGAACACGTCGCTCTGGCCGATGCTGTCGAGCTCGGCCTTCGGCTCGTAGGTCCAGCTACCGTCCGCATGCATGGTCAGGGTGCCGTAGGTTCCCTCCAGCACGACCGGATCCACGCCCGGATACCGCACTTCGCCGCTGGCGTCCACGCTGACGGCCACCGGCCCATCGACGGTGACGTCGATGCCCGCCGCCTCCAGGACGTTCCCTTCGGCCGGATCGACGCCTGCGGCGACTTCGTGGCCGAAATGGGTCACGTCCTGGGACATGACGACGCTGACGTTGCCCGGCAATGAGACAAGGGAGGCATTCGACACATTCAGGCGGTACTCGCCGGGCCCGAGGTCCTCGATGCGCGCAGTGATCTGGGTCGGGAAGATGCCGATCAGGTCGATCAGTCCACCGCCTTCGGAACCTTCGACTTCCACCCAGTTGCCGTTTGCATCGCGGACCTCCAGGGTGAACTCCAGGCCGTTGAGCAGCGACGCGAGGCCGGAGCCGGTGATGTCCAGGTTGACCGTCGATGTCGTCCCTTCCTCTACCGTGAACACGTGACTGCCCGAGGTCTCGCCCAACACGATCCCGAGCGCGCCCAGCAGCCACGAGTAATCGATGACCTCCGACTCCGGCACGTGCTCGACCTCGGTCTCCACGATGACCTCGGCGTCCGCCGTGGCTTCGACCGCCGGCACGACAGTGGCGTCCTCGCCGGGGTTCTGGTCGTCCCACACCAGGTCGACCTGATCGCTGTCGAGGCGCACGTACAGCTTGCCCGAGTCCTCGCCGGCGGTGGGGTGCACCAGCTTGTAGTCGAAGACATCGACCTTGCCCACGTTGGCCGCCGCGTTTTCGGTATTGGCCTGGTAGGAATAGCTGCCGTCCGGCTTGATGGTCAGCGTGCCATACAGGCCGACGATCACCGTTCCCGCCGCATCCGGCGTGACGAAGACGCCGTCGGCATTCTTGACCTGGAGCACCGCCGCGTCGTCGGGTCCGAGGTCGTCCGGCGCCCCCTCGCCGAAGCTCGGATCGGTGATCACGTTGCCGGTGACGGGGTCCGCCTTGGTGACGTCGAACTCGGTCAGGCTCGTGCGCTCCAGGTTCATGCTCCATTCGACCGCTTGTACGACCGAGAGCACTCCGGTGCCGCCATAAACCACGCGGTATTCGCCGGCCGGCAGATCCTTCGCCTCGACCACCAGGTTGTCGCCGTTGAGACCGATCAGGTCGATGAGCTTGCCGTTCTCGGTGTCGGCCACGTTCACCCACTCGCCGTTCTGCAGGACTTGCAGCGTGATGTAGGACGTGCTGAGCAACGAGAGCAGGCTGCCTGCGTCGACGGAGAACTCCAGGTTGCCCAGGGTGCCTTCGGCGATCTCGAATTCGTGAGTCTCGGACACGTTGCCGATGCTCAGGATGAGCGTATCGGTACCCGAATCGCCTTCGGTAGCGATGACTCGGTGGCTCAGTTCGAGCTCCGCGGTGGCGAGGTCGTCGTAGGCGTCTACGTCGGCGTCGGCGTCAGCATCAGCATCAGCATCAGCATCAGCATCAGCATCCGCGTCGGCATCGGCATCGGCATCCGCGTCGGCATCGGCATCGGCATCCGCGTCAGCGTCAGCGTCAGCGTCAGCGTCAGCATCGGCGTCAGCATCGGCATCGGCATCGGCATCGGCATCAGCGTCGGCATCGGCGTCGGCATCAGCGTCGGCATCAGCATCCGCATCCGCATCCGCATCGGCATCTGCCTCGGCGTCCGCATCGGCATCGGCGTCGGCATCCGCATCGGCGTCAGCGTCGGCATCCGCATCAGCATCAGCATCGGCATCAGCATCCGCGTCAGCATCGGCGTCAGCGTCCGCATCCGCATCAGCATCGGCGTCAGCATCCGCATCCGCGTCAGCATCCGCATCCGCATCCGCGTCCGCATCCGCATCCGCATCCGCATCCGCATCCGCATCCGCATCCGCGTCAGCATCCGCGTCAGCATCCGCGTCCGCATCAGCATCGGCATCCGCATCAGCATCGGCATCCGCATCAGCATCAGCATCGGCATCCGCATCAGCATCGGCATCCGCATCAGCATCGGCATCCGCATCAGCATCAGCATCGGCATCCGCGTCAGCGTCAGCATCCGCGTCGGAATCATCATCATCGTCGTCGCTCAGGACGGCTGCGGCAATGCCGACGGCCGCCAGACCGGCGAACAACCAGGCGGGGATCGCGCTTCCGGCCGGAAGCATGCCCATCAATTGTTCCGCTGCAGTGATTTCAGTGAACGAGAAGCCTGACCACGGCGAGCTGTACTGCCCCCACCAGAGCACCCCATTCGCGTCTTCGAGTATGAGCTCGCTGCGCGAGCCGTCGGGCGCGACCTGGAAGAAGTTCGCGATCGTCACTTGCTGGCCCGACTTGAGCCGGAGCACGAGGTTCGAGCCGCTGCGGTCGAAAGCCGCGACCGATTCTGGCCCGAAAGGCATTTTGACGATGCCCGCCGAATTCAATGTGAGGTTGCCCACCGGAAGTTCGGTGGTCGCCCCATCGGCCTTGTTCATCACTGTTATGTTCATGCAGCTACCCTTGCATTGTCCTGTTCTATATGGTTGAGCCGCCTAACACCGGCCCAAGCGAGAATCCTCTGCGCAATATCACACGCGCAAAACATGGCATCCCCGAAAAGGGACGCGGCCGCCAACCGGCATCCAAAGCCACGGCGCACGCAAAAACGTGCCGACTGCGCTTCGAAAATCGGCGCGGCAATCAAAAAACGGAAAGAACGGGCTTTGTTTTTGTTCTTGCCCAGGACAGAGCACACTACGGGCAAAATATCTTGCGATAAATCAATATTTATTTCTTTCCGCAGAGATATTCGAACAAACGAGATATCTCATTTATCGAACTAATAAACTCCGGATCTTCGCATTTATATTTTCCTCCCCGCGGATCTCAATTTTGAGCAACCTTACTTGAGTCTCCAACCAGGCGTATTATGGATTTCCCTAATACGAGGTTTTGTTCTTACCGTTGTTTACGATAATAGAACTCCACGACTCCTATTATTACCGCGGAAATAGGAAACCCGCCATTTCATATTCAAAAGAAGCTCGTTTCTTATATTCAGACTAAATAGAAGTTCAGAAACCCTGATTATTCGAAAATGTACGAATATCGCTTCTGGAGGGGAATAACCAATACATCGGGCCCGCACATTATTCGGTGCCGAGGCGATCGTCGCTTCCGCCGGATGGCCGCCGGGCACTCCCTTGACCGTTTCATCCGGTTTTAATCAAGGACACCACATGAGAATCGCTACAGTTGCAGCCACCGTAGTCGGTACGCTGATCCTCGCCGCTTGCTCCGCTCCGCCCAAGAGCGAACCCAAGAATCCGGTACAGATCACGCAAGACCCGTCGGGCTTCCAGAACATCGAAGCGCAGGTCGGCCAGCTACCGGCCCAGTTCCTGCGCAACGGCAGGCCGCTGGACATGACCCGTTTCGCCCAGGTCAGGCCGGGGGCCACAAGGCAGACGGTCGTCAGCGCACTTGGCGAGCCCGTGCAGCGCAGCACCGACAACCGCTGGTATGACTATGATCTGACCCTGCCGCTGCAAGGCCAAAGCAACCTGGTGTGCCAGTACAGGGTGAACTTCGATGCTCAGGGTGCGGTGACGTCCACACAATGGCGCAGGCCGCAGTGCGAGGCGGCGGCCAACGCCATGCGGCCCGCGCCCGCGCCGGTTCCCGTGCCCGCCCCGGCCCCCGTACGGACGATTTCCGTCTCGGCCGATGTCTTGTTCGAGTTCGGCAGCGCGCGGCTCAGCGTCGATGGACAGCGTGAGCTGGACCGGGCCATTGCCCCGCTACGTACGGAAACGACCCCGTACGAAGTCCAGATCGTCGGGCATACCGACCGGATCGGCTCGGTAAGCGCAAACCAGCAACTTTCGCTGGAACGGGCCGAGGCCGTGCGCAACTACCTCGTCGCGCGGGGCCTTCCCTCGTCGCGCCTGAGTGTCGCGGGCCGCGGCTCCGCCGAGCCCGTGGTGCAGTGCCAAGGTAGCCGGGTGACGACCCAGCTCAAGGAGTGCCTGGCGCCGAACCGTCGGGTCACGCTGAACATCCGCAGCGTTCCGGGAGCTCGCGGTCGTTAAGCGCCCTTCGGGACGTGGAAACGCGCGCGGCGCTTCAAGCCGCGCGCAAGCGCAGCGCGCGTTCCCGTCCTCCGGCCCGCAGGTATGCGAGATAGGCGACCAGGCCGGACAGGTAGTGCTCCACATCGTCGATACGAACACGGAAGGCATGGTGCCGGATGAAGAAACTTCCGACTATGCGGCGAGGGTTGCGAAAGAACATCGCGTACTCCGGCCAGAAATGACCGTTCTGCAGATAGTGTGCGCGTCGCTCCAATGCGACGTAGAAGGCGCCGAGGTCCAGCGATTCCAGCAGCGCGCGGGTCTCGGGATAGGCGGGAAGCTTGTGAAGCATGGCTTCGGCGGCCATCATGAGCTCAAGCAGGGTCGGAAAGGTCGTGATGCGGTCCCGCACGAAATCGAGATATCCCGAAAAATTCTTGACGCCGAATTCGAAGTACCTGGGCTCGGGCCGGTGGGAAGTCAGCTCATTGACGCAATAGCTCAACCAGTGGTCGTGCGCCTTCCAGTGCTCCGCGGTCATGAAATAGTCGAACGCCTTCACGACCGCCTCCAGCCAGCGGGGGTCGCGCGTCAGGCCGTACAGCCGCATCAGGCCGAAAGCCGCTTCGCCATCGTAGTAGATGATCCGGAACGGATCCTTGACCGACAGGTCCGGATAGTTCAAGACGTGGTTGAACCGCCCCGTCGCGGGGTCCTGCATGGACAGTATTCCGACGGCCAGGGACTCCAGGATCCCATGGTAGCGATCGGTTCCGGTCACGCTTGCGTACTTGGTCAGGGCGAGGAGGCACACCGCATTGCCCCCGAGCTTGACCTCGGTGCCGCCGTCGACCAGAAACGCGGCGCGCCGCCCCCCTTCGAGCTCCCGTTCGACAATCAACGAACCGGTCAGGCAGGCCAGCGAGCGGTCGATGGCCTGCTTGAGGCTCTCGTCGCGAGTCACTTCCCAGGCCTCGATCATGGCGTAGGTCGTGCTGGCATGACGCAAGCTGTTGTAGGCCTCGATCGACCGGTCGAAGCAGGGATGCCACCCGTAGTGGAACATGCCGCTGTCCTGGACCTGGGAGGCGAGGTAGCGCGAGCCGCGCTCGATCATTCCCAGCACGTCGCTTTCCGTCAATTGCTCGATCACCCTGCGGCCGGCGTGCCGCCCGGGGCCGTACAGGAGGCGGGTCTCTTTCTCTTGGACATCGCGGAAAACGCCCCGCGTGGAGAGCACGTAGAGTTCGCGCTCGCCGCCAAGGTCGATCGCGGTGTCGGCGCCGTAGCGCGTGGATGCGTAGACCTTGAAGTTGTGCGGATTGATCGTTGCGTGCGCGACCGTGTTGCCGCCATAGAGCATGGCGTTGCCGTTGAGCTCCTGCTCAAGGAAGGCGATCTTCAATTCGCGGTCGAACGCCACGCCGTGGCGGTAGTAATTACGCTTGGTCTTGGAAAGTTCCTCGGACCAGCCCGCAATGGTCGTGGCCCGGACCGCTTCCACCCAATCGATGCGCAGCCAGCGCACCTGCATGGCGCGCCGCTTGACCAATCGCTCGAGCGCCTCGGCGCCGGCGCGCCAAGCGCCGGCGAAATCGGATGCGCTGGCGTGGCAGACGCGGGCGCGCGTGGCGCCGTCGGACACGGAGAAGAACAGTGTGCAAGCCGGCCAGTCTCCGCCCGGCGTTCGAAAGTTCGCTTCAACGTGAGGACGAATATCGGCAAGAAGCGTGGAAAGTTGCATGGCAGGAAAGCGACCGGCGGATGGAGAGGTTCGTCACGTTGCAGCGAGCGCAATCCTAACCTGCGTGCCGCGAGCCAGTCCATAGCGGGTGCGCCCCACGCGCCGCGCACCGCATCGGCCAAGCGCGAGGCGCCATGATGCGAGCGACCTTAGCGTGGGGCGGGAACGTCAACCTCGGCCGAAGGCAGCACTATCTGACGCGATTGATTGCGCCGGAACGCCCTTTGCAAGCGCCCGCGCTGGATGCGGCGGATCTGCGCATCGTGAACCTGAAGTGCGTCGTGGCCGCAAACGGCGAAGCCGTCCGCGCGAAGGACGTCCACGGTCCATCGTATTGCCGTGCTCGTCCGGAGATGCTGCGCATACTGACCGACGCCGGCATCGACATCGTCGCCACGGCCACCGACTGCAGCGGGGCCTATGGCGCCGCCGCCTTGCAGGAACAAGCCTGGTGGCTCGATGCGATAGGCATCGGTCATGCGGGTTGCGCCGCAACGCTCGACGCGTCGCTGGCGCCCGCCATTCGTGCAGCGGGGGGTCTGAACGTTGCCGTCTTCTCCGTCGATGCGACGTCGCCGCGGTTCGCGGCGACGGGCCGGCAAGGCGGCAACGCCTATCTGCCGGCGGATGACCTGCGAGCCTGGCGGGAGACGTTCACGCCCCGCCTTGCCGCCGCTCGCCGCCTGGCTCACGTCGTCCTGGTCGCGGTGCATTGGAACACGCGCACAAGCGGATCACCCGCTCAATCGGCCAGCGCCTTGGGCCGCCTGCTCATCGAGGCGGGGGCGGACGCGGTACTGGGGTGCGGGGGAGAAACGGTCCAAGGCGTCGAACTGCACCAGGGGCGCCCCATCCTGCATGATGCCGGCGACCTGCTGTCCGATACCGCCGTGCGCAAGGACGCGAGCGGCGGCGGCGTGTTCCATCTCGTCGTCACGCCGGACGGCGTGCAGCAGATCCGCTTCCATCCCATGGACATCGGGCAGGGGCACAGCCGGCGCGCAAGCGGCAATCGCGCCGCGGCCATGGTCGCAAGCTTCGCGCAACGATGCGCGCAGTTCGGCACGGACGTGCTGCCAGAGGCGGACGGCAGCGGCCGCATCGACCTCCCGGCTCCATCGCATGCCAGGCCGCGGCCCGACATGGCGGCCGGAACTGCCGGGACGACGCGCTACGCCCTCTCCGTGCTCGAGCGCACGAGCCGCACGGTGCCTACGAGGTGCAGCGTCGCGCAGGTGCCCCGCGAGGCCGCGATCGCGCCCATGGCGCTGGGCCCCTTGACGCTGTTGGGCGTGCGGATCAGCCCCGGTGCGCTCGGCGGGCCGGAGTGGCTGTGGGTCGAGAGCTATTGGCGGGCGGATGCGCCGATGGACAAGGACCTGCGCCTGGACATACGGGCAGAACCGACGCGCCGGGGCCGCCGATGGGGCGCCGGCATGGACCACGATCCGTGCGACTGGATGCTGCCGACCTCCCGGTGGGTGCCCGGCACGATCTACCGCGATTGCGTGGGCCTTCCCCCTCCGCCGGACAATCTGCTCTGCGACGGCGAGCTGCGGCTGCACGTCGCGCTTGCCGGCGCCGGCGTGCCCGTCGCTGCCATTACGCCGCCCATTCCCCCGGTCCCGATCCGGCTTGCCCCCAAGGCCGCTCCCCACCTCGCTCCGGTGCCGGCCGCCATCGGCGATCCGGACATGACCTGGACAGCCGAAGAGCTGTGCGGCATCGTCGGCGGAACCTGGATCACGCCGCCCCCGCCCGGCTGGGGAGTCCGGTCGATCCTGCCCGGCACGCACGCGCTGGGACGACGGCCCGCGCCCGCCATGCTCGCGGCGCACAGCAGCGAGGACCGCAGCCGCCACGAGGGATCCATACTGGCGCGCCCCCACTGGGATTTCCACGATCGCCTGCCGCGGCTGGCGCGCCATCTGGCCGGGGCCATGGTCTCGCGCATGGTGCCCGACCTGCCCCGCGGCTTTCCGCAGCTGTGGGTGCCCGACCCCTTGAAGGCCGCGATGGAACTGGGCCTGGCCGCCAGGCGCCGGTTCCAGCGCGACGTCGTCGCCATCGCGGGCACGGCCGGCAAGACGACCACCGCGGCCATGATCCAACACCTCCTGGCAGAGCAGAACCAGCCCTGCGTCGCGACCGTGCAGAATCACGACTCGCGAGTCGGGGCCCAGGTCACGCTTGCCAGCCTGCCGCGATCGGCTCGCGCCGCAATCCTCGAAATCGGCCAGAGCGCGTTGTGGCGGCGCGAGGGGCCGGTCACCCGCGAGGTCCATCCCACGATCGCCGTCATTCCCCACCTGGGCCTGACCCATCTCGCCCGGGTCCGTTCGATACGCGACACCGCGCATTGGACCTCGCGCGTGTTCCAAGGTCTGCGCGGCAATGGCACCGCCATCCTGGGCGACCACCTGCCCTGCTTCGACGAACTCCTGCGGACGGCGAACCGGCATGCGGCCCGTACGCTTACCTACGGCACGCGGCCGCATGCCGCCTTTCGGCTGCTCGACGTGAAAGAGACTCCCGCCGGGACACGCATCCTGCTTCGGCCACCGCAAGGCCGCACGCTGGCGCTGCAATTGCCGGCCCGCTCGCCCGGCCTGGTCCATAGCGCGCTCTGCGCCCTGGTGGCGGCCTACGCCATGGGCCTGGAGCTGCCGCGCACCGCTTCGGCCATGGCGAGCCTGCGGCCGCAAGGCGACGGCTTGCGCCATACCTCGCTGGATGGCGACGGCCGCCACGTCGACGTCTACGAAGACGACGGCACCGGATTCAATTCGCTGCTCCACGCCCTGGAAAGGCTGGCGGGCATCCCGGCCGGCGGCGCGCGCAAGATTGCGGTACTGGGTTGCCTGAGCCCCGGGGGCGAATGGCTGGCGCGCCTTGCGGATCCCCTGCGGCGCGCGGGGATCGGCTACGTCGCAACCTATGGCGACGAGATGCAGGCCCTGAGAGCCCGGCTACCGGCAAGCCTGCTGGGACCGCACTTCGATGCCGGATCGGCGCTGGCCGATCATCTGGCCGAAATGCTGGCCGACCAGGACATCGTGCTGATCAAGGGGCCGCGCGGACAAACGGACTTCTGCGGCATCCTGCCCAGGCTCAAGCAGCGCCTGGAGGAACGGCCGGCGGACGAAGCGACGACGCAATATGCGCTGATGGACGTCGGCGGCTGACGCGCCGCACCGCCGCCGTTACCACCACCCGTGGAAATGGTGCACGGGTCCGTTCCCCGACCCCACGCCCAGCCGGTCCGCATGGCGGATGGCCTCCGTCAGGTAATGCTTGGCGCGCCGCGCGGCGTCGGGCACGTCCCGGGCCTGCGGCAACAGCGCCGCCAAGGCCGCGGACAGCGTGCAGCCGGTACCGTGGGTGTTCCTGGTATCGATGCGCGGCGCGGCGAGTTCGATCATCCGGTCGCCGTCGTGCAAAAGGTCGATGGCCATATCCCCCGGCAGATGACCGCCCTTGAGGAATACCCAGCGCTCGCCGCTATGGGGCAGTTGTTCGCGCAGCCGCTCGGCCACGCGCCGCATTTCCTTGACCGTCTCGACCGCCCGCTGCTCGAGCAGGACACCGGCCTCCGGCAGGTTGGGCGTAATCATCGTTACCTGGGGCAGCAGCGCTTCGCGCAGTGCGCCGACGGCTTCGCGGGCCAGCAGCGCGTCGCCGCTCTTGGCGACCATGACCGGATCGAGCACCACGTGGGGAGGTTTCCAGTGCGCGAGGCGATCGGCCACGGTTTCGGTCACCGGCCGGCTGCCCAGCATGCCGATCTTGACGGCATCGGCCGGCACGTCGGCGAACAGCGTATCGATCTGCTGGGCGACGAAGGCCGGATCGATGGGCAGCACGCCCGTCACGCCCTGCGTATTCTGCGCGGTCAGCGCCGCGATGACGCCGCAGCCATAAGCGCCCAGCGCGCTCATTGCCTTGATGTCGGCCAGCACCCCCGCGCCGCCCGACGGGTCGACGCCCGCGATGGTGAGGGCCTTGGGAATGGGGCGAACGGCAGACATGGGAATCCTCGTGCGAATGAACGACGCCGCCCCGCGGCGGCGCATGCCGCCAGTATAGTCGGCCCTACCTCCCCGTGCGGGCGGCGCGCCGTTTGCACGACCTCCAGCCGTGCCCGGCAAGGCGCGAAGGCAGGTAACATAGCAGCCCGCTCCCATGCAATCGCCCCCGTAGGCAAGAGGCTCGCCATGATCTACGAACTCGCGCACATCGAAATCCAACCCGGCACGCAGGAAAAATTCGAGGCCGGCGTCCAGGCGGCCGCGCCGCTGTTCCAGCGGGCCAAAGGCTGCCACGGGATGGAGCTGCACCAGACGCTGGAGGATGCGAACGCCTATCTGCTGGTGGTGCACTGGGAGACCCTGGAAGACCACACCGTGCATTTCCGCGGCTCGGAAGACTTCAAGGCGTGGCGGGCCCTGGTGGGTGAATATTTCGCCAAGCCGCCGCAGGTGCGCCACACCACGACCGTCGCCAAGCCTTTCTGACCCCCGGGGCCGCTAGCTTTCCGCCGAAGCCACGCCGTATTTCTCGAAGTAAACCCGGATCTCGCCCGGCGGGCACGGCCGCCCCACGAAGTACCCCTGGATCTCCGTGCATCCGGCCTGGCGCAGCTGGTCCCATTGCGCCTGGGACTCGACTCCCTCGCCGGTCGTCTGCATGCCCAGGCTGTGTCCCAGATTCACGATGGCCTGCACGATGCGCGCCGATTCGGCGTTGGTGCAGACGTCGGCCACGAATGCCATGTCGATCTTGATGCGATCGGCGGGAAAACGCCGCAGGTACAGCAGCGAGGAATAGCCGGTGCCGAAATCGTCGAGCGCGATGCGCACGCCCATGGCGCGCAGTTCGTCCAGCGTGGCATGGATATAGGCGGTATTCTGCAGCAGCACCGTCTCGGTAATCTCGAGCTCCAGCCGCTCGGCGGGCAGGTTCGCCGCGCGCAGCGCTCCACGCACCTGGTCCATCAACTCGCCGCTGCGGAACTGCCACGCCGACACGTTGACCGCCACCCGCACTTCGCCCGGCCAGGCAGCCGCCTGCGCGCATGCAGTCTCGAGCACCCACTTGCCCAGCGGGACGATCAGGCCGGTCTCCTCCGCCACGGCGATCAGCTGCGACGCCCCCAGTTGGCCAAGGCCAGGCTCGCGCCAGCGCAGCAAGGCCTCGAAGCCTTCGAGCTGCGCGCTCCCGGTATTCACCAGCGGCTGGAAATGCAGCTCGAACCCGTCGGTATCCAGGGCGTCGCGCAACGCCTTCTCGGCGGCGCGACGCATCGCCTGCTCCTGCGCCATCTGCGCCTCGAAAATGCGCCACTGTCCGCGCCCCTCGGCCTTGGCGCAAAGCAGGGCCATTTCGGCATTGTTCAGCAGCTCCCCGGTATCGCGGCCCTGGTTCGGAAACAAGGTGATGCCCACGCTCGCGTCCATGGCGATGCGATAGTTGCGGACGAACCAGGGTTGGGCGACGGCGGCGATGATGGCCCCGGCCAGCGCCCCCGCGGCCGCCGCGTCCGACGGGTGCCGCACGACGGCGAACTCGTCGCCGCCGACGCGGGCCACGAGGTCTTCCGGCGCCACCGCGGCCCGGATGCGCTGCGCCACCGTCGTCAGCGCCTGGTCGCCCACGGCGTGCCCCAGCCCTTCGTTCACGTCCTTGAAGGCATCGAGATCGATCAGCATGACGGCCGTCTGCCCTTCCCCCGGCGCCGCCAGCCTCCGCGTCAGCGCCTCGGTGAACATCAGGCGATTGGGCAGCCCCGTGACGGTGTCGCAACGCGCCATGTCGTAGGCCGCGCGGGCAATCTCGTACTGGGTTCGGATCTGCCGGCGGCCGAGGACCAGGCACAGGGCGATGATCAGGGACAACAGCGCGGCCCCCGCGCCAATGGCCCACGCATCGCCGCGCCAACTTGCCGTGACCGTGGCCATCGGGACGCTGACCTCCATCGCCACGGGATACGTCGCCTGCAGGGCGGCGGCGGCAAGACGCGGCACGCCATCGATCGCGCTCGCCGTCTCGACGGCCAGTCCGTCATGCAGCACCGGCAGGCCGTGATCGCCTTCGCGCAGCGCCACCAGGCGCCTGCCGATGGCGTCCGGGCGCAGGGGATGGCCCGCGAGCAGGCGGCCGTCGGTGCGGAACATCGCGATCGCGGTCTGGTCGCCGGCCTTGATCTGTTCGTAAAACTGCTCGAAATATTCCACCCGCATACTGCCGACCAGCAAACCCAGCATCTCGCCCTGGGCGTCGCGGACCTTGCGTGCGAGATAGAGCGTCCACTTGCCCGACGAGGGATTGCGGGCGGGCAGGCTCAGGTAGGTGTCCATGGCGGGGTCGCCGCGCAGGGCCTGGAAATAATCCCTGGCGGCCACGCTGGCCCGAGGAACTTGCCTGGAGCGGGAAAAATTGAGCAGACGGCCGTCTCGATCCATCACCGACAGCGCATCCACGTACGTCAGGCTGTCGGCCTTGGCCTCGAGGAGCTGGAAGATCTCGGCGCCGCGGGCCAGGCGGTCGAACGCTTCCGGCGTGGCGCCGCCGCGTTCCTTGATGCGGTCGGCGATGTCCTGCTGCGCGCCCTCGAGCGCCTGGAAAGCCCTTTCGGTTTCCTCGGACAGCACCATGGCGAGATTGGTCAGCTCGCGCGACTTGCTGGCGAGCGCCCGCTGCTTGAGGTTGCCGATCAGCGCCGCGGCGGCGGCCATCACCAGCACGATCAGGCCGCATGCCAGCACGGTCAGCAGCCGGGCGCGCGCGGCCCTGGGGGCCGCCGGAGCCTGCGGCAACGTGCTTGCCTCGGGTGTCGGAGCATGCATGGGAACTCGGCCGGCCGCCCCTGAATCCTGTGATATTGCTAGACTAGCATCCGCCGCGCCGGCCACAGATGTCACAGGCCGGTTAAAATTGCCCGTTTTGTTACGGTTTTCGTTACTTCCTAGTTGCCTGCCATGAACGTAGCCTCTCTTCCAGACGTCGAACACGCCCGCTTCAATATGGTGGAACAGCAGATCCGCCCCTGGGATGTCCTCGACCCCAATGTGCTGGAACTGCTCTTCAAGGTGAAGCGGGAAGAATTCGTGCCGCCCTCCATGCGCGCCCTGGCTTTCGTCGATACCGAGATCCCGCTGCGGATCGACGACTACGACAGCGGCGAAAACATGCTCGCTCCCAAGGTGGAAGCGCGTCTCCTGCAGGAACTGGCCCTCAAGCCCAGCGACAGCGTGCTGGAAATCGGCACCGGCTCGGGCTACCAGACGGCGCTCCTGGCCAGCCAGGCGCAAACCGTCACCTCGGTGGAGATCCTGCCCAAGCTCGCCGCCTTCGCCCAGGCCAACCTCAAGCGCGCCGGCATCGCCAATGCCACGGTCCAGGTGGGCGACGGCAGCAAGGGCTGGGGATCCACCGAATACGACGCCATCCTCGTGACCGGCTCGGTGCCCGAAGTGCCCGACAGCCTCAAGTACCAGCTGCGCGTGGGCGGCCGCCTGGCGATCATCGTCGGCCAGGCGCCCGTCATGACCGCGCTGCTGATCACCCGGACGACGGCCGCCAGTTTCGAGACCATCTCGCTGTTCGAGACCCTGGTCAAGCCTCTGCGCGGCATCACCGTCTCCAAATTCAAATTCTGAACGGAGCCCCGTGCCGATGCGCGCAAGGCTGTATGCCCCCACGCTGTGCGCGCTGCTGAGCGCCTGTGCGTACCTCCCCGCAGCATCGGCACTGGACCTGGAACAGGCCTATCAATCGGCCCTGGCGCATGACGCCACCTTCGCATCGGCGCGTGCCGCCTATACCGCGACGCTCGAAAAGCTGCCGCAGGCGCGCGCCGGCCTGCTGCCGTCGGTGGCGCTGACGGGCAACCGCGCGGAGGCTTCCACCACCCGCCTGCCCGGGGTGCAGTACACCAGCGAGAGCTATACGCTGCAATTGATACAGCCGCTGTTCCGCTGGGCCAACTGGCAGAGCTACGAACAATCCAAGCTGCAGCTGGCCATCGGGGAAGCGCAACTGGCGCAGGGCCGGCAGGACTTGATCCTGCGCGTCGCGCAGGCGTATTTCGACGTGCTGGCGGCGCAGGACAACCTCACCTTCATCGGCGCCCAGAAGGCCGCCATCTCGGAACAGCTCGAATCGGCCAAGCGCAACTTCGAGATCGGCACCGCCACCATCACCGACACCTACGAGGCCCAGGCGCGCTACGACCTCGCCCAGGCCCAGGAAATCCAGGCCGAGTCCGACCTGGCGGTGCGCATCAGCGCCTTGCAGCAGATCATCGGCGCGCCCGCGGGCGACCTGGCCAAGCTGCCGCCGGCCGTCAACGTGCCCGCGCCGCAGCCGGCCAAGATCGATGCCTGGACCGAGCAGGCCGCGGCCAACAATCTCGCCGTCGCGCAGGCCAGCCTGGCGAGCGAGATCGCCCAGCGCGACATCGAAATCGCCAAGAGCGGACACTACCCGACGGTGGACCTGGCGGCCAACATCGGCCGCACCCGCGGGCTGGTCGGGCAGAACGTGGTCAACGACTTCTACACCACGCGCTCGGTGGGCGTGCAGGTATCCGTTCCGATCTTCTCGGGCTTTGCGACCACTTCCAGGGTGGACGAGGCCGTGGCGCTGTCCGAAAAGGCCCGCAGCGACCTCGAGGCGGCCCGCCGCGCCGCCGTGCAGAACACGCGCGTCGCGTTCCAGGGAGTCAATGCCGGACTGGCCCAGGTCCGCGCGCTCGAAGCCGCGCAAGTCTCCAGCCGCAGCGCGCTCGATGCCAACAAGACCGGCTACGAAGTCGGCGTGCGCATCAACATCGACGTGCTCAACGCCCAGCAGCAGCTCTATTCCACCGAACGCGACCTCGCCAAGGCCCGCTACGACGCGCTGATGTCGGGCCTGCGGCTCAAGGCCGCGGCCGGCATCCTGTCGGAAGAAGACGTGGCGCGCGTCAACGCGCTGCTGCGCTAGGCCCCTAAGCCAGCCAGCCGTTCATCGCCCGTATCACCCGTTGCGTCGCGCCGGTATGCGTGGCGCTGAACCGCGCCGTCGCCTCCCGCATGGCGTCCCGGCGCGCGTCGTCGTCGATCAATTCCAGGGCCAGCCGCCAGGCCGCCTGCGCGCTGTCCGCCCGCAGCGCGGCGCCGGCCTCGATCGCATCTTCCGACGCCTGCGCGAAATTGAAGGTATGCGGTCCTACGATCACGGGCACGCCGCAGGCACAGGCCTCGATCAGGTTCTGCCCGCCCAGCGGCGCGAAGCTGCCGGCCACGATGGCGACATCCGAGGCGGCATAGTAGAACGGCATCTCGCCCAGGCTGTCGCCCAGCAGCACCGCCACCTGCGGTTCGACGGATGCGAACGGCATGCCGGCCATGCCCGAGCGGCGCCGCATGGACAGGCCCGCCGCCTCGACCATCGCCGCCACGTCGTCGAAACGCTGGGGATGGCGGGGGATCAGCACGGCCAGCGGCGCGATGCCCGCCTGCGTGCGCGGCATTTCCCGCATCGCCGCCAGGATGGCCTCTTCCTCCCCTTCGCGCGTGCTCGCCCAGGCGATGACGGGCCGGCCCAGGCGCTGGCGCCACGTTGTGCCCGCCTGCACGAGGTCGTGCGGCAATTGCAGGTCGAACTTCAGGTTGCCGACCACCAGCGGATCGCGGGCGCCCACGGTGCGCAGCCGGTCGGCGTCGGCCTGGGTCTGCGCCAGCACGGCGTCCAGGCGGGAATAGGTGCGGCGCGCAAGACTGGCGACGCGCAAGGTCTTGCGCGCCGACGCAGCGGACAAACGCGCGCTGACCAGGCCGAGCGGCACCCCATAGCGCCGCGCGCCCGCCACCAGGTTGGGCCACACCTCGGTTTCGATCAAAAGGCCGCAGCGCGGCGCGAAGTACCGGTAGAAGCGGCTCACCGCGCCCGGCATGTCGTACGGCAGCCAGGCCTGGCGCAGGCGCCCCTGCGCGATGTCCTGCTCGAACAGCCGCGCGCCTTCGGTGCGGCCGGTCGCGGTCATGTGGGTCAGCAGCACCGGCAGGCCCCGGTTCAGCAGCGCGCGGATCAGGGGCTGCGCCGCGCGCGTCTCGCCCAGGCTGACCGCATGCACCCATACCGGCGCCGCGCGGAATCCCGCGCGCGCCGGCGCGGCCTTGCTGTTGCCGTAGAAGCCGAAGCGCTCGGCCGGGAAAACGCCGTACACGGGTTCGCGCCGCGCCCGGCGCCAGATGCGCCACAGCAGGAAAGGCGTGGCGATGCGCCACAGCAGCGAATACAGCGCCTGCAACACCGCGCCCCGCATCAACGCTCCACTCCCGCCGCGCCGTCGGCCGGCAGCGCCTGGCCCACGGCGGCCAGCACCTGCTCGCACGAAGGCGGCGTCCCGCGCCCCCCCAGGCTGGCGGTGAACGCCGGGCCCGTCACCGGCGCCAGCGCCGGATCGTAATCCGCATAGATGCCTATCGTCGGCCGCCCGAGCGCGCCGGCAAGGTGCGTCAACCCGCTATCGAGCCCCACCACCACCGCGGCCCCCGCCAGCACGCCCGCCACCTCGGCCAGCCCCATGCGGGGCAGCGCCCGCGCGCCGGCAATACCGTCGATCAGGCGCCGCGCACGCGCCGCCTCGTCCTCGGTGCCGGCAAATACCAGCGGGGCATAGCCGGCTACCGCCAGGCGCTCCAGCACCGTGCGCCACGATGCCTCGGGCCACAGCTTGGTCGCCCGGCTGGCCGACGGCATGATGGCCGCATAGCGCGCCGGCAAGCCGGCCGGCGGCTCGGCGCGTATGCCGAAATCCGGCGGCCCCGCCAGCTCGTATCCCAGCGACAAAGCCGCCAGCTCGCGCATGCGCACCACCGCCGACTGCTCGAACACCACGCGATGGCGGTAGCGGTAGAAGAATGACGCGAACGGATCCCGCGCCGACCGCAGGTCACAGCCGTGCAGCGGCCCGTTGGCCATCCGCGCCACCATGGCCGACTTCCACAGCCCCTGCATGTCGATCACCGCGTCGTAGCGGTGCTCCTGCAGCCGCTTCCTGAAGGCCGCGCGCTCGGCCTTCACCGACGCCGACCACCATGCCTTGCGCCAGCGGCGCAGCGCGACCGGGATTACGGCATTCAACTGCGGATGCAGCCCGGGGATGGCGGCGAACGCCTCTTCGGCCACCCAATCGATCGAGGCGCCCGGCACGTGGCGGGCGATGTCGGAGACAGCGGGCAGCGCATGAACGATGTCGCCCATGGACGAGGTCTTGACGAGCAGGATGCGGGGCACGGACGAAAGCCGGGGCGGGCCGGCTGCGGGGAAAGGGCGGATTTTAACCGGGCGGGCGATCCGACGACGAGCCTCGACGGCAGGCTGCCGAGGCCATGCAGAGCAAACAGCAACTCCGGATGGACAAAAGAGCCATCCCGCCCCTTGTACCAGCTATCTCACCGCTTCACCATGGCGATCCGGATTTCGCAACATTTTTGTTATATTTCTCATGGTCGCCACACATGAAATATTCCGAATTCAGGAAATGGTTACGAGAGCAAGGCGCCGTATTTCAGCGGCATCGCAGCGGAAGCAGCCACTATCGAGTCACACTGAACGGCAGGTCCACGATTTTTCCGGATCATGGAGCCAAAGAGATAGGCAAGGGCCTGGTCGAAACGATCAAAAAGCAATTGGGTCTTAAGTAGTCCCGCCGGAGCATGCCATGTTGAAGTACTCCTACACGTTGACCCGCGACACCAACGGAACATTCCTCGTCCAGTTTCCGGATATCCCGGAAGCCGTTACTGTGGGCGATACACGCGAAGACGCGCGCATCAATGCGCGGGAAGCACTGGAAGCCGCGCTCGAAATCTACTTTGACCAGAAACGCGCCATTCCCCTTCCCTCGACTACGCCGCGCGGCAGCGAGTCGATCGTGCTGCCGGCGCTCGTCACGGCCAAGGTCCTGCTCGCCAACGAAATGATCGCGCAAGGCATACGCAAGGCCGAACTGGCTCGCCGCATGGGGCTGCACATGCCGCAAATCGATCGACTGCTCGACTTGCGGCATTCATCCAAGATAGAAACGGTGGAGGCGGCCCTGCAGCAACTCGGCAGGCAACTGGACGTTCAAGTCGTGTAGCGCCCCTGGTTCGGCAAGCCGGTCGACCGTCGGCGGGCGACGCTCGTAACGCCACCCGATTTATTGGACAATACCCCGGCCGGCACCGCCCCGCTCAGGGGAAGCTGCGCAAGGCCTTGCGCCAGGCCAGACAGCCGGCCTGTTTCCATCTCCAACGAGCAACCGCTTCATGGCTCTCGACTCCCTGCTGCTGCGATCTCCTCCCAACCTCACGAGCCTGCCCGAGCAGGTCGCCAAGGCGATCGCCGAAGCGATCATGAAGAACGAGATCGCGCCCGGCGCCAGCCTGCGCGAGATTCCGCTGGCCAATTACTTCGGCGTCAGCCGCAGCAGCGTGCGCGAGGCGCTGCGCATCCTCGAGCGCGACGGCGTGGTGTCGATCCAGCCCCGGCACGGCGCGAAGGTCACCGCGCTGAGCCACGACGAAATGGTCGAGATCTACCAGATCCGCGCCGCCCTGCTGGGCGTGGCCTGCGATCTGTTCGCACGGCTGCGCACCGACGCCCAATTGCGCCGCCTGAACGATACGCTGACGCGCATGTCGGCGCTCGAGGGCGCGGACGAACAGGCGCGCGCGCTGGAACACGCCGAGCTGTCGGCCGGCATGGCGCGGCTCATCTGCGAGCACTGCGGCAACAAGAAGCTGGCCAATATGCTGAACCAGATGTCGCTGCAAATCGCCCGCTATACCACCCTGGGCCTGTCGGCCGCGTCCCGTCGGCAGCAATCCCTGGGCAACTGGCGCAAGCTGCTGGATGCCCTAGAGGCGCAAGACCACGAAAGCGCCAACCGTTGCGGCCAGAAACTGGTGCACGACAACCTGGCCTACGCGCTGGGCTTGCTCGAGGACTGATCCCTCGTCCGCTCCCGGCCGGCGCGACGGGACAGTCGATGTCGACAAAATAACAATTCGTAGACAATATTTTCTGGCTGGCGACAAGCCCTGAAAGAATCTTGCCTTATACCAGGTAATAACCCGGATATTGACACCTCTTCCATCACTGTCGACAATCAAACAAAACAGAGGAGACATGATGCAGACCGAATCGATCCGCGACACCTACCGCACCGCCAGCGGCATCACCGTCCGCAAGCTCACCGAACACATCGGCGCCCAGATCGAAGGCGTGGATCTCTCGCGGCCCGTGCCGGCGGACGCGATCGCGGACATCAAGGCGGCATGGGAGCGGCACGGCGTGGTGATCTTCCGCGGCCAGGACCTGCCCCCGCCCGCCCACCGCGATTTCAGCGCGCACTTCGGCCCGCTGATCGGGCACGTGGTCAACCGCTTCAACATGGCCGACTGCCCCGAAGTCACCATCCTGTCCAACATCACCAATGAAAAAGGCGAAAAGATCGGCGCCGATCGTGCCGGCATGATCTGGCACTCCGACATGTCCTTCCTGCCGCGCCCGAGCATGGGCTCGCTGCTGTACGGCGTCGAATGCCCGCCGCAGGGAGCGGACACCGAGTTCGCCAGCATGTTCGCCGCCTACGACGCGCTGCCGGCGGCAGACCGGCAGCGGCTGGCCAGGCTGCGCGGCATCCACGACTACCCCTGGCATTACCGCACCTACCTGACGCACCGCCAGCCGCTCACGCCGGAAGAAGAAGCCAAGACACCGCCCGTCGCCCATCCCGTCGTGCGCACCCATCCGTCCACGGGCCGCCAGGCGCTGTACGTCGGCGAGGGCCTGACGCGCACCATCGAGGGCATGGACGACGAACCGGGCCGGCGCATGGTGATCGAGCTGAGCGAGTTCTCTACCCAGCCCGCTTTCGTCTATCGCCATAAATGGCAACCCGGCGACCTCGTGTTCTGGGACAACCGCTCGACCATGCATCGCGCCACCGAGTTCGACAACACGTATCGCCGCCTCATGCGGCGCACGACGATCCAGGGCGACGCCCCGTTCTACCGCCCCGCCGAGCACTGAAGCCGCGCACGCACGCAAGGAAACCGCAATCATGAAACGCCGAACCTTTTTCGGGCTGGCGGCCGTGGCGGCCGGCGCGCCCGCCGCATGGCCGGTCCACGCCAGCGAAGACAACTGGCCGAACCGGCCGGTACGCATGATCGTTCCCTTCCCCGCCGGCGGGGCGACCGACATCATCGCCCGCATCCTGGCCGAGAAGCTGTCCGCCTCGCTGGGCCAGTCCTTCATCGTCGACAACCGCGCGGGCGCCTCGGGCATCATCGGCCAGGAGGCCGCCGCCCGCGCGCCGGCGGATGGCTACACGCTGCTCCTGACCGGCAACGGGCCGCACGCGATCAACATCAGCCTGTTCGAGCGCATGTCCTACGATCCGCTGAAGGACTTCACGCAGATCTCGCTCACGTCCATCCTGCCGCTGGTGCTGAACGTGCATCCGTCGGTGCCCGCCAAGACCCTGGCCGAATTCATCCAGTGGGTGAAGGCCAATCCGGGCAAGCTCAACTACGCCTCGCCAGGCATGGGCTCCCCGCCCAACCTGACGATGGAATTGCTCAAGAGCCAGCAGGGGCTCGACATCGTGCACGTGCCCTACAAAGGCAGCAGCCTCGCGCTGGCGGACCTGATCAGCGGACAGGTCTCCGTGATGTTCGACAACGCCCTCGCGTCCTACCAGCACATCAAGAGCGGCAAGGTGCGCGCGCTGGCGATCGGCGCGGAACAGCGCCTGCCTTCGCTGCCCGAGGTTCCCACCTTCGTCGAGTCCGGCATGGCCGGCTTCGAGGCCTACACCTGGACCGCGCTGGTCGGGCCGGCAGGCCTGCCCCGCCCCATCGTCGAGCGGCTGGCACGGGAAACGGCGCGCGCCTTGACCGACACCTCGGTCAAGGAAAAACTGGCTGCACAGGGCGCCATCGCCGCCAGCTCCACGCCCAAAGAACTGGAGGACAAGACCCGCCAGGAAATCCGCAAGTGGGCGGGCGTGATCGAACGGGCGGGCATTCCGCGGATTTCGCTCTAGCCGGCCCTCTCCTCGTCGCGCCCGGCCCCGCCGGGCGCATCCTCCTTACTACCTTCCCACCATGAAACTCCTACGCCATGGCCCCAAGGGCCAAGAGAAACCCGGCCTCCTGGACACGGCCGGCAAGCTGCGCGATCTCTCCGCCCACCTGGACGACATCACCGCCGCCACGCTCGCCCCCGCCGAACTCGATCGGCTGCGCAAGCTGGACATCGAAAGCCTCCCCATCGTCCCCGCGGGCACGCGGCTCGGCGCCCCGTACCGCGGCACGGGGAAATTCATCTGCGTCGGCCTGAACTACAACGACCACGCGGCCGAATCCAACCAGCCCGTGCCGGAAGAACCCATTCTGTTCGCCAAGTGGAATAGCTGCATCCAGGGGCCCGACGACCCCATCGTCATGCCGCGCGGATCGACCAAGACCGACTGGGAGGTCGAACTGGGCATCGTCATCGGCACGCGCGCCCGCTATGTCGAACCCGAGGAAGCCCGTCGGCACATCGCGGGCTTCTGCGTCATCAACGACGTCTCGGAACGCGAATACCAGCTCGAGCGCTGCGGCCAATGGGACAAGGGCAAGGGCTGCGATACCTTCGGCCCCATCGGCCCGTGGCTGGCGACGGCCGACGAGGTGCCCGACCCGCAGGGCCTGCACCTGTGGCTGGACGTCAATGGCAAGCGCTTCCAGGACGGCAACACCCGCACCATGATCTTCGGCGTGGATTTCCTGGTCAGCTATATCAGCCGCTTCATGACGCTCGAACCGGGCGACCTCATCTCGACCGGCACGCCGCCGGGGGTGGGGCTGGGCCAGAAGCCGCCGGTCTACCTCAAGGCCGGCGACGTCGTCACGCTGGGCATACAGGGGCTAGGCGAGCAGCGCCAGGTCGTCCACGCCTGGGACCCGGCGCTGCTGGATTGAAGACGGCGGGTTAGCGCTTCACAGCGCGGCCCGCCAGGCCTCCACCCAGTGCGCCGTCGACGGGTCGCGCTGGCCGACCGGCGCCTTGCCGGCCAGTTCCTCGGCTATCCCGGTCGCCAGCACCTTGCCGTACTCCACGCCCCACTGGTCGAAAGGATTGATGCCCCAGACGACGCCCTGCACGAACACCTTGTGCTCGTACAAGGCCAGCAGCGCCCCCAGCGAGTGCGCCGTCAGGCGCGGCAGCACGATGAGGGTGGACGGGCGGCCGCCCGGATGCGCCTTGTGCCGCGCCAGCCAGGCGGCGCGCTCGGGATCGCTTTCCTTGGCGGCCAGCTCGGTTTCCAGCGTGGACGCGGGCTTGCCGCGCAGCAGCGCTTCGCGCTGGGCCAGGCAATTGGCCACCAGCAGGCGATGGTGCTCGGGATAGGGATGGTCGGCCTCGCGGCATATGATGAAATCCACCGGCGCGCCTTCTGGCCCCTGGTGCAGCCACTGGAAAAAGGTGTGCTGGCCGTCGGTGCCCGGCATGCCCCAGACGACGGGGCCGGTGGGCACCGAGACCGGCTGCCCGTGCAGGTCCACCGACTTGCCCAGCGACTCCATCTCCAGTTGCTGGAGGTAAGGCACCAGGTGGACCAGGCGCGCGTCGTAGGGCGCGATGTTGAGCGAGGCATACCCGAACACGTTGCGGTTGGCCAGGCCCGTAAGCGCCAGCTGCACCGGCGCGTTCCGCTCGAGCGGCGCCTGGGCGAAATGCGCGTCCATCGCCGCCGCGCCTTGCAGCAGGCCATCCAGCGCCTCGGCCCCCAGGGCGAGCGCGATCGGCAGTCCGATGGCCGACCACACCGAATAGCGGCCGCCGGCCCAATCCCAGAACGTGAAGATCCGTTCCGGCGCCACGCCCATGCGCTTGGCGGCCTCGGCATTGGCCGTCACGGCCACCACGTGCTCCCACGGATCGGCAATGCCCGCCTCGCGCAGCCAGCGCAGCGCGCACTGGGCGTTGTTCAGCGTCTCGGTGGTGTTGAACGACTTGGACGACACCACCACCATCGTGCGCCGCGGATCGAGACCCAGGAGGCCTGCTTCGATGGCGTGGCCGTCGATGTTGGACACGAAGCGCATCTGCCGGCGGGTGCCGGCATAGCCCAGCGCCGACACCACGAGCTTGGGCCCCCAGTCGCTGCCGCCTATGCCGATGTGGACGACGCTGTCGTAGCGGCCCTGGGCATCGATGTGCCGCACGAACGCCCGCACCCGGTCCCGCTCGGCCAGCACGCGGCCGGCCACCCGCCCCGGCGGTTCTTCCGCGCGCAAGGCGGTGTGCCAGGCGGCGCGGTTCTCGGTACAGTTGGCAATGCCGCCTTCCAGCAGCCGTTCGCGCCAGGCGCCGAAGTCGCGCTCGGCCAGCAGCGCCAGGCCCGCCTCCAGCAATTCAGGCGATTGCGCCTGCGTGCTCAGGTCCACGGCCAGGCCCGCCGCCTCGAGCACCCGCAAGGTGCCCGCACCGCGGTCGGCGCGCAGCGCGGCCTCCGCGAACGCCTTCCAGGCCGCCGTATCGGCAAGCGGCGCAAGGGCTTGCGACAGATATGCGGGGGCGCCTTTCACTCTCGGTTCCTCCTTAGAACGGCAACTTGGCATCGGGGGCGACACGCAGCAGCTGGGTGCGGAAATCCTGCTGGATGCGCGCGAGCGCGGCATCGTCGTCCGCCTCGAAACGCAGCACCACCACCGGCGTGGTGTTCGACGGCCGCGCCAGGCCGAACCCATCGGGATATTCCACGCGCACGCCGTCGATGGTGATCACCTCGCGCGCGCCCGTGAACTGCCCTTGCTGCTGCAGGCGCTTGACGACTTCGAACTGTTCGCCCTCGCCGGTTTCCAGTTTCAGTTCCGGCGTGGACTTGGCCTGCGGCAGCGCCTCGAGCACCGCCGAGGGATTGTCCGAACGCGACACGATCTCCAGCAGCCGGGCGCCGGTGTACAGCCCGTCGTCGAAACCGTACCAGCGCTCCTTGAAGAAGATGTGGCCGCTCATCTCGCCCGCCAGCGGCGCGCCGGTTTCCTTGAGCTTGGCCTTGACCAGCGAGTGGCCCGTCTTCCACATCAGCGGCTTGCCGCCCGCGGCGCGGACCTCTTGCGCCACATAGCGGCTGCATTTCACGTCATAGATGATCTCGGCGCCCGGGTTGCGCGACAGCACGTCGCGCGCGAACAGGATCAACTGGCGATCGGGCCAGATGATCTGGCCGGATTTCGTGACCACGCCCAGGCGGTCGCCGTCGCCGTCGAAGGCCAGGCCGATCTCGCAATCGGTCTCGGCCAGGCAGCGGACCAGGTCCTCCAGGTTGTGCGGGTCGGCGGGATCGGGGTGATGGTTGGGGAAGGTGCCGTCCACGTCGCAGAACAGCTCGACCACCTCGCAGCCCAGCGCCTTGAACAGTTGCACCGCCACCGGGCCGGCCACGCCGTTGCCGGCATCGACCGCGATCTTCATCTTGCGGGCCAGCTTCACGTCGCCCACGATGCGCTCGAGGTATCCGGGCACCACGTCCCATTCCTTGCGCGCGCCCGGCGTGGCCGCGTCCGCGCCCTCGCCCTTCAGCATGGGCTCGCGCAGCGCCGTGATGGCATCGCCGTACAGCGTGGTGCCCGCCATCATCATCTTGAAGCCGTTGTACTGCGGCGGATTGTGGCTGCCGGTAATGGCCACGCCCGAACCGGTGCCGCTGACGTTGGCCGCGTAATAGACCAGGGGCGTCGGCACCATGCCGATGTCCAGGACGTTCACGCCGCCGGCCATCAGGCCCGCCTGCAGGGCCTCGGCCAGGTCCGGGCCGCTCAAGCGGCCATCGCGGCCGACCATGACCTCTTTCACGCCGGCGCGCCGCGCCTCCAGCGCCAGCGCGGCGCCGAGGCGGCGCGCGAATTCGGGGCTCAGGGGAGAGGGGACGACACCGCGGATGTCATAGGCCTTGAAGGCGGAGGCGGCGATGTCGGCGGATGATGATGAAAGGGTGGTCCCCACGAAAAGCTCCTGATTTGAATACGGTGAGTCGTCCGGGCGGGCGGTGTCCAATGACCGATGAAAGCACTTACGCACGAGCAGGCGCAGTACCGGTGGTAATCCATATACAGCCTCGTCGCCGCCCAGTATCCCAGGCAATATAGTCCCGCGCGAGTCGGACAAGTTCACTAGGGACTATAGATGAAGTTTGGCGGAGAAAACCCCGTTTTCTTGTCCTAAGTAACGGCGCGTTACGGCACAATAATTGTCGTTTGTGGAGAAAAGTTAGAACGGCGTGACAGGTCACAGGGTTGTCGTATATACAGGTGCCAGCTCGACAATCACCCTTTTCCGCCGGCAGCGCACCGGCCCCAACTGCGGCGAGCATGCATGCTCAACCTGACGATCAGTTTCATTGTTTCCTTTCTTGCCACCATGCTCATCGTGCGCTTTGCCAATCGCAATAGCGCGGCGGCGGACCACGACCTCGACGGCGTCCAGAAATTCCACGTCCGGCCCGTTCCCCGGGTAGGCGGCATCGGCATCGTCGCGGCCTGTTGCATCGCGGTGGCCGCCCTGACCTCGCGCGACCTGCCGCTGGCCATCAACCTCGGCCTGCTCCTGGCCTGTTCGGTCGTGGTGTTCGGCATCGGCCTGGCCGAAGACTTCACCAAGCGCATCAGCCCCACGGTGCGGCTGCTGTGCGCGCTCGTGGGCGGCGCCCTGGCCACGCTGGCGCTTCACGCCACCGTCGTGCGCCTCGACCTTCCCTACGTCGACGACTGGCTCGCCATCCCGCTCGTCGCGGGCGTCGTGGCCGTCCTTTGCGTGGCCGCGCTGGTCAACGCGGTCAACATCATCGACGGGTTCAACGGCCTGGCCTCGGCCGCGGCCATGACCATGTTCGCCTCACTGGGCTACGTGGCCTTCAAGGTGGGCGACCCACTGGTCCTGGGGGGCGCGCTCATCATGATCGGCGCCATACTGGGCTTCCTGGTGTGGAACTATCCCTATGGCCTCATCTTCCTGGGCGATGGGGGGGCTTACTTCCTGGGTTTCATGCTGGCCGAGCTCGGTATTCTGCTGGTCGCGCGCAACCCCTCGGTCTCGGCCTGGTATCCGGCCCTGCTCTTCATCTACCCGATTTTCGAGACCGTTTTCTCCATATATCGAAAGAAATATCTCCGCGGCATGTCGCCCAGCATGCCGGACGGCGTCCATTTGCATATGCTTATATACAAGCGCGTCATCCGCTGGGCCATCGGCACCCACAACGCGCGGCTGCTCACCCAGCGCAACGCCGTCACCTCGCCCTACCTGTGGGCGCTCGCCTTGGTGGCCATCGTGCCGGCCACGGTTTTCTGGGACCGCGGGGCGGTCCTGGCGGTTTTCCTCGCGCTGTTCGTCGCGGTCTACACCTGGTTGTACACTGCCATCGTGCGTTTCCGGACCCCGCGGTGGCTGGTCCTGCACAAGGCCGAGGAATAGACTCATCCGTGCGCGACATTCCCAGCTGGACCAAAACCGCAAATTTCGGAACATTAGTTAAACAGCGTAACCAGTTGTAAATTCTATCCTTCCTAGGGCGTGTTCACACTAAATGAATTTGCTCGTATACTTCGGGTATGGAAATCACCGAAGCCCAATATCAGCAGATCGAGCACTGTTTGCCGCGACAGCGCGGCAACGTCAGCCTGACGAATCTGC
>NZ_NINW01000057.1 GCF_002188465.1 Pigmentiphaga sp. NML080357 | reverse complement strand
TGGAGCGGGAAACGAGTCTCGAACTCGCGACCTCAACCTTGGCAAGGTTGCGCTCTACCAACTGAGCTATTCCCGCATTTCTCGAAGCATGTATTGCTGCGAGAAAGAAACTATAGCAAAGAAGAAATATGCGTGTCAACTCGCCCGGCCATGTCCGTGGCGCGGGCGAAGTCCGCGAGCGGCCAGCCGCGTCCCATCCGCGTATGCAGGTCGTCCGGCACGGCATCGCTCACCCCGGCGGCGAGGTACGCCATGCGCTCGCGGCGCATGTCGACATAGGATCATCTGCAAAAAGAAAGCGCCGCACCGGCGACCCGGTGCGGCGCCCGTGGGGCAACGCGATTACTGCAGCGTACGGGTGAAGACGAAGCGCCCTTCGTTCCAGTCAACCGGCACCACGTCCTTGGGACCGAACTTGCCCTCCAGGATCAGCTTGGCGACCGGGTTCTCGATCTCCTGCTGGATCGCCCGCTTCAACGGCCGCGCGCCGAACACCGGGTCGAAACCCGCGCGCGCGATCTGCGCGATGGCGTCGTCAGACACCTCCAGCCGCATGTCCATCTTGGCCAGGCGCTCGGCCAGGCGTTGCAGCTGCACCCGCGCGATGGACTCGATGTGCTTGGCATCCAGCCCATGGAAGACCACGACCTCGTCGATCCGGTTCAGGAACTCCGGGCGGAAGTGCTGCTTGATCTCGTCCCACACCACGGCCTTGATCACGTCGTACTGCTGTCCGGCCATGGCCTGGATCTGCTGCGAGGCCAGGTTGGACGTCATGACGATGACCGTATTGCGGAAGTCCACCGTGCGCCCTTGCCCGTCGGTCAGGCGGCCGTCGTCCAGCACTTGCAGGAGCACGTTGAAGACGTCCGGGTGGGCCTTCTCGACTTCGTCGAGCAGGATCACGCTGTAGGGCTTGCGACGCACCGCCTCGGTCAGGTAGCCGCCCTCTTCGTAGCCGACGTACCCGGGCGGCGCGCCGATCAGGCGGGCCACGGAGTGCTTCTCCATGAACTCGCTCATGTCGATGCGCACCATGTGGTCGTCTGAATCGAACAGGAAGCCCGCCAGCGCCTTGGTCAGCTCGGTCTTGCCCACGCCCGTCGGCCCCAGGAACAGGAACGAGCCATAGGGCCGCTGCGGATCGGACAGGCCCGCGCGCGACCGGCGGATGGCGTCGGACACCAGCCGCACGGCCTCGTCCTGGCCGATGACGCGCTCGTGCAGCTTTTCTTCCATGTGCAGCAGCTTGGCGCGCTCGCCCTGCAGCATCTTGGACACCGGGATGCCGGTGGCGCGCGACACGACTTCGGCGATTTCCTCGGCGCCGACTTCGGTCCGCAGCAGCTTGGGCTTGTCGCGGTCCTTGCCGGCCGCTTTTTCCTTGCCCTCGGCCGACTTGAGCCGCGCCTCGAGCTCGGGCAGTTTGCCGTATTGCAGTTCGGCCAGCTTGTCGAACTGGCCCTTGCGCTGGAGCTCGCTCATTTCCGCGCGCACTTTCTCGATCTCTTCCTTGATCGACTGCGCGCCCTGCACGGCGGCCTTCTCGGCCTTCCAGACCTCTTCGTAGTCGTTGTATTCGCGCTCGAGCTTGCCGAGCTCTTCCTCGAGCAATTGCAGGCGGCGCTGAGAGGCCTCGTCGGTTTCCTTCTTGACCGCCTCGCGCTCGATCTTGAGCTGGATCATGCGGCGGTCGAGCTTATCCATGACTTCCGGCTTGGAGTCGATCTCCATGCGGATGCGCGCGGCCGCCTCGTCGATGAGGTCGATCGCCTTGTCGGGCAGGAAGCGGTCGGTGATGTAGCGGTTGGACAGCTCGGCCGCGGCCACGATCGCGGGGTCGGTGATGTCCACGCCGTGGTGGAGCTCGTAGCGTTCCTGAAGGCCGCGCAGGATGGCGATGGTCGCCTCGACAGAGGGCTCGTCCACCAGCACCTTCTGGAACCGGCGCTCCAGCGCCGCATCCTTCTCGATGTACTTGCGGTATTCGTCGAGCGTGGTCGCGCCTATGCAGTGCAGTTCGCCGCGCGCCAGCGCCGGCTTGAGCATGTTGCCCGCATCCATGGCGCCCTCGGCCTTGCCCGCGCCCACCATAGTGTGCAGCTCGTCGATGAAGACAATGTTCTTGCCTGCCTCCTGCGACAGCTCCTTCAGGACGGACTTCAGGCGCTCCTCGAACTCGCCGCGGAACTTGGCGCCGGCCAGCAGCCCCGCCATGTCGAGCGACAACACCCGCTTGCCCTTCAGGGTCTCGGGAACTTCGTCGTTGACGATGCGCTGCGCCAGGCCCTCGACGATGGCGGTCTTGCCCACGCCGGGCTCGCCGATCAGAACCGGGTTGTTCTTGGTGCGGCGCTGCAGGATCTGGATGGTGCGGCGGATTTCGTCGTCCCGGCCGATGACCGGGTCGAGCTTGCCCTGGCGGGCACGTTCGGTCAGGTCGAGCGTGTACTTCTTCAGCGCCTCGCGGTTGCTCTCGCCTTCCTGGGAATCGACCGGCGCCCCGCCCCGCACGGCGTCGATGGCGGCCTCGAGCGCCTTGCGCTGCAGGCCGGCCTCCCGCAGCAGGCGGCCGGCTTCGCCCTTGTCGTCGGCCAAGGCGAGCAGGAAGAGCTCGCTGGCGATGTAGGTGTCGCCCCGATTGGCCGCTTCCTTGTCGATCTTGTTGAACAGGCCCTGCAGGTCGCGGCTGACCTGGATATTGGCATCGCTGCCCTGGACCTGCGCCAGGCGGCCGATGGCGGCGTTGACCTCGGGCGTCAGCTTGCTGACCGCCACGCCGGCGCGCGCCAGCAGGCTGGCGGCGCCGCTTTCGGGGTCGGCCAGCAGCGCGGCCAGTACGTGCAGGGGCTCGATGTAGGGGTTGTCGTTGCGGGCGGCGAGGCTTTGGGCGTCGGCGAGCGCCTGCTGGAACTTGGTGGTGAGTCGGTCGATTCGCATATTTTTCACGCCAATAAGTGGGGGCCTTCGGCCCGGATACTCTGGATGTGAGGTCGATTCGAACGGTTTCAATCCCCCTACATCGCGAAGGGAGATAGAAGGTTATACCACCCGTTTTCCGGGGCGAGGGTCTCTATCGGTTACCGGTCGGCGGACCTGGCGCGAACCCGGCGGCCAGCCGGATAAGCCGGCTTGGCGCCGCTACCCCCGGAGCCGGTCCAGCGCCTCGTCCAGCCGGTCCACGGCCCAGACTTCCATGCCTTCGATGGCCTGGCGCGGCGCGTTGGCCTTGGGAATCAGCGCGATGCTGAAACCGAGCTTGGCGGCCTCGCGCAGGCGTTCCTGGCCGCGCGGCGCAGGACGGATTTCGCCCGCCAGGCCGACCTCGCCGAAGGCCACCAGGCCGCGCGGCAGGGGGCGGTTGCGCATGGAGGACACGATGGCCAGCAGCACCGGCAGGTCGGCGGCGGGCTCGGTGATGCGGACCCCGCCCACCGCGTTGACGAAGACGTCCTGGTCGAAGGCCGCGGTACCGGCGTGCCGGTGGAGCACGGCCAGCAGCATGGCCAGCCGGTTGCCTTCCAGCCCGACCGACAGGCGGCGCGGGTTGGGCGCATTGGCCGAATCCACAAGGGCCTGGATCTCGACCAGCAGCGGGCGGGTCCCTTCCTGCGTGACCATGACGCACGATCCCGGCACCTGCTGCTGGTGCTGCGACAGGAATAGCGCCGAAGGATTGGCCACGCCCTTCAGGCCGCGGTCGGTCATCGCGAAGACGCCGAGTTCGTTGACGGCGCCGAAACGGTTCTTGAAAGCGCGCACCAGCCGGAACGACGAATGCGTGTCGCCCTCGAAGTACAGCACCGTGTCGACGATATGCTCGAGCACGCGCGGGCCGGCAAGCGCGCCCTCCTTGGTGACGTGGCCGATCATGACGATGGTCACGCCGGTCTGCTTGGCCGTGCGGGTAAGCTGGGCCGCGCATTCGCGCACCTGGGCCACCGAGCCGGGCGCCGAAGTGAGCTGTTCCGAATACAGCGTCTGGATCGAGTCGATCACCGCGACTTCGGGGGCGTTCTCCGCCAGGGCGGCCTGGATGGCTTCGAGCCGGATCTCGGCCAGCAGGTCGACGTTGCCGGTATCCAGCCCTAGCCGGCGCGCCCGCAGCGCGACCTGGTCGCCCGATTCTTCGCCGGTCACGTACAGCACCTTGCGGCTGGACGACAGCGCCGCCAGCGCCTGCAGCAGCAGCGTGGACTTGCCGATGCCGGGATCGCCGCCGATCAGCACCACCGCTCCGGCCACCATGCCGCCGCCCAGCACGCGGTCGAACTCGTCGATACCCGTGGGGAACCGCGGCATCTCGCGCGCCTCGATGTCGGCCAGCTTGCGCACCGGGGCGCTCGCCGCCAGCGGCGCATAGCGATGCCCGGC
>NZ_NINW01000044.1 GCF_002188465.1 Pigmentiphaga sp. NML080357 | reverse complement strand
GACCCATAAAGTAAAACCCCCGCCGGGATGCCCGAGCGGGGGTTTTGGGGTAGTTAGCCTGACGATGACCTACTTTCACAGACGTCCGTCCACTATCATCGGCGCAAAGGCGTTTCACGGTCCTGTTCGGGATGGGAAGGAGTGGGACCACCTTGCTATGGTCGTCAGGCTTTGACTTGTCGGCGGGTTGTTGATCGCGCGCAGGGTGACTGCGTCGCAGGCTCGAACAACCTGCCCAATTGGAAGAAGCGCAACAGTGGGGGGGCAGCAGTGCTGCCCGGTGTGTGACTGCTTGCGGCACACGCTACAACCGCCAGGGTTATAGGATCAAGCCGCACGGGCAATTAGTATCGGTTAGCTCAACGCATTACTGCGCTTCCACACCCGACCTATCAACGTCCTGGTCTCGAACGGCCCTTCAGGGGGGTCAAGCCCCCGGGAGATCTTATCTTCAGACGAGTTTCCCGCTTAGATGCCTTCAGCGGTTATCTCTTCCGTACATAGCTACCCGGCAATGCCATTGGCATGACAACCGGTACACCAGCGGTACGTCCATTCCGGTCCTCTCGTACTAGGAACAGGCTCCGTCAAATCTCCAGCGCCCACGGCAGATAGGGACCAAACTGTCTCACGACGTTTTAAACCCAGCTCACGTACCTCTTTAAATGGCGAACAGCCATACCCTTGGGACCGGCTACAGCCCCAGGATGAGATGAGCCGACATCGAGGTGCCAAACACCGCCGTCGATATGAACTCTTGGGCGGTATCAGCCTGTTATCCCCAGAGTACCTTTTATCCGTTGAGCGATGGCCCTTCCATACAGAACCACCGGATCACTATGTCCTGCTTTCGCACCTGTTCGACTTGTCAGTCTCACAGTTAAGCACGCTTATGCCATTGCACTATCAGCACGATTTCCGACCGTACCTAGCGTACCTTCGAACTCCTCCGTTACCCTTTAGGAGGAGACCGCCCCAGTCAAACTGCCCACCATGCACTGTCCCCGACCCGGATAACGGGCCAAGGTTAGAACCGCAAACAAATCAGGGTGGTATTTCAAGGACGGCTCCACGAGATCTAGCGACCTCGCTTCTACGCCTCCCACCTATCCTACACAGACCGGTTCACAGTCCAATGCAAAGCTGCAGTAAAGGTTCATGGGGTCTTTCCGTCTAGCCGCGGGTAGATTGCATCATCACAAACATTTCAACTTCGCTGAGTCTCAGGAGGAGACAGTGTGGCCATCGTTACGCCATTCGTGCAGGTCGGAACTTACCCGACAAGGAATTTCGCTACCTTAGGACCGTTATAGTTACGGCCGCCGTTTACCGGGGCTTCGATCAAGAGCTTGCACCCCATCACTTAACCTTCCGGCACCGGGCAGGCGTCACACCCTATACGTCCACTTTCGTGTTTGCAGAGTGCTGTGTTTTTATTAAACAGTCGCAGCCACCGATTCTCTGCGACCCTTTCACGCTCAGCGCGCAGGCGCCTCACGCTACCAGGGCATACCTTCTCCCGAAGTTACGGTATCAATTTGCCGAGTTCCTTCTCCTGAGTTCTCTCAAGCGCCTTAGAATATTCATCCCGTCCACCTGTGTCGGTTTGCGGTACGGTCTCGTTTAGCTGAAGCTTAGAGGCTTTTCCTGGGACCACTTCCAATCACTTCGCGAACAAGTTCGCTCGTGCCACACCCTTGAATTGCGCGCCCGGATTTGCCTAAGCGCCTTCTTCGATGCAGCAACGGGGACTTCCAACACCCCGATGACCTTCCGCAATCCGTCCCCCCATCGCACTAAACGACGGTGCTGGAATATTAACCAGCTTCCCATCAGCTACGCATCTCTGCCTCGCCTTAGGGGCCGACTCACCCTACGCCGATGAACGTTGCGTAGGAAACCTTGGACTTACGGCGAGAGGGCCTTTCACCCTCTTTATCGCTACTCATGTCAGCATTCGCACTTCTGATACCTCCAGCAGCCTTTACAAGCCACCTTCGCAGGCTTACAGAACGCTCCCCTACCACGCATGGATAAATCCACGCATCCGCAGCTTCGGTGTATCGCTTAGCCCCGTTACATCTTCCGCGCAGGACGACTCGATCAGTGAGCTATTACGCTTTCTTTAAAGGATGGCTGCTTCTAAGCCAACTTCCTGACTGTCTATGCCTTCCCACTTCGTTTCCCACTTAGCGATACTTGGGGACCTTAGCTGGCGGTCTGGGTTGTTTCCCTCTTGAGTCCGGACGTTAGCACCCGGTGCTCTGTCTCCCGAGCTGTACTTCCAGGTATTCGGAGTTTGCAATGGTTTGGTAAGTCGCCATGACCCCCTAGCCATAACAGTGCTCTACCCCCTGGAGTAATACTCGAGGCACTACCTAAATAGTTTTCGGGGAGAACCAGCTATTTCCAGACTTGTTTAGCCTTTCACCCCTATCCACAGCTCATCCCCTAGTTTTTCAACACTAGTGGGTTCGGTCCTCCAGCACGTGTTACCGTGCCTTCAACCTGGCCATGGATAGATCGTCTGGTTTCGGGTCTACACCCAGCGACTGAACGCCCTATTCGGACTCGCTTTCGCTACGCCTCCCCTATTCGGTTAAGCTTGCCACTGAATGTAAGTCGCTGACCCATTATACAAAAGGTACGCCGTCACCCCACAAGGAGGCTCCGACTGTTTGTATGCATGCGGTTTCAGGATCTATTTCACTCCCCTTCCGGGGTTCTTTTCGCCTTTCCCTCACGGTACTGGTTCACTATCGGTCGATCACGAGTATTTAGCCTTGGAGGATGGTCCCCCCATCTTCAGACAGGATTACACGTGTCCCGCCCTACTTATCGTACGCCTAGTCCCACTCCAGAGATTTCGAATACAGGGCTATCACCTGCTATGGCCGGACTTTCCAGACCGTTCTTCTATC
The DNA here is from genome assembly GCF_002188465.1 of Pigmentiphaga sp. NML080357. GTDB lineage: Bacteria > Pseudomonadota > Gammaproteobacteria > Burkholderiales > Burkholderiaceae_B > Pigmentiphaga. The sequence continues at coordinate 2,806 of NZ_NINW01000044.1, read as the reverse complement.
ACTGAAGCTAACTCGTACAGGCTCTTCCGATTTCGCTCGCCACTACTTTCGGAATCTCGGTTGATTTCTTTTCCTCGAGCTACTGAGATGTTTCAGTTCACCCGGTTCGCCTCGCTACCCTATGTATTCAGATAGCGATACCGCATTGAGCGGTGGGTTTCCCCATTCGGAAATCTGCGGATCAAAGCTTGTTTGCCAGCTCCCCGCAGCTTATCGCAGGCTACAACGTCCTTCATCGCCTGTGATCGCCAAGGCATCCACCACATGCACTTAGTCGCTTGATCCTATAACCGTAGCGGCTATAGGCTGGTTTACTCTAGCGTTTGTGCCGTTCCAGAACATGAGCATTCTGGAACTGATATATGCAATCACAACCCGTCGTTCGACCATACTCCACTGGCTCTGAACCAGCGGGTCGAACAACATTTACTGTTGTGCTTCTTCCAAATTGTTAAAGAACAGCCAAATCGTACTGCACCGAGCCAAAGCTCAGCCTTAAGCGCAGACCCGCTGCGCTTAAACCTAAATTCTGGTACCACCGAAGAATACTCACCCCGGAATGTGGTGGAGGTTGACGGGATCGAACCGACGACCCCCTGCTTGCAAAGCAGGTGCTCTCCCAGCTGAGCTAAACCCCCACAGCCATCGCCACGCGATTCTGCATATTGGTGGGTCTGGTTGGATTCGAACCAACGACCCCCGCCTTATCAAGACGGTGCTCTAACCGACTGAGCTACAGACCCCTATTCTTCGGATCTGCATCCCAGGCCAAGGAACGTCAAGCCACTACCGCGCTTGCCCCTTTTCCTCACCGATCCAGCCTAACGAACAACCGATAAGAGTGGACACTTGATCCAGACGCTTTACGCGCTGAAAGGAGGTGATCCAGCCGCACCTTCCGATACGGCTACCTTGTTACGACTTCACCCCAGTCATGAACCCTACCGTGGTAAGCGCCCTCCTTGCGGTTAGGCTACCTACTTCTGGTAGAACCCACTCCCATGGTGTGACGGGCGGTGTGTACAAGACCCGGGAACGTATTCACCGCGACATGCTGATCCGCGATTACTAGCGATTCCGACTTCATGCAGTCGAGTTGCAGACTGCAATCCGGACTACGATCGGGTTTCTGGGATTGGCTCCCCCTCGCGGGTTGGCAGCCCTCTGTCCCGACCATTGTATGACGTGTGAAGCCCTACCCATAAGGGCCATGAGGACCTGACGTCATCCCCACCTTCCTCCGGTTTGTCACCGGCAGTCTCATTAGAGTGCCCTTTCGTAGCAACTAATGACAAGGGTTGCGCTCGTTGCGGGACTTAACCCAACATCTCACGACACGAGCTGACGACGGCCATGCAGCACCTGTGTTCCGGTTCTCTTTCGAGCACTCCCAAATCTCTTCGGGATTCCAGACATGTCAAGGGTAGGTAAGGTTTTTCGCGTTGCATCGAATTAATCCACATCATCCACCGCTTGTGCGGGTCCCCGTCAATTCCTTTGAGTTTTAATCTTGCGACCGTACTCCCCAGGCGGTCAACTTCACGCGTTAGCTGCGCTACCAAGCTCCGAAGAACCCAACAGCTAGTTGACATCGTTTAGGGCGTGGACTACCAGGGTATCTAATCCTGTTTGCTCCCCACGCTTTCGTGCATGAGCGTCAGTGTTATCCCAGGAGGCTGCCTTCGCCATCGGTGTTCCTCCACATATCTACGCATTTCACTGCTACACGTGGAATTCCACCTCCCTCTGACACACTCTAGTTCGGGAGTTAAAAATGCAGTTCCAAGGTTGAGCCCTGGGATTTCACATCTTTCTTTCCGAACCGCCTGCGCACGCTTTACGCCCAGTAATTCCGATTAACGCTTGCACCCTACGTATTACCGCGGCTGCTGGCACGTAGTTAGCCGGTGCTTATTCTGCGGGTACCGTCAGTTACGCCAGGTATTAGCCGGCGCCGTTTCTTTCCCGCCAAAAGTGCTTTACAACCCGAAGGCCTTCTTCGCACACGCGGCATGGCTGGATCAGGGTTGCCCCCATTGTCCAAAATTCCCCACTGCTGCCTCCCGTAGGAGTCTGGGCCGTGTCTCAGTCCCAGTGTGGCTGGTCGTCCTCTCAAACCAGCTACGGATCGTCGCCTTGGTAGGCCTTTACCCCACCAACTAGCTAATCCGACATCGGCCGCTCCAATAGTGAGAGGTCTTGCGATCCCCCCCTTTCCCCCGTAGGGCGTATGCGGTATTAGCTACGCTTTCGCGTAGTTATCCCCCGCTACTGGGTACGTTCCGATGCATTACTCACCCGTTCGCCACTCGCCGCCAGACCGAAGTCCGCGCTGCCGTTCGACTTGCATGTGTAAGGCATGCCGCTAGCGTTCAATCTGAGCCAGGATCAAACTCTTCAGTTCAATCTCTAGATTTTGTTCGTACTATGGGTAAAACCCATGGCACGATCGCTTGCGTACTCAAAGAAATTGCAGATAAATGACTTTACCTACAAACTTCTTCATATGAGCACTTGATTCATTTTGCGTCGACCAACCAAACCGGTTTGACCCGATCCGATCGTCTCGCGCCCAAACCAAGCGCCCACACTTATCGGCTGTTTATTTGTTAAAGAACGGTACTACCCACTGCTTCGCTTACTGCTTCATTTCCTTGCCGATCGCTGCGCTGTCTTGCCGGCGCTGCGTCATCAGCAGAGAAACGAGATTATGAAGGAGTTTTTTATCTCTGTCAAATCGTGTCGCGCGCTGCTTGCTTGCCACCGACCTGCCAGATCCGCCGCGCAACCCGCACGCCGCGAACCC
>NZ_NINW01000027.1 GCF_002188465.1 Pigmentiphaga sp. NML080357 | reverse complement strand
TGTCGTTTTCAGAAGACGACCGCACCATCTGACTGGATGTAACGCCTGGTGTGCATACGGCTCCTGACAGCCCAATATCAGGAGTCGTCTGCACCAATCTCGACTATGCTCAATACTCGTGTGCACCAAAGCGAGGTTTGGGCATGACATCAGACACTCCACCGATTGCCGCGCAAGGCGTGGCCACCCTGCCCGACGAGGCATGGGCGCAAGCCCGGCACCGGACGGAAATCATCGGGCCACTGGCAGCGCTTGAGGTGGTCGGGCATGAAGCCGCCGATGAGGCAGCCCAAGCGCTGGGCCTGTCCCGGCGACAGGTATATGTCCTGATCCGTCGCGCCCGGCAGGGTACTGGCCTGGTAACAGACCTGACGCCCGGCCGATCCGGCGGCGGCAAAGGCAAGGGGCGCTTGCCGGAACCGGTCGAGCGCATCATCCGCGAGCTGCTGCAAAAGCGCTTCCTGACCAAGCAGAAACGCAGCCTGGCGGCGTTCCACCGCGAAGTCGCGCAGGCGTGCAAAACCCAGAAGCTGCCGGTGCCGGCGCGCAACACCGTGGCCCAGCGGATTGCCGGACTACACCCGGCGAAAATAGCCCGCAGCCGGGGCGGGCAGGACGCTGCCCGTCCCTTGCAAGGCGCGGGTGGCATTCCGCCCGAAGTCACCATGCCGCTGGAACAGGTGCAGATCGACCACACCGTCATCGACCTGATCGTGGTCGACGAGCGCGACCGGCAACCGATTGGCCGCCCATATTTGACCCTCGCCATCGACGTGTTCACGCGCTGCGTACTCGGCATGGTGGTCACGCTGGAAGCGCCGTCCGCCGTCTCGGTCGGCCTATGCCTCGCGCATGCCGCCTGCGACAAGCGGCCCTGGCTGGAAGGGCTGAATGTGGAAATGGACTGGCCGATGAGCGGCAAGCCCAGGCTGCTCTATCTGGACAACGCGGCCGAGTTCAAAAGCGAAGCGCTGCGCCGTGGCTGCGAACAGCATGGCATCCGGCTGGACTATCGCCCACCAGGCCAGCCGCACTACGGCGGCATCGTGGAACGGATCATCGGCACGGCGATGCAGATGATCCACGACGAATTACCGGGGACGACCTTCTCCAATCCCGGCCAGCGCGGCGAGTACGATTCCGAGAAGATGGCCACCCTGACGCTGCGCGAGCTGGAGCGCTGGCTCGCGTTGGCGGTAGGCACCTATCACGGCTCCGTGCACAACGGCCTGCTCCAGCCGCCGGCCGCGCGCTGGGCCGAGGCCGTGGAGCGCGTTGGCGTCCCGGCCGTCGTTACCCGCCCCACCGCGTTTTTGGTCGATTTCCTGCCGGTGATCCGCCGCACCCTGACCCGCACCGGCTTTGTCATCGACCACATCCACTACTACGCCGACGCCCTCAAGCCGTGGATTGCCCGGCGCGAGCGCTTGCCCGCCTTCCTGATCCGGCGCGATCCGCGCGACATCAGCCGCATCTGGGTACTGGAACCGGAAGGTCAGCACTATCTGGAGATCCACTACCGCACCTTGTCCCATCCGGCCGTCACCCTCTGGGAACAACGCCAGGCGCTGGCCAAATTGCGTCAGCTCGGGCGCGAGCAGGTGGACGAGTCGGCGCTGTTCCGCATGATCGGGCAGATGCGCGAGATCGTGACCACCGCCCAGAAGGCCACGCGCAAGGCGCGGCGCGACGCTGATCGCCGCCAGCACCTCAAGACGTCGGAGCCACCGGCCAAGCCCATACCGCCGGATGTGGACATGGCTGACCCGCAGGCAGACAACCTGCCGCCGGCCAAACCGTTCGATCAGATCGAGGAGTGGTAGCCGTGGACGAATATCCCGTCATTGACCTGTCCCACCTGCTGCCAGCGGCACAGGGTTTGGCCAGGCTGCCGGCAGACGAGCGCATCCAGCGCATTCGCGCCGACCGCTGGATCGGCTACCCGCGCGCGGTCGAGGCGCTGAACCGGCTGGAAACTCTGTATGCGTGGCCGAACAAGCAACGCATGCCAAACCTGCTGCTGGTCGGCCCCACCAACAACGGCAAGTCGATGATCGTCGAGAAATTCCGGCGGGCGCACCCGGTCGGCACCGACGCTGACCAAGAACATATCCCGGTGCTGGTCGTGCAGATGCCGTCAGAGCCATCGGTGATCCGCTTCTATGTCGCGCTGCTGGCTGCGATGGGCGCGCCGCTGCGCCCGCGCCCACGGCTGCCGGAAATGGAGCAACTGGCGCTGGCCCTGCTGCGCAAGGTCGGCGTGCGCATGCTGGTGATCGACGAACTGCACAATGTACTGGCTGGCAACAGCGTTAACCGGCGCGAGTTCCTCAACCTGCTGCGCTTCCTCGGCAACGAGCTGCGTATCCCCCTGGTCGGGGTCGGCACGCGCGAGGCGTACCTGGCCATCCGTTCGGACGATCAGTTGGAAAACCGCTTCGAGCCGATGCTGCTGCCGCCGTGGGAGGCCAATGAGGACTGCTGCTCGCTGCTGGCCAGCTTCGCGGCGTCACTCCCGCTACGGCGGCCATCCCCGATTGCCACGCTGGACATGGCCCGCTACCTGCTCACCCGGAGCGAAGGCACCATCGGCGAGCTTGCACATCTGCTGGTGGCGGCGGCCGTCGCCGCCGTGGAGAGTGGCGAGGAAGCGATCAACCACCGCACGCTCAGCATGGCCGACTACATCGGCCCCAGTGAGCGGCGGCGACAGTTCGAGCGGGAACTGATGTGAAGTCCGCGCCGCGCTGGCCGCTGCATCCGGCACCCAAGGAAGGCGAAGCCCTGTCCTCATGGCTCAACCGGGTCGCCGCCTGCTACCAGATGGACGTGCACGAGCTGCTGGCCCACGATCTTGGTCACAGCCAACTTGATGACCTGGATACCGCACCATCCTTGTCGTTGCTGACGGCGCTCTGCCAGCGCAGTGGCGTCGAGCTGGAGCGGTTGCGCAGCATGAGTCTTGCAGGCTGGGTGCCGTGGCTGCTCGACAGTCTCGACGATTCGGTACCAGCAGCCTTGGAAACCTATACATTCCAATGCGCGGTGCTCCTGCCCAAGCGCACCCGCAAGGTGCGGTCCATCACTCGCTGGCGTGCCTGGCTACCGAGCCAGACGATTCGCCGGGCGTGTCCGCAGTGTCTGAACGATCCAACGAATCAAGCTGTGCTACTCGTCTGGCAGCTCCCCTTGATGCTGAGCTGCCCGCAGCATGGCTGCTGGCTGGAGTCCTACTGGGGCATGCACGGCCGGTATCTTCAGTGGGAAATCGCCGATGCTGCGCCGCGCCCTGCCGATGGCGCAATCGCCTGCATGGACCGGCGCACCTGGCAGGCGCTGACGACGGGTTTTGTGGAGCTGCCGCGTCGGCGTGTCCACGCCGGCTTGTGGTTCCGGCTGCTGCGCACCCTGCTTGATGAGCTGAACACGCCGCTCTCGCACTGCGGCAGTTGCTCGGCGAGCATCCGCCATGTCTGGGAGCGCTGCGGCCATCCGCTGCGCGCCGGGCAGAGTCTGTGGCGTCCCTACGAGATTCTGGCCCCGGCGGTGCAGTGGCAGATGCTGGAGGCGGCGGCCACCGCCATCACGCTGATCGAGTCAAAGGCGCTGATCCCGCGCGGGGAACAGGCCGCGCTGTTTCAGACGGAGCCGCACACTGGTTTCACCAACGGCCTGCCGGCGAAGGTGCCGAAGCCGGAACCCATCAACCACTGGCAACGAGCAGCCCAGGCCATCGATGAGGCCATCATTGAAGCGCGACACAACCCGGAGACGGCCCGCTTGCTGTTCACACTGGCGTCCTACGGGCGACGCGACCCCGAATCCCTGGAACGTTTGCGCGCCACGTTCACCAAGGAGGGCATCCCGCCGGAGTTTTTGTCACATTACGAGCCTGAATGGCCGTTTGCAGGTCTTAGACTAAATGACGGGTTAAGTGACAGTTTTTGACGGCGAGAACTTTCTGGCTCACACTGTCACATAATCGAACGTATACGTGACGGGTGAAAAGGTGCTGATCGGCTACATGCGGGTATCGAAGGCGGACGGATCCCAGTCCACCAATTTGCAACGCGATGCGCTCATCGCCGCTGGTGTGAGCCTTGCGCACCTTTACGAGGATCTGGCCTCGGGCAGGCGCGATGATCGCCCAGGGTTGGCTGCTTGCCTGAAGGCGCTTCGTGAAGGGGACACGCTGATCGTGTGGAAGCTCGATCGGCTTGGCCGTGATCTGCGCCACCTGATCAACACCGTGCACGACCTAACTGCGCGTAGCGTGGGCCTGAAGGTCCTGACCGGTCACGGTGCGGCGGTCGACACGACGACTGCCGCCGGCAAGCTTGTGTTCGGTATTTTTGCCGCGCTGGCCGAGTTCGAGCGTGAGTTGATTTCCGAGCGAACAGTCGCTGGACTTATCTCGGCGCGCGCTCGCGGCAGGAAAGGGGGGCGCCCCTTCAAGATGACCGCCGCCAAGCTACGCCTGGCGATGGCCAGCATGGGGCAACCGGAAACCAAGGTGGGCGATCTCTGCGAAGAACTCGGGATTACCCGGCAGACGCTCTACCGGCACGTGTCGCCCAAGGGCGAACTGCGGCCAGACGGCGTAAAGCTGCTCTCCCTCGGTTCAGCCGCATAAATGGAGGCGACCTGGAACGGGGCGCTGTTCAGTGCGGCAACGATCCGATTACCGGTGTCGACCCAGAGCAGCCGTAGAGCTTTTGGGAAAGCTGTCGTTCAACTTTGTTTTAGGGCGACTGCCCTGCTGCGTAACATCGTTGCTGCTCCATAACATCAAACATCGACCCACGGCGTAACGCGCTTGCTGCTTGGATGCCCGAGGCATAGACTGTACAAAAAAACAGTCATAACAAGCCATGAAAACCGCCACTGCGCCGTTACCACCGCTGCGTTCGGTCAAGGTTCTGGACCAGTTGCGTGAGCGCATACGCTACTTGCATTACAGCTTACGAACCGAACAGGCTTATGTCCACTGGGTTCGTGCCTTCATCCGTTTCCACGGTGTGCGTCACCCGGCAACCTTGGGCAGCAGCGAAGTCGAGGCATTTCTGTCCTGGCTGGCGAACGAGCGCAAGGTTTCGGTCTCCACGCATCGTCAGGCATTGGCGGCCTTGCTGTTCTTCTACGGCAAGGTGCTGTGCACGGATCTGCCCTGGCTTCAGGAGATCGGAAGACCTCGGCCGTCGCGGCGCTTGCCGGTGGTGCTGACCCCGGATGAAGTGGTTCGCATCCTCGGTTTTCTGGAAGGCGAGCATCGTTTGTTCGCCCAGCTTCTGTATGGAACGGGCATGCGGATCAGTGAGGGTTTGCAACTGCGGGTCAAGGATCTGGATTTCGATCACGGCACGATCATCGTGCGGGAGGGCAAGGGCTCCAAGGATCGGGCCTTGATGTTACCCGAGAGCTTGGCACCCAGCCTGCGCGAGCAGCTGTCGCGTGCACGGGCATGGTGGCTGAAGGACCAGGCCGAGGGCCGCAGCGGCGTTGCGCTTCCCGACGCCCTTGAGCGGAAGTATCCGCGCGCCGGGCATTCCTGGCCGTGGTTCTGGGTTTTTGCGCAGCACACGCATTCGACCGATCCACGGAGCGGTGTCGTGCGTCGCCATCACATGTATGACCAGACCTTTCAGCGCGCCTTCAAACGTGCCGTAGAACAAGCAGGCATCACGAAGCCCGCCACACCGCACACCCTCCGCCACTCGTTCGCGACGGCCTTGCTCCGCAGCGGTTACGACATTCGAACCGTGCAGGATCTGCTCGGCCATTCCGACGTCTCTACGACGATGATTTACACGCATGTGCTGAAAGTTGGCGGTGCCGGAGTGCGCTCACCGCTTGATGCGCTGCCGCCCCTCACTAGTGAGAGGTAGGGCAGCGCAAGTCAATCCTGGCGGATTCACTACCCCTGCGCGAAGGCCATCGGTGCCGCATCGAACGGCCGGTTGCGGAAAGTCCTCCCTGCGTCCGCTGATGGCCGGCAGCAGCCCGTCGTTGCCTGATGGATCCAACCCCTCCGCTGCTATAGTGCAGTCGGCTTCTGACGTTCAGTGCAGCCGTCTTCTGAAAACGACA
>NZ_NINW01000042.1 GCF_002188465.1 Pigmentiphaga sp. NML080357 | reverse complement strand
GGCGCGGTCGGCGGGGAAGCAAGGGCGTGCATGTCTGAGCGCGGCAGTAGGGACAGTCCGGGGGACTGTCCCCGCGCGAGTTCACGCCCGCCCCGCCGACCGCGCCAACTCCGGGAAGTCCCGGCGGAGCCGGGACCGGCTTCGCTGCGCCCCGAGAGGGGGGCCGCCCCGCCACACCGGCCAAGGACGGATAAAGAACCCATCCGGGCCCTGAGAAACTTCCCTAGTCCTGCAATCCCCGCAGATGCGCCACCAGCAGGCGGGCGGGCGCGGTGAGGGCGTCGGGCGAGCGCACGCCCAGCAGCAGGCTGCGCCGCGCCCAGGCGTCTTCCAGCGCGACCAGCTTCAGGCCCATGGACTTGGCATGCGGGGCGGCGGCGATGCGGGGCAGGATGCCTACGCCCATGCCGGTGGCCACCATGCGGCAGATGGCGTCGAAGCTGCGCACCTGGATGCGCAGCCTGAGCGGACGGTCGAGCCGGCTGCTTTCCTCGAGCATGCGGCTGGCCAGCGACGTGGCGTCGGGCAGGCTGACGTACTCATAGGCCAGGGTGTCGCGGAAGGGTACCGCGCGCCGGGCCGCCAGCGGGTGGGCGCGCGGCGCGATCAATACCAGCTCGTCATCGCGATACGGGTAGGTCACCAGCCCGGCGGCCGGCGTGCGGTCGGCGAAGATGCCGACATCGGCGCGGTTCTCGGCCACGGCGGCCACGATGACCGAACTGTTCTGCTCTTCCAGCTCGATGCGTATGTCGGGATGGCTGGCCATGAAGCCCGACAGGTCTTCGGGCAGGAACTGCGTGATGGATGAAGTATTGGCGGCGATGCGCACCTGGCCCTTGGTGCCGCTCGAATAGGCCGACATCATTCCCGCCATCTGTTCCACGTCTTGCAGGATGCGCATGGCGTGCTGCAGGCAGGCCTGCCCGGGCTCGGTCAGCTCCACGCCCGAGGCGCGCCGGTAGAGCAGGGGCGTCTTGACGGCGTCCTCCAGGTCGGCGATGCGGCGGCTGGCGGCGCCCACCGCCAGGTTCAGCTGCCGCGCGCCGGCCGAGATGCTGCCGTGGCGCGCGGTGGCCACGAACAGCGCCAGCGTGACGAGATCGAAGCGCGAGAGATTGATCAAGCGGGACTCTCCGCAAGTGGCGAGGCCTGCGCCCGCTGCCGCCATGGCATCGGAACGCAGGCCCCGGGCAGGAGGGCCCGCGCGAGGCGGGCCCGGGCTTCAGGCCGCCAGCAACTGGCGCAGCACGAAGGGCAGGATGCCGCCGTGGTTGTAGTAGTCCACTTCGATGGGCGTGTCGATGCGCAGCAGCAGCGGAACCTGCTTGCTGGTGCCGTCCTCGTAGTGGATGGTCAGCGTGACGTCCTGCTGTGGCTTGATACCGTTCTCGAGGCCCGTGATGTCATAGGTCTCGCGACCGGTGATGTTCAGGGACTGGATGCTGTCCGAGCCCTTGAACTGCAGCGGCAGCACGCCCATGCCCACGAGGTTGCTGCGGTGGATGCGCTCGAAGCTGCGCGCGATGACCGCCTTCACGCCCAGCAACTGCGTGCCCTTGGCGGCCCAGTCGCGCGACGAGCCGGTCCCGTATTCCTCGCCGCCGAAGATGACGGTGGGCGTGCCCTCGGCGATGTACTTCATGGCCGCGTCGTAGATGGACAGCTGTTCGCCGCTGGGCTGGTGGATGGTGATGCCGCCTTCGACCCGCGTGCCGTCGGCATTGGGCGGGATCATCAGGTTCTTGATACGCACGTTGGCGAAGGTGCCGCGCATCATGACCTCGTGATTGCCGCGTCGCGAACCGTAGCTGTTGAAGTCGGCCTTCATCACGCCGTTGGCCTGCAGGTACTTGCCCGCGGGCGAGCTTTCCTTGATCGAGCCGGCCGGCGAGATGTGGTCGGTGGTGATGGAGTCGCCGAACAGGCCCAGCGCGCGGGCGCCCTTGACCACGGCATTGGCCGCTCCCGGCTCCATCGTGAAGTCCTCGAAGAAAGGCGGCTCGGCGATATAGGTGGACTTGGGCCAGTTGTAGACCTGTCCCGTCACGCCTTCGATCTGCTGCCACAGCTCGCCGGGATTGGTCTTGACCTGGGCGTAGTTGTTCTTGAAGGCCTTGGGGTCGAGCGCGTACTTCATCAGCTTCTCGATTTCCGCCTGGGTGGGCCAGATGTCGCCCAGGTAGACGTCGCCCTTGGTGCCGCGGCCCACCGGCTCGGTCATCAGGTCGCGCTTCATGGTGCCCGCGATGGCGTAGGCCACCACCAGCGGCGGCGACGCCAGGAAGTTGGCCTTGATGTTCGGGTGGATGCGGGCCTCGAAGTTGCGGTTGCCCGACAGCACGGCGGCGCACACCAGATCGTTCTTGGCGATGAGCTCGTTCAGTTCGGGAGTCAGGTCGCCGGCGTTGCCGATGCAGGTCGTGCAGCCATAGGCCGCGACGTTGAAGCCCAGCTGCTCAAGGTAGGGCAGCAGGTCGGTCTTCTCGAGGTATTCGGTGACGACGCGCGATCCGGGGGCGAGCGAGGTCTTGATGTGCGGCTTGACCGTGAGCCCGGCCTTCACGGCCTTCTTCGCCAGCAGGCCCGCCGCCAGCAGCACGCTGGGGTTGGACGTGTTGGTGCAGGAGGTGATGGCGGCGATCAGGATGTCGCCGTTCTGGATGGGAATGCCGCTTTCGGTCTTGAACACCTGGTCGAGTTTTTCGGCCGGCTGCGAGAAACCGTTCTCGGCCACCGGCTTGCTGAACAGTTCGCTGAAGGTGCGCTTGACGTTGCCGATCTCGATGCGGTCCTGCGGGCGCTTGGGGCCGGCCAGCGAGGGCGCGACCGTGGACAGGTCCAGGGTCAGCAGCTTGGTGTAGTCGATGTCCTTGGCGTCGGGTACGCCGAACATCTTCTGGGCACGGTAGTAGGCCTCGAAGGCCTCGATCTCTTCCTTGGTACGGCCGGTACCCTTGAAGAAGTCGATGGTGCGCTCGTCCACCGGGAAGAAGCCCATGGTGGCGCCGTACTCGGGGGCCATGTTGCCGATGGTGGCACGTTCGGACACGGTCAGGCTGGCGGTGCCCGGGCCACAGAACTCGACGAACTTGCCGACGACTTTCTCGCGCCGCAGCATCTCGGTGATGGTCAGGACCAGGTCGGTGGCGGTGACGCCTTCGCGCAGCCGGCCCTTGAGCTCGACGCCGACGACGTCGGGGGTCAGGATGTAGACGGGCTGGCCGAGCATGGCGGCTTCGGCCTCGATGCCGCCCACGCCCCAGCCGACCACGCCGATGCCGTTGATCATGGTGGTGTGGCTGTCGGTGCCCACCAGCGAATCGGGGTAGTAGACCTTGTCGCGCTTATGGACGCCGCGGGCCAGGTACTCGAGGTTGACCTGGTGGACGATGCCGAATCCGGGAGGCACGACGCCGAAGGTGTCGAAGGCTTGCATGCCCCATTTCATGAACTGGTAGCGCTCGTGGTTGCGCTTGAATTCCAGTTTCATGTTGAGGTCGAGGGCATTCTTGGAGCCGTATTCGTCGATCATGACGGAGTGGTCGACGACGAGGTCCACCGGAACGAGGGGTTCGATGGCCTTGGGATTCTTGTCGAGCTTGGCGGCGACGTTGCGCATGGCGGCAAGGTCGGCCAGCAGGGGGACGCCGGTGAAGTCCTGGAGCACGACGCGGGCGACGACGAAGGGGATTTCTTCCTCCCGCTTGGCGTTGGGCTTCCAGTTGGCGAGCTGTTTGATGTGTTCTTCGGTGACTTTCTTGCCGTCGCAGTTGCGCAGGACGGATTCGAGAACGATGCGCAGGGAGACCGGCAATCGCTCGACCGCGACGCCCAGGGCCTTGCCGAGGGCCGGGAGCGAGTAGTACTGGCCGGATTTGCTGCCGACCTTGAATTCTTTCAGTGTTTTGAACGTGTTGTGCGGCATGATCAGCTCCGAAGGAAAACCGGATAAATCTACCACTTATGCTGCGTCGGTGCGATGTACGGGGACCGGCGGTTTCAGTCAGGGTAGATCCTATGTCTTATATAAGATATAAGACATGAAAATGCAAGCAAAGTTTCGGGGGGACGCAAACATTGGCGGACCTTTGTCCGGGTTCTCTGGACGTCATGCTCCGCGCGCCGGGCCAGGCGCCGGAGGATGCCTCGGGTGGAGGCGCGAGGGAGGACGAGCCGGGCGCGTGCGGCGGGCGCCGTTCCTGTCAGCCGGCCGCCTGCAGGCTTGCCATGGCCTGGGCGATGCGCTGAGGCGCCCTGGGCCGCGCGTACATGCGCTCCATATAGGCCTTGAGGTTGGCAAAGCCGTCGATCAGCCCGTGTTCGTTTCCCCAGTCCAGCACATAGGCGGTGACGCAATCGGCGATGCTCATGCCGTTGCCGACGATGAACTCGCGCCCGTCCATGTGGCGCTCGAGTACTGCCGCCATCGCGACGAATTCCTCCTTCGCCAGGGCGATATCTTCCGGCAGGCGCTTGTCCTCGGGGTACAGAAAGGAGTGCTTGGCGATACGCCACAGCGGCTGCTCGAGCTCGGTGACGGCGAACAGGGACCAGCGATAGGCCTGGGCCCGCTGCGCCAGGCCGGCGGGCATGAGCCCCTTGGCGCCGTATTTCTCCGCCAGGTACATGACGATCGCGGCCGATTCGGTGAGCACGAGGTCGCCGTCGACCAGTACCGGAAGCTTGCCGGCGGGATTGAGGCGCAGGAAGTCGGGGTGGCGGTGTTCGCCGGCCATGAGGTTGACGGGAACGAACTCGAATTCCGCGTCGAGTTCCTGAAGGGCCCAGCGTGCGCGCAGCGAGCGGGTCGGGCCGAATCCATACAGTTTCATCATCTGGGTCCCCTGCTTGGAACAGACGGCGGCGCCATGGCGTTGGCGGCACGGGTAGATGGGGCGTTGCTGGCGGCCCGGGCGGCCGGGCGGAAGGCCCGGAGCGGCAGAGCGGCTGTTTTAGAATGGCTTTCATCGAGCCATTACGAACAATCCATGAGCAATCCCATACGCCTGACCCAGTATAGCCATGGCGCCGGCTGCGGCTGCAAGATCTCTCCCAAGGTGCTGGAGGTGATCCTGGCCGGCAGCGGCGCGCAGAACCTCGACCCCAGGCTGTGGGTGGGCAATGCCTCGCGCGATGACGCGGCGGTCTATGCGCTGGACGACGAGCGCGGCGTCGTGTCGACCACCGACTTTTTCATGCCCATCGTCGACGATCCCTTCGACTTCGGCCGCATCGCCGCCACCAATGCCATCAGCGACATCTACGCCATGGGAGGCGATCCGCTGCTGGCCATCGCCATCCTGGGCTGGCCGGTCAACCTGCTGCCGCCGGAGGTGGCGCGAGAGGTGGTCCGTGGCGGCCGGGCGGCCTGCGACGCCGCGGGCATTCCGCTGGCCGGCGGCCATTCCATCGATGCGCCCGAACCCATCTTCGGCCTGGCTGTCACCGGCGTGGTGGACAAGGCGCGCCTCAAGCGCAACGACACCGCGACGGTCGGCTGCAAGCTGTACCTGACCAAGCCGCTGGGCATAGGCATCCTGACCACGGCCGAGAAAAAATCCAGGCTGCGCGCCGAAGACGTCAACCTGGCGCGCGACTGGATGTGCACGCTGAACAAGCCGGGCAGCCGGTTCGGCCGGCTGCCCGGGGTCAAGGCCATGACCGACGTCACCGGCTTCGGCCTGCTGGGCCATCTGGTGGAAATGGCGGACGGCAGCGGCGTCAGCGCACGCATCGAGTTCGCCAAGGTGCCGCGCCTGCCGGGCGTCGATCACTACCTGGCCGAAGGCTGCGTGCCGGGCGGGACCGGCCGCAATTTCGACAGCTATGGCGAGCGCATCGCGCCCTTGCCCCAGGAGCGGATCGACCTCTTGTGCGATCCCCAGACCAGCGGCGGCCTGCTGGTGGCGGTCGCGCCCGAGGGGGAGGCCGAATTCCTTGCCGCCGCCGCGGAATTCGGGCTGGACCTGGCGCCCATAGGCGAGCTGGTCGAGCGCCAGCGCTACGCGGTCGAAGTGGCGTGATGCGCGGCGATATCGACGACTATCGCGGGCTCTTTCTCCGCGGCGTGCCGATGATGGACACGCGGGCGCCGATCGAATTCGGCAAGGGCGCATTTCCCGGTGCCGTCAACCTGCCGCTGATGACCGATATCGAGCGGCAGAAGGTCGGCACCTGCTACAAGCAGAAAGGCCAGGATGCCGCCATTGCGCTAGGGCGTGTTCACACTATCTAAGCCCATCAACGATGAGCGCGAAATTGATGAAGGCAATGAACATCACATCCAGCTTGTCGAATCGCGAGAATATGCGCCGGAAGCCTTTGAGGCGCCGGAACAGT
>NZ_NINW01000035.1 GCF_002188465.1 Pigmentiphaga sp. NML080357 | reverse complement strand
CGGCGGCCAGGCGGTCGGGTCGCCGCACCGTCTCCAGGAAGAGGCAGGCCACCCTGGTATGCTCGTCGTCGACGAAGTAGTCCAGGTAGTCGTCTACATCCAGGGCGGCGGCATTGCCCATGGAGATCACGTGGCTGAGGCCGAAGCGGCCGGTGCCGCTGAGCGCGACGCAGGCCGAGCCCGAGTGGGCGGCAATCGAGACGCCGCCGCGCGGGGGGCGGGCGGATACGGGCGCGCTGTACAAGGCGAAGTCCGCGTGGACATTGCGCACGCCCAGCACGTTCGGTCCGCAAACCTTCATGCCGCTGCCGCGGCAGAAATCGGCCAGCGATTGCTGGAGCCGTTCGCCCGCCTCGCCCGTTTCGGAAAAGCCGCTCGCAAATACCACGGCCGCCTTGGACCCACGCGCCGCAGCCTGTTCCAGCGCGGGCAGCACTTTGTCCGCGCCGAGCGCGATGCCGACGCATTCCGGCGCTTCGGGCAGGTCGTCCAGGCTGGAATAGCAGCGCAACTCGCCGATCCGGGGTTCGCTCGGGTGGACCGGATAGATGGCCCCCTTGAACCCCGTACGCAACAGGTTGTCCAGTACCCGGCTGCCCAGCGCGCCCGGGCGCGGCGAGGCACCGACGATGGCGACCGAGGAAGGGTCGAGCAATGCCTTCAGGCTCATCATCCCTTCCCGTTCACGCGTTCACGTTGACGATGGTCCTGCCGCGGACCTCCCCTGCCAGCAGCCGGGGGGCGAGCTCCAGCGCGCCCTGCAGGCCCACTTCGTGCGACAGCAGCGCCAGCAAATCGCGATCGGTCTCGTCGGCCAGGCGCTGCCAGGCCTCCTTGCGCACCGCGGGCGGGGCCATGACCGAGTCCACGCCCGCGAGGGTGACGCCGCGCAGGATGAACGGCGCGACCGTCATGGGCAGGTCCATGCCCTGGGCCAGCCCGCAGGCCGCCACTACGCCGCCGTACCGGGTCGACGCGCAGGCGTTGGCCAGGGTGTGGCTTCCGACCGAATCCACGACGGCGGCCCAGCGTTCGCGCTCCAGGGGCTTGCCGCGTTCCGAGAGGGTCTTGCGGTCGATGATGTCCGAGGCGCCGAGCCGCTTGAGGTAGGGCGCCTCGGCCTGCCTGCCGGTGCTGGCCACGACCGTGTAGCCGCGGCCCGCGAGCAGGCTGATGGCGACGCTGCCGACACCGCCCGCGGCGCCGGTCACCAGAACTTCGCCGTCGCCGGGCTTGACGCCGTGCCGCTCCAGCTTGAGCACGCACAGCATCGCGGTGTAGCCGGCGGTGCCCAGGGCCATCGCGCTGCGGCTGTCCAATTGCTCGGGCAAGGGAACGAGCCAGTCGGCCATCGCGCCGGCCGACTGCGCCAGGCAGCCCCACCGGCGTTCGCCGACGCCCCAGCCGTTGAGAATGACGCGATCGCCCGGCTTGACCTGGGCGTGCGTGCTGCTTTCGACGATGCCCGCGCCGTCTATCCCCGGCACCATGGGCCACTGCCGCACGACCGGTTCGCCGCGCACGATGGCGAGCGCATCCTTGTAGTTCAGCGACGAGTACTCGACGCGCAGCCGGACTTCGGCTTCGGGAAAATCCGCTGCGGCCAGCTCCCGCACCGCGGCATCGACCTTGTCGCCGCTTTTCTCCAGCACAATGGCCTTGGGCACTGTGATCTCCTCTCAATCGCGGAACCTCCGCGCCAGAGGAAATCTAGGCCCAGGACCTTCCAGCGCCAAGCATCGATTTGGCGCGGATGCGTTCTCGTATCGAGAACGATAGGAGAGGGAGCGCCTTCAGCCGGGCGCCAGCCGCGCTTCCAGCGCGGCCGAGATCTCCTTGATCATGGCGGTGCTGGCGATGGACAGCGTCCGCCCGCGCCGGATGCAGCAGGCGAGCACTTGGGGCGAGATGCCGCTGTCCCTGAGCGGTACGTAGACGACCGGGGAGGACGCCGACGTGGGGTCGAAGAGCTGCTGGGTCAGGATGGCGATGCCGATTCCCGCCTCCGCGGCCGATCGCATGACCTCGTAGGAATTGGTGGTCAACACCGCGCGGGGGGCCACGCCCGCCTGCGAGAACATCTTGTCGAGCGTGGCGCGCAGCGCCAGCGATTCGTCGGGCATGACGAGTTCGTACTGGGCGCAATCGCTCAGCAGGACCGAGCGGTACGAGGCAAGCGGATGGTTGCGCGGCGCCATGACGCAGGCGCCGATGCTGTGCCTGGTGGCGAAGGCCAGGCCTTCATGGGGCGTAGGGTTGAAGGCGACCGCGAAATCCACCTCGTCGGCCAGCACCATGTCGACCAGGCGAGGCGAATTGGCGGCGACCACGTGGTAATCGATGCCCGGGTGATTGCGTCGGAACTCGGTGAGGACGCCCGGCAGCACGTCGCGCCAGATACCTTCGTTGACGCCGAAATTCACGGTGCCGCGCTTGAGCCCGCGCAACGAGTCGACCTCGGTGTAGGCGGCGCCCAGTTCGGCCATCGCGCGCTTGACGCGATGAAGGAGGATCTCGCCGGCGGCGGTCAGCCGCAGTCCTTCGCGGCCGCGTCCCCGCTCGAACAGCGGCGCGCCCATTTCCTCTTCCAGGTACTTGACGTGCCGGTTGATGGCGGAAGCGGCGACGTGGACTTGTTCGGATGCCTTGCGGAAGGAGCCCGCCTTGGCGACTTCGAAGAAGTAGCGCAGCGAGAGCGGATGCTTGAGCGGGATAAAGGATTCGCGTGGCATAGGAACCGTGGAGCGAGCACTGCGACTTGTGTTCGCATAGCAAGAACGCAAATGTGCTGATTCAATGATTGTCGCGATGATGCCGCAGGTCTAGATTCTGCCACACGCCGGTAACGTGAACGAAGGGCGGCGCGCGGACGGTGATGCGCGGATGGGAAGCAGTCGGATTCATGCGGGCCTCGATCCCGGGTTAACCCGGGCGTTCGCGACATGGACCAGGTCCGGGCCCTTCTACAGATTGCAAGGAGCAGGCTGTGGTTGCAGAGATATCTTCTCGCCGTAGGCGCCACCTGATGGGCGCCGCAATGCTCTTGCCGGCCGCGGCGCGGGCCCAGAAGGAGACATGGCCGGCGCGGCCGGTCCGGTTCATCGTCGCGTGGCCGCCCGGCGGCAGCGCCGATGTGACGGCCAGGCTGCTGGCGGAACAGCTTGCCAGGAAGATCGGCGTGCCCGTCGTCGTCGAGAACCGTCCCGGCGCCGGCGGCCGGATCGGCGCGCAGCTCGTGGCTCGTGCGGACCCGGATGGCTACACCCTCCTGTTCGGCGCGCCCTCCGAGCTGACCATCGCGGCGGCGACGGTACGGTCGCTGCCCTACGATCCGGTCAAGGATTTCCAGCCCGTGACCCAGGTGGTGTCCGGCGCGTTCATGCTGGTCGTCGATGCCAACTTCGGGCCAGGCACGGTAGCCGAGCTCATCGCCTATGCAAAGGCGAATCCGGGCAAGATCAACTACGCGTCCTATGGGAACAATACGACCAACCACATCTACGGCGCGCAATTCTGCGCGGCAACCGGCATCCAGGCGGCCCACGTGCCCTACAAGGGCGGCGCGCCCGCGTGGAACGACCTGATGGCGGGACAGGTCCAGTTCATGTTCGACAACGCCGCGGTCGTGATGCCACTGGTGCGTTCGGGCAAGCTCAAGGCCGTCGCGGTGCTTTCGCCGGACCGCATCCGGCTCTCGCCCGACACGCCGACCATGGCCGAAGCGGGATACCCCCACATCGGCTTGCGCTCCTGGCTCGGCCTGCTTGCGCCGGCAAAGACGCCCGGCGACATTGTGGATCACCTGCACGACGAAATCGCCGCCGTCCTGAAGATGCCCGAGTTCGCCAGGCAGCTGGACGAACGCGGCATGCCGGCGAACAGCAGCACGCCGGCGGAGTTCGGGCGGGTGCTGCGGGCCGAGATCGCCATGTTGAAGTCTCTTGTCCACGAACTGGGCCTGCAGCTCGAATAGGGACCTATGAACGGAGCCGAGGCATTGCTGCGCACGCTGTGCGCTGCGGGAGTCGATACGTGTTTTGGCAATCCCGGCACCAGCGAGATGCACTTCGTGGCGGCGCTGGACCGGGTGCAGGGCATGCGCGCGGTGCTGGCGCTTGCCGAAGGCGTCGCCACCGGCGCGGCGGACGGCTATGGACGCATCGCCAGGCGGCCGGCCGCCACGCTGCTGCATTGCGGGCCGGGACTGGCCAACGGCCTCGCCAATCTTCACAACGCGCGCCGGGCGCGTTCGCCCATCGTTAACTTGATCGGCGACCTGTCGCACAGCCACAAGCCGGCCGATCCGCCGCTCGCCGCCGACATCGAGGCCCTGGCGCGCACGGTGTCCTCATGGACGCGCACCACGCTGGATGCGCATTCGGTCGCGGCCGACGGCGCCGGCGCCGTGGCGGCGGCCATGGCGCCGGGCATTGCGAGCCTCATCCTGCCCTCCGACGTCTGCTGGTCCGACGGCGCGCATCCCGCGGTCCCTCGGCCGGTGGCGGCGCCGGCCTCCGTGGAGGATGGCGCGATCGTGCGCGCGGCGGACTGGATCCGCCATGGCGGCACGACCGTGCTGTTGCTGGGAGGCGATGCGTTGCTCGGGCCAAGCCTGCGGCTGGCCGGCGCCATCGCGGTTCGCACCGGGGTACGGTTGATGGCCGAGAGTTCCATCGCGCGCATGGAGCGGGGACGAGGCCGCCCGGATGTGCAGCGCGTTCCCTACGCGCCCGGCGCCGCTGTCCAGGCGCTGTCGACGGCGCAGCGGATGCTGCTGGTGGGGGCCCGGCGGCCGGTATTCTCGTTCGCCGGACCCGATGGCCGGTCGCGGCCGGAGCCGCCGGGCCTGCAGACCGCCGTCCTGGCGGGCCCCGAAGAGAACGTCCAGGATGCGTTGGCCCGCCTGGCCGAAGACCTGGGCTGCGGGGCAAGTGCATCGCCCGAAGCCGGCGAATCGCCTGTCGGCGCGGCCGCCGGCGAGGTGACCCCCCGGGCATTCGCCCAGTCCCTGGCCGCGCTCCTGCCGGAAGAGAGCATCGTGGTGGACGAGGGCGTCACTTTCGGGCGGGACGTCTACGCGCAGATGGGCCGGGCCGCTCCCCATGACTGGATGCAGCTCACCGGGGGCGCGATCGGCTCCGGCATGCCGATGGCCACCGGCGCCTCGATCGCCGCGCCCGGCCGCCGCGTGGTGAATCTCGAGGCCGACGGTTCGGCGCTCTATACGGCCCAGGCCTTATGGACGCAGGCCAGGGAGCGGCTGGACGTGACCACCGTCATTTTTTCGAATCGTCGCTATGCGATCCTGTTCGATGAGATGAAGCGTGTGGGTGCCCTGCCGGGCGAAGGCGCCCACACGCTGTTGACCCTGGACCAGCCGGCCATCGACTGGGTCCGCATCGCCGAAGGCTTCGGCGCGCAAGCCGAGCGAGCCGACAGCATGGAGGCGTTCAACGCGGCGTTCGCGCGCTCGGTGCGCACGCCGGGGCCGTATCTGATCGAGCTCATGATCTAGCGCCCGGGCGGAAATGCGCCCATGCCGCGCTTGGTCCTGGATCGTGAGCGCGATGAATCCCGCGAAAGATGCCTGTTCGTCCAGCGTAACCGGACCGGCAGTCCGAGGCGGCGGGTGATCTACAGGCGCGCCGCCGCGCTGGCGTCGGCCAGTGTCCGGCCCAGCTTCGCGGCTTCCGCGTTCAGCATGGCCACCACTTCGTCGCGCCTGTTCCCCACCAGCCGGTTATTCAGCGCCACGATGCTCAACGCTGCGTAATGGCTGCCCAATAGCGTCGGCACCACGACGCCGATGCCCGTCACCTCGGGCAGGATCTGGCCATCGTTGAGCGCATAGCCCAGCCGGCATGCGCGCTCGACCATGTGGTTCAGCAATTCCTCCGACAGCTTCCCGTAGCGGTTCAGCCGATGGCGGTTCTTGCGGATCACGTCCTCGCGCTCGGCTTCGGGCATGGCCGCCAGCAAGGCCAGGCCGCCGGCGGTGCTGCCCAGCGGCCGTCGTTCGCCGACCATTTGCGTCAGCACCTTCACGGGATAGCTGCCCTCCACGCGTTCGATGACCACGCTGTCGGTGCCGCTGCGGGTGGTCAGGAAAACGGTGTCGCCGGTGGCGCGCGCAAGCCGGTTCAGGACGGGGCTGCACAGCTCGCGCAGGGTGAAGTGGCAATTGGCGGCCAGCCCCAGTTCGTAAGCCAGCATACCGAGGAAGTACTCGCGCTTGGGCCCCCGCTGCATCAGCAGTCCCTGCTCGGTCAGGCAGGCCAGGATGCGATGGGCCGTGGGCGACTTGAGTCCCGTTTCCCGAGCGATTTCCGCCAGCGTGATGCCTGCCGTGTTGCGGGATGCCACCTTCTTCAGGATCTGGATGGTCCGCTCGATGCTTTGCGTTCCCTTGGGAGAGGATTCATTTTCCATATTGTGGATGCGTATTGACACCAAAGTTTGGGTGAAAACACACTTGGACGACTCGATCCGATGAAAGGCAGGGAATTCTATTCCATATTATGGAGTGAATGATTCATCGAGTCCAGGACCTCTAACAGCCAGTATCGATGGAGACAAAGATGGCGCAGAAACTCAACCACGCACGCTACGACGTCGTGGTGCTGGGCGGCGG
>NZ_NINW01000034.1 GCF_002188465.1 Pigmentiphaga sp. NML080357 | reverse complement strand
GCAGATTCGTCAGGCTGACGTTGCCGCGCTGTCGCGGCAAACAGTGCTCGATCTGCTGATATTGGGCTTCGGTGATTTCCATACCCGAAGTATACGAGCAAATTCATTTAGTGTGAACACGCCCTAGGCCACCAATTGGTGCGCGGCCCGGTCAAGGCCGAGCGCATCGAGGCCTGGGCAGCGTTCGCCCGCGCCCATCCCGATGGTTGTCTTTATTGCTTCCGCGGCGGCCTGCGCTCGCAGATCGTCCAGCAGTGGCTGAGGGAAGAGGCCGGCATCGCCTATCCCCGCGTCGTCGGCGGCTACAAGGCCATGCGAGGCTTTCTGCTGGATACCATCGAGCAAGCCGTGGCCGAGTGCGGATTCACGGTGCTGGGCGGGATGACCGGCACGGGCAAGACCGAGGTGCTGCGGCAGCTGGACAATAGCCTGGATCTGGAAGGACATGCCCATCACCGCGGCTCGAGCTTCGGCAAGCGCGCCACCGGGCAGCCGCCGCAGATCGGGTTCGAGAACAGTCTCGCCATCGATATCCTGAAGAAGCGGCAAGCCGGCCGGAAGCGGTTCGTGCTGGAGGACGAGAGCCACGCCATCGGCAGTTGCAGCGTGCCGGTCGACCTTTACCAGGGCATGCAGGGGTATCCCGTGGTCTGGCTCGAGGACAGCCTCGAAAACCGGGTGGAGCGCATCCTGCGCGACTACGTGATCGACCTGTGTGCCGAGTTCGTGGCGATCCATGGCGAGGAACGGGGCAGGACGCTGTTCGGCCAGCGGCTGCGGCAGAGCCTGGACAACATCGGCAGGCGGCTGGGCGGGGAGCGGCACCGGAAGCTTGCGGCGATCATGGACCAGGCGCTGGCCGAGCAGGCGCGAAGCGGGAGCGTCGAGCTGCACCGAGCGTGGATTGAAGCGCTGCTGACGGGGTACTACGATCCCATGTACGGTTATCAGCGCAAGCTCAAGGCATCGCGGATCGCCTTCGCCGGCGATCAACGGGCCGTGCTGGATTATTTGCGGGCTCACTCGGGCGCGTAGCGGGAACGTTGCCCCGGGGTGCTCTTCTTACGTGTCGATCATAGGGAGCATGCAATGCACAAGAGCAGACTGGGAAACATCGTCATCGATTGCCGGACCGACGACCTGCTGCCGCAGGCCCGCTTCTGGAGCGCCGCGCTCGGTTGTCCTCTGCCTGACCAGGTGGACGCGAACGGCAAATACATTCAGCTTCAGACCAAGCCCGGGGATGTCCAGGTCATCCTCCAGGCGGTCGGCCACGAGGCGCGCGCGCATCTGGACATCGAGACCGATGCGATCGAAGAGGAGGTGGCGCGCCTGGAAAAGCTGGGGGCGGCCGTCGTGTCCCGCAGGGAGCAGTGGGTCGTCATGCAGGCTCCCAGCGGACACCGGTTTTGCGTAGGCAAGCCTTATCGGGGCGGGTTCGAGCAGCATGCCAACGTGTGGGAATGAAGCCCCGCTACAAGCGGGCCTGCTTGGGAGCGAGAACAGGGGACCGCGGTCTTCGCATGTGGATACGGGTTTTCCCTAGCGCGACGCATGTCGATCCCGGCATCGGCGGTTCGTCGTAGGGATACCAACCCCTGATGAAAGGAGATTCACCATGGCTACCGGAACCGTCCGATTCCACCGCGTCCTGCGCGCCACCCCCGAACGCGTCTACCGCGCTTTCGTCGAACCCGATGCCATGGCGAAATGGCTGCCGCCCTACGGGTTCACCTGCCAGGTCCACCATATGGAATCCAAGGTTGGCGGCACCTTCAAGATGTCCTTCCGGAATTTCACCTCCGGCAACAGCCACTCCTTCGGCGGCGAGTACCTCGAGCTGGTCCCGTTCGCGAAGATCCGCTACACCGACCGGTTCGACGATCCGAACCTGCCTGGCCAGATGGAGGTGACCGTCTCGCTCAGGCAGGTGTCCTGCGGCACCGAGATCAACATCGTCCAGGCGGGCATCCCTGAAGCCATTCCCGAGGAGATGTGCTATCTCGGCTGGCAGGAGTCGCTGGCGCAACTGGCCAAGCTGGTCGAGCCCGAGATTCCGGACTGATCGCCTCGTACCGCCGCACCGCGCTTCCTCGTCGGCACGGGACGGTCGCCGGGCGGCCGGGGCGGCGCAGCGCCCCCTTCATGGAGAGAACGCAATGACCGACAAGATGCCAGCCGGATCGGCGAAGGCTGCCAAGAAGGCTCCCGCCGAGGGCGCCGGCGCGCCGGTGCTGCTCTCGGGCGGCAATCTCCGGTCACATTCTTTCGCGGGACATCATTGCAGCCGGTACCGCCCGGCGAGCCCAAGACCCGGGAGACGCGGTACCCGGACATTCGCGAGGATGAGCCGTTCGACGAGGCGCAGTTCGCAGACTGGGTGAAGCAGGCCAGCGAATTGCCGGGAGAGCGGATGTGAGCCCGGCGGCGCGTACACCGCAGCCAAGGACGAGAGCATGCAGACGACGAAGCGTGATTTGAAGGAAAAAGTGGGGCAAGGCTCTGCCTCAGAGGCAATAGAGGCCAGGATCCGCGAGCTGAACGATTGGCGAGGCGAGATGCTCGCCCGGATCCGGGCACTGATCAAGCAGGCCGATCCCGGAGTGGTCGAGGAATGGAAGTGGCGTGGCGTGCCGGTGTGGTCGCATGGCGGCATTGTCTGTACCGGCGAGACGTACAAGAACGTCGTGAAGATGACGTTCGCCAAGGGCGCGTCGCTGGAGGATCCTTCCGGTCTCTTCAACGCCAGTCTGGACGGCAATATCCGGCGCGCCATCGATTTTCACGAAGGCGACGCGATAGACGAAAAAGCGTTGACGGCGCTTATCCGAGCTGCCGTGGCGCTGAATCAATCGAATTGACCTGCAGTGCCCGGCATGCTGACCCAGTCAGCATGGGGCTTGGTGGCATTGTCCGATAGGAGAACCAGCATGGCCAGCAAGAACACGATTTGCATCTGGTACGAGCGCGACGCCCTGGATGCCGCGCAGTTCTACGCCCGCACGTTTTCCGATAGTGCCGTGGGCAAGATCATGCATGCCCCCGGCGACTACCCCGCGGGCAAGAGTGGCGATGTGTTGACGGTCGAGTTCACCGTGATCGGCATCCCGTGCGTCGGTCTGAACGGCGGCCCGGGAATCGCGCACAACGGCGCTTTTTCTTTCCAGGTCTTGACCGAAGACCAGGCCGAAACCGATCGCCTGTGGAACGCCATCGTTCGCAACGGCGGCCAGGAAATCGAATGCGGCTGGTGCAGGGATAAATGGGGAGTGTCGTGGCAGATCACGCCGCGCGTGCTCATCGATGCGGTCTCGGATCCCGACCGCGTAGCGGCCAAGCGCGCGTTCGACGCGATGATGCAGATGAAGAAGATCGATGTCGCGGCGATCGAGGCGGCCTGGCGGGGCTGAGGTGCATGCTGAATTCTTCATCGACCGGGGGTATCTTCGGCTCGAAGGATTTCATCCGCAAAAGCGGATGACGGCGATCCGGCGGACATTGCTCGACGAGTTCAAGCGGCTGTCCGGAGAAAGGGGCATGCCGAGGGCGCTGCACGGGCTTCCGGTCTTTCAGCAGATCGGAAAGCTTTCCTCGCTCGTGAAATACCCGGGATTGCACGAGGCGCTGATGACGCGCGAACTGGTCGACGAGGTTACCCGCCTGGCGGGACGCGCGCCCACGGCCATCCAGGGCGCGCAGCTATTGCTATCGCCCCCGCAGCAGGGCAGCTGGACGCTGGAGAACCTGAATTGGCATGTGGACGTAAAAGCCCGGCCGGCCGATCGGCTTCCCGGGATCCAGGCGTTTTTTCTCATTGACGACGTAGCGACGCATGGCGGTGCAACGCTGGCACTGGCCGGATCGCATCGGGTGGGCCAGCGGGCGACGGCCGCCGCTTCGCTTCGGGAGGCCCTGAGGACTCCCGTGGACCTGGAGCGCAAGCTTCAGGCGCTGGGCATGACCATGGTCGAGATGGCGGGGCGGGCCGGCGACGTGTTCCTGATGGACATGCGCTTGCTGCATACGCCATCCGTCAATGCGACGAAGCACATGCGCATGATGGCGACGTCCCGTTGCCTGCTGGACGGGTGACGGCGCCTTTGCCGGCCGATGGGCCGCATCCTCAGTCCTCTCGCCGCAAGTGCGGAAACAGGATCACGTCCCGGATACTGGGGCTGTCCGTCAGCAGCATCACCAGCCGGTCGATCCCGATCCCGCAGCCGGCGGTCGGCGGCATTCCGTACTCCAGCGCGCGGATGTAGTCGGCGTCGTAGTACATCGCCTCTTCGTCCCCCGCATCCTTGGCCTCGACCTGCTTGCGGAACCGCTCCGCCTGGTCCTCGGCGTCGTTCAGCTCCGAGAAGCCATTGGCGATCTCGCGCCCGACCATGAACAGCTCGAAGCGCTCGGTGATCCCCGGACGGGTATCGGACGCGCGCGCCAGCGGCGACACTTCCACCGGGTAGTCGATGATGTAGGTGGGCTGCCACAGCTTGGCCTCGGCGGTTTCCTCGAACAGCGCCAGCTGCAGCGCGCCGAGGCCGGCACGGGCCAGCTGCGGGCCTTCCACGTGGGCGCCCAGCTTCTTGAGTTCGGCGCGCAGGAAGGCTTCGTCGTTCAGCTGTTCGTCGGTGTAGCCCGGTTCGGCGTACTTGTGGATGGCCTCGGCAATCGTCAGCCGGTCGAACGGTTGCGACAGGTCCACCTCGCGGCCCTGGTAGGTGACCTTGGCGCTGCCGGTGGCGTCGATGGCGGCCTGGCGAATGAGCTTTTCGGTGAAGTCCATCAGCCAGCGGTAGTCGCCGTAGGCCGCGTAGAACTCCATCATCGTGAACTCGGGGTTGTGCCGGGGGCTGACGCCTTCGTTGCGGAAGTTGCGGTTCAGCTCGAACACGCGCTCGAAGCCGCCCACGATCAGGCGCTTGAGGTACAGCTCGGGCGCGATGCGCAGGTACATGGGCATGTCCAGCGCGTTGTGGTGGGTGGTGAAGGGCTTGGCCGCGGCGCCGCCGGGGATGACCTGCAGCATGGGCGTTTCCACTTCCAGGAAGCCGGCTTCGGTCATGTAGCGGCGGATGGAGGCCAGGGCGCGGCTGCGGGCGACGAAGGTGTTGCGCGTCGATTCCGTCATGATGAGGTCGACGTAGCGCTGGCGGTAGCGCAGCTCCTGGTCGGCGATGCCGTGGAACTTGTCCGGCAAGGGGCGCAGCGATTTCGTCAGCAGGCGTACTTCGCTCGCCTGTACCGACAGTTCGCCCTTGTTGGTCTTGAAGACCTTGCCGCGCACGCCGATGATGTCGCCGATGTCCCAGTGCTTGAAGGCGTTGTAGACCTCTTCGCCGACGAGTTCCTTGCTCAGGTAGATCTGGATGCGGCCGGTCGAATCCTGCAGGGTGGCGAAGCTGGCCTTGCCCATGACGCGCTTGAGCATCATCCGGCCGGCGACGCTGGCCTGGATGTCGGTGGCGTCGAGAGCCTCCTTTTCCTTGTCGTCGTAGAGTTCGTGCAGCTTGGCGGCCCGGTCGGCGGGGACGAAGTCGTTGGGGAAGGCCGGCCCGGCTTCGCGCAGGCGGGCGAGCTTGGCGCGCCGTTCGGCGATGATCTGGTTTTCGTCTTGCGCGGGTTCGTTGGCGGTGGGCCGGTTGTCGGTCATGGTGGCTATCGGGTCAGTATTGTCGGATGTCGTCGAGTTCGTTCTGGCCGAAATCGTCGCGTTCCAGGTAGTCGAGGATGCGGGCCGCCACGTCGGCGGGGGCGGCGAGCTGGCCGCTGCGGTGGAGCGTCTTGAAATCTTCCACGGCGGGGAAGGCATCGGGCAGGGTGGCGCGGATGCGGGCCTGCATGGGCGTGTCGATCACGCCGGGCGAGAGCGCGGCGATGCGCAGCCCCCCGGCCTGCTGCTCCAGCCTGACGGTGCGCGTGTACATGTCCAGGGCGGCCTTGGTGGCGCAGTAGACGCTCCAGCCCGCCATGGGCTGCTGGCCGGCGCCCGAGGAGATGTTGAGCACGCGGCGATCGGCGGCCGCGGGAGCGGCGCCCAGGAAGGCGGCGGTGAGCAGCATGGCTGCCGCGACGTTGACATGCAGCGCATGCGCGACGGCAGCCGCGTCCAGCACGGCGGCCTGGGCGATCGGTTCGACCGTGCCGGCGTTGTTGATGAGCCGGTAGCGGCCGGCGCCGTCGGGCAGGTCGGCGAAGAGGCCGCGGGCGACGGTCTCGGTCTGGACCGGATCGGCAAGATCCACGGCGTAGTGCCGGTGCTCGCAGCCGTGCCGGCGCGCATGCTGCGCCAGGAGCGGATGTTCGCCGCGCGATAACGTGACCAGCAGCGTGCCTGGCCGGCAGGCGGCCAGGGCCAGCGCGGCCCCCAGGCCGCGCGAGGCGCCGCTCAGTATCACGATGGCGTCGATCATGTCGCTCTTGCTCCGGGCGCCGGTCAGACGCCCTGTTTCAGGCTGGCCTCGATGAAGGGGTCTAGGTCGCCGTCCAGCACCTTCTGGGTGTTGGAGATCTCGACGTTGGTGCGCAGGTCCTTGATGCGGCTCTGGTCCAGCACGTAGGACCGGATCTGGTGGCCCCAGCCCACGTCGGTCTTGGAGTCTTCCAGCTTCTGCTGCTCGGCCATGCGCTTGCGCATTTCCAGTTCGAACAGCTTGGACTTCAGCATCTGCATGGCTTCGGCGCGGTTGCGGTGCTGCGAGCGGTCGTTCTGGCACTGCACGACGATGCCGGTGGGGATGTGGGTCATCCGCACGGCGGAGTCGGTCTTGTTGATGTGCTGGCCGCCGGCGCCGGAGGCACGGAAGGTGTCCACCCGTATGTCGGCGGGATTGACCTCGATCTCGAAGGAGTCGTCGACCTCGGGATAGACGAACACGCTGGCGAACGAGGTATGGCGGCCGCCGGAGGAATCGAAGGGGCTCTTGCGCACCAGGCGGTGCACGCCGGTTTCCGTGCGCAGGTAGCCGAAGGCGTATTCGCCCTCGATCTTGATGGTGGCGGACTTGATGCCGGCCACTTCGCCTTCGGATTCTTCCATGACCTCGGCCTTGAAGCCCTTGCGCTCGGCGTACTTGAGGTACTGCCGCAGCAGCATGGAGGCCCAGTCCTGCGCCTCGGTGCCGCCGGCGCCGGCCTGGATGTCCAGGAAGCAGTTGAGCGGGTCGGCCGGGTTGGCGAACATGCGGCGGAATTCAAGGCCGCCGACCTTTTCCTCGATGCCCTGGGCATCGGCGACGATGGATTCGAGCGTGGCGTCGTCATTGTCGGCGGCGGCCATCTCGAACAGCTCGGTGGCGTCGCGCAGGCCCGACTCGATTTCGTCGATGGTCAGGACGACGGTTTCGAGCGCTTTCTTCTCGCGGCCCAGGTCCTGGGCATGCTTGGGATCGTTCCAGACGTCGGGGCTTTCCAGTTCGGCGTTGACGACTTGCAGGCGTTCATCTTTGACATCGTAGTCAAAGATACCTCCGTAGGGCCTGCGTCCGCGCGGAGAGGTCCTGGAGTTGCGCTTCGAGTTGGTTGAGACGTTCTGCTTCCATGCTGAATTCCGGGTGATTTTTCGCGTAACCCGAAATTTTAACGTACTAATGTCAGGCGACGCCGGCGTCGCCCCGGGGGTCAGGCCGCCGATTCTCCCGCGTGCTCCACCACCAGCTGCACCGAGACCATGCCGTTCCAGTTGTTCAGGGCCAGCCGGTAGGCCAGGTCCACCGCAGGGGGCAGGGCGTCGGCGCGGCCGAACCAGATGGCGTCGAAGCGCTGATGGCCGCGTTCGAGCGCGAGTTTCAGGTGTTTTTCACCCACCAGGCGCTGGTTGCGGACGATGAAGGAATCCACGAACACTGGCGCCGGGAAGCCCGCGCCCCAGACCTGCTGGTCGAGCAGGGCGGCGACCTCGGCGTTGGCGTAGTCGGCCTCAAGCGAACCGTCGGTTTCCAGCGCCGGCTCGAACCGGGCGCGGCCGGTCAGTTCGCGCACGGCCGCGTCGAACGCCGGCACGAAGGCGGGAAAGTCTGCTTCGTGCAGCGTCAGCCCGGCGGCCATGGCGTGGCCGCCGAACTTGCGGATGAGGGAGGGATGGCGCTTGGAGACCAGGTCCAGCGCGTCGCGCAAGTGCACGTCGGGCACCGAACGGCCCGAGCCGCGCAACTCGCCCTCGCCAGCGGGCGCGAAGGCCAGCGTGGGGCACCAGAAGCGGTCCTTCAGGCGCGAGGCCACCAGGCCCACCACGCCCTGGTGCCAGGAGGCGTCGAATACGCACAGGCTGGCCGAGGAGACCGAGGGCACGGCGTCGAGCGAGGCCAGCGCCTGCTCGCGCATGCCGGCCTCGATCTCGCGGCGTTCGCGGTTCATGGCATCGAGCTCGCGTGCCAGCTTCAGCGCCTCGTCTTCGTCGTCGGTCACCAGGCAGCGTATGCCCAGGCTCATGTCGGCCAGGCGCCCCGCGGCGTTGATGCGCGGTCCCAGCGCGAAACCGAGGTCGAACGTGCTTGCCTCGCGGGCGTTGCGGCCGGCGACGGCGAACAGGGCGCGCAGCCCGGGTTGCATGCGGCCCGAGCGTATGCGCTTCAGCCCCTGGGCCACCAGCAGCCGGTTGTTGGCGTCGAGCCGGACCACGTCGGCCACCGTGCCCAGGGCCACGAGATCGGTCAGCGCGTCGAGCCGGGGGCCGTTCTCGCCGCCGAAGGCGCCGCGCTGCCGCAGTTCGGCGCGCAGCGCCAGCAGCAGGTAGAAGATGACGCCGACTCCCGCCAGGTGCTTGGAGGGGAAGCCGCAGCCCGGCTGGTTGGGATTGACGATGGCCAGGGCGTCGGGCAGGACCTCGCCGGGCAGGTGGTGATCGGTGATGATGACCTGCATGCCGGCGTCGCGGGCGGCGGCCACGCCGTCGATGCTGGCGATGCCGTTGTCCACGGTGATCAGGATGTCGGGCTTGCCGGCGGGATGGGCGCAGGCCAGTTCCACCACGGCGGGAGACAGGCCATAGCCGGTCTCGAACCGGTTGGGCACGAGGAAGTCGGCGATCGCTCCCATGGCCCGCAGGCCGCGCAAGCCCACCGCGCAGGCGGTGGCGCCGTCGCAGTCGTAGTCGGCCACGATCAGCAGCCGCTTGCGCGCCGCGATGGCGTCGGCCAGCAGCGCCGCCGCCCGGCCGGCATGGGTCAGCAGCGAGGGGGCCAGCATGGCGGCCCAGTCGGGCGCGGTTTCTTCCGGTGCGGCGACGCCACGCGCCGCCCACAGGCGGGCCAGCAGGGGATGGACGCCGGCCCGTTCCAGGCGGCGCAGGGCGGCCAGGTCGGGCTGGCGGGTCAGGATTCTCGGGGCAACCACCAGCGTTTCCAATCGTGTCGGGTTGGCGGCAGCCAGCGCAGCAGCGCCGGCCGCCGGTCGATGTGCAGCGTGACCAGCCGTTCGCGGCCCGGCAGGACCAGGATCAGCCGCCGCAGTCCGCCGGCGCGGAGCGCCGCATCCACGGGGACGAACCAGTGGCGTTCCAGGCGGGCGGCGGCATCGAGCCAGGCGCGCCAGTCGTCGGTGCGCTCGGGCAGGGCGAGGCAGGGCAGTTCGGCCAGCGCGCCGGGCAGCGCGTCCGGCTGCGCCGCGTCGGCGGGCCGCCAGGGCAGGCCATCGCGTTCGGCCAGGGTACGCAGCCAGGGCGCGCCGCCTG
>NZ_NINW01000009.1 GCF_002188465.1 Pigmentiphaga sp. NML080357 | reverse complement strand
CCGGCATAGGCAACACCCTGCACCTGGCGGGCGCGCTGGTCGCCGCGGCCGCCGCGGCGGACGCCGCGAGGACCTCCCGGTCGAGGAAACCGCCGCCGTCGCCGCCGCTGCCGCGGTAGCGGACCAAGCCATCGCCGCCACGCCCGCCCCCGAGGCGCCCGTCCAGCCCGAGCCGGCAGTCGAACCGCAAGCGGTCCAGGAGGAAGGCCTTCCCGTCGCCGCCGAGGGTACGCAGGAAGGCGAACCGGAACGCAAGCGCCGCCGCCGACGCGGCCGCCGTGGTCGCCGTCAGGGCGAAGCCGGCGCCGTCGCGGCCGACGACGCGTCCCTGCAGGACGATGAAGCGGCCGACGACGAGGACGATATCCAGCCGGTAGCGGCCTCGGCCGAACCGCCGGCCGTCGTCTCCGAGCCCATCCTGGTATCGGCCGAGGCGCTGCCGGCCGATACGCCGGCCCCGGTGGTCGCCGAGGTCGTCCAGGCTCCGGCCCAGCCCCAGGCCGACGAACCGCAATCCGCCGCCGAGCGGGCCGGGGAACCGGCTCCGGTCGCCGCCGAAGCTCCCGCGACGGCCGTCGTCGCCGTCTCCGAAGCGGTGGAAGTCGAAGCGCCGGCCAGGCTGGCGACTGCCGAGCAGGCCGAGAAACAGCCCGAAGCCGAGCCGGTGGCTCACGCCGCGCCGGTACCGGCCGAAACGCAGGCCGCCGTCGAGCCCGAGGCCCCGCTCCCGGCCGCCGCCGAGACGGCCGTGACGCCGCCCGCCTCCATCCTGGATACGCCGGCGCAGATCGTCGTCCCGCAGGCTGCGGAGCCTTCGCGCGACGAACTGCAACGCGTCGTCGAACAGGCAGGCATGCAATGGGTGGAAACCGACCGCGCCAAGCTGGCCGCCGCCCAGCAGGCCATGCCGGCGGCCGCGCCGGTCCGGCTGGGCCGCGAGCCGCGCGTGCGGCCGCAGGTCGCGCCCGAGGCGCTGGTTCAAGTGGAAACCCGTCCCGACCTGCGTCACTGATACGCAGCCGGGCCATCGAAATGCCGCACGCGTCCGCGTGCGGCATTTTTTTGCGCGAACGCATGGCGGCGCCGTGTCGCCGGGCCCACATGGCTGCCGCCGGCATGCCGCAGAGCTGCCCGAGCCGCGTCGCAGGACCTAGAATGGCGGCTGATTCCCCACGGAAACCCTCCACCCATGTCCAGGAACACGATCGAAAACTCATGGCTGGGGAACATCCCGCTCACCACCAAAGTCTTCCTGCTGGTCGGCTTCTTCCTGACGCTGTTCATCCTGTCGAGCGTCGCCACCTCGATCGTGCTGGAACAGGAGGAAAGGAACCGCGCGGAGTTCCGGGCCACCGTCGATCTGCTGCGTGAAATCGACCTGACCACCCGCGCGCTGTATCAGCGCCAATCCGAGCTGCGCCAGCTCCTGCTGCTGTCGTCCAAGCCAGACACCAAGGGATTCGCCTCCGCCAACGCCGCCATCGATCGGCATCTGCTGCACCTCGCCCAGCAGGTGCGCGACGACCCGGCGCAAAGCGCCCGTATCGATGCGGTGAGCCGCATGGACGACCTGTGGCGCAACACCATGGCGCAACCCATCATCGCGGAACTCGCCCGCCTGGCCCAGGAAGCTCCTGCCGCGGCAGCGGCGCAGCGCGAACAATTGTTCAGGCAGGCCAGCACCCGCGCATCGGTGTCCACGACGACGCTGGTGGCCGCCATGGACGATATCGGCGGCGCGGCCCGCCGCAGCATGGAGGAACGGGAACAGGCACTGCACCGCTCCAACGCGCTGCGCGAATGGATGCTGTGGGGCACGCTGCTGCTGGCGGCCTTGTGCAGCCTGGCGACACTGAGGCTGTCGGCCGTGCTCATCACACGCCCCCTGCGCCATATGAGCCGGCTCATGGAGCGCCTGGCCCGGCACGACCATGACGTCGAAACGCCGGAGCTCACGCGGCGCGACGAAATCGGCACCATCGCCCGGGCGCTCGCACGGTTCAAGCAGATGGCCATCGACCTCTCGGACCAGAACTGGGTCGGCCATTGCATAGGCGTCGTGGCCGACCGGCTGCAGCGCACGACCAACCACAAGGACTTCGCCCAGGCGCTGCTGGCACAGCTTTGCCCGGAACTGGACGCCGGCGTGGCGCTGTTCTTCCTGCGCGCGGAAGACGACGATGTATTGCGTCCGGCCGGCCATTATGGCTTTGAGCCGGCTGCCGGCGGACCGACGGCTTGCCGGGTGGGAGACGGGCTGGTCGGCCAGTGCGCCGCCGAGGGTCGTCTCATCGAGCTCGGCGCGTTGCCGGAGCATTACCTGCGGATGCGCTCGGGCCTGGGCGAGGCCACGCCGCCGTATCTGATGCTGGTCCCCGTCCTGTCCAAACAACGAGTGCTGGCGGTGGTCGAACTGGGATTGCTGCGACCGCTGAACGCCCGCCAGCGCCGCCTGCTGGAAAGCCTGATGCCGGTCGTCGCGCTCTCGCTGGAAAACATTACGCGTTCGGTCCGCACCGCCGAGTTGCTGCAGCAGACGCAAAGCCAGGCAAGCGAACTGCGAGCCTCGGAAGAAGAGCTGCGGACCCAGCAGGAGGAACTGCAGGCCTCCAATGAGGAACTGCGGCAGCAGTCCGAGCTGCTCAACCAGCAGAAGAACCTGCTGGAAGCGTTGCAGCGCGAAACGGCCGACAAGGCCGATGCGCTCGCCCGGGCCAGCCAGTACAAGTCCGATTTCCTGGCCAATATGTCGCATGAATTGCGCACGCCGCTCAACAGCCTGCTGATCCTGTCCAACGACCTCGCCGACAACCGCGAAGGCAACCTCACGGGCGAGCAGGCGGAGGCGGCCCGCATCATCCACGACAGCGGAAGCAACCTCCTTCGCCTCATCAACGACGTGCTTGATCTTTCCAAGATCGAAGCCGGGAAGATGGAACTGGTGCGGGAACGGGTCGACCTGCGCAGTTTCGCCGCCCGCCTCAAGCGCCACTTCGATCCGGTCGCGCGCGAAAAGGGCCTGCGCTTTTCCCTCGAATTCGGCGATGGCCTGCCGTCAGACATCGAGGCCGACGGCGGCAAGCTGGAACAGATAGTGACCAACCTGCTCGGCAACGCCTTCAAGTTCACCCAGGCAGGCGAAGTACGCCTCGCGATACGGCGCCCCGCCGGCGACCTCCCCGGCTTCCCCGCGGCCAGTTCGGTCGCGATCGACGTGCACGACACCGGCATCGGCATTCCCGCCGACAAGTTTTCGAAAATCTTCGGCACGTTCGAGCAACTGGACGCCGGCACCAGCCGCCAGTTCGGCGGCACCGGCCTGGGCCTCGCCATTTCCCGCCAGCTGGCGCGGCTGCACCAGGGCGACATCCAATTGCGCAGCGAGCCGGGGCAAGGCAGCGTCTTCACCGTGCTGCTTCCGGAAACCCCGCCCGGCGCATCGCCTGCGCCGCCGCCCGCGGAACCGGCGAGCGACATCGCCGCCGCGGCGCCGGCCGACTCCGCGAACGCCATTCCCGCCGCCCACGCCGGCGCAATCTCGATACTGGTCATCGAGGACGACCCGGCCTTCGCCCGCGTGCTGGGCGACATGATCCGGCGCAAGGGCTGCGAGGCCCTGGTCGCCGGCAATGGCGAGGCAGGCCTGCAAATGGCCCGGCAGCACCGGCCCACCGGCATCGTCCTGGACCTGATGTTGCCGGACATGGACGGCTGGACGGTGCTGGAACGGATCAAGGCCGAACCCGGCCTGCGCCACATTCCCGTCCATATCGTGTCCGCGCTGGACGAATCGCCGCGCAGCCGCGACGCGGGCGCCGCCAGCTACCTGACCAAGCCGGTCTCTGCCGAAACCCTCAACGGCGCCATCGACCGGTTGCTCCTGCCTGCCCGGGAAGCCCCCCGGCGCCTGCTGATCGTCGATGACGACCCCGCTTCCCGCGCCTCGATCCGCACCCTGCTCTCGGCCCAGCCTGTCGCGGTCACCGAGGCCGTTTCGGCCGAGGAAGCCCTGGCGCTCGCGCGGGGCAACGCATTCGAGTGCATCGTGCTCGACCTGGGGCTGCCCGGGATGTCGGGATTCGATTTCCTGGAAAAACTCGGCGCTGTCGACCCCCGCCCCCCCGTGGTGGTGTATTCGGCGCGCGAATTGTCCCGCGAAGACCAGTTGCGGATACGGCCCCATACCGACAGCGTGGTGGTCAAGGGCAGCCACTCATCCGAACGGCTGCTCGACGAAGTGAGCCTGTTCCTCCACCGCGTGCGGCAACGCCCCATCGCGCCGGACGATGGACACGGCGATGACCTGCGGGGCCGCAAGATCCTGATGGTCGACGACGACATGCGCAACTTGTTCGCGCTGTCGAAGGTACTGCGCGGGCACGGCATGGAAGTCCTGCTGGCGCAGGACGGCAGCAAGGCGCTGCGGCAACTGGCCGAGCACCCGGATATCGATCTCGTGCTGATGGACGTCATGATGCCGGTCATGGACGGTTATCAGGCCACCCGGGAGATCCGCAAGAACCCGGACCACGCCCACCTGCCCATCATTTCGCTGACGGCCAAGGCCATGCAGGGCGACCGCGAGAAAAGCCTGGCCTCGGGCGCCAACGACTACCTCGTCAAACCGGTGGACATTCCCAAGCTGCTGTCTATGATGCGGGTATGGCTGCACCGTTAGACACTGCCCCCGGGGACATGTCGATGGAAACCGACCTGGACGAGATCGAACTCGACCTCTTCATCGAGGCCATGCGCCGGCGCCACGGCTATGACCTGGGCCAGTATGCGCGCGCCTCGCTCAAGCGGCGGGTGCAGGGCCTGGTCCGGCAGCACGGCCTGGACCACATCGGCGCCCTGACCGCTCGCGTGCTGCGCGACACCGCGTTCCTGCCCCAGGTGGTCGAGGGTCTCTCGGTCCCTGTCTCGGAAATGTTCCGCGACCCCTTCGTGTTTTCCGCGCTGCGCACCCAGGTGTTTCCCACGCTCGCTTCCTACCCCAGCATCAACATCTGGCAAGCGGGCTGCGCGCACGGGGAAGAGGTGTACTCGCTGGCCATCCTGCTGGAGGAAGCCGGCCTCTACGAACGCTGCCAGATCTACGCCACCGACTTTTCCGATGCCGCGCTGGCCCGCGCCAGGGAAGGCATCTTTCCCGCCCGCGAAGCCCGAGCCGCTTCGCTCCGATACCAGCAGGCGGGCGGCGGCATGACGCTGGCGGACTACTATCACGCCCGCTACGATCTGGTGAAACTCGATGCGGCGCTGCGCCGCAACGTCGTCTTCGCCAATCACAACCTGGCCACGGACGGCGTCTTCTGCGAGGCCCATCTGATCCTGTGCAGGAACGTGCTCATCTATTTCAACAATGCCTTGCAGAACCGCGCGCTGGCGCTCTTTGCCGACAGCCTGGTACGCGGCGGCTTCCTGTGCCTGGGCACCAAGGAGAACCTGTCGACGGCGCCCGTTGCCGGAAACTTCGCGGCGGTGGACCGCGCGGCCCGCATCTTCCGGGCTATGCGGCCCACTTGAAGGAGGTTGCATGGAACTGGTGGCCATCGGTTGCTCCACGGGAGGCTTGCAAGCCCTGCAAACGCTGCTGGGGGGCCTGGCGCCCTGCCCCCGAACCGCCTTCGTCGCCGTTCTCCATACCGCGTCGGCCAGCGTCGATCTGCTTTGCCAGTTGCTCGCGCGCGAATCCCCCATGCCCGTGATGGAAGCCGAGGAACGCATGCCGGTCCGGCCCGGCGTCCTGCAGCTTGCGCCGCCGGGCTATCATCTGCTCATCGGCCGGGACCGGCATTTCGCCCTGACGGTCGATCCGAAGGTATGCTTTGTCCGGCCCAGTATCGACGTGCTGTTCGAATCTGCGGCCGATGCTTATCGCGCCAACATGGCGGGCGTCATCCTGACCGGCGCGAACGAGGACGGCGCCCTCGGCCTGCGCTGCGTGCGGCGGCATGGCGGCGCGGCGCTGGTGCAGGACCCGGAGGAAGCCGAGTCGCCCGCCATGCCACGGGCGGCGCTGGCCACGGCCGGTGCTGACCATTGCCTGCCATTGGCCGCTATCGCGATCGAACTCAACCGGATGTGCCTATCTTGAATACCCGCCTTCCCGCCCCGAGGATCCTGGTCGTCGACGATACGCCCGCCAACCTGTTCGCGATGCGACGGCTGCTGTCCCAGATCGATGCCGAACTGGTCGAGGCAAGCTCGGGCAACGAAGCGCTGATGCGCTGCCTGGACGAACGATTCGCGCTCATCCTCCTGGACGTCAACATGCCGGAGATGGACGGCTATGAAGTCGCCACCCTGCTTGCCAGCGAACCGCTCAATCGCGACACGCCCATCATCTTCGTCACCGCGGCCTATGCCGACGATCTCAACCAGCTGAAGGGCTACCGCAGCGGCGCGGTCGACTACATCGCCAAGCCGGTCAACGACGCGATCCTGCTATCCAAGGTAAAGGTTTTCCTCGAGCTCGAGACCAGCCGCCTGCGCTTGAACCAGGCGCTGGCCTCGCTGGAGCAACGCAATCAGCAACTGCAAATCGAGATCGCCGAGCGGCGCCGCATCGAGGAGCAAATGCGCCACCAGGCCACGCACGACCTGTTGACTGGCCTGCCCAACCGCGCGCTGTTCATCGAGACGCTCGACCGTTTCCTGGCCCGCGCCCACAGGCACGACGAATTGTTCGCCCTGCTCTACGTCGACATAGACGGGTTCAAGCAGGTCAACGACAGCCATGGCCACCATGCGGGCGACATGCTGCTGCAGGCGTTCTCGCAACGCCTGCGGGCGGCGCTGCGGACCGAGGACGTCGTGGCCCGCCTGGGCGGCGACGAATTCGGCGTACTGCTGGGCAAGATGACGGATGGCGAAGTGATCCGGCAGAAATGCGCCGATCTATGCGGGATGCTGCACGCCCCGTACCGGCTGACCGCCAACGGACAGTCTTTCACCGCGCATGTCGGGGCCAGCATCGGCGCGGCGCTCTCGCTGCTGCACGGCCAGACCCGCGACGCGCTGGTACAGGCGGCCGACAATGCGATGTACGAAGCCAAGCGCGCCGGCAAGAATCAATGCCGCCTGGCCTCGGCCATGATGTGAGCTTGGCGGAGCGGGCCTGCCGCCAGGGCCCGCCCGCCGTCTTCAGAGCAGCGCCGGGCTGCCCTGCTTCGAGCCGGCGCGGCGCAGGAATTGCGCCGCCGCTTCGCTGCCCATCGGCGGCGAGCACAGGAATCCCTGCCAGGCATCGCATCCCAGCTTCCTGAGCGCCTCGAGCTGCTGCGTCGTTTCCACGCCTTCGGCGATGGTCTGGATGTCGACGTTGCGGCAGAACTGGATCACCGTGCGCAGCATTTCCTTGTCATAGGCATTGTCGAGCATGCCGGCCACGAACTGCCGGTCGAGCTTGACCGCGGCGAACGGGGCCGAGCGCAGACGCAGGAAATTCGAGTACCCGCTGCCGAAATCGTCGAGGCTGAAACCGACCCCCATTTCGTTGACCCGGCGGGTGATCGTGGCGGCCTCGTCCGGATCGGAAATCTCGGCCGACTCGGTCAATTCGATCTCCAGCCTCCCCGGCTCCACGTCGTATTCGCTGAGGACGTCGCGGACCATCTCCGGCAGGTCGCCCTTCAATTGCACGGCGGAGAGATTGACGGCCACCTGGGAACAGAACACGCCTTCGTCGCGCCAGCGGGCAAGCTGCTCGCACGCCCGGCGCAGCACCCACGATCCCAGCAGCGTGCTGAGTCCGGCGGCCTCGACCTCCGGCACGAAATCGTTGGGCATGACCAGGTCGCCCTTGCGGTGCCAGCGCAGCAGCGCCTCGAGCCCGCGCACGCGGCCGGTATCCATTTCGAGCTGCGGCTGGTAGAACAGCTCGAACTCGCCGCGGTCGATACCCTGCATGACATCGGTCACCAGCGTGTCCTCGCGGCTGAGCAGCCTGCTGTCGAGATCCTCGGGGCCGTCGCTCCAGCACACCCAGCGCGCGCGCGTGCGCAGGGCATAGCGGGCGGCCTGCTGGGCCCGCAACAGGACGCTCGAAGCCTGGGGAATGTCGCTGGGCAGCATGACGATGCCGAACGCCGCCATGGCCCCGCCCCGGCTCGCGCCGAGGATCTGCAAGAGCGACGAACGCTGGAACAGGCGCTGCGCGGCGCCGATGGCGCCCGACCTGTCGTTGACGTCGCGCAGCACGATCACCAGGCTGGTGGCGTCCAGGACGCAGAGAAGGTCGTCCTGCCGGATGAAGCAGCGGATCCTGCCGAGGATCTCGTTGCGTACCGGGGGCGCGGCATCCGCGGGCAAGGCCAGCGCGAGGACCGCGGCCCGCCGGCGCTCCGCGATCAGCGCGGCCAGTTCGCGTAGCAATGTGGCCCGTCCGCCGACGGCGGCGAACTCTCGGGACGTGTCGGCAGGCTTGGACCTTCTAGGCATCGGCGACATGGAGAAATCGAGCAATTATCAGGCTTCTTTTAATCGATATACCGCAGTCCGTCATCCGGCGCCTGGCACACGGAATCGTTGGTATCGGATCATCGCACAGTGGCGACCATCGCAAAAGCAAAACGTGATTCCAGGTCGTCAAGCCTTCCCTCGAGGTTGTCTCGTTTATGTTTGAATCCAGATGTTAGTAACCGCCAACATCCAAAATTCCCTTTCGTACGACATAATGAGTGACGGACCCCGGATGAGATCCGCGCCAGCCTTCCGTTACAATGTTAACAACTGTTTACGCCTGCGCGGATTTCTACCGGTAATACCCTATCTTTCTTCCAACGAGCAGGGAATGCATGGTGGACCAGACAATTCTTGAATATCTCGGCGACCGGCAAGCGTCGAAGCAATGGAAAGGTTTTCTGAATGCTCTGGTGCAGGAATTCGCCAGCCAGCTCTCCGAAGCCGATCTACGCGCGCTCATGCGCCGGGTGGGAAGCCGGTTTGCCGAGCAGTCGCCGCTGGCCGAATGCCGCACCCTGGACGACGTCCAATTCGCGATGAGCAAGATATGGATGGCGAACGATTGGGGCTGGGTCACGGTAGAAGAAGAAAACGGCTCGTTACGCCTCAGCCATAACTGTTCACCACTTCGGGCAGCGTTTGGGCAGAATGCGTCGCCGTGGGCGCCGGCCTTCCTCGAGGGGGCTTACCAGCAATGGTTCGAGCAGCTCGGCTCGGGCAAGCATCTCGGCGTCCAGCAGACGTCCGAACTGGACACCCTGGGCTGCGTGGAATTCCGGCTCGGCCGGTAAGCCTGCGTGCCGCGGGCCGGCCGCAACGGGCCGATGGGGAGAAAACGTGAAAGAATCCGACGATATCGCCAACCTCTTCAAGCATTTCGGGGGGCAGGCCGAGCAATACCAGGAAATCGGCCGTGCCAACGAGGCCAGGCAATCGCGCGAGCGCTGGCCCCTGCTGTCTTCGATCGACGCCGAGCGCGCCGCGCAGTTCCCGCCGGTCGATAAGGTTTCGCACGGCAACGAACCTTCCGTTTCGGGGCCGCCCCGGACCGAGCCTCCGGCGGCCGAACTCTCGGCGTTCCGCTCCCCCGGTCGGGCGCAACGGATCGAACCCCGTCTCTCGTCCCCTGTCGAGCCCGCCGCGCCGGCCTCCGTAGCGGCCGAGTCCTCCGCGCCGCCGGCCGCGCCCGCCCGGCCGCGGGCCGAGTTCATTCCGCCGCGTCCCGGCGCCTTGCGCGGCCGGTCCCTGCCG
>NZ_NINW01000010.1 GCF_002188465.1 Pigmentiphaga sp. NML080357 | reverse complement strand
GAGGCCACCATACCCGTTTACAAAGCGAACAGGAAAGTCAATGAAATCAACGGTCTACCCAGACCACCCCCGCGCCAGTGCTAGCTTTGCGTACCGTCACTTATTGCACTGAAAACGAGGAGACCCCCTGGAAGGCTGGCAAGCCGCCAGTGCGATTGACATCTGTGCCAGCCAATTGCGCATGGCGCAGGGCCGCGTGGTGGGGCTCGACCTCAATGCCTGGATGCTGGCTTGCGAGTGCACGGGGCTCGATCGCGCGACGGCAATCGATCTCTTCCCGGCGGTCGAGGCGGGCCTGATGAGCACATTGCAACAAAACACATAGACCCACGATTCACCCGATATCGGATTTCTTCTTCCCATGGCCGAACGCAACCTCTCCATCCGCTTGTCCGTGGTCGACGGCGGCAAGGTCAAAGCCGAACTGTCCGAGATTGGTGAGAGGGGGGAGCGCTCGCTCAAAAAAATCGAGGCGGCGGCCACACCAGCGTCTGGTGGCCTGAAACTGCTGTCGTCTGCCGCCAACGATGCCAAGTTCCAATTGCAGGCCGCCACTGACCGGCTCGGCGTGCTTGGCTCGGTCTTGGGCAAACTCGGCCCCGCCGGTTTGATGGCGGGCGCCAGCATCGCTGCCTTGGGCGTGGGCATCACCGCCTTGGTCCTGCCGGTGGCTCGGGTCGGCGATGAGTTCTTCAAGCTCTCGCAAAAGACCGGTGTCTCGGTTGAAGCGCTCACCGCGCTCGACTATGCGGCCAAGCTCTCGGACGTCAGCACCGAAGGACTGACCAAGGGGCTGCAGCGCCTGTCTGTCGCGTTGTTTGACAGCCGCTTCGAGGGTGCCGAAGGCAGCAAGGCCTTGCTGGCGCTGGGTGTGGCGGCCACTGACGCCCATGGGCAGATCCGGCCAACCGAGCAGGTCTTGCTGGATCTAGCCGAGAAATTCGCCGACATGCCCGACGGCGCGGACAAGGCGGCCTTGGCCATCAAGCTCTTTGGTCGCGAAGGGTTGAACCTGATCCCCTTCCTCAACCAGGGGCGAGAGGGCATCACCGCGCTGATGGAAGAAGCCCAGCGCCTGGGCCTGGTGATGTCCGAAGACGTGGCACGCGCCTCGGAAGTCTTCAACGACAACCTGACTCGCCTGTCGGCCATCTTCGAAGGCGTGCAGCGCCAGATCGGCGCGGCCGTCATTCCGGTGCTGGCCGACTTCACCGAGCAGGTGATCATGGCGCAGACGGAGACGGGCAGCTTCAGCAACGAGCTGCAGCGCATCACGTCCAACCGGGAGGCCACGCTGGCGTTTCTGGAGCCCGATGAGGGCGAAGCCTTCCTCAACCAGTTACGCACCCGGCTCCTGCGCACCCAGGAAGGCGAAGCGGCGGAGCTGCGTGCGCGCGCCTTGCAGATCGAGGCCAAGGGCTACCAGGGGGTGGCGGCGCAAGCCGAGCAGTACATCCAGGTGCTCGAAGCCATCGAGCGCCAGAATGGGCCTGCCGGAGGTAGCGGTCTTCACCAGGGCCGGTACACCGCCGCCGACACCGGCGATGCAGGACATTTCCGCAAGCCCCAGGCGGTCCAGCTGCAGCGCGAGATGGTTGGTCATTTGGGCCGCACTGGAGCAGCCTGAGCAGGAATAAACCAGGGGAGTCTGATTGTTAGCCATAGCAACTACACCTGAGGGATAAGGGTTCCATCAGATAAAGAGACGGGGTCCATCCACGATTGTTGGATTAAGTGTACCGTGGTGGCGTCGGGCACCGGCTCGCGACCCAGATCGATGCCAACGAAAGCGCGCAGCGCCGCCGAGTCGTACAGCGCCTCCTCGCACGCCGCATCGGCCAGGTTGAACCAGTGCTGCAGCAGGTGGATGCGCAGCATGCGCTCCAGCCCGATGGGCGGGCGGCCGTTGCCGGGCTTGGGGTAGTGCGGCTCGATCAGCGCCACCAGCCGCCCCCACGGCACGATCGTCTGCATCTGGGCCAGGAATGCGTCGCGGCGCGTAGGCTTACGAAAGCGCTCGAATCCCGCCGACGCATCGGCCGCCGCTGCCAAGGTCATCTGCTTCATCGTCATCCTCGCATCCCGCGTCGACACCTTCAACGCACGCAACTACGATACGGTGGACTTGATCAGCGTTTCCCTAGCTTGCCTCGCCGGCGGCAGGGATGGGGCTGCTTGCGGCCCACAACGTTTCGAACAAGGCTGTCTGAAGCCCGGCGAACTCGGCGCTCTGGATCAGGAAGGCGAAGTTCTCACGTCGCGAGGAGATGCAGGCGACCTTGTCGTCGTAGATGTAGCAGGTCATGGTGAACGGCACATGGTGCGGCGAAAACCGTACTTCGCGTAGCTCGTCCGCCCTGCTGCCCCAGGCGTTGCTGACTTCCTCGTCCTTGCTGCGCACCACCCGCAGTTTCAATCCCGCCTCGATGCGGCGCTGGATGTAGCGCTCCATGAATTCCGGCCCCGGCGCCTCGAGCAGTTCCTGCATCGACAGGATGCCGCGCAGTTCCCCGGAACGGCAGTTGAGCGTGTCGTTCAACACGGTGGCGATGCCCTCGGCGCCGCCGTAGTAGCGCATCCGCGGCTTGAACATCGAGTGGCTGTAGATCGCCTGGATCTCCGGTAGGACCTCCTCAACCAGTCGCCGGCGCTGCTCCAAGTTGCGTAGCAAGACGGCCGGGTCTTCGGCCACGACGTACATCTTTCCGGACTTTTCGATTTGGGTGACCAGCCCCTCGTTGACCAAGCCATCCAAAACGTCATAGGCGGTGGTCCGACCGATGCCGGCACGCTCGGCGACCGCCGTCACCGGCGCCTCGCCCAGTTCGAGCGCAGCCAGATAGAAGCGTCCTTTCTTGCCGGTAAGGCCCAGTTGGGCAAGCTGATTAAGCAGCATCACTCGTTCCCCCATGTCGAACAATCTCGACATAGCAATGGTGTCGAAAAAAGTCGACACTGTCAAATAGCTGTATGTGGCTGGTGGTGCTTGACGGAATCTCATCAGTACCG
Source organism: Pigmentiphaga sp. NML080357 (assembly GCF_002188465.1). Taxonomy (GTDB): domain Bacteria; phylum Pseudomonadota; class Gammaproteobacteria; order Burkholderiales; family Burkholderiaceae_B; genus Pigmentiphaga. Next base: position 7,189 of record NZ_NINW01000010.1, on the reverse strand, counting down.
TACGATCCGCCGGACTGCTGGAGGTGATTGGCCGGCCCAGACCATCACTGGACATACGTCACCGAGTCATGTCGGAACACATCGACACTGATTGGCTGGGGCGGGTTCCACGACGGGCTGGGGCGGTTGTAGGCCTTCCTCCCGGCGCAGGGCCAGGCGCCTTGGCCGTTCGTGCAAAGACAAGCTAAGAGAGGCATCACATGCGTTTGTTAGGAAAGATTTCCGTTTCGACGGCACTCGGATTGGCCGCCGCTGCTGTCGCGCAGACTGCCGCGGCTGCTGATCCACTGAAGGTTGGTCTGGTGTCCTTCTATTCCGGCCCCGTTTCCGGCCCTGTGGGCATCCCCTCGCGTAATGGCGCGGACATCATCATCGAGGCGATCAACAACGGCGCGCTGCCGGCGCCGTACAGCGGCAAGGGTGTCGGCGGCCGCTTGATCGAGCCGATCTACGTCGACGAGGCCGTGGAGCCGGTCAACGAGTACCGCAACCTGGTGCAGCGCCAGGGCGTCGATGTTGTCATCGGTTATGCCTCCTCCGGCTCCTGCGTAGGCATCGCGCCGATCGCCGAAGAGCTCAAGAAGCTCACCCTGTTCTACTACTGCGGCACTACCCGCACCTTCGAGGAAGGCGAGAAGCAGTACGTCTTCCGCACGATGAACTCGCAGGACGTCGAGAACATTGCCGCCGCGCGCTACACCCTCAGCGTCAAGCCCAACCTCAAGACCGTCGCTGGCATGAACCAGAACTACGGTTGGGGCCAGGAGTCCTGGCGCGACTTCATCAAGTCCGTGCAAAAGCTCAAGCCGGACGTGCAGGTCGTCAGCGAACAATTTCCCAAGCTCTTCGCCGGTCAATACGGCGCCGAGGTGACCGCCCTGGTCCGTGCCAACGCGGACGTCATCCACTCCAGCTTCTGGGGCGGTGATCTGGATGCCTTCATCCTGCAGGCGGCCCCGCGCGGCCTGCTCAAGAAGTCCACCGGCGTGCTGACCACCGGCGGCACGGCGCTGAACAGCCTGGCCAAGCAGATCCCGGACGGCACCGTGATCGGCGTGCGCGGCACCGGCGGCGCGCTGGCACCGGCGTCCAAGTTCAACGACTGGTTCCGCGCCGCGTACCAGAAGAAGTTCGGCGAGGAGCCGAACTTCCCCGCCTACTACATGGCGCAGTCCGTGCTGGCGCTGAAAGCGGCTGGTGACAAGGCCGCGGCGGCCAGCAAGTCCGCACCGACCGCGGACGACATCCGCAAGGCGCTGCCGGGCCTGGACTTCGAGACCCCGGCCGGCAAGGTCTACATGGATCGTCACAAGGGCCATCAGGCGGTGACCGAAACGGCCTATGGCACCTTCAAGCTGGTGGGCGGCAAGCCAACCCTGACCAACATCAAGCGCTACCAGCAGGATTGCGTCGTTCCGCCCAAAGGCTACAAGAGCCTGGAGTGGATCGAGGCGGGCTTCCCCGGCGCCAAGTGTAAGTAAGCCTCAGGTGCGCAGCATGCCGGCGCGCACGCCGCGCATGCTGCGTCTTACCGTACGGGATTCCCAATCCATGTCCTTGATCCTGGCCATCCTCATAGACGGCTTCATCTACGCCTCCTGGCTGTTTGTCGTGGCCGCGGGCCTGACGCTGATCTACGGGGTCATGCGCGTGCTCAACATGTGCCATGGCAGCTTCTATGCCATCGGCGCCTATACCTCCGCTTCGCTGGTGGGCTGGTATTTCGAGCAAGGCCTGCCCGAGTTCGGCAGCTTCGCTGCCATGGCCCTGGCCGCGGTCCTTGCCGGCGGCATCGCCGGGCTCATCACCGAGCGCGGCGTACTGCGCTTCCTGCACGGCCGCGACGAAGTGGTGATGGTGCTGGTGACGTTCGGGCTGCTGCTGGTGTTCGAAGACCTTATCGTCATGCTCTGGGGCGTGCAGTCCTACTACGCCTATCAGCCCTACGGCCTGCTCGGCAGCACCGACTTCGGCAACTTGAGTTTCGTCAACTACGACCTCGCGATGATCGCCGTGGCCGGCGTGGTGGCCGCGGTTCTCTGGTGGGGCCTCAACCGCACCCATCAGGGCAAGCTGCTGCGCGCGGTGATTCATGACCGCGAAGGGGCGGTGGCCATGGGCATCAACGTCAGTCGCCTGTTCGTGATTACCTTCGCCATCGGCGCCGGGCTGGGCGCGCTGGCCGGCGGCCTGGCCGCGCCCGCCATCGCCGTCAACCCGGGCCTGGGAATCGAGGTCATCGTGCTGGCCTTCGCCGTGGTGGTAACCGGCGGGTTGGGCAGCATCGAGGGTGCGCTGGTGGGCGCCATCCTGATCGGGCTGGCCCGCGCGGCGGCAGTGAACATGCTGCCCGAGGCGGAGCTGTTCGTTATTTATGGCGTGATGGCCTGCGTGCTCGCCTTCCGTCCGCGAGGCCTGTTCGCGCTTGCCGGTGCGAGGAAAATCTGATGCGTTGTGTCGACAAAACCCCGTTGGCCATCATCGCGGTGACGCTAGCGTTCTTGGCCGGCGGTTTCGTGTTTCCCGCCTGGCTCAGTCTGATGGTCGTTTCGGTGATCGCCAAGGCGCTCGTCGTGATGGGCGTGATCGTGCTGATGCGCAGTGGCCTGGTCTCGTTCGGCCAAGGTCTCTACTACTGCATCGGCGGCTATGCCATCGGCCTGGGCGGGCAGTTGCTGCAGATCACCGACATCTTCGTCTTGCTCGCGTTGGCCGCGACCGCAGGCCTGGTAACCGGTGGCATCCTCGGCCTGGTGATGAGCCGCTATCGTGAGATCTTCTTCGCGATGTTCAGCCTGGCCTTGTCCATGATCCTCTACGGCGTGCTCTCGCGAACGCAGAGTCTGGGCAGTACCGACGGCTTCAACGTTGCGGCGCCCACGCTGTTCGGCGCCGCCTTGGCGGTCGAGCAGGCCAAGCTGCTGATCTACGTTACCACCTGCATGCTGGCGGCGATCGCCGCCTTTGTCGTGCATCGCTATTTCCGCTCGCCCATGGGGTACGCGGGCATAGCCCTGCACAACAACGAGATCCGGGTGGAATACCTTGGTCTTGCGCCGCGCACGGTGTTCTACAGCAACTACGTGATCGCCGCGGTTGCCGCGTCGCTGGGCGGCGCCATCACCGCGCTGAACTACGGTCATGTGGGTCCCGAGATGGCCTACTGGTCGCAATCCGGCGAGTTCATCTTCATCGCCCTGATGGGCGGCACCGGCCACGTGGCCGCCGCGTTCGTCGGCTCGACGGTGTTCGAGCTGGTTCGCACCTACGCGCTGGAGTTGGCGCCAAATGCCTGGCGCTTGATCCTCGGTGGGGTGCTGATCGCCATCATCTGCTTCCTGCCCAAGGGGCTCTGGTCCCTGACCCGCTTGGCCACGCGCAAGGAGCGCGCGGCGGTGGCAGAGACCGCTTAAGAAGGACGACGCGCTATGAATCCGGTCCTGCAAGTTACCGAGCTGAACAAGAGCTTCGGAGCGGTGGTCGCCGCCGCCAACATCAACGTGACTATCCATGAGCAGGAGGTCGTCGCGGTCATCGGCTCGAACGGCGCCGGCAAGACGACCTTCGTCAACATGGTCACCGGTTACTTGAAGCCCACCAGTGGCCGCATCCAGTTCCGCGGCAACGACATCACCGGCCGCGCGCCGCGTGAGGTGAGCCGCGCCGGTATCTGCCGCTCCTTCCAGGTGGCCCAGCTGTTCCCGGACCTGACCGTGATGGAGAACATGATGCTGGCCTTCGCGACGCTGCAGGTGGGCGCCGCGAGCTTCTTTCGGCCGCTGCATAGCGAGGCTGCCCGGGTCCGCGCCATGGAGGTGCTGGGGGATTTCGGCATCGCCGTCCATGCCCACTCGCAGGTGAGCGCCCTGGCGCAGGGCGTGCGCAAGCTGCTGGACATTGCCATGGCGCTGGTCTCACGCCCGCCGTTGCTGCTGCTCGATGAGCCCACCAGTGGTGTGGCCATCGAGGAGAAGTTCGGTCTGATGGACACAGTAATGGCCGGCGTCCAGCGCTCGGGCTCTACGGTCATGTTCATCGAGCACGACATGGACATCGTCTCTCGCTACGCCAGCCGCGTCATCGCCTTCTACGACGGTCGCATCATCGCCGATGCGGCCACCGAGTTCGCGCTGGCCGATCCCCAGGTGCGGCAGTTCGTTATCGGTGAATCCCACGCTGCGGCCGGAGCCAGCCATGCTTGAGATCAGGAACCTCAGCGTCGCCATCGAGGGCACGCCGATCCTGCGCAATGTCGGCCTTGCGGTGCCGACCGGGCAGATGGTCGGCCTGATCGGCCGTAACGGCGCCGGCAAGACCACGCTGATGCGCAGCATCATGGGGTTGATGAAACCCACCGGCGGCAACATCCGCTTCGATGATACCGACCTTACCGCCACCGACGCTTACCGGCGCGCGCATCTCGCCATCGGCTATATGCCCGAGGATCGGCGCCTGGTGCCGGATCTGACGGTGGAAGAAAACGTGCTGACCCCGGTCTGGGCCACCAAGCAGCCCAATCCCCAGGCGCGGCTGGAATGGGTCTACTCGCTGATGCCCGAGGTCAAAGGCTTTGCCTCGCGGCGCGCCATGAGCCTGAGCGGTGGCCAGCAGAAGCTGGCGGCCCTGGCGCGTGCACTGATGATCGGCAAGAAGGTGTTGTTGCTCGACGAGCCCTTTGAAGGCGTGGCGCCAACCCTCTGTCGGCGGTTGGTGGAAGTGATCAGCTCTCTCAAGACCGAGGGTATCTCGGTGTTGATCTCCGAATCCGACTACACCCACACGCGCGGGGTGGTGGATCGCTCCTACGTCATCGAGCGCGGTAGCGTCACGCAGGGCTGACGGCCCGTTACTGAACAACGAAAGGGAAAAAACAATGCAAACGCTTAGAGCTGCCGTAGTACAAGCCGGCTCCGTCGCCTTCGACACCGAGGCTACGCTGGACAAGACCGAGAAGCTGGTGGTCGAGGCCGCCGCTGGCGGCGCCCAGCTGGTGGTGTTCCCTGAGGCCTACATCTCGGCCTATCCGAAGGGCCTGGACTTCGGATGCCGGGTCGGCATGCGCCGTCCCGAGGGCCGCGAGGACTTCCGCCGCTATTGGGCGAGCGCCATCGAGGTGCCAGGCCCGGCGACCGATCGCCTGGGCGAGATTGCCAAGATCAACGCTGTGCACCTGGTGATCGGCGTTATCGAGCGCGCCGACAGCACGTTGTATTGCACCGTGCTGTTCTTCTCGCCCGAAGGCCGGCTGATGGGCAAGCACCGCAAGCTCGTGCCGACCGCCAGCGAGCGGCTGGTCTGGGGGTTCGGTGACGGCTCCACGTTGCCGGTGTTCGACACCCCCCACGGCAAGCTGGGCGCGGTGATCTGCTGGGAAAACTACATGCCGCTGCTGCGTACGGCCATGTACTCCAAGGGCGTCACCCTCTACTGCGCCCCCACCGCCGACGATCGCGATACCTGGCTGCCGACCATGCAGCACATCGCCCTGGAAGGCCGCTGCTTCGTGCTCTCGGCCTGCCAAGTCATGCGCCGCAAGGATTATCCGGCGGAGTACGAGCTGTCCCAGGAAGTAGGGCCGGACACGATCCTGATGCGTGGCGGCAGCTGCATCATCGGCCCCCTGGGGCAGGTGCTGGTTGGCCCGGTCTTCAATGAGGAGACGATCCTGTACGCGGATCTGGATCTGGCCGACGTGCCGCGCAGCCGCCTCGACTTCGACGTGACGGGTCACTACTCGCGTCCGGACGTCTTCAACCTCACCGTGAACGAGCGCCCACAGACGCCGGTGAGTTTCGTCGGCAGCGCTAAGCACCTGCTGGCGGATACGACCGACTGAGCCTGCCGGCTGAGCGCTGGACGACCAAGGCGGCTGTGGCCGCCTTGGTCGTCCTCTTGCCCGTCGTCCTTGCCCGAGGATCCTGCGCACGAAGCTGCAAAAGACCAATTACCCAACAGCCAGATCGCGCGCACCGGGCTGCCGATGCGCCGCAGCTCGGCGGCGATGCGCGCGGCGGTCTCGCCCCGGTAGAAATCATCCAGGCCGCGCTGGCCCAGGGTGTGCAGCGTGTCGCCCAGGGGACGGCTGGCGCAACACGTGGCCGGGGGCGCGCCGTTGACGAGGTAGCTCTCGGCAAAGCCGGGGGCGTGTTTCAGGCCGCCGAGCTTCTGGCGCGTGAGCTCGTGCTGGCTATTGAGCCGCGACCGGGCGGTGGCTGGGCGCGGTGGTTGCCCACTCCTGCCCCTCGGGCCCTCTCAGATTCCCAGCGCCTCCGTGGCGCTGATGATCTGACGGGCCACCTGCTCGATGGGTTCGCGCTGCAGCATGGCTTTTTCGCGAAGCAGTTCGTAGGCGTCGTCTTCTTTCAGGCGGCGCGCTCCCATCAGCGCACGGGTTGCCTTCTGGATGATGTGCTGATGCGCGGCCTTTTTCTCAAGCCGCTGGATGTAGTGCTCGCGCGAGCGCCGCTGCTTGCTCTGGTGCAGCGTTAGCGCCAGGGCGGTCAGCACCCCCGCGGGTCGCACGGGTGAGGCGATGGTGGTGAAGGCGTTGAGGTGCAGCACGGCCGCGAGGGTGATGGGGTTTTCAAACGCCACGATGGGGATGACCGGTGGGGCGCTGGGTTTTTCGAGCCAGGGGCAGGGTTGAGAAAGCGTGTCAGGGTGCACCGCCAGCAACACCATGTCGGTACCCGATGGCGGGGCATCGAGCAAGGGCCACTGGCACGCGAACGCGCATCCAATGCGCGACAGCTCATCCGCCAGTTCCTCTCGGTCCCGATCGTCCGGGTGCACCACCAGCAGCCGCAGTGCGCGGATGTCTTTCAAGATGGTCTGGCTGACGTTGGGCCGCGTCATGAGGCCCCCACGACAAGCAACCCATCGCTCTGGCCTGCGCCGGGAGAGGTGACGGTCGCCCAGTCAGGGGGCACGTGTGATATGACGTAGGGGGCAGCCGCCATCGGCTCGGGTGCCTGGGCGAGGATGTCAAAGCTGCCCGAGGCGTTGCAACGCCCGATACGCGCGTTGAGGTGCGTATGGTGGTTGCGCCCATCCACCCGAACCGGGGTCTCCTCGTTTTCAGTGCAATAAGTGACGGTACGAAAAGCTAGCACTGGCGCGGAGGTGGTGTTGGTAGATCGTTGATTTCATTGACTTTCCTGTTCACTTTCAAATCTGCGATTCGTGGCGT
>NZ_NINW01000011.1 GCF_002188465.1 Pigmentiphaga sp. NML080357 | reverse complement strand
CGACCGACAAGAGTGTGTCGATCTCGGTGCAGGACATCGCCGGCATTGAACGGTCCCTGGGGGAAATCAAGGATGCCAAGGTCAGCTACGAGGGCGTGGCCAACGGCGCCTTAGCCGCACGCCTCGCAATGCGGGATCTGCGACAGCTGTCGTCGACTCTGGCGAAGATCACGCTGGTGGCCAACCGCACGGCCGCCAGCCTCAACATCGGCGACGTGTTCAGATTCTCCTGGCCCGAGCTGCGGATCGAGCAATTGATCCTTCGGGTCGCGCAGATCAGCTACGGGACGCTGGCCGACGGCCGGGTGCGGATCACCTGCGTCGAGGACGTGTTCGGCCTGCCCGATGCCGTTTATCTCGCGCCCGCCGAGAGCGGCTGGGTCGATCCCCGGCAAGCGCCTATCGCCGCGAACTTCGTGTCGTTGAGCGAACTGCCGTACTGGACAATTGTTCATGAGATGACGGGCGAGTCGGCCGCCGCCCAGGCCGAGATTGATCCGAATGGCGGGTTCCTGTCCGTGTCAGCGGTGCGCCCCTCAGATGCGGCGATCAACTACGCGGTGTTGACCCGGCAGGGCTCGGCGGCCTTCGAGAAGATAGGCGTCGGTGATTTCATCCCGTCCTGCGTGCTGGCGAACGACATCGGGCAAACCGAGACGGTGCTGAACGTGCTCTACGGGGTCGATCTGGATCTGGTCACGCTCAATACCTACGCGCAGGTCGGCAGCGAGTTGGTCGCCGTGAAAGCGATCAATGTGGCCGCCGGCACGGTGACGGTGGATCGGGGCGTGCTGGACACGGTGCCGGCGAAGCATTCGGCCGGCGCCCGGCTGTACTTCATCGAGGGCGGGCAGTTCTACAACACGAGCCAGTACCTGAACGGTGAGACGGTGCAGACCAAGGTGCTCCCCGTCACCGGGATGGGCGTTCTGGCGGAGGCGTCGGCGCCGACGATCAGCTACACGTTCGCCAAGCGGCAGATGCGGCCGTATCCGCCGGGGAAATTCCGGGTCAACAACCTCGACTACAGCGTGAGCTACATCACCGGGGAGGTAACGGTCAGTTGGGCCCACCGCAGCCGGGTGCTGCAGACCGCCTATCTGGTGACTCAAGGGGAATCGAACATCGGGCCGGAACCCGGCACGACCTACACCGTGCGGATCTATGGCGAGGCCGGCACGCTCAGGCACACGGAAACAGGCCTGACCGGCACGAGCTGGACCTATCCGATGGCCACTGAGATTGCCGAGAGCGGCCTGAATCGACCGAACGAAAAACTGACCGTCAAGGTCGAGGCGGTGCGCGACGGGTACACCAGCTGGCAGGCCCAGCAGATCGACATCCCCGAGTGCCGTGGCTACGGCATGTTCTACGGGGCAAGTTATGGGGAATGACACAAGGAGAATGACATGGCTGCACTGCAAGGCCCGAACCTGGGCGTGAACTACGGCTGGGCCGCCCGCGAGTCGGGGTGGAATACCGGGATGGATGCCAACCTGAAGCTGCTCGATGCGGTGCTGCAGCTGTCGGTGAAGTCGCGCGCGCAAGCCACGCCGCCGGCCTCGCCCGCTAACGGCGACCGTTACATCGTGGCGGCCAATCCCACCGGTGCCTGGGCCGGAAAAGCCGGCCAGATTGCCGTCCGCATCGATGCGGGGTGGTCGTTCTACGCCCCGAAGATTGGCTGGACCTGCTTCATCGAGGACGAGGGCGTGCTCTCAGTCTACAAGGCCTCCGGCTGGAGCCCTGGCCTCGCCTTCTGATCATTACTTTCGCCCACCTGAAACCCGCCCTCGAGGCGGGTTTCGCATTTCTGGAGACCACCCATGACTGAACCTGACAGCAAACCAGCGCTCGTCGAGAACATGCTCCTGCTGCGCAAGGAGGACTTCGACGAACTGCTCGACCGTGCCGCCGAACGCGGAGCCGAGCGTTGCCTCGCCCATCTCGGCCTGGAAAACGGCCACGCGGCGCGCGACATCCGTGACCTGCGTGATCTGCTGGATGCGTGGCGCGATGCCCGGCGCACCGCGTGGCAAACCTTCATCAAAGTGGTCACGACCGGCATCCTGGCCGCGCTGCTGGTGGGTGCCGCCATCAAGCTCAAGCTGATGGGAGGCTCGCAATGATCGAGACCTTGCTCGGTGGCCTCCTCGGCGGGGCCTTCCGTCTCGCGCCGGAAATCCTGAAATGGCTCGACCGCAAGGGCGAGCGCGGCCACGAGCTGGCGATGCAGGACAAGGCGCTGGAGTTCGAGAAGCTGCGCGGCGCGCAGCGGATGGCCGAGATCGGCGCGAGCGCGGATGCGGCGTGGAACGTCGGTGCCATCGAGACGCTGCGTGACGCCGTGCGGACTCAGGGCGAGAAAACCGGCGTGCGTTGGGCCGACGCGCTGTCGTGCAGCGTGCGGCCCGTGATCACCTACTGGTTCATGGCGTTGTACTGCGCGGCCAAGACGGCGGCGTTTGCGGCCGCCGTGACTGCCGGCACGGGATGGGGCGTGGCCGTCCTGCACGCGTGGACAGAGGCCGACCAGGCGCTGTGGGCCGGGGTGCTGAACTTCTGGTTTTTGGGTCGCGTGTTCGACCGGGTGCGGCCGTGATCGAGGTGCCGCAAATGGCCATCGATCTGGCCAAGCGCTTCGAGGGCTTCCACCGCGTGCCGAAAAACGATCCCGGCCGCGCGCACCCCTACATCTGCCCGGCGGGGTATTGGACGATTGGCTTCGGCCACCTCTGCGATGCCACACATCCACCAATCAGCGAGGCCGAAGCCGAGGTCTATCTGGCCCGTGACCTGCGGACGGCGCTCGCCGCCACGCTGCGCTACTGCCCGGTGCTGACCACGGAGCCGGAAAGTCGGCTCGCGGCCATCGTGGATTTCACATTCAATCTCGGCGGCGGGCGTTTGCAGACCTCGACGCTACGGCGGCGGGTTAACCAGCGGGACTGGAGCGCCGCCGCGATGGAACTGCGGCGCTGGATCTATGGCGGCGGCAAGGTACTCCCGGGCCTTGTATCGCGTCGGGAAACTGAGGCCGTTTGGCTCCTTCGCAACGCCTGAGATCGAACGGTTCGCAAGCACTTGGCTTCACGCCGAAACAGCGCGTTCATGTCATCTCCTTGATCACTGGAGTGCCGCTGTGAACGCACAATTCAAGAAGGCCATTATCGACGACGTCACCGCCGCGAATGTCGACGAGGCCCTGCAAGCCCATCTTCTCGACCTCTTCGAGTACGCCATGAAATCTGTCGCGCCCACACTGATACGCGAGGCCCGGTTTGACAGCGGCGATTTCGGCACGGCCAGCCAGCACGGCGGCGAAGGCTTCGCCATGCTGCTCAGCCGGGCCCATGCCAATTCCCGCGATGCATGGTTCGGCGCGTTCCAGCGCGGCGACCAACGCCTTGATGTGGTCGGGCACCTTGAGTAAACAGATTCACGCGCTGCCCTGCGGCGGCGTGGGTGGTGTTGCACCGGGACGATAGGTCGAATCGAACACCATGTCCGCCAGCCAGCGTTTGAAGTTCGGGTTGTCGCTGAACTGCTTGAAGAGTTCCGTGTGGTCGTCCAGCAGCTCCAACACCACGCGATTGAGCGCCTTGTCGTGCTCCAGCCGCGCGTTCTGCTTGCCTGAGTGAGCCTGCGCGTTCTGGTAGGCCTTGTCCTGCGCGACCCGTGCCGGAATCTCTTCGGTGACGACCTTGCGAATCTTGTCGGCGTCATGCCACTCGATGTTGCCGAACAGGTCGTTGAACTGCTTGATGATGTTCGACAAGCGATCCAGCTCCGGCTCGCCGCCACCTCCGCCACCACCGGGCGGTGGCGGCTCGACGAAGGCATCGGCGTCGTCCATGGCCATGCGCATCGAGGCCTGCGCCTGCGCGCGGTAGCTGTCCATGTCGATGGCCTCCAGCACACCCTTGGACAGGTCCTCCTCCTTGGGCGCGGGCAGCTTCGGGATCAGGAAGTTGAGGAAGATCGACAGCTTCTCCCATGCCGGGTGCCCGTAGGGCAGGATGGCTGAAAGGAACGAATAGCTGCGAACGAAGGCCTTCGCCTTGCCCTTGAACTTGACTTGATCGTCCTCGGAGAGCTTCTCGACGTACTCTGCTACGCAGGCATCCAGGATCGGGTCGAGCCGGTCGCGCTCGGCGCCGCCCAGGTACTGCGCAACGAGGTCTTCGACCTGCTGCCAGCTGTAGACCTGCTGTGCGTCCAGGTCGCCCTTCAGGTCGTGCAGCTTGTTCGGGTCGGTCTCCCCCTCCTGGATCGTGGCGCGGTAGTACTCCTGAAACGCCGCCTTCACGGCCTCCGCGTTGTCGGCGAAGTCGAGCACGAAGGTGTCGGCCTTCTGCGGGTGCGCCCGGTTCAGTCGCGAGAGCGTCTGCACTGCCAGCACGCCGGCCAGCGGCTTGTCCACGTACATCGTGTGCAGCAGCGGCTCGTCGAAGCCGGTGACGAATTTGTTGGCGACGATCAGGAAGCGATACGGCTCCTGCTTGAGCTTGGCCGGAATGTCCTTGCTCGGAAACCCGTTGAGATCGGCCTCGGTCTTCTTCGAGCCGCCCACCTCGAACTCGCCAGAATACGCCACGATGGCCTTGTACGGGCTCTTGATCTCGGTGAGGTAGTCCGACACCTCGCGGAAGTAGTCGATGGCCCGGGCGATGCCGTTGCATACGATCATCGCGCGGGCTTTGCCGCCGATCTTCTTGGCTCCGATCACCTGTTCGGCAAAGTGATCGACCATGATCTCGGCCTTGCGGCGGATGGCCTTGTCGTGGGACTCCACGTAGCGCCGGATCTTCTTCAGCGCCTTGGCCTTGTCCACCTCCGGGTCGTGCTCGACGGTCTTGGCGACGTGGTAGAAGCTCGACACCGGCGTGTAGTTGGCGATCACGTCGAGGATGAAGCCCTCCTGGATCGCCTGCTTGGTGGTGTAGGTCAGCTCCTCGGGCGAACGGAACTGCACCGTGTCGCCCACCACCTGGCGCTCGCCGAAAAGCTCCAGGGTCTTCGTCTTGGGCGTGGCCGTGAAGGCGTAGTAGCTGGCGTTGGCCAGCATCCTGCGGGATTCGATCAAGGCGTTGACCTTGTCCTCGACCGATTCCTCTTCTTCCTCGGCGCCCTCTGCCGCCTGGCTGGAGAGCGCCAGATGCATCTTGGCCGTGGTCTTGCCGCCCTGGCTGGAATGCGCCTCGTCGATCAGCAGCGCGAACTTCTTGTCGCCGAGGTCCCCCAGCTCGTCCAGGATGAACGGGAACTTCTGCACCGTGGTGACGATGATCTTCTTGCCCCGGCGCAGGAAGGTGCGCAGCTCGTCGGCGCTTTCCGAATGTCCGTAGATCGAAGCCACATGGTCGTAGGCCTTGATGGTGCGGGCGATCTGCGCATCCAGCGCGCGGCGGTCGGTGATGACGATGACCGAGTCGAACTGCGCCTGTGTGTCGTCCGCCGCCGTCTTCAGCTCCACCAGCTGGTGTGCCAGCCAGGCAATCGTGTTGCTCTTGCCGCTGCCGGCCGAGTGCTGGATCAGGTAGCGCTTGCCCACGCCGTCGGTGCGCGAACGGCGCAGCAGCGCGCGCACGGTGCGCAACTGGTGGAAGCGGGGAAAAATCTGCTTGCGCGTCCTGCGTTTGCGGCCATTGGTGTCTTCCTCTTCCTCCTCGATGACCTGCGCGTAGTTCTCGATGATGTTGGCCAGCGACTCCTTGGCCAGCACCTGCTTCCACAGGTAGTCGGTCCTCAGGCCATTCGGGTTCGGCGGGTTGCCCGCGCCGCTGTTCCAACCCTGGTTGAAGGGCAGAAACCAGGAGGTCTTGCCGGTCAGGTGGGTGCAGAAGCGCACCTCGGCATCGTCCACCGCCACGTGGGCGATGCAGCGGCCCAGCTGGAACAGCAGTTCGGCCGGGTTGCGGTCGGTCTGGTACTGCACCACGGCGTCCGCCACGGTCTGCTTGGTCAGTGAATTCTTCAACTCGAAGGTGAGCACCGGCAGGCCGTTGATAAACACCACCATGTCCAGCGCACGCTGAGACTCGTCGTTGCTGTAGCGCACCTGGCGGGTGACGCTGAAGAGGTTCTTGCCGAAGGCCTCGGTGGCGGCCGCGTTGCCCGGCGTCGGCAACAGCTTGTAGAGATCGACGTGTACCGGCCCGTGGTCCACACCCTTGCGCAGCACGTCCACCACCCCGCGCTTGGCAATCTCGCCTTGCAGCCGGTGCAGAAACTGGGTGCGCTGGATGCCGTCGGCGTCCAGGTTGAGCGTTTCGACGGCCTTCGGCTGCGTGGCCCTCAAAAAGGCGAGCAACTGGGTCAGGTCCAGTGCCACGTCGCGGTGGTAGTCCGCGGCATGGCCCTGCACGTAGCCGCGGGCGACCAGATCGCGCACGATCAGGGCTTCGAGACCTTTTTCGCTGGTGTCAGTTGTCGCCATCGGCTTCCTCCTCGTCGCTGTTGCCGGCCTCGTCGTCGCCCAAGGCAGCCAGTTCCTCGTCGCTCGCCGCATCGTCCGGGCCGGGCTGCCAGCCGCGCACGTCGATTTGGCCGGTGACCACGTCGGCAATCAGGCGGTCGCGGTATTCGCGGATCAGCTTGATTTCCTGCTCGGCGCGGGCGATGGCTTCGTCGAGCGGATGGCATTCGTCGGCGATCCAGCGGCAGATGGCTTGCTGTTCGGAGACAGGCGGAACTGGAATGAACTCGTTGGCAAGCACCCACGTGCCGATCTCCGCGAACGTCGTACCGTTTGCGAGAACCTGAAGCCGTTCCTTCATGCGAAGCAACAGCAGGTACAAGAAGTCGCTGATGGCGATATCCGACGCGGGCACCACAGCCTTGCAACCCTGATTCGTGCAAAGCTCAACTCGCGCGATGGCAACGTTCCCAACCGGCGCGCGTGAGGTGATGATGATGCTTCCGGGGGGCACAAGCGTAGCCGCGCAGGACTGCAAGCCAGCCGCCGTGATGGTACGCAGCGACGTGTGCAGGGAATCGGTTTTGCTGATGTCGCGTGGCGTCACCCAGACGATGCCGCCATCCCAATAGGAAGATTCGTCGCTTTTCGGCGTGGAGCCTCCAACGATTCGCTTCGTGGCGAACTTGAGTTTGAGAACCCCCCAATGCTCCGGCACATCGCCCAGCCATGCGATGCCGGAGGGTTTGAGCGGCGCGGCGGGGTTAAGGCCGCGCGTGACGGCGCGGTCGATGATGGCGAGCTTCTGTTCGGTGAGCAGCTTGATGAGCTCGCGCTTGGCGCGGATGAAGCGGGCGATGTGCGCGTCCTGCGCGCGCAGGTAGGCGACGATCTGGTCTTGCTCGGGGCGCGGGGGCAGCGGAATTTCCAGTGCCGCGAAGCGATCCGAGTAGAGGCGCAAGAAGCCTGACGTGCCAGTCCCGAGTCCCTTCGATTCCGAGCGAAACAACCCGCGCATTGGCCACGAACGAAACAGGTGGCCGAGATACTCGGGGTTGTCGTCTCGGAGCAAGCGGAATACGGCGTAGTCCGGGCTGACCAAACCCGGCTGGCGGTTACGGAAGAACATGGCGTTGCCCGCCTGCATCCGGTTCAACACTAGATCGTCCGGTTGTGCCTTCTTGTAGCCGATGAGATTCTCTGGGGCGATGCGCTTTACCGACACATCGTTGTGCGGCACCAGGCCCCGCTGCATACGCATTGACAGTAGCGTTTCCTCGCCGGTTTTCGAGCGGTCGTCGATCTCCCGCAAGAAGTTCTTGGCGCGCAGCATCGACCAGTGCTCCGGCACGCGCGGCAACCAGCGCGAATCAAGCGGCTGATACTTCGGATACGCGCTCGCCATCGCCATCACGCCGCCCCCACTATCTTCTTCAGCAAACCCTCGGTCTGCTGCTCCAGCGCGAGGATGTCGGCGCGGATTTCGTCGAGCGTGCGCAGCGGCGCGGGCTGGTAGAAATAGCGGGCAAAGGAAATCTCGTAGCCGATCTGGGTCTTGCTCCGGTCGATCCAGGCGTCCGGCGCATGGGGCAGCACCTCGCGCTCGAAAAACGCCTCGATGCCGCCGGTCTCCTTGAGCGGCACCTGCTCGGTGTCGCGCAGCTCCGGGTCGGGCTCGTACTCCACCAGGAAGCGATCGTTGCCGGCGGTTTCCAGCGTCACGCCATCATGGCCGGGCGCGAAGCGTTCGTTCTTTTTGAGTTTGGTGCGGCGGGCAATCACCGGCGGCGCGGATTCGTCACGCCAGCTCACGGCCTTGAAGATCGCCTTCTTTTCGGCGGCGGCCGGTTTCTTGCCGTGTCTGGCCATCGCAGCGTCGAAGCGCTCGCGGAACACGTTGTGGTCGTCGAAGACGCCGTCGCCCAGCTCCTGCCGCGCCAGCAGCGCGAGCTCGACGAGGGTTTTGTCGCGTTGCCAGGTCGCGGCGTCGAGGAGCTTCTTGCGGCGCTTTTCGGGCACCGCCTTTCTGGCGGGCATACTCTCGTCCTCGCCCTCGGACACTTCGTCTTCGTCGCCGTCGTCGCCCTTCAGCCAGGCTTCGATCTCGGGCTTGAGCTTGGCGAGCCGGGTGTAGAGCGCATCGCCATACCGGGCCCAAAGCTCGGCGCGCAGCGGCTCGTCGCCGCTGGCAAAGCGCAGGTTCTCGATGGCGGCACGCTTGAGCTGGCTCTTCAGGCGCAGCGGGCGTTCGACGGTGATCTTCCAGTAGCCGAAGTCGGCGTTGTCGAACCATTTGCATTCCGGCGTGTCTTGCGGCTGCCCGAGGTAGTGGTCGAGCACGCGCTGGATGTCGGCCTCGGTGAGCTCGCAATTCTTCTTGCCCAGGTTGCGGCGCAGCGGCTGGAACCAGCGGCTGGCGTCGATCAACTGCACGCGGCCCTTGCGGTGCTCGGCCTTGCGGTTGGCGAGCACCCAGATGTAGGTCGCGATGCCGGTGTTGTAGAAGATGTTGAGCGGCAGCGCGATGATGGCTTCGAGCCAATCGTTCTCGATCACCCAGCGGCGGATGTTGCTTTCGCCCTGGCCGGCGTCGCCGGTGAACAAGGCCGAGCCGTTGTGGACGATGGCGATGCGGCTGCCCAGGGGCGAGTTCTTCTTCATCTTCTGCAGCTTGTTCACGAGGAACATGAGCTGCCCGTCGCTGGTGCGGGTGATGAGCCTGAACTCCGGGTCGCCGCCGTGGCTCACGATGAAGCGCGGGTCGTTAAGGCCCTGCTTGCCGCCCATGCGCTCCAGATCGGTCTTCCAGCTCTTGCCGTAGGGCGGGTTGGAGATCATGAAGTCGAACTCGCGGGCGCGGAACTGGTCGGCCGAGAGGGTGGACTTGTCCGCCCCGCCGACGATGTGCTCGGCCTCGTCGCCCTCGCCCTTGAGCAGCAGGTCCGCCTTGCAGATGGCGTAGGTTTCGGGATTGATCTCCTGCCCGAAGAGGTGGATGGAGACTTCCTTGCCGTGGTCCTCCGCCAACTCCTGAAGCGTCTCTTCGGCGACGGTCAACATGCCCCCGGTGCCGCAGGCGCCGTCATAGAGCAGGTAGGTGCCGGACTGGATCTGGTCGGCCACGGGCAGGAACAGCAGCTTGGCCATGAGCTTGACCACGTCGCGCGGGGTGAAGTGCTCGCCGGCCTCTTCGTTGTTTTCTTCGTTGAAGCGGCGGATGAGCTCCTCGAACACGGTGCCCATGCCGTGGTTGTCCAGCGCCGGCAACTTGATGCGGCCGTCGACGTCCTTGACCGGCAGCGGCGACAGGTTGATGTCCGGGTCGAGAAAGTCCTCGATCAGATAACCCAGCACATGGGCATCGACCAGCGTCTGGATCTGGTCGCGGAACTTGAACTTGGTGAGGATCTCCTGGACGTTGGGCGAAAAGCCGTCGAGGTAGGCGATGAAGTCTTCGCGCAGGCGCTGGCCCTGGCTTGCGGCCTTGAGTTTGGCCAGCGTGAATTCGGAAGTGTTGTAGAAGGCCTGGCCAGCGGCCATCCGCAACGCCCCGTCCTGCTCGGCGACCTTGTTCTTGTCGAGGAAGCGTTTGCGCTCCAGCACCTTCTGCTTGGTCGGCTCCAGCACCGCATCCAGCCGCCGCAGTACCGTGAAGGGCAGGATGACGTCGCGGTACTTGCCGCGCACGTACACGTCGCGCAGGCGGTCATCCGCGATGTTCCAGATGAAGTCGGAGATCCATTTGATCTGGCTTTGGTCTTGTACTTTTCCGCTGTTCATATCGTCATGTTCTGTTCGCGCGGCACGGGCTGGGCTTGGGCATGTCAATCCTCATGGCCTTGCCTGCCCCCTTCGGTCTGTTCCGTGATCCACAGGTCGATTTCCTGGCGCCGGAAGCGCCAGGTGCCCCCGACCTTGAACGCCGGGATCTTCCTGGCCGCTGCCAGGCGGTAGACCGTGCGCTTGCCCACCTTGAGGTAGGCCGCCACTTCATCGAGCGTGAATATCTCTGCCGCGTCGTCTTTCATCGCTGTTTCACCCGGTGCCGAAAGTAGGCCGGCATGGTGGTAATCTTGGCTAGGGCGTGTTCACACTAAATGAATTTGCTCGTATACTTCGGGTATGGAAATCACCGAAGCCCAATATCAGCAGATCGAGCACTGTTTGCCGCGACAGCGCGGCAACGTCAGCCTGACGAATCTGC
>NZ_NINW01000005.1 GCF_002188465.1 Pigmentiphaga sp. NML080357 | reverse complement strand
GAGGCCACCATACCCGTTTACAAAGCGAACAGGAAAGTCAATGAAATCAACGGTCTACCCAGACCACCCCCGCGCCAGTGCTAGCTTTGCGTACCGTCACTTATTGCACTGAAAACGAGGAGACCCCGTACAGCGCGCCGGCATCGACGCCGCTGACGTGGACGACGTCATCATGGGTTGCGCTACGCCCGAAGGCGCCACGGGCAGCAACATCGCACGCCAGATCGCGCTGAAGGCCGGCCTGCCCATCACGGCATCGGGCGTGACCGTCAACCGCTTCTGTTCGTCGGGCCTGCAGACCATCGCCATGGCTGCCCAGCGCATCATCGCGGGCGAGGCCGATGTGTTTGTGGCCGGGGGCGTCGAAAGCATCTCCTGCGTGCAGCAGGAGATGAATCTGCACATGATCCAGGACCTGGCCCTGGCCAAGCAAAAGCCCGAGATCTACTGGAGCATGCTGCAGACTGCCGAGCAGGTGGCCAAGCGCTACAACATCGGCCGCGAAGCCATGGACGAGTACGGTGCGGGCAGCCAGCAAAAGGCCTGCGCTGCCCAGGCCGCCGGCCTGTTCGATGCCGAAATCGCCCCCATCACCGTGACGGCCGGCGTGGCTGACAAGACGCTGGGCCTGATCACCAAGCAGGTCACGGTGAGCAAGGACGAAGGCACGCGGGAAGGCACCACGGTGGATGCCATCAGCGGCCTGCGCTCGGCACTGCCGGGTGGTCTGATCTCTGCTGGCAACGCCAGCCAGTTCAGCGATGGCGCTGGCGCCTGCGTGGTGGCCAGCGAAGAGTACGCCAGCAAGAAGGGCCTGAAGCCTCTGGGCCGTTTCCTCGGCTTTGCGGTGGCCGGCTGCGAGCCTGACGAAATGGGCATTGGCCCCGTGTTCGCCGTGCCCAAGGTGCTCAAGAAGCTGGGCCTGACGGTGCAGGACATCGACCTGTGGGAGCTGAACGAGGCTTTTGCCGTGCAGGTGCTGTACTGCCGCGACAAGCTGGGCATCCCGGCGGACCGCCTGAACGTGAACGGCGGCGCCATCGCCCTGGGCCACCCCTATGGTGTGTCGGGCCAGCGCCTCACGGGCCATGCGCTGATCGAAGGCAAGCGCCGCGGGGCAAAGAAAGTCTGCGTGACCATGTGCATTGGCGGCGGCATGGGCGCGGCGGGCGTGTTTGAAGTGTTGTAGTTGCTGACGACGGGTTGAAGCGAACACGCCCTGCGCAGGCCGGACGCCAGCCTTCCACAGTCGGGGGTGGAACGGCCTGCCAACGGGCGGCTTCAAGTTGACAACGCAGCTTCGTCGCGCTGTGTCGCGCAGAGGAGATGCCAAGGGTGCGCGCCGCTCGACCGCATGAAGGCCACGTCCAATCTTGCTCGTTCTCAGAGCGCAGTCCGCAAATGGGGTTAACCCCGATGTAGGCGCCGGTTGCTTTGATGAAAATCAAACCTTTGGCCTGCATATGGGCCTGCCGGAGTTGCTGTTTATGAGTCAACTTGTTGCGCCTGATGAAGTTCCCCGCTGGATACCCGGCCAGCTGACGCTTGACAGCGTGCCGGTCGGTTGGGATCAGGTGACGCTCAAGGGCTATCAGTACACGTCCCTTGACGTTGAAATTCCCTCCATGCGCGACTACATGCTCGTGCGTTACAAGTGCGATGACGCGGTCATGAGCCGGCGCGCAGGTGGCGCTTGGCGCAGCGAGCGGGTGGGGCGGGGCGTGTGTTCGCTGCTGACGCGCGGCGAGTCGTCTCAGTGGAAGTGGGACCGCCCGATTGACGTCACGCACATCTACCTGGCGCACACCGAGCTGTGCCGTGTCGCCGAAGAAGTTTTTGAGCGAAGCGTGAGTGATGTGGGCATGGAAGACTGCGTGCGTGCCCAGGACGACATCCTGCCCGGCCTAATGTCCGCCTTCGAGTCCGAGTTGGAAAGCGGCGGGCTTGGCGGCGGGCTGTACCGGTCGTCGCTGGTGAATCAGCTTTGCGTTCATCTGCTTCGCCGCTATGCCAAGGCCGGCGTGCGCGAGGTGCCGCTGGCCGGCCGCATGGCAGATTGGCAGCGGCGGCGCCTTGTGCAGTATGTCGAGGACAACCTGGATCGCAACCTCAAGCTCGATGAGATGGCGCGCGAGGCGGGCGTGAGTGTGTCCGGGCTGATCCGCAAGTTCCATGCAGAGTTTGGCTGCGCACCGCACGCCTATGTTTTGCGCCAGCGCCTGGAGCGCGCCCGGCGCCTGCTCAGCCGTCCGGTGGCTGTGCCGCTGAAGTGCATTGCCATGGACTGCGGCTTCTCCGACCAGAGCCATCTGGTGCGCCACTTCAAGCGGGCTTTCAAGCAAACGCCCGTGGAGTACCGCAGCACGGTGAACGCGGCGGCGCTGCGCGCGACCGAAAATTTCATCAACTGAGCGGCCTGCTGGTCAAACCCGACGATGGACGAGGTCAGGGTCCTCATCCATGTGGCACGCGCCAAGCGGGGCCTGGGGGCGATCTGTTGATCCGGCGGGATTTATTCGCCAACCCCGTTCGGGCTGAGCCCTTCGACAAGCACAGGTTGAACGGGGTTATGTCTCAGCAATAAACCGTGCAATATCAATAATTGACGAGTACCAATGTCAGCTGCCCGTTCGCGACACGCCCGCGCCGCCATGGGGTGCTGCTGGCGGGCAATGGCAGCCTGCGCTTCAGTGAGACTGCCCATTTTTGTGGATTGGCAGTCTTTGCGCCTTAATTGAGTTGCGACACGAACTTGGTGGTCAGGTAGCCGTCGAAGGTTTCACTGCCGCCCTCGCTGCCATAGCCGCTTTCCTTGATGCCGCCAAACGGTGTCTCGGCCAGCGCAAGCCCGATGTGGTTGATGGACACCATGCCGGCTTCCAGCCCGCGCGAGATCTGGTGCGCGTTCTTCAGTGACGTGGTGAAGGCATACGACGCCAGGCCAAAGGGCAGGCTGTTGGCGCGCGAAAGCACTTCTTCCACGGTCTTGAATCGCACCATGCCGGCCATCGGGCCGAAGGGCTCTTCGGTCATGAAGCGCGAGTCGTCGGGCAGGTCGGCCAGCACCGTGGGGGCGAAGAAGTTGCCGTCGCCTTGCAGCCGATGGCCGCCCGTTACGATCTTGGCGCCGCGCTGGCGGGCGTCTTCCACGAAACCCTCCATGGCAGCGACGCGGCGCGGTTGCGCCAACGGCCCCATGCGGTTGGTTTCAACCAGCCCGTCTCCGACCGCCAGTGCCTGTGCCCGCTGCGCAAATCGTTCGACGAAACGGTCATACACGCCGTCCTGCACATAAAAGCGCGTGGGGGAGATGCACACCTGTCCCGCGTTGCGGAACTTGAAGCCCGACAGCACGTCTGCCGCGCGGTCGATGTCCGCATCGTCACACACGATCACGGGCGCGTGGCCGCCCAGCTCCATGGTGCTGCGCTTCATGTTCGCACCGGCCAGCGCTGCCAGCTGCTGCCCCACAGGTGTGGAGCCCGTGAAGGAAATCTTACGCACGATGGGAGAGCGGATCAGGTAGTCCGAGATCATTCCGGAATCGCCCGACACCACATTCAGCACGCCCGGCGGCAAGCCGGCGTCATGAAACAGCTGGGCAATTGCCAGCACCGAGGCCGGTGTGTCGCTGGAACCTTTGAGGATGACAGTGCACCCCGCGCCAATGGCCGCGACCACCTTGCGAAAGGCTTGGCTGAACGGGAAGTTCCAGGGCGAGAAGGCCACGCACACGCCGATGGGTTCACGCAGCACCGTCTGCTGCACGCTGGCATCGCGGGGTGGAATGAGGCGGCCATAGATGCGCCGGCATTCCTCGGCATGCCACTCGGCGTGCTCGGCGCAGACCGCCACTTCGCCCACGCCCTCGGCCAGGGGCTTGCCCTGCTCCAGGGTGAGATTGCGGCCGATTTGCGGCGCACGTTCGCGAATCAATCCTGCGACGGCTTTCAGCACCTGCGCGCGCTGCATCGCCGTGCTGCTGCGCCACGACGCGAAGGCGCGCTGTGCCGCTGCCAGCGCCATGTCCAGGTCGGCCTGGGTGGCATGCGGCAGCTGGCCGATCACCTGGTTGTTGGCGGGGTTCAGTACATCCTGCTCGCGGCGGCCTTCGCCGCGCAGCATTTGTCCGTCAATGTAGAGGCTGAGTTGGGGATACATGGTGTGCTCTTTCAGAAACTCATGGGATCAGTCATGGGATCAGTACGGCACGCCCGATCACCTTGCCGTGGTGCAGGTCGTCAATGGCCTGGTTCACCTGGGCCATCGGGCGGCGCGACACCGGAATCGACTTCATGCCGCTGCGCTTGACCAGTTCCACCAGCTCTCGCAGTTCGGACAGGGTGCCGACGTAGCTGCCCTCGATGCACAGCGGGCGCAGCGGGATGGTCGCCAGCGAGATGGTCAGGTCACCACCCATAAGCCCGCAGATGACGATGTGTCCGCCGCGGCGGGCACTTTGCATCGCCAGCGAGACAGTCGGGGCCGAGCCCACCAGGTCCAGAATCTGGCCGGCACCGCCTTCGGTCGCCGCGATGATCTGGCTGGCCGCATCGGCCGCCTTGCCGTCGATCACCGACAGCGCGCCAGCGGCCAATGCGGCTTCGCGCTTGGCAGGGTCGATGTCCACCACGATGGCGCCTTTGCCTCCCAGGGCCTTGAGCACCTCGATGGCCATCAGGCCCAGGCCGCCGGCACCGATGATGACGACGGGCTCATGGTGGATGCCGTCGCCCAGCTTCTTGATGGCGCTGTAGGTCGTCACGCCCGCGCAGGCCAGAGGCGCTGCCTCGGCCTCGTCCAGGCCGTCGATGTTGACCAGGTAGCGCGGGTGGGGAACGATCACGTAGTCGGCAAAACCACCGGGGCGTGCCACGCCAAGGGCGCGGCCCTTCAGGCAGAGATTCTCGTCGCCGCGCAGGCAGGTGGGGCATTCACCGCAACCGATCCAGGGATGGATCAGGAAGCGGCCACCCACCTTGACCTCACCAGCGTCCGCACCGGCCGATACCACCTCGCCACAGATTTCGTGGCTGAGGATGATGGGCGGCTTGATGCCCCGGTCCGCCAGGTTCAGCCGCTTGCCGCCTCCCAGGTCGTAAAAGCCCTCCCAGATGTGCAGGTCCGTGTGGCAAAGGCCAGCGGCCTTCACCCGCACAAGCACCTCGGTTTCCACGGGCTGCGGAGTCTCACGCTCGACGAGTTCAAGCGGCTTTGAATGGTGCATCACGCAATAACAGCGCATGGTGTGTGTTTCCTTGAGTATCTGGATTTCAAAAAATGGCAGACGCTACATCGCAGCGGCCATCGCCTAATGGCAGCTTGCTATAACTGAGCCATCCAATTCTTCAGGCGGCCGTCGGTGCCCGGCGGCCGCCTGCGCGATCAATACAGCTTCAGCAGGCGCAGGTTGATCTGGTTGTTGGCCTTGAAGCCTTCGCGCACATGGATGTCGCGGCCATAGGTGGCGATCAACTGCAGGTCGGGCTGCATGAACCACGCGGTGCCCACGTTGAACTTGGTGGTGGACTGGCGGTTGTTCTGGTCCACGCCGCCCACCTTGGTCTCGCCACCGAAGGTGTGGAACAGGGCAGCGCGCAGGTCCAGCGTCGGGCTGAGCTGGTAGCGCAAATGGGTCTGCAGCTGGTACAGCGGCTTTTGCTTCATCTCGGTTCTGCCGCCCGCGCCGTTGTTGAAGTCGTCGTTCTTGCCAAAGAGCGTCACGTCACCGGCGTAGTCCCAGTGGATGCCGGGCGCCAGTTGCACGATGCCGCCAGCCTGCAGCGCAAACTTGTAGCGGTTTTCGCCCAGGCCCAAAGACTGGTTGCGGTCATACGAGCCGGTCGGCAGCCACAGGTAAGGCGTGATGGCGAAGTGGTTCTTGTCACCGGGTTTGGTGAACCAGATTGCGGACGCGAGGATCAGGTCGCCCACGCTGCTTTTCGAGCCCAGGCCCGCAATGTCGTCCTTGGCGCTGAGCCGGCCAAAGGGCAGCAGAAACTGCGGGTCGATGATGAGGCCGCCCACTTCCATGAAGCGCACACCGCGCAAGATGCCCACGGTGGAGTCCAGCTGCGGGTTGATCGCCTGCCGGTTGCCCTGGCTGTATAGCTTGTCGCGCGTGGTGTGCTGGCCATAGACCACCAGCGCGGTGGTGCCGGCCGGCAGCGGTGTGTAGTCACCGGCGTCAAGTTCGATGGCGCTGGCCGTGCCGGCCTGCGCGAGGGCAGCCAGTGCGGTGGCCAGGGGTGCCAGTCGCTTGAAAAATTGCTTCATTGGTTTGCCTCCTGATGGGGGTCTTGTGCTTGCAGCGACGCCCCGGACTACCCGCTCGCGGCTTGAGTCCGGCGCGTTGCGGTTGACGATCAATTGGCCGTGTAGCCGCCGTCAACGACCAGTTCTGCGCCATGCACGAACGATGATTCGTCCGAGGCCAGGAACAGCACGGCCTGTGACACCTCGATCGGTTGCGCGGGGCGCTTGAGCAGCGTGGGGCCGAGCAGTGCCGGGCGGATGACCGGGTCGTCCAGCATGGCCTTGGTCATCTGGGTCTCAATCACGCCGGGGTGCACCGAGTTGACGCGGATATTGAACGGTGCCAGATCCACGGCGCAAGACTTGGTGAACAGGCGGACCGCGCCCTTGGAGGCTTCATAGGCGCTGGCACCGGGGGCACCGACCAGGCCGTAAATCGACGACACGTTGACGATGGTGCCGCCGCCGGCCTTTTGCATCAGCGGCACCGCCGCACGGGTGCCGATGAACAGGCCGCGCACGTTCACATCGAAGACGCGATCCCACTCGTCGTTGGTCGTGTCTTGCATGGGCTTGAGGATCAGAATGCCGGCGTTGTTCACCAGCACATCCAGACGGCCTGCACGCTCTGTGATTTGCGCCAGCGCGGCGTTCCATTGGGCTTCTTGTGTCACATCCAGCTGCAAAAAGTCGGCCTTGCCACCGTTTTTGCGGATGCTGTCCACGGTGGCTTGCCCTTCGGCTGCGTTCACGTCGGCCACGAACACCCAGGCGCCTTGCGCTGCCAGCAGCTCGCTGTGCGAGCGGCCCATGCCCATGGCACCGCCGGTCACCAAAATCACTTTGTTTTCTACGCGTTTCATGTTGTCTCCTTGGTTGGTTTTTTAAAAAATGCGCATTTACTGGAATACGAAACCCTCGTAGCCCTTGTTTTGCACTGCAGACAGCTCTTGCCGGTAAGCGCCGAGGCCGGCCATGTAGAAATACACGGTGTTGGTTTTGCCCGGGATGTTGGCGCCAAAAATCCAGGAGTCGGCCTTGGGGAACAGCGTCATGTGGGCGATGTCGTGGCAGGTTTTGGTCCAACCGGCTTCGGCCTCGGTGGTGGCTTCCACGGTTTTCAGATCCTTGGCGTTCACATCCTTGATCAGCGCGGCAATCCACTCGACCTGGCTCTCAATCGCCGGCGGCAGGTTGGTGAACGGGCCGTTGGGGCCCAGCACCATGAACATGTTGGGGAAGTTGGCATTGGCCACGCCCATGTAGCTGCTGGGGCCCGATTTCCATTGCTCTTGAATCGTCAGGCCATTGCGGCCACGGATGTCGATCTTGGTGTAGTTGCCATCCACCGCATCAAAGCCGGTGGCAAAAATCAGCATGTCCAGTTCGTGCTCCACGCCATCGGTGGTTTTCACGCCCTTGGGGGTGATTTCGACAATCGGGTTGGCCTTGACATCGACCAGATCGACATTGGGCCGGTTGTAGGTGGCGTAGTAGCCGCTGTCGCACAAAGGGCGCTTGGCGTACAGGTCTTGCGGCATGAGCTTGCGCGCCGTCTCGGGGTCCTTGACGATTTCGGCAATCTTGCCGCGGATGAAGTCTTGCGCCGCCTTGTTGGCGCGCTCATCGGTGGCGATGTCGCAGAAGGTTTCGAACATGAAGCGGAAACCGCCGCCGTTGTCCCAGGCTTTCTGGAACACGGCCTGGCGCTCTTCTTCCGACACGCTCATGGCCGACACGGTGCTCTCCTTGAAGCCAAAGGCCACCACCGAGCCCTTCACCTGCTCCCAGATCTCGTCGTAGTTCTTCTTCACCTCTGCCACGTATTCGGGCGTGACCGGGCCGTTGCCCACGGGCACGCTGTACTGGGGCGAGCGTTGGAACACCGTCAGATGGCCCACCTTGGGCGCAATGGCGGTGATGACCTGGGTGCCGGTGGAGCCCGTGCCAATCACGCCCACGCGCTTGCCGTCGTATTGCACGCCTTCGGGCCAGTTGCCGGTGTGCAGCCACTCGCCCTGGAAGGTGTCCAGGCCCTTGATCTTGGGGACGTTGGTGGCCGACAGCAGGCCCAGCGCGGTCACCAAAAACTTGGCGGTGTAGGCCTCGCCGGTGTCGGTTTTCACTTCCCACAGGTTGGTGGTTTCGTTGAAGTGCGCGGCCGTGACGCCGGTGTTCAGCTGAATGTCGGGGCGCAGGTTGTAGCGGTCGGCCACATGCTCCAGATACGACAGGATTTGCGGCTGCGTCACATAGCGCGTGGTGATGTGCATCTCCTGCAGCAGCTCTTTATCCCACGAATAGCAGTAAACAAAGGTCTCGGTGTCCGACAGCGCGCCGGGGTAGCGGTTCCAGTACCAGGTGCCGCCCACGCCGCCGGCCTTGTCGAAGACGCGCACTTTCAGGCCCTGCTCGTCGCGCAGCTTTTTCAGCATGTACATGCCGCCAAAGCCGGCGCCGATGACGATTGCGTCCAGATGTTTGGTGTTTTTCATGGTGAGTCTCTCTAAGTTGCGGCCACAGCTGCGCCTGGCGGCGACGTAGTGGCCTGCGTTGTTGCAATGAGGAAAATTTCCCCAAGGCTCCTCGGCCTCGGGGTCTTGGCTAACTGGAGCTCAGGCGCCCTTGAACCACTGGGCAATGCGCCGCAGCTCGTCGTCGGCCTCGGGGGCGCGACCCGCCAGGAACGGGAAGACGTGCTGCATGCCGTCCACCACCGATAGCGTGACGTTCACGCCCGCCGCCTTGGCGATGCGCTCCAGGTCTTGCGCGTTGTCCAGCAGGGTTTCGGCACTGCCGGCGTTGATGTACAGGCGCGGAAAGCCCGTGTAGTCGGCCTTCAGCGGATTGGCCAGCGGGTCGGTGCGTGAGCCCTTCTCGCCCAGGAACATGCCCGACATGCCCTCCAGAACGGCCTTGCTGACCAGGGCGTCGGTGGCCGCGTTGGTCTGCAGCGTCTTGCCGACATGCTCCATGTCGAGCCAGGGCGAAAAGGCAATCACCGCGCCCGGCAGCGCCACGCCGTCCTGGCGCAGCTTCAGCACCGTGGAGATGGCCAGGTTGCCGCCCGCCGAGTCGCCGCTGGTGACGATGTCGGCTGC
The DNA here is from genome assembly GCF_002188465.1 of Pigmentiphaga sp. NML080357. GTDB lineage: Bacteria > Pseudomonadota > Gammaproteobacteria > Burkholderiales > Burkholderiaceae_B > Pigmentiphaga. The sequence continues at coordinate 6,174 of NZ_NINW01000005.1, read as the reverse complement.
TTTGAAGCCACGCGCCAGCAGTTCTTTGTAGACAGCCGTCGAATCCTCGATCTGGGCCGGATACGGATGCTCGGGCGCCCGGCGGTAGTCGATCACCACCGCGGTCGCGCCCAGATGCTTGGCCAGGTGACCGGCCAGCTTGCGATGGCTGGCGGCCGAGCCCACGGCAAAGCCGCCGCCGTGCGTGTACAGGATGACCTTCTTGGTGTCTGCGCCATGGGGCAGGGCCCAGATGGCTTCCACGCCGGCGAGCACGTCCGACTTGTAGGTCACGCCTTCAGGCTCGAGCGTGGGTTGATGCCACTCGTCGAACAGGCTGCGCAGGTCGGCGAGGGTCATCGCGGGGTTGGCGGCCATGCGGTCTGACCAGGACTGGTACAGCGCGCGCAGAAAATCGGATTGGGGTGAAGTACCCATGCATGTCTCCTTCGGTTGTGGTGAGCAGCGACTGATTATTCGGAGGCATTGCCCTCCCGTATTGAAGGTCCTGCGCACGCGCGTTGTAGAAAATGCGCAGTGACGGATGGTTCTACGGGTAAACCCCCGGGATTTACGGAGCCAATGGCATTCCATTGCCACAGCAGGGGTGTGGCCGCAGTAATGTGCGGGAGCGGTCGGCCTGGGTCACCCTCCTCGCCGCGTCGCGCAACGGACATGCCCGACGGGATGTGCACACCCATAATTTCCCGCATGACGACCCTGCGCTCCACCCTCGATTTCCTGCTTTACAACTGGCTGCAAGCCGAAACGCTGAACACACGCGAGCGCTTTGCCGACCATTCGCGCGAGACGTTTGACGCGGTGCTCGACACCTGCGAGCGCATCGCGCGCGAGAAGTACGCGCCGTTCAACCGCACGGTGGACACGCACGAGCCGCATTTCGATGGTGAACGCGTCACGCTGCCGCAGGCCACCAAGGATGCGTATGACGCCTACGCCGCCTCGGGCATGCTCAGCGCGGCGCAGGACTACGACATTGGCGGCATGCAGCTGCCCTACACGGTGGAGGCTGCGGCCAACAGCTTTTTTGCGGCCGCGTCGATCAGCATTGGGTCCAACCTGCTCACCTCGGGCAACGCCAACCTGCTCATGGTGCATGGCACCGATCTGCAAAAGCAGGATCAAGGCGCGTTCGTACTGCGCGAGCGCGCCGAACACCTGGAACAGAAACTCGCCCGAGGGCGTCGTGGTATCCAGGTTCTCCGTCAGCGAGCGGAACGCCACCTGCTTTTTCTTGAGCGAGGTCACGATGGCGAGCAAGTGCGACAACGAACGGCCGAGCCGGTCGAGCTTCCACACGACCAACACGTCGCCAGGGCGAACGAATTCGAGCGCCCGCGCCAGGCCCGCGCGGTCGTCCTTCGCGCCGGAAGCATGATCCTCGAACAGATGCCGCGCATCGACGCCGACGGCGAGCAGCGCATCGCGCTGCAAGTTCGTGCTCTGGCGGTCGGAGTCCGACGACACGCGCATGTAACCTACCAACATAAGCGGAAAACCATTAAGACGAGGTTTCCGTATGGTAGCGTCTGGCGACAGAGTTTTCCGCACAATTTTGCGGCCACTCGGAGGTTGGTGCAGAGGACCGTTGAAGGCCTGTCGAAAAACAAATGTTTTCCGACAGGCCTTGGCCTAGCGCACGCCCGCCTTGCAGCGTTCTGTGAATAGCGCTTAGTAATGACGGCGTATATACTTTGTTAGTATCAAGTGGCAGGAGGCCCCGATCATGTCAAAACAAGCCGTTTTCACGATGAAGCTGGAGCCTGAGTTGCGCGCCGAGTTTATGGCCGAAGCCGAGGCGGCCCATCGCCCGGCGTCGCAAGTGCTGCGCGAGCTGATGCGCGAGTTCGTTCAGCGCCAGCGCGAGTCGCGCGAGTACGACGAGTTCCTGCGCCGCAAGGTCGAAGCCGGCCGGGCTTCGATGCGCGCTGGATTGGGGCGGTCGAACGATGAAGTTGAGGCCGAATTCGCCGCACGGCGTGCCAGTGTGGCGAGCCAGGCGTGAGGGTTGTTTGGACGCCCGAAGCGCAGCAAGACCGTGCCGATGTGTGGGACTACATCGCAGCCGACAATCCGCGCGCGGCGGCCCGGATGGATGAGATTTTCAGCGACGCGGCCGCCCGCTTGATCCAGCACCCCATGCTGGGCAAGCCGGGAAAGATTCCCGGGACCCGCGAGTTGATCCCGCACGAAAGCTATCGCCTGGTGTATCAGATCGACGGCGAAACGGTGTGGATACTGACGCTGGTTCATACTGCCCGCCTGTGGCCGCCTGTGCGCGATTAAGATATGATCATGGCAACAATGAAACGGCGCGTTGACAGACTGCTTTCGAGCCAGACCGCGGTCGGCGGCAGGCGGCCAGTTGCGGACGGTCAAGCATCTTCCCGGTAGCGGACGTTCAATAGTGTCTCTGACCTGCTTCGCTCCCTCTATGAAGGGAGGTCGCTGGCCCATCCGCGCACTCACAGCCTGCCAGTAGGCGCAAATTGGCAGCGCTCCGTCCGGCAGCGCACAGACTGCGGCCGTACGTCCGCGTAGGTTCGCTTCAGCAGTTTCGATTCGAAAGTTCAATGTGATTGCTGCGGGCGGTCGTCGCAGTTGCGCGGAGGCGATGATGCACAAGCACGGGATCGGCAGATAGGTTCTTCGAAGCTGCAAGAGTTAAAACATTCACACATGAAAGATTGAAATGGATACACGATTATTTGCTTTCGTCGGCGCAGACATTGGCCCTTGGCGGATTGTCAGGGCCGAAACGAGAGTTGGCGAGCCCCTGCCTGAAGCCAAAAGGCTCAACGTCGTATCCGCTTCAGAGTTGCAGTCTGAAACCAATGCACCCTGGATACTTCGTGGAATAACCAGCAATGAACGATATGTCATGCGCGCAGAGAAGAATGAAATTGTAGCGAAGCAGCAAGGTCTGGCGCGCCCAGAAGCAACGTGCGGTGCGCTAATACCGATCCGGAAGAACGCAGCTTGGTGGGAGCTCACGCAAGACGAACGCCGGAGCGTTTTCGAACAGTCGAAGCACGTCCAAATCGGGCTTCAGTATTTGCCTGCAGTAGCGCGCAAGCTCCACCACTGCCGCGACCTCTCAGAGAATGAACCGTTCGATTTTCTGAATTGGTTCGAATACGCGCCAATTCATGAGGTTGAGTTCAACAGGCTGCTTTCCGAACTGCGTGCGTCAGAGGAATGGAAATACGTCGACCGAGAAGTCGATATTCGTCTTACGCAAGCACAGGTCTAACCCGCCGATGAACACGGACCCCCAACAGCGGCGCGTTGCGCCGCCGTTTCGGGCCGGTTATCGGCAACGTAGAACTCTCGGATACAGTTGTTCTGTAATAACTTCTCAAGCCAAATTGATTTTTGGAGTGGATATGGAAATGGAATCAAGAATATTTTCGGTAACAGAATATATTCGTCCGTCTGACGGCGAACCAATTCGTTCAGTGGTTCTGGAAACCAAGGACTCAGCAGTTGTTGTTTGGCATGCCCATCCTGGGCAAGAAATAACCGCTCATGTTCACCCGGACGGCCAAGATACTTGGACGGTTATCTCTGGAGAGGCTGAGTATTACCAAGGAGGCGGCAAAGTCGCTCATCTAAAGGCTGGAGATATTGCCATAGCAAAACCTGGCCAAGTGCATGGCGCTCTAAATACTAGTCCAGTGCCGTTTGTATTTGTCTCAGTGGTTGCATCTGGCAACGCGGGTTTTGCGTTGGCTGAAAAATAGTCTTTCTCAAATGTGTGCCCCAGAGAGTTCTAACCCATCCATCAACACGGACGCTGCGCGATGAAGCCGCGCCGCGCCGGCTAACTCCACGTTGAGCGTCAGCTTTCCATATGTCTGGGGGTCTGCAACGGGTCGGGTGCCGTCGCGTGCGCAGTGTCAAAGCTGACATGACTAATACATGAGATGGGCTGATGCTCGCCGTCCGGTCAGGCAGCTGCCCCCCTGCAGGACTCACAGCAGTTGTATGCCACCCGTCATCCGAGACGTCAGTCGGCCTCATCCAGACCGGAACAATCTGGACGTGACGTCCGGCTGGCATTGTCGTGATCGAAATGGCGGCTAGTGTCCTGAGTTAGAAATTCGTTGAACTACTAACTTATTGCTGAGTCTGTCGTGTAGCGTGTGCACATGACGGAGGCGGCGATGAGAGGAAGGCCAAAGGCGCAACTGGTGTTGAGCGAGTCCGAACGCGAACAGCTCGTGGCATTGACGCTGCGTCGCAAGACGGCGCAGGCCCTGGCCTTGCGAGCGCGCATCGTGCTGGCGTGTGCGCAGGGCATTGACAACAAGGTGGTCGCTGCCCGCCAGCGGGTCACGCCGCAGACGGTGTCCAAGTGGCGCGCTCGCTTCGTCGAACAGCGCCTGGACGGATTGCTCGATGCACCGCGCCCGGGCGCCCCGCGCAGCATTGACGACGCGCGTGTCGATGCGGTGATTGCCAAGACGCTGGGGTCGGTGCCGGCCGGTGCGACCCACTGGAGCACGCGCGCCATGGCGCGCGAGATGGTTGTGTCGCAAACAGCGGTCACGCGCATCTGGCGCGCCTTCGGCTTGCAGCCGCATCGCCAAGAAACTTTCAAGCTCTCGAGCGACCCGCTGTTCGTCGAGAAGGTCCGCGACATCGTTGGTCTGTACCTGGATCCACCGCTCAAGGCCATGGTGCTGTGCGTGGACGAGAAGAGCCAGATCCAGGCGTTGGACCGCACGCAACCGATCCTGGCGCTGGCGCCGGGCATCCCCGAGCGGCGCACGCACGACTACAGGCGCCACGGCACGACGACGCTGTTCGCGGCGCTGGACATCGCTACCGGCGAAGTCATCGGAGAGATGCATCGGCGCCATCGCAGCAGCGAGTTCCTGCAGTTCCTGCGCACCATCGAGGCCAATGTGCCCAGCGACCTGGACGTGCATCTGGTGATGGACAACTATGGCACTCACAAGACCCCTTCGATCAAGGCGTGGTTTGCCCGGCATCCGCGCTTTCATGTTCACTTCACACCGACCTCGGCATCGTGGTTGAACCAGGTCGAGCGCTGGTTCGCCACCCTCACCGAAAAGTACATCCGCCGCGGCACACATCGCTCGACTCGGCAACTCGAGCAGGCGATCAAGCAGTACCTGCAAATCAACAACGCCAACCCCAAGCCATTCACGTGGGTCAAGTCCGCAGATGACATCCTCGCGAGCATCGAGAGATTTTGTTTGCGAATTTCTAACTCAGGACACTAGTGACACGACTGTTGGGTCTACCCCATCGACCGGGCGCGGGACAAGCCACGTTGATCGGCTGACGGAATTTTCGGCGGTTCCGGCTTAGAACCCCTCCTTGGTATCCGGCAACGCCAACAGGCTTTCCCGCTCGGCGGCGGACAGAATGGAACGACGTGGCATATTTACTGATCCGCTCTCAAGTATTGATACAGGGTCTCCCGGCTGACACCAAACTCGCGGGCCAGCTTCGCTTTTTGTTCGCCGGCGGCGGCCCGCTGCCGCAGATCGGCTACCTGTTCGGGCGACAGCGCTTTCTTGCGGCCCCGGTAGGCTCCGCGTTGCTTGGCGAGCGCGATGCCTTCCCTCTGCCGCTCGCGGATCAAGGCCCGCTCGAATTCAGCGAACGCCCCCATGACCGACAGCATCAGGTTCGCCATCGGCGAATCCTCGCCGGTGAAGGTCAGGCTCTCCTTGACGAACTCGATGCGCACGCCGCGCTTGGTGAGCTTTTGCACGAGGCGGCGCAAGTCATCGAGGTTGCGCGCCAAGCGATCCATGCTGTGAACCACCACGGTGTCGCCTTCGCGCACGAAGGCCAGCAGCGAATCAAGCTCGGGCCGCTGGGTGTCCTTGCCCGACGCCTTGTCGGTGAACACCTTGCCGACTTCGACGTGTTCAAGTTGCCGTTCCGGGTTCTGGTCGAAGCTGCTGACCCGGACGTAGCCGATGCGTTGACCCTGCAAGATGCCTCCCTGGACGAAAATGTCAGGAAGAAATCTATGACCTTTTTCAGCTAGTGTCAATAAATAACACTGTCGTTTTCAGAAGACGACCGCACCATCTGACTGGATGTAACGCCTGGTGTGCATACGGCTCCTGACAGCCCAATATCAGGAGTCGTCTGCACCAATCTCGACTATGCTCAATACTCGTGTGCACC
>NZ_NINW01000003.1 GCF_002188465.1 Pigmentiphaga sp. NML080357 | reverse complement strand
AAGTGTTGCGCGTCAAGGGCAACTGAGCAATGGGCAGGCACGACCCGCGACCGTAGCGTGCCTGTCCATCACGAGTTTCTTTGCGGTGCTTAGCGTACGATTTTTTCCGTTTTCTGAGACGACCCCTGTTTCGCATGATCGGCCAGATGCGCGAAATCGTGTCCACCGCGCAGAAAGCTACGCGCAAGGCGCGGCGCGACGCGGATCGACGCCAGCATCTCAAGGCAACGGCAGTTCTTTTCAAAACCACGCCACCACCGGACGCGGACATGGCTGACCCGCAGGCAGACAACCAGCCACCTGCCAAACCGTTCGACCAGATTGAGGAGTGGTAGCCGTGGAAGAATATCCCATCATCGACTTGTCCCACCTGATGCCGGTGGCCCAGGGCTTGGCCCGTCTTCCGGCGGACGAACGCATCCATCGCCTTCGCGCTGACCGCTGGATCGGCTATCCGCGAGCAGTCGAGGCGCTGAATCGGCTGGAAGCCCTGTATGCGTGGCCGAACAAACAACGCATGCCCAACCTGCTGTTGGTCGGTCCAACCAACAACGGCAAGTCGATGATCGTCGAGAAATTCCGCCGCACCCACCCGGCCAGCTCCGACGCCGACCAGGAGCACATTCCGGTACTGGTCGTGCAGATGCCATCCGAACCGTCGGTAATCCGCTTCTACGTCGCGCTACTTGCCGCGATGGGCGCGCCATTGCGCCCGCGCCCACGGCTGCCGGAAATGGAGCAATTGGCGCTGGCACTGCTACGCAAGGTCGGCGTGCGCATGCTGGTGATCGACGAATTGCACAACGTCCTGGCCGGCAACAGCGTCAACCGCCGGGAATTCCTCAACCTGCTGCGTTTCCTCGGCAACGAGCTGCGCATCCCGCTGGTCGGGGTCGGCACACGCGATGCCTACTTGGCGATCCGCTCGGACGACCAGTTGGAAAACCGCTTCGAGCCGATGATGCTGCCGGTGTGGGAGGCCAACGACGATTGCTGCTCACTGCTGGCCAGCTTCGCGGCTTCGCTCCCGCTGCGGCGACCCTCGTCGATTGCCACGCTGGATATGGCCCGCTACCTGCTCACGCGCAGCGAGGGCACCATCGGCGAGCTGGCGCACCTGTTGATGGCGGCGGCCGTCGCTGCCGTGGAGAGCGGTGAGGAAGCGATCAACCATCGCACGCTCAGCATGGCCGATTACACCGGTCCCAGCGAGCGGCGGCGGCAATTCGAGCGGGAACTGATGTGAAGCCAGCGCCACACTGGCCACTGCATCCGGCTCCCAGGGAAGGCGAAGCCTTGTCTTCGTGGCTCAACCGCGTGGCCCTTTGCTATCACATGGAGGTGTCCGAGCTGCTGGAGCACGATCTTGGTCACGGCCAGGTTGATGACCTGGACACCGCGCCACCACTGGCGCTGCTGGCGATGCTCTCCCAGCGGAGCGGCATCGAGCCGGACCGGCTGCGTTGCATGAGTTTCGCCGGCTGGGTGCCTTGGCTACTGGACAGCCTTGATGATCAGATTCCAGACGCATTGGAAACCTATGCGTTCCAGCTCTCGGTGCTGCTGCCGAAACTCCGCCGTAGGACGCGATCCATCACGAGCTGGCGTGCCTGGCTGCCCAGCCAGCCGATACATCGCGCCTGCCCGCTCTGTCTGAACGACCCGGCAAACCAAGCCGTACTGCTTGCATGGAAGCTGCCCCTGATGCTGAGCTGCCCGCTGCATGGCTGCTGGCTGGAATCCTATTGGGGCGTGCCTGGGCGGTTTCTCGGCTGGGAGAACGCCGACACTGCGCCGCGCACCGCCAGCGACGCGATTGCGGTGATGGACCGGCGCACCTGGCAGGCACTGACGACCGGCCATGTGGAGCTGCCGCGCCGACGCATCCACGCTGGATTGTGGTTTCGGCTACTACGCACGCTGCTCGATGAGCTGAACACCCCGCTTTCGACGTGCGGAACCTGCGCGGGGTATCTCCGCCAAGTCTGGGAAGGCTGCGGGCATCCGCTGCGTGCTGGGCAAAGTCTGTGGCGACCGTATGAAACCCTGAACCCGGCAGTACGGTTGCAGATGCTGGAGGCGGCGGCAACGGCAATCAGCTTGATTGAGATGAGGGATATAAGCCCGCCGGGCGAGCATGCAAAGCTGTTCTGGTCCGAACCCCAAACCGGTTTCACCAGTGGCCTGTCGGCGAAAACGCCGAAGCCCGAACCCGTCGATCACTGGCAACGGGCAGTCCAGGCCATCGATGAGGCCATCATTGAAGCGCGGCACGACCCCGAGACGGCACGCTCGCTGTTCGCGTTGGCTTCCTATGGTCGGCGCGATCCCGCTTCCCTGGAACAGTTGCGCACCACCTTTGCAAAGGAAGGCATCCCCCCGGAATTTTTGTCACATTACGAGCCTAATGGGCCCTTTGCATGTCTTAGACAGAATGACGGGTTAAGTGACAACTTTTGACGGTTAGAACTTTCCGGCGCATACTGTCACATAATCGAACGTATATGTGACAGGTATGACATGCTAATCGGCTACATGCGGGTATCGAAGGCGGATGGCTCCCAGGCCACTGACTTGCAGCGCGACGCGCTGATCGCCGCCGATGTCGACCCGGCGCATCTTTACGAAGACCAGGCATCCGGCAAGCGCGAGGATCGTCCCGGCTTGGCGAGCTGTTTGAAGGCGTTGCGTTCAGGGGATACCTTGGTCGTATGGAAGCTCGACCGGCTCGGGCGCGACCTTCGGCACCTGATCAACACCGTGCACGATCTGACTGGGCGTGGCGTCGGTCTCAAGGTGCTGAGCGGCCACGGTGCGGCCATCGACACGACGACCGCTGCTGGCAAACTGGTCTTCGGCATCTTCGCCGCACTGGCCGAATTCGAGCGCGAGCTGATCGCAGAGCGCACAGTAGCGGGCTTGGCCTCGGCGCGGGCGCGCGGTAGGAAAGGTGGTCGGCCTTTCAAGATGACCGCCGCCAAGCTGCGCCTGGCGATGGCGGCAATGGGGCAGACTGAAACTAAGGTCGGCGACCTGTGCCAAGAGCTCGGCATCACGCGACAGACCTTGTACCGGCATATTTCTCCCAAGGGGGAATTGCGCGCAGATGGAATACGACTGCTGTCCAAGATGTAAAAGAAAAACTGGCCTCTACATGGTCAGCACGGATTCGAGGATGACGGCGCTCATCGCGGCATCAATTCACCTATTCACGCCGTCAAATCAGCTTTTTTGTACTGCCATTTGACGCGATGACCGCGAATTGATCGTAAAAACCACCACAATGATGAATAACACAGCGAATTGCGCTGAGAGTGTTTGCCACGACGGATAGATGCCCAGCAGATCAATGCGTGGGATCGATATTGGGCTGGTATGCAATAACCCTGCTTCTTGCAGACCTGCGATGCCCTTGCCTGCCAAGACCACGGCAAGTATGGCCACCAGCAGTGAGCTGGCAGCGAAGAACTGGCCAATCGGCAGGCGCGCACTGGTGCGCAGCAGCACGACTGCCAGCAGGGCCAGGATTCCCATGCCAGTGCCCAAGCCCGCCAGCAGGGGCCAGCCATTTCCTTCTGTCCAGAGCGCTGCGTAGAACAGCACCGTCTCGAACACCTCACGGTAGACGGCGACGAAGGCCAGCGAAAACAAGAACCATGCCGTGCGCTTGTTGAGCGCCGAAGACAGCTTTTCCTTGAGGTAGACCTGCCAACGACCGGCAACGCTCTTCTGGTGCATCCACATGCCCACACCCAGCAAGACCACGGCGGCAAAGAGTGACGAAAAGCCTTCCGTTAGCTCCCGGCTTGCCCCACTGACGCCGACCAAGTAAGTTGCCACTGCCCATGTAATGCCGCCTGCGGCCAGCGCGGATGCCCAGCCTGCATGCACGTAGATCAATACGTCTTTCCGTTCGGCTTTCTTGAGAAACGCCAGCATGGCAACGACCACCAGCAGGGCTTCCAATCCTTCACGTAGCAAGATGGTTAACGCACCGATGAAGGCCGCCACGGCATCGTCGTCGGAGGGGGCAAGCACCTTGTCCGCTTCATCCAGCAAGCCGCGCAAATGCAGCTCCGCTGTCTGCACATCGGCAGGCGAACCATTGGCTATCAATGCCCGGTAGGACACCATCGCGGCTTCGATCTTCTCGAACAGCGGCCGATTGCGAGTGGCCAACGCCGGTTCGACCGGCTCGAAGCCATCGAGGTAAGCAGACAAGGCTAGCTTGGTCGCACCTGCACGGTCGTCAGCCAGCAATGCCGTCACGCTCTCACTGAGTTTGGCTTTGGCAATCGCGGTGCCCTTCGGACTGCTGATATTCAGCGCGCTCGGATTGGCGCGCAAATAGGCCGTCAGGGCTCTGGCGGAAGGCTCATCCAGCCTGTCCGCCAAGACATGCTCAGATGTTTGCGTCAGCACATCCAGACTGGCGAGCGTCTGGCGAACCTGCGCGTTGGCTTGCCAGAGCTTGGCTCCTTCGTCCTTGTCGCTTTGCGTATAAGGTAGCGTGCCAACAAAGAACGCCAATGCCCATCGGTCTTCATCCGACAACGCGCCAAAGCCCTGCATAGCGGTGCCCTGGACACCGTTGCTGATAATTTGGTATAGCGCGAATAAGCTGCGCTCGCGCGCCCGCATGTGATCGGCCAGCGCGGTCGGCTTGGGGTTGAGGGATGCCGCTAGGGGGCCATCACCGCGCCCTTGCTGACCGTGACAGGCCGCACACTGGGCCTGAAACAACTGCCCTCCCTTCGCTAAGACCGGCATGGCAGTCGGTGCGACTGGAAACGGGTACGCCTTTTGCACCGCACTGGACAGCGCGTGCGCCAGTTTTGCTACGCTGGCCGGATCGGCTTTGGCAGCTACCGCAGCACGCAAAGCGGTCGCTTGTTGCAACAAGCGACCCTTGTCGGTCTGGTCAGGTAATTCTCCCAGTTGACGTTCGGCTGTCGCTGAAAATTCCTGCATTTCAGCGTACTCCGACGCTTTCAGGACAGCACCGTTGGCGACCGCGCCGCCGTAATCGACGGCGACGTAGTCCAGAAGCTGCCAAATCTGTTTGGCTTTGAGTTCGGTGGTGTCGGCTGCGTAGCTTGGCCCGCCAATCAACGCGCAAGTCGCCAACAGCAAAGTCATCAGCCAGCGATAGGTTGCTCGGCAAGTCATGGAAACTCTCGGATTATATCATTGTGAATGATTATAATTCCCATTTGCGCCGGTGTCCACCGCCTTGCCTTGGGTTAGCATCTGCATGATGAGCAAAGCAGCACCCGATGTGATCGCCACATCTGCGAGGTTGAAGGCGGGCCAGTGCGCAAGTCGCCAATGGAAGTCAAGGAAATCAACAACCTGTCCACGCAGCACACGATCCGCGACATTGCCGAGCGCACCACCAAGGATCAGGCTGTAGCCCATCGCTTCGAGACGTGGCCGTTGCTGGCACAGCATGCGCCCCAGCCAAGCAGAAACAGCCAGACCCAGCGTGATGAAAAAGTAACGTTGCCAGCCACCAGCGTTCGCCAAAAAGCTGAATGCCGCACCCGGATTCAGGACATGAACGAGGTTGAAAAACGGGGTGATTTCGACTTGCTCACCGTAGGCAAACGTGCGGATGATGGCGAACTTCGTGAGCTGATCGGTCATGACAGCACTGGCGGCCACGGTGAACCAGACCCAAGCCGATGTGCGGCGGGCCGATTGCCACACAGGGGCGGCCAACGGCAGCAACCACCCGGCGAGTGCCGTGCAGCTCCATCCCAGCGTCCACCCCGCCAACACATCGGCCGGAAAGTGCATTCCGGCCGCGATGCGCGACCAGCCGACCAATGTGGCGTACAGCATTAAACTGAGACGACCACGGCGGCCCATCAAAGGCCAGAGCGCGCCGACCACCATCGCGGCATAGGTGGCATGCCCGCTGGGCAGGCTGTAGTGAAGCTCTTTGTCCCCGATGACGCGCGCCAGGTCGCCAAGGACGGCAGGCGGGCGTGGAAAGTCGAACCATAGCTTCAAGGCGGTGGCGACCAATAACGCCAGCAAGAAGGCCGCGCTAAAACCAATAAGGCGATGCCGAACGGCCGTACCACGCGCCGGGTTTGTAGCCGATTTCGACCACCACCACAGACCCAACAGCATCAGCGGCGCTGTCCAGTAACTTCCCACGAGGCCAAAGAACCATGCCAGTGGTTTCAGCGTGGCGGGCGTGCCTGTGTTGATGGCTTGAAACAACGCGATGTTCAGGCCACCCCAGTCATAGAGAAAGAATTTCCAGCTCATCGGCGCAACAGCCTCAAGCCATTGCCAACGACGAGCAAGCTGGCCCCCATGTCAGCAAACACAGCCATCCACATGGTCGCGTGACCCGTGAAGGTGAGCACCAGAAAGACTGCCTTGATGCCAAGGGCCAGCACAATGTTTTGCATCAGCACCTGCGCCGTCGCACGCGACAGGCGCACGAAGGTCGGAATTTTGCGCAGGTCATCGTCCATCAGCGCCACATCAGCCGTTTCGATGGCGGTGTCGGTGCCAGCGGCTCCCATGGCAAAGCCGATATCCGCACGCGCCAAGGCCGGTGCATCGTTGATGCCATCACCGACCATGCCAACCTTGCCGCTTCGGGCCAGTTGCTCCACTTCGCGCAATTTGTCATCTGGGAGTAGGTTGCCTTTCGCACGGTCGATTCCGGCTTGTGCGGCAATGGCCTGTGCCGTGTGGGGGTTATCGCCGGTCAGCATCACGGTGTTGATGCCCAGTGCGTGCAGCTCGGCGATAGCGCTCCTGCTGCTGTCCTTGATGGTGTCCGCTACGGCGAATAAGGCATGTACCCCTTTTGCGCCTACCAACATCACGACGGTCTTGCCTGCGGTTTCCAGCGCAGCGATGCGCTGCTCCAGCTCTGGTGTGCACTGCCCCAGCTCTTCAACCATTCGGTGGTTGCCCAGATAGTAGGTCTCCCCGTCGATTTGGCCTTGCACACCCCGACCGGGCAGCGCGCTGAACTCGGCCACGTCGAGCAAGGCAACCCCATCCCGCTGCGCAGCCTGCGCCACCGCTTTGGATACCGGATGGTCTGAGCGGGCCGCCAGACTGGCAGCGATGCTGCGGCTATCGGAGGCGGCGAGTGCGTTGCCCCATGCGACAAAATCGGTCTGAGCAGGCTTGCCGTGCGTGATCGTACCGGTCTTGTCCAGAGCCAGCCAGCGCAGCTTGCGGCCTTCTTCCAGATAGACACCGCCCTTGACAAGAATGCCGTGGCGGGCAGCGGCGGCCAAGCCGCTGACGATGCTGACCGGCGTGGAGATCACCAAGGCGCATGGGCAGGCAACCACCAGCAGAACCAGTGCACGGTAAATCCAGTCCATCCATGCCGCGCCCATGAAAAGCGGGGGCAGCAGTGCGACGGCGATGGCTAGGGCGAACACGAGAGGCGTGTACCAACGGGCGAACTGATCGACAAAACGCTGGGTCGGCGCACGGCTACCTTGTGCAGCCTCTACCGCGTGAATGATGCGGGCCAAAGTGGAGTTGTTGGCCAAGGCGGTGACGCGGTACTCGAAGGAACCGGATTCGTTGATCGTGCCCGCAAACACCGGATCGCCGGGGGACTTCTCGACCGGGAGGCTTTCGCCCGTGATCGGGGCTTGGTTGACCGTGGAGCGTCCGTCTAGCACCACGCCATCGAGCGCGATGCGCTCACCCGGTTTGACCCGGACTCGGCTGCCAATGGCGATTTGCTTGGCACTTACCTCTCGCCAAGTGCCGTCAGGCTGCTGCACCGTGGCCTGCTCCGGGGTCAGGTCGAGCAGTCCACGGATGGCGTTACGGGCGCGATCCAATGACTTGGCCTCGATCACCTCGGCCAGCGCGAAGAGCACCATTACCATCGCAGCTTCGGGCCAGTGGCCGATGAACATAGCACCCGTGACGGCAATCGACATCAGGGCGTTCATGTTGAGGTTACGGTTCTTGAGCGCGATCCAGCCCTTCTTGTAGGTGGACAGCCCCCCCGTCAAGACCGCGACAAGCGCCAGAATGACGACCGACCAATGATTGCCGTCGTGGAACCAGTAGACCGCTTCGGCCGCCGATGCAGCGATGAGGGAAATGCCGAGCGGCCACCAGTTGGTCGGCGTTGTCACAGGGGACGCGGATGGCGACGCGGCCACGGCCTTGTCCTCGACCTGCGCCTCGAATCCGAGCGCTTGTAGTGCCACAAGCACATCCGGCAGAACCCCGTCAGCATGGCGTACCGACAACGTGCGCTGCATCAGGTTGAAATCGAGACCGGTAACCCCGGCCACGGTGCCGAGCTTGTTGCGGATCAATGCTTCCTCTGTCGGACAATCCATCTTGGCAATGGACAGCTTGGTTGTCTGCCCAGCCGACGCCTCATCCATGCGCACAGCTTGCATGCCGATGGCCTTCAGTGCCTGTTCAACGGGAGACAGCGAAGGCAATTCGTGCCGCACGGTCAAGGTACGCTGCATCAGGTTGAACTCAAGACCAACCACACCCGCCAGCCCAGCCAGCTTGCCTCGGATCAGCGCCTCTTCCGTGGGGCAATCCATGTTCTCGATGCGGTACACCGCTTGAGCCGATCCGGTTGCCAGCGGGGCTTGTGCCGTGGGTTGGATGATTGGCCCAGTCGAGCAGCCACACCCCTTTGAAGCGCATTCGCTCATGGATAACTCCTTCAAATCGTCTATTCAGCCCCCATTAAAAACTCTATAGTCGCTATAGAGTCAAGTGAAAAATGGAGATTGAGGCATGGAAATCAGAATTGGCGACCTCGCCAAGCGCTCCGGGTGCGAGGTCGTGACCATCCGCTACTACGAGAAGGAAGGGCTGCTGCCGAAGCCAGCGCGCAGTGGTGGCAACTTCCGGTTGTACGGCGATGTACACATCGAGCGTTTGCAGTTCATCCGCCATTGCCGTTCGCTTGACATGACGCTGAGCGAAATCAGGATACTGCTGGGCCTACGAGATAACCCTGCTCAGGACTGCGGCGACGTCAATACACTACTGGATGCCCATATTCGTCAGACCGAAGATCGCGTCGAAGCGCTGTTGCAATTGAAGCGGCACTTGCTCTCGCTGCGTGAAAAATGCTCGGGCGCTCGACGAATAGAGGCATGTGGCATCTTGCAAGGTTTATCAGATTGCAATCATCCGGGATGCAACGCATAGCATGAGTTGTTTCGCACGCCGACATTGGCCTGCGATTTTGGATTCGTGAGCGGCCTGCCTAATTGGCATCGGAGAAGGTCGTGCGGTTGACTTCTGATATTCCGTGCAGTCGTCTTCTGAAAATGACAGAAGGAGCTCTCGGCGGAACCCTTCATGACCTCGCCCGAGGAGTTCAAGCGCAACCTTAGGAAGGACTACGACATGCTGGGAGCGCTGATCGA
Source organism: Pigmentiphaga sp. NML080357 (assembly GCF_002188465.1). Classification (GTDB taxonomy): domain Bacteria; phylum Pseudomonadota; class Gammaproteobacteria; order Burkholderiales; family Burkholderiaceae_B; genus Pigmentiphaga. Next base: position 325,555 of record NZ_NINW01000003.1, on the reverse strand, counting down.
GAGCAAGGGCATCACGCGCTAGAACGAGTGCCGCATCCCGACCTGGAAGGCGCGCGGATCGGAGACGTTGCCCGTGCCCACGCCGGTATTGGCGAACCGGCTGAGCAGATAGTTCGCGCCGTTCTTGTTGGCGACGTGCGCGTACTGCGCGTAGAGCGTCGTGCGCTTCGACAGATCGTGCTCATAGCCCAGCGTGATCTGCCGCGCATCGTTGCCCGAGGCGGCCGCGGGCCGGGATGCGCCCAGCAGGCCGAGGCTGCCCAGGATACGGCCGCTGGCCGTGACGTTGAAGGTGACGCCCAAGGTCCACAGGCCGATCCGCGCGTCGGGCGCCGCGCCGTTGTCGGTCCGGAACTGCCAGTAGCTCAGGTACAGCTTGGCGCGGTCCAGTGCGTAGCTGCCGCCGGCCATCCACTCATTCGTGGCGTGCACACCCCCGTTCAGCACGTCGACCCGGTTCCAGGCCAGGCCCAGCCGGGCGTGCCGGACTACGTCGCCTGGGCCGAGACCATGCATGCCATGTTCCGCCGCGGGTCGGAGCTTTCGGTGCACTTCAACTGGATCAGCGGCGACAACCCCGGCCGTACCCTGACGCGCCCGACCGCCCGACCGCCCGGCCGCCCGGCCGCTGCGCGAGGGCGACCTGATCCTCGGCGAAATCGAGGCGTCGGTGATCGGGTATCGCGCGCAGCGCCTGCCGGTGGTGGCGGTGAACCGGTGCCCGCCCGTCATCCGCGACCTGTCGGCCCTGCATGGCGACATGTACGCCGAACTGCTCGAGATCTTCCGCCCGGGCGTCACGGTACGCGAGATGATCGCCGCGACCGTCGACATCACGCGTCGCATCGCGCCGCGCAGCGGTCCGCTGGCCGGACTGCGGGCCTCGCTCATCCTGCACGGCAGAGGCCTGGGCGACGACCGTCCGCTGGTGCTCACCCGGCTGGGCGGCGATCCCTTCTACGGCGCGACCGAGCGCGCCATGGACGCGGCTTTTCCCGAGGACGGCGTCTATATATGCAAGCCCGCGATCTCCACGGCCGATGGCGCGTTCCAGTTCGCCTGGGGCGATACGGTACGCGTGACGGCGCGCGGCGCGCGGCGCATGGGAAAAATGCCGCACGGCGTGCAGGTGTCCGAGCCGGTGCCTTTTACGGATTGGCCGACCGACGTGACGGTGTATTCGCACCTGGACGGCTAGGCTCCCCGCCGCGCTGCCTTCCATGCCGCATAGGCGGCCGGCATGCAGATGCCGCATGGACGATATCCGGCCGCCAAGGCGTCCGACTCGCGCAGGAAGAACACCCGGTGCTCGACGTATCCGCCGCGCGCGATGGCCCGTGCGGCGGCCGGACAGTCCAGGCGGCCATATATCCTGCTGCGGCGGTGTCCGCCCCAGGCGCCCGGCTCGTCGCCGAGATAAGCCTTGCCGCCGGCGCCGACCAGGCGCCAGCGCTTCTTCATGCTCGAGCCGCCCCGGCCAGCGCGCCTTCATGCGCCAGCAGCCAGCGCTTGCGCGCCAGGCCCCACGCATAGCCCTTGAGCGCGCCGTCCTTGCCGATGACCCGATGGCAGGGCACGACGATGGCGAGCGGATTGGCGGCGTTGGCGGCGCCGATCTCGATGGCCATGCGGGGATCGGCGTAGCCCAGGGCGCGAGCCAGTTCGCCGTAGCTCGCCGTTCGTCCGGCCGGAATGCCGCGCAGCGCGGCCCAGACCTGGCGCTGCAAGGCGGTGCCGGCGGTCGCGGTCGGAATGTCGTCGAGCGCGGCCAGGTCGCCTTCGAAATAGCGGACGAAACGGGCGGCGATGCCGGCCGGCGCAGGCCCTTCGGCGGTTTCGCATTGCCCATAGCGCGTGCGCAGGCCGCGATGCAAATGACCGTCGTGGTCCTGGAAATCCACCGCGCGCAGCAAGCCCTGCGCGTCGATGGCCAGGCGTAGTCCACCCAATGGCGAGTCCAGGCGGGCAAGTCGGAGTTTCATGATGGAATCCTTCAACCGGGAAAGCGGCGACGTGCCGCGATGGTTGTCACTCTAGGCCCCGGGAAAAGGCCGTGCACTCCGGCTCTTGCGTTTGAATTCCGCCGCGGTCCTTCAAGCCGAGGCCGCCATCAGCAGCATCATCGGCCGATCGCGTTCCTCGGCCAATTCGGGCTGAGTGGCCAGGTCTTCATCCGATGGGCCCCATTCCACCAGCCTCGTGACCGTGAATCCCGCCTCGTCGAGCAGCCGGAACAGCGTGCCTATCGTCCGGTGCTGCTTGACCACGCCTTCGGCCAGCCAGTTGGTGGTGCGCGGGCCCTCGACCTGGTAGCTGTCGATCGGCCAGGTCTTGCGGCCGTCGGCATCCACGCGCCATCCCGGATGGCGCGACGCCATGTAGATCGGATGCTCGATGGAGAAGACGAGGCGGCCCGCCGGCCTGAGCGAGGCGTGGATGGCCGAGAACAGGCCGGCGAGGTTCTCGATGTAATGGAAGGTCAGCGAGCTGTACGCAAGATCGAACGCCGCGCGGGGCAGAGAGGGCCGCTCGAGATCGGCCCGCTGGTAGACGATGCCGTCGCCGGCCGTGAGCTCGCGCGCGCGGGCCAGCATCCGGTCGGAAACGTCGAGCGCCAGCACGTTGCGCGCGCCATGTTCGCGCGCCCAGCGGCTGAACCACCCATAGCCGCATCCCAGATCGACGACGGCCTGGTCCCGGACATCGCCCACCATGTTCCGCAGCGCGGGCCATTCGGGAGCGCCGGCAAGCCCGTGGATGGATCGGTTGAGCCGGCTATAGCCTTCGAAGAATGCCGGATCGTCGTAGATGTTCTGGGTCATGGTTCTTCGGCTTCTTGCTAATCCGCCCTCGCCACGCAATAGGCGGCGGTATCGTAGGGAACGGTCACGACGGCGCGATCGCGCAGCTCGGGTTCGGCGGCGATCAGCGCCCGCAGCCGTTCATCGACCAGCGCCTTCTTTTCCGGCGGCAAGGCCGAAATGAAGCTGGTCGAACGCACCCGGTTCAGGATGACGTCTTCCGGCGAGCCGGTGTGGCCGTTGGCGTAGTGCCGCTCGTCGATCGGTCCGAAGCCCGGATGGGGAAACGCCTTGCGCCAGGCGCCGGTGTAGTAGCGAGGCGCGTCGCCTTCGAACTCGTTGACGATGCGGTCCATCTGCGCCACCCAGGGCACGCGGGCGTCGCGCATGTTCCAGACCAGCCCCAACCGGCCGCGCGGCTTGAGCACCCGGTGGATCTCGCTCAAGGCCTCGGCCGTTGCGAACCAGTGGAAGGCCTGGGCACAGACCACGACATCGACGCTGGCATCGGGAAGCGGGATGGCCTCGGCCGTGCCGACCAGCGGCCGGACCTCGGGCTGGGCCGCCGCGAGCTTGTCCAGCATGGCGGCAACCGGCTCCACCGCGATCACGCTTGCCCCCGTGGCGAGCAAGCGAGGCGTGAACTTGCCGGTGCCGGCGCCCAGGTCCAGCACAGTGGCGCCGGCCCGCAGCCCCAGCGTGTCGCGCAGCCACGCGGCGATCTCCGGCGGGTAATCGGGGCGCCCGCGGACGTAGGTGTCGGCCCCCTTGGCATAGCCGTCGGCGGCGGCGTGATGAATGGCGGGTGTGCTGTCCATGTGTGCTCTCCGGTGAAGCGCAGGGGCGATCTGTTTTACCATGCGCCTTTGCTTGGCAAGGAAGCGACATGCAGGAAATCGGGTGGGACGACTTCATGAAGGTCGAGCTGCGCGTAGGCCGCGTGGTCAGTGCTTCGGTATTCGCCGAGGCGCGCAAGCCCGCCTACGTGCTGCACGTGGACTTCGGCGAAGAGATAGGGGTGCGCAAGTCCAGCGCGCAGATCACCCATCACTACCAGCCCGATGAGCTGGTGGGCAGGCTGGTCGTGGCGGTGGTGAACTTTCCGCGCAAGCAGATCGGGCCGTTGATGTCGGAATGCCTCGTGACGGGTTTCCACGACGCGAACGGCCATGTGGCCCTGTGCGTGCCCGACAAGGACGTGCCGCCAGGAACGCGCCTGCTCTAGCGGCGCGCGAGCCATTCCTCGCGCGTGATCTCCCATATCTCGGTGGGCAGCCGCCCGGATACATAGCCGCGTTCTTCGGTGGCGACGATGCGCATGCCGTTGCGCGCCGATATCCTGCTGGACGGGATGTTGGTCGCCGCCTTCGGCACCCTCAGCCTGGGTTTTTCGAGCACCTCGAACCAGTAGGCGGTGACGGCTTCGCTGGCCTCGGTCATGAGGCCCTGCCCCTGCCATTCCGGCACCATCCAGAAGCCGCGGTTGTTGTCCGGGTCGTCCATGAGACTGATCACGCCGATCAGCAGGTCCGGCTCCTGCCTGGGGCGCAGGCTCCAGTGCCACTCGCGGCCTTCGGCCATGGCCGGCAGCGCCGCGTCGCGTACGAAGGCGAGCGCGCCGTCGCCGGGATAGGGCCAGGGTACGCGGTCGGCCAGAAAGCGCACGATTTCCCAGCGCGGGAAGGCCTGCTGGATGGCGGGGGCATCGGCCAGCGTCAAGGGCTGCAGCACCAGGCGCGGCGTGGCGAGGGTGGGAACATGCATCGCGGTATCCTGTGAGCAAGACAGTGTATTGCAGCCACACAAGCCTCCGGACCCGGGATGGGGCAATCGCACGGGCGTTACCGCTTGCCCGTTTCCGATGCGGCCAGTTCCCTGAGCCTGGCTTTCGATATCTTGCCTACGCCGATGCGGGGGAAATCCTCGACGAAGACCACTGCCTGCGGCACCTTGTATTTGGCGAGCTCTCGCCGGCAGACCGCGACGATGCGCTCGGACAGGCCCGGGCCGCCGTGGCTGCCGGAGGCCAGCCTCACGAAGGCGACAGGAACTTCGCCGTATGCCGCATCCGGCCGGCCAACCACGGCAACTTCGCCAACCTCGGGGACGCCGCGTATGACCCGCTCGATCTCGGCCGCCGATACCCCTTCGCCGCCCACCTTGAGCAGGTCCTTGGCGCGGTCGCCGAACTGGATCGAGCCGTCGTCGTGCAGCAGCACGCTGTCGCCCGTCTTGAAGTAGCCATCGTCGAAGGCGTCCCGCGTCGCCTGGGAATTGCCGAAGTATTCCGCGAAGAGCGTGACGCCAGGCACGCCGCGGATGAGAAGGTGGCCGCGTTCCCCCGGCCGGCAGTCCCGGCCATGGTCGTCGACGATGCGCACGCCGTAGCCTGCCGATGCACGACCGATGGCGCCCGGGCGCGGCGGAGACCATGGATCGGTGACGATGCCCTGGGCCACCATTTCGGTCATGCCCCAGGCGCCCATCATCTTCAGGCCGAAATGGGTTTCGTGTTCGGGCTGCCACAGCGCGTTGCACCATTGCCGGAAGGCGTGGCCTTGCGGGACCGGCATGCCGGCCAGCACGTTGGCGCTGAAGATGACGTGCGATCCCACGGTGCAGCGGTGCTCCAGCGCAACGGGCCAATAGCGGCTGGCCGAGAAACGCGGCTGCAGGACGACGGTTGCGCCGGCCCAGAGCGCCGGAAAGACGGACCATGACAAGCCGACCACGTGAAACAGCGGCAGGAATACGTGATAGATGTCGTCGCTGCGCAGGCCTTGCTGCATGGCCCCCAGCCTGCCGGCCCACAACGCGTTGGCATGGGTCCACAGCACGCCCTTGGGCCTGGACGTGGTGCCGCTCGTGAACAGCACGGACAGGGGCGCCGATGCATCGGGCGGCCGCCGCGCCACGGGCGAGGCCAGCAATGCGGCGTAGCGTTCGTCGGGCTTGGGGGCGGTAGCAAGGTCCGCAGGCTGGCCGGCGTCGTCGTCGGTGATCGCCAGCCATTCCAGCGCATGGCAATGGCTTCGGATCTTGTCCGCGAACTTCGGCTGGGTCACGGCGCCCCGGGCCCCGGTCAGCTCGGCGAAGTAGGCCAGCTCGGGACCGGCGGCCATGGCGTTGGTGGGCACGCAAACCGCGCCCAGGTACGCACAGGCGAAATACGTCAGCAGGAACTCCGGGCAGTTCTCCAGGTGCATCAGCACCCGGTCCCCGGCTCGTATGCCGCGGGCCGTCAGTCCGCCGGCCAGGCGTTCGACCTGGCCCGCGAACTCGGCATAGGTCCAGGCGCGCGATGAGCCGGGCTCCGATGCCCAGATCAGGAAGGGATGGCGGGGGCGCTCGGCGGCCTTCTTGCCGAGCAGTGCGGCCAGGTCCTGGCCGGCGAATTGCAACAGGGCATCCGGGTGTGTCATGGCGCGGGGTCCCACGAACCGTATTTGAGCCAATGCTCGAGCATCCAGAGACGGTCCACGCCCCAGATGGGCTGTCCGTCCACGATGAAAAAGGGCACGCCGAAGACTCCCGCGGCGACGGCATGGTCCACTTCTTCCCGAAGCTGCGCCTTGATCTCGGGCGATTCCATGCCTTGGCGCAGGGCCGACGCATCCAGGCCTTGCAAGACCGCTTCTTGCAGGACGGCTTCGGTGGTGGAAATGTCTTCCCCCCGGGCCCACAGCTTCGCGCAGATGCCTTTGGCAAAACGCGCGGCTTGCGCGGCGTCGCGCCGCTTCAGCCAGAGGAACGCGCGCAGCGCGCGGATCGGCGACACGTCCGGGTGGCGAAGCTCGCATATCGGCACGTTCATCAGGCGCGCCATCCGGCTCTTGTCCTGCCGAGAATAGTCGGACTTGAGCGGCGTGGCCGGAACGGGCTTCAGGCCCATCACCTGCAACACCGTGACGCTCAATAGCACGGGCCGCCAATCCACCTGCCGGCCGTAGCGCTCCGCCAGCGCCTCGATGCGGGTCGAGGCCAGGTAGCCGTAGGGAGAGATGGGATCGAAATAGAACGCGATGGGAGACCCGCGGTCCATGGTGGTCACAGCTTTTCGATCCCCGCGCTCTTCACGATGTCGCTCCATCGTGTGAGTTCGCTCGCGATCAGCCGCGAGAACTCCGCCGCCGTGCTGGTCTCCGGATCCAGGCCCATGCCGGCATAGCGCTGACGTACTTCCGGCAGCGCGATGACGCGGTGCACCTCACGCTGCAGGCGATCGACGATGGCGGGCGGCGTGCCGGCCGGCGCCAGCAGTCCCTGCCATAACTGCATATCGAGGCCCTTCAGTCCCATGCTGGTGAAGGTCGGCACGCCGGGAAACGAAGGATGTTCGCTGCGGGAAGTAATCGCGATGGCCTTGAGCTTGCCGGTCTTCAAGCCGGCGCCGATCGAGATCGAGTCGGAAATGGTCGCCAGCACATCGTTGGCGAGCGCGGCATTCACGGCGTCGGTGCTGCCCTTGTAGAGAATTTCCTGGAAGCGGGTGCCGGCTTGCAGGTTGAGCTGTTCGCCGATCAGGCGGAACGGCGCGGCCGCGGACGAGTAGTTGGCCTTGTCCGGGTGTGCTTTCGCATAGGCGAGCAAGTCGGGCAGGGTCTGCGCGGGACCACTCTTGTTCACGGCCATCAGCACCGGCAGCGAGGCCACCAGCGAGATGGGAGCGAAATCTTTCGCGGCGTCGTACTTGACTTCCTTGTACAGCGCGGGATTGATGGCCAGCGCGCCGCTGGCGCCCAGAAGAATGGTGTAGCCGTCGGGCGCGGCCCGCGCCACGTACTCGGTCGCGATCATCGAGGCCGCGCCGGGACGGTTCTCCACGACGACCTGGACGCCGAGTCCCTCGGACATCTTCTGCGCCAGCACCCGCGCGAGGATGTCGCTGCCTCCTCCTGCCGTATAGCCCACCACGAGACGGACGGGACGGCTAGGGTAGTCGCTCGCGAAGGCGGGAGCGTGAGCGAATGCGGCGAGCACGACGGCTCCCGCCGACAGGCGTAGGCAAGGCATGGCGTCTCCTGGATCATTGGTTGCTCATGCTCGGATCGGCGATCGCGGGCAGGGCGCTGCTTTGCGGGCAGCATCCGGAAGAAATAATATAAGGTATCCTTACAATGAAGGGAACAAGGGGGAACCCTAGCGCATCGATGCCGCGCCCGCGCGCGTCAGGCGCTCCGCTTCTACGCCTCTTCCGGCTTCCACCCGATCGACCGCGACACGCCCCGCGTTTCCTCCACCAGCGCGGTGGCGATCTCCGCCGGACTGGGCACGATGGTCTGCCCGGGCGGCTCCCGGAAGATGAGCGTGATGACGGTGGAAACCGTCCCCTGGTAGTCGAGGATGGGGGCGGCCAGCGCCGACAGGTTGCTGACGTAGTGGCCGTGCCCTTCCGCATAGCCCTGCGTGCGCACCGTCTGGCACAGGCGCTCCACGTCGCCTGGGCCGATGCGCTCGCCGCGCGCCTTGGCGCGCGTGATTTCTTTCTGGATGAAGGGCTTGGTAATGGCGTCGGGCAGGTGGGCCATGAAGACCAGCCCCGAGGCCGAGGTCAGCACCGGGAACACCGAACCCAGGCCGAGGTCGGTGCCGATCAGGAAGGTGCTGCGCTTCAGGCGTATGCAGGTCGGCCCCGATTCGCCCCAGACGCACAGCAGTCCGGTCAGGTCGAAGCGTTCGCAGATGCGGTCGAGCGCCTGCGAGGCGAGCGTGAAGACATCGGTCTTGGTCATGGCCGATACGCCCCAGCGCAGCGCGCGGGGACCGAGGCCGTAGTGGCCGGTGGCGGGATCCTGGACCACCAGGCCGGACTTGGCGAAGCTCGTGAGATAGCGATGCGCCTGGCTGGCCGAGATGCCCGCCTCCTTGCCGATGTCGCGCAGCGGCAGCGAGCCGGTGGCGGCCGCCAGGGCGTCGATCACACGCACGCCGACTTCGACGGATTGGATGCCCTTTTTCTCGCGCACGACCGGCGCGGCGGCGTTCTTTTGCGGTTTCGATGCGGGCATGCGCGACAACCTGTCAATGAGGAAATGAGGTCACGGGGGTGCGCCGGACGCGCCGAGTGCCCATTCGACCGCTGCCTCGGCATGCAGCCGGGTGGTGTCGTAGCAGGCCAGCGACGGCGCGGCGCCGTCCAGCAGCAAGGGCAGCTCGGTACATCCGACGATGACCCCTTGCAGGCCGGCGAGCCGCATTCTATCAATGACGGCCAGCACGCGCTGGCGGGAGCGGTCGTCGATGCGCCCCTGGGTCAGCTCGTCCATGATGATGGCGTCGAGCATCGCGCAGTCCTCGGCGGCGGGCGGAACCACTTCGATGCCGTGGTGGTCGCGGTACCAGTCCATATAGAAGGACGACGTGGTGACGTGCCGGGTGCCGATCAGCCCGACCCGGCGCAACCCGCCCGCCTTCAGCGCGGCCGCGGTGGGCGTGCCGATGTGCAGCAGCGGCAGGCCGACGGCGCGTTCGACCTCGTCCGCGAAGCGATGCGCCGTATTGGCCGTCAGCAGGAAGAAGTCGGCGCCGGCCCTCGCGAGACGGCGGCCGGCCTCGGCAACGGCGCCGGCGACGTCCGCCCAGCGGCCCTCGCCGCCGGCCTGCAGCAGCGACTCGAATTGCAGGGTGACGAGCACGCTGGCGGCATTGCGATGCCCGCCGCATCGCCGCTGCATGGTTTCGTTGATCAAGCGGTAGTAGAGGGCGGACGACTCCCAGCTCATGCCCCCTATGAGTCCGATGAGGCGCGTTTGCGGCATCTTACAGTCCTCCCATGACGCCGGCCCGCTTGCGCAGGCCGGGCAGCGCGAGCGTGGCGATGACGAACAGGCCGGTCAGGAATTTCAGGTCCGAGGGGTGCAGGCCGCTCGCCAGGCCCAGCGACACCAGTTGGTAGTACACCATCGATCCGATCACCGGCGCGCACACCTGCCGCGCGACGGTGTGGCGGCCGATCAGCGCCTCGCCGACGATCAGCGAGGCCAGTCCGTTGATCAGGATGCCGAAGCCCATGGTGACGTCGGCATAGCCTTGCTGTTGCGCCAGCAGGGCGCCGCCGCCGGCCACGATGGCGTTGGCGAGCGCGAAGCCGCCGATGATGAAGCTGGCCGACCGGATGGACAACGCGGGCGCGAGCCGGTCGTTGGCGCCCACGCAGCGCATCGACAGGCCGACCTCGGTGCGGAACAGCCAGACCAGCGCCAGGACGCCGAGCAGCGCCAGCGCGCCGAACACCGCGACCTGCCAGCCGTTGGATAGCAGGATCGTCTCGGACACCGCATCGAAGACATTCTGGCCGGCGGGCATGGATACGTTGGGCTTGCCCAGCACGCGCAGGTTCACGCTCCACAACATGGTGAAGACCAGGATCCCGGCCAGCAGCGAGTGGATGCGGAATCGCAAGTGCAGCCATGCGGTGGCGGCGCCCGCCAGCGCGCCGGCCGCCACCGCCAGCAAGGTCGACGTGTAAGGGTCCAGGCCGGCGATGACCAGGGCCGCCGCCAGGCAGCCGCCGAGCGGCAGGCTGCCTTCGCAGGTCAGGTCGGGCAAGGACAGGATGCGGAACGGAATCATGATGCCCACCGCCACCGTCGAATAGATCAGGCTCTGGACGACGGTAACGGGTATCAGGAACCAGAAGCTCTCGAGTATTGCCATCATGGGTCAGCTCAGCATCATGCGGTCGTCCGCGATATGGAAACGTTCTACCAGGTCGGCCACGCCCAGGCCTTGCTTGTCGGCGGCGGACAGGTCGGCGCGCACCGCGCCGCCGGCCATCATGACGATGCGGCTGCCGTATTGCAGCGCATGTTCCATGTTGTGCGTGACCATCAGCGTGGTCAGGCGCCGGGCCGATACCAGCCGCTGCGTAGCCTCCATGACGGCGGAGGATGTGCGCGGGTCGAGCGCGGCGGTGTGCTCGTCGAGCAGCAGCACCTGCGGGGTTTCCAGCGTGGCCATGACCAGCGCGAGCGCCTGGCGCTGGCCGCCCGAGAGCAGGCCGGCGCGGGCGGTGAGGCGATCCTCCAGGCCGAGGCCGAGCCCGGCCAGGGCGTGGCGGTATCGTTCCCGGCGGTGGCCGGTAAGCGCCTGGCGCCAGCCGCGCCCGCGGGCGCGCATTTCAGCCAGGACCAGGTTTTCTTCCACCGTCAGCATGGGCGCCGTGCCTATCATCGGATCCTGGAACACCCGTGCCACGCAGCGCGAGCGGCGGTATTCGGGACTGCGGGTCACGTCCCGGCCGGCGATCTCGATCAGGCCCGAATCGGGCTGCAAGGCGCCGGCCACCAGATTGAGCAGGGTGCTCTTGCCCGCGCCGTTACCGCCGATGATGGCGACGAACTCGCCCTCGGCCACCGCGAGGTTCAGGTCGCGGGTGGCGGTCTTGGCATCGGGCGTGTCGGCGTTGAAGGTCTTGTGCAAATGGGCGATGCGTATCATGGCGCGCCGCCCTATTGCCCGACCACGCAGCCGCAGTCCTTGTACGCCGCGGGAACGGCAAGGCCCGCCGCCTTCAGCCTGGAGGCGCTGAACAACGGCCGGTGGTCCTGCGGCGCGGGCCGCCACGCGGGTATGGACTGGGGATCCTCGCCCTTCAGGATACGGCCGGCGATGCGGCCGGCGGCTTCGCCCGATTGCTCGAACGATACCGCGAGCGCTGCCGCCGCCTGGTTCTGCCGGACCATTTCGGGAATGGTGGTGACCACCGGCAACTGCGCGCGTTCGGCGGTGGCCGCGATGGTGGCCGCCCCCTGCTGGATGCGGCCCGAGGCCACCGGATAGACGGCGTCCACCCGCCCGCGCGCGGACTGGACGCGCTGCGGCAGCTCGGAGGGGTTGTCCACGCCTATCTTGACCAGCGTGATGCCGTGCTTGCCGGCCAGGGGAGCCAGGCCGTCCAGCGCGGCGGTCGAGCTGTCGTCGCCTGTGTCATAGAGCACGCCCAGCCGCTTGAGGCTGGGAACGACCGCCTTGAAGAACGCGAGCACCGCGTCGTAGTCGAGCGCGACCGAGGATCCCGTGAGCAGTTTCTCGCCGTTTTTCCAGCCGGGCACCAGGCCGGCGTGGACCGGATCGGCGATGGGCGTGAAGACGATGGGAAAGCTGCGGGTGCGCAGCCGCTGTATCGCGGTGAGCGAAACCGGCGTGGCGATGGTCGCCATGAGATCGGGATTGCCGCTGGCCAGCTTGTTGAGCATCTGCGGGATCAGCGACCGATCGAAGTTGACGTCGCTTTCGTCGAAGACGAGGTTGTCGCCGGGCTTGAATCCTTCCGCCGCCAGGCCTTTCTTGAAGCCGGCGATGGTGGCGTCGAGCGTGGGATGCGGCCCCCATCCGGCAATCGCGACCTTCTTGTTCTGAGCATGGGCGGGCAGGGACGCGCATGCCGCCAGTACTGCAGTGAGAACCAACTTGGACAGCATACGCATGACTGGCCTCCGGAGTTCAGGTCATTGCACTATGGACAACATGTTGGATACTATACAAAACAGAAAAACGCGGCAATGGTGCTTTTCCCTCTTTGCCCATGTCCGTCTTCCGTCCAAAGGAGCTGCCTTGAAAGCCGTCTACTTCAACGAACATGGCGATCTGTCCGTCCTTCGCTATGGCGATGTCCCCGAGCCCGCCGTGCCCCCCGGATGGGTCAAGATCCGGGTGCGGGCAACCAGCTTCAACCATGCGGATTTGTTCTCGCGCCGGGGCATGCCGGGCATCAAGGTGCAACTGCCCGGCATCAACGGATCGGATTGCGCGGGCGAGATCGCCGAACTGGGCGAGGGCGTGGCCGGCTGGAAGGTGGGCGACCGCGTATTGCCCATTCCGCATCAGGTCGACTGGACCGCCGGCAGCTTCGACATGCTGGGCGAAAACCGCAACGGCGCCATGGCCGAGTACTGCGTGGTCCGCGCCAGCCAGTTGATGCGCCTGCCCGACAACGTGTCGTTCGAGGACGCGGCCTGCCTGCCCTGCGCCTACGGCACGGCGCACCGGATGCTGCACGGCCGCGGGAACATACAGGCCGGAGAAACCATCCTGATCCTGGGCGCCTCGGGCGGCGTGGGCAATGCCTGCGTGCTGCTGTCCAAGATCGCCGGCCTGCGGGTGATCGCCGCCGCCGGCGATGCCGACAAATGCCGCCGGCTCGAGGCCTTGGGCGCGGACGAGACCATCGACTACACCCGGGATTCCTTCGACCAGGTCATCCGCGAGAAGACCGGTTCGCTGCTGCGGGGCGGCGGCGTCGACGTGGTGGTCAACTTCACGGCCGGCGAAACGTGGATGCCGTCCATGCGCTGCGTCAAGCGCTTTGGCCGCCTGCTGTGCTGCGGCGGCACGGGCGGCTACAAGGCCGTGACCGACATCCCCTATCTGTTCACGTCGGAAATGACCATCATCGGCTCCACCGGCTGGACCATGGAGGACCAGGAGCGGCTGGTCGCGCTGGTGGCCGACGGCAGACTCAAGCCGGTCATCGACCGGGTCGTGCCCCTGTCCGACGCCATCGACGCGTACGGCGCGTTCGAGCGGCGCGAGTTCTTCGGCAAGATCGTCGTGACGCCGTGACGGAGGCTTCATGATTCCGCCCGACACGGTCTTCGCGAGCGCGGCCGACGCGGCGCGGTTCGCCGCCGTGCCGCCGGCCGCACGGCTGCCGGCGCGCGACCTGCCCGGACTCTTCGTCCACGCGGCGCGCCGGCGGCCCGAGGCGCCGGCCATCCGCTACCTGCCCAGGGGTTTGCTGGGCGATGCGCCCGAGGACTGGACGTTCGGCCGGCTGCACGCGGCCATGCTGCGCGTGGCGGCGAACCTCGCGGCCGCGGGCGTGGGTCCTGGCGACACCGTTGCCGCACTGCTGCCCAACGGGCCCGAAACGCTGGCCGTGGTGCTGGGCGCGCAGGCCGCGAGCGTGATCGCGCCGATCAACGTCTATCTCGAGGCTCGGGAGATCGCCACCCTGCTCGACGCGATGGCCGCGCGCGTGCTCGTGGCGGACGGCGAGGTGGTCGAAGGCAAGCTGGACGCCATCCTTGCCGCCTGCGCGTCGCCGCCCAGGCTGCTGCGCCGTGCCGAGTTGCTGGCCGCGGGATCGTCGGCGGGTTTCGCGCTGCGGGACCGGAGCGCCGAGCAGGTCGCGCTGTTCCATACCGGCGGCACCACGGGCCTGCCGAAACTGGTGCCGCTGACGGGCGAAAACTTTGCCGTCTGCGCCTTGTTCTCCAGCTATGGCTACGGCTATACGGATACCGACCGGGTGTTTGCCGCCATGCCCATGTTCCACGTGGGCGGGCTGCTGGCCAGTGCATTGTTCCCGCTCGCCAACGGCGCCTCGCTGGTCATTGCCGGCGAATCGGGCTACCGCGGGCCGGGCACGGTGGCCGATACCTGGGCGCTGGCCGAGCGCGAACGGGTGACGGTGCTCATCGCGCCGCCCACCGTCATGGGTCAGTTGGCGCAGAACGCGCCGGGCAAGGCGCGGATCCCCGCGCTGCGCCTGCTGGTCAATGGCGCGGCGGCCTTGCCGGTGTCGATCGGCAATGCGCTGGTCGAACGCCTGCAGGTGCCGCTGACCGAACCCTGGGGCCTGACCGAGGCCTGCCTGGCGGTGACCTCCATGCCCTTGCATGGGCAGCGCCGCGCCGGTTCGGTGGGCGTGGCGCTGCCGTACTGCGGAGTCAAGGCGGTACGGGTGGACGCGCAGGGCCGTGAGGCGGGCGACTGCGGCGTGGACGAGATCGGCGTGCTGGCGATCAGCGGTCCGAGCGTGTTTTCCGGCTACCGCGGCGTAGAAGCCGGACGCCAGCCTTTCTTTCGTGGCGGCTGGCTCGACACCGGCGATCTCGGGCGGGTGGACGCCGACGGCTACGTCTGGATCACCGGCCGCGCCAAGGACCTGATCAAGCGCGGCGGGCATGGCATCGATCCGGCCGTGATCGAGGCCGCGCTGTATGCCCATCCGGCGGTGGCGCTGGCGGCGGCGGTGGGCCGGCCCGATGCGTACGCGGGCGAACTGCCCATTGCCTACGTCCAGCTCAAGCCTGGCCATCTGGCGCTGCCCACCGAGCTGCTCGACCTGGCCGCCCGTTCCATTGCCGAGCGCGCCGCGGTGCCCAAGGACATCATCGTGCTCGATGCACTACCCCTGACCGGCGTGGGCAAGGTCGACAAGACCCTGCTGCGCCTGGATGCCGCGCATCGCACTTTCGAAGCCTTGCTGCGCGAACTGGTGGGCAGCGGGCAGCGCGTGGCGCTGGAGATCGCCCCTCATCCCCGCCACGGCACCTTCGTCCAGGTCCGCGTGCCGGCCGCGCATGTCGAAGGCGCGCGCCGGCTGCTGGCGCAGTTTCCCCATCAGCATGAAGTGCTGGCTTTCTGAATAGAGACGGAACCGATGAACACGAGCAGTCACGGCATAGAAGAACTCGATCACCTGATGACCTACGTCGCCGACCTGGATGCGGCAGCAGCCGACTATGAGCGGCTGGGATTCCGGCTGACGCCCATCTCGCACATCTCCGCCATGGGCATCGCCAACCGCCTGGTGCCCATGCGTCCGCGCACGCCGGGCGCGGCCAATTTCATCGAATTGATGGGCGTGGCCGACGCCTCGCGGTTGCCCGCCCCCATGCGCGAAGTGCTGGCCGGAGAGCCCGGGATCAAGTCCATGGTCATGATGACGCGCGATGCGCATGCCGCGCATCGGCTGCTAGCCGATGCCGGCTATCCCTTCGCGCCGCCCTCGCACGTGCGTCGCGAGTGGGCCATTCCGGGAGAAGGGTCGGTCTGGCCCGAATTCGACGTGCTGCTGCCCGTCCCCGCGCCGTTGAAGTTCAACGTCTGCCAGTATCACAACGTCGAGCTCTACCTGCGCGAGGACTGGCTGGAACATCCCAATACGGCGCAGACGCTGCTCGCGGCCATCGGCGTGGGCGACGACGTCCGGCCCGCGATCGCCTACTTCGAGCGCCTGTTCGGCGTGGCCGCCGTGTGCGGCGCCGATGGCGGCCATGCGTTGTCGCCAGGCAGGACCGACCTGGTGCTCTACGAGCCGGCGGCCTTCGAGGCGCGCTTCGGCTGCGCCGCTCCGGCGGCGGGCGATGGCGTGGCCTACGCCGGCATGCGCATCGCGGTGAGCGACCGCCTCCGCCTGGCCGGCCTCCTGGCTGCGAACGAGGTGCCGTTCACGGAAGCGAGTGGCATCGTGGTCGGCCCGCGATCGGCATGCGGCAATGTGATCGAGTTCGTGGAGCAGTCGCCATGAGTGTCGCTGCCAGGGACAGCATGCGGCAGGAGGGGGCGGCAGTGAGCCCGCTCGAGGAGATCCAGGCCTATCGCGACGAACTGGTCCGCATCCGCCACGACCTGCACGCGCATCCGGAGACCGCGTTCGAGGAAGTGCGCAGCGCAGGCCTGGTCGCCGACATGCTGGAATCGCTGGGCATCGCCGCGTACCGCGGCATTGCGCGCACGGGTGTGGTCGGTGCGCTGCGGGCGGGTACGGGCACGCGTGCGATCGGGTTGCGCGCCGACATGGACGCCCTGCCCATGACAGAGGCCAATACCTTCGCCCACCGCTCGATCGTGCCGGGCAAGATGCACGGCTGCGGGCATGATGGCCATACCGCGATGCTGCTCGGTGCCGCGCGTTACCTGGCTGCGCATCCCGCTTTCGACGGGACGGTCTACTTCATTTTCCAGCCCGCCGAGGAAGGCGAAGGCGGGGGCCGGCTGATGGTGGAGGAAGGCCTGTTCGAGCGTTTTCCGATGGACGCGGTCTACGGTATGCACAACATCCCCGGCATGCCGGCCGGCACGTTCGGCGTCATGCCGGGGCCGATGATGGCCTCGTTCGACCTGCTCGACGTCGAGGTGCGCGGCAAGGGCGGGCACGCGGCCTTTCCGCACGCGGCCATCGACCCGGTCCTGGCCGGTTCGGCGCTGGTCTGCGCGCTGCAGGGCATCGTCAGCCGGCGCGTGAGTCCGCTCGACTCGGCCGTGGTGTCCGTCACGACCTTCCATGCGGGCGATACCCACAACGTCATTCCACCTTCGGCCCGGCTGTCGGGCACGGTGCGCGTGTTCAAGGAGGAGGTGCGCAACGCCGTGGAGGCCGAGATCCGCCGCATTTGCGAAGGAGTCGCCCATACCCACGGGGTGGAGATCGAGCTGCGCTACGACCGCCGCTATCCGCCCACGGTCAATAGCGAGGCCGAAGCCGGCATCGCGCGCGAGGCGGCGTTGGCGCTGGTGGGGCCGGCGCGCGTGCTGACCCAGGCCCAGGCGCTGATGGCCGCGGAAGACTTCGCTTTCATGCTGCAGGCCAGGCCGGGCGCCTATGTATGGATAGGCAACGGCGTCGGCCAGGAAGGCGGCTGCATGGTGCACAACCCCAACTACGATTTCAACGACGCCATCCTGCCCCTGGGCAGCGCATACTGGGTTTCTCTGGTCCGCACGGCGCTGCCGCCGGCCTCCCTCGACCAAGGACACGAATCATGAACGACACCTCGAACCCTGCGGCCATGACGCCGCGGGACATCCAGAAGTGGCTGGACGGCTCGCCCTTCATCAAATTCCTGGGCCTGCGCTGCGACGACGCCGATGTCGCGGCCGGCACGCTGTCCATGACCATGCCGATGCGACCGGAGCTCGAGCGCGGCGCCGGCGGCAGCCAGTTCCACGGCGGCAGCATCGCCTCGCTGGTCGATACCGTAGGCTGTTTCGCCCTCATCATGGGGACCAGGCAGCCCCTGCCCACGATCAACTTCCGGGTCGACTACCTGCGGCCCTCGTCCGGTGCGAGCCTGACGGGCAAGGCGCTGGTGCGCCGTGCCGGCAGGACGGTGGGCGTGGTCGACGTCGACGTGTTCGACGACCAGGGAAGGCTGACCGCCGTGGGCCGCGGCTGCTTCGGCATGCCGGCCGCCTGATCATGGGCGCGCAAGCGGCGGGGCCGTTGGCGGGCCTGCGCATCCTCGACCTGACGCGCCTCTTGCCGGGCCCCATGGCCACGCGCCGGTTGGCCGACCTGGGCGCGGAAGTGACCAAGATCGAGGATCCCGCGGGCGATCCCGCGCGCGGCATGGGTCCGGCGCGCGGCGGGACATCCGAGGTCTTTCTCGCGGTCAACCGCAATAAGCGATACGCCACGCTGGACCTGAAGACGTCCAAAGGACGCGACACCCTGCTGGCGATGGCGCAGGACGCCGACGCGCTGGTCGAGAGCTTCCGGCCCGGCACCCTGGCGCGCCTGGGACTCGGCTGGAACGCATTGCATGCGGCCAACCCGCGCCTGGTGCTGTGCTCGATCACGGGCTATGGGCAATCGGGGCCGTTGGCGCGGCGAGCCGGCCACGACATCAACTACCTGGCCTTGTCCGGCGTGCTGCACCAGAACGCCGTCGCGGACGGCCTGCCGGCGTTGCCCGGGCTGCCCGTGTCCGACGCGCTGGGCGCGCAGGCGGCCGCCACCGCCATCCTGGCCGCGTTGATCGAGGCCGGCCGCACCGGCGCCGGGCGCCACGTGGACGTGGCGCTGGCCGATGCGGCCTTCGCGCATCACGTGCTGGCGTTGGCCGAGGTCAACGTCCACGGCCGCGCCGGCGAACCGGGCCGGGGACTGCTGACGGGCGGTGCGCCCTGCTACGCCGTCTACCGCTGCGCCGATGGCCGCAGCCTGGCCGTGGGGGCGCTGGAATTCAAGTTCTGGGCGGCGCTGTGCGAGGCCTTGCAGCGCCCCGACCTGGTTCCGTGCCACTGGAGCCGGGGCCTGGCGCCGGGCGCAGAGGAGTCGGCCAGGGTGCGCGAGGAGCTGGAACGGGTTTTTCGCGGGAAGAGCAGGGATGAGTGGAACGCCCTGCTCGAGTCCGTCGATTGCTGCGTCACGCCGGTGCTGAGCATGGAGGAGGCCATGGCGCATCCGTATTTCGCGATACGCGGGGAGATTGCCGGTTCCTGCGCTGCTTAGGGGATCGACACGACAAACCTGTATACAGATTATTCAGATCAGCCTTCGCGGCTCTTCAATCACGAGGCTTAATCTAGGGGTTTTCCCGCAGTTTCGTCAAATTTGAATAGAGAGCAAAATCAACCTGTATACAGATTTGATGATTGGCCTGGTTCAGCCCGCCTAGCGCAGCTACTCGGACAGGATGGGGCCCCGGAGGAAAGACAATGTTCCTGAAGAACACCTGGTACGTCGCCTGTACCCCAGACGAAATCGCCGAAAAGCCGCTGGGCCGCAAGATCTGCGGCGAACGCATGGTTTTCTATCGCGGCAAGGACGGCGCCGTTTCCGCGCTCGAGGATTTCTGCCCGCATCGTGGCGCGCCCCTCTCGCTGGGTTTCGTCGACAAGGGCGAGCTGGTCTGCGGCTACCACGGCCTGCGCATGAATCCGGACGGAACCTGTGCCGGCATGGTCGGGCAGCGCGTGCGCGCCTTCCCCAGCATTCGCAGCTTCCCCGCGGTCGAGCGCTACGGTTTCATCTGGGTATGGCCGGGCGACGCGGAGCTGGCCGATCCGGCCAAGATTCATCACCTGGAATGGGCCGAAAGTCCGGAATGGGCCTATGGCGGCGGGCTGTATCACATCCATTGCGACTATCGCCTGATGATCGACAACCTCATGGACCTCACCCATGAGACCTACGTCCACGCCAGCAGCATCGGCCAGGCGGAGATCGAAGAGTCGGCCCCGTCCACCAAGACCATCGGCGACGAGGTCGTGACCAGCCGCCACATGGAGAACATCAAGCCGCCCCCGTTCTGGGCCGCCGCGCTGCGCGGCAACGGGCTGGCCGACGACGTCCTGTGCGACCGCTGGCAAATCTGCCGCTTCACGCCGCCCAGCCACGTGCTGATCGAGGTGGGCGTGGCGCACGCGGGCAAGGGCGGCTACAACGCGCCGCCCGAGTACAAGGCATCCAGCATCGTGGTGGATTTCATCACGCCCGAGACCGAGACCTCGATCTGGTACTTCTGGGGCATGGCGCGCAACTTCAAGCCCAACGACGAACAGCTCACGGCCACCATCCGCGAGGGCCAGGGCAAGATCTTCGCCGAGGACCTGGACATGCTGGAGGCGCAGCAGCGCAACCTGTCCGAGAACCCGGGCCGCAAGATCCTGAAGCTCAACATCGATTCCGGCGGCGTGCAGTCGCGCGTCGTGCTGGATCGCCTGCTGGCCGCGGAAGCCGCCGAACGGGCCAGCCGCATCGCGGCGTCCGCCGAGGCGTCGGCGGCGCAGGCCGCCACGGCGGGTTGACCGCCCGCCAGGAAAATACGCCGGCGCATTTCAACCGCGCTCCGTGAATGGCAAAACGGGCGAGCCTCGATCGAGGCTCGCCCGTTGTCATGAGCCCGCGGGGCCGTGTTCCGGCGCGAACGGCGCACTACGCGCCGAAGGCCCCTTGGCCCAGGGTCGCCGTCATTGCGCCCTGCCCTGCAGCGCCAGCGGATATTCCTCGCGTATGCGCTTCACCGCATCCTGCACGCCGTTCCAGGCCGGCTGATCGGTGAAGGACTCGCGCATGAACTGCACCACCGCCGCGACCTGCGCATCATTCAGTGCATACGCATAGCCCGGCATGTGGCCGCCCCGCGGGTTGCCCGCATCGTGCTGGGTGCCGTTCAGGACGTAGCGGATCACGTTGTCGGGCTGGTCCAGGTTCAACGACGTGGACAGCCATAGCGGCGGCTGGGCGCCGAACAGGTCGGGTCCGCCGGGACCGGGATGGTGGCAGGCCGCGCAGGCATTGGCGTAGATGCGGGCGCCCAGCGTGTCGGTGGTGGCGACCGCGGCCTGCGCCGCCGCCTCGCGCTGCGGCGGCGTGGGGCCGGTCTTGCCCTGGCCGGCCCCGGCCATCTGGCTGGCGATGTAGGTGGCCAGCGCACGGGTGTCGGACTCGGCGATCTGCGAGGTGCCGACGCGTACCACCGGGGTCATGGACGCGCCGGCCGCGCCATGCTGGTCCGAGTAGCCGGAGCGCAGGTAGTCGAACAAGGCCTGTTCGGTCCACGGTATCGGCGCCTTGGAGGACCCATTGAGCGCCGGAGCGATCCAGCCTTCGGCTTCGCCGCCGCCCAGGTAGTCCTTTCCGCCCCTTTCGGCGCCCAGCGCGTTGCGGGGCGTATGACAGGCGCTGCAGTGTCCCAGCGCCACCGCGAGGTATTGCCCGCGGTTCCAGGCCTCCGACTCGGAGGCCACCTTGGCCACCGGATCGCGGTCCAGGAAGAGCAGGTTCCAGCCGGCCATCAGCACGCGCTGGTTGAAGGGGAACGGCAGATGGGTCTCCTCCGGCTGGTTGCGGACCGGCGGCTGGCTCATCATGTAGGCGTAGAGATCCCGCATGTCCTCGTCGGTCATCTTCGTGAAGGAGGTGTACGGGAAAGCCGGGTAGAGATGCGTGCCGTTGCGGGCGATGCCGCGGCGCATGGCCCGCTCGAAGGCCTCGAACGACCATCCGCCTATGCCGGTCTCGGTATCGGGCGTGATGTTGGTCGAGACGATGACGCCGAAGGGCGTTTCCATGTGGAACCCGCCGGCGTTGGCCTGCCCGCCCGGAGCGGTATGGCAGACGACGCACATGCCTGCGGCGGCCACTTCCTGTCCGCGCCGGACTTGTTCTTCGGGGAATTGCCCTGGGTCGACGGTCGCGGTGGGGATCTCCGGCTCATGCGCGATCAGCGCTGCGCCGGCCGCGACGACGACCAGCAGGATCACGATGGTCAGCAACCACTTGGCGGCGCGGCTCATTATTTCACCTCCTTGCGGGCGGCGGCGAGCGCCGCGCGGACACGTTCGGGCGTGAACGGCGCTTCACGCAGCCGCAGGCCGGTGGCATCGAAGATCGCGTTGGCGATGGCGGCCGGTCCGGGTACGGACGCCGATTCGCCCGATCCCAATGGGGGGTTGCCGTTGGGCGGCATCAGCACCACGTCGATCTCCGGGAGGTCGGTGAACTTGAGGATGGGATAGGCGCCCCACTCCAGGCTGGAGACGCCGTTCTGGTCGAAGCTCACGCTTTCCTTCAGCGTGCGGCTGACGGTCTGGATGACGTTGCCCTGCACCTGGTGGCGCACGCCGTCGGGATTGATCATCAGGCCACAGTCCTGGCCCGCCACGACGCGGGTCACCCGTACCTTGCCGGTATCCAGGTCGACCTCGACGTCGGCCACCCAGGCGCACCACGAGGCGCCCACGCCGGGGAAGGTGCCGTGCACGTACTGGTGCTGGGCCACGCCGCGGCCCTTGACGATACCCTTGGCGGGCCGCTCGGCAGGCGCCTTGCGAGGTTGCCAGCCGGCCTTCTCGGCCACCGCCTTGAGCAGCGCGATGGGGCGCGGATCCTCCATGAAGCGCAGGCGGAACTCGATCGGGTCGGCGCCTTCCCGGGCCGCGAGTTCGTCCATGAAGGACTCGTGCGCAAAGACGTTCGGCAGCGCCGCCACGCCGCGCATCCACGACGCGCGCACGATGGGCGCCATGTCCAGCGCCACGATGTCGAGGTCCGAGGCGCGGTACTGCGGGATGGCGGTGCGGTCGCCCATCTCGAACACCGTGGCCTCGGCCTTCTCCTTGCCCATCAGCAGCGAAGCCAGCAGCGGCGCGCCGTTGGAGGGATAGCGGGTGCTGAAGCGATAGACCAGCGAATCGGAGCCGGCGACGCCGCCGTGCACGTCCATGGTCTGGGCCGTACCCTTGGGCTCCCAGGCGTGCTCTTCCTCGCGCATGTATTGCACGCGCACCGGCTGGCCCAGCTCGCGCGCCAGCACCGCGGCATCGGCCGAAGCGTCGTCGGCGCAGTTGCGGCCGTAGCAGCCCGAGGCCTCCATCCGCACGACGCGGATGCGGTCTTCCGGGATGTCGAGCATCTTGGCGATGTCGCTGTGCAGGTTATGGGGGTTCTGGCTGCCGCTCCAGACAGTCAGCTTCTGGTCCTTCCAGTCGGCCACGCCGCAGGACGGGCCGATGGAGCCGTGCATCTGATAGGGCCACACGTAGGTCGCCTTCACCGTGTTCTTGGCCGATGCCAGGGCCTTGTCCGGGTCGCCCTTCCTGGCCAGGGGGCGCTGCTTGGAAGGCTGGGAGGCGAGCGCGTCGGTGAGCGAGGCCATGGAGCCCAGCGCCGGCGGCGCCTTCCATTTCACCTTCAGCAGGCGCGAGGCCAGGATGGCGTCTTCCTCGCGGCGCGCGACGACAGCCACGAAGTCCTTGATGACGACGACTTTCACCAGGGACTTCACCTTGGCCACCGAGGATTCGTCCACCGATTCCAGGCTGGTGGCCACCATGCTGCCCGAGTCGCGGCCCAGGTAGGGCGGCCGTACGATGCGCGCGTGCAGCATGCCCGGCAGGCGCACGTCGTGGACGTAGGTCAGCTTGCCGGCGACCTTGGCGGGAATGTCGACGCGCGGCACGGGGCTGCCGACGATGGTGTATTCCGAGACCGGCTTGAGCGGGACGTCGGCCGCCAGCGGCACCGACAGTGTCTTGTTCTCGATCAGTTCGCCGTAGGAGGCCAGGCGCTCGCCGCTGGCGCGCAGTACCTGGCCGTTGCGGGTGACGAGCGAGGAGACCGGCACGTTGTGGCGGCGCGCCGCCTCTTCCAGCAGGAATTGCCGGATCTGCGCCGCGGCCTTGCGCATGGGCACGGCCGACGCCTGTACCGAGTTGCTGGCGATGGTCGGACCCTGGTTGGGCGTCGCGTCGGTGTCGCCCAGCACCATGGTGACCTGGCTCATGCCGACGTCCAGCTCTTCGGCAACGATCTGCATGAACGCCGTGCGGATGCCGGTGCCCAGGTCGACGTGGCCGTTGCAGGCGCGGACGGTGCCGTCGGCCATCAGTTGCACATAGGCCGAGACGAGGGTCTTGTCCACCAGTTGCGAGCCGGCATCGGTGGCCGGGCCGGCGGCGGCCATGCCGCGCTTGACCAGGGCGGGGAACGTGAAAGTGACCGCGAGGCTGCCGGTGGCGGCCAGGAACTGGCGGCGCGAGAGGCGCGGGGCGTGCGATGTCGTCTTCATTGCGCGCCCTCCGCCATGGCGGCCGTCATGGGCGCGGCCTTGCCTTGCAGTTCGGCGGCCCGCTGCACCGCCTTGATGATCTCGATGTGGGTGCCGCAGCGGCACAGATTGTAGGCCAGCGCCTGCTTGATCTCATCCACCGTGGGGCGCGGATTGCGGTCCAGCAGCGCCCGCGCGGCCATGATCATGCCGTTGATGCAGTAGCCGCACTGGGCGGCGTTTTCTTCGATGAAAGCCTGCTGCACGGGATCGAGGGCATCGCCCTTGGCCAGGCCTTCCAGCGTGACGACCGGCTGGTCCTGCACGCTGCCAGCCGGGATCAGGCAGGAGCGCGCCGGCTTGCCGTCGATCAACACCGTACAGGCGCCGCACTCGCCCAGCCCGCAGCCGAATTTCGGTCCGTTCAGGTTCAGGTCGTTGCGCAGGATGTAGAGCAGCGGGGTTTCTTTTTCTGCCTGGACGGAGTGCTCTGCCCCGTTCACCTTGAGTTTTAGCGATGCCATGTTTGATTCCTGTGTAGAAGCTTTCGATCGACCGGCTGGCGGTGAAGGTCCCCACACTGCGGCGCACGGCGGCGCGCGTGCTCCAGGTAGTACCGTAGCTCGGCCTTAGCGCAACGGAACCGTGCAAGTGTGTCGAGTTGTTGCCGACGGGCGCCGGCATTCGAACCAGAAGGCCGTTTCGAAAGGGCTAAGGGTTTACACCAATGGGGCGGTCATTGCAAACCAAGCTCCGCTGGCGGAGCGCGTTGCTAGCCGGCTGAGCGCCTTGGTTGCCGGGCCGTGGGGCGGGATCCCGCCGGCCGCCCCGGGGCCTGGGCCGGCTCCGGGGAATGCCGCCGCGCAGCGGCGGGACGCCGTTCGCTAGGGGTGGGCCGGCTGGGCGATGCGGCGCCGGAAGTCCGCCAGCTTGGCCTTGAGCGCCCGGCGGTTGTCGGGGCCCATGCGCAGCAGCAGTTTCTGCCCGGAGGTCAGCGATTCCAGCGATGGATCGGAATATTCATAGCGCACCCAGGGACGCTGCAATTCCTTGGGGCCCTTGACCGCGGGCAGGTTGACGGCCAGCGGCTCGGCCGGGTCCGGCGTGGCGAGCAGCGTATCGACCACCGCCACCAGGCGATCGTTGAAGTAGCTGCGCGGATAGCCCAGTTCTTCGTAGGCTTTCTGGAACTGCGGGTAGAGCTGTTTGTAGAGCGCGACCGCCCTGCCGGTGTCGACCGCCGTCACGGCGGCGACGAAGGGCTTGTAGCGGGCGTAGTTGGCCGGCGCGATGCGTTCCTCGGGCGCCGTGCCGTCCACCGTGAAGCGGCCCTTGGTCGGATTGACCGGCCAGACGGCGGGCGGCGCATGCGGACGCGCGAGATTGTCCACCGTCGCCACCGCGCGCTGGATGAAGTGATCGAGATTGAAGAAAGCCAGCACGGCATCCCGGCCGAGGAGACCGGTCAGCGCCACGGTAATGTCCGGCGGCCCAGCGGGTTCGGGCGTTTCCGCCGCGGGCGGCGGTTCGATGGGATGCTGGATTTCCGGTTCGGGGGCCGGCGGCGTGGGGGGCTCGGAGGGCTCCGCCACGATCGGCGGCGGGTTCTCCACGACGGGAGCCTGCGGGGCGGCCGGCGGCCGCAGCCACAGGTAGAGGCCGGTGCCGATGGCGGCCAGGGCCAGCACCACGACGAGGGAAGACAGTCGGTTCATGGCGTGCCTACGTGCGATAGATCCGGGGACACTGTACCAGCCGGCGGGCGGCGTTCCCAGGCCGGGCCGGTGCCGGTGCAGTATCGGCAAGGCGGCGTGCGGAAAAGGCACGGCGAACCGGCAGCCGGGTTGCAGGCCCTGTTCAAAACACGCATAGTCGCTGGTGGTTCCCATTCTTCCCGAGAAACAAATGGCATTGGCTGGCACCGCATTCCTGGCACTGTTCAACGGCTTCGATCCCGCCCACGACGATGAGTACAACGTCTGGCATTCGGTGGAGCACGTGCCCGAACGCCTCACGATGCCGGGCATCACGCGGGCGCGCCGCTACGTGAACCGGGAGGATGCCGACCTGCCCTATTTCACGCTGTATGAACTGGCATCCATCGATGCCATGTATTCCGATGCCTATCTGCGTCTGTTGTCCCATCGTTCGGACTGGACCAACCGCATGCGGCCGTTCTTCGGAAAATTCTTCCGCGCGCCATGCCGCACGGTTTTTACGCGTGCGGATGGCGTAGGCGCCGCGGTGCAGACGATCGTGCTGCGCTCCACGTCGGCCCGGCCTCCGGGCCGTCAGTCCTGGGAGGCGCTCGCGTTGGCGCTGGGCCGCCTTCCCGGCTTGACCGGGGTGCACGCGGGCGCCTGCGATACGGCGGCGCCGGCGGTTCCCGGCTTGCAGGCGCCCGCGCGCGCCGATGCGGAAAGCATGCTGGTGGTCATGGTGGAAGCGCAGGAGGAAAAATGGCTGGTCCGCCACCGAGAGGCGATCGATGCCGCGGTGCGGGCGCTGGAAGGGGATTGGGGGGAGCCGGAATGCCGGACGTATCGCCTCATGCATCTGATCGATGCGGGACGTACGGCTGAAGAGACGGCGCGTTTGCTCGGCCGCTGATCCCCGTCCGCGGCCGCCGCCGCGCAGGTTTTGTTATTCTCGATACGTCGGGCCCGGGGGTGTGGAGACTGCCCGGCGGGTCTTTCCCAACGCGCAGCCGATTGCGCTTTCATCGCCAACTGGATTTGCTTCCCATGTCTGACAGTCAAGCCCAACAGAACAAGGCGCCGGTGCGCCAAGAGCGTCACGACAGCGTCGGTGTCATCGTCATCGACCGTCCCGAACGGAAGAATGCCCTCAATGCCGAGGTCAAGGCCACGTTGATCCGGAACCTGCGCGAGCTGGAACAGGATCCGGCCATCGGCTGCATCGTGCTGACGGGTGCCGGAGGCTATTTCGTCGCCGGCTCGGACATCGTCGAGATGTCGACCATGCGTCCCACCGACCACGCCTTGCAGGGCGGGGACCAGGTGTTCCACGTGCTGCGCACGCTGGGCAAGCCTGTCATCGCCGCGGTGGAGGGATTCGCGCTGGGCGGCGGATGCGAGCTGGCGCTGGCCTGCGACATCATCATCGCGGCCGAGGGCGCCAGCTTCGGCCAGCCCGAAATCAAGGTAGGCATCATCCCCGGCGGCGGCGGGACGCAGCGGCTGCTGCGTTCGGCGGGCAAGTACAAGACGCTCCTGTGGTCGCTGACCGGCGATCGCATTCCCGCCAAGACGGCCTACCACTCCAACATGGTGAGCGAACTGGTGCCCGACGGTACGGCGCTCGAGCGCGCCCTGGCCATCGGCCGGCAGATCTGCACCATGCCGCCGCTGGCCGTGCGCGCGATTCGCGATGCCGTGCGGCTGGGCGCCGATTCCAGCCTCGAAGCGGGCCTGGCCATCGAGCGCCGGGCTTTCGAGCGCCTGTTCGACAGCGAAGACCAGAAGGAAGGCATGCGCGCCTTCATCGAGAAGCGCGCGCCCGTATTCAAGGGGCGCTGAGCGGGAGGCGCCGCCAAGGCGCCGTTCTTCGCGCGGCGGGCCGTCGCCACCGGAAACGGGGCGGCGGCCTTTTTTCATTTCCATGTCCGTTCATATGTTGAATCAACATTCAAGGTTGAGTGAGTTGATTCAACATTCAAGATTGAACCTCCGGACGCCAGTTCCTATCATGGCCCCCGCCAACAAACCGGCCCGCGCCGCGACCCGCCCCCGTGCGTCGCGGTGCGGGTCCACAGCGAGGAGACATGATGAAGCATTCCCATCAAGCGGCACTGGTCGCGGCGCTCGTCGGTGGCTGCTGCGCCGTCCAGGCCGTCCATGCCGACGACTACCCCAGCAAGCCCATCCGCATCATCGTGCCGCTGCCGCCGGGCGGATCGAACGACGTGCTGGCGCGCGTACTGGGCGAAGAAATGTCGAAAACGCTCGGCCAGCCCTTCGTGGTGGAGAACAAGCCTGGCGCCGCCGGCAACATCGGCACCGACCAGGTGGCCAAGGCCAAACCTGACGGCTACACGCTGGGCATCGCGCCCAACCAGACCGTGGCCGTCAATCCGGCGCTCTATCCCAAGCTGCCTTTCGACGTGCAAAAGGATTTGACCGGCGTCGGCTTGATGGCGACGGTGCCGATGGCGCTGGTCGTGCCCGGCCAGTTCAAGGCCGGGTCGATCGAGGAGCTCGTGGCGATGGCCAAGGCCGCGCCCACCAAGCTGACCTATGCATCGGCCGGGGCCGGCAGCCCGCAGCACATGTCGGCGGAGATTTTCCAGTCGCTTACCTCCACGCAGCTCACGCACGTGCCCTACAAGGGGTCGAGCCCCGCGCTGGTCGACGTGCTTGCCGGAACGGTGGACGTGATGTTCTGCCCGATCAACTCGGCGCTGCCTTACATCCAGAACGGCCGCCTGAAGGCGCTGGGCGTGACCGGCGGCAAGCGCCTGCAATACCTGCCTTCGGTTCCCACTATCGCGGAGAAGGTGCCGGGCTTCGCGAGCGACATCTGGATCGGCCTGATCGCGCCCGCGGGCACGCCGCCCGGCATCATCCAGAAACTCAACGGCGAGCTGAACCGGGCGCTCAAGCTGCCCGCAGTACAGGCCAAGCTGAGCGAGCAAGGCATAGAAGCCGCGACAAGCACGCCCGCCGAATTCGACCGGATGATGGTCACGGACCGCGAGCGGTGGGCCGAGGTCATCAGGCGCGCCAACATCCGGGTCGATTGATTCCTTCCGACCCATCCCCTTCCCTGTTCATTGCTCATAGGAAACACCATGAAGTCCTCGACCGAATCGCTGGTCCGACGCGACGAACCGCAAGCCTGGAACGACGACGGCGTCGTCTGGGGAAGCGACAGGATCGCCGACATGCTGCGCGAACTGGACATCCCCTATCTGATCCTGAACCCGGGTTCGAGCTACCGAGGATTGCACGACAGCCTGGTCAACCACCTGGGCAACCGCCAGCCGCAGATGATCGTGGTGCTGCACGAGGAGCACGCGGTCGCCATCGCGCACGGCTACGCCAAGGTGACGGGCAAGCCGCTGGGTGCGGCGCTGCACGCCAACGTCGGCCTGATGCACGGGTCCATGGCCATCTATGACGCGTGGGTCGACCGCGCGCCCGTGATCATTCTCGGGGCCACCGGTCCGGTGGACGCGGCCAAGCGGCGTCCGTGGATAGACTGGATCCACACCGCGCAGGACCAGGGCGCGCTCGTCCGCCACTTCGTCAAGTGGGATGCCCAGCCGGCCTCCGTGCCGGCCGCGCTCGAGGCTTTGCTGCGCGCGCGCCAGATCGCGACCAGCGCGCCCCAGGGGCCCGTCTACGTATGCCTGGACGCTTCGCTCCAGGAGGCGCGCTGCGAGCAGGACTACGCCTTGCCCGACCCCGCCCGCTATCTGCCGCCTCCTCCCGCCCGCCCGGCCGACGAGCAGATACGGCAGGCCGCGGCCTGGCTTTCCAAGGCGAAGCGGCCCGTCATCCTGGCGGGCCGGGTCTCCCGGTCGGAAGAGGGCTGGGCAGAGCGCGTGCGCCTGGCCGAAACGCTGCAGGCGCAGGTGCTGACGGACCTGCGCGTGGGCGCGGCCTTTCCCACCGATCATCCGCTGCACGCCGCGCCCTGCGGCATGTTCCTGAATCCGCAATCGGAAAAAGTGCTGCGCGAGGCCGACGTGGTCCTCAGCCTGGACTGGCTGGACCTGGCCGGCACGCTCAAGCAGGCGTGGGGCAGCGAACCGGTGGGCAGCCGTGTCATCCAGGTGTCGGTGGATCACTACAGCCACAATGGCTGGAGCATGGATCACCAGGGACTGCCTCCGGTCGACCTGTTCCTGCTGTCCGAGCCCGAGCCGGCGGTGGCGCTGCTGAACGAACACGTCGCCGTTCGACGCACGCCCCCGCCGCCGGCCGCGCCCGTGGCCCGGCCGGCGATTCCCGAGGACCCGGCGGCGCCCATGACGGTGCCGACTGTCGCGGCCGTCCTGCGCAAGGTCGTGGGCGATGCGCCCACCTGCCTGATGCGCCTGCCGCTGAGCTGGAGCGGCGATCTGTGGGACTTCAGGCATCCCCTGGACTTCATCGGCTACGACGGCGGGGGCGGGGTGGGATCGGGCCCGGGCATGGCGATCGGCTCGGCGCTCGCGCTCAAGGGCAGCGGCCGGCTGCCCGTGGCGCTGATCGGGGACGGCGACTACATGATGGGCGCCAACGCGCTCTGGACCGCGGCCAATGCCGGCATCCCCATGCTGATGATCGTCTGCAACAACCACTCGTTCTTCAATGACGAGATCCACCAGGAGCGCGTGGCGCGGCAGCGCGGCCGCCCGGTGGAGAACCGCTGGATCGGCCAGCGCATCGACGAGCCGGCGCCCGACCTGGCGGCGATCGCGCGGGCGCAGGGCCTGACCGGCATCGGGCCGGTGCGCCATGCTACCGAGCTGGAGCGGGCGTTGACCGAAGCCGTCGCCGCGGTCCGGGAGGGCGGCATCGTCGTGGTCGACGCGATCGTGCAGCCCGGCTACAACCCCGCCATGACGGCCGGCCTGACCCGCTCCAATCACTAGCCATCCATTTCGCGGAGAGCTTCCATGCGTGCTCATGAAATCCCGGAGGGCATTCTTCCCGCCCAGCGCAGCCTGTATTATGGCGGTGCCTGGCATGCGCCCCGGTCCGGCGAATATGCCGACACCATCAATCCCGCCTACGACGAACCCATTACCCAGGCGCCGGTGGCGGGCGCGGCCGACGTGGACGCCGCGGTGCGCGCCGCCCATGCGGCTTTCCCCGCCTGGGCCAGCACGCCGCCGGCCCGCCGTGCCGACTACCTGCGCCGCGCCGCCGCGGTGCTGCGCGAGCATGCATTGCCGCTGGCGCAGCTCGACTCCCTCAACAACGGCAACCCGGTTTCCATCCTGCTCCACGACGCCGGCTTCGCTGCCGATGGCCTGGAGTATTTCGCCGGCCTCGCCACGGAGGTGAAAGGCGAGACCATTCCCATGGGGGACGGCAATCTCAACTACACCGTGCAGGAACCCATGGGGGTGATCGCGCGCATCGTCGCCTACAACCATCCGCTGATGTTCGCCGCGCTGCGCATCGCCGCGCCGCTCGCGGCCGGCAACACCGTCGTGGTCAAGGCGCCCGACCAGGCGCCGCTGTCCATCATCCGGCTGGCCGAACTGATCGGCGACATCTTCCCGCCCGGCGTGGTGAACTTCCTGTGCGGCGGCCGGGAGTGCGGCGATGCGATGTCGCGGCATCCGCTGGTCCGCAAGATCACGCTCATCGGCGGCGTGCCGACGGGCAAGGCCGTCATGGAAACCGCGGCCAAGGATCTCAAGCCGGTGTTGCTGGAGCTGGGCGGCAAGAATGCGCTGATAGCCTATCCGGATGCCGACCTCGACAAGCTGGCGCAAGGCATCATCGGCGGCATGAACTTCACCTGGTCGGGCCAGAGCTGCGGTTCCACCAGCCGGGTTTTCCTGCACGAGTCCATCCACGACCAGGTGCTCGACGCGGTGGCGACCTTGCTGCCGCAGCGCCACAAGCCCGGCATCCCGACCGATCCGGCAACCACCATGGGTTCCTTGGTGAGCCGGGCGCAATTGCAGAAGGTCGAGGGGTTCGTCGCCTCCGCGCTGGAGGAGGGCGCGCGGCTGGTATGCGGCGGCAAGCGGCCGGCCGATCCGGCACTGGCCCGTGGCTTCTTCTTCGAGCCCACAGTTTTCGCCGACGTGCAGCCGCACATGCGGCTGGCGCGCGAAGAAGTGTTCGGCCCCATCCTGTCCGTCTTCAAGTGGCGCGACGAGGATACGCTGTTCGAGCAGGTGAACGGCGTGGAGTTCGGGCTGACGGGGTCGATCTGGACACGCGACCTGAACACCGCGCACCGGGCCGCCCGGCGCATCGCCACCGGCTACGTCTGGATCAACAACACCAGCCAGCACTTCCTGGGCGCGCCGTTCGGCGGCGTCAAGCAGTCGGGCATCGGCCGCGAGGAATGCTTTGCCGAGCTGCTCGAGTTCACTTATACGAAGAACGTGAACGTCAAGCTCGGCTGATCACTGCTGCTCGAAGCGGGCGAACCTGCGGTCGATGAACTGGCGTTCGCTCGTGAGCTCGTCCACGCGCGCCTGGGGCGGGCCCTGGCGCATCCATTCGAGCATCTGGTCGACCTGGTCGGGCGTGCCCTGCACGAGCGCCTCGACCGAGCCGTCGTCATTGTTGCGTACCCAGCCGCCCACGCCCACCATATGGGCGCGGCGCACCGTGGCCAGGCGGTAGCCCACACCCTGGACTTTGCCGGTGACGCGGACGATGACGGTTTCCAGGGGTCTATCGAGTTCTTGCATGGTCGGTATCGGTATGGCTTGGAAAATGGCTCTCGAGCAACGCGAGGAAGGCTGCCGCCGCGGGACTCGGTGTGCTCGACCAGATGGCATAGACGCGGCGCCGAGGAGCGTCGGTGATCGGCACGCTCGGCAAGCCGCCGGCCTGCGCGGCCAGCGAACTCGGCACCAGCCCTAGCGCCAGTCCCTTGCGGACGATCTGCCGCAGCAGGTCGATATGGTCGACCTCGAAATTCACGCGCCGTTCGATCCGGGCGGCGCCGAAGGCTTCGTCGGTCTGTCGCCGCGCGCTGCTTCCCGCATAGAAGTCTACCAGCGGAAACCGGGCCAGTTCGGCCAGCGCGATCGATCTGCGCCCAACGTGCGGATGCCGCGGCGGCAGCAACGCCATCAGCTTTTCCTCCGCCAGCAGACGCGACTGCACCGCAGGGAGCCGCGCGCTCGGCCACAGGCCGATGAAGCCGAAATCGGCGCGGCCTTCGCGCACATTGTCGAGCAGGGCTTCGCTCATGCCTACGTTCAGCCGGATGTCCACTTGGGGATGGCGGGCATGGAATTTCGCCAGGACGTCCACCAGGTCGATGGCGGTCAGGGTCGAGATCGTACCCACCGACAGCGTGCCCCGGATCTCGCCTTGCGCGGCCGCCACTTCCGCGGCGATGCGGCCGGTGGCGTCCAGGGCGCGCCGGGCCGCCGCCAGAAAGGCTTCGCCCGCGCGAGTCAGGCGCACGCTGCGCGAGGTCCGTTCGAACAGCCGCGCATCCAATTCTTCTTCGAGCCTGGCGATCTGGTGGCTCAACGCGGACTGCACCGTGTGGCAACGGTGAGCCGCCCGAGTGAAGCTGCCTTCCTCGGCCACCGCGATGGCATATTCGATCTGCCTGAGATTCATCGCATCGCCCTGCCGTCCGCCGATCTATCTTGAAAAAAGATGAAAAGAATGAAAATTATGCATTGGATTCATGGATGGCCGGTGCGAAATAATGCAGGGCAAGGAGCCGTCCATCCGCAATGAACACGAATACCGCATCTTCGGGCAACCTCAACCCCGGCCTCGTCTGGCTGATGTCCATCGCCACCGGCGTGACCGTGGCAGCCAATTACTACGCCCAGCCCCTGCTGCACGTCATCGCCGGCGATCTAGGCCTGTCGGTGCCGGCGGCGGGTTCCATCGTGACGGCGGCGCAGGTCAGCTATGCCGTCGGGCTGTTCTTCCTGGTCCCGCTGGGGGACCTGTTCGACCGGCGCAACCTGATCTTCGTCATGACGCTGCTGGCGGCGGCCGGGCTGTGCGCCAGCGCCATGGCGGACAGCCTCCCGGTCCTGCTGGCGGGGACCGCCGTGGCGGGATTGTTCTCGGTCGTGGCCCAGGTGCTGGTGCCTTTCGGCGCGACGCTCGCCGCGCCGCACGAGCGCGGCAAGGTCGTCGGCACGCTGATGAGCGGCCTGTTGCTGGGCATCCTGCTGGCGCGTACCTTCGCCGGCACGCTGGCCTCGATGGGAAGCTGGCGCGCGGTGTACTGGTTCGCCGCGGTGCTGATGGCGATCCTGGCGTTCGTGATGCGCCGGGCGCTGCCCCACCATCCGGTGCAGGCGGCCGGCATGCCTTACGGGCGGCTGATCGCCTCCATCGCCGCCTTGTTCGCCCAGGAACCGGTGCTGCGCACGCGGGCGCTGCTCGGCGCCTTTACCTTCGCGGGTTTCGCGATGCTGTGGACGTCGCTCGCCTTCCTGCTGTCCGCGCCGCCCTTCGAGTATTCGACCTTCACCATCGGGCTGTTCGGCCTGGCGGGCGCGGCGGGCGCCCTTGCCGCGGCGCGCGTGGGCCGGCTGGCCGACCGCGGCAAGGGCGAGGTGGCGACCCGCTACGGCCTGGCCATCATGCTCGCATCATGGCTCCCGCTCGCGCTCGCCAAGGTGTCGGTGCTGCTGCTGGTGGCCGGCGTGATCCTGCTCGACCTGGCCGCGCAGGCCGTGCACATCAGCAACCAGAACGCCATCTACCGGATCCGTCCCGAGGCGCGCAGCCGGCTGACGGCGGCTTATATGACGAGTTATTTCATCGGCGGTTCGGCCGGATCGCTGGTTTCGGCGTGGGCCTACGCGCATGGGGGGTGGTACGCGGTGACCGGCGCGGGGGCGTGCATGGGCCTGGTGTGCATGCTGGTGTGGAAAGCCCGGCCGCCCATCGCGACGACCGCGTCGGCCCGGGGATGAGCCGTCGTGTTGCCGCCTTTTACAGGACGTCGCCGGACGCCGTGTTAGCCTCCTGACTATAAGTGAGTGACCGGACCACCACGATGAACGATCCCGTTCCCCAACAGCGCTGGGCGGTGCTGCGCTCGGCCCGACTGATTCCCGTGCTGCGCTACCAGGATGCCGCCACCGCCCTCTATGCCGCCCAGGTCGCGCTGCGCGCGGGTTGCCGCGGCATAGAGCTGACCTGGACCATACCCGACGTGCTGGGGGTGCTGCGCTCGGTACGCGCCGATGCCGAGCTCGCGGGCCGTGCCGATGTCCTGGTCGGCGTCGGCACGGTGCTGGATGCCGAGCAGGCCCGCGCCGCCCTCGAAGCCGGTGCCGATTTCCTGGTCTCGCCGGGCGTCGTGCCGCCGCTGGTCGAGCTGGCGCGCGCCGCCGGCGCATTGAGCATGCTGGGTGCGTTCACGCCCACGGAGATCATCGCGGCCCGTGCGGCGGGCGCGGACGTGGTCAAGATCTTTCCGGCCGATACGGGTGGGCCGGGCCACCTGGCGGCGCTCAAGGCGGTGTTCCGCGACACGCTGTTCTGCCCTACCGGCGGGGTGACCCGCGACAACATGGCCGCTTATTTCCGCGCCGGCGCCGACATCGTCGGCATGGGCAGCAACCTGTTCGACAAGCAGAAGCTCGCGGCGCGCGACACCGATGCGCTGGTGGCGGCGCTGCGGGCGACGCTGGACGACGCCGCCGCGGCCTGACGGTGCCGCGCAGGTCGGCTGGAAGGGCCCCGCTCCCCGGATTGCATCCCGCCCGCTACGCGTAACGACCCTTCAGGACGTCTCTACGGCCGCCCGGTAGGGCTTGAGTTCCTCCCCATCGCCCGCGCTTTCCTGCTGCCGCTTCCACATGGCGGCATAGGCGCCGTTCAGCGTCAGCAACTGGTGGTGGCGGCCCCGCTCCACCACCTTCCCGCCATCCAGCACGATGATCTCGTCCGCATCGATGATGGTCGACAGCCGGTGCGCGATGGTAAGCGTGGTGCGCCCCTTGCTGACCTCCCGCAGGTTGGTCTGGATCTCGCGCTCGGTGTGGGTGTCCAGCGCGCTCGTGGCTTCGTCGAAAACCAATACCGCAGGCCGCTTGAGGATGGTGCGGGCGATCGCGACGCGCTGCTTCTCGCCTCCCGATAATTTCAGCCCGCGTTCACCCACCACGGTCTGGTAGCCGTCCGGCATGGCCAGGATGAACTCGTGGATGTGCGCGAGCCGCGCGGCTTCCTCGACCTCCGCCTGCGTGGCACCGGGCCGTCCGTAGGCAATGTTGTAGTAGATGGTGTCGTTGAACAGCACCGTGTCCTGCGGCACGATGCCGATGGCCGCGCGCAGGCTGGCCTGGGTGACCTCGCGGATGTCCTGGCCGTCGATCAGGATGGCGCCCTCGTTCACGTCGTAGAAGCGGAACAGCAGGCGGCTCAGCGTCGACTTGCCCGCGCCAGAGGAACCGACCACCGCTATCGTCTTGCCGGCCGGAATGGTGAAACTGACATCCTTCAGGATCAGGCGGCGGGGATCGTAGCCGAACACCACGTGGCGGAACTCCACCGTGGCGCCGCCTACCTGCAGCGCCGGCGCGCCGGGCCGGTCGGCGACCTCGCGGTCCTCGGACAGCAGTTCGAACATGCGATCCATGTCGATCAGCGACTGCTTGATTTCGCGATAGACGAAGCCGAAGAAATTGAGCGGCTGGTAGAGTTGCAGCAGGTAGGCGTTGACCAGCACGAAGTCGCCGATGCTCAGCCGCCCGGCGACGATGCCGCGCGCCGCCATCCACATCACCACGGTCAGGCCGACCGAGATGATGGCGGCCTGCCCGATGTTGAGCAGCGACAGGCTAACCTGGCTCTTGACCGCCGCACGCTCATAGCGGTCCAGGGCATGATCGTAGCGCCGCGCCTCGTGTTCCTCGTTGCCGAAGTACTTGACGGTCTCGTAGTTGAGCAGGCTGTCGATGGCCTTGGTATTGGCCTCGGAATCCGTCTCGTTCATCTGGCGCCGGAACTTCGTGCGCCATTCGGTGATGACGAGGGTGTAGGCGATGTACAGCGTGACAGTGACGAAGGTCGCCAGCGCGAACCATACGTCGAACATGCGCCACAGGATGATGGTCACCAGGCCGATCTCGAACAGCGTGGGCAGCACATTGAACAGCATGTAGGACAGCAGCGTATCGATGGCCTTGGTGCCGCGTTCGATGGAGCGCGTGAGGCCGCCCGTCTGCCGCGCCAGATGGAAGCGCAGCGCCAGCGCGTGCAGGTGCCGGAAGACCTGCAGCCCGACTACTCTGATGGCGTGTTGGGCCACGCGCGCGAATACCGCATCGCGCAGTTCCGAGAACACCAGCGTCAGGACGCGCGCGCCGCCGTACGCCAGGATCATGCCGATCGGGATGGCGAGCGCGGCGCCGGCGGTGCCTCCCAGCGTATCGACCGCGGACTTGTAGAAAATGGGAACGTAGACGTTGGCGACCTTGGCGGCGATCAGCAGGGCCAC
Organism: Pigmentiphaga sp. NML080357; assembly: GCF_002188465.1. Lineage (GTDB taxonomy): Bacteria > Pseudomonadota > Gammaproteobacteria > Burkholderiales > Burkholderiaceae_B > Pigmentiphaga. Next base: position 288,612 of record NZ_NINW01000003.1, on the reverse strand, counting down.
GGCCGCCACGATGCGCAGCCGCAGGTTGGGGGCGTGGGCCGGCCACAAATAGGGCAGGAGCGTGCGCAGGGTGGCGAAGCCGCCGCCGGGGCGGCGCAGGGGAGCAGAGTTGTTCAAAGCGCGTTTCCAGGATGCGTTAGCGGAAACGATACGCCTGTTCGGATATCCAGGCTCGTTTACCCCCATGGAATCCTCCGGCATCGGCATCTCCGGGCGTCTCAACTGTTGAGAATTCTGTTTGACCTCTTCTTGCCGGCATCACAGTATTCGCACAACAACCTACCCGGAACGAGAGGGGGAGACAGTCATGAAACCGAACATTCCGAGCGCCGGTCCGCGCCGGCGCGCAAGCTTCGCGCGCACCTGCCTGCCGGCGCTCGCCTGCGTCGCGTCGATCCTGGCCGGCGCCGGGCCGGCGGCCGCCGAGCCGTTCGACGGCGGGCGCGTCACCATCGTGGTTTCCGGCCGGGCCGGCAGCTCGTTCGACAACGCCGCGCGGCTGGTGGCCGAGCCGCTCTCCAAGGAATGGGGCGTGCCGGTGGTGGTGGACAACCGCGCCGGCGCATCCGGCCTCATCGGCGCGGCCCATGTCGCCAAGGCGCCGCCGGATGGCCGCACCATGCTGCTGGGCACGACCCCCTTCGTGCAGGCACCGCACTTGTTGCGCAGCGCCCGCTACGACCCGGTATCGAGCTTCGCGCCGGTCGCGCAGCTTTTCAACGCCCAGCTGTGGCTGGGGGTGAACGCGGGGCTGCCGGCCAAGACCGTCAAGGAATTCGCCGCGTACGCGGCGAAGCCCGGTTCGACGCTGTCGTTCTCCAGTCCCGGTCAGGGCTCGACCCCCCACTTGAACATGGTCATCCTGATGAAGCAGGCCGGCATCGACATGCTGCACGTTCCCTATATCGGCATCCCGCCGGCCGTGATGGACGTGGCGGCGGGCCGCATCTCCAGCGTGTTCGCCTCGTATTCCGATCTGCTGCCGCACGTGCAGGCGGGCACCATGCGCATTCTTGCCAGCACCGGATCGGCCCGCTCGCCCATCAGTCCGGACATTCCGACCATGAAAGAGTCGGGCTACGGCGGCTTCGAGGTGGTGGGATTCGGCGGCCTGCTGGTGCCGGCCGGCACGCCGCCGGCGCTGACGGCCAAGATGGCCGCCTCGGTGCAGAAGGTGCTGGCGCGCCCCGAGATCAGGACCCGCCTCCTGGAGCTGGGTTTCGAGCCGGTGGACAGCAACCAGCAGGCCTTCGCGGCGCTGGTGCGCGAGCAGAACGCGTTCTGGGCCAAGGTGATCCAGGACGCCAACGTCAAGGTCGAATAGGGGATCCGCCATGCAACCCGCTCTATCCCGCTCCTACCACCTGCGCTTCGTCGGCGACTGGGGGCAGGCGAATTTCCACCGCATCTGCTCCTGGTTGTGCGAGGAGTTCTGCAAGCGCACCGGTCCCAAGAGCCGGGTGGCCATCTGGAGCATCCGTGGGGGCGGCATCGAAGCCATCGACCTGGTTCAGGACGGCGAGGTCGATCTGTGCCTGGTGACGCCGGCCATGCTGATGCCGGCGGCGCTGACCGGCCAAGGCATCTTCCAGGGCCGTGCCGCGCCCAACCTGCGCTCGCTGGCCGTGCTGCCGCAGAACGACCGCATGGTGCTGGCGCTCAAGCCCGAGCTCGGCATTCGTTCGTTCGAGGAGCTGCGCCGCCGCAAGCCGGCCCTGCGCATCGCGACCTCGCGCAACGACGGCACCAATTTCATCGGCTATGTGGCCCGTCTTTTCATGCAGGCGCACGGCATCGACGAGGCGACCTTGTCCGCCTGGGGCGGCGCCTACGTCGAGGACACCAACCCGCGGGACAGCCTGGCGCGCATGGAAGCAGGGGAGGTGGACGCCGTCCTGCAGGAAGCCATCATGACACCCTGGTGGGCGCAGATCGTGGAGTCCGGCCAGGCGGTGCCGCTGGCGGCGGAGGCCGGCGCGCTGGCGCGGCTGCGCGAGGCGCACGGTTTTCCGGCGAATCGGCTGCCGGCCGGATACTGGAAGAATCTCGAGACGCCGCTCGATGCCCTCGACTTCTCGGACTTCCTGGTGCTGGTGCGCGACGACATGGACGAGGAGGTGGCCCATCTGCTGACCTGGTGCCTGGTGGAGACGCGCGCGGCCATCGAACGCCAGTACCGCCACCTGCCGGCGCAGCGCAGTCCGCTGTCGTATCCGCTCGAGCCCGCCAGAATGGCTCGTCCGCCCATCGCGCTGCACGCGGGCGCGCAGCGCTACTACCGCGAGGCAGGCCTTTTGGCCTGAATCCCTGCAGCGGCGGGCATGCCGCGCATGGATGGCAGAAACGAGGAGACCGCCGTGCCTGAAGTCCACGAATACCTGGACGCCTTCCCATTCGATGCGCCGCCGCGCAAGCTGCGGCGGCGCGAGGAACTGCTGTTGGCCGAGCCCTTGCCCGGCCGCGGGCGTCCTCCCCGCGACTATCCGCCGATCGAGGCGGTGCATTTCCCGCCCGACTACGTCGACCAGCCGTTCGTGCCGCCGCGCGGCGTCTACGAGAGCGCGGCGGTGCGCATCGAATGGCAGACGATGAATGCGCGCCAGCCTTTCTACCATCGCAATTGCGGGGTGGACGAGATCTCGTTCCAGGTCTGCGGCGAGCGCACCATCATGACCGAGCTCGGCAGCGTCGACGTGGCGCCGGGCGAGTTCGCGCTGCTGCCCGACGGCGTGGCCCACGATAACTATGGCCGCCGCGACGTCCATCTGCTGTTCTACGTTCCTGGCCCGGTCGAGCGCCTGGGGCCCGTGGACCGGCGCTCGGAAGCCCGGATTCCGCCGTTTCCAGGCTGGGCGCCGGCGCCTATCAACGAACTGGTCACCGAGGGCGTGGCCGGCCCCGGCCAGGATGTCGCCCTCGCGCCGGTCGACGAGCAATTGCTGCTGGCCCATGCCGACGAGACCGAAGACCGGCTGGAAGTGCTGCGGCCCGACGGCGACGCCGCCGCTACCGTGTGGCTGTACCGCAGCCCCGAGATCATGATCGGGCAGACGACCGCCGATGCCTCGACCGGGCACGCCTATCGCCGGCTGCGCAACGCGGAAGAGATCCAGTACCAGGTGTCGGGCACGCGCACCCTCGTGACCCAGCGCGGCGTGCTGCACCTCGAGCCCGGCGACTTTGTCCGGATTCCCCGCGCGGTGGCCTTTGCCAGTATCCATGCGGCGCCCAGCACGCACTTGTCGCTGGTTTCCGCCCGCCCCATTCCGCAGGTGGCCAAGGCCGCGCGGCAGGCCGCCCGGCTGACCCCCGAAGACATCGACGCGCTGCGTCGCCAGCCATGAAGAAGGTAGCGATATGACCACCATGCTTGCCGCCCGGGCCCACCGGGGCGCGACTGAACTGAGCCTCGAACGGTTGCCGGTACCGGAACCCGGCCCGGAGGACGTCGTGGTCAAGGTGATGTCCGCCGGCATCGCCCCCGGCATGATGAAGCTGCTCGAACGCGGCCGCTTCAAGCATCTTCCTTCCACGCCCGGCCATGAGATTGCCGGCGTGGTGGTGGCGGCCGGCGCCCAGGCCGCCGGCGCGCTGGTCGGCCGCCGGGTGCGCGTGCATCCCATGCTGTCGTGCGGTCAGTGTGTCTACTGCCGCACCGATCGCCAGCAGCTGTGCGCCGAAACCGGCATGATCGGCCACGCCGCCTTCGGCACCGGCAAGATGGAGTTGTACGCGCGTTATCACGAGGGCGGGCTGGCAGAGTACGCGCGCGTGCCCGCGTGGCTGGTCGACGTCCTGCCCGACAACGTGAACTTCGACGTGGGCGCGAAGGTGCACGACCTGGCCAATGCGGTGCGTGCGCTCAAGTGCGCCGCGATTCCCGAGCCCGGGCGCCTCGTCATCACCGCCGCCACCGGCACCATGGGCACCGCGAGCATCAAGCTCGCCAGGTTCTACGGCGCGCGCCAGCTCGTGCTGGTGGCGCGATCGCGCGAACGGCTGGAGGCGCTCCGGCCGCTGGCGGGCGACCTGCCGGTCGAACTGCTCGCGCTGGAGGAATTGGAAGCCGACTGGGCGGACAACCAGGGGCTCACCCGCCGGCTGCGCGAGCTGCTGCCCGATGGCGCGGACGCGGTGCTGGACTACTTTCCCGGCGGACCCGGCACGGTGCAGGCGGTGCGCGCGCTGGCGCTGGGCGGCACGCTGGTCCACATGGGAGGCAGCACCGCGCCGCTGGCCATGCCCATTGCCGAGATCATGCAGAAATGCTGGCGGATCGTCGGCACCCGCGCCTGCACCCGGTCGGATACCGATGCGGTGCTGGAACTGCTGGGTTCGGGCAGGCTCGGCGCGGACGAGCTGATTACGCACCATTTCCCGCTTGCCGAGGTGAACCGGGCCCTGCAGGTGATGCTCGATCGCAGCGAGCCGATATGGATGGCGGTGGTGCACCCGGCCCACGGCTGAGACCGTCTAGGGACGGGATTCCGTGGAGGCCTGGCCGAAGGCCGCGCTGAAGAAATCGATGAAGGTGCGCACCTTGGGCGTCAGGAATTTGCGGCTGGTATAGGCGGCATACAGCGTCACGGACGGAGGGCGGTATGCCGGCAGCAGCCGGACCAGCGCGCCGCTGGCGAGGTCGTCGGCGATGAGCCACTCGGGCAGGTAGCCCGGACCTATGCCGGCCAGCAGGCTGTGGCGCGCCAGGGAAGAATCGTCCGTCTTCAAGGCGACGGGCATGCGCAGCGTGGCCGGGCCTTGCGGCCCATGCAGGCGGATCTCTTCCGGCCGCCTGATATAGGCAGGCAGCACCGCGGGGCGGTCGGCCAGTTCGGCCGGGGTGTCGATACGGTGCCGGGCGGCGTAATCGCGCGACGCCACCAGCGCGAAGGGAACCTCGCACAGGGGCCGCGCGATGAGGGAGGGCGCGTTCTGGGTCGCGGCACGCAAGGCGAGGTCGAAGCCTTCCTCGGCCAGGTCTACCTTGTAGTTGCTCAGGCGCAGGTCGATGGCCACGCGGGGGTAGCGTTCGCGATAGCAGGCGAGCATGCCGGCGAAGCGGCGGTTGGCGCACCAGACGGGCGCGGTGATCTTCAATTGCCCCCGCGGTTCGGCGTGGCTGTCCTGCAGGGTGGCTTCGGCGGTGTCCAGGAGGTCCAGCGCTTCGCAGCACTGCTCGAAATAGACTTGTCCCGCCTCGGTGGGACTGACGTGCCGGCTGGTGCGGTTGAGCAGCCGCGCCCCCAGGCTGCGTTCCAGGTGGGCAAGATGCTTGCTCGCCATGGCGGGCGAGATACCCATCTGCGCCGCCGCCCGCGCGAAGCTGCCCGCCTCGACCACGAGGCGGAACACCTTCATGCTGACCAGGGTATCCAAGCCTCTCAGGCCTTGCCGCGCGCCGCGTCGATGCTGAACGCGCCGGCCCCGGCCACGGCGAAGAACAGGAACACGAAGCAATACAGCACCGCCGGCTCGCCGCCGTTCTGCAAGGGGCTGAGGAAAGCCTTGGGCGCATGGGCCATGAAATAGGCCACCGCCATGAAGCCCGACAGGATGAACGCCACCGGCCGGGTGAACAGGCCCAGGATCATCAGCAGGCCCCCGGCGATCTCCAGCACCCCCGCCAATCCCATGAGCGAGAACAGCTGTATTCCCTGGAAGCCCAGCGAGGGAATATCGAAGAACTTCGCCGTGCCGTGCTGCATGAACACGTAGGCGACGACGATGCGCATCAGCGCTTGCGCGCGGGGAGCCCAGACGGCGAAGAAGTCATTGGAAGTCTGCATTTTTTCTTTCCTTGAGATGAACATGGCGAGCGGTAGACAAAGAACAACGGCACAACAACAAGAATTCTTGCCCTTCCAAGCGTGGCCCAGCGTCGCCGCGACGCATGAGCTTCCCTCCAGGACGCCACTCCCCGCCAGCCCGGTGGTACCCCAGGGCGCCGCGGATCCGGCTTTGCCGGTCCGCCAGCGCCGCCCCCTGGAGGGGGAGCGGCCGCAGGCCGCCGGGGGGTGGGCTCCCTACCCGAACCGGCTCGCGGAAACGACGACGTTCATGACCTCGTCCTGGAAAACGCGGCGGCCAGGATCGTCGCCGGCCGCGCCCGCGGCCACCATCAACGGCAGTAAATGATCCGGCCGTGGTTGCGCGACGCGCGCATCCGGGGCCTGTTGCCAGTTTTCCAGCGCCTGCTCGCGCGCCGGGCGCGGCAGGGCCACGGTTTCGGCCAGCCAGTCGTCGAAGCGCTGCGAAGCAGGATGGAAGGCCGGCGAGAACCCGCGCATGTTGTGAAAGCTCATGCCGCTGCCCACGATCAGCACGCCCTCGTCGCGCAGCGGCGCAAGCGCCCGCCCCGCGGCCAGATGCTCTTGGGGATCCAGGCCCGTCTTCATCGACAACTGGACGATGGGCACGTCGGCATCGGGAAAGATCAGCTTGAATGGTACGAACACCCCATGGTCCAGGCCCCTCGTGGCGTCCGCGCCGGAACCGATGCCGGCTTCGCCCAGCAGCGCCTGGACGCGGGCGGCCAGCGCGGGCGAGCCCGGGGCGGGGTATTCGAGGCGGTAGGTGTGCTCGGGAAAACCGTAGTAGTCGAACAGCAGCGGCGGATTGGGGCCGGCGTTGACGGTGAAGGCTTCTTCTTCCCAGTGGCCCGAGACGACCAGCACCGCCTTGGGACGCACTTGCGCCGACGCGGCAAGCCCTTTCAGGAATGCGGCCATGCGGTCCCACATGCCGGGGTTGCCGGGCCATTCCATGAAGAAGCAGGGGCCCCCTCCATGTGGAATGAAGAAGGTGGGCAGACGATGGGCGCTGGACGCGGACATGGCGGACTCCTATAGCTCTCCGGGCAATATAGGCGCGTACTGTCAGGCAATCAATCGTCAAAAATGGAAGGGTTCGTTTCCTGTCTGTTGATAATTCCTCGTGCAGGATCGGCCGCTGGCGGCCGGGGTCCTTCACTCCCGTTCCGCCTGTTCTTCCAGCCCGGCGGCCTCGTCCCGTACGGCCTGCAGGAGCATCGGTAGTCACCGGATGCCTACACTGGCCTCGTCCAATCCCCGAAACGCGAGGCCTTGATGAAGATCACGATGCTGGGTACCGGCGCCGCCCTTCCCGATCCCGACCGCGGCCAGTCCGCGATCCTGCTCACGCTGGACGACGACCGGCACTACCTGTTCGACTGCGGCGAAGGCGCGACCCGGCAGATGGTGCGTGCCAATGTGGACCCGGCCAAGGTGGGTTTCGGTCGACTGGGTCGAGCACATCCCGCGCGACATCTGCGAATGCTTCGGGGTACGCGTCGAGGCCGAGGGCAAGGTCATCGCGTTCAGCGGCGACACCGCGCCGTGCGAGGCCATGGTTCGGCTGGCCCAGGATGCCGACCTGCTGATCCATGAGTGCACCTTCCCCGAATCCTTCATCGCCCACCGCGCCAAGACCGGCGTCGGGACCTATGCCCACACCAGCCCGACGGATCTGGGCAAGATCGCCCGCCGGGCCAAGGTGAAGAGCCTGGTGGCGACCCACTTCGGCCATTTCGATTCCACCAGCCCCGTGCTCAGGCGCGCCGCCGCCAAGCACCTGCCGGTGGAGCTGATGGGCCCGCACCTGATGGACGAAATCGTGGCCGACATACGCAAGAACTACGACGGCCCGCTGCGCCTGGCCCATGACCTGATGCGCATCGACCTGTAGCGCCACGCCGCCGCGCCGGCGACAGATCCGGCGCATCGCTTGAAGGAGGGCATGCCGTGACCGATACCGTTCGCCGCCGCGCCGCGCTGTTCGCCGCCGGCCTCCTGATCTGTCTTGCCGCCGCCGCGCGGGCGGGCTATCCCGACCGGCCCATACGCATCGTGCTGCCCTACGCGCCCGGGGCGGCGGGCGACATCGCCATCCGCCAGGTGCAGCCGTTGCTGGAGAAGCGCCTGGGCCAGCCCCTGGTCATCGATTACCGTACCGGCGCGGGCGGCAACATCGGCGTGCAGGACGTGGTGCGCGCCAAGCCCGATGGCTATACGCTGGTGCTGGGCGCGACCAACAACTTCGTCATCAACCAGTTCCTGTACCGCAAACTGGGGTTCGATCCGCTGCAGGACCTGGCCATGGTGGGCAAGCTGGCCGACGTGCCCGCCTTCATCTACATCAGCGCGGCCGTGCCGGCCGAGGACTACGCGGGCTTCGCCCGGTACGCGCGGGAGCACGCGGGCAAGCTGAACTACGGCTCCCCGGGAGCGGGCACCACGCCGCACCTGTCGGCCTACATGCTGAGCGAGGCCATGCACGCGAACATGACCCACATTCCCTACCGCGGTTCGTCGCTGGGCGTGCAGGCCCTGCTGGCCAACGAGATCCAGCTCTACATCGGCGGCTACAGCATCGCCGCCGCATACATGCCCCAAGGCCGCGTGCGCGCGCTGGCCGTCGCCTCCTCCAGCCGCTATCCGGGCCTGAAGGAGGTGCCCACCGCAGCCGAGGCCGGCATGCCGGACGTCGTGCTCAGCAACTGGTGGGGGCTGGCGGCGCCCAAGGGCACCGATCCGGCAATCCTCGAGGCGCTATCGCAGGCGCTGAACGAGGTCCTGGCCACACCCCAGGTACGCGAGGCCTTTGCCCAGGGCGGTTTCGTGCCGGGCAAGGGCTCGCCCGCCGGGTTCGCGGCGGAACTGCGCGAGGAGGCGCGCCGCTGGCGGGAGATCGTGCAGAAGTCCGGCGTGATGCTGGACAACTGACGCCATGGCGCGCGAGACACCCTTGCTGTTGCTGCATGGCTTCGGCGCGTCCTCGGCCATCTGGCGGCCGACTGCGGCGGCGCTGGGGGAGCGCCGCCGCGTGGCTTTCGACTGGCCCATTTCCTGGACGGGCCGCCGGCCGCCTATTGATCGAAGAACGCGCTGGGCGCCACGCCGAACTGCCGCTTGAACATCGTGGAGAACGCGCTGGGACTGGCGTAGCCCAGCTCCAGGGCAACGTCGAGGATCTTGGCGCCTTCGGCCAGGCGTTCCAGCGCTTCCAGCAGCCGTGCCTGCTGGCGCCATTGGCCGAAAGTCATGCCGGTTTCGCGCACGAAAAGACGGTGTACGGTCTTGGCATCCACTCCCAGGCGGCCGGCCCATCCCTGGATGGTGGTCTTGTCGTCGGGAGCGGCGACGATGGCTTCGCATACCGCTTGCAGGCGCGCATCGGCGGGCCGGGGCAGGCGCAGCGGAAGCATGGGCAGCTGCCGCAGCTCGTCCAGCAGCAGCCGCATGACGCGGCCGTCGCGCGTGTCGTCGTCGTAGGGACCCTGGATGTCGATGGCCGCCAGGATCAGCTCGCGCAGCAGCGGCGAAATGGCCATCACCGAACAGTGGCTGGGCAGGTGGCGGGCCGCGTCGGGATGGATGTAGGCGGTGCGCATGCGCACCTCGCCCACCATGCGCAATTCATGGTGGACCGAGGGGGGCATCCACAGCCCCCGGGTGGGCGGCACCACCCACCGCCCCATTTCGGTGTGGGCGACCATGACGCCGTACAAGGCATAGACCAGCTGTCCCGAGGGGTGCCGGTGCGGACCCGTGCGATAGCCCGGCGGGAAGTCCTTTGCCATGGCCGTGACCGGCCGCTCGCGGCGGTCGTAATCGTGGTAGTCGGGAAAAGGGCGGGATTTGTCCATTTCTAGAAGGGCCGTGCCTTATTTTCGCAAGACAGACGGAATCCGGACAGGTACGCTTACGAAAATACGTAAAAACCCTGAGCCCGCTGTCGGGCAACCCTAGAGACATCATGCAAAGCGTCAACCCTGCCCAAGTTCCGTCCGCCCAGGCGGAGCGCACCGGCTTCAAGATACTGGGCGCGATCAGCTTCTCGCACTTCCTGAACGACATGCTGCAATCGCTGATCCTGGCAGTCTACCCGCTGCTGAAAAGCGAATTCGCGCTCACCTTCACCCAGATCGGCCTGATCACGCTGCTCTACCAGCTCACGGCATCGCTGCTGCAGCCGCTGGTGGGCCTGTACACCGACCGCAATCCCAAGCCCTATTCGCTGCCCATCGGCATGGCGTGCAGCCTGGCCGGGATCGTGCTGCTGGCCTTCGCGCCCAATTACGCCACGCTGCTGGTGGCCGCGGCGCTGCTGGGCACCGGGTCGTCCATTTTCCACCCGGAATCCTCCCGCGTCGCGCGCCTGGTATCGGGCGGCCGCCATGGCCTGGCGCAATCCATCTTCCAGGTGGGCGGCAACGCCGGCAGCGCCATGGGGCCGCTGCTGGCCGCCTGGTTCATCATCCCGCGTGGCCAGGACAGCCTGGCATGGTTCGCCCTGGCCGCGCTGCTGGCCATGGTCGTGCTCTACCAGGTCGGCGCCTGGTACAAGCGGCAGCACCTGTCCGGCCCGCGCAAGGCCCGGCCGGCTCCGCCCCCATCCTCGCTCAGCCGCGGGGCGGTCACGGGCTCGATGGCCATCCTGCTGACGCTGCTGTTCTCCAAGTACTTCTACATGGCGAGCTTCACCAGCTACTACACCTTCTACCTGATGCATCGCTTCGGCGTATCGGTGCAGAATGCGCAGATGCACCTGTTCGGCTTCCTCATCGCCGTGGCCCTGGGCACGATACTGGGCGGCCCCATCGGCGACCGCATCGGGCGCAAGAAGGTGATCTGGGGCTCCATCCTGGGCGTGGCGCCATTCGCGCTCGCGTTGCCCTACGTGGACTTGGCGTGGACCGGCATCCTGAGCTTCGTCATCGGCCTGATCCTGGCCTCGGCCTTCTCTGCGATCCTGGTGTTCGCCCAGGAGCTGATGCCCGGCAAGGTGGGCACGGTGTCGGGCCTCTTCTTCGGGTTCGCCTTCGGCATGGGCGGCCTGGGCGCCGCGGTGCTGGGCAAGGTGGCCGACGTGACCAGCATCGAGTATGTGTATCACCTCTGCTCGTTCCTGCCGCTGCTGGGCCTGTTGACCGCGTTCCTCCCCGACCTTGGGCGGCCGCGCGCCAAGCAGGCGCTGGCCAAGGCCTGAACAGGCGCGATGCCGGGCGGCGGCCGGCGCCTCGCTCCCGGCCTGCGTCAATTGGATGAGACGCAGGCCAGGGGCTCGAACCGCGCCATCTTATAGTGCTACCCTGGCGCCAGCGCCTTCGATTCTCCTGCCAGGGTTTTTCATGAAAAGTCTTCTGCTTGCCATGGCCTTCGCGGTCACGCTGAACGGCTGCGGCGTGGTGGCCGCGCCGTGCCGCGTGGCTTCCGCCGGCCTCAAGATCGTGCCCGTCGTGGGCGACATTGCCGCCGCGCCCACCGACGCTTGCGCCGCGGTGATCGACTGATGGACTCCCGCAAGGCCCTCGTCCTGTTCTCCGGCGGACAGGACTCCACGACCTGCCTCGCGTGGGCGCTGGACCGCTATGCGGCGGTCGAAACCGTGGGCTTCGACTACGGCCAGCGTCATCGCGTGGAGCTCGAGGCCCGCCGGAACGTGCTGCGCGAAATGCGCGCCCGCTTTCCCGCGTGGGCATCCCGGCTGGGCGAAGACCATGCCGTCGACCTGTCGGTGCTGGGCGCCATCAGCGACACCGCGCTCACGCGCGAGACCGAGATCCGGCTGACCGACGCCGGGCTGCCCAATACCTTCGTCCCGGGGCGCAACCTGGTCTTCCTCACCATGGCATCGGCGCTGGCCTATCGCCGCGGGCTCGACGTGGTGGTGGGCGGCATGTGCGAAACCGACTTCTCCGGCTACCCCGATTGCCGCGACGATACGGTCAAGGCGCTGCAGGTGGCGGTATCGCTGGGCATGGGGCAGCGCTTCACCTTCGAGACCCCGCTGATGTGGCTGGACAAGGCGCAGACCTGGCAACTGGCTTTCGACCTTGGGGGCGGTGCGCTGGTCGACATCGTGGCCGAGCACAGCCATACCTGCTACCTCGGCGATCGCAGCAAGCGCTTCGAATGGGGCTACGGATGCGGCGCCTGCCCGGCTTGCGAGCTGCGGGCTGCGGGGTATGGCCGCTGGCGGCAGGCGCCGGGCGGCATGTAGGGCCGCCTTGGCCGCTATTCGCCGAAGACCTGGGACAGGGTGGCGGCATCCAGCATGTTGACGGCCCAGGTCTGCAGTTCGGCGTCCGAAGCGTCGCGCGGACGTTGGACCGCGGCATTGGGCAGAGGGCCGAAGCGGCGAGTCGGGAGGCGTTCGAGCAGAGCCGACCGAGAGAGGCGTGGTGCCGCCTACTTCGGCTGCACCACGTTGCGCGGCTTGCCCGCGACGAAGGCTTCCAGGTTGTCCACCAACTGGTCGGCCAGCCTCTGCATCGCTTCCTGGCTTGCCCAGGCGACGTGCGGCGTCAGGATGAAATTGGGCTGCTTGACGTGCAACAGAGGATTGGTGTCGGCCGGAGGTTCGCCGTCCAGCACGTCGAAGCCCGCGCCGGCGATGGTGCCGTCGCGCAGGGCATCGGCCAGCGCCGCTTCGTTCACCAGTCCGCCGCGCGCAGTGTTGATCAGCAGCGCGGTCCGCTTCATGGAGGCGAGCTGCTCGCGGTCGATCATGTTGCGCGTGGCCGGACTCAGCGGCAGGTGCAGCGTGACGACGTCGGAGGTCCGCAGCAGTTCGGGCAGCGGCAGGTTCACGATGCCGGGTTCATCCACCGGCGAGCGGCTGGACACGCAGATCTCCATGCCGAAGGCGCGCCCCAGTGCCGCCACCGAGCGCCCCAGCGCGCCATAGCCCACGATGCCGAGCCGGCTGTCGGCCAGGTCGCGGATGGGGTAGTCGAGGAAACAGAACTGTTGCGACCGCTGCCATTTGCCGGCTTCGACGTCGGCCGCGTAGGCGCGCAGGTTCCGCCGCAGGGCCAGGATGAGCGCGAAGGTGTGCTCCGGAAGCGAGGCCGTCGCGTAGTTGCGGATGTTCGAGACCACGATGCCGCGTTCCTGGCAGGCGGCAAGATCGATGATGTCGGTGCCCGTCGCGGCTACGGCGATCATCTTCAACTGCGGCAGCCGGTCCAGTTCGGCCCGGCGCAGCGGTATCTTGTTGGTGACCGCGATGGATGCGTCCCCAAGCCGGTCCACGACTTCTTCCCGTGAAGTGATGTCGTGGTCGACCCATGTATGCGGAAAGGCAGGCGGCCGGATGGTGGCCTGCAGGCTGGCCCGGTCCAGGAAGACGATCTTGTGCGCGGACGACATGATGGTGGGCATTCTCGGATTTGCGCTTCGGAGGCGGAAGGGGCGGCCGCCCTTCCGGTCTTGCGTCAGCGGTTGGACGAAGAGCTTGCCAGGGATTCGCGGTAGGCGTCGATGTCGGCGATGGGACTGCGTGCGACGCCCGAATCCATGGCAGCCAGCGCCACGGCGGCCGCGACCTCGCTGATCAGGCGGGGATCGAACGGCGTGGGAATGAAGTAGTCGGGGCCGAATTCCAGCTTGCGGTTGGGATAGGCCTTGGCCACTTCGGGCGGGATGGGCTGCTGCGCGAGATTGGCGATGGCGTTGACGCAGGCCAGCTTCATTTCGTCGGTGATGCGCATGGCATCGACGTCGAGCGCGCCGCGGAACAGGAAGGGAAAGCACAGAACGTTATTGACCTGGTTCGGGTAGTCCGAACGGCCGGTGGCGATCAGGCAGTCGGAACGCACTTCCCTGGCCAGTTCGGGCCGGATCTCCGGCTCGGGATTGGCCAGCGCGAGGATCAGCGGGCGCAGCGCCATGGTGGCGACCATGTCGGGCGTGAGCAGGCCCGCCGCCGAGCACCCCAGGAAAATATCGGCATCCTTGACCGCGTCGGCCAGCGTGCGGGCCGTGCTGGTGGTGGCGTAGCGCGACTTGTTGAATTCCATCGACGCGTCGCGGCCTTCGTAGACGACGCCCTTGGAGTCCACCAGCAGGATGTTCTCCTTCTTCAGGCCTTGCCGCACCAGCAGGTCCAGGCAGGCGATGGCGGCGGCGCCGGCGCCCGAGCAGACCAGCTTCACGCGGTCGAGCGATTTCTCGGCCAGCTTCAGGCCGTTGACGATGCCGGCGGACGCCACGATGGCGGTGCCGTGCTGGTCGTCGTGGAAGACCGGGATCGACATCCGCTCGGTCAGCTTGCGCTCGATGTAGAAGCACTCGGGCGCCTTGATGTCTTCGAGGTTGATGCCGCCGAAGGTGGGCTCCATCATCGCGATGGCGTCGACGAGCTTGTCGGGATCGGTTTCGGCAAGCTCGATGTCGAACACGTTGATGCCGGCGAACTTCTGGAACAGGCAGGCCTTGCCTTCCATGACCGGCTTGGCGGCGTACGGCCCGATGTTGCCCAGGCCCAGCACGGCGGTGCCGTTGGAGATGACCGCGACCAGGTTCGAGCGCGAGGTGTAGTAGCGCGTGGCCTGTTGTTCGTTGGCGATGGCTTCGCACGCGGCGGCGACGCCGGGAGAATAGGCCAGCGACAGGTCCTGCTGGTTGTCGAGAGGCTTGGTGGGAACGACGGCGATTTTTCCGGGAACGGGGAACTGATGATAGGCGAGCGCCTTATCGGTAAGCGAAGAATCCATTTGTTTTGTATGTAAAACAGTCAGCGGCACGTGAAGCGACATTGTATGCCCGGTTGCATAAAGAGCCAGGTTTTTCGGGGCTCCGGGGCCGCCATGGCAATGCATGCCAGGCCAGGATTTCACTGCGCACGATGGGCTCCCAATCCCCGACGCAACTGCCGGCGAGCTTGGAAGGGGACACCGTCAACGATCATGCGTTGCAGCATTCCAGATGACGGTTTCGCACCCGATGGCGCGCTTTCCATATTTCGTGCCGTGTACGGACATGCCACGCGTGCGCGGCCAATGCTGCGTAACAACAAACCCGGCCAGGATCGACATATGCAAGACCCTGTTCGCCGCGGCGGCCGCCGCCGGATGGGGAGCATCGAATCGGAACCAGGATGCCGATTCCCGCGCCGGCCGCCAGCGGGACAGTTGCGCAAGGACAACTATCTCTCGGCGATCATCGCCGCGCGGACGCGTTTCTTCATATGTTGCGCAGCATGCGCGTGAGCCGGACCTTGTAGGCCGCGCGGATGTGTTCGCGGGTAATACGCTCGGCCAGGTCGGGATCGCGCTGTTCCAGCGCCGCCACCATCTCCTGGTGCTCGCGCGAGCTGCTTTGCGCGCGGCCGGGCATGGCGAGCGTAGTGGGGCCCAGCAGCGACATCGACTCCTGCAGCGAGTTCAGCGTCTTCAGCAGGTAGCGGTTATGCGCGCAGCGGTACAGCGTTTCGTGGAAGAAGTGATTGTTGACCGCCAACTGGTCGGGCTGCTCGAGCAATTGCGCATCGCGGTCGGCGATTTCGCGCAGCGCCGAGATCTCCACGTCGGAGGCATGGCGCGCGGCCAGCCGCGCGGCCGTGCCTTCGAGCACCTCGCGCATTACATAGAGCTCGTTGATCATGCTTTGATCGAGCTCGGTCACGACCAGCCCCCGGCCCGACTCGTTGACGACCAGGCCTTCGCTTTCCAGGCGGCTCAAGGCTTCGCGCACGGGAGTGCGGCTCAGCCCCAGCAGTTCGGCCAGCTCGATTTCGCGCAGGCGCGTGCCGGGGGCCAGTTCGCCGGAGCGGATGGCCGTGCGCACGTACTGGTAGGCCTGCTCGCCGCGCGAACACGCGGACTGTCCGAGATTCTTCGCGCTGGGCGCGGCAGGCGCCGCTTTTTGTCTGGGCATGGACGGCGGGAGGGCGGATGGCAAAGCAGCGATCATAACCAAGTCCGCCCCGTCGGCGCCGGCCCGCCGTTCAGCGTGCGGCCTGGGAGGCCTTGGAGGGCTTGAGCAGCGTGCGCCAGCGGGCGATCTCCGCGCGCACGAAGCGGTCGAACTCCTCCGGCGAGGACACCTTGACCTCGCCATCGATGACCTCGAGCCGCTTGGCCACCTCGGGGTCGGCAAGGCTGGTGCGCAGCGCGCCGTTGATCTTGTCGATGATGGGTTTGGGGGTGCCGGCCGGCGCGAAGACGCCCCACCACACCACCGCTTCGAAGTCCTTGACGCCCTGTTCGGCAATGGTTTTCGTGTCGGGCGCCGACTGCAGCCGCTTCAGGCCCGTGGTGGCCAGGAGCTTGGCGCGCTTGCTGTCGAGGTGGGGCTTGATTTGCGACAGCCCCGTGAAGGCCAGGTCCACGTGGCCGCTGGCGACGTCCAGCATGGCGGGGCCGGCGCCGCGGTACGGCACGTCCATGATGTTGACGTGGGTGGCCGCCTTGAACAGCTCGGTGGCCAGGTGCGTGGCCGAGCCCTCGCCCGAGGTGGCGATGGTGAGCTTGCCCGGCTGCTTCTTCGCGAGCGCGAGCAGCTGGGGAATGTCATTGGCCTCCAGCGTGGAGCGCGCCGCCAGCCCCATGGCATAAGTGATCACCAGGCCCACGGGGGCGAAGTCGTCCGGCGTCTTGTAGGGCAGGCTGGGCAGCAGCGTGGGATTGGTGGCGAAGCTGGGACTGACGATCAGCAGCGTGTAGCCGTCGGGCTCGGCCTTGGCCACGACCTCCGTGCCGGTGACCGTGTTGCCGCCGCCGCGGTTGTCGATGATGACCGGCTGCTTGATGGTGTCCGACAACTTGTCGGCGAAGGCGCGGGCGATGAAGTCGCCACCCCCGCCGGCCGCGAAGGGCACGACGATGCGCACGGGTCTTTCCGGATAGTTGTCGGCCGGCGCGGCATGGCCGGGCAGGGCGAATGCGGCCAGGCAGGCCGCTGCGCCGAGTGCGTGCTTCATGTCTCCTCCTGTATGGGCCGGTGTGGCGTCCGTCGGGATGTGGCGGCGGTTGGCGACAGTTGCTCCCGCACGTCCGTATTTGAATGAATACAATTGTGCACGCACGTATTCAAGAAGTAAACTGTGGCGGTTTCCGTACCCGCCCGCGTAGTCATGAAAAGTCCGCTAGACGTCTTGAACAGCTATCGCCCGCACGACGGCACCCTGCACGATGCCTTCCTGAGCCGCTGCGCGGTCCAGGCGGACGAGCCCTTCCTGATACAGGGCGAAGTGCGCTGGAGCTGGCGCGAATTCGGTGAACGCTACGAACGCCTGGCTCACGCTCTGGCGGCACGAGGCATCGGGCGGGGAATGCGGGTGGCGGTGGCGGGACGCAACGACAAGGCGCACGTGCTGGCGCTGTTCGCCCTGGCCCGGCTGGGCGCCATCATGGTGCCGGTCAACCCGGAATTCGGCCCGCGCGAGATGGATTACGCGCTGCGGCACGCCGACGTGCAGGGGATCCTGGCCGAAGCGCGCCTGCTCGAGCTGATACGGCCCATTGCCGACGAATTCGCGGCGCGTCCATGGCTGATGGTGATCGATGCGCCGGAAGCCGATCCGGACTCGCTCGCGGCCGCCTTGCGCCATCCCGCCGCCGGCGCCCCGCTGCCGGCTCCGGCGTCATCGGATACCTGCGTCATCATCTATACCTCGGGCACCACCGGGTTCCCCAAGGGCGTGATGCACAGCCAGTACAACCTGGTCACGGCCGGCGAGGCCAATGTCGCGCGCGTGCACCTGCAGCCCGACGACCGCGTGATGATCATCCTGCCGTTCTTCCACATGAATGCGCTGTTCTACTCGGTTGGCGGAGTGCTGGCCTCGGGCGCCTGCATGATCGTGGTGCCGCGGTTCTCGGCGTCGGCATTCTGGCAGGTGGCGGCGGACAACGGCGCTACTGTGGTCAACATCATCGAGGCCATCGGCACCATACTGGCGTCGCGCGACCGGGGCGAATACCGGCCCGACCACCGGCTGCGCGTGGTGTACGGCGTGCGCAGGAAGTCCGCGCCGGTGTTCCGCGACGAGTTCGGCGTGCGTCATCTATTCTCGGGCTTCGGCATGACCGAGATCCCGGGCGTCACCTGCAATCCGTACGACGGGCCGGACAAGCCCGGCAGCATGGGCGTGGTGGCCTCGCACCCGGATCCCGCCCGGCCGTGGGCACGCTGCCGGGTGGTCGACGATGCCGGGCGCGACGTGGGAGTGGACGAGGTCGGCGAGCTATGGGTAGCCACGCCCATCGTTATGCAGGGATACTTCCGGGATCCCGGGCAGACCCGCCAGGCCTTCGACGGCGAATGGCTCAAGACGGGCGACCTGGTGCGGCGCGACGCCGACGGATTTTTCTTCCACATCTCGCGCAAGAAGGACATCATCCGCCGCCGCGGCGAGAACATCGCGGCGGCCGAGCTCGAGATGGTCGTCAACGAACATCCGGCGGTATTCGAGGCGGCCGCGCTGGCGGTGCCTTCGGAACTGGGCGAAGACGAGATTCTGATGGTGGTGGCGCCGCGTCCGGGCGCAACGCTGGCCGAGGCCGACATCGCCGCGTGGTGCCGGGAACGGCTCGCGGCCATCAAGGTGCCCCGCTACGTGGCGCTGCTGCCCGAGCTGCCGCATACGCCCACCCACAAGATCGCCAAGAACGTGCTGCGCGACGACCCCGCGGTCAAGGCGCGCACGGTGGACCTGCAGGCCTGAACACGCCACCCGCCCCGCCGGGGCACAATGCGTAACGAGATACCGAAGGAGACGAGCCCCATGGCCAAGCGCAAGCAACTGAGAACCGACATCTGCTGGAGCACCGAGGACAAGATCACCATCAAGGGACTGGACCTGTGCCAGGACATCATGGGCAAGGTGTCGCTGGGCGACATGGCGTTCCTGGAGATGATGGACCGCCTGCCCGACGAGCGCGAATCGCGCGTGTTCAATGCCCTGGCCGTGATCCTGGTCGAGCACGGCATGACGCCCAGCGCCATCGTGACGCGGATGACGCTGGCCGGCGCGCCCGAGGCCATGCAGGCCGCGGTGGCTGCCGGACTGAGCGGGCTGGGCAGCGTATTCGTGGGCAGCATGGAGAACGCCGCCCGCATGCTGCAGGAGGCCGTGCCGGATCCCGCCCGGCCGGGCGACATCGCGGCCCTGGCGGCGCGCATCGTCGACGACCACGCCGCCCGCAGCCGCACGGTGCCCGGCATCGGTCACCACATCCACAAGCCGGTGGATCCGCGCGCGCCGCGCCTGTTCGAGATCGCCCGCGACAACGGCTTCGACGGTCCGTACGTGGCCCTGATGCAGGCCGTAGCCGAAGCCGCGCAGGCTCGGTTGGGCAAGAGCCTGCCGGTCAACGCCACTGGCGCCATCGGCGCCGTCGCCAGCGAACTGGGCATCCCCTGGCGCGTAGTGCGCGGCATAGGCGTCATGTCGCGGGCCATCGGGCTGGTGGCGCACGTGCTGGAAGAACTGCGCGATCCCATGGCGCGCGAGATCAAGGCCATGGTCGAGGAGCAGGCGACGGCGCATCTGCGCTGAAGAACCGCCCCGTTACGGCTTGCCGGACGGAAATCGAGGCGGCCAAGCGTGCTTGTCCGCCTCGATGTTTTCGCGTTCGTAACTTGGGTGTCACGTAAGGCTTTTAACCTCGCGCTCGGTTCGGCTGACAAACAGCTTAACGACCGTTCTCAATTCCAAGAGGTTTGAATGTCCTACCTGACAGATAAGTTGCGCGCTCCGTATCGCGAGGCGCAGGGGGAAGTCACCGTTCCCGGCCAGATGTTCGACGAGATCGTCGCCGCGAATCCCGCGCGCCGCACGCTGCTGAGGAATAGCGTCGGCCTGTCGATCCTGTCGGTGTTCGGTGCGACGTCGCTGGCCGCCTGTGGCGGGGACGACGACGATGCCGCGCCGGGGCCGGGCAATGGCGGCGATGGCGGCGATGGCGGCGGCACCGATCCGGTGGGGCCCGACTACTCGGTCAAGTTCAAGCCGCTGGGCGACAAGATCACCGCCGACACGGTAACCGTGCCCGAGGGCTACGTGGCCGAGGTGCTGTATTCGGCCGGCGACAAGTGCATGATCGGTTCCGCGGGTTACGCAGGTGTGAAGCAGTCGTGGCCCGCCACCGAGACCCAGGCCGGCGGCCAGCACGACGGCATGCATTACTACCCGCTCGAAGGCGTGGACCCCAACAAGGGCGGCTTGCTGGTGCTCAACCATGAGAACACGGATAACGCTACGTTGGACTTGACGAACGAGGAGGTCAAGACCAACCTGTCGAACGTGGGCGTGTCGGTGATCGAAGTCGTGCGTGGCGGCGATGGCAAGTGGTCCGTGAATACGAACTCTCGCTATAACAAGCGTTACACCGGCAACACGGTCTACAAGGTGAGCGGCCCGGCCGCCGCGAAGGTGAGCGCTACCGGCACCGTGGTCGGCACGCTGAACAATTGCGCCAGCGGCGATACGCCCTGGGGCACGTATCTGACCTGCGAAGAAACTACCAATAACTACTGGGATAACACCCAGCCCGAAGTGGGTTATGGATGGGTAGTCGAGATTGATCCGCAAAATCCGAATTCGACTGCCGTCAAGCGTACGGCCATGGGCCGCTTCGACCACGAGAACACCGCCTATATGGTGGGCGAGAACAATCGCGTTGCGTTCTATATGGGCGATGACGGCACGCCCGGCTGCATCTACAAGTTCGTGCCCAGCAAACCGTACGATCCTAGCAATCGCGCCAACAACATGAACCTGCTGGACGAGGGCACGCTGTATGCCGCGCGCTTCAACGATGACGGCAGCGGCAACTGGGTCGAATTGACGCACGGCAAGAACAACCTGACGTTGAACGCGATCGATCCGGGCAATTTCACTCAGGTCCGTCCCGACCAGCCGCCGCCGACCGCTATCGTCAATTTCGCCGACCAGGCCGATGTCCTGATCAACACGAAGGCCGCCGCTCGCGTGGCCGGCGCCACGCTGATGGACCGCCCCGAGTGGATCACCGTGGGCGTGGACAAGACGGTCTACTGCACATTGACCAACAATAGCAGCCGCATGCGGACCAGTGCCGCCAACCCGCGCGTCAACAATTCGCATGGCCACATCGTGCGCTGGAAGGAGCGCAATGATTCGCCGCTGGCCACGACCTTCGAATGGGAACTGTTGCTGCTGGCTGGTCAGGACCCCGCCGATGGCGCCGCGGCCAACGTAACGGGCAACATCAAGGGCGATGAGTTCTCCAGCCCCGATGGCATCCGGGTCGACCCCAAGGGCCGCCTGTGGGTGCAGACCGATGCGGGCACGGGTTCCGGCGTAACCAGCATTTTCGGCAACAACTCGATGTACTACATCGACCAGGAAACGGGCGAATCCAAGCGCTTCCTGGTGGGGCCGCAGGGCTGCGAGATCACGGGCATCGCCTACACGCCCGACCTGACCACGTTCTTCATCAACATCCAGCACCCGAACAAGGGGTGGAACACGGTTGCCGGCAACGACGCCCGTTCCGCCACGGTGGTGGTTCGCCGCACCGACGGCAAGCCCGTAGGCGCCTGATCGTTCAAGGAGGGGGCGTCTCCTGGCGGTTCAGGACACACCCCCATTTGCAGCCCGGATGGCAAACGCCATCCGGGCTTTTTTTATCCGTCGCGGGCGCGGCCGTACGAACTGCACGCCACCGGGCGGGGCGGATGCCAAGGTGGCGAGCGTCACCTTGCTGTTCGCCAACTCCAGCCGCGACGGCGCCGGGTGCCGTGTTCCACGTCTACGACAAGCTGCATCTGACGCTGGATGGGACCCGGAGCACGAGCGGCAATGGCGGCAACTGGTACGACTTCATCGTGTCTCGACGAGAGACGCCCCGCATGGAAGCGGGGTCAGCCCTGCTTATGCTTCTCGATGACCTTGCCGGCCAGATGGAACCCCGTATTGGCGGCCGGCACGCCGCAATAAATGGCGGCCTGCACCAGCGTTTCCTCGATCACCTCGGGCTCGATGCCTGCACGCAGCGCGGCGGCCACGTGCATTTCGAACTCTTCCCAGCGGCCCAGGGCGAGCATCATCGACAGCACGGCGATGCGGCGGGTCGTGTCCTCGAAGCGGCTGGAAGTCCAGACCTCGCCCCAGGCGTAGCGGGTGATGAAGGCCTGGAAGCGGCGGTTGAACGGCGTGATCGCGGCGTTGCGCGCATCGACGTAGCTCGCGCCCAGCACCTGGCGGCGGCGGGCCATGCCATAGTCGTAGCGGTCCTGCTCGGTCACGACCGGCGGTTCGGTCAGGAACTCGATGAGGGCATCGCAGAACTGCACCGGCACTTCGCTCGCGGCGATGTGGGCGGCGGGCAGCATGCGCGTCGTGGCGCCCGGGATCTTGCCGGCAATGAACTCGCCCGTGGCCGGCGGCGTGGAGACGTCGCGTTCGCCGGTGATGACCAGTGTGGGCACGTTGATGCGCGCGAGGTCGTCGGCAATCTGCATGTCGCGGATGGCGGCGCAGCAGCCGGTGTAGCCGGTGGGAGACGTCTGCAGGAAGGTGTTGCGCACGCGCTGGTAGGCCACGCTGTTGCGCGCCACGTACTCCGGCGTGAAGAACCGGCCCATCGCCATGTCAACGATGCTGGCCATGCCGTTGGCGCGCACGGTGTCGATGCGCGTCTGCCAGGCCTTGGGGTCCATCTGGGCGGAGGTGTTGCACAGCGCCAGCCGGCGCAGGCGGCCGGGTTTGTTGATGCCGTACCACATGCCCACCATGCCGCCCAGCGACACGCCGGCATAGTCGAAGGTCTCGCAGCCGGCGGCCGTGGCGATCGCGTCGAGATCATTGCCGAGCTGTTCGAGCGTATAGTCGCCGGCCGGCGCATCCGAGGCGCCGTGGCCGC
The DNA here is from genome assembly GCF_002188465.1 of Pigmentiphaga sp. NML080357. Classification (GTDB taxonomy): domain Bacteria; phylum Pseudomonadota; class Gammaproteobacteria; order Burkholderiales; family Burkholderiaceae_B; genus Pigmentiphaga. Next base: position 265,958 of record NZ_NINW01000003.1, on the reverse strand, counting down.
GGGCGTCGAAGCGGATCACGCGGAAGTGGCGCATCAGGCGCGGCAGCACGTCGTCCCAGACCGCGAAGTCCGTGCCGATGGAATTGCCGAGCACCAGCGGCGGCAGGCTCTCGTCGCCGTCGCTGCGCCAGTAGATGCGGGCGTCGCCGCTCACAACGTGGGGCATGTTCTAGTCCTCCTGGATAAGGGTTTTCTGTTCCTGCCATTGGTACAGCACGGCGCTGCACATGGGCTGGCACGCGGCGATCTGCGGCTGCGGGCCGGCCAGGGTGTCGATCTCGTCCGTGCCGAGGACGGCGGTCACTTCGGGTAGTTGCTTGAGCAGTTCGGCCACCGGCGTGCGCGTGGAAATGGCCTTTTCGCACACCTGCCCGACGATGCGCTGCGCTTGCGCGGGCCCGAGCAGGGCCGACAGCTTGAGCGAGATGCCTTCGGAATAGACCACGCCGTACAGGCGGTCGATGTTGGCCTGCATGGCCGCGGCATCGACGCGCATGCCTTCGGCGATGTCGATGGCTGCGGCAATGCTGCTGGCCGCGAGGCTGAACAGGTCGGCCAGCACCGGCAGCGCGTTCGGCCAGGTGCCCAGGCCTCGCTCGTGCTCGGAAGTCAGTTCGCCCGCCAGGATGCCGGCCAGGGCCGGCGCGCGGTACGAGGCATCCAGCAGGTACATGCTGGAGACGGGATTGCGCTTGTGCGGCATGGCCGACGAACCGCCGCGGCCTTCGCCGGTGGGCTCGAAGGCTTCGGCCACCTCGGCCTGCATGAGCAGGGAGAGGTCGCGGCCGATCTTGCCCAGCGCGCCGCACAGGATGGCCAGTTCGCTGCCCAGCCGCGCCACGCGGTCGCGGCCGCCCTGCCACGAGATGGCGGGTACGCGCAGGCCCAACCGGTCGGCGAGCGCCCGCGCGACGCGCTGGCCTTCGCCGTAGTGGGTGGCCAGCGTGCCGTTGGCACCGCCGAACTGCAGCGTGCAGGCTTCGTCGCCCGCGCGTTTCAGGGCCACGCTGCTGCGCCCCGCGGCATCGAGCCAGCCGGCGACCTTCCAGCCGAAGGTGACGGGCGCCGCGGGCTGGATCAGCGTGCGGCCCAGCAGCGGCGTGTGCCGATGAGCCTCGACCTGGGCGGCCAGCGCGTTGCCGAGCCGGACCAGTTCGGTCCGCAGCAGGTCCAGCGACTGCCTGGCCAGCGTGACCATGGCGGTGTCGGCCAGATCCTGGCTGGTCGAGCCATAGTGCACGTAGGCGGCGGCGCCTTCGTCCTTTTTCGAGACGGCGGCCTTGAGCATTTTGACCAGGGGGATGGCCAGGGTGCCCGCCACGCGGGCGTCGGCCGCGAGCTTGCCGGCGTCTACGGACAACGACGAGCAGGTGGCGATGATGATCGCCGCCGCCTCGGCCGGGATGACGCCGCAGTCGCGCTGGGCGGCGGCCAGTTCGGCCTCGAAGCGGATCATGGCGGCGGTTACCGCCTGGTCGGTCCAGATGGCCCGGATGACCGGGGTCGAAAAGAATGCGTTGAGAGCGTCCATGGTGGCGTGCCGTATCGGAGGCCGCGGGGCGGCCGGACTGGCCATGACGATAGCATGGCGGGGGCGCGGGTTTCCCCCCGGTGGAGGGATCGCTTGACTGATGCACACGTGTGCATTTATCCTGGCGGCCAGGATGAAAAGCTGCGGCCGGCCGGGTCGCCGCAAACATCCCCGAAAGGAAGCGTCACCATGATCATCAAGGAGCTGCGGGAACTGACGGTCCCGCTGCGCGGCGACATCTCCAACGCCTTGGTCAATTTTTCTGAGCACACCGTGTCGCTGGTCGCCGTGATCACCGACGTCGTGCGTGGCGGCAGGCCGGTGGCCGGCATCGCTTTCGACTCCATTGGCCGCTATGCGCAAGGAGGGCTGCTGCGCGAGCGCTTCTTCCCGCGCCTGCTGGCGGCCCGGCCGGAATCCCTGCTGGATGCGTCGGGCCGCCGCTTCGATCCCGCGAAGGTGCATGCCTGCGCGATGCGCAACGAAAAACCCGGCGGCCATGGCGACCGGGCGGCGGCGGTGGCCGCGCTGGAGCTGGCATTCTGGGACCTCAACGCCAAGCTGGACGACGAGCCGGCATTCCAGACCATAGGCCGCGCGCACGGTGTCTCGCGCCTGCGCGACGACGTGGACGTCTATGCGGCGGGCGGCTACTACTATCCCGGCGATCCGTGCGCCATCCTGCGCGACGAGCTGCAGCGCTATCGCGACATGGGATTCCCGGCCTTCAAGATGAAGATAGGCGGCGCCGACCTGGCCACCGACATCGCGCGGGTCGAGGCGGCGCTGGAGGTCGCGGGCGAGGGCGCCCGGCTGGCGGTCGATGCCAACGGCCGCTTTTCCATCGACGAGGCGGCGGCCTATGCCCACGCCCTGGCGCCCTACGGCCTGAGATGGTTCGAGGAAGCCTGCGACCCGCTGGATTTCGACGCCAACCGCCGGTTCATCGAACACTACCCGGGGCCGGTGGCCACGGGCGAAAACCTGTTCTCGGCTGCCGATGCGCGGAACCTCATGCGCTTCGGCGGTATGAGGCCGGACCGGGACATCTTCCAGATGGACGCGGGGCTGAGCTATGGCCTGACGGAGTACGCCCGCATCCTGGCCGAGATGGAGGCCCACGGCTACCGGCGCGCGCAGCTCTATCCCCATGGCGGCCACCTGATCAACCTGCACATCGCCGTGGGGCTGCAATTGGGCGGCTGCGAGGCCTATCCCGGCGTGTTCCAGCCCTTCGGCGGCTATGGTGACGAGTGTGTGGCGGGCGATGGCCGCATCGCGCCGTCGAACGCGCCGGGCTTCGGGCTGGAGCGCAAGCCGGAGTTGCGCGAGGCTATCGGACAACTGCTGGCGTGAAGGAGACGCGCATGAAGATCCTGGTGATGGGCTGCGGGGCCATGGGCTCCATCTATGCCGGCCTGCTGGCGGGCGGCGGCAACGACGTGGTGGCGGTGGACACCTGGACGGAACACGTAGCCGCCATGCAGGAGCGTGGGCTCCGCGTGGAAGGCGCGAGCGGCGACCGGGTGGTGCGGGTGCGCGCACTGGAGCAGGTGCCCGCCGAACCCATGGACCTGATCGTGGTGGCGGTCAAGGCCGCCCACGTGGCCGAGGCGGCGGGCCGGCTGACTCCGGCCGTGGGACCGGCCACCCGCGTGCTGACGATCCAGAACGGCATGGGCAGCGCGGACCTGGTGGCGCGGGCGGTCGGCGCGGAGCGGGTGGCGGTGGGCATCGCCGGCGGCTTCGGCGCGCAGATGCGCGGCCCCGCCCACACCTTCCACAACGGGATGGAGATCATCCGCATGGGCGCCTACTCGACGCTGGCGCGCGAGCAGGTGGATGCCATCGCGGCCCTGTGGCGCGCGGCCGGCTTCAAGGCCGAGGCCGTGGACAACATCGCCGTCATGCAGTGGGAGAAGCTGATCTGCAACGTGGCCTATAGCGCGCCGTGCGCGCTGACCGGCATGACGGTGGGCGAGGTCATGGACGACGTCGACATGGGACCGGTCAGCCGGGCCGCGGCAATCGAGGCCTGGGAGGTCGCGCGGGCGCGCGGCGTTGCGTTGGCCGTGCAGGACCCGGTGGCCCACGTGCGCGCATTCGGCGCCAAGATTCCCAATGCCAAGCCGTCTCTGCTGCAGGATCTGGAGAACGGCAGGCCGAGCGAGATCGACGTGATCAACGGCGCCGTGCCCAGGGAAGCCGCGCTGGCGGGAATGCAGGCTCCGGTCAACGCGACGCTGTCGGCGCTCGTCCGCCAACGCGAGCGCCGCGCCGCGCGTTGAAGGCTCACCGGGAACCGCCATGGGCATGACCGCCACCGAGAAAATCTTCGCCCGGCATGCCGGCAAGAACCGTGTGCGCGCCGGCGAGATCGTGACGGCCCGTATCGACCGCGCGCTGTTGAACGACGTCAGCGGGCCGATCGCCTTCGAACGGCTGGCGCAGATGGGCGTGCGGCGATTGCGCCAGCCGGACCTGGCGGTGCTGGTGGGCGATCATTTCGCGCCGCCCAAGGACGTGGCCTCGGCGCGCGCGCTGCGGTCGCTCCAGCGTTTCGCCGACGAGCACGGCGTGCGGCACCACTACGACATCGGCACGGGCGGGATCGAGCACACCCTGCTTCCCGAGCTGGGGCTGGTGCGGCCCGGCGACCTGATCGTCGGCGGCGATTCCCATACCTGCACCTATGGCGCCTTCGGGGCGATCGGCATAGGCATGGGTTCCACCGACATCGCGGCGGCGCTGGCGATGGGCGAGCTGTGGTTCACCGTTCCGGGCACGCTGCGCATCGAGTTCCATGGCCTGCGGCAGGCCTACGTAACCGGCAAGGACCTCATCCTGCACCTGCTCCAGCGCCTGGGCGTGGACGGGGCGGCTTACCAAAGCATGGAGTTCGGCGGCCCCGGCATGGGCGGAGTGACCATGGACGAGCGCATGGCCTTGTGCAACATGGCGGTGGAAGCCGGCGCCAAGACCTGCATCGTGCCGCCCGACGACACGACGCGGGCATGGGCACGGCGCGCAACCGGCGGCGCAGGCATGATCGAGCACGGGGACGCGGACGCCGACTATGCCGGCCGCCTGCAGGTGGCGCTGGAGACGCTGCCGGTCCTGTGCGCCAAGCCCTACTCGCCCGGCAACGTGGCGCCCGTGGCCGAGGTGCGCGGCGTGCGGGTGGACCAGGCCTACATCGGCAACTGCGCCAACGGCACCCTGACCGACCTGCGCCAGGCCGCGGCCATCCTGCGCGGACGCAAGGTGGCGCGCGGCGTGCGCTGCGTGGTCGTGCCGGCCACGCGGGACATCTACCGGCAGGCATTGGCCGAGGGGTTGATCGACATCTTCGCCGAGGCCGGCGCGCTGGTGTCGCCCTCGACCTGCGGCGCCTGCGCCGGGCTGAGCACGGGCGTGCTGGCCGAGGGGCAGGTCTGCGTGGCGACCACCAACCGCAACTACCGCGGCCGCATGGGGGATCCGGGTTCCCAGGTCTATCTGGCCAACGCCCACGTCGCGGCGGCCAGCGCCGTGGCGGGCGAACTCATCCATCCGGAGGCGCTGTGACGCAAGTCAGCGCAACAGTGCGCCGTTTCGGCGACGACATCGACACCGACGTGATCATTCCCGCCATCTACCTGACCTCGCATCGTCCGGAAGTGCTGGCCCGCCATTGCATGGAACCGCTGGACCCCGGATTCGCCGCACGGGTCCGGCCCGGCGACGTGCTGGTCGCGGGCCGCAACTTCGGCTGTGGTTCCTCGCGCGAGCATGCGGTGCTGGCGCTGCAGGCGGCAGGCATCTCGTGCATCGTGGCCGAGAGCTTCGCCCGCATCTTCTTTCGCAACGCGCTCAACAACGGGCTGCCGCTGGTGGCCTGCCCGGACGCGGTCCGCGACGCCCGTGAAGGCGACGCGATCCGGGTGGACCTGGACGGCGGACAGGTCTGGCTGGGATCGCGCGCCTACCCGTTTCCCGTCCATCCGCCCTTCCTGGCCGACATGATCCGGCAGGGCGGGCTGGTGGAATACGTCAGGCGGCGACTGGCCGAGACCGGTCCGGACTGACTCACCATCGAGGCGCACAGACGCCAGAGGAGACATGCATATGGACCCCGATACCCGACGATGCGGCCGCGGGCGGCGCCTCGCGCTTGCCGCCAGCCTGCTTCCCGCCCTGCTGCTGGCAAATCCCGGACCGGCGTCCGCCCAGCCCGCCGCCCGCTATCCCGACAAGCCCATCCGCCTGATCGTCCCGTTCGCGGTGGGCGGCACCAGCGACGTGTTCGCGCGGCTGGTGGGCCAGAAGCTCTCCACCGCCTTCGGCCAGCAGGTCGTGGTCGAGAACCGGCCCGGCGCCAACGGCAACATCGGCACGGACATCGTCGCCAAGGCCGAGCCGGACGGCTATACGCTGCTGTTCGCCGCCGACGGCACCATGGTGATCAATCCCAGCCTGTACCAGAAGCTGCCCTTCGACGTCGAGCGCGACCTCGCGCCAGTGTCGCGGGTGGTGCTGGTGCCGCTGATCATCGTCGCCAATCCGCAGCTGAAGGCCTCCACGCTGCCCGAGCTCGTGGCCCTGGGCAGGCGCGCCGACGCCGACCTGGATTTCTCGTCCGCGGGATTGGGCAGCACCGGCCATCTGGCGGGCGAACTGCTGAAGTCCCGCACGGGCATACGCATGTCGCACGTGGCCTACAAGGGCGGCGGGCAGGCGGTCACGGACGTGGTGGGCGGACAGGTGCCGCTGCTGGTGACGGCGCTGGCCACCGCGGACCCCTTCATCAAGAGCGGCAAGCTCAAGGCCATCGCGATGACCTCGGGCAAGCGCGCGGCCGGGGCGCCCGACATTCCCACCGTGGCCGAGGGCGGCGTGCCGGGCTTCGATGTCTCGTCGTGGTACGGCATCCTGGCGCCGGCCCGCACGCCCGCGCCCGTCATCGATAAGCTGCATGCCGAACTGGCGCGCATCCTGCAGGCCGACGACGTGCGGCGCCGTTTCCAGGAACTGGGCGGCGAACCCATCGGCGACTCGCCGCAGGCCTTCGCCGGCGTGATCAAGGAGGACCTCGCCAAGTGGGCGCGCATCGTCAAGGACGCCGGCATCAGCGTGCAATAGCCGCGTGCCTGCAGTGGCCGCCTGCCCGCGCGCGGACAGGCGGACGGGTACACTCTGGGCACCGGATGCCCACAGGAAGCCCATGGCCAGTTCCAAGCCCGCCCACGGTCCCGTCACCATCAAGGACATCGCTGCAGCGCTGGGCATTTCGCACACCACCGTCTCGCGCGCGCTGAACGATCATCCCAAGCTCAGCGACGACACCAAGGCGCGGGTGCGGCAGGCGGCGCGGGAACTGGGCTACGTGCTGAACGCCTCCGGGCGCATCCTGCGGGGCGGCGCCAGCCCGCTGGTGGGACTGGTCATCCCCGACATCCAGAACGATTTCTACAGCGCCATCGCCAAGCGCCTGGCCGAACGCTGCCGGGACGCCGGCTTCCAGATGGTGCTGGCGATCACCGAGGACGATCCCGACGCCGAGTGCGGCGAAGTCCAGGCGCTGATCCAGGCCCGCGCCGCCGGGATCGTCATCACGCCTTCACCGGCGCCCCTGCCCCGCACGGTCGAACTGCTGGCCGGCACGCCCGCGGTGCAACTGATACGCAGCGTCGCGGCGCTGGCCACCGACGTGGTGGCGATGGACGATGCCGCGGCGGCGCATGACGCGGCGGCCCACCTGCTGGCGCTGGGCCACCGGCGCATCGGCTACGTGGGCGGATACGCGCGCATCAAGCCCGGCCGGGACCGCCTGCGTGGCTTCGTGAAGGCCCATGCCGAGGCGGGACTGGAACCGGACCCCGATCTGGTCGTGCAGGTGCCGCCGCGCCAGGAGTACGGCGCCGAGGCCATGCGCCGGCTGTTGGCCGCGCGAGAGCGGCCCACCGCGGTGGTCATCGGCAGTTCCGAGCTGACCATCGTCGCGCTGGCGGTCATCCGCGAACATGGCCTGTCCATTCCGTCGGACATCTCGGTGGTGGGCTACGGCGACCCCAAGTGGTACGAATTGACGACACCGCCGCTGGCGGCCATCCGGCTGCCCATTGATGCGTTGGCCGAATCCACCGCCGGACTGCTCCTTGCCCGCATCGACGCCAGGGACGCCGCCGGAGGGCCGGTGTCCGCGCCACGCCGCATCCGCATCCGGCCGGAACTTATCGCCCGCGGCTCGGCCATCGCCCCGCGCCGCTGAGCCGGCACCTTCCGCTTCCTCCCATCCATCGACACCAACGATGGATTGCATTGACCATCATCATTTCTGTCTTCGGTGCGGCTTGCCTAAGATGTCGCCAACGACAGCAAGCGGAGGATGACGGCATGAAGATCGGCAAGGAAACCCGGCCCAGGACCCGTATCTCGACTTCGGACGAGCATCGCATCGTGGTTCGGGGGCAGGACCTTTGTGCCGAGCTCATCGGCAAGCTGTCGTTCACCGACTACTTCCACTTTCTGGTCACCGGACGTCGCCCCGACGCGGCGACGTCGGCGATCCTCGATGCGACACTCGTGGCCATCGCCGAACATGGCCTGGTGCCCAGCGTCCAGGCCAGCCGGATGACGCTGGCGGCGGCGCCCGAGGCGCTCCAAGGGGCAGTGGCGGCGGGCATTCTCGGCTGCGGTTCCGTAATACTGGGAGCCGCCGAGAACGCCGGCCGCATGTTCAGCGAGATCGACCGCGAAGCCGGTCCGCAGGGCGACATCGATGCGGCGGCGCAGTCCGTGATCCGCGCCTATCGGGCCGCGGGCCGCGCCATTCCCGGCTATGGACATCCGCTGCACAAGGCCCGCGACCCCCGCGTCGATGCCTTGTTCGGCGTTGCGGACCGGCACGGCAGGAAAGCGCGTTTCGTCGCCATCGCCGAGGCCGTCGAACGGACCATACCCGCCGTGCTCGGCAAGGAGCTCAAGCTCAATGTATCGGCGGCGATTCCCGCCGTGCTGCTGGATGTCGGCTATCCGGTAACGGCCTTGAAAGGCGTTCCCATCCTGGCAAGGACGGCGGGGCTGGTCGCGCACCTCGCCGAAGAGCTCGAACAGTCCATCGGATTCGCGCTTTCCTATCAGGCCACGCGCGAAGTGGCCTACGAAGGCGAACTTCCCCCAGGTTGGAGCGACGGAGCGCCGTCCGCCAACCGTTGATCCCCGCCGCCGCCGGGATAGCGGCTTCCTGAAAAACGAGAACCGGAGACATCGAATGAAATTCGGAACACTGCTGGCCGCATGCTGCGGCCTGGCTCTCTTCGCCTCGACGCCGGCGCCGGCGGCCTCGCCGGAGTGGCCCAGCAAGCCCATACGCGTGATCGTGGGGTTCGCGGCGGGCACGCCGCCCGACGTGTTCGCGCGCATGTACGGCGAATATGCGACCAAGAACCTGGGCGTGCCCTTCGTCATCGAGAACAAGCCAGGCTCGGCCGGCAATCTGGCGGGGGCCGCGGTGGCCCAGTCTCCGGCCGACGGCTACACCATCCTCTACAACGTCTCGACGGCGTTCACCATCAATCCGTCCATCTACGGCAAGCTGCCGTTCCAGCCGGAAAAGGACCTCGTGCCGGTTTCCACGACGATGAGCCAGGGCCTGGTGCTCATCTCGGGCCCGCAGTTCCCGGCCAAATCCTTGCGGGCCCTGCTGGACCAGGCCAAGGCCAGGCCTGGCGCGATCTCGCACGCCTCTTATGGCGCGGGCAGCCCCTCCCACCTCGTAATGGAATGGCTCAAGGACGAGACCGGGACCAACATGCTGCACGTGCCCTACCGCACCTCGCCGATTCCCGATCTCATGGGCGGGCAGGTGGACGTGGTGCTGGAGCCCATGGCGAGCGCCTATCCCCTGATCGCGGCCGGCAAGGTCAAGCCGCTGGCCTATTCCGGACCCCAGCGCCATCCCGCGCTGCCGGATACCCCCACCTTTGCCGAAGTCGTGCCCGATCTGGCGATGATGTCCTGGCACGGTTTCTGGGCGCCCGCCGCCACGCCGCCGGCCGTGCTTGAACGGCTGCACGCGGCCATGCTTGCGGCGAGCCAGGATGCCGGTCTGCAGCGCCGCATAAGGGATCTCAACTCCGAGCCGCTGGGCGTGAGCCGTGCCGACATGGCTGCGATGGTGCGGCGGGACGCCGAAATCTACGGGCGCATCGCCAAGACGCGCAACATCCGGGTCGATTGAGACAGGCACGAAACGCATTGACCACGCATTTCAACGGAAGCATCTATGCCCAAGGTACTCGAGGGAATCAGGGTTCTCGAACAGGGGACATTCATCACCGGGCCGGCGGCCGGCATGTTGCTGGCCGACCTGGGCGCGGAGGTGATCAAGATCGAACAGCCGCAGACCGGGGACCCGTTCCGGGCATTCCGGGGCGGGCTCTACAGCCCGCATTTCCAGACCTACAACCGCAACAAGAAGAGCGTCACGCTGGACACCAAGGCGGCCGGCGACGCCGCGGTGTTCGACGAACTGGTGCGGGAAGCGGACGTCTACATCCAGAACTTCCGCCCCGGCGCGGCGGAGCGCCTGGGCGCCGGCTGCGAACGGCTGCGCGGGATCAATCCCCGGCTCGTCTATTGCGCCATCAGCGGCTTCGGCCAGGACGGCCCGGCCGCGCGGCGGCCGGCCTACGATACCGTGGCGCAGGCGGCCAGCGGCTATCTGCGCCTCCTGGTCAATCCGGCGAACCCGCGGGTGGTCGGTCCGGCGATGGCGGACGCGCTGACCGGCTTCTATGCGGCCTACGGAATCATGGGCGCGCTGATCGAGAGACAGCGTACGGGCGTGGGCCGGCGGGTGGACGTGTCGATGCTGGAGGCGATGTGCCATTTCAATCTGGACGCCTTTACCCACTACTTCTCCGAAGGGGAAATCATGGGACCCTTCAGCCGCCCGAGCGTCTCCCAGTCCTATGTGCTGGAGTGCCAGGACGGCAAATGGGTGGCCCTGCACATGTCCTCGCCCGAGAAGTTCTGGCGGGGATTGGCGCTGGCGATCGAGCAGCCGGGCCTGCTGGACGATCCCCGCTTTTCGACGAGGGAGGGACGCATCCGCCACCAGGACGATCTCATCGGGATACTGGGCGAGGCGTTCGCCCGCCATCCCCGCGCCTACTGGTGCGCCCGGCTCGAGGCCCAGGATGTGCCGCATGCTCCCATGTACGACACCAGCGAGGCGCTGGCCGATCCCCAGGCCAGGCACCTGCAGCTGGAGATCGAGACTGAGCATCCGACCGTGGGACGCTGGCGGACCGTGCGCTCGCCCGTCAGCTTCGATGGCCAGCGGGGAACGGAGGTCACGGCGCCGCCCACGCTCGGCGAACATAACGATGCGGTCCTCGGGGCGGCGCGTGAGCGGTTGGCCGCGCGGCGCTGACGCGGCGGCGCAGGGCGGGCGCTATGCCTTGTCCGGCGGCGCGGCCGTGAACTTGCGCAGGCTGCGCTTGAGCGCCGTGCGCCGGATCTCCGTGGCGAGCGCCTTCGCCGCGGGCGACTGCGGCGCTCCGCGCTTCCACAGCAGTCCCGGCGTGCGCAGTGGATTGGGGTTTTCCAATGGGAGCACGCAGATGTCGCTGCGTTCCGGCACGGCATGCTCCGAGATGATCGTTCCCAACTGCGTCTTGGCGACCAGGCCGATCATGGGCATGACTGCGTTCATCTCGACCACGACCAGCGGCTGCGCGCCGCAGCTGGCGAAGCATTCGTCCAGCAGGCGGCGCGTGGTGAATTGCGACGACAGCAGCACGAGAGGCTGCTTGTGCAATTCCACCATGCCGACGCGCCGCCGCCGGGCATATGGGTGCGAGGACGAGACCACGAGGACCATTTCCTCGCTGTGCAGCGGCTCGAACCACAGGGCCTGCGGGTCGGGGGGCTGGTATGCCACCCCGACGTCGAGCTGTCCGGCGATGAGGCCGTTGGCGATGTCCTGGGCGGACAGCTCCTCGACGACGATCTTCACGCCCGCATGCCTGCCCATGAACCGCGCCAGGCATTCCGGCAGGAAGTTCATGTTGAAGGTGAGCGTCGCGCCGATCCGGACTTCGCCTTTCAGCGAACCCGATGCCTGCCGCAGCTCGCCCAATCCCTGGTCGACTTCGCGCAATGCCCGGGATGCGTATCCGAGGAAGGTCTCGCCGGCCTCGGTGAGCATGACCTTGCGGCCGATGCGCTCGAACAGCACATGTCCGAGCTCTTCTTCCAGCTGCCGTATCTGGTGCGAGAGCGTGGACTGGGTCACGTGGACGCGTTCGGCCGCCCGCGTGAAGTTGAGGCATTCCGCCAGGGCGGAAAAGTATCGTAGATGGCGAAGTTCCATGGCGTGCGGCGGCCGGCCGCCTCTCTCCACAGGAAGGGGGGCCAGATTATCACGGCGGGACGCCGGCCGTGCCGGAGCGCCCGCCGGGCGGGGATTGCCGCCGCCCCACGCAACAGGAAATCAGGAGACATGAAAATGAATGCACCGGACACATGTGCGCTGGATCTGACCGAAGAAGTCATTGCCACCTTGTCGGGCTGCGAGGATGAACGCTTTCGCTTCGTCATGACCCAGCTCGTCGAGCATCTGCACGCCTTCGCGCGCAAGGTAGACCTGCGTCCCGAGGAGTGGATGGGGGCGATCCAGTTCCTGACGGCGGTCGGCCAGACATGCGACGACAAGCGACAGGAGTTCATCCTGCTTTCCGATACGCTGGGACTGTCCATGCTGGTCGTCGCGCTGGCGCAGGCCCGGGCGAGCGGCGCGGCCGCCGGCGCCGCCACGCCGGCGACGGAAGCGACGGTGCTGGGACCCTACTATTGGGAAGGCGCGCCCGAGCTGCCGCTGGGCGCCGACCTGGGGGCCGGCGTGCGCGGCGAGCCGGCGTTCTATCAAGGCCGGGTGACCGACACCGAAGGCCGCCCCCTGGCCGGGGCGCTGCTGGACATCTGGTCCGGGGACGGCGAAGGCGTCTACGACATGCAGCTGGAGGGCAATACGCAGATGCTGGCGCGCGGCCGCATCCGCACGGACGAGGGCGGACGCTACTGGTTCTGGTCCATCCGCCCGAGCTTCTACCCGATTCCCATGGACGGTCCGGTGGGGCGCATGATCGAGCGCATGGGGCGGGACCCCAACCGGCCCGGGCATATCCATATGATCGTCTCCGCCGACGGGCACGTTCCCGTGGCGACGCATCTGTTCGTGGCGGACAGCCCGTACCTGGAGACGGACGTCGTGTTCGGCGTGCGGGACAGCCTCATCGTGCCGTTCGAGCGCATGGGCCCGGGAACCGCCAGCGACGGCCGCGTGCTGGACCGGCCCTATTGGGAGGCGCACTACGATTTCCGGCTGGCGCCTCGCTGAACGCCGTGGCGGGCCGCCGCGCGAGCCTTCGGCGGCGGCCCGCGGGTTCCTCAGAACTTGTGCCGTATCCCGGCGATGACGGACATCTGCGTCTTCGAGTCCGACGGCAGGTTGCTGAAGATCTGCGCGTACCGCGCGTCGCCGGCCGCCTTCTGGTAGATGCCCACCAGGAAGATGTCGGTGCGCTTGGACAGGAAGTAGTCGATGCCCAGGTTGAGCTGGTGCCACTTGGGCTTGTTGCCGTTGCTGCTGTACTTGCCGTCGGTGAAGATGTAGCCGGCTCCCACCAGCGTGCTGGGATTGATGAAGTAGGTGATCGTGCCTTCGTAGTTGGACAGCTTCAGGTCGCTGTTGTCGAAGTAGTCGAACTTGCTGTGCGTGTACAGGGCCGACACCTTCAGCGCCGGGGTGATGGCGTAGGAGGTCCCGGCGCCGTACATGGATTGGCGCTCCACGCCGGCCCCGCCCGGACTGGTGACGAAGGGCGAGGTGACGCCCCAGTCGCCGTAGACGGCGCCGTTGGGATTGGTGGCGCTGTTGGGCCGGCGCATGTCGTGGAAGGCCGCGCTGATCGACCAGGGACCCCGGGTGTAGCCCAGGCCGGCGCTGATGCTGCGGTTGTCCTTGGAGTCGCCGGGCTTTTCCGCTGCGCCGTAGACGCCGATGAACTGGAAGCCGGAGAACCTGTGCATGTACTGCACCGAGTTGCTGACGCGCGCGACCGGGAAGAGGTTGTCGTTGTCGCCGATGTGGGTACCGATGGAGGCGAACTGGATGGCCGATTCGTAACCCGCGAGGGTCTGCGACATGGCGTCCATCTGCCGGCCGATGGTGAGCTGGCCCCATTTGTCGTTGGCCAGGCCGACGATGGCGGTACGGCCGAACAGGCGGCCCTGGGTCCAGACGCCGGTATCCGGCGAGAAGCCGTTCTCCAGGTTGAACAGGGCGCGCGTGCCGCCGCCCAGGTCCTCGGTGCCGCGCAGCCCCCAGCGCGAGACCTGCATGACGTTGCCCTTGAGTTCGGTCAGGCTCTTGCCGCCGACGTTCGTGGTGTAGGACAGGCCCTCCGAAATGATGCCGTACAGCGTGACGTTGGTCTGCGCCTGGGCGGCGCCGGCCAGGGCGGCGGCCACGAGGCCGCCGATCGCGGCGGATGTCGCGATGCGTGTTTTCATGGTGTCTCCTCTTGTTTGATGGATGAACGACTGCCGTGCCGGGAGCGGGCTCTCCCGTGTCTGCCTCCTGCCCGCCAAGCCAAGCGAGGGGAACGACGGCTCCCGGGCTCCCCCTCCCGGCCCGGGACCATGCCTGGCGACAGGCAAAGCAACGCCCTCCAGGCGCGCGCGGGCGTCCGGATGCGATGCGTGTCGCCAGGTGAAGTGGCGGTCTGCCGGGCCGTCAGGACCTGTCCCGCGGGCCGACGCCCCGCCGGTCAATCAAGCAGCTTGCGCTGCCGCAGCCAGTCGATGCATAGGTCCCCTGCCTGTTGTAGATGTTCGGGTTGGCCGACGAAGTAGTGGTTGGCCCCCTTGATGACGGTCATGCTCTTGTCGCGGCTGGCGGCCGCATCGAAAATGCGGCGGGTGTGCGGCTGCGGCACGGCGTCGTCGGCCGAGTGCTCGATCGCCAGCAGCGGCACGTGGACGCCCGCGGCGCATTTCTCGCCATGCGCGTTGGTGTCGTCCGGCGACCATTGCGACAGCCACGAACGCAGCGTGGAGAACCGGGCCAGTCCGATGGGGCCGTTATTGGCCGTCTCGGGAATGCCCATGAAGCAGGTGCCGATCGGCCGGTCGTTGGGGTCGATGCTGCCGTCCAGGAAGCGCGGTTCGGCCATCGTGCGATGGGTGGCGAAACCGCGCTCCATCTCCTTGCCGTTGCCGCGCCGCAGCGTCTCCAGCGTTTCCTTGACCCAGGCCGTGCGCCGCCGGATGCGGGCCAGCTGGGCCGCGCGGTAGCGCGCGAGGAACTCTGCCGAGTAGGGCGGCTTGCGGTCGGGATGGTAGAGATCCAGTTCCGGGTCGCGCCGGTCGGGGTCGTTTTCGTCGATGACGCTGGGATCGATCCAGTCGGCGAAGGTGACGGCCCGCGACACGTGGGCCGCCTGGAAAATCAGGGCGTCGGCCGGGATCAGGCCGGCGGTGGTAATGGCGCAGGGATCGCCCGCCGGCGTGTGGGTAATGGTGGGACGTTCGGCCTGCGACTGGTAGAACAGCGAGAGCGAGCCGCCGCCGGACCAGCCCATCAGCACGACTTTCTCGTAACCCCAGACTTCCCTGGCATGGCGGATGTAGGCGCCCAGGTCCACCACCACGTTCTCCATGATGAGGGCGCTGTCGTTGCGGGCGTAGCGGCTGCCCGCGCACAGCACGTGCATGCCGCGCGCCGCCATGGCCCGCGGCATGGGCAGCAGCTGCAGCGTGGTGGCCGGGTGCATGTAGACCAGCAGGGTGCGGGAAGGCACGCCCCGGGGCACGTAGCGTACGCCCTCGAGATGGATGGTTCCGAGCGAACCGGCAAAGCCATAGACGGACTTGAACGCCGCCTGTTCGGGAAACTCGATGTGCACCCATTCCGCCTGGGTGTCATGGACCTGTCTGTCGTTGCTCATGCTGGGCGGGTTCCTTCGGTTCAGCGGGCGGCGGCCGCGCGGCGCGCGGCCTTCTCTTGCGTCCAGGCGTCGCACAGGGCACGGGCACTGGCGCGGTACGCCGCCATTTCCTCCTCGCTGGCCACCTGGGTGGTCAGCTCCAGCCGCACGCCATTGGGATCGAAGAAATAGATCGATTGCACGAAACCCTCGTGGTCCACCGGGCCCAGCACGTCCACGCCGGCCGCGATCAGCCGCGCGCGCGCTTCCTCGACCGCCTGTACCGAGTCGACCCGCAGCGCCAGGTGGTTGGCCCAGCGCGGCGTGTTGGGCGAAGGCTCGGCCGCCTGGTCGTCGCCCAGGTCGAAGAAGGCCACGCTGCTGCCGTCGGTCATCTCGAAGAACAGGTGCACGTAGGGGCAGTTCTCGCCGGTGCTCGGGATGGTGTCGGCCCGTACCAGGTGGGTGAGGGGCAGGCCCAGCACGTCTTCGTAGAAACGGCGGGTCTCCTCGGCGTCGCGGCAGCGGTAGGCGAAGTGGTGCAGGCCGCGGATGGGAACGAAAGAAGTCATGGTGTTGCTCCGGATGAAAAATGTCTCAGGCCGGCTGCTCCTGCCGCGCCAGGTCGAAATAGAGCTGCGCCAGGTCGTCGCGGCGGGCGAGCACGGCGCTGTCGGCTGTCATGGCGATGCGACCCTTCAGCAGCACATAGGCGCGCTGGGTGAACGGCAGCGCGATGTCGAGCTTCTGCTCGACCAGAAGCATGGTCAGGCCCTGGGCGCGCAGCCGGTCCAGCGCCGCGCGGATCTCGTCCACCACGCGCGGCGCCAGGCCAAGAAAAGGTTCGTCCAGGAGCAGCATGCCCGGCGCCGACATCAGCGCGCGGCCGATGGCGACCATCTGCTGTTCCCCGCCCGACAGCGTGCCGGCGAGCTGGCGCCGCCGTTCGGCCAGGCGCGGGAAAAGGCCATAGACGAAGTCGAATTGTTCGTCGGCCCGGGCCTTGCCGCGCCGCGCCAGAGCGACCGAGCCCAGCCGCAGGTTGTCTTCCACCGACAGCGGCGCGAAGACGTGGCGCCCTTCGGGCACCTGGACCAGGCCGCGCTCGACGATGCGGTGGCTGGGCAATCCGGCGAGGTCGGTGCCGTCCAGCCGCACCAGGCCCGAACGCTGCGGCAGGATGCCCGAGAGCGCGGCGAGCAAGGTGGTCTTGCCGGCGCCGTTGGGACCCAGCAGCGCGACGGTCTCGCCCTTGTCCATCCGCAGGCTGACGTTGCGCACCACGGGGGCATGGCCATAGCCGCCGCTGACGTTGCGAAGTTCAAGCATGGGCGAGGTTCTCCACATTGCCGAGGTAGGCCTCGATCACGGCGGGATCCGCCTGCACGGCCTCGGGCGTGCCGTCGGCGATCTTGCGGCCGAAATTGAGCACCGCCACCCGGTCGGCCAGCGCCATCAGGAAGCGCACGTCGTGCTCGATCAGCAGTACCGCGATGCCTTGCCGGGCGATGCCGCGAATGATTTCCTCCAGGCGCGCGCATTCGCCGGGAGCGAGCCCGGCCGCCGGCTCGTCGAACAGCATCAGGCGCGGCCGGGCGGCCAGGCCGCGGGCGATTTCCAGCAGCCGTCCCTGGCCGAACGACAGCGTGGAGACCTCGGCCTGCGCGAACTCGGCCAGGCCCACGAAGTCGACCAGCTCCTCGGCCCGCCGCCGCGCCTCGCGCTCGGCGCGATGGGAGGCCGGCGTGCCGGCCAGCACCTGCCACAGCGAGGCCGGCATGCGGGTATGCATGCCCACCATCACGTTCTCGCACACCGACAGGCTGTCGAACGACTTGTTGTGCTGGAACGTGCGCACGATGCCGCGCGGCGCGAACCCGTGGGTGGGGACGCCCGCCAGCGATTCGCCGTCGAACACGATGTCGCCGCTGGTGGGCTCGAAGGCGCCGGCGATCATGTTGAATGTGGTGGTCTTGCCAGCGCCGTTGGGGCCGATCACGCCCAGCACTTCGCCGGCCCGTACGTCCAGGTCGAGGTCCGAGACCGCGTGCAGTCCGCCGAAGCGTTTGCACAGGCCTCGCACCTGCAGCAAGGGAGCGGCGGCCGTCATGCGAGACCCTCCCGCTTCACTGCCTCGCCCTTGGCGATCTGCGGGCGGGGAGCGGGCGGCGGGCGCCGCCGGCGTTGCCAGCGGTCCCACAGCCCGATCAGCCCGCGCGGCTGGAACAGCACCGCCAGCACCATGAAGATGCCGAACACCAGGGCATGGTGATGGCCGATGAGCGGCGACAGCACGAAGGGCATGACGTACAGCAGCACCGCGCCCAGGATGGCGCCCGCCATGCGTCCGCTGCCGCCCACGATGACCATGAACAACAGCAGGAAGGCGTTTTCCAGGCCGAAGATGTGAGGATTGACGGTGTTGTCGACAAAGGCGTAGACCATGCCGGCCACGCCCGCGAGCGCGCTGGTGATCGTATAGGCGATGATCTTGGTGCGCCGCACGTTGACGCCCATGGCGGCCGCGGCCTCGGGGTTGTCGCGCACCGCACGGCAGGCACGGCCGAACCACGAGCGGTCCAGCCGTCCGACGATGGCGAGCGTGGCCAGCATCAGCACGACGATGACGACCGTGTACCAGGGGCCGGCCACCCGCACGCCGAGGATGTCCGGCAGCCGGTAGCTGGCCAGTCCGCCGGTGCCGCCGGTGATCGAGCCGCCTTCGTTCAGCACCACGATGAACAACTGCGCGAAGGCCAGCGTCGCCAGCGCCAGGTAGAAGCCTTCCAGCCGCGTGGCCGGTATGGCCACCACCAGCGCCAGCGCCACGCACACCGCCACCGTTGCCAGCACGGCCAGGGGCAGGGGCAACCCGGCCTGCGTGATGAGGATGACGATGGTGTAGGCGCCGATGCCGTAAAAGCTGAAGTGCGAGAAGGCGATCTGCCCGGAGATGCCGAACAGGAAGTTGTAGCTGATGGCCAGGGCGATCCAGAGCAGCAGCTTGCGGTAGACGTCGGTCTGGT
Organism: Pigmentiphaga sp. NML080357; assembly: GCF_002188465.1. Taxonomy (GTDB): domain Bacteria; phylum Pseudomonadota; class Gammaproteobacteria; order Burkholderiales; family Burkholderiaceae_B; genus Pigmentiphaga. The sequence continues at coordinate 247,425 of NZ_NINW01000003.1, read as the reverse complement.
AGGCACCCAGAAGGAAGGCGATCGCCGACAGCGCCACGGCCGCCGCCAGATAGGACAGGACGGTTTTCATGCGCGCGCCTCCCGGGGGCGCAGCAGCCCGGCGGGCCGCACCAGCAGGAAGACGATGAGCAGCACCAGCGGCACGCCCATCGCCAGCCCGGGCGGCACCGGCGCATAGCGCACGGTGAACTGTTCGGCAACGGCGAGGATGAGGCCGCCCAGCAAGGCGCCTTCGACCCGGCTCGCGCCGCCGATGACCAGCGCGGTGAAACCCTGTATGGCCAGCGGCATGCCCATCAGGTAGTGGGCCGAAACGTTGGGCGCGACCAGCAGCCCCGCCAGCCCTGCCACCACCGCGCCCGCCGCGAACGACAGGGCGGTCACCCGCGACAGGTTGATGCCCATCAGTGCGGCGGCGCGGCGATCCAGGGCCACGGCCTCGAAGGACTTGCCGGCCAGCGTGCGTTCGAAGAAGTACCAGGCGCTGGCGAACACCACGGCGGCCACGGCGATGATGAAGAAGCTCTGGTACGAGCCGGCCAGCGGCCCGAGTTCCAGACGCCCGAAGCCGAAGGCCGGCGGCACCGGTTGCGGATCGGGGCCGAATCCCAGCGACACGAGTTCTCGCACCACCACCAGCATGCCCAGCAATGCCAGCACCGGCGCCAGGGGAGGCGCTCCCCTGACCACCAGCGGCCGCACGGTCAACCGCTCGGTCAGCCAGCCCACGGCGAGCATCAGCGCCGCCACCAGCGCGATGGACAGCGCATAGGGCAGCTCGACGCGGGACAGCGCGACATAGGCGCCGAAGGCGGCCACCGTGGCCCACTCGCCCACGCCGAAGTTGATGATGCCGGTGGGGCGCGTGATGAGCAGGTAGGCCAGCGCCACCAGTCCGTAGACGCAACCGCTGGCGGCAGCGCTGACGATCAGTTCGAGGAAATCGCTCATGAGGCTGCCGTCCGCGTCACTGCGCGCCCGAGAAGACGACCTTGCCCTGCTTGTCGCCCTCGTAGACGCGCACCACCATGCCGTTGGGGTCGAAGCCGGTGCGCTTGCCCTCGGCAAAGCCGTAGGACGAACCGGCCGCGCCCAGTACGCCCACATAGCCGCGCGTGGCCTGCATGGCGGCACGCACCTTTTCCTTGTCGGTGCCGCCGGCCCGCTTGATGGCATCGGCCACCAGCATTACCCCGTCGTAGCCGTAGCCATTGAGGTTGTAGGGCTCGACGCCGTTTTCCTTCTTGTAGGCCTCGATGAAGCGGCGCGCCTGCGGCTTGGCGGGATCGAAGGCGTCGACGAACACCACGCCATCGAGCAGGCCCTTGGCCACGACCGCCGTCTGCGGCACCGACAGGTTGAAATTGCCCAGCACCGGCATCTTCAGGCCCAGTTGCCGGTACGAGCGCAGGATCAGCACGTTCTCGGGCGTGGTCACGCCGGTCAGGAAGATCGCCTCGGGCTTGGCCGCGCGCACCTTCTGCATCTGCGGGTCCGCCGTGGTCGAGCCGCGCGGCACCATTTCCTCCGCCACGATCTGTACGCCGGCTTTCTCCAGCCCGGCCTTGAACGAGCGGTTGGTCAACTGGCCGAGGTCGGAATTCTCGCCCACCAGGGCCACCCGCTTGAAATTCTTGTTGGCGGCATAGGCCAGCAGGGTGGCGATCTGGGTGGAGCCCAGGGGCCCGGTCTGCCAGAAGTACGGATTGTCGATCTGGGTGGTCAGCGTATCGCCGCTGTTGGACGGCGTGAGCTGCGGCGTCCTGGTCTCGAGCGTGACGGTCTGCACCTGCTGGGTCGAGGGCGTGAGCGACATCGAAAGAATGAAGGTGACGCCTGCGTCCACCAGCTTGCGCGCCGCGGTGGCTGAAATGTCGGGGCGCGCCTGGTCATCCTCGATCAGCAGCTCCACCGGCCGGCCCAGGATGCCTCCCTGCGCGTTGAGCTCCTTGGCGGCGAATACCGCGCCTGCCGTGACCGGTTCGGCGTACGGCTTGGCCGGGCCGACCTTGTCGGTGATGACGCCGATCCTGATCGGCTGCGCCCAGGCGGGCGCGGCGGCCAGCGTGGCGGCCGCCAGCGCGAGGACTGCCCTACAGCATGCGCGACGCAATGCGGTTTTCATGATGTCTCCTCCTTATCGTCGTTTTTTGCTAGGGGCGCGCCAGCCCGCGCAGGCAGCGCGTCCATGCGGCGAAGGCGGTCATCTGGTCGCCCAGCACCTTACGGGTAGGGGCGTCCGCCAACCGGCCGCCGGCATCGAATTTGGTATGGCACAGGCCGATGAAAACCTCGGGCCGCAGCAGTACCTGCGCTTCCAGGCATCCCAGGATCTTGCGCAGGTCGTACTGATTGCGGGCGCCGCCCACTGGCCCCTGCGTGGCCGACAGCAATGCCGCCGGCTTGTGCCTGAAGGGTTGGGGATCGAGGCGCGACAGCCAGTCGATGCCGTTCTTGAGCACACCGCTGACCGAGAAGTTGTATTCGGGGCTGGCGATCAGCAGGCCGTCCGCATCGCGGATCCGGGCCGCCAGTTGCCGGACCGGTTCGGGAAATCCCTCGGCCTCGAGATCGCCGCTGTACATGGGAATCGCGTCGAGATCCGCCAGTTCCATGGACATGCCCGCAGGCATGAGCTCGCGGGCCGCCAGGAGCGCCATGCGGTTGTAGGAACGGCGGCGCAGGCTGCCGCAGATGCCGAGAATGCGGATCTCGTCTGCCTGCCGCGCGCCCTGGGTATTCGCGTCCAAGCGTGTCTCCCTTTGCGCCCTCCCGATGGGCGCCTATGTTCTTGTGATGGCTGGAACCAGTCTATGCCTTGGCGATATCAATTCCTAGCAAAATGGTTTATCTTCAATATCAATGGCGTTGATATCACCGGATCATGGACCTGCTGCGCTTCGACCTGAACCTGCTGCTGTGTTTCGACGCCATCTACCGGCACCAGAGCCTTTCGGCGGCCGCCGACGAACTCAACCTCACGCAGCCAGCCGTCAGCGCAGCCCTGAAGCGGCTGCGCGCCCACTTCGACAATCCCTTGTTCGTTCGCACCTCGCGCGGGATGCGCCCTACGCCGTTTTCCGACGGTATCGCGCCCAAGATCGCTCAGGTGCTGGAAACGCTGCGCAGCGTCGACACCTCCGCCGAATTCTCGCCGGCCACCACCACGATCAACTTCCGCGTCTACATCAACGACGTCGGACTCATCGTGGCGACGCCGGGGGTGCTCGCCTACATGCGCGAGCATGCGCCCCACGCACGCCTGACCATCGTCGACCTGCGGCCGGATGAAGTGGTCGATGCCCTGGACAACGGTGACATCGACCTGGCCATCGGCTACTTCCTGGGCATGCCGAACTGGGCGCGCCAGCAGAACCTGCGGACCACGCGCTACGTATGCATGGTGGCCGGCAACCATCCCGAGATCCGGCAGTCGCTGTCGCTCGAGCAATTCCTGCGCTGCCGCCACGCCATGTACATGAACAGCGGCTCCCAGTACTACGCCATGGAGCAGGCGCTGGCCCAGCGCGGGCTCACGCGCGACGTCATTCTCAACGTTCCGCGTTTCTCGGCCTTGCCTTTCCTGATCGCGCAGTCCGACCTCATCGTGACCGTACCTGAAGACCTGGGAACGCTTTTCAGCACGCTGCTGGACGTGAAGATCTTCAAGCCGCCGCTGGAGCTGGCGAATTTCCAGGTGCGGCAGTACTGGCACGAGCGGCTGCATGCCGAGCCGGCCTATCGATGGCTGCGGCAGGTGGTGTACGACAAGGCGTCCACGCTGCGGGTGGGGCGCAAGGCCGCGCGGAACTGAGGACAGCCACCCCGGGGACCCGGGCGGCATTGGCGATCCGGCCAATTAGTTGTATCGTACAACCTTGAAAGGAGGCGCCATGGCAACGGAACTCGAACCGCCGCTCATCGACCAGGTCCGCGAAGCCTCGCGCAGGATCGTGCGCGAACTGGGATTCATGAAGCCCACCCTGGCCGCTACGGAGTATCCGCCCTCGGCGGTGCACGCCATCGTCGAAATCGGCAGGCGCGGCGCGCTGGCGGGCGCTCAATTGGCCGAGCTGCTCAAGCTGGAGAAATCCAGCGTCAGCCGCATGGTGCGCAAGCTGGTCGAAGCCGGCGAGTTGCGCGAAGATCCGTGCCCCGAAGACGGCCGCGTCAAGCTGCTCTCGCTTACGGCGCGCGGCCGGCGCACGCTGGCCGCCATCGACGCCTATGGCAGCACGCAGGTCTCGCGTGCGCTGGCCCCGCTGTCCGCGGCGCAGCGCCATGCGGTGGAGAATGGCTTGCTGACCTATGCGCAGGCCTTGGCCGGGCGGCAGGCCGGCCGCCCCGAGACGCCCGCGGTCCACATCGAGCAAGGCTACCGGCCGGGGGTCATCGGCCGCGTCGTCGACATGCACGCCCGTTTCTATGCTCGAGCCGCGGGTTTCGGCGCGTACTTCGAAAGCAAGGTCGCGAGCGGGCTGGCCGAGTTCTGCGCCCGCCCCGCCTCGCCGCGCAGCAGCCTCTGGACGGCAACGCACAATGGCCAGATCGTCGGCGCCGTCGCCATCGATGGCGAGGATCTCGGCCCCGGCATCGCGCACTTGCGCTGGTTCATCGTGGACGACGGATTGCGCGGCGCGGGCATAGGCGGGAAGTTGCTGGACGAGGCGGTCGCCTTTTGCGACAAGCAAGGCTTCGGTACCGTCCGGCTCTGGACCTTCCAGGGGCTCGATGCCGCGCGCCGCCTTTACGAAGCCCGCGGCTTTGTCCTGGCCGAAGAATGGACGGGCAACCAATGGGGCAAGGAAGTGGTCGAGCAGCGATTCGAAAGGAGCCGCCCATGAGCGCACTGCCCAAGCCGCCGCCGACGGGCTTCGACCTGCCCGGCGCCGCGCTTCCGGTCACCATCCCGGCCGCCGACGGCTATCCGCTTGCCGCCTTCGTCTGGCGCGGCGTCGACTCTCCCGCCCTTGCGCCCCGTCCGGTGGTCGTCATCAACGCGGCGACTTCGGTCAAGTGCCGCTATTACTTTCGCTTCGCGCAATACCTGCACGACAACGGCATGGACGTCGTCGCCTACGACTACCGGGGCATAGGCGAATCGCGGCCTACCCGCCTGCGCGGCTTCCAGGCCAGCTGGACCGACTGGGGCGCGCTCGATTGCGAGGCGGTGCTCGACTATGCGGCGCGGATGTGGCCGGGACGCGAGCTCCACCTGGTGGGCCACAGCTTCGGCGGGTGGGCGCCGGCGCTGGCCCGGTCGTGCCCGCTCATCGGCCGGATGGTCACCGTGGGCGCGCAGTTCGCCTACTGGCGCGACTATGCCGCCAACGTGCGCTGGCGCATGGCCATCAAATGGCATGTGGCCATGCCGCTCCTGGCGCGGTTATGCGGATACTTCCCGGGCCGCCGGCTCGGCTGGCTGGAAGATACGCCGACCGGCGTGGCGCTGGACTGGAGCACGCCCACGCCGCGCTACGAAGACCGGCCCAGCGCTCGCGGGGCCTTCGGCGCGGGGCTGCCCGCGGCACAGGCGCGCGCCCGGATCCTCGCCGTGAGCCTGACCGACGACCCGTTCGGAACGGTCGAGGCCATCGAGCGTACGCTCGGGTATTTCGAACGCAGCGAACGCACTCACCTGCGCATCGCGCCAGGCCAGATCGGCCGGGAGCGAGTCGGGCATTTCGCGTTCTTCCACAGCGATTACCAGCAGAGTCTGTGGCCGGTGGCGCTGGCGTGGCTGCAAGGCGCGAGCCGCGAGGACACCGGCCGATTGCTCGGCGTGCCTGCCCGCGCATGGCCCGGTTGAACGTGGCCTACGACCTTGTGGCGCCCTGCAGCTCGGGAACGAAGCCCGGCCGTTCGTAGACTTCCAGGCGGTCCTCCACGCTCTCCACGCCGGCGACGCTGCTCACTTCCGCGATCAGGCGCTCGTGCTCGGAAGCCAGGATCTTTCCGCTGAGGCAAACCTGGCCGTCGGCCGCGCCGACATCGACAGCCCCGGGATTGCTCACTGCCCGGCCGAGCGCGGCCCGAACCCGTTCCTCCAGCTGTCTGTCTCCCGGCGGGTGCGCGCCCAGGCCCGCTCCTGCCCGGGCCTCCGCCGCCATGCCCCGCAGGTGGTCCGCTGCGCGCTTGCCCGTCTTGCGCGCATAGCGGTCCACGTCGTGGCGGCCCGCGACCACTTTGTCGCGCAGCAATGCCCTGCGCCGGCGTCCCAGTCTGGGGTCGAGAAGATACATGGCTGTCGCGCCCAGCACGGCAGCCGCGGCATAGTTGAGTAAGGCTTTCACGTGTTTCTCCCGACGATCTGTGGCGGATGGATGCGAGGCCTACGCGCGGTCCTCGCCACCGTTCTCGTAGCACGGCGTGTGCCTGTAGAAGAAACGACCAGCAACCCCCTTTGCGGTTATCCCGCTTCCCTGCCAGGTTGACGGACCACGCGCTGTGTCTGGGTTCCCAGGCCCGTGCCGCCCAGCGTGACGGTGTCGCCGGCGGCCAGGTACCGCGGCGGGCGAGCGCCCATGCCCACGCCAGCGGGTGTTCCTGTGATGATGAGGTCGCCCGGTTCGAGCGTCATCACATGGCTGCAGTAACTGACTAACTGAGCGCACGAGAAGATCATGTCGGCGGTATGGCCTTGCTGCTGGCGAACGCCGTTGACATCCAGCCAGAGCTCCAGCGCCTGCGGATCATCGATCTCATCGGTGGTTACCAGGTACGGGCCTATCGGGCCGAAGGTGTCGAACCCTTTGCCTTTGCCCCACTGGCCGCCACTGCGCTCGAGCTGATATTCGCGTTCGGACACATCGTTCGCCAGACAGTAGCCGGCAATGTGACCGGGGGCATCGGCTTCGCTGATGGAGCGTGCGCGCCGCCCGATGACGATGCCGAGTTCGACCTCCCAGTCGAGCCGGTCGCAGCCCCGAGGTATCAAGATATCGTCGTTCGGCCCGCCGATACAGCTGGTCCACTTGGGGAATAGCGTGGGTTCCGAGGGAATGGGCATGCCGGCCTCTGCGGCGTGCCGTCGGTAGTTTAGGCCCACCGCCACGAACTTGCCGATACCCCGCCACGGCGCGCCCAGCCTCGGCGAGCCTTCGACTATCGGCAGGCGAAAAGTGTCGAGCGCGGCCAAAGCGCCTAGCGCCGCCGGATCCAGCGTGCGCGGCCCGATGTCGTCCAGCAGTCCGGACAAGTCGCGGATCAGGCCCTGCGCGTCCATCAGGCCGGGGCGCTCTTGTCCGGCGGGACCGTATCTCAATAGCTTCAATTCCGTTTCCGATAATGGTGCATCAATTGGGTGTGATACCGGCCAGCTTCACGGCCTTGCCGAACTTTTCCAAGTTCGTGCGGATATTCGAGGCGTAGCCCTCCGGTGTGCTGCCAATGGGGGTCGCACCCATTGCCTTCAGGCGCTGGACGGCATCGGGGTGCTTGAGCGCGGCGGCAAGAGCGCTGGATAGCTGATTGACGATAGTGGCGGGAGTACCCGCCGGCACGACGATCCCCATCTCGGAACTGAAGTCGAAGCCGGGAATGGTCTCGGAGACCGCCGGTACGTCCGGAGTCATGGTGGGACGATCCAGCGTCGTCACGGCAATGAAGCGCGCCTTGCCCGTCTTGACATACTGCTCCAGGGCCGGATAGGCGGCGATGACCAACGAGGTCTCTCCACCCATGAAGGCCGGTATGGACTGGCCCGAACCCTTGTAGGGAACGTGCACGATGTCTATGCCCAAGCCGTTCTTGAGCGACTCCATCGTGATGTGATGAATGCTGCCTATTCCAGAGGAGCCGTACGTCAGCACCCCCGGTTTGGCCTTCGCCAATGCCGCCAGCTCGGCCAGGTTATGGACGTTCAGCGACGATTGCACGGCGACATACAGGGGAATGGTTGCCGCCAGCGCGACCGGGGTGAAGTCTCTCGCGACCTCATAGGGCAGCTTGGCAAAAAGATAAGGATTGATTGCCAGTTGCTGTATATCGGAGAAGAACAGGACCTGCCCATCGGCAGAGGAATGGGCCACTGCCTCCGCTGCTCCTATGCCGCCGGCGCCTGGCCGGTTTTCGACGATGAATTGCTGCTTGAAGGTATCGGAAAGCGATGGGCTGAGCGATCGTGCAAGGACGTCGGGAGCGCCTCCCGGCGCGTAGGGCACGATCATGCGCACCGGTCTGGTGGGGTAGGTCTGGGCGTGTATGGATATGGCGCTTCCCAGCAGGGCCAATCCTGCCAGGATGCAAGCTGTGCGACGACGGGGGTTCATCTAGGACCTCGAATGGACGTGGATGGGGATGACGAACCGCCGGCCAAGCTTAGAAGGGCTGGGTCAGCAGGGGAAAACTCTGATCGCAATTGGTAAGCTGGACGCGTTTCTGAACGATCCGCAGGCGGCGATCTTCCTGGCGCAGCGTGTGAAGGTAGCGGCCGCCGAATACGCGGCGATCTGCGCCCACGCGGTCCTCCAGCATGATGAACTTGCTGTGTACCCGATATTCGCCGCCGGTATCGCCGGCGGGCGCCAGCTTGAAATTGGAAAGCACGCGAACCGTCGCCGAGGGGGGATCCTGGCAATGGATCATGGGATGCTTGAGGCGCGTGACGCGGGTCCTCATGGTATGTTTCTCGTCGTAGTAGAGCGAGACGTGACTGGTCCAATCCTGCTGTCCATGAGCGGCAGGTACCCAGTACACCGCGTCCTCGCTGTAGAGATCCAGCCATTCGTCGAATCGGCGTTCGTCAAGCAGCTCGGCCTCGTGCTCGATGAAGTCACGCAGTTCTTCCAGCGTCGGGCCGGCCTGGCCGACGGGGGCCAGGTTTGCAACGGTTTTCATATCGTCTTCCTTGGGTCAGGCGCTCATCAGGGCGCGCCAGGCATAGTGCTTCGCACGTTGGCCGACTTCGCTCGAACGCGCACCGAACAGCACGCCGTCTCCTTCGTCGATTTCGCTCCCCATGCCACGGGCGACCAGGATCCAGTCGCTGCCATGCGCTTTCATGCCCTCCTGGCAGCGTTCGAAGGCTTCAAGATCGTCCGTCTGGATGAATGAAGATGCGGAATGGGTCATGTTCAGGTACTTGACCAGGTCTTCGGAGATCACTTCCGGCGCGCCGGCGAGCCGCACCGGCCAGACTTCCACTTCCGTGAAATCCACGGCTATGGGCTTGACCACGCGGACAGAAGTCTGCGCGATCAGGATGTCCAGGGTGGGAAAGAGCGTCAGGCTGTGCCGGCGGTTTTTCAGGATGTCGGCTGTACGTTCCTCGCCGTGGCGTGCCACCAGCATCGCGCGATACTCGTCCCAAACACCGCCCGACTGCTCCTTGTCGAACAGTGATTGTTCGGAGCTGTGGCCATGCTTGAAACCCCGTACGCCTAGCTGCGACACGACGGCTTCGCCGTTGGGGGCGAAGAAGAGCGCGGCCCCTCCTTCCTGGCCGGCACGGCGTTGGAATTGGCGTCCATCGCGGCCGACCGTCGAGCCATGGGCCGCCGCGGGGTGATAGGTATCGGCCATGTTATCCATCTGCAGTTTCCAGTTCCCGCGGAAATGGTAGCGATGGCACCCCGCCGAGAACTCGATCCGCCCCTCCGGAGAGCGGTCGACAAGCTCGTCGATGCCCTGCCTGGCCACGCCGAGGAAATCGAGCAGCGGCATGACGTCCGGATCCATGGAAGCGAAAACGAAGCCGCGATAGCTGTCCACCCGCGCAAGCCGTTCCATTCCGGCGCGGGCCTCGTTCAACGATGCCTCGGGAAAATCGGCACGCATGGGAACTCCCGCGAGCTCGCCGTTGGGGCGGAACCCCCAGCCGTGATACATGCAGGAAAAGACCCTGGCATTGCCGCGCGTCGTCGAAAGCACCTTGGCGCCCCGGTGTCCGCAGCGGTTGTACAGGACGTGTACCCCTCCCTTGTCGTCTCGGCTCAGCACTACCGGCTGGCCGGCCAGCGTCGTACAGTAGTAGTCGCCCGGCCTGGGCACCAGGCTGTCGTGACCGACGTAGACCCATACCTTGCCGAACACCTTGCGCATTTCGACGTCGAAAACATCCGGGTCGGTGTAGTAGGCGCGATGCACGCGATCGGCCTGCACCATGTTTGCGAATTCTTCGTTCGTATATGTCATTCGAGCTTCCTCTCGGTGTATCCGTCAGCGCCTCAAGACGCCCCTGCCCTCATCCTCGTCGTACTGATAGAAGCCATCGAGGAACATCTTGTGGCGTTCGTAGTGCATCCGGCGGCGCGGTGCGGGCGGAGTGCGATCCACCGGCCGGCCCGACTTGAATATCCAGTCGAAGCGCGACGGCTTCTGCAATAACGCGATGTCCTCGCCAGGGTCGCCGTCGATCACGATGAGATCGGCATAGCGGCCCGGTTCGAGTCGCCCGATATCGGCGCCGAAACGCTTGAATAACCGCGTGGCGCCCAGTGTGCCGGCATGGATGGCTTGAAGCGGCGACATCCCGAGATCGTCGACGAAGATCTGCAATTCCCGGGCATGCCACTGGCCGTATGGAACCGGTGACCATCCGCTTTCCGACCCTGGCGCCAGTGGGACGCCTGCCTGGTGAGCGCGTCCGAGATTGACGATGGCGGCATCGACCTCGCGCTGAAAGCCGGCGTTCGCGGGATTTCCGGATCCTCCCGTGGCGGCAATCGCGTTGACCAGCAGCGGCAGGGTGGGAACGATGACGCACTGGTTGCGCAAGCACCAGTCTATGCCTTCTTCATCGATGAACGAGGCATGAAAAATGACGTCGAACCCAGCTCTGGCCGCGTCGGCAACTGCATCGCGCGAACGCGCGTGGACCGTGCACATGCGGCCAAGGCGATGAGCCTCGTCGGCGACGATTCGGTACTCCTCATAGGTGAAGGCGGAGCCGTCGAGGGAGTCGGGGGTGATGAAGGAATCGTTCGAACCCGAGACCTTGATGGCATCTACGTTGTCTTTCACCTGGTAACGGATCTGCTCGATCAGGTCGTCTTTGGAGCGAATCAGCACCCCGGCCTGGCCAGGGGGAAACTCCATGCCGTTGGGGAAGGAGTCCTCCAGCCCCTGATGAGAGGTAAGCTGGCGTCCCGAAACGGCCAGCCGCGGCCCCTCGAACATGCCGCTGTCGATGGCATCGCGCACGGATTGCGCGATGTTGTAGGTCGTCGCCGCGTCAAACGCGCTCGTAACGCCGGCTTGCAGGACCTTCCGGGCATTCCAGACCGCCTTGAGCGTGCGGAACTCCACTGGCGTGTACAACGCCAGCTCTTCCTCCGAGCGTGCTTCCCCGAACGATATGTGGATATGACCGTCGATCAGGCCGGGCAGGATGCTGCGGCCGGGAAGGTCGATGACTTCGTAATCGGGGCTCCGGCAGGACTCGGGCAGCGCGGACGCCTCGCCGACCCATTCGATCCGTTCGCCTCTCGTGGCGATGGCGCCGTTCGCGATCGGCGGACCCAGTGTTCCGTCGATGATTTTCCCCTTGATGACGTAAGCCGGCGTATCTGGCATGGGACGCTCCTCAACCGAAAAAAGCGCCAGCCAGCGCGAGGAATTTTTCGGGGTGCTCGAAGGCCACGGAGTGTCCGCAGCGGCTGAGCAGGTAAACGTCGGCCTGCGGGATGCATTGGGCAATTTGCACCGTCAGCGCCTCGGCCGGGAAGCCGGCATCGTTCCGGCCATGCAGCATGAGTACCTCGCACTGGATACGCTCGAGCTCGGCTGGCGCGAGCGCAGTCTCGTCGATGAATCGGCGCTTGTCGCCGGAGAACATGTCGGAGAAACGTTGTGCGTAATCGCCACTGAACAGGATGCTCTCCCTGTTGGCCAGATAGGCGTCATCGATGAGCCGGGGGTCGTGGACCAGAGAGCGCGCTACCCGCAGGAGCTCGTCCCGGTTCCGCGGGAAGGTCCAAGCAAGCTCGGTTGCAGCATTGGGCTCGAAGGACGCGCCCATCGCTGCGGTCGTCATGACCTTCCTGACCCGGGGCTCAAGTGCGGCCAAGCGCAATGCCAGCGTGGCAGAGAGCGAATGGCCGACGATGCCGATGCCGTCGCCAGGGATACGGCGCAGCATTTCGCGACACTGTTCCAACCACAGCGGATAGTCGAAATGCGGGGCAGCCGGCTTCGGGTCCGACGATCCGAAACCGATGAGATCCATGGCATACACCCGATGGCGCTCTGCCAGCGCAGGCAGCACCCGCCGCCAGTTCCCCTCGGTGGAGGCTCCGGCGCCCGACCCGTGCAGCATGAGCAAGGGTGCGCCCGAACCGGCCTCGACGTAGCGGCAGGACATTCCCCGGCAGGTGAAGCGGCGTTCTTCCATGATGCCAACCTGCTGCTATAGCGCGGCGATCGCCTGGACTTCGATCAGGAAGTCTTCGCGCAGCAGGCGATCGATCATCAGCAGTGTGTTGGTCGGATAGGCGCGGTCGCCGAACATCGCCGGGAACTCGCGAGTGCGAAAGGCTCCCAGCCGCGGAATGTCCTGCGAATGCACCAGGTAGGTGGTGAATTGCACGACGTTCTGCCATCCCGCGCCGACTTCCGCCAGGGCGATACCGATGTTGCGGAATACTTGGACGCACTGCGCGTCGAAATCGCCGGCTCCGACCGTATCGCCCGCGGCATTGGTGGACACCTGACCCGCGATGAACAGGAGCTCGGAAGCCTTGACGCGGGCGACCTGCGAATACTGGGCTAGCGGCGTACCCAAGCCGGCGGGATTGAGGATCTGAATCTGGGGCATGGCAAACCTGTGGACGAAGAAATCGTTAGGTGAACTAAACTGAACCCGAAGGCCAGCTGCCGCGGCGCTTTCCTTGGATGCTATGTCTAGCGGAATTCCCAATGAACCGTTCGGCCAATATAGAGAGGGGCAACGCCGCTGTCACACGAATATGTTTTCGATTCAGATTAGTAAAACTAAATTGAAATGAGCGCGTCCCTGCCCCCTTTGACGGCCCTGCGTGCGTTCGAGGCTGCCGTCCGGCATCGCAGCCTGAAGAAGGCCGCCGAAGAACTGAATGTCACGCCGGCGGCCGTGAGTCATCAGATACAGATGCTCGAGGAGTTGCTGGGCGTACGGCTTTTCCGCCGGGTGCATCGAGGCATCGAATTGACGGCCAGTGCCGAGATCTTTGCCCCCAAGCTGCAGGAGGGATTCGAGTGCCTGCGCCAGGCGGTGGGCCGGCTGCGCGAGCATCGCGGCGCCGATGTGCTGGAAGTGGGGGCACCGCCATCGTTTATTTCCAACTGGCTGATGCCCAGGCTGCACCGCTTCGTGTCGGCCTATCCCGAGGTCGACGTGCGCGTATCGACGCGGGTGCGCCAGTTTTCGCAACTGCCCCGCGGCGTGCGCGGCGACGTGGCCAGCGTCATGGGATGGGTCGATGAAGTCGACGTGCTGGTGGTCTTCGGCAATGGAGACTATCCCGGCACGCGCGTCGACATGCTGCTTCCGCTGACCGTGACGCCGCTGTGCAGCCCGGCGCTGCTGGAAGGTCCCCATCCGTTGCGAAAACCCGAGGACCTGCGCCATCACATGTTGCTGCACGATGACCGCGGGGTGCTCTACGAGGGCCCGTCATTCTGGGAGATGTGGCTCGAGAAGGCCGGCGTGGAAGGGGTAGACACCAGCCGGGGGTTGCATTTCTGGCATTCGATTCCGGCAATGGAAGCAGCCGTGGCCAACAAGGGCGTCGTTGCCACCACCAAGGAACTGGCTCACCTCTATCTGTCTACCCACCGTTTGGTGGCCCCATTCCCCTTGGAGGTGCGGCTGGCGTCGAGTTATCACATCGTAAGCAACGAACCGGCTTCCAAGCGCGAGGTGGTCAAGCAGTTCCGGGAATGGCTCAAGCAGGAAACCCGGACGGCGTAGGGCGGCTGAACCCTATAGCCCGCCCGCCGCCCGCAGGACGGCCCCCGTCACGTATCGCGCCTTGTCCGACAGCAGCCACACCACCGCCTCCGCGATCTCCTCGGCATGCGCCACCCGGCCCATCGGCACTTTCGCCGCTATGCGCCTGGGCCGGTCGGGCTCCCCCGCCGTGGCATGGATGTCCGTCAGGGCGGTGCCCGGCGACACCGCATTCACACGTATCCCTTGGGCCGCCACTTCGCGCGCCAAACCAACCGTAAAGCCTTCCACTGCCGCCTTGGATGCCGCGTAGTGCACATACTCGCCGGGCGCGCCCAGGGTGGCGGCAATGGAGGAGATGTTGACGATGCTGCCCGCGCGCCCTTCTTCCAGCCACCTGCGTACCGCTTGCTGGCTGAACAGCATGGTGCCCATGACGTTCACGTCCAGCACGCGCCGCATGGTGGCTGCCGTCGTGGCGGAAAAGGGGCCGATGGGGCCGGTGATGCCGGCGTTGTTGACGAGGGCCGTTACGGGTTGCGGCAGGGCGCCGGCCAGTTCGAACACGTGCTCCGCGGCCGTGTCGCCGCCGGCGTCCGCCTTCACGCACATCGCCTGGCGGCCCAGGGCCTGGATCTCCCGTACCTGGTCGTGGGCGGCGGCGTCCTGTTCCCGGTAGGTGAAGCAGACGTCGTATCCCGCGGCGGCGGCCAGGCGGACCGTGGCGGCGCCGATGCCGCGGCTGCCGCCCGTGACGATGACGGTACCTGGGTGGGTCATGGTTGGATCTCCTTGGGTCGATGGCGATGATGAAGGACGAGAGCGGCCGCGAGCAATATCCCAGCCAGGACCAGCGTGACGGCCAGCATGCCGGGGTAGCCCAAGCTATCGATGGCGAGGGCGAAGGCGACCGGCGCCGTCGCGCACAGCATGAAGGCCGGACGCAGCACGCCGCCCACGATGCGCCCGTATTGCCGCGTGTCGAACAACACGAGCGGGATGGCGCCGCGCATGATGGTGGCCATGCCGTTGCCCGCGCCGTACAGCAAGGTGAAGGCGGCCGCGCCGGGCAGCGAGGCGCCCGCCGCCAGCGCGGCGGCGAAGCACAGGCACAGCAGCGCGCAGGGAATGAGATTGACGGCGAGGACGCCGATGCGATTGCCGGCGAGGGCAATGCCTACGCGCCCGGCGACCTGCCCGATGCCGAACAGGGTGGATAGCGTGACCGCCGCGGCGGGCGCCCAGCCCAGGCCGCGCAGGATGCCGGGCAGGTGCGCCGACATGCCGGTCTGGAGGAACAGCACCAGGGTCGCGATGCACCCGTACAGCATCACGTCCATGCGTGCAGCGGCGGGCGGCGGATCGGCGACGGCCCGGCCGGTTCCGGCGGCCGCGGCTCGCCGGCCGCGCGGCAGGGCCAGGTGCAGCAGCGACGAGGCCGCCAGCAGCAGCGCGTAGGCCAGCAGCGCGGCGCGCCAGCCCCAGGCGTGATCCATCCACTGGCCCAGCGGCCAGAAGAGCGTGGACGACAGGCCGCCGAAGAGGGTGACCTGCGACATGGCCTGGCGCGAGCCGGAGCCTCCCAGGTGGGCCAGCGCGGCAAAGGCCGCGTCGTACAACGCCAGGCGCATGCCCAGGCCCAGCAGCACCCAGCCCAGGTAGTAGACGAAGCCGTGATGGGCGGCGGCCAGCACAACGCAGCCCGCGGCGCCGAGCCCGCAACCGGTCATCATCGCGGCGCGCCCGCCGCGCGCATCGATCCAGCGCCCTACCCGGACCGATGCCAGGCCCATGACGGCCAGCGCGCACGAAAAGCCGCCGTAGACGAAGCCAGGGCTCCAGCCGAGTTCCGCCTGCATGGCGGGGCCGAATACCGATACCAGGTAGTGCATCGTGCCCCAGGCGACGATCTGCGCCAGGCCGAGGCAGACAATGAGGCGCGCGGGGATGGCGCCCTCGCCTGCCGGGGTATCCATCGCTAGCCCTGCTGGCGCGGGAACGGCATCCGCGGGTTCGCGGGCGGACATGGCGGGGCGGTCGGGCATGGTGGCGTGCGGAAAGGCGGTCTGGTTGCGGCGGCACGGCGGCCGCGGATGAGCGGCAGGAGGGCGGGAAAACCGGGTTTGCACGCCGTTGACCGCACTCTAGCTTTTGGCGTTACATAAATGAATCGCCGCTTTCTTATGCAATGCATAAATTCTTTCTATGAAATCGCTGAATCCCGCCTACCTGCTTACCTTCAGCAGCGCAATGGAGCTGGGAAGCTTCACGGCCGCCGCCGAGCGCGCCGGCATGACCCAACCCGCCGTCAGCCATCAGATCCGCGAACTCGAGCGGCGGTTGCAGCTGCGCCTGGTCGAGCGGGTGGGACGCCGGGTGGCGCCGACCCAGGCGGGCCAGCTGCTGCTGGAGCACGCCGCTCGCATCAAGCTGGCGCTGGATGACGCCGAAGCGGCCATGCAGCGCCATGCCAGCACGCCGGGCGGCCTGGTGCGCATCGGCACGGGCGCCACCGCGTGCATCCACTTGCTGCCGCCGGTCCTCAAGCAGCTCAAGCGCAGGATGCCGCTGCTCGACATCGTGGTCAGCACCGGCAACACGCCGGAAATCCTGCGCCGCGTGGAAGACAATACGCTGGACGCCGCGCTGGTGACCCTCCCCGCGGTGGGACGCAGCCTGGATATCAAGCCCGTGATTCTCGATGCCTTCGTCGCCATCGCGCCGCGCGGCGATGCCGCGACGCGCCGGATCTCGCCGCAAGTACTGGCGCGCCATCCGCTCGTGCTGTTCGAAACCGGCGCCAATACCCGCCGCCTGATCGACGAATGGTTCGCGCGGGCGGGTTGCCGCGTGAAACCCGTCATGGAGCTCGGCAGCGTGGAGGCGATCAAGGAAATGGTGGCGGCGGGGCTCGGGTGGTCGATCCTGCCCGAGCTCGCCGTTGCCCCCGCGGGGCGGCGGGGGGGACTGGACGTCGTCCGGCTCGCCCCGGGCCTGGAGCGGACGCTGGCCTGGGTCATGCGGCGCGACAAACCGCTGAGCCGCGCCTTGGGGATGGTGAGCGAGGCGGTGCTGGGGCTGCGGGCCGCCGCGCGCACGTAGCTCGCCCGTCAAGAATGGAAGCAGGGAGACTTCATGCCGGACCATAAGCGAATCAACCTCCAGTTGCTGGCCTACCTCGATGCCCTGATGAAGGAGCGGCACGTGACGCGAGCCGCCGAGCGGGTGGGCATCGGGCAGTCGGCCATGTCCAGCGCGCTGGCCCGGCTGCGGGAGATCTTCCGCGATCCGCTCCTGGTCAAGACGTCCGCGGGCATGGAGCCCACGGCCCGTGGCCTGGAGCTGGCGCGGAAGGTGCATGAGGCGCTGGACCTCATCGAGGCGGCTACCCGAGGCACCGACGAGTTCGTGCCGGCCGTGGCCGAGGGGCATTTCCGCATCCTGGCCTCCGAAGGCGTGGCCCGCCAGTTCCTGCCGGGCGTCATGGCGCGTGCGCGGCGCGAGGCGCCGCGGCTGCGCTTCACGTCGCGCCCGGTGGACATCCGCCGTACCCACGAGTACCTGCGCGACGCCGAAGGCGATCTGGTCATCGGCTACGTCCGGCAGATTCCCCAGGACCTGCACCAGACGGTGCTGTATCCGCAGAGCATCGTATGCATCGCGGCGGCCCGCCATCCCGATATCCGGGGCTCGCTCACGCTGGAGCAGTTCATTGCCTACCCGCACGTGGTGTGGGGCACGGGTCCCGTGCCCTATCCCACCATCGAAGTCATGGTGGACGACATCCTGGAGCGCCGCGGTCTCGCGCGCGACGTGGGCCTGCGCGTGCCCAATGTGCTGCTGTCGGCCGACGTGGTGGCGGTGACCGACATGCTGGCCATCGTGCCGCAGCGCATCGCCTGCGACGCGGCGCGCGCCTTGCCGCTGCAGATCCTGCCGCTGCCCTTCGAAGCCGACCGCGCCGACCTGAGCATGCTGTGGCACGAGCGGGTGCATCGGGAGCCCGCGCACGTCTGGCTGCGTGGAGTGATGCGCGACGTGGCCGCCCAGCTGCGGCAAGACGCTGCGATTGACGGGCCTCAATAGCGGTATCGGATGCGGGCGATTGTCCCGCGCCAGGCCGGCTTGCTGTAATCGCCGGCATGCAAGACGATCGCCCTTTTTCTTCCACCGGCCGCCCCTGGCGGGAAGAACGCTTCAGCCTTCAGGTCGGCGGCCGCGCGGTGCCCGGCATCGCATGGTTTCCGCCGCGAGCATGCGCCGGGCTGGTGCTGGCCTGCCACGGCGGCAGCGGCCACAAGGAATCACCCGCCGTGCTCGCCATCCGCGACCGGCTGCTGCCCGAAGGGCATGCGGTGGCCGCCATCGATGGTCCGGTGCATGGCGACCGCCGGGCCGATGGTTCGCGCGATCCCGGCGCCGCACGGGCGGATTTCCGGGCCGCTTGGCGCAACGGCGCCGCCCGCGACGACATGACCGAGGATTGGCGGGCCTTTCTAGATGCGCTGCTCGCGCGGCCCGCGCTGTCGGGATGCCCGGTGGGCTATATCGGCGTGTCCATGGGCACCGCCTATGGGCTGCCCTATCTCGCCCAGGACGGACGTGTGCGCGCGGCCGTGCTGGGCTTGTGGGGCACGTCGTATCCGGCCAGCGAGCATCTCGCACCGGCCGCCAGGCGGGTGCGGGCATCCGTATGGTTCACCCAGCAATGGGACGATGAAATCTTCGACCGCGCGGGCGTGGCCGAGCTGTTCGATGCCATAGGCAGCCGCGACAAGCGGCTCGTGGCCTATCCCGGACCGCACCTGGAACTCGCCGGCGAGCGGCTCGAGGACGCCGCCGCCTTTCTCGTTAAGCGGCTGCATGCCGCGAGCCAGCCGGCCGCGGGCCGGCCATCATCGATGGAGCCTGGATGAAAACGCTGGATGTATCTCCCGAAACCATGCGCACCCGCACGGCGCGCTTCGACGACTATGCCAGAGCGGAACCGGACGGTGCGCGGGCCGCCGCCACGCGGGCCTTGTGGGGCGGGCAGTTGGTTGCCTTGATGGGCGCGCGTAATACCCGGGGCCGTTTTACCGATCCCCGCGTACCCAGCCCGGCGCGCGCCTGCACTGGCTACGCCGCCTGGGGCGCGGGCGGCAGGTCGCTTCCTTATCGCAATCCCGATGCAATGGAGAACATCCTGTGCCTGGAAGGCGCGCTGCATGTGCGCATGGGCCCGGACCTGGCGCACGAGATCCGGCTGGAGCGCTTCGACATGCTTTCCATTCCCGCCAACGTGCTGCACGAAGTCAGCTGCGGCGAGACGGGCGGCGCCAAGGCGCTGATGATGCTCAATGGCGCTCCGGATTGCGCCTATCCCGCGGTGTTCCGGGGCCAGCCCCCCGCCACGGCGGACACCGGCACGCTGGCGCTGTTGAATGCGAGTTTCGATTCCGGCGGCGGTTGCGACGTCGACCCCGAGGCGCTGGCGCGGCGGGTGACGCGTTTTGCTTCGCTGGTGCCGTACAAGCGCGCCCTGAACGCGCGCAGCGCCATTCCTCCCGAGGCCACCGAGTGGCTGACCGCCAGTTCGGTGTTCCCGCTGCTGGTTCCCGAAGGACACGCCGGACGTTCGCAGGATGCGCCGCTCAAAGGGCTGCCCGGCCTGTATGTGGCGATCGCCGAATGCGTGCCGGACGACGGTCCGCTGCCGCATGCGCATTTCGACACGCAGGAGTCGTTCTTCGTGCTGGACGGCGAGTGGGACGTCAGCTGGGGGTTCGAAGACGAGTTCCGCATCCCGTTGCGCGCCTTTGACCTGGTCGGCGTGCCCACCGGCGCGATGCGGGCTTTCCGCAATACCGGCAAGAAAACCGCGCGGCTGTTCGTCATCATCCAGGGGCAGGAACGGATGAGCGACACCGTCGTGTACTCGCCCGAGGTGGGCGAGGAAGTGCGACAGCGTTTCGGCCCCGACGTCGTCGAAGCTTTCCGCAAGGTGAACATCACGTTCGACGCGGAACGGGCCTGAGCGTTGCCCCCTGCCCTCGGGAAGGGACCGATCACGCGCGAGCCTCCGAAGAGGGGCGGCGCAGCCAGGAGGATGGAGATGAAGCACGAACATGGAGCGTTGGGCCGTGCCTTGAGAATGGGGCGGCGCCTGGCCGCGGCGCTTGCCGCCGCCGGCCTGGTCCTGGGCGCGGGGCAGGCGACCGCGCAATCGTATCCCGCCAGGTCGATCAAGCTGATCGTGCCCTATGCGCCGGGCGGTGTCACCGACGTGTCGGCGCGGCTGGTGGCGCAGAAGCTGGGCGAGCTGCTGGGCCAGACCGTCTACGTGGAGAACAAGGGTGGCGGCGGCACGCGCATCGGGGCGGCCGAGGCCGCGCGCGCCGCGCCAGACGGCTACACGCTGCTCTACGCCAACTCCATCACGCACGGCACCTTGCCGGCCACGGCGGCCTCGCTGCCCTTCGATCCCGTCAAGGATTTCACCCCGGTGGCCAAGCTGTTCTGGTATGCGTCCACCATTGTCTGTCATCCTTCGGTGCCGGCCAGCTCGGTGGCCGAACTCGTGGCCCACGCCAAGGCGCATCCCGGCAAGCTCAGCTATGCCAGTGCCGGGCCTGGCACGGGCAATCATTTCTCCAGCGAGCTGTTCAACGTGATGGCTGGCGTGAAGATCGTGCACGTGCCTTACCGCGGCAGCGGCCCGGCCTTGCAGGACGTGATCGCGGGCCAGGTCAGCTGCACCCATGATGGCGCCGCCAAGCCCCATGTCGACGCGGGCAAGGTCAGGGCCATCGCCACCACCGGCATCGCCCGGGATCCGCGCTTTCCCGGCCTGCCGACGGTGGACGAGGCGGGCTTGAAGGGCTATGACATGACCTGGTGGCAGGGATTGATGGCGCCGGCGGGGACACCGCCCGACGTGGTGGACCGGCTGGGGCGGGCGGCGCGGGCCATGGCCGCGGACGAAGCCTTCCGCCGCAAGGCCTACGATATCGGCCTGAATGTGCAGTACGCCCCGGCCGATGCCTTGGCTGCCCAGGTCGTCCAGGATATTGCCAAGTTCCGCCGCATCGCCGCCGAGGCCAACATCGTGCTGGATTAAACAGGGGGCGACGAGGCGGGCCGCGACGCTATCGCCTCGGTATCGACCGGCACGCCGTAATGCAGCGCCGGCGCGGGCACGGCCGGCCGCACAGGCTCGGCTGTTCGTGGACATGCTGAAGAAGGCCTCCCGGCCCCGGCCGCCGTGGTGCGCGGCGTGACAGCGCCATGCCGGGACCGTCCTCTACAATGCATCCGCGTTCCCGCCAGGAGGCCCGCCCTGAGATCCGCCAAGCATTTCGACCTGCGCCGCCATCTTCCGCACCTGCTGCGCCGTGCCCATTTCGAGGCCGAGGCGCTGTTCGCCAGCATGTCGGATGACGGCGCCACGTCCCGCCAGATGGCGCTGCTGGTTGCCGTCCACCAGATGCCGGGCGCCTCGCAGAGCCAGGTCGCGCAGGCCATCGGACTGGACCTGAACACCTGCAGCGACCTCGTGGCGCGCACGGTTGCCAAGGGATACCTGGTGCGCCGGCGATCGGAGACGGACCGGCGGACGTTCTGCCTGGATCTGACGGAAACCGGCCGTGAGGTCATGGCGGCCTCGGTCGCCGTCGCGCCCCGGTACCAGGCCAGGCTGGCGGCGCGACTGGACAAGGACGAGCGCGAGCAGCTCACTGCCCTGCTGCGCAAGATGCTGGGTTTCGACGAATAAGGCGAGCCTGTCCCCCGGGGGTTTTCCTGATCGCATAAAACTACGTATTCGTATTAAATGCGCCATCGAGCCGGCGCGGCCGGCGTGGGAATGTCTACCACAGGGGCGCGTGTCCATGGCGGAACTCATCGCATTTGCTCCAGGCAACTATCGTTATCTGCCCGGAGGATTCCAGTACAGCGCCGCGGTCGTCGCCGACGCGGGCCACGCCATCGAGCGGGCGCGCTTTGACCGGCCGGTGCCGCTGGCCGAGGGGTTCGACCGCGTCCGGGAACACCTGGCCGCCCGGGGCCGGCCGTTGACCGCGCTATGCGCGTGCGAGTTGCGGTCGCCGGCGCCCATGAGCGAACCCGACTTCGTCGCCTTCAATCGCCGGTACGTGCAGCCGCTGGCCGATTGGGGACTCTACAAGGACGGGGCGAATCCCGTTGCGCGTTGCAACCTGGTCCCCGAGGCGTCGCCTCCCCCCGAGGCGGGCTTTTACGCGTTCAGCTACACGGTGCCCGCGTCGACGGATGGCCCGCCCGATTTCGTGACCTCCGGCGCGGCGGAATGTCCGGACCGGCCCAATTACCGCGCAAGCATCGTCCGGTTGGGGGAAACCTCGCCCGACGCGTTGATGGACAAACTGCGCTTCGCGCTGGGCGACCTGCAATCGCGCCTCGACGCGTTGGGCGTGTCCGCCGGGGACGTGACGGACATGAGCCTGTACACGGTCCATGACTTGTATCCCGCCATCGCGTCGGAATTCGTCCGCCGCGGATTGCTCGCGGGCGGCCTCGCATGGCACTGGGTTCGTCCGCCGGTGCGCGATATCGAGATAGAAATCGATGCGCGGCGCGTGTCGCGCCAATTGCTGCTGTCTTCCGCCA
This sequence comes from Pigmentiphaga sp. NML080357, assembly GCF_002188465.1. GTDB lineage: Bacteria > Pseudomonadota > Gammaproteobacteria > Burkholderiales > Burkholderiaceae_B > Pigmentiphaga. The sequence continues at coordinate 224,933 of NZ_NINW01000003.1, read as the reverse complement.
GGAGTGCGTCATGAGCCCGTTTCGCGCATTGCGCCGCTTGCTTGCCGCCGCCGCGATGGCGCTTCCCTGTTCCGTTCCGGCCGCCGGCACCGCGGTGCCCGGTCCGGTCAAGATCCTCGTCGGCTTTCCGGCCGGCGGCACCATCGACCTGGTGGCGCGGCTGGTGGCCGAGCAGATGCAGGAGGACCTGGCGGTGCCCGTGGTGGTCGAGACGCTGGCCGGCGCGGGCGGCCAGCTCGCGGCCCAGGCTCTCAAGCGCGCCGCGCCGGATGGCCGCACCCTGATGATCGCGCCCGACCATACCGCCGTCATCGTTCCCCTGACCGTGGCCCGGCCCGGCTTCGACAGCCGCACGGACTTCGCGCCGGTGGGGATGGTGGCCGATTACGCGGGCGCGCTGGCCGTGAGCCAGGCAAGCGCCGTCAAGGACCTGCCGGACCTGATGCGCTACGTGCAGGCGCACCCGGGGTCGGGCGGCGTGGGCGTGTCGGCGCCGGGGAGCAAGCCGCAATTCCAGCTGGACGCGCTGGCCAAGGCGCGCAACCTGCCGCTTGCGGCGGTGCCCTACCGCGGCTCGGTGCCCATGGTGCAGGATCTCGCCGGCGGGCACATCGTGGCGGGCATCACCGCGCTCGGCGACTTCCTCGAGTTCCATCGGGCCGGCAAGCTGCGTGTGGTCGCCGTGACGGGCGAACGCCGCTCCAGCCTGCTGCCGGAGGTCCCCACGGCGGCGGAGTCCGGCTATCCGCTGCGCCTGGATTTCTGGGTGGGCATGTTCGCGCCCGCGGGGACTCCCCCGCCCGTGGTCGAGCGGTTCAACGCGTCGCTGAACAAGGCGCTGGCCGCGGCCAAGGTGCGCGAACGCATGGCGGCGGTGGTCTTCGATCCGAGGCCCGGCCCGCCCTCGGCGCTGCAGCGGCGCATCGCGTCCGAGCTGGACCAGTGGGCGCCCGTCATTGCCGCTTCGGGGTGGGTCAGGCAATGACGCGCGCCGCCTGGGGATGCCTCAGTCCGCGTCCACGGTGAGCCGGCGATAGTAGTTCGGCAGCGCGAACAGTGCGCCGTGGACCTGCGCGTTGTAGTACTGCAGGTCGCCGACTCCGCGTTCCTCCAGCCGCGCGTGGATCGTCTCGCCCGGTACGGCGCAGGGATCGAGTCCGTCGGAGGCGACCGCGAGGCCCCAGTAGGTGCCGTACAGCGGGATGTGCACGCCGTAAGGGCGCACGTGCGCGAACTCGCCGCGCAGCGTCCGGCAGAACGCGCGGACCTGGTCGGGCTGATGGAAGGGAGAGCCGATGTGCAGCACGAGGGCGCCGCCCGGCGCCAGGGCCTGCTTGCAGCGGCGGAAGAACTCCGGGGTATAGAGCGGGCCCGCCGGCGTATCGGGGTCGGTCAGGTCGAGCAGGATCAGGTCGTAGCGTTCCGACGTGCGCGCAAGAAAGGCCGCGCCGTCCTCCACCAGCACCGTGGCGCGCGGATCGTCCAGGGCGCCCCGGTGGATCTTCTCGAGATACCGGCGCGCCACCTCGATGACTTCGCCGTCCAGGTCGACGAGCGTGACGCGCTCCATGCCGCGGTGCTTGAGCAATTCCTCCAGGGCGCCGCCGTCGCCGCCTCCCATGATCAGCGCGGTGCGTGGCGAGGGATGGGCCGTGGCGGCCGGGTGCACGATGGCCTCGTGATAGAAGAACTCCTCCGCCTCGGACGTCATGTAGCGGCCGTCCAATCTCAGGGTGCGGCCCAGCGTCGAGGATTCGAGCAGCTCCAGCCTCTGGTGGGCCGTCTGCCGGCTGAGGATGCGGCGGTCGAAGCGGAAGCCGAAATAGGCCGCGTCGGCCACGTCCTCGAGCACCAGTTCGCCCGCGTCCGACGGGCCGTCGACGTCGCCGCGGATCAGGTGCTGGCGCTGCAGGTCGTTCGGCCGGAAGGCTTCCACGACGGCCTTCATGAGCGCTTCGGCCTTGCGCGAGTTGTCTTCCTGGAAATTGCAGACGTAGACGTCGAGCGTGACGCCGCTGCGCTCGGGCCAGGTATGGACCGCGAGATGGGATTCGGCCAGCAGCAGCATGCCGGTGACGCCGCCCGGCTGGCCCTGGAACTCGGGGAAGGTGTGCCACTTCTCGTCGACCAGGGTGAGCCCGGCCTCGAGTGTGTGGCGGCGGCAAAGACGCGCCAGCGTGTCGGCGTCCGTCATCAGGGCGGACTCGCAGGCGCAGTGATAAAGATCTGCGGTGAGGTGCAGGCCTTGCATGGTGTCGATGCTCCTTGGAAAGAAGTCTTGCGACCAAGGGGATGGCACAACGAAAGCCCGGAAGACCAATGGCCTCCGATTCGAGTGACAACGGCCCGTTCCTTGCGGAACGGCTGGGCAAAATGGCCGAGTCTACCCCAACCCACCAGGATGCGCGAGACGAGGAGCCGCGAGGTCCATGCGTCAGCGTTCTTGCGCCTCGCCTACCGGCGGGCCCACGTAGCGGGACTGCGGGCGGATCAAGCGTCCCGTCGAGGCCTGCTCGCGCGCATGCGCGATCCATCCGGCGACGCGTCCCATCGCGAAGACGCAGGTGAAGGTGTCGCGTTGGAATCCCAGCGCATCCAGGAGCAGCGCGGTGTAGAACTCCACGTTCGTCTCCAGGGTCCGGCCTGGCTTGCGCCGGCGCAGCGTATCCAGGGCCGCCGCTTCGATCGCCTGCGCGAGCGCGGCGCGTTCGCGGTCGGCGCGGCCGTCCTGGAGCAGCGGGCCCAAGGCGGACTTGAGCGCGTCGGCGCGCGGATCGCGGACCCGATAGACCCGGTGTCCGAAGCCCATCAGCCTGTCCCCGCGGTCCAGCACGGCCTCCAGCCATGCGCGCGCATGGTCCGCTCGTTCGATGGCATCGAGCATGTCCAGCACGGGTCCGGGCGCGCCGCCGTGCAGGGGGCCCTTCAGGGCGCTGATGGCCGCCAGCACCGACGACACCAGCCCGGCGCGGGTGGATGCGACGACCCGGCTCGCGAACGTGGATGCGTTCAGGCCATGATCGGCCACGGTGACCAGGTACGTGTCCAGTGCGCGGGCCTGCAGAGGCTCCGCGGGAAGTCCGGCCATGCGCAGGATGTCGGCGGCGTGGCCGAGGCTGGCATCCGGAGGAATGGGACGCAGGCCCTTGCGCAGCCGGACCAGGCCGGCCGTGAACACCGCCGGCGCCGCCACCAGCCGCAGCGCGGTCGCGGATTCGTCGCCATCGGCGATCCTGGCGGTCAGGGCGCGCATCGCGTCGATGGGCTCCTGAGCGACCAACGCCGGATCGGCGAAGGACAGATGTTCGAACACTTCCTGGCGCGCCGCGCCCAGCGCTGCCTGCCACGAGGCCGGGGCGTGCTCGAAGAATCCGTCGAACAGCAGCGCCATCACTGCCTCATAGCCTACGTGCCCGGCAAGGTCGTCCAGCGAGCGGCCCCGCATGACCAGCCTGCCCTGTAGGCCGTCCACGTCCGACAGCACCGTTTCCGCCGCAATCACATCATCCAGACCAATCGTCATCATGCTCTCCTTGTTGCGGGCTGAATGTTGGTATGCAATAGTATTGACGTCAATCTTGATTTATTTTGTCAATATAAAGGCAAGCGATGGCCTGGATGACGGCGCAGGAAGCGATCGAACTGACCGGGGTGCGAGCGCAGACGCTCTATGCCTATGTCAGCCGGGGCAAGGTCCGCTGCAAGCGCGACGGCAAGGACCCGCGCCGCAGCCTCTATCATCGCGACGACGTGGTGCGCATGGCGGGCCGGCCGCGTGGCCAGCGCAATGCGCAAGCCATCGCGGGCGAGACGCTGGAATGGGGAGCGCCGGTGCTGCCCTCCGCCGTTTCCACCGTCCAGGATGGCCGGTTGTGGTATCGCGGCCTGGACGCCGTCGAGCTTGCGCGGGGCAGCCAGCTCGAAGACGTGGCCAGGTTGCTGTGGGACGCCGATGCGGCGCCTGGCATGGCCGGAACGCGTGCGCGCGCGGCGCCGGCACGGGACGAAGCCGGCGCCGTGCACCTGGGGCTGGTTGCCATGGCCACGCGCGCCGCCGCCGACCTGCCTACGCATGGCCGGGCGGCCGCGGCCTTGAAGGACGAGGCGCGGGCCGTGCTGGCAACGCTGGCCGGGGCGATGTTCGGCACGCGGGTACTGCGCGCGGGCGGCACCATCAGCGAGCAGGTGGCCGCGGCGTGGGAGCGGCCGCGCGCCGAGCCCGTCATCCGCCAGGCGCTGTGCCTGATGGCGGACCATGAACTCAATGCTTCCACCTTCGCCGCGCGCGTCGCGATCTCGACCGGCGCGAGCCTGGCGGCCGGCGTGCTGTCTGGACTGGCCACCCTGACCGGCCCCTTGCATGGCCGCGCGCCCATGGCCCTGAAGGCGTGGATGGATGCGGCGGCCGGCGCCGACATGGAGACCGAGGTGCGCGAGCGACTGCGGCTGGGACAGGGATTCCCGGCCTTCGGGCATCCGCTGTATCCCGAAGGCGATCCCCGCGCGGCCGCGCTGCTCGATAGCCTGGCCGTGCCGGCCGCCTACCGGCATCTTGCGCGCCAGGTCGAGCGGCTGGTGGGCGAATCGCCCAATATCGATTTCGCGCTGGCGGTGCTGGCCGACGTGCACGACCTGCCGCCGCACGCGCCCCTGGCGTTGTTCGCCATGGGACGTTGCGTGGGATGGCTGGCCCACGCGCTGGAGCAGGCCGGGTCCGGCCACCTGATCCGGCCGCGGGCCCGCTATGTCGGGCCCCCGCCCGAGGCCGGCGAGGCCGGGCCGCGGCGCAAAAACAAAACCCCTCGCCGGGGCGAGGGGTCGTCGGTGATGGATGCGCGGGGCGCAAGCCCCGAAGCGCTCGTCAGCCGGCGGTGATGCCTTGCGACTTGATCACCTTTTCCCAGGTCTTGGTTTCGTCGGCCTGGAACTTGCGGAAGGCTTCCAGGCGTAGCGGCGACAGCTCCAGGCCCTGGGCCTTCAGCGTCTCCAGCGTGGCGGGCTCGTTCAGGATCTTGGTCACGTCGCGCGCGAGCTGGCCCGAGATGTTGGCCGGCGTCGAGCTGGGCACGTACAGGCCATACCACGACACCACGTTCACGCCCTTCACGCCGGTCTCGGCCAGGGTGGGGATCTCGGGCATGATGGGCGAACGCTCGGAGCCGGTCAGGGCCAGCGCGCGCAGCTTGCCGGACTTGATCTGGGGCATCAGGGTCGGCAGCGCGCCGAAGATGACCTGGATCTGGCCGCCCAGCGCGTCGTTCAGCGCCTGGGTCGTGCCCTTGTACGGAACGTGCAGCAGGTCGGCGCCGGTGGCCTCCTTGAACAGTTCGCCGGCCAGGTGCAGGCCGCTGCCCACGCCGGGCGAGCCGTAGGCCATGGTGCCGGGCTTGGACTTGGTCAGCGCGATCAGTTCCTGGATGTTCTTGGCGGGAACCGAGGGGAACACGGCGACCACGTTGGGTGCCTTGGCCATCATCGCAACCGCGGTGAAGTCCTTCTCGACGTTGTACGGCAGGTTGGCCATCAGCGTCGGGTTGATGGTCATGTTGCCGGCCGGAACGACCAGCAGCGTGTGCCCGTCACCCGTGGCGCGCTTGACCAGGTCGATGCCGATGTTGCCGTTGGCGCCGGGACGATTGTCCACGACCGCGCTCTGGCCGTACTCGTGCTGCAGGCCGGTGCCCAGCAAGCGCGCCAGCACGTCGACCGGCCCGCCCGGCGGGAACGGGGCGATGATGCGGAACTGGCCCTGCTTGAGCGCGGCCTTGGCGGCGGCATCGTCAGCCGCGGGAGCCTGGGCGAAAGAAGCCGTGGCGACCGCCGCGAACAAGGCGCCGGCAACCAGGCGGGTGCTAGATTTGAACATGATGAACTACTTACTCCATGACAATAAGTGCCCACCCCTGCGCCCTGACGGGCGCCCCCTCGAGGGGGCGGCGCTGGCGGACCGGCAAAGCCGGATCCGCGGCGCCTTGGGATAAAACCGGGCTGGCGGAAAATGGCGTTTTTCCCGCCTTGAATAACCTGACCGAGCTCAACCTGTACGCCGAGTAATGAGCTTCAGACAGGGCGAGATGGATCTGCTCCTCCGACCCTCTCGCACAGGCCTCGACCGGAAGAACGCTGCTTTCGGCCAGCCTATTGTTGTTACTCCAGGGCGCCGCGGATCCGGCTTTGCCGGTCCGTCAGCGCCGCCCCATCGAGGGGGCGCGGCTTAAGGCCGCTTGGGGGTGGGCTTCCCTCCTGGCCCCTTGGGGGGCTGCCGCGTAGCGGCCGGGGGCTTACCATTCTGGCGCGTAAGCGCGCAGGGAAGTTATATGGCCACAGCATGGGCCTGGTTGCCGATCGCGCGCACGACGCTATAGACAGTCAGGGCAGACGTCTTGGGGTTGGCCGCGAGCGGCTTGCCCCGCATCGTGATCTCGAAGCTGCCGAAAGCGCCGCTGGCTTCCACGTGGTGCACGTTTTCCTTGCTGGTCGGGTCGGCGATCAGACGCACCTGGGTGCGGTCCAGGCCGAGGCCGGCCAGCGAGAGGGTCGCGGCGACGTTGGCATTCTTGGGAAAGAGCCGGGCCGCTTCGCCGGCCGGGCCTTCGAAAATGACGGTCGGTTCGGTCAGGGCTTCGAGCTTGAAAGGCCCGTCGGCCGGCGTGTCCTTCCAGGCCAGCGCCGGCTTGCGGCCGGTGTAGACCACCGAATCGAGGCCGCCGATCTTGGCGGCCGCCAGCGCGTCGATGCCGCCGATGGCGCCGGACAGGAGCTGGATCTGGGTCTTGCCGCGGGCCGCAGCTTCCTCGAGCTGGCGCGCCAGCTCGACGTCGGAGAGCGCGCCGATGGACACCACTACGCACGGTATACCTTGTTCCAGGGCCGGCAGCACATGGGCGCGCAGCGCGCCGTGGCCGGCGCACTCGACCAGCAGGTCGGGACGCTGGCCGACGTCGGCCAGGCGCGTGACGACCTGGGCCTTGGGGGCGATCGCGGCGATCTGCTCGCGCGCTTGCGCGAGCGTTTCCTCCGCGACGATGACGCTGTCGATCGACACGTCCGGGTCGTTCTTCAGCAGCGACAGGACGCTGGCGCCGATGGCGCCCGATCCGATCATCGAAATTCGTAGCATGAATGGCTCCTGGGCGGCGTGCCGCCCGGTCAACGAGAGGGTGAGTAATTGAGCAGGCGCGACAGCTCGTCGGCAGTGGCGCGCACTTGTCCGATCAATTCCGCGACGCGCGACTGCTCGACGCGCGACGAGGGCAGCGCCGCGCCCATCGCGGCGACCACGCGGCCCGTGTGATCGCGCACCGGGGCCGCGATGCTGGTGATGCTGGGTTCGTAGAAACCTGCGCCCATGGCATAGCCTTGCGCCCGGTCCTGCGCGAGGATTTCGCGCAGCGCCGACAGCGTAGGCGGCGTACTGGGCGAATAGACCTCGAGCGCTTCGTCGGGATAGAGCTCGTCCAGTTCGTCGTCGCCGAGGTCGGTCAGCATGACGCGTCCCAGCACCGTGGCGTGCGCGGGCAGGCGCGTCCCCAGGTTGACGGCGCTGGGAAACAGCGTGGGCGCGGAAACCTTGGCGACGTAGACGATGGAACGGCCATCCCTTACCACGAGGTTGCAGGAATAGCCGATCTCGTCGCGCAGGCGCTGCAGCAGCGGCGAACCGAGCTCGGTCAGCTCCAGCGAGGCGAGGTATTCGAAGCCCAGGCTCAGCACGGCCATGCCCAGGCGATAGCTGCGGCCGCCTTCGGTGCGTTCGATGAAACCGAGCGCCTCGAGCGTGGTCAGCAGCCGGAACACCGTGGAGCGCGGCAACCCCATCCGGCGCGCGAACTCGGGCGCGGAGAGGGTGCGGTCCTGCCGGCTGAAGTGGCTGAGCAGCCGCAGGCCGCGTTCCAGGCCCGGGACGATGTAGCGCTCGGGAATATCTTCGCTGATGACGGCGTCGTTCATGGTCAGCGGGGCGTGGCGCCGGCGGTGGCCGCGGCGTGCGCGCCTTCCAGGATGGCCGCGACCGCTTCCGGCCGCTCGATATGGCAGGCGTGGCCGGCCACGGCGATGGAGCCGTAGGGCGCGCCGAACATCTCGGCGATGGCGCGGCAGTTGGCAGGGATCGTGACGGTGTCCTGGTCCCCGGAATGGACCTCGACCGGCACCGGGGCCGGCGCGTAGCCGGCCATGTCGGCGTTGCACAGCATCTCGATCGCCTGGCGATAGCCGGCGGTATCCAGACGCTCCATGTTCCAGCGCACCCAGGCCAGGGCCTCGGCGCTGGGTTCGGACGACAGCATCTTGGCCGGACGCGTGCGCGCCATGCCGGCGATGCCGACTTGTTCCAGCGTGCGCAGCCGCTCGGCGCGCACCGCTTCCTGGCGCTCGGCCAGTGCCGGATTGCCGTAGCCGCGCGTGGGGCTCAGCAGCACCAGGCGCGCGACGCGCTGTTTGCCCAGGTCGTGCGCATAGGCCGTGGCCATCAGCGTGCCGAGCGAATGGCCGACCAGCACGCAGCGTCCGATGCCCAGCGCATCGAGCATCTGGTGCAGCCGGGCCGCGTAGTCTTCGGCGCCCGGCGAGGCCGGCGCGAGCCGCGCCGAATTGCCGTAGCCCGGGGCGTCCCAGGCGATCACGCGCGCACGCGCGGCGAGCTTCACGGCCGCATGCAGCCACGAGCCCGCGCCCGAGCCGATGCCATGCAACAGCACGATAGCCGTGCCGTCCGCGCCCGGCGCGCCCGCCTCGCGATAACACTGCACGCCCCCGGCCGTCTGCACCGACTTCTCGGCGAAACGGCTATTGAGCAACTCCAGCGTTTCCGGCGACGGTTCCGGCGCCAACGTATCGGTCTGCATCGTCCTGTAGTCCTTCTTGCGCCCGCGAACCCTTCGGCCACGAACACGAAAGCGCGGCATTGTATCCGTACCCTGCGATCCCGCCGCATCGAAGAGGGGCAGCTTGCAGATGGCAAAAAAGCGGCAAACACGCCGCCCTTTCACCAGCCTGTTGGTTTCCAGGGCACAGCGGATCCGGCTTTGCCGGTCCGCCAGTGCCGCCCCCTGGGGGGCGCGCGTAAGCGCGTAGGGGGGGGACCTATTACCGCTTGATCTTCGCCAGCGGATGCTCAGGCGGGTAGGTCGGGGTGATGGGCTTCTTGGCGCCCAGCATCACGCACATCAGCGCGTCTTCATCGCCGATGTTGATTTCCTCGCGGTATACGCCGGGGGGCACCGAGATCAGGTCGCGATCGGTCAGGATGGTCTCGAAGCGTTCGCCGTCCTTTTCCAGGATGACCTTCAGCTTGCCGCGGATCAGGAAGAAGACTTCCTCGACGTCGATGTGCAGGTGCGGGGGGCCTTCATGGCCGGCCGGAATCACCATGGTCGAGAACGTGAAGTGCTCCGACGGCACGGTGTTGGAGTCGGCGGCTACGCCGGTGCCGCCCGTGCCGACGTAGCGCATTTGCGCACGGCGGTACTTGGGGTCGAAATCGGCCTGGAACTTCAGGGCGTCCCAGTCGTACTTGCGGGTCGAGAAACGCGCGATGCGCGAGTTCATCCAGGTTTCGAAATCGGCGCCTTCCGGGCGGTCCCAGCTGCGGGCGACTTGCTGTTGTTCGGACATATCCGTCATGGTGTACTCCTGCATGGGCGGCTACGCGCCGCTAAAGCGGGTGAAGGCGGGCCCGGAGTGCGCCCGCCATGGTGTGTTCGCTGTCACTACCAGACGTTTTATATATAAAACGTGGATTTAATGGTGAAACAAGGCTAAATATACGCCTACTGGGGGCAATCGTCACTAGGGTAAACACTAGGTCGTCGTTAACAGGTACAATGGCGTCCTGTGTCCGGCTCCAATCCGGGCATGCATCCGGTCCGGCCTGTGCGCCGTATCTCGAAACCGGCTCCTCTTCCCTAGTTTTTTCGCACGTCAGCCTCGATTGGAGTCACTCAGCTTGAGCGACGGGCCGTCGCTGGAGTTGTCTTGATTACTTCCGAAATCTCGTTTGCCGACCTTGGCCTGGCCGAGCCGCTGCTGCGCGCCATTGCCGATGCCGGCTACACCCATCCCACGCCCATCCAGGCCCAGGCCATTCCGCAGGTGCTCAAGGGCGGCGACCTGCTCGCCGCGGCGCAGACCGGCACGGGCAAGACGGCGGGTTTCACCCTGCCGCTGCTGCACCTGCTGTCTCGCAACCGCCCCGCCCAGGTCCGGCCCGGCCGGCCGCGCTGCCTCATCCTCACGCCCACGCGCGAACTGACCGCGCAAGTCGAAGAGTCGGTGCAGACCTACGGCAAATACCTGCCGCTCAAGTCCATGGTCATGTTCGGCGGCGTCAATATCAACCCGCAGATCGCCGCCCTGAAGAAGCCGCTCGACATCCTGGTGGCGACTCCCGGCCGCCTGCTCGATCACGTGGGCCAGAAAACGCTGGACCTGTCGGGCGTGGAGATCCTCGTCCTGGACGAAGCGGACCGCATGCTGGACATGGGCTTCATCCGCGACATCCGCAAGATCCTCGCGCTGCTGCCGCCCAAGCGGCAAAACCTGCTGTTCTCGGCCACGTTCTCCGACGACATCCGCGCGCTGGCCAAGGGCGTGCTGAACGATCCGGGCGAAGTCTCGGTCGCGCGGCGCAATACTGCGTCCGAGCTGGTGCGCCAGTCGGTGCTGCTGGTGCCCAAGGAACAGAAGCGCGATCTCCTCAGCCACCTGGTGCGCAGCAACGGCTGGAAGCAGGTGCTGGTGTTCACGCGGACCAAGCATGGCGCCAACCGCCTGGCCGAGAAGCTGGTCAAGGACGGCGTTCCCGCCGCCGCGATCCACGGAAACAAGAGCCAGTCGGCGCGTACCAAAGCGCTCGCGGGATTCAAGGACGGTTCGGTGGAAGTGCTGGTGGCCACGGACATCGCCGCGCGCGGGCTGGACATCGACCAGCTGCCGCAGGTGGTGAATTTCGAGCTGCCCAACGTGCCCGAGGACTACGTGCACCGCATCGGCCGGACCGGCCGTGCCGGCGCGACCGGGGCGGCCGTCTCGCTGGTGGACGGCGAGGAAGGCAAGCTGCTTGCCGACATCGAGAAGCTGATCAAGCGCAAGATCGATCGCGAGCCGTTGCCGGCCTTCACCGTTTCGGCGCCGGATCGCGATGAGCGGGCCGAACGGCCGCCTCGTTCGCATGCGCCCCGCCAGGGGCGGCCTGGCGCGCCCCGCGGCGAGGGGCGCGGGCAGTCCGGCCATGGTTCGGGCAGCCGCCAGCCATCCGGCAATGCCCGTGGACAGGGCGCTGCGCGTGGGCAAGGCGCGGGCAGCAATCGCCCGGCTTCCCAGCCGCGTTCCGGTGCTTCTCAGGGCGCGGCACACTCGGCAGGAGAGCCGCGCAATGGCGGTGCCCGCCGTCCCGCTCTCTTCACGCCCAAGACGCCTGTTCGAGGCTGACCCGTTGGCAGCGGGACTGCTGACGTAGTCCCGCTATCGCTCCAGGTCCCACTGCCGGTAGCACCGTCCGATTGCGGCGGCGGACCGTTCAGGGCCGGGGCATCACCGTCCCGCAGGACTTGCAGGTGCGGAATTCCTCGCTGTCGAAGAAGCGCTGGTAGGCCTTGGACACGGGATCGGCCTTGTAGTCCGCGACGTGGCAGGATTCCTCGTGCAGCAGCGTGTCGCAGCTGGGGCAGAACCATTGGAAGCGGTCGATCTCGTCCGGCTTGCGCTTGCGCTCCTGCACGAGCAGGTAGGCGTCGGGCGGAAAGCGCGGCGAATGCGGGATGCCCGCCGGCGTGTAGATGACCGAGCCCTGCGGCAGCACGGCGATCTCTTCCTTGCCTTCGGGCGTGCGGTAGTGCAGGTTCATCTGCCCCTTGACCATGTACATCATTTCGTCGCTGGGGTTGATGTGGAATTCGCTGCGGTACTCGCGTCCGCGGGCCAGGAACACGAGGGACTCGGGTTCCTGCCAGAGCACGGCGACCCGCTTGCCGCTGGCGGCGAGTTCGTCTCCCTGCTTCATCAGGTCGACGATGGGCATCTTGAACATCTGGACCTCCTCAGCCGAAATAGGCGACGCAGTCGATCTCGACGCGCACGCCCGGGCGGTGCGGCGTGCCGCCTATGCAGGTGCGGGTGACCTTCTCGCCGGCCATGAATTCGCGGAATTCCTCGTTGAATGCCGGGAAGTCGGCCACGTCGCGCAGGCACACCCGCATGTTGACGATATTGGCCGCGGTGGCGCCGCCGGCCTCCAGCACCGACATCAGGTTCTGCAGGGTGCGCCGTGTCTGCACGCGGATGTCGTCGGACACGACTTCCTTGGTCACAGGGTCGAGCGGACCCTGGCCCGAGACGTAGAGGAAGTCGCCCGCCCGGATGCCTTGCGCCAGCGGCGAAGGCGTGCTCTTGTCGGTAAACCCGGTGACGGGGGCCTGCGCGGATTGCACGAGTATCTTAGGCATGATCGGACTCCTGGAAAAGACGGGTGGATTCCAGCGCCTGCGCGAAATCGAGCACGTCGTCGTCGTGATATTTGCGGCCGACGATCTGCAGCCCGACCGGCAGGCCGTCGGTGTCGGCGGTCAGCGGCATGGAAAGGGCCGGCTGCTGGGTCAGGTTGAACGGGAAGGTATAGGGATTGGCCAATTGCCAGTTGTAGGTCCGCCGGATGCGGTCGCGCAAGGGGTGGCCGTCGGCGCACAGAGCACCGACGGCGGGCGGGCCGGCCGGGCTGGCCGGCGTCAGCAGCAGGTCGATTCCGGCGAAGGCCATGGTGATCTCGGCGGCGGCATCGCGCAGCCTGGCTCGCGCCCGGGCGAGCCGCGCGCTATCCAGGGCCGCACCTTGTTCGCAAAGTTCCTGCAGGCGCGGATCCAGTTCCGCACGCTGGACCGGCGTCGCGTCGACGAAGGACTCGTAGAGCCGGCTCTGCCAGAGCGTCCACGAATCTTCGGCCAGCGACATCCAGTCCATGCGCAGCCGGGTGACGGCATGGCCTTTGCGCCCCAGTCTTTCGGCCAGGCCTTCGATGGCCGCTTCGACCGCGGGGTCCAGTCCGGTGTCGGGGCCGGCGTCGGTCATGTAGGCGATGACGGGACGGCGCGGCGGAAGGTCGTGCGCGCGGCCGTATAGCGAGTGCGGATCCAGCGGATGGGGCTTGCCCATGACTTGCAGCGCGAGCCGGCAGTCGGCGACCGATCGGGCGATGGGGCCGAGGTGCGCGAATTCGGAGAAGGCGCTCAGCTTGGGGCCGGACGGTATGGCGCCGTAGGTGGGCTTGAGGCCCACCAAGCCGCAATACGAAGCGGGGATGCGGATGGAGCCGCCGGCGTCGCTGCCCAGGGCCAGCGGCCCCCAGCCTTGCGCCACGTGGGCCGCCGCGCCGATGCTGGAGCCGCCCGCGCTGCGGCCGGGTGCGCGCGGATTGGCCGTGATGCCGGTGTGCGGCGATTCGGAATCGGCGAGCCAGCCGAACTCGGCGGTCGTGGTCTTGCCGAACAGCACGGCGCCCGCCTGGCGCAGCAAGGCCACGCTGGGCGCGTCCGCCGCGGCGGGGGGCGCGCCCGCCGTCAGCCTGGAGCCGCGCCGGGTCGGCCAGCCCGCCACGTCGACCAGGTCCTTGATCGACACCGGGATGCCGTCGAGCGGGCCGATGGGCGTACCGGCCCGCCAGCGCTTTGCCGAAGCTTCGGCGGCGCCCAGCGCGGCCTCGCGATCCAGCAGGCAGAAGGCGTTCAGCGTGGCGGTGTCCTCGGCCACGGCGTCCATCAGCGCCGTGGCCAGGTCCAGCGGCGAAAGCGCGCGGCTGCGGTAGGCCTCGTGCAGTTCGGCCGCGGATTTCGACAGCCAGGCGTGAGCCGGTGCGGACATGGGCGGCCTCCTATTTCGGTTCGATGGTCTCGAACTCGACGTTGGCCAGCCGGCCGTCGACGCGCTGGACCTTGCGCATGTAGACGCGCTGCTTGACGTCGCGCGTGGCCGCGTCGATCTCGATCGGGCCGCGGGGGCTTTCCAGTTTCACGCCCTTCATCGCGGCGATCAGCGCGTCGCCGTCGGTCTTGCCCTGGGTCTTGCGCAGCGCTTCGTAGATCAGCGCCATGCCGTCGTAGCCGGCCACCGCCATGATGTTGGGACGGGCCTGCTGGCCGCGCGCGGCCTTGAACGCCTGGACGAACTTCTTGTTCATCGGCGAATCGTGGTCCATGGAGTACGGATAGCCCGTGACGGCGCCCAGCGGCGTGTCGCCCATCGAGTCGATGGTCGGTTCGTCCGTGATGTCGCCCGTGCCCACCATGGCGGTGCCTCCGTCCGCCAGGTTGCGGGCCCGGTATTCGCGCATGAAGGCCTGGGCCACGTCCGCGCCGTTGACGAAAGCGAAGACCGCGGCGGGCTTGGTGTCCTTGATCTTCTGCATGTAGGCCGAGAAGTCCATCGTGCTGAGCGGCGTGCGCACCGATCCGACCACGGTGCCGCCGGCCTTCTTGTACGAGTCCAGGAAAGCTGCCTCGACCTCGTGGCCGGGAGAATAGTCGGCCACCATCGAATAGGTGGTCTTGTACCCCTGCTTGATCATCCATTGCGAGATGGGCGGCACGATGGCCGGCAGCGAGAACGAGGTGCGCACGATATAGGGCGAGGCGGAAGGCAAGGTGCCCGACGCCGCGTTCATGATCACCATCGGCTTCTTGGCCTCGGTGGCGATGGGCGCGACCGCGAAGGCGTTGGGCGAGAACGCGAACCCGGCAATGAAGTCCACCTTGTCGCGCACCACCAGTTCCTGGGCATGGCGCTTGGACAGCTCCGGGTTGGGCCCGCCGACGTCCTTGACGATCACGACGACCTTCTTGCCGGCCACCGTATCGCCGTGCTCCTTCTGGTAGATCTGGATGCCCGTCTCCATCTGCTTGCCGAACTCCGCGAACGGCCCCGACATCTCGCCGATGAAGCCCACCTTGACGACCCCTTGTGCCTGCGCGCCCGCAGCCGCCACCAGCGCGCCCGCGGCCAGCCCGAAGCGCAAACCCAGTTTCTCGACCTTCATGATGCCACTCCTAAAAGTAAAAGACAGGCTGGGTGAGCCCTCGAGTCGCCTGCGGCCACTCCTTCCCGAGGGCTTCGTCGTCCCCTCCAGGGCCCAGCGGATCCGGCTTTGCCGGTCCGCCCGCATCGCCCCCTGGGGGGCGCGCGTCAGCGCGTAGGGGGGGGCCTCTGCCCCACTCCCAGCAACTGGTCCAGCCGCTCGGCGTCGGCGGCGAGCTCGGCGCTGGCGCCCGCGTAGCTCACCACGCCGCGCTCGAGCACGATGGCGTGCTGCGACATCGACAGGGCCAGGACCGGGTGCTGTTCGACGATGATCGCCGTCAGCCCTTCCTCGGCGCACATGCGCCGCACCGCCTCGGACAATTCCTCGACGATGATGGGGGCCAGCCCTTCCATGGGTTCGTCCAGGAGCAGCAATTGCGGATTGGTCATCAACGCGCGGCCGATGGCCAGCATCTGCTGTTCGCCGCCCGACAGCTGCCCGCCGTAGTTGCCTGCGCGCTCGCGCAAGCGAGGGAACAGGCCATAGACCCGGTCCAGCGTCCAGTGCGTGCCGCGGGCGATGACTTCCAGGTTTTCGCGCACCGTCAACGAGGGAAATACCTCGCGTTCCTGGGGTACCCAGCCTATGCCGCGGCGCGCGCGGTCGGCCGAGCGCAGGCGCGTGATGTCCTCGCCCAGCCAGCGGATGCTGCCGCGCTTGACCGTGGTGTTGCCCATCAGGGTTTCGAGCAAGGTGGTCTTGCCCACGCCATTGCGGCCCAGGATGGCCAGGCTCTGGCCGCGTTCGACGGCGACCGTCAGGTTGTTCAGCACGACCGCGTCGTTGTAGCCGGCCGTGAGGTTCTCGATTTGCAGGAAATCAGACACGCGAATTCCCCAAGTAGGCCGCCCGCACCTGCGGATCGGCGGCGATTTCGGCGGGCGTGCCCTCGACCAGCACGGCGCCGGCCACCAGTACCGAGATGCGCTGTGCGAAGCGGAACACCAGGTCCATGTCGTGCTCGATGAAGAGCACCGTCATTTCGCGGGGCAGCCCGGCGATGACTTCGAACAGTTCGCCGCTTTCGTCCTCGGGCACGCCGGCGGCCGGCTCGTCCAGCAGGAGAATGCTGGGCTTGGCCGCCAGCGCGAGCACGATCTCGAGCAGACGCTGCTTGCCGTAGGGCAGCTCGGCCGTATCGACGTGGACGTACTGGCCGAGATTGAACTGCTTGAGCAGCGCATGGGCTTCGTCCGCCACCCACGAGCAGCTGCGCAGGGTGCGCCACCAAACCTTGCCCATCGCCTCGCGCTCGGCAATGGCCAGCGAGGCGGCCTGCAGCGGCGTGAGCCGCGGGAACAGCGTGTTGATCTGAAAGGTGCGAACCAGTCCGCGATGCACCCGCTTGTCGGCGGACAAGTGGGTGATGTCGTCGTCGTCCAGGGCAATGCGGCCTTCGGACGGACGCAGGATGCCCGTGAGCAGGTTGATCAGCGTGGTCTTGCCGGCGCCGTTGGGGCCGATCAAGGCCTGCCGCGAGCCGGGCGCGATGTCGAGCGTGACGTCGTTGACGGCGGTGAACGCGCCGAAGCGCTTGGTCAGTTTCTGCGTGCGCAGCGCGGGCGTGACGAGGGTGGCCGTGCTCATTGCTGGTGCTCCCGGATCTTGAAGACCTTGGAGAGCACGCCCAGCACGCCGCCGCGGCCGATCATCACGACCACGATGAGGAAGATGCCCAGCCAGAACATCCAGAACTTGGGATCGAAATCGGAGAAGAAGTCGTGCACGGTCATGTACAGCAGCGCGCCGATCAACCCGCCATACAGGCGCCCGGTGCCGCCGAGGATGAGGATGATGAGGATTTCGGCCGAGCGGTTGAAACTCAGCATTTCGAGACCGACGAATTGCGTGGTCTGCGCCAGCAGCGCGCCGGCCACGCCGGCGATGGCGGCCGAGAAGCAATAGGCCAGCCGCAGTCGCGAGTCCACGGGCGAGCCGATGGCCAGCATGCGCCGCCGGTTGTCGTGGATGCCGCGCAGCACCAGCCCGAACGGCGAGCGCAGCATCAGCCGTACCGCCAGGAACAGCAGCAGCACGATGCCCAGGGTATAGAGGAAGGCCGTCTTGCCCCACAGGTCGAAGCGGAACTGTCCGAACACCGGCCACATGTCGACCCCTTGCAGGCCGTCGGCGCCGCCGGTGATGGGCGTGAGCCGGTTGGCCAGCTCGAAGAACAGCACGCACACGCCGATGGTGATCATCAGCCGGGTGAGGTCGCTGCCGCGCACGATGAGGAAACTGAGCAAATAACCCAGCACGGCGCATGCCGCCAGCGCCAGCAGCAGGCCGGAGAAGGGTTCCCCCCAGCCGTACTTGGACAGCAGGCCGGCCAGGTACGCCCCGATGCCGAAGAAGGCGGCATGGCCCACCGTGAGGATGCCCGCGTAGCCCAGCGCGATGTCGAGCGCGATCGCGAACAATCCCGTGATCAGGATCTGCGTGATGAGCACCAGCTTCTCGGGCAGCAGGAAGTAGGTCGAGGCCAGCAGCAGCCAGAACACCACCTCCAGCGCCACGACCTGCCGCGGATTCAGATTGATTTTCGTCATGTCAAACCCCGCTTGGGGATCAGGCCGTGGGGGCGAACCAGGAGCACCACCACCATGAACACATAGATCAGGAAGGCGCCGAGCTCGGGCATGTAGTATTTCCCGCCCACGTCGACGATGCCCACCAGCACGGCGGCCACGAAGGGGCCGACGATGGTGCCGGCGCCGCCCACGCAGACCACGATCAGGAAATAGATCATGTACTTGAGCGGGAAGGACGGATCCAGGCCCAGCATGCCCAGCCCCAGCGCGCCGCCCAGCCCGGCCAGGCCGCAGCCGAACGAAAAGGTCAGGAAGAACAGCCGGTCGACCCGCACGCCCAGGCCCGCGGCCACGCGCTGGTTGTCCACCGCGGCGCGCACCATGGCGCCGTAGCGCGTCTTATTGATCAGCAGCAAGAGGCCCGCCAGCACGGCAAAGCCGACCAGGATGAGGAAGAGCCGGTATGCGCCCACGTCCATGCCCAGCAGCGAGACCTGGCCGCGCAGCCACTCGGGCGCGGTGAAGGGCTGCATGGTGGGGCCGAACAGATAGGTGCCGCCGGCGACGAAGACGAACACGATGCCGATGGAGAGCAGGACGTGGTCGAGCGGGTGCGCCCGGTACAGCCTGCGGAAGAAAGCAAATTCCAGCAGCGCGCCCACGAGGGCTGCCGCGATGAACGCCAATGCCAGGCTGGCGACGAACGGTACTTGGAGACGGCTCATGGCCAGGGCGGCAACGTAGCCGCCCACCATGGCGAAGGCGCCGTGCGCGAGGTTGACGAAATTCATCAGACCCAGCGTGATCGACAAGCCGACCCCAATCAGAAACAGCAACATACCGTAGGCCAGGCCGTCGAAGATTACGATGCCCATGTATCCTTCCAGGTGACGACTGTGGTGCTATTTTCGGCGCCCCGGTCCGGCCGGACCAGCATGGGATGCTTTTTCTCCGGCCTAAAAAACTTATGCGCGCCGCCCGGCCCGGCCAGGCCGGGCACGGGCGCCGCGCGGAGCGCCCCGTGGCTTACTTGGCCTTGCCGGGATCCTTCACGTTGGCCAGGTGCGAGAACTCGACGTTGTAGAGGTGGTTGCCGCGGCGTTCCACCTTGCGGATGTAGATGTTCTGCACGATGTCGCGCGTTTCCGGATCGATCATGACGGGCCCGCGCGGGCTTTCCCACTTGGCGCCCTTCATGGCCTCGACCGCCTTCGTGCCGTCGATCTTGCCGTTCAGCTTCTTGATGGTCTCGTAGATGAGCGCCATGCCGTCATAGCCGCCCACGGCCATGAAGTTGGGGCGGATGGACGTGCCGAACAGCGATTCGTAGCCCTTGATGAAGGCCTTGTTCTTGGCCGAGTCGTGGGCGGCGGAATAGTGGAACGAGGTGGTCAGCCCCAGCGCCACGTCGCCCATGCTGTCCAGGAACATGTCGTCCGTGCCGTCGCCCGTGCCCAGCGCCTTGATGCCGGCCTGCTCCAGCCCGCGTTCGCGGTAGGCGCGCAGCATCAGCACCGACAGCTCGCCCGAGGGGAACCACAGGAAGGCGGCATCGGGCTTGGCGTCCTTGATGCGCTGCATGTAGGGGCCGAACTCCGGGTTCTTCAGGGGCACCGCCACTTCGGCCACGATCTTGCCGCCGCCGCCGGTGAAGGTCTTGCGGAACTGCGCGTTGGCGTCCTGGCCGGGGCCGTAGTCGGCGTACAGCGAATACACCGTCTTGATATTGTTCTTCAGCGCCCAGTCGGCGATGGCGTAGGCGTTCTGCGGCAGCGTCATCGAGGTGCGCACCACGTAGGGCGAGCGCTCGGTGATGGACGAGGTGGCCGCGTTCATGACCACCATGGGGATCTTGGCCTCGGTGGCCAGCGGCGCCACGGCCAGCGCGTTGGGCGTGAAGCCGAAGCCGGCCAGGAATTCCACCTTGTCGCGAGTGATGAGTTCCTGCGCCACGCGCTTGGCCACCTCGGGGTTCGGGCCACCGACGTCCTTGATGATGAGCTGGATCTTGCGCCCCGCCACCACGTCGCCGTGCTCGTGCAGGAAGAGCTTGGCGCCGTTGCTCATCTGCAGGCCGTATTCGGCCTGCTGGCCGGACATTTCGCCGACGAAGCCTATCTTCAACGGGGTCTGCGCCGCGGCCACGCCGCTCAGCGCCATTCCCAGTACACAACCCCACATGCGTATTTTCATTGTCGTATTCCTCCGATAGGAATGAGGTCTGCGGCGCCGAAGCGAAGGCTCCGGCACGATGTCAGTACTGCGTTGCGGCCCAGGCCATGGGTGTGCCGCGCCTGATACCAATTGTGACGATATCAGCGCCCCGCGATTCACGTAACCGTATACGAAAATCGAAATTGGGCCAATAATCGATTTCTCTATAAGTCGGCCGATCCTCCTAGGGAAAACCCATGATGGGTGCTTGGATGGGGGCGGCAGGCGCGCAGGCCGCCTTCATCCTAAGACCGGCGGGCGAAACGCTGCATGCAGATTCAGAACATGCGCATGGAGAAAGCAAACATCCCCGTGTCGGGGATGCGTGCTTCGGGGAGAGGGTCGGCGCCCGTGCGGCTCAGACGTGGCGCAATGCCGATTTGGAGTACCAGCCGCTCATGCGGGCGCCATCCCACACGAAAGCGATGTGCTGCGACTGGCGGCAGCGGCTGAGCGCCCGCGGACGGAATACCGCGGCGCATTGGCCCCCGGGCCGCCGCACGCTGTCGTAGGCGACCCCCCAGCTGCCTTCCTGGCGCAGCCGCCGGGCGAAGGCCTGGCCCGCGGCGTAGTCGTCGGGATCGTAGATGTCGGGCAAGGCCGGCTGCAGGCCGCGCAAGTCGTGCAGCGGCGCCGCGAGGTCGGCCAGGTAGTGCCGCATGTCGATTTCGATGGCGGGTTCCTGCGTGGCGGCCAGGAAAACCGAGCGGTGGTACATGGTTTCCGCCACCGCGGTCTCGAGGCTTTCGCCGGCGTAATAGACCCCCCAGGTGCCGTCAGAGAAGCGGCTGCCGGCCGGATTCAAGTGCGTGAAGGCGGCCATGATGGGCGTGGTTCCGGGGCCCGAGATGCGGTCTTCAGAGGGCACCAGGCGCAGGTTGCCGGCTTCGTCGCGGACGCGGGGATTGGTGAGGTTCTCGATGGCGAAGACCACCTCCAGGTCGGCCGGGTCCGCCACCCGGTCGTACAGGCCGGCCGGCGGGAAGCGGCTCGGAACCAGCCGGTGGCAGGGTGTCCAGTGCACGTCGGAGACGGCCGCAAGCGTCATGTCCAGCCTCCTCGCTGGGCGTCGAGATAGGTGCGCACCACGTAGAGATCGCTCGTCATGCCGGTAAGCATGCGTTCCAGGGCCGGGCGGCCGCCGAACAGCGGCGCGTCGTTCGGGCGGCGCAGCCAGGCGTCGGCGCGCTCGGGCACCGGCAGCAGCACTTGCAGCGCCTTGTAGATACCGAACACCAGGGACAGGCGCTCTAGCGTGTCGCGCGGCAGGGGCGCAGGCGCCCGCCCGTTTTTCCAGCGGAACATGGTGGAGCGCGGCACGCCCAGCAGCGTGGCCGATTCGTCGGCGCTCAGCTGCCAGGCCTGCGCGATGCGGAAAAACGTACGCAGGGCGGCGTCGGTCGCCGCCTGGCTGGTGAGTTCAGGGGTCTTGGAAGCAGCAATGGCCATGGTGCTTTCCTGTGTCGTGCATGCAGGAACCAGCTTAATCCCATATGGGATTAAATTCAAGAATTCGTATCAAATAAGACTAAGCGCCGCGCCGGCCGCCCCGGACGGTCGGGCGCGGCGGGCCGCCACCGCTCGCGGGTACGGAAATTGTTGCGTCCCGCCGCGGGGCTGCGAGCGGCCGCTCTCGTCTCCGGTTAAAATTCCGCATAATGACCATATCCACCGAAGTCGCCCGGCGACGCACCTTCGCCATCATTTCCCACCCTGACGCGGGCAAGACCACGCTGACCGAAAAGCTGCTGCTGTTCGCCGGCGCGATCCAGATCGCCGGCAGCGTCAAGGCGCGCAAGGCGTCGCGCCATGCCTCCTCCGACTGGATGGAGATCGAAAAGCAGCGCGGCATTTCGGTGGCCTCGTCGGTCATGCAGGTCGAATACCGGGATACGGTCATCAACCTGCTCGACACGCCGGGGCACCAGGACTTCTCCGAAGACACCTACCGGGTGCTGACGGCCGTCGACGCCGCCCTGATGGTGATCGACGCGGCCAACGGCGTCGAGCCGCAGACCATTCGCCTCCTGCAGGTCTGCCGGGCCCGCAATACGCCCATCATCACCTTCGTCAACAAGATGGACCGCGAAGTACGCGAGCCGCTCGACCTCCTCTCCGAGATCGAGTCGCATCTGGGCATGGATGCGGTTCCCTTCGCCTGGCCGGTCGGGATGGGCAAGTCGTTCGGCGGCGTGTTCGACATCCGCCGCAACCGCATGCGGGTGTTCAAGGCGGGCAGCGACCGTCTGAGCGAGCAGCATGACGAGGTCATCGACGGCCTGGACAATCCGGAGATCGCCCGCCGTTTCGGCGCGGCCTTCGAGCAGGCGCGCGGCGAGATCGACCTGATCGCCGGCGCGGCGCCTCCGTTCGACGAGGCCGAGTTCCTGGCGGGCAGGCAGACGCCGGTGTTTTTCGGCTCGGCCATCAACAACTTCGGTGTCCAGGAAGTGCTCGATGCGCTGGTCGAGCAGGCGCCTCCGCCGGGGGCGCGCCATGCGCTGGAGCGCGAAGTGCAGCCGGACGAACCGAAGTTCACCGGCGTGGTCTTCAAGGTACAGGCCAACATGGATCCGGCCCATCGCGACCGCGTGGCCTTCGTGCGGGTGTGCTCGGGCCGCTTCGAGCGCGGCATGCGCCTGAAGGTATGCCGCACGGGCAAGGAGACCCGGCCCAACAACGTGGTGTCGTTCCTGTCGCAGCGGCGCGAATTGCTGGACGAAGCCTATGCCGGCGACGTCATCGGCATTCCCAATCACGGCGTGCTGCAACTGGGCGACGTGCTGACCGAAGGCGAGGTGCTGCAGTTCACGGGCTTGCCGTTCTTCGCGCCCGAGCTGTTCCAGGCGGTGGAGGTGGCCGATCCGCTGCGCACGAAGCAGTTGCGCACGGGCCTGACCCAACTGGGCGAGGAAGGGGCCATCCAGGTTTTCCGTCCGGTGGCCGGGGGGCCGCTGCTGCTGGGCGCCGTCGGCCAGCTGCAGTTCGAGGTCGTGGCGCACCGGCTCAAGACCGAATACGGGGTCACCGCCCGCATGATGCCGTCGCGCTATTCCATGGCGCGCTGGGTCACGGCCGAGAACCCGAAGGACCTGAAGAAATTCATGGACGCCAACATGCAGCATATCGCGTACGACGTGGTGGAGGCCCCGGCCTTCCTGATCGGATCGTCGGCGCAATTGCGGGTGGCGCAGGAACTCTATCCCAACGTGCAGTTCCATGCGCTGCGCGAGCACGGGGGGCAGGTGTTCCAGACGCGGGTAGGCGATTCGGCCTTTGCCTGATCGGCTTCCCACGAAGCATGCGGACCGGGCCGAAGCGGCCCGGTCCACATCGAACGAGGTGTACATATGCGTAACCGCATTCTGATGGGCCTGGCCGTCGTGGCGATGGTCGTTCTGGTGGGGGTGTCGTTCGGGCTCTGGCTGTCCTGGAACGCGCCGGTCGAGCGCGCCGCCGAGGCGCCCGTACCCGTGGCGCAAGGACGGCCGGGCGAGGCGCCGGTGGCCGCCGTGGACCAGCAGACCTACCTGCCCGAGCCACCCCAGCCGCGCGTGGACGGCTCGCGCGGGGTGCCCTCCCGCCCCGTGCGGCCGAACGATCCCGTGCCGATGGTGTCGGCGGCCAGCGAGCCGCAGCCCGATACGTTGATTTCCACCATCGCTCCCGACTTGCAGGCGTTGACGCCTCCTGGGCCGGGGGAGGCGCCGGAGACGCCCCGCATGATCGTGCAGCAGCCTTCGTCGCAAGTGGCGACCGTGGTGGCCGGTGCCAATGGCACCGCGGAGGTCCCGCGGGGCAATCCCGCCCAGGAGCCCTGGGTGCAGGCGCTGCGGACGGAGCTGGCGCGCTGCGCCTCGCAGGGCATGGTCAGCCGGGTTCTGTGCAACGAACAGGCCCGGTGGAAGTACTGCAATACCGATAACCGGTGGGGCCGGATACCGGAATGCCCGGCCACGGGCAATAACTGACCGGGCGGCTCCGCCGCGCCCTCATTCCCGGTCGTCCCCGGAGCCGGTGCGCTCCCCCTCCGCTTCGTCGTCCAGTTCATCCACGTTCAATTCGTCGCCGCCGCCCGCGGCGGGCGCGTCTTTCTCCTCGCGCGGCAGCTCCGCCGCGGGCATCTTGCGGTTTTCGTCCTTGAGTATGTCGTCGACGTGCTTGGAAATGGGGTTACTGCCTCCGGCGATGGCCATGGCGGCCTCCTGTCTATGTCGTCTGTGGGACGCCAGGCGCAGCAAATTGCGTTCCGCCGACGGGAAAGGACCCGGAGCGTTCATTCCGCGGGCAAAAAGAAAGCCCCGGCTCGCGGGGCTTGAAGCTTTCCGGCAGGCAGGACGTCAGTCGCCCTGCTCTTCCATTTGCGATTGCAGGTAGTTCTGGATGCCGACCTGGTCGACGAGTCCGATTTGCGTCTCGAGATGGTCGATGTGCTCTTCGGTGTCGTCCAGGATGTCCTGGAGCAGGTCGCGCGAGACGTAGTCGCGCACGCTTTCACAGTGGGCGATGGCTTCCTTGAGGGTGACCTGCGAGCTGAGTTCGAGCTTGAGGTCGCAATCGAGGATCTCGGGGACGTTCTCGCCGATGAGCAGCTTGTGCAGGTCTTGCAGGTTGGGCAGGCCGTCGAGCATGAAGATGCGCTGGATGAGCCTGTCGGCATGCTTCATTTCTTCGATGGACTCGTCGTACTCGTGCTTGCCCATCTTGTTGAGGCCCCAGTGCTTGAGCATGCGGGCATGCAGGAAGTACTGGTTGATGGCGGTGAGCTCGTTGGTGAGCTGCTTGTTGAGATACTGGATGACGGTCTTGTCGCCTTTCATGCTTTTCCCCTGCAGAATTCATGGACTCGGCAAGGTTAGCATTGTTAGCCGTATAGTCAGCAGACCGCACGTCTGTTGGTAATGGGCTAGAAAAGTGACAAGCGAAACCGATATGAGAACGGTTTTCGCCACGGGCTCCGCCCGCGGCATCGGCTGTCGGGCAATGCTCGCGGGATAGAGGCAGGGGAAGAGACGAAGCGGAACGCCAGTCAGGGAAGCTCACCCCTAAGCGGCCTTTGGCCGCTGCTACCGCCGTAGCCAGCGAAGCACCAGCGCCCAGCCCAAGATAACGGTACTAGACCCAGGATGCGGTGGATCCGGCTCCGCCGGTCCACCCGCATCGCCCCCTGGGGGGGCGCGCGTAAGCGCGTAGGGGGGACCCCTATGCCGCCTTGGCGATGACGTGGACCGGGAAGCGGCGGGTGGTGGCGCGAGGAGACGCGGAGCCGGCGGCGGGGTGGCCGCTGGCGGCGATGGAGGCTTCGTAGGCGTGTTCGCAGCCGCTGGCGCCGGCCGGCAGGTATTGGCAGGCGGTTTCGGCACACGAGCCGCAGCAGGTGGCGACGCCGAGGTCGAACTGCAGATCGGCGAGCGTGGTGGAACCGGATTCCACGCTGCTGCGTATCTGTCGTTCGGTAATGGCGTTGCAAACGCAAACGTACATGGCAGGACTCGCTGGCGGCGCGTCGCGCCGCGTTGGTCGTCGTAATGAGATTAATTATCGATAATATTCTCACGACACGCAAGCGGTGGCTGTCGACCATGCCGCACGCGGGTTTTCCCTGCCGGTTAGTTTTCTACTAGCGAAAAGTTCGAGAATATCGAGTGCGGCGAGCCGCCTGGGGCGATAAAGTCCGTGCTGCAAAAAGCAACGCCCGCGCGTCGTTGGCTTTCCGCCGGCACCTGCCGCCGGCGGGCACGGCGCGCCGCAGCCCAGGAGACAGCGAAGAGGCGCCGGTTACCGCCGGCTTCTCGTCCGGGCGCCCGCCTCGTCCGGCCCCGTCGCCGTCTCCGCTAACACGAAGAGTTGGACCATGACCCAAGACAAGCAAGCCCCGTCGGCGGCCGGCAACCGGCCTCTGTTGTTCGATTCGCATGCCCATCTGGTGGCCGACGACCAGGTGCGCTATCCGCGCAATCCCATGACCCGTCCTTCCAGCGCGCCTCCGCGCCCGCCCGGCGTCATCGGCAAGCCCGGCGGCAAGCATGGGCCGAACCCGATCAACGAGGTGCCCGACGTCAGCCGCATGCTGGTCTGGATGAAAGAAGAGAACGTGGACGGCGCGGTGGCGGTGCAAAAGCGCATGATTTACCGCTACGACAACAGCTACATCCTGGATTCGTCGGACGCTTATCCCGAAATCTTCTCGGCGGTGGTGATCCTGGATGCCGAGGATGCCGCCACGCCGGGCCTGGTGCGCAGCTACATCGAGAAGAACGGCCTGGCCGGCGTGCGCCTGTTCGGCAGCCGCGAGGCCGACGGCAGCATGCCGTGGTTGAACTCTCCCCAGGCCCTCAAGACCTGGGAGGTGGCCGAGGAGTTCGGGCTGGTCATCGACCTGGAAGTGCTGGCGGTGGGCGGCGGCGGCCCGTCGGTGCCCGCCATCATCGAGCTGGCGCGCCGCTATCCCAACGTGCGCATCGTGCTGGACCACCTGCTCGAGCCCGAAGCCACCGAGGGCGAGCACTTCGGCCTGGATGAGCGCTTCGAGAAGCTGGCGCACGAGAAGAACATTTTCTTCAAGTTCACCTCGATCAACCTGGACGAATACCGCGAAGCCAACGTGCCGGCCGAGAAGGTGCTGCGGCGGGCAGTCGACATGTTCGGCGCCGACCACATCATGTGGGGCTCGGACATCGGGACGTCGTCGGGCACCTACAAGGAAATGGTCCAGCGCATGATCGATGCGTCGGTGCTGTTGAACGAGGCCGAAAAGCGCGCGGTCTGGCACGATACCGGCAAGCGTGTGTTCGTGAAGGGCGGCGCGCGGCGATAAGGTCTGGAAGGAGCCGGCCAGGCGGCGGTATGCGGCTGCCTGGCGGTTCCTGTCCGGCCGGCGAGATGCGCGCGCCGGGCGGTGCGATAATCGCCGACGCCCTTTCCGTACGGAGGTCCACGTGCCTTCCTTTCCACCCGTCCAGGCGGTGGTCCGGACCATCGAGTTGCTGCAGGCCTTGAACCGCCAGCCGGTATCGACGCTGAACGTGCTGCACAAGCAGACGGGCATTCCCAAGCCTTCCCTCATCCGGCTGCTCGAATCGCTGGCTTCCAAGGGCCTGGTGCGGCATGCTCCGCAGTACGGGGCCTACTACCTCACCTCGCTGGTCAATACGCTGTCGTCGGGCTATCACAGCGAGCCGCGCATCGTCGAGGCCGCCCGGCCCAGGCTGGACGCGTTGACCGAAGCGATCAAATGGCCCTTGGCCATCGCCGTGTTCGACACCGACGCCATGGTGGTGCGCTACAGCACCATTCCCCATTCGCCCCTGTCGCTGCTGCATTCCACCATCAACATGCGGCTGAGCCTGGTCAGCCGCGCCATCGGGCGCGCCTACCTGGCGTTTTGCGAGGAAGACGAACGCGAGACCATTCTCGCGTTGCTGCGGCAGTCGAAGAATCCCGAGGATGAGCCGGCGAAGGACACCGAGGCCGTCCAGCGAATGATCGCGCAGACGCGGGCACAGGGCTACGCGCTGCGCGATCCCGCCGTGCGTCCGGTTTCCGGCACGCTGGCCGTGCCGGTATTCGACGGCAAGCACGTGGTGGCCTCGTTCGGCATGACGTGGTTTGCCTCGACCTTGACCAACGAACAGGTGGTCGAGCGTTACCTGGCCCAGCTGCAGGAAGTCTCCCGGGGCATATCCGAGGACCTGGCCAGGCTTTAGGGGGATGTCCTGAAGGGCCCGGGCGGCCGGCCGGGCTCGCCAAGCGCCGGCCGGGGCTCCAGGGACGGTCCGTGCGTTATGCCGCCGCGGCGGCGGGCGCGGGCATCGGATATTCGTCCGCGTTGCAGACCAGTCCCGGCTTGTTGGAGAAGTCCATGCGCGGCGGGCCGAAGATGTCGATCAGCCAGCAGTCGCCTTGGCTGACGTTGCGGCTGGTGTGCAGGACCTTGGCGGGAATGACCGTAACCGAGGGGCTGCCGATTTCCACGTGTTCGTCTTCCTTCCACATGTCCATGTCCGGCGTCCACGGCCAGCGCAGGTGGTGCACGTAAGTGCCTTCTACCGCCAGCGAGGCCTGTTCGAAGTCCGCGTGCGTATGCGGGCTGAGCTTGTGCACGTCGCGCGGCACGGGGCGCTTGGCGAGGAAGTTCACCATCAGGTTGGTGCTGCGGAAGATGCGCATGTTGGTATCGGGCCGCACGTAGTCGGCCAACACGTAGTGGCGCAGCTTGAAGCCCGCGGGGGGATCGGGCCACGGCACCAGCGGCGCGACCTCGGGCGCGCCGTCGGCATAGACGGCGTTGTTGGACGACGCCGCCACCAGGTCGGCGGCACGGTTGGAAAACACGCGCACGATGGTGCCGGCGGCGGTGGCTTCGACGCGGCTTGCGCCGGGCGGCACGATGGTCACGGTCTCGGCCCGGGCGTCGACGCGTTCCGCGCCGGCCTCGATGCGGGCGCCTCCCTTATGCACGAAAACGAAGTATTCGTCGGGGTTGCCGTCGCGCGAGAGCACGGCGCCGGGCTCGACCTGCGAGACGGCGATGACGAAGTTCGCGCCGCGCGTCAGCCACGTGCGTGCGCCGGGGGCTTGCTGTTGCGGATCGGTTTCATAGAGCGCGGCGTAGGTAGCCGGCCGCGGTAGTTGAGCTGTCATGGCTTCACCTTTGCAAGAGTGCTTGAATGGGGCCTCAGCCGTGCGCCTGGTTGCCGGCCACGGCGACCGATTGCGCGCCTTGGCGCAGCAGGGATTGATCGGACCCGATCACGAACCAGGTCACTCCCTGGGTGGCGAACTCGTCGCGCTCGGCGGCATTGGCCACGAACATCGCGGCGATCTTGCCCGCGTCCAGCGCGGCCCGCACGATGCGCGCGGTCGCCTCCAGCACCGCCGGACTGCGCGAACCTTCCTCGCCCATCGACAGCGCCAGGTCGGCCCGGCCCACGAACAGGCCGCCCACGCCCGGGACGGCGGCGATGCTTTCGACATTGGCCAGGCCCGCGACGCTTTCGATCTGGCACATGACCAGCGTCTGGTCGCCCGACTCCTGGGCCTGCTTATAGGTCATGGTGCCGTAGCCCGCCGCGCGCGGCGAACTGGAAAAACCCCGCTCGCCGCCCTTGTAGCGGGCGCGGGAAACGATCAGCGCCGCCTGCTCGGCGGTGTCGACGTGCGGCACCACGATGCCCGCCGCGCCCAGGTCCAGCGTGGACAGGATCGTCGCCGCTTCATAGTCGGCCACCCGCACGTACAACGGCAGCCGCGCCGCCCGCCCCGCCAGCATCATCAGGTCGAGCGAAGCGCGATCGAACGGCGCGTGCTCGGCATCGATCACGCCGAAGTCCAGCGCCGTCGTCCCAAGTATCTCGACCACATGCGGCGACACGGTCTTGATGAATGTCCCGGCCTGTATCGACCGGCTCGTATCAGAAGATGAGCGTGTCATCAGTTATTCCTCATCACAAACACAGATCCCACAACCTTGCAGAAGCGGCCCGCCAGCGCCGCCCCCTCGGGGGAGCGGCCTGCGTCCGCTAGGGGGTGGGCTCCCCCGGCGGGGTCTGAAGCATGGGGCGGTGGAAGATCTCGCCCAACCCCGCGTAATACGGACCGCCGAGCCGGGCAATCGGGCGCATGGCGATGGCATCGACGTGGCGGCCGTTATAGATGCTCTCGGACAGGTGGAAGGCCACGACCTCGCCGATATAGAGCGTGTTCAGCCCGCGCCCCAGCGGCAGCACGTGCTCGAGCCGGCATTCCATCTGGATGGGCGTGGCCGGGATGCGAGGCGGACGCACGATGGTGCTGGGCGCCAGCTCGATGCCCAGCGCCTGCGGCTCGCCGATCTCCGGCGGGTAGTCGGCACCCGTCGCATGCATCAGCTCCAGCGTCGCCTCGGTCGCCACGTTGACCACGAACTCGCCGGTTTCCTTGATGTTGCGGGCGGTGTCCTTCAACTCGCCCTTGCGCGACCCGATGTTGACCGCCAGCATCGGCGGACTATGGGCGACGTAGTTGTACGAACTGAACGGCGCCGCATTCACCCGCCCCGATTCGTCCTGCGTCGTAATCCACGCCACCGGCCGAGGCGCCACGCAGCCCACGATCAGCCGATAGGCCTCCTCGGTGCTCATGCCCTCGGTCTTCAACGTTACAAACCCACTCATCCTGTCACTCCGAAATGTATCCCAGGGAAGCCCACCCCCTGGCGCTGCGCGCTCCCCCTCAAGGGGGCGGCGCTGGAGGGGAAGCCCACCCCACGCGGCCTGTGGCCGCGCCCCCTTGAGAGGGCGCCCATAAGGGCGTAGGGGGGCTCCCTCCTAATCCAGGCGAATATTCGCCTCCTCAATGATCCGCTTCCACTTGGCGCTCTCCACCTTCATCAGCGAATCGAGCTGTTCCGGCGTGCCGCCGCCCACTACCGCGCCGAACTGCTCGAGCTTGGCGCGCCCTTCGGGCGAGTTCAGCACCACGTTGATCTCGCGATTGAGCTTGTCCACGATGGGACGCGGCATGCCGGCCGGGCCCGCCACGGCGAACCACACCGAGGCCTCGACGTCGAAGCCCTGCTCGATGGCGGTGGGAACGTCGGGCGTGCCGGGGAAGCGTTTCTTGGACGTGACCGCCAGGCCGTTCATCTTGCCGCCCTGGATCTGCGGGATGAACGCCGTGATGGGCGCGACGATGGCCTGGATCGAGCCGCCCAGCAGGTCGGTCATGGCCGGGGTGTCGCCCTTGTACGGCACGCCGAGGAAATCGGTCTTGGTGTTGTGGCGAAGCAGCTCATAGGCCAGGTGGCCGATGGTGCCGTTGCCGGGATTGCCGATGGAGTACTTGCCGGGGGCGGCCTTGGCCAGCGCGATGAATTCCTTCAGGTTTTTCGCGGGCGTCTTGTCGGTCGAGACGACCACCAGCGGGATCTCGCCCACCAGCACGATGGGCGTGAGGTCCTTGGCCGGGTCGTACGGCATGGACTTGTACAGGTACTTGTTGTTGGCCAGCGGGCCGGAGGTGGTCAGCGTGAGCGTGTAGCCGTCCGGCGCCGCCTTGGCGACCTGGTCGGTGCCGATGTTGCCCGCCGCGCCCGGACGGTTGTCCACGACGAATTGCTGGCCGAGCTTTTGGCCGAGCCTCTCGGCGATCAGGCGCGCCACGACGTCGGTGCTGCCGCCCGCCGGGAACGGCACGATCAGACGCACGGGCTTGCTCGGCCAGGACGAGGCATCGTCCTTGGCGCAGGCGGCCGTGGCCGAAAGCGCCAGGATGGCGGCGGCGCAGGCGAGGATGCGAGGATGTTTCTTCATGGGGTCTCCAATCTTTGATTCGAAAAAGATGCCGCGGTCAGCGCATGGCCTGCTCGCGGTGTTGGTCCAGTTCGTCGAGGATGCCCGGCAGGCGTCGCTGTACGTCGTCGCGCAATTGGCGGTACAGGCTGTTGCCGTGGGCATCGATACCGACGGTGGCGGGGCCCAGGTCCTTGACGCGCAAGGTCACCAGGCGAAACTGAGAGATGTAGTCTTCCCAATGCACGGACACCACTTCCTGGATGGCCCGTGCAAGCAGCGTGCAGCCGCCGCCTAGGAAAGAGAGGTAGATGCAGCCGGTCTCGCGCATGGCCGCCACGCTGTCCTCGCCCAGTCCGCCCTTGCCGCCGACGATGCGCAAGCCATAGGCGCGGATCAACGGGGGCATGAGGGCGTCGTAGCGCGTGCTCGTGGTCGGATTCATGTACAGCGCCTCGTAGCCCGAGGGCGTGTCGCTTTCGCGGTTATACGAGCTCAGGTGCAGGAAGGCGCCCCCGTGCAGGTCCACCGGCAGCGGCTTGCCTTGCTCGGCATAGTCGATCATGCGCTGGTGCGTCGGCAGGCCGATGGTGACGACGATGTCGCCGCTCAGATAGACGAGGTCGCCGGCCTGGATGGCGGCGATGTCCTCCGCGCTCGCGGGCAGGGTCAGGCGATGGGTGTTCACGATAACTCCTTCGCGCGCGGCTATTCCACGCGCTCGACCGTGCCGTCCTGGTAGATGCGGGCACAGGTACGCCGGTTGATCCAGCAGTTGAAGGCCACTGCGACCGGCATGAACCCGTGGCTCGCCGAGTAGTCGATGTGCACGGCCATGGCGGTGGTGTCTCCGCCGGTACCCATGGGGCCGAAGCCGGTGTCGTTGATGGCCTTGAGCAGGCGCTGCTCCATGGCGGCCAGCACCGGTTCGGGGTTGGTCCGGCCGAAGGGGCGCAACACGCATTCCTTGGCCATCTTGGCAGCGTAATCGAAGGTGCCGCCTATGCCGACCCCGACCACGATGGGCGGACAGGGCTGCGACCCGGCCTTGAGCACGGTGTCGAGCACGTACTTCTCGATGGTCTCTAGCGATGGGTAAACGAAGGTCTCGATGGCTTCCCAGCGTCCCGTGCCCATCGCCTTCGGCGCACAGACGATCTCCATGTAATCGGCGCCGTCGATCATGTCGAAGGTCACCAGGGGCATGTTCTTTCCCTCGTAGCTGCGTTGCAGCGTCAAGGGGTTGGTGACCATCTTCAGGATCGGCGGATCGGCGCGCGCGACCAGGTCGGCGAAGCCATCGACGATGGCCTGGCGCACGTTGCCCGAGAACGTGACGCCGGTGCCCACGCGGATCATGTAGGTCGGGACGCCCACGTCCGAGCAGACCAGGTGGTTCTCGCTTTCGGCCGCCTCGGCGCTCTCGACCATGATGCGCAGGGTCTGCCGGCCGAGCTGGACCGTTTCGCGGCGCTGCGCTTGCGCCAGCGCGCGCTTGGTGTCGTCCGGGACTTTTTTCAGGGACCACTCGTACAGCGACGAGGTGACGCTCCTGATGATTTCGCTGGAAATGGACATCGCATGCCGCCGTCCGCCGGCTCTCCGTGCTTACGCAAGGCTGGCAGGATGCTGCGGGGGCGGCCGCGGTTCAAGCGGAGTTTTGGCGTTTTTCGCCTATAGAAAAGTTTGGGGAGAGTAGCCGGTCATCCGGGATACAAGCCCAGCGTTTGCGCACGCATGCGCGCCAAGGCATATACGGTGCCCAGCGTGGGCGCGGCATATTGCGCCGCGGCGGCCGCCTCCACCAGCGCGCCCAGGATGCTGTCGATCTCGACCGGGCGCCCGGCTTCCACGTCCTGCAGCATCGAGGTCTTGATGTGGCCCAGGCCGCGGGTGAAGGCAATGCGCTCGCGGGATTCCACCTGCGCCGGCAGTCCCAGGCGGGCACCCAGCGCCAGCGCCTCGTCCATCATGGCCACGAACGTGGCGTGCAGGCGCGGGTCGTCGATCATGGTGTCGGTATGGGCGCCCGTCAGCAGGCTTGCGGGATTGAAGCAGGCGTTGCCCAGCAGCTTGGTCCAGATGTCGGCCCGCACATTGGCGCTTGCCGACGCATCGAAGCCCGCGCCGGCGAACAGCGCCGCCACGGCTTGCGCACGCGCGGTCGTCCCGCCGCGCGGTTCGCCGAACACGACGCGGTTGCCGGAGGCGTGGCGGGTCAATCCCGGTTCGGGCGTGGATGCCGAGGCGAAGACCACGGCGCCCAGTACCTGCTCCACCGGCAAGTGGGCTTCGATGGCGCCGTCCGGATCGACGCTGCGCAGCCGCGTTCCCGCCAGGGGCTGGCCGCCGCCCAGGAAGAACCACCACGGAATGCCGTTGAGAGCCGGGATGATGACGGTGTCGGAGCCGATCATCGGCGCAATGCCGCGCGCCACCTCCGGCAGCGCGGGCGCCTTGACGGTGATGACGACAATGTCCTGCCGGCCGAGCTCCGCCGCATCGTCGCTCGCCCGGACCGCCGGCGCGACGGTCCGGCCCTGCGACTCGAGCCGCATGCCCTCCCGGCGCAGCGCTTCGAGGGTGCGGCCGCGGGCCAGTACGGATACGGCGTGGCCCGCATGAGCCAGGCGCCCGGCGAAGAGTCCGCCTATGGCGCCGGCGCCGACGATACATATTTGAGGATGGTCCGACATGGTCTTCCTATTCATGGCTGGGACATGCGAGCGCCCGCATCTTACCCGAGGTAGCCCGGTTCACCTTCTCTTACCAGGCCCGGACGAACGCCCCGCCCGGACTTCCGGCACAATGGGGGCTTGCAGTATTGGGTATTCACTTGGATGAACGTATTCGACTCGATATTGGCCCGCGCACAGGTCGATCCGCCTCCCGATTCCCCTCGGCTGCGCATTGCCGGCCGCGATTGCGGCTGGGTGGCGCACGACGTGCTGCAATGGCTCGCCCCGTTCGCCGGGGAAATCCGGATCGACCCCGGTGTGGTGCACTTGCTGCCCGCCCTGGGCGCGTCCGGGGATGCCGCCGGGCGCACGGCGGCCGTCAACGACCTGCTGTCCCGCATTGCGCACGCCTTGTTCGACGCCGGCCGGCTCAACGGCTGGCGCAATGAATTGCTCGACGTGGTCGCCGACGATGGCACCGTCCTGGGCGTGATCGAGCGCGCGGCGGTTCGCCCGCTGGGCATTGCCACCCACGCCGTCCACCTGAATGCGTGGACCGACAGCGGACAGTTGTGGATCGCCCAGCGCTCCTTTTCCAAGAGTACCGATCCCGGCATGTGGGATACGCTCGTGGGCGGGCTCATCAGCGCGGGCGAAACGCCCGAGAGCGCCTTGCTCCGCGAAAGCTGGGAAGAAGCGGGCCTGCTGCCCCACCATCTTCAGGAGGGGCGGCGCAGCGGGCAGTTCTCGGTCCGGCGGATACTGCCCGAGGGCTACCAGATCGAACACGTGACCGTGGTCGACATCGTGCTGGGGCCGGAGGTCGTGCCCGAGAACCAGGACGGCGAGGTGGCGGCGCTGCGCACGGCCACGCCGCAGGAAGTGCGGGAGATGATCGCCGACGGCGTGTTCACGCTGGAAGCGGCGCTGGCGATGCGCGCCAGCCTGGGCGCATTCGCGCTGCCGGTACCGTTCCCGGCCGAGCCGGCCCGCGCCGCCGAGACCGCCCGGCTCAGCCTTTGACCGGATCGGCTGCCTGCCGCGCTTGCCGCCAGGCTTCGATGGCGGCCCGGGCCGGCTCGGGCAGGCCCGCCACGTCCACCGCGCGCCGGTGGTTCATGATCATGGCGGCATAGGGGCCGGCCAGCGCGGCGGCCTCGTTGCAGAGCGTATGTTCTTCCCCTGTGGACGGCTTGTGCGCGCGCCAGAAATTGATGGCGTCTTCGAGTTCGGTCAGGGTGATCTCCATGGATTCATTCTGGCAGACTTTGATCCCATGCGGCGGAAACATTCGGTCAATTCCGATACACAAAGCGCGAGGACGCGCGCCGCCGCGAAACAACCTGGAAAGCGACTTGGATGTACCTTACGTGAATCTTACGTATGGAGCACCACCATGCCTTCCGGTACTTCTTCCCGCCCCGTTTCTCTCGCCCGCGAGAGGCTTGCGCGCGCCTTCCCCGCCATGCGGGGTGCGGCTGCGCTGCATCCCCTGGTGACCGCGGCGGCGATCAGCATCATCGTCCTGTCGGCGGTCGGCGTGGGCGTCCTGACCGGATTGCTCCCCTCGCCGCTGGCCAAGCCCGCCCAGACGCAGGAACTGGCCGACGCCGACCGGCCGGCCTCGGCGGGCGGGCGCGACTTCGGCAAGGCTTCGGCCCATGAGCCGGTCCGTGACAAACAGGCTTCCGCGGAACGCGCCGTCCCGGAGCGGCGGACCAGCCGTACGGTCCGCGAGTCGGAGCCGGTCTATCGCGAGCCCGCGCGTCCCGTCGCGGCCACTTGTGGCAACTGCGGCACGGTGCAAAGCGTGCGCGCCGTGCAGGTCGCGGGCCAGGGAACCGGGCTGGGCGCGGTAGGCGGCGGCGTCGTGGGCGGCGTGGTAGGCAACCAGATCGGCGGCGGCAGCGGCCGTACCGCGTTCACCGTGCTGGGCGCCATCGGCGGTGCGTTCGCCGGCAACGAGATCGAGAAGCGCGCCCGCACCACGACGCAGTACCAGATGACGGTGCGGATGGACGACGGCAGCCTGCGCACTTTCCACAGCGCTTCGCCCTATCCGTGGCGCAGCGGCGACCCGGTGCGGGTCGTGAACGGTTCGGTGGTGTCCCGCAGCGGCGGCGAGAGCCCGCAGGCGATGCGGGTCGGCGACTACAACTGATTCCGGACCGCGGCCGCCGCCCGGTTTCCCGCCGCGGGGGCGGCCCTCAGGTCGCCTTGCGCCGCCGCTTGAGCGCCAGCATGGTGCCGCGGCACGACGGCGCGCCGCACAGGCAGCGGTAGTTCTTCTTGAGCGTGGGCGTGATCCGTTCGTCGATCACCAGCCCATAGTCGTAGTTGAGCTCTTCGCCGCGATCGATGGGCCGCAGGGAAACGATGAAGACGTGGCCGTCGTCGGTTTCCTCGGCTTCGCAGTTGGGCTCGCAGCAATGGTTGATCCAGCGGGCGTCGTTGCCTTGGCTGCCACCGTCGATGACCTTGCCGCTTTCCAGCGAGAAGAAGAAGGTGTGATACGGGTCTTCCGGATTGACCGGATGGCGCCGGTCGGCCTCGGCCGCCGTGATGCGCTCGCCGGCGTATTCCAGGATGCGGGTGCCGGCGGGGATCTTGCGGGCGGCGAACACGCCGGTGCCGTGGACGCGCGAGCGCCGCACGATGTACCAGGGCTTGCCGGCCGGAGCCGGATCGACGTCCACCCGCTCGGGAGCGGACGATTCGGCAACAGGAGTCTTGCGCGCCCGGGTGGGCGATTTCTTTTTCGCGGTCATGAGGAAGGCTTTAACTGGAGGTCTTCGCGGCTGCCTTCTTGGCGGCTTTTTTCGCGGGGGCTTTCTTGGCGGCGGTCTTGGCCGTAGCCTTCTTGGCCGCTTTCCTGGCGGGCGATTTCTTCGCCGGGACGGCCGACTCGCCATCCGCGGCCGCGGTCTTGGCAGCCGTTTTCCTGGGCGCCGGCGCAGCGTCGCCCGCCTTGCCGGCCTTGGCCGGCCGCGGTTCGAATTCGAAGCCGATCTTGCCGCCGTCCTGCCGCACGAGAAAGGCCTTGAACTTGCGGTTGGTACGGCTGGACACGAAGTTCTGCAGGAGATCGGTGCGGCCTTCGGCCAACAGCTTGCCCATCTGCTCGGCGGTGATCTCCTGCTGCAGGATGACCTTGCCTGAACGGAAGTCGCACGTGCGCTGCGGGCCCACCGCCTTCTCGCACACATAACTCATGCCGTGCTCGAACACATGGGCACCGCATTTCGGGCAAGGCCCCACCGGCGTCTGCCCGGAAAAGTCCACGGCCTCGGCGTTCTCGTCGTCGGCCTGGCCGAAGTCGAATTCCAGCTTGTAGTCGTCGGTGATGCGCAGGATGGCCGAGAAGGGGCGGCCCATCTTGCTGATGAAGCCGTTGAGCGGCCCGATCTCGCGCTTGGCCAGCAGTTCCTCGACTTCCTGCAGCTCGAAAGTGCGTCCGCCGGGATGCTTGCTGATGGAGAAGTCGCAAGCCGTGCAGGCATAGCGCCGGTAGTTTTCCTTGACCACGCTGCCGCACTTGGGGCAGGGCGTGGTGAGCGTGGCGTAGTCGCCCGGCACCGTGTCCCGGTCGTATTCCTTGGCGCGCTTGACGATGACCTGCGTCATTTGCGCGATCTCGCGCATGAAGGCCTCGCGCGCCAGCTGGCCTTGCTCGATCTGGGCCAGCTTGTGTTCCCATTCGCCGGTCAGTTCGGGCGAGGTCAGTTCGTCCACGTCCAGGCCCGACAGCAGTGTCATCAGCTGGCGCGCCTTGGCGGTCGGGACCAGTTCGCGGCCTTCGCGGCGCAGATAGCCCTCGTTGATCAGCCCTTCGATGATGCCGGCCCGGGTGGCCGGCGTGCCGAGGCCGCGGGCCGACATGGCCTCGCGCAATTCCTCGTCGTCCACCAGCTTGCCGGCGCCTTCCATGGCCGAGAGCAGCGTCGCTTCCGTATAGCGCGCAGGCGGCTTGGTCACCAGCCCCACGGCTTCGACTTCCTCCGTACGGACCTGCTCGCCGGGAGCCACCGGCACGAGATTGGCATCCTCGCCCTGGGCGTCGCGGCCATAGATGGCCATCCAGCCCGGGTTCACCAGGACCTTGCCTTCGGTCTTGAAATGATGGCCGGCGACCTCGGTGATGCGGGTCGTGACGAGGAACTCGGCAGCGGGGAAGAACACCGCCAGGAAGCGCTTGACCACCATGTCGTACAGCTTGGCCTCGGCCTCGCTCAGTTCGCGCGGGGCCTGCAGCGTGGGGATGATGGCGAAGTGGTCCGACACCTTCTTGTTGTCGAAGACCCGGCGATTGGGCTTGACCCAGTTGCTGTTGAGGATCTGCGTCGCGAACGGGGCATAGGACGGCCGGTTGCTCGCCAGCGTCTGCATGGTCTGGCGTACCGTGGCCAGGTAGTCTTCGGGCAGGTAGCGCGAGTCCGTACGCGGGTAGGTCAGCGCCTTGTGGCGTTCGTACAGGGTCTGGGCCAGCGCCAGCGTGGTCTTGGCCGAGAAACCGAAGCGCGAGTTGGCTTCGCGCTGCAGCGTGGTCAGGTCGTACAGCAGGCCCGACAACTGCGTGGAGGGCTTGGATTCCTCGGTGACCGATCCCAGGCGGTCGCGGCAGGCTGCCACGACCGATTCGGCCGCGGCCTTGGTCCAGAGGCGCGAGTCGCGCTTTTCCGGGTCCAGCGGATCCTTGACGTGCTTGGGATCGAACCAGCGGCCCTCGTACAGGCCGGCCGCCGCGACGAACTGCGCCCGCACTTCCCAGTAATCGCGCGGCACGAACTCGCGGATGCGCTCTTCGCGCTCGGAAACGATGGCCAGGGTCGGCGTCTGGACCCGGCCCACGGTGGTCTTGAAGAACCCGCCATCCTTGCTGTTGAAGGCGGTCATGGCGCGCGTGCCGTTGATACCCACCAGCCAGTCGGCCTCGGCGCGCGAGCGCGCGGCGGCCTCCAGCGGACGCAGGGCGGTGTCGCTGCGCAGGTCGGCGAAGGCCTCGCGGATGGCCTGCTGGGTCATGGACTGCAGCCAGAGGCGCCGGATCGGCTTGTTGGTCTTGGCGTACTGGACGATGTAGCGGAAGATCAGCTCGCCCTCGCGCCCCGCGTCACAGGCGTTGATGAGCGCATCCACGTCCTTGCGCTTGATCAGGCGCACCAGCAGCCGCAGACGCTCCTCGGAGCGCTTATCGGCGGGTCCCAGCTCGAACTCGGGCGGAATCACGGGCAGGTGCGTGAAACTCCACTTGCCCTTGACCGGGTCGTTGGGCGCCACGAGGGTGAGCAGGTGCCCGACGCTGGACGCCAGCACGTAGTCGTCGCTTTCGAAATAGTCGCCTTCGCGCTTGAACCCGCCCAGCGCGCGGGAGATGTCCAGCGCAACCGAGGGTTTCTCGGCGATGATCAGAGTTTTGCCCATTGACTTCCAGTTGAACGGAGCCGACGCATATAAATAGTGCGTCAAAGCGCCGGATAATACGGGGGGATTTTTGTGCTATGCAAGTCGAGCCTGCGCCGCGATGGGCAAAAAACGCCTTGCGCCGGCCGCCGCGCAGCCCCTCAAACGCGCTTTTCGCCTCGGAGCGCCCCCCGCCGGCGCATTTTTTTGCCGCGGGAACGGCCGGAGCAGAAAAAATTGCGCAAGTCCCGATCCCGGCGGGACGGGGGAAACGGACAGGCCGAGTCCACAGCACTCGCGTTCAGTAAGAATTCTCTTTAATTGTCACACCGTCACTGCCGCTGCAGCCAGCGAGCGCGGACCAGCGCGTAGGGGGGGGTCAATGCAGTTGCCGGGCGCTGCCGTCTTCAAGCAGCTCTTCCAGGATCAGGTTGTCGATCTCGGTTTCCTGGCTCCAGAGCACCATCAGCACGATGATCTTGAGCTTGTCCAGGGGAACCGGCGACTCGCCCAGCGCGAAGGCGCGATCGATCACGATCTCGCGCAATGGGGACGACAGCACGCCCGCCGACTCCAGGAAGGCGATGAAGCCGACGGCTTCCGATCCGAGCTGGCGATATTCGGCATCGGCGTAGATACGACAGCCGTTGCTGGGAACGAGGGCGAGATCGACGCAACGATGAGTGGATTCGGCAAGCCCGGACAGCCAGGTCAGGGCGTCGTCGATTTCATCGTCTTCGAAGCCGGCGGCGGCAAGCTTGCGCGCCAGCGTTTCCGGGTCCGGGCACGCTTCCGGCGTGTAGTAGTTCTCGAAGAGGTAGACGAGAATTTCAAACATAAGTCAGCGTGTGAGGCTGGATCCACTGTACGCTGAATTGCCTCCCCAGGCAAATGGCGCAGCATTTGCCGCTCATGCGTTGTGCTGACGGTACAGAACCTGGTAGCGGCCGCCGTCGAGTCGCGCAACCCGGCCTTGCAGTTCAAGGTCGAGCAGCCTCGCCTGGAGGTCGGGAATCGCGAGTCCGGTGCGCAGGGCCAAGGCGTCCAGCGGGATGGGACCGTATCCCATGGCGGCGACCAAGGCGTCGCGGGGAGGATCGGGAGGGGACCCGGCCTCGGGCCGGTGGGCGGCGGGAATGCCATGCAGCTCATCCAGGATGTCCTGGGCGGATTCAACCAGCTTGGCGCCTTGCCGGATCAGCGCGTGGCACCCCCGCGACAGCGGGGAATGGATGGAGCCCGGTATCGCGAAGACCTCGCGCCCGATCTCGGCCGCCAGCCGGGCGGTAATCAGCGAGCCACTACGGGCCGCGGCTTCCGCCACCAGGGTTCCGCGGGCCAGCCCTGCCACCAGCCGGTTGCGGCGAGGAAACTGGTGCGGCAACGCCAGGGTGCCGAGCGGAAACTCGGACACCAGGGCGCCGGCCGCGGCAATGCGGGCGGCCAGGTTCCTGTTGCGAGCGGGATAGACCACGTCGGCGCCCGTGCCGACGATCGCCACCGTGCCGGCGCCCCCGGCTTCCAGCGCGCCTTCGTGGGCGGCGGTGTCTATGCCCAGGGCCATTCCGCTGACGATGCACCACCCTTGGCGTGCCAGGTGGCGGGCGAAAGCCCGCGCGTTGGCCAGGCCGTCGGCCGTGGCGTTGCGTGCGCCGACCATGGCTATGGCCGGATGTGCCAGCCAGACCGGTTCGCCGACCACGTACAACACGGGGGGCGGATCGTGGATGTCGAGCAGCGGAGGGGGGTAGCCGGCATCGGCCAGGGTCAGCACGTGGTGATCCGGCGCTTCGCACCAGCGCAGGGTTCGCTCGATGGTCGCCCACTGCTCGTGCGATGGGGGGCGGGCCAGCTGGTCGGCCAGCGGCGCGGGCAGCCGCTCCGCCAGCGCCTGGCGGGGCTGGGCATAGAGCTGCTGGGGCAGGCCGAAGACTTCGAGCAGGTCCCGGGCCGTGGCCGGGCCGATGCCTGGCTCGAGCGTTAGCCGCAGCCATGCGGAGAGTTCTTCGTGGGAGTGGGCGAGAGGCATGCAGGCGAGAGAGGAATGCCGCGCCGCGGAGGAGGCGCCGTCGTCATATGTAACCACGACCGGTGGCCGCCCGGGAGCGGGGGGTGGACATGGACGACCACGTTTCACGGCCCTATTATTTATATAGCGCAGGAGCGGGCGGACTCATCCTTTGCGGCCGCCGCGGCCGGGCTCGAACCTGTGGTATCTTGCCCCTTGGATCCCGGCCCATCGGCCCCATCTACCCAATGAAGACGCCCCGATCCGCGGGGCCACGGCAACACGATCATGGCATTGCTACCCATCCTCCATTATCCCGACGCGCGCCTGCACAAGAAGGCCAAGCCGGTGGCCGTGGTCGACGACCGCATCCGCCGCATCGTCCGCGACATGGCCGAAACCATGTACGCGGCGCCGGGTATCGGGCTGGCGGCCACCCAGGTCGACATCCACGAGCGCATCGTGGTGATCGACGTTTCCGAGCAGAGCGACGACCTGCTCGTCCTCATCAATCCCGTCATCACCTGGAAGAGCGAAGAAACCCAGGTCTACGAGGAAGGCTGCCTGTCGGTTCCCGGCATCTACGACGAGGTCAAGCGCTCGTCCCGCATCAAGGTCGAAGCTACGAACGAGCACGGCGAGCGCTACGAATTCGACGCCGAGGGCCTGCTGGCCGTCTGCGTACAGCACGAGCTCGACCATCTGGACGGCAAGGTATTCGTCGAATACCTTTCCCCGCTCAAGCAGAGCCGGATCAAGACCAAGCTGCGCAAGCTGCAGGCGGCATAGAGGCCCCCCCTACGCGCTCACGCGCGCCCCCAGGGGGCGATGCGGGTGGACCGGCGGAGCCGGATCCACCGCATCCTGGGGTACTACCAGGCTGGCGGAGGGCGGCGTTTGCTGGTATCCCGGGCGCGCGCCGGTGCGCCGAAAAGTCGCTTCTCGAGCACGGTATCATTCCCGTCTCGAATAACCCATAGACTTCCAACCCCGCGGCACGGCCAACCGGTCTGTGAACGGGTCTATTCCTCATAGGCGGCAGTCTACCCGGGGCGCGCGGATCCGGCTCGCCTGTCCGCTGGCCGTCCGGGAGATGGGTTTCCCTTGGACATCAGATGCGTTTAGTTTTTGCCGGTACGCCGGAATTCGCCAGAGTCGCCTTGAAGGCGCTGCTTGCCGCGGGACATGAAATCGTCCTGGTGTTGACCCAGCCCGACCGGCCGGCGGGGCGGGGGCTCAAGCTCACGCCCAGTCCGGTCAAGACCGAGGCGCTGGCTGCGGGAGTGCCGGTGATGCAGCCGCGCAGCCTTCGGCTGGACGGCAAATATCCGGAGGAAGCCGCCGAGGCGCACGGGGCGTTGCGCGCGGCGGAGGCCGACGCGATGATCGTCGCCGCCTACGGGCTGATCCTGCCCCGGTCGGTGCTCGACATCCCCCGCCTGGGCTGCCTGAACATCCATGCCAGCCTGTTGCCGCGCTGGCGCGGGGCGGCGCCGATCCAGCGCGCCATCGAGGCCGGAGACGCCGAGACCGGGATCACCATCATGCAGATGGACGCCGGCCTGGACACGGGCGACATGCTGCTCAAGGGCGCCCTGCCCATCGAGCCGGACCAGACGGCCGGCGAGCTTCACGACCGGCTGGCCGTCCTGGGCGGCGAATTGATCGTGCAGGCGCTCGCGCGCCTGGAGACGGGCGACCTGCGCGCCTCGCCGCAACCCGAGGACGGCGTCACCTATGCCGCCAAGCTCGACAAGGCCGAAGCCGCCCTCGACTGCACGCGTCCCGCCGACGAGCTGGCGCGGCGCGTCCTGGCGTTCAACCCGGTGCCGGGCGCCACCGTGCGTCTGCCGGGGCTGGCCGATCCGGTCAAGGCATGGCGCGCGCGGGCCCTGGACGAAGCGGCGACCGCCGCGCCGGGCACCGTGGTCCGCGCCGGCGCGGCCGGCGTCGACGTCGCCACCGGCCGGGGCGTCCTTCGCCTGACCGAACTGCAGAAGGCGGGCGGCAAGCGCCAGCCGGCGGATGTCTTCGTGCGGGGATGGAACCCCGGGACGGCCTGATGGCGCAACCTGCATCCACCCCGTTGTCGGCGCCTTTGTCCGAGGTACTGCTCGCCGCCGCCGGCGCGGTGCAGGGCGTGCTGGCGGGAGTCTCGCTTACCGAGGCGCTGGCCCGCCTGCCCGCGCCGTTGCGGCCCGCGGCCCAGGCGGTGTCGTTCCACGCCATGCGCCAACTCGGCCGGGCGCGGGCGGCCAAGCAGGCCCTGATTCCGCGCAAGCCGGCCGATCCGCTGCTGGACGCCCTGCTGCTGACCGCTTTCTCGCTGCTGGTGGCCGACGAGGACGAGGCCGCGGCGGCGGGAGTGAGCTATGCCGCGCATACGGTGGTGGACCAGGCGGTGCGGGCGGCGGCGGGACAGCGTTCGCTCGCGCC
The DNA here is from genome assembly GCF_002188465.1 of Pigmentiphaga sp. NML080357. Taxonomy (GTDB): domain Bacteria; phylum Pseudomonadota; class Gammaproteobacteria; order Burkholderiales; family Burkholderiaceae_B; genus Pigmentiphaga. Next base: position 181,332 of record NZ_NINW01000003.1, on the reverse strand, counting down.
CTTCAAGGGCCTGGTCAACGGCAGCCTGAGACGTTTCCTGCGCGAGCGCGACAGCGTACTGGGCGCCGCCGCCCGGCGGCCGGAAGCGGTCTGGAACCATCCCGAGTGGTGGGTGCGCCGGCTGCGCATCGATTACCCGGACCAGTGGCAGGCGCTGCTGCGCGCGGCCAACCTGCCCGCCGCCATGGTGTTGCGCGTGAATCGGCGGCGCGCCGGCCGGGAGGCGGTGCTGCAGGCGTTGCGCGCCTCCGGGGCCGAGGCCTGGCCGGTGGGCGAGGCGGGCGTGGCCCTGGCGCAGGCGCGCCCCGTCCAGCAACTGCCGGGTTTTGCCGAGGGCTGGTGGTCGGTGCAGGATGCCGCGGCGCAGTTGGCCGCGCCGCTGTTGCAGGTGCGGGACGGCATGCGGGTGCTCGACGCGTGCGCCGCGCCGGGCGGCAAGACCGCGCATCTGCTTGAACTGGCCGACCTCGACCTGCTTGCGCTGGACGTCGACGCCGGGCGGCTGGCGCGGGTCGACGCCAACCTGGCGCGGCTGGGGCTGTCGGCGCGCACGCAGGCCGCCGACGTGGCCGACCTCGCCGGTTGGTGGGACGGCCGGCCCTTCGACGCGGTGCTGGCCGACGTGCCATGCACGGCTTCGGGCATCGTGCGGCGCCATCCGGACATCCGCTGGCTGCGGCGCGAGGGCGACATCGCCAATACCGCGGCCTTGCAGGCGCGGATTGCCGATGCCCTGTGGCAGGTGGTGGCGCCCGGTGGTAAATTGCTCTACGCAACCTGCTCGATTTTTCCCGCGGAGGGGGTCAAGCAAGCCGAAGCTTTCCAGTTGCGGCACCCCGACGCGAAGCGGCTGCCTGCACCGGGGCAATTGCTAACGCAGGCGGAGCCTGATCGGCCGGCCGAGCAGCACGATGGTTTTTTCTACGCGTTGTTTGCCAAGGTTTGATCATTCTTCGACTTCATCGCGTCCTCATCCTGCCGGTCGTCATCCTGGTGCTGCTGTGGGGCAGCACGGTCGCGGCATCCGAGCCCGCCGTCCAGTCGGTGACGCTGACCGAGCGCGGCCGCGACCTGCTCTTGAGCGCCGACGTGTCCCTGGATCTGAACAGCCAGCTCGAAGACGCCGTCTCGCGCGGGCTGCCGCTGTATTTCTCGGTGGAAGTGGAGATCCGGCGCCCCCGCTGGTACTGGTTCGACGAGGTCGTGCTGTCCTCGACCCAGACCTGGCGCATCGTCTACAACCCCCTCACCCGGCAATGGCGCGTGCACTCGGGCAACCTGGCGCTGCCGGTGGGCTCGCTGGTCGAGGCCCTGTCCGTGGTGCGCCATGTGCGCAACTGGCGCATCGGCGAGCGCGACGCGCTGCGCGCCGACGACCGCTACGAGGGCCGGCTCAGGGTGCGCTTCGACATTTCCCAGCTATCCAAGCCATTCCAGGTCAACGCGCTCAATAGCAGCGAGTGGTCCCTCGCCACGCCGTGGACCGAGTTCGACGTGCGCATCGGCAAGGATGCGCCCCCTCCGGCGAGCTCGGCGCCGCCGTCCGCCGCACAACCCGGCCTGCCGCCGCCTCCCGTGCCGCCGCCAGGCTCGGCCTCGTCCGTGCCCCTCCCCGCCGCCGTGCCCTCCTCGCCTCTCCCCGCGCAGCCGGCGCCGGCGCCCGTCCCGGCGCCGTCCAATGGCGCCAATGGCAACCATCCCGGCGGCATCAACGGGGCCGGCGCCAACGGCACGAACGGCGCCAACGGCGGCCATGGCCTGAGCTTGCCGGGCGCGTCCCAAGGGAACCGCGCCGGACTGGGCCTGACACCGCCCACGGAGTCTCAATGATGCGAACCCGTCGCGTGCGGCTCATGAACCGGTTCCTGCGCGTCCTGCTGGGCGTGGCCGGCGTCAGCGCGCTGCTGCTGCTGTTCCTGCTGGCCTGGTCCACCGGCAACTCGTCGCGCCTGGAGCAGCAGTACGGCCTGCTGCTCGGGCTGAATGCCGTCGTCGCGCTGGTGCTGTTCGTCTGGGTAATCGTCCTGACCGTCCGCCTGCGAAGCCAGTTGCGGCGCGGGCAGTTCGGCGCCAAGCTGACGTCGCGTTTCGCGCTGGCGTTCGCGCTGGTGGGCGTGGTGCCGGGCGTGCTGATCTACATGCTGTCGGTGCAGTTCCTGTCGCGCTCCATCGAGTCCTGGTTCAACGTGCGGGTCGATACCGCGCTCGAATCGGGCCTGAGCCTGGGCCGGGCCGCCCTGGACTCGCAACTGCAGGAAATGAACGCCAAGGCGCGCACCATGTCGATCGAACTGGGCGACACCCAGGAGTCGAACGTCGGCCTGTCGCTGACTCGGCTGCGCGAGCAGGTGGGGGTGCAGGATGCCATGGTCTTCACCGCCAGCGGCCGGGTCATCGCCTGGTCCACCAATACCTACGGGTCGCTGGTGCCCGAGACGCCACCTCCGCAGGTCCTGCGGCAGCTGAAGATATCGCGCTCCTACGCCGCGGCCGAGGCCAACAGCGCCGCCAGTCCCACCACTGTGGAAGGTGTGCAGGGCCCGCTGGGCACGACTCGCGATACGCCCAACGACGGCGCGCTGCGGCTGCGCGTCATCGTTCCGATCGCCCCGATGGGAGGCTTCGAGCTGCCCGGCGTGCTGCCCGCCGAATCGCGCTACCTGCAATTGCTGCAGTCGGTTCCGGAACAGATCGCCAGCAACGCCGAGGAGGTCCAGAGCGGCTACCGCGACTACCAGGAGCTGTCGCTGTCGCGCGTGGGCCTGCGCAAGTTGTACGGCATCACGCTCACCCTGGCGCTGCTCCTGGCGGTGTTCGCGGCGATCGCGGCGGCTTTCTCGCTATCGTCGCGGATGGTGCGGCCGCTGTTGCGGTTGGCCGAGGGCACCCAGGCCGTGGGGGTGGGCGACTACCGGCCTATTCCCGAGCCGCCGCAGAGCGACGAACTCGGGCAACTGACCCGCTCGTTCAACGCCATGACGCGCCAGCTCGACGAGGCGCGCCGCATGGTCGAAAGCAACCGGCGCCAGCTCGAACGCAGCAACGTCTATCTGGAAAGCATCCTGTCCAACCTGTCGTCGGGCGTGCTGGTGTTCGACGAGGCGTTTCGCGTGGCGACTGTCAATCGCGGCGCCCAGCAGATCCTGCGGGTCGACCTGCGGGCGGTGGCCGGCCGCCCCCTGGAAACCGTCGACGGCCTGACGGCTTTCGCTCAGACCATACGGACGGCCTTTGCCGAGCATGCCGCCGCGGGCACCGGTCGCCAGTACTGGCAGCAGCAGTTCGAGATCGTCCGGCCGCAGCCTGTCGATGCCGCGCCAGGCGCGGCCGGCGGCGAAGGTAACAATTCGGATCCCACCGCCGACGACAATACGATTACCCTGCTGGCGCGGGGATCACATCTGCCGGTGGCGGGAGCGAGCGGGGGCTACGTGGTGGTGTTCGACGATATTACCGAGGTCATATCGGCCAACCGCGCCGTCGCGTGGGGCGAGGTGGCGCGGCGGCTGGCGCACGAGATCAAGAACCCCTTGACGCCCATCCAGCTGTCGGCCGAACGCATCGCCATCAAGCTCGCCGACAAGCTCGCCCCCGTCGATGCCGAAATGCTGAAACGTTCGACCACCACCATCATCAACCAGGTCAGCTCGATGCAGCGCATGGTGGACGATTTCCGCGAATACGCCCGCACGCCCCAGGCGCAGCACCAGCTGCTCGACCTGAATGACTTGGTGGCGGAGGTCCTGACCCTGTACGGATGGGACCCTGCGGGCGGGGTATTGAAAGCCGGCACGGGCAGCATCGCGCTGGCGGTCGAGCTCGAGGCGGAACTGCCGCGCGTGCGCGGCGACGCGACGCAGCTGCGCCAGGTCATCCACAACCTGATCGCCAACGCGCGCGACGCCATCGAGGAAAAGGCCAAGGAAGCGGCACGGCAATCGGGCGCGGCGGTGGAACCGGGACCGGACGACCGCATCTCGGTCAGCACCCGGTTGATCAATACGCGCCTGCCGGACGGCCGCGAGCACGCGTCGATCAAATTCATGGTGACAGACACCGGCACCGGTTTCGCTTCCCGCATCCTGCAGCGCGCCTTCGAGCCCTACATCACCACCAAGGCGCGCGGCACGGGGCTGGGCCTGGCCATCGTCAAGAAGATCATCGAAGAGCATGGGGGCAGAATTGATCTTGCGAATCGGCCCGAAGGAGGGGCAATGGTCTCTATACTATTCACTCGGCTCGCCGGGGGTACCGACGCTGCACATGACGCCGCGCGTTTTTCCGAGGCTGCGGGGGCGCAGTCCGCGTAACAGAGGTTTCTAAAGATATGGCCAGAATTTTGGTGGTTGACGACGAGGTCGGCATCCGCGAACTCCTGTCGGAAATTCTTTATGACGAAGGGCACACGGTCGATCTGGCCGAAAACGCCGCGGCGGCACGCGCGCTGCGCGCCGCCCATCGTCCCGACGTGGTGCTGCTCGATATCTGGATGCCCGACACCGATGGCGTGACGCTGCTCAAGGAGTGGGCGTCGCAGGACCTGCTCGACATGCCCGTCATCATGATGAGCGGTCACGCGACCATCGATACGGCGGTCGAGGCGACCCGCATAGGCGCGATCGATTTCCTGGAAAAGCCCATCACCATGACGCGCCTGCTCAAGACCATCGCGGGCGCGCTCGAACGCGGCCGCGCTGGCGTCAAGCCGGCCTCGGCGCCTCCGGCGGCCGCCCGCCCGGTCGCGCCTGGCTACCCGCTGCCGCCCCTGGCGACGGGCGACGGCATGCGCGCGCCCACACCCGGCCTCGCGCCCGCCGCCGAGCGAGGCCCCGGCGGCGCGCTGTCCGTGCACGACAACCAGCCCCGTTCGCCGCTCCTTTCCCTGTCGCTGGACCTGCCGTTGCGGGAAGCGCGCGACGCCTTCGAGCGGGTCTATTTCGAGCATCACCTGGCGCGCGAAGGCGGAAGCATGACCCGCGTGGCGGACAAGACCGGGCTGGAGCGTACCCACCTGTACCGCAAGCTCAAGCAACTGGGGATAGAGCTGTCGCGCAAAAGGAATGTATGACCCCCCCTACGCGCTGACGCGCGCCCCCCGGTGGGCGATGCGGGTGGACCGGAAGGAAGGCCCACCCCCTACGCCCTTCGGGCGCCCCCTCAAGGGGGCGATGCGGGTGGACCGGCGGAGCCGGATCCACCGCATCCTGGATCTAGTACCGCTTTCTTGGGTTGCCGCGCCTGTGCTTCGCTGGCTGCCAGCGGTAGCAGCGGTGTGACAACTTGAGAAATCCTCGCCAGACCCAGGGCGCCGCGGATCCGGCTTTGCCGGTCCGCCAGCGCCGCCCCTTGAGGGGCGCGGCGTAAGCCGCGAGGGGTGGGCCTCTATTAGGTAACTGACATGAAGATTCTGATACTCGGCGCCGGGCAGGTGGGGACCAGCGTCGCCGAGAACCTGGTGTCGGAGCACAACGACATCACCGTCATCGATACCGATGGCGCCCGGCTGGCGCTGCTGCAGGACCGCCTGGACCTGAGGGGGCTGATGGGCAACGGCACGCACATCTCCACGTTGCAGGAGGCCGGAGCAGCGGACGCCGATTTGTTTATCTCGTGCGCCACCGCCGACGAAAGCAACCTGGTGGCATGCAAGCTGGCCAAGCAGGTCTTCAACGTGCCGCGCTGCATCGCCCGGGTGCGCTCGTCGGAATTCCTGGACCACGAAGAACTGATGGGCGAGGACGGTTTCGACGTCGATCACCTGATCTGTCCCGAGCGCAGCGTGACCAGCTACATCGAGAAGCTGGTCGAAATTCCCGAAGCCCTGCAGGTGGTCGAGTTCGCCGACGGCCGTGTGTGCGCCGTTACCGTGCGGGCCGCCGCCGGCAGCCCGCTGGCCGAGCAGCCCATCGAAAGCCTGCGCGACCGCCTACCCGGCGCCGATGTTCGCATCATTGCGATATTCCGCAACAACCGGCTGGTCGTACCCGAAGGCGATACCCGCATCGAGCCGGGCGACGAGGTCCTGTTCCTTGCCAACACCCGCCACGTGCGCCACATCATCCGCGAGCTGCGCGAGAGCGACAAGCGGGTCAAGCGGGTGATGATCGCCGGCGGCGGCAACATCGGCCTGCGGCTGGCCCGCAGCATCAGCGATCACTGCGACGTCAAGGTCATCGAGCACAACCGCAAGCGCTGCGAATTCCTCGCCACCCAGCTTCCCAGCCGCGCCCTGATCCTGAACGCCGACGCCACCGACGAAGACCTGCTCGAGGACGAGAACGTGGCCGAGATGGACCTGTTCCTGGCGCTGACCAGCGACGACGAGGACAACATCATGTCGTCGCTGCTCGCCAAGCGGATGGGGGCGCGCCGCGTCATCGCGCTGATCAGCCGCAAGAGCTACGGCGAGCTGATGGAGGGCGGGCGGATCGACATTGCCATTTCCCCGTCGGAGGCCACGATAGGCGAGCTGCTGCGCTACGTGCGCCGGGGCGACGTGGTCGCCGTCCACCGCCTGCGCCACGGCGTCACCGAGGCCCTGGAGGCCATTGCCCATGGCGATGCCAAGTCTTCCCAGGTAGTCGGCCGCCGCATCGAGGACATCAACCTGCCGGCCGGGGCCACCATAGGCGCCGTCGTCAGGCAGGACGAAGTATTGATGGCCCACCACGATACCGTCATCGAGTCCGACGACCACGTCATCGTGTTCGTGGCGCACCAGCGGCTGATCGCGCAGGTGGAAAAGCTTTTCCAGGTCTCGGCGACCTTCTTCTGATCCCGGCCTTCGCGTCATGCGCAAACTGCTCCCGGTCTTGCACGTCCTCGGCCTCGTCATCGCCCTGTTCTCGATGACGATGGCGATTCCCCTGGCCACCTCGTTCATTTTCGACGACGGCGCCAAGGACGCCTTCATCCGCGCCATGGCCACCGGCCTGGTGGCCGGCCTGGCGCTGAGCCTCGCGACGCGCAGCCAGCGGCGCGAGCTGACGCCGCGCGACGGCTTCCTGCTGGTATCCCTGGTGTGGAGCGTGCTGGCGATGATCGCCACCCTGCCGCTCCTCTTCTATTACCACCAGGCCGGCATGCCGCTGTCGATTACCGACGCCTACTTCGAAGCCATGTCCGGCCTGACGACCACCGGCGCCACCGTCCTGGCCGGGCTCGACAAGCTGCCGCCATCGATCAACGTCTGGCGTTGCACGCTGGTCTGGATCGGCGGCATGGGCATCCTGGTGCTGGCGGTGGCCATCCTGCCCATGCTGGGAGCCGGCGGCAGCCAGATCTTCCGGGCCGAGACGCCCGGGCCCATGAAGGACGAGAAGCTCACCCCGCGCATCACCGGCACCGCCAAGGGCCTGTACGCGATCTACATGTTGATGTCGCTGCTGTGCGCCCTGGCCTACCGGGCCGCCGGGCTGGACTGGTACGAAGCGTATTGCCATATGGCCTCGACCATCGGCCTGGGCGGTTTCTCGACGCGCGACGCGAGCTTCTCCGCCTTCGAGTCGCCGGCCGTGGAGCTGGTCGCGATCGTGTTCATGGTCATCGCCGGCATCAGCTTCACCCTGCATTTCCAGGCGTTCCGGCGCCGGAGCCTCGCGCCCTATGCGCGCAGCACCGAAGCGAAGGCCTATCTCGCCGTGCTCGCGATTTCGGTGGCGCTCGTTACCACGCTGCTGGTCTTGCGGGGCACCTACGATTCGGTCTGGACGGCACTGCGCTATGCCCTGTTCAATACCGTGTCGGTGGCCACTACTACCGGCTTCGTCAGTACCGATTACTCGACCTGGCCCATTTTCGCCCCGGTGTGGATGCTGGTGCTGTCGTGCTTCGTGACGTGCGCCGGCTCCACCGGGGGCGGCATCAAGATGATCCGCGTCGTGATCCTGGTCAAGCAGGCGCGGCGCGAGTTCATCCACATCCTGCATCCGCGCGCGATCAATCCTGTCCACATCAACGGCCTGCCGGTGCCCAACCGGGTCGTGTTCTCGGTCATGGCCTTCATGCTGCTGTATTGGGCCTCGCTCATGGCCCTGACCATGGGCATGCTCTATACCGGCCTCGAGCCCGTCGCCGCGTTCACCGCGGTGCTGGCCAGCCTGAGCAACACCGGCCCGGGATTGGGCGTCGTCGGTCCGGCGGGAACCTTCGCCGTCCTCACCGACGCGCAGACATGGATCTGCACCGTCGCCATGCTCATCGGCCGTTTGGAGTTGTTTGCTGTACTGGTCCTGTTCACCCGGGCATTCTGGCGTAAATGAATCCTGTCCCCGTCATGTTGATTGTGGGTACTCACTTACGAAAAGGGGTAAGCTTGGCGTTGGAGGAAGCCCAAGCTCACGTCAACGAAGGAGTGCAGGCGGTGATCGTCGAAGGCGGTCCGGGAACTTTGTCGGCCCCTCCGGGGGTCGAAATGGTACAGCTTGCCCCCGGGTGCGTTTGTTGCGTAGGGCAATTGCCGCTGCGGGTTACCGTGGCGCGGTTGCTCAGGCAGATCCGGCCGGCAAGGCTGTGGATAGAGGTAAGCGCGGCCGGGCACTTGGCCGAGCTGCGCAAGCAATTGAACGGACCAGGTTTTGCAGGAGCGGTGAAGCTGTACGAGGGCCAGCCCGGGGCATCGAGCACCGAGTAGCCGATAGTCGGAACCAATCCGGTCGGCCCTCTTGATTTCCAAAAACAGGCACCAATTTAATGACCAGGTGGTCGGTCAGACCCCTGTCTTCAGGAGCCAGACCATGGAAATGATCTACAACAGCCCCAACTATGTCGTCGTGGAGTTCGCCCAGCTCGATGGGGCCTCCAGCGCGGGCGGGGGATTCGAAATCGTCGACAAGCAGTCGCGCCGCGAGGTTTATATCGCCGGCGAATCGGCCGAACAATTCCGCACCCAGGTGAGGGAGCTGATCGCCACCGAGCCCTCCATGGAGGACGTGGACGAATTCCTGAGCCAGTTCGACGCCTACATGCACCATCCGCTGACCTTGCACTAGTCTCGTGCCGGCGCTTTGCGCCGGTTTTCAATTGTAAGCACACACTCTCCAAGGCTGGGGCTATAATGCCCCGTCATCGCGCTAGCCAGGCGCAGGATCCTCTCACGATCCTGTCATCCCGGCCTGCTACGCTTCCATTGCCCGACTTCCAGGCCTGTCGGGCATCCCGGGCGGTTTTCACTCGCTTTCCCCCGTCATTGCTGATTTGTTGGTGGATACTTACTTCTGGCCGTCGCCAAATTCGGCGTCTGCTTAGGGGAAACACTTAAAATCGGTCAATTTTCGGGAATCCGCCACAAACTTGCGGCTAAACTCGGCCAACCACTACGTGATGCTGGCCTACGACGCACCCCGTGCGTCCGGCGTCGCCCCTTCCGGGTAGATGACTCACCCCGGCCACCTTTCCAAGGAGACCCCGATGCAGTCCATCGCATTCACGGCATCCCCGCCAAACACGCTGGGCATCGAGCTCGAACTGCAAATCGTCGATCCCCAGACCTTCGACTTGAAGGGCGCAGCCGAAGAGCTGCTGGCGCAAATCGCCAATCATCCCTATGCCGACCGGGTCAAACCCGAGATCACCCGGTCCATGATCGAACTCAACTCCTCGGTGCACACCGAGCCCGCCCGCCTCCTGGAAGAGATGCGAGGCATGCGCGACCTGCTGGTCGAGGCCGCCGACGCCGTGGGCGTGCGCGTGGCCGGGGGCGGGACGCATCCCTTCATGCGCTGGCACGATCGCACCATTTTCGATTCGCCGCGCTTCCAGTACCTGTCCGAGATGTACGGCTACCTGGCCCGCCAGTTCACCGTGTTCGGCCAGCACATCCACCTGGGGGTGCCCAGCGGCAATGCCGCCATCGCGCTGACCCAGAAGCTGTCGCCTTACGTGCCGCACTTCATCGCGCTGGCCGCCTCGTCGCCCTACTTCGAAGGCGTCGATACCCAGTTCGCATGCAGCCGTCTCAACGCCTTGAACGCCTTCCCCATGTGCGGCCACCTGCCGCCGGAGGTGGTGGACTGGCACGGCTTCGAAGCCTACTTCGCCCAGCTGCAGACCTCCGGCCTGATCGAAAGCATCAAGGACCTGTACTGGGACGTCCGGCCCAAGCCCGAATTCGGCACCGTCGAAATCCGCGTCTGCGACACGCCGCTCACCGTCGAGAAGGCGTGCCAGCTGGCGGCCTTCGCGCAGGCGCTGGGCGTGGCGCTGGCCAACGAGCCCATGCCTGGCCGGCAGGCCTGGATGGCCTACCGGACCAACCGCTTCCAGGCCACCCGGTTCGGCCTGCACGGCAACTACGTCGATCCCGAACATGGCCGCATCCGGCTCAGCGACCACCTGCGCATGACCTTCGACAAGCTGCAGCCCGCGGCCCGCGAACTCGGCACGGCCGACATGCTTGAAGCGCTGCGCGAGGAGACCTTCAAGCATGGCGGCGACTGCAAGTGGCTGCGCGCCCAGTTCAACCGGGGCCAGGATATCGCCGAGGTGGTCGGAGCCGCCGTGGGCGTATGGCGCGGCGAAGCGCCGGCCGAAGTCGAGCAGGGCCTGCCGGAGCTCCCGACACGCCGCCGCGTTCGCGCGAGCTCCGAGCCCATCCTGAACCTGGATGGCGTGAAGCCGTTCGGATTCAAGCGGTTGCGGGATCGGCTGCACTGAGGGCGCGTCCTGGATGGATGCCGGGGTTTTTCTCGTCTAAAATGAAATTCATTTCATTCAATAAAATGACGAGATATGCCTGCCTTGCCCGAGTCCCGGCTGGTCCGCCGCGTGGCCAGCCTTCGCGCATCCCCGCTGGACGCGCCCACCCGCGAGCGCCTGGCCCAGGCACTGCTTGACTGGTTCACCGCCGGCTGGTCGGCGGCCCCGATGCCGCTGGCCGGATGCTTCAGGACGTTGGCCGGGGATTGCTACCCTGGCGCGGGGGGAGCACCGGTTTTCGGAGGCGTCATGCTGCCGCTTCCGGCAGCCGCTTTCGCCAACGCGGCGATTGCGCATATCCGCGAGATCGACGACGCCCACCGGGCGGCCATGCTGCATCCTGGCGTGGTGACCGTGTCGCCGGTCATGGCGCTTGCTTCGGAGGGGCAGCTCACGCGTCGCTGCATGGCCGACGCCATTCTTGCCGGTTACGAGGTTGCCCTGCGCGTGGGGGAAGCCTTGGGTACCCGCCACGCCGCAAACTTTCACGCCACCGCTACGGCCGGCACGCTCGGGGCCGCCGCGGCCTCGGCCATGGCGCTGGGCTTGCCGGAGGCTGCGCTGCACCATGCCCTGGGGCTGGGAGCGACGCAAGCCCAGGGCCTGTGGCAGCTGATGGAGGACGATGCCCAGGAATCCAAGTCCCTGCACCCGGCATTTGCCGTGCGCAACGGCATGACGGCCGCCTTGGCGGCGCGCGCGGGCCTGCCGGGAGCCCGGTCTTTCGTCACGGGCAAGCGGGCGCTGTACGCCAACCTGGCCGGCGATGGACCGCTGGACGCCCTGGATGCGGGGCTCGACGGCCCGTTGCGCTTGCATACCGCCACCATCAAGGCCTGGCCATGCTGCGCGCAATTGTTCACGCCCCTGGATGCCGCGCAGGAACTGCTGGCAGCCAACCGGCCCGACATCGGCGCCATCCGCGAGGTCGAGGTCGCAATCTTTCCCCATGCGCTGAAGATCGCCGGCGTCGATTGGCCCGCCCGGCCGGCCGAGACCTGCTTCAGCCTGCGATATGTGCTCGCGGTGCTGCTGCTCAGAGGCCGGCTGACCATCGAGGACATGGAAGCGCCCCGGTTGGATGATCCGGCGTTGCGCGACCTGGCTGGCCGCATCCGCATCAGGACGGACGAAGATTTCCAGCGCGAATTCCCCCATCGACGTCCCAGTACGGTGACGTTGGTCATGGCCGACGGCAGCCGGCTATGCGCCCGGCGCGACTTGCGCCGTGGCGATCCGGAGGATCCGTTCGACTGGAACCAGATGTTGGCCCGCATGCGGGCGTTCGCGCCCGCGATGGATGACGAGGCGGCCAGGTCGATCGCCGCCTGGTGCGAAGCTTTTGTCGACCCCGCGTGCGATGGCGAGCCGGCGTTGCCGCCACCGTGTTTGTTCGGCGCCGCGCAGATTCGCGCGGAGGCGGCTGCCTAGCGCCTGCGGCGCGGTGCCGGCTCCAGCGCGGCGTCAGTTGCCGGGGGGTCTCCAGCCTTCCGGAGGGCGACAGGCGAATCCTTGCAGGGCCAGCTCGCGCCTGACTGCCTCCACGGCCGCAGCCTGCGCCTTGGGATTGAAGCGGGAGGCTAGGCCCAGTACGACGACGGCGCCGATAAAGCTGCTGTCCGCGTCGAAAACGGGCAGCGCCACCGAGGTCATCTCGGGAACGCGTTCGGCCCGGGTCATGGCATAGCCCTGGGCGCGGATTTCCTCCGCCAGCGGCGTCGTCCCGCCGGTATAGGCGCGCAGGACATGCGAGGACGACCCCCCCTGGTCCAGGGGCAGCCGGGTGCCGACTTCGACATGGTGGCGCACCTCCCGCGATGAATTTTCGCGGTACAGGCAGATACGGTCGTCGCCGACGCGCACGTAGAGGGCGACTGTCTCGCCGGTTTCCTGCATGACGTTGCGCAGCACGGGCTGGATGCGCGCCCCCAGGTCGAAGGTGCTGCGATAGAGCATGCCCATGTGCAACAGGGCCGGGCCGAGCGCGTAGTCGCCGTTGTCGAACCGGTGCAGCAGGCGGGATTTGGTCAGGACGCCCGCCAGCCGGAGCAGCGTGGCCTTGTCCAGTCCCGTGTGTTCGGCCAGCTCGCGCAGCGACAGCCGCAGCCGGTCGGCGTCGAAGCTTTCCAGGATGGTGATGCCGCGTTCCAGGACGCCGGCGGGGGGAGTAGGGGAAGACTGGCTTGACACGTGCCTCGAAGCCTCTTAGAGTTTTGTTCAATAAAATTTATTTTATTCAATAAAACGAAAGACGGCTCGACTCTTCCTCTCCGTCCATCCGGACGTCCCGTCTTCGTGGTTTCGGACCTCGATCCTTTGGCAGCTTTCATGTCCCTGCATTCCGATTCCTTGGCCGCCGCGCTCGCGGCCATTGTAGGCGAGCCCTATGTGCTGACCGCCGCCGGGGACGTCGCCCGCTATTGCGGCGACTGGCGGGGCCGGTACCCTGGCGCCGCGCGCGCCGTCGTGCGGCCGGCCGATACCCGGGAAGTCGCACGGGTAGTGGCCGCCTGCGCCGCGCATGGCGCGGCAGTGGTGCCGCAGGGCGGAAACACCGGGTTGGTCGGGGGATCGACGCCCGACGACTCGGGAACCGAGGTCGTGCTCAGCCTCGACCGCATGAACCGGGTGCGCCGGGTCGACCCGCTGGACAACAGCATGACGCTGGAGGCCGGTTGCACGGTACAGGCCGCCCAGGAGGTCGCCGCCGCCCAGGGAAGGCTGTTCCCGCTGGCGCTGGCCTCGCAGGGAACGGCCACTATCGGCGGCGTGGTGTCGACCAACGCGGGTGGAGAGCAGGTCGTGCGCTACGGCAACACGCGCGATCTCACCCTTGGCCTGGAGGTCGTGCTGGCGGACGGTTCCGTGCTGGACCTGCTGACGTCCCTGCGCAAGGACAATACCGGCTACGACCTCAAGCAGTTGTTCATCGGCGCAGAGGGCACGCTGGGTATCGTCACGGCGGCCACTTTCAAGCTCTTTTCCCCGCCGCGCAAGGTGGTCACCGCATGGGCCAGCGTGCCGGATCCCCAGGCGGCCGTCGGCCTGCTGGCGAGCCTGACCGGCTCGGTCGGGGAGCGCGTGACCGCGTTTGAATTGATCAACCGCGAGGCGTTGGACCAGGTGCTGGCCCACCCGCTTGAAGGGATGCGGGATCCGTTGGCGGGCGGGTATCCATGGGCGGTCCTGATGGAAGTCTCCGAGACGTCCAGCGCCATGGATCCGACTTCCGCGGTCGAGGCGGCCTTGGAGGCGGCGATGGAAGGCGGTCTGGTGACCGACGCCGTCCTGGCCGCGTCCGGCCGGCAGGCCGAGGAGCTGTGGGCGCTGCGGGACCACGTGCCGGAAGCGCAGCGCCTGCAGGGGTACTCGATCAAGCACGACATCTCGGTATCCGTCTCCCGCATTCCCGACTTCATCGCCCGGGCCGACGCGGCGCTCGCCGCGGCGGTGCCGGGCATACGCCTCGTGTGCTTCGGGCACGTGGGGGACGGCAACCTGCACTACAACCAGAGCCGGCCGGCCGGCATGAGCGACGAGGCCTTCCGCGCCGTCGAGGAAGAGGTGCATGCCCGTGTGCATGCCATCGTCGCGGAGCTGCAGGGTTCTATCTCCGCCGAGCACGGCATAGGGCGGCTCAAGCAGGCCGCCTTCCTGCAATACAAACCGGCCTTGGCCGTGTCGCTGATGCAGCGTATCAAGCATGCGCTGGATCCGGCTTCCCTCTTCAATCCAGGGCGCCTCCTGCCGCGCTCCTCCTCATCCACCTGACGCCAGGACAACAGCAATGCCGTCATCCGTATTCGATATTCAATCGCTCCAGCACCTGTGGAGCACCGATGAAATGCGCGAGATCTTCTCGGAAGAGAATCGCGTGCAGAAATGGCTGGATTTCGAGGTTGCCCTGGCCCGGTCGCAGGCCGAACTGGGCATTATTCCCGCCGCGGCCGCCGAGGAGATTGCCCGCCATGCCCAGGTGTCGGGCCTGGACCTGCCGGCCATGTCCGCGGAGATCCGCCGCATCAAGCATTCGCTGGTCCCGGCGCTCAAGCAGGTCCAGGCGCGCTGCAAGGAGCACGGGGAATGGCTGCACTATGGCGCCACCACGCAGGACGTGCTGGACACCGGCATGGCGCTGCAGGTCAAGCAGGCTCACGCCGTGATCCTGCGCGACGTGCTGGCCGTGATCGGCGAGTTGAAACGCCTGGCTGTCGAGCACAGGGACACCATCATGGTCGCGCGCACCCATGGAGTGCAGGCGTTGCCCATCACCTTCGGCCACAAATGCGCGATCTGGCTGGACGAGATGACGCGCCATTTCGAGCGCCTCAAGGCGTGCGAGCCGCGCGTGATGGTCGGCATGCTGGCCGGCGCGGTGGGCAGTCAGGCGTCGCTCGGGGAGCAGGCGCCCGAACTGGAGCGCCGTGTGCTGGACCGGCTCGGGCTGGGCGCGCCCGCGATCAGCTGGGCCCCGGCACGCGATCGCTTCGCCGAATACGCCTGCCTGCTCGCCATGATCGGCGCCACGCTGTCGAAGATCGGCAACGAGTTGTTCAACATGCAGCGCAACGAATTTGCCGAAGTGGAGGAGGCATTCTCCGACGGCAAGCTCGGGTCCTCGACCATGCCCCACAAGCGCAACCCCACTTCGGCCGAGAACCTGGCGGGACTGGCGCGGCCGCTGCGCTACAACGCCGCGCTCATGATCGAGGGGATGGTCAGCGAGGGCGAACGCGACGGTATCGCCTGGAAGGTCGAGTGGAAGGCGCTTCCCGAGTGTTTCCTGATCGCGGGCGCGATGCTGTTGCAAGGCAAGAACCTTCTGGCCGGGCTGCGCGTGGACGCCGATGGCATGGCGCGCAACCTCGACATGATGCGCGGCTATCTGCTGTCCGAACGCGTGATGCTGGCGCTGAGCGAACGGGTAGGCAAGGCGACGGCGCACGAATGGATCTATGAAGCGTCCATGCACGGCATCACGCACAAGCTCGACTTCGCGCAGGCGCTGCGCCAGCACGTGGGCCTGTCGGGGCTGCTCGGCGACGAGGAGATCGCCAGATTGACCGACCCCGCCGGCTACCTGGGCCAATGCGCCGCCTCCGTGGATCGCGTGGTGGAGCAGTCCGACCAGGCGATCGGCCGGCTGTCCTGATGGCGGCCGGATAGGGACGGGCGCGAGAGACGGCGCGGACCGGCCGGAGGAGGAAGAGCCGTCCGCGCCGACTGAATACAAAAGAACCAAAGGAGATCATCGATGGCGTTTACCAAAACTGTTTCGCGCCGCGCCGCCTTGGCGGCGGGCGCTTTCGCATGCGCCTGCGCCGCGCTCGCCATGCCGCAGGCGGCGCAGGCTGCCTATCCCGAACGGCCGATCACGCTGCTGGTCGGATTTCCCCCTGGCGGCGGGGGCGACCTGTACGGCCGGTTGATCGCTTCGGCCCTGAGCAAGACGCTGGGCCAGACCGTGGTGGTGGAAAACCGTCCCGGCGCCGGCGGCAACATTGCCGCCGAGCAGGTGGCGCGCGCCAATCCCGACGGATACACCCTGATCCTCGCCATGAGCGGCAACTTCGCGGCGTCGCCGGCCTTCAAGCCGCAACAACTGCGTTACAAGGTCCCGGACGACTTCGCCATGATCGGCCTCATCCTGGAAGCGCCGCACGGCATGTTCGTGTCCCACAACTCGTCATACAAGAGCGCGGCCGAGGTGTTGAAGACCGCCAGGCAGAAGGAGCTGACCTTCGCGTCCACCGGTACCGGCGGCGCGGCCCACATCGGCATGGAACGCATCAAGTCGCTGGCCGGGCTCAATCTGCTGCACGTGCCGTACAAGGGCTCGGGGCCCGCCATCGCCGATCTCATCGGCGGGCAGGTGGACCTGTTCTTCGCGACGGCTTCGCCCCTGATCGGCCAGGTGAGGCAGGGGCAACTGCGCGTGCTGGCCCTGACCGGCGAAGAACGCAGCCCGGCGCTGCCCGACGTGCCCACCTTCAAGGAGCTGGGCGTGAACATGACGATGACGCAATGGTACGGACTGGCGGCGCCTGCCGGCACGCCCAAGGCCGTGGTGGAAAAGTTGTCGCATCATCTCGGCATGGCCTTGAAGGATCCTGCCGTGCGGGAGGCCATCCGGAAGGATGCGGCAGTCGAAAAGGACGTGCCCATGGACAAGTTCCGCGAGTACGTGCTCCGTGACATCGAGCAATACCGCGAAGCGGTCACGCCCGAGCTGATGAAGATGATGGGGTTGTGATCCCCGTCCGACAAAGGAAGCAAGCATGCAGTACGAAACCCTGGTAGATGTCGACGAACTGGCGCAGGCACTGTCCGCGGATCGCTCCAAGGTGCTGGTGGTCGATTGCAGTTTCGACCTTGCCGACCGCCGGGCCGGCCGGCGCCTCTACGAGGGCGGCCACCTTCCCGGCGCCCGCCATGCCGACCTGGAAGAGGTGCTGAGCGGCGCCAAGACCGGCACCAATGGCCGCCATCCGCTGCCCGAGCGGGAATCTTTCGCCCGGGCCATGCGCGCGCTCGGCGCCCACGACGACACCCAGGTCGTGGCGTATGACAACGCCGGCGGCATGTTCGCGGCCCGCTTGTGGTGGCTGCTGCGCTGGGCGGGCCATCGCGCGGCGGCCGTGCTCGATGGCGGCATGGCCGCCTGGCGCGCCGCCGGCCTTCCCGTCGAGACCGACGAACCGGCGCCCGCGGCCAGCGGCACGTTCTCGCTGCGCGATTCGCTGACGCGCACCGTCTCCCTCGATACCTTGCGGGCCAGCCTGGGGAGCGGTGAATACCTGATCATGGATGCCCGTGCCGCCGACCGCTTCCGGGGCGAGAACGAAACCCTGGATCCGATAGGCGGCCACATCCCCGGCGCGCGCAATCGCTTCTTCCGCGACAACCTCACCGACGCCGGCCTGTTCCGTTCCGCGGAGGAACTCCGCCGCGACTTCGAAGCGCTGGCGGGCGGCGTGCCGGTGCGGCAGTGGGTCAACCAATGCGGCTCCGGCGTCACGGCCTGCCACAACCTGCTGGCCCAGGCGGTGGCGGGCCTCCCCGGCGCGGCGCTGTATCCCGGTTCATGGAGCGAATGGTCGGCGCAGCCCGGCGCCCCCGTGGCCACTGGCCCGCAGGACTGAGGCGCGCCATGGCCGACATCGACACCGCATTTCCGTCACCGGGCATGCTGCCGCACAGCGCGCACTGGGGCGTCTTCCAGGCGCGGCTCGACCGGAGCGGGCTGATCGTGCAGCCGCATCCGGACGATCCCGATCCGAATCCCATCATCGAGAATTTCCCCGGGGCATTGGACCATCCCGCGCGCGTCACGCAGCCCATGGTGCGCCGGGGCTGGCTGGAAAACGGACCTGGGCCCGACGCCAGGCGCGGCCGCGACGAATTCGTGGCCATGTCCTGGGACGACGTGCTCGACCGCCTGGCCGCGGAGCTTTCCCGCGTCAAGCAAAGCCATGGTCCCGAGGCAATATTCGGCGGCTCGTACGGCTGGTCCAGCGCCGGGCGTTTCCACCATGCCCAGAGCCAGGTCCACCGTTTCCTGAATACCTCGCTGGGCGGCTACGTCCGCTCGGTCAACAGCTACAGCGCGGGCGCCTCGGGCGTCATCCTGCCCCACATCCTGGGCAGCATGGACGAAGTCGCCCGGCGCAACGTCACCTGGGAACAGATCGTCGCTCATACCGACGTGGTGCTGGCTTTCGGCGGCATGGCGCTGAAGAACTCGCGCGTGGCCAGCGGCGGCATCAGCCGCCACGTCGAGCGCGGCGCCATGCACGATGCGGCGCGCCGCGGTTGCCGGTTCTTCTGCATCAGTCCCCTGCGCAGCGATATGCCGGCAGAGGCGGATGCCCGCTGGCTGGCGATCCGGCCGGGCGCCGATACGGCGCTCATGCTCGGCCTGATGCATACGCTGGTGGCCGAGGGCATGCACGACCGCGCCTTCCTCGACCGGTATTGCGACGGCTGGGACCGCTTCGAGGACTACCTGATGGGGCGGAGCGACGGGCAGCCCAAGTCCGCAGCCTGGGCCGCGCCGAAATGCGACCTCGCGGCCGCCGAAATCGCCGAGCTGGCACGCAGCCTGCCCGGCAAGCGGGTATTGGTGACGGTGTCGCATTCGCTCCAGCGCGCCGAGCATGGGGAACAGCCGGTATGGGCCGGCGCGGTGCTGGCCGCGGTGCTCGGCCAGCTCGGCCTGCCTGGCGGAGGCTATGCCTATGCACTGGGGACGCTGGCGCACTACGGCAAGCGCAGCAACGCCGTGCCGGTGGCCGCGCTGCCCCAGGGCACCAATGGCGTGAAGGATTTCATCCCCGTGGCGCGCGTCGCGGACATGCTGCTGCATCCGGGGCAGTCCTATGCCTACAACGGCCAGACCCGCACTTACCCCCGCATCCGCCTGGCGTACTGGGCGGGCGGCAACCCCTTCCACCATCACCAGGACCTGGCCCGGCTGGCGAGGGCTTTCCGCCAGCTCGATACCTTCGTCGTGCATGAGATCGCCTGGACCGCCACGGCTCGCCATGCCGACATCGTTCTGCCCAGCACCATGACCCTGGAGCGCGAAGACATCGGCGCCACGCCCACCGATCCGCTGGTCGTCGCCATGCACCGCATTGCGCCCCCCAACGGGCAGGCGCGCGACGACTACGACATCTTCGCCGCGCTGGCCGGGCGGCTGGGCACGCACGAGGCGTTCACCGAGGGACGCACCAGCCGCCAGTGGCTGGAACATCTGTACGAGCGGACCCGTGCCGCCCTGCGCGAACTCGGCGGCGAGGCCCCGGACTTCGAGACATTCTGGCGGCAGGGAAGCCTGGTACTGCCACAGCGCGAAGACGATGGCGGCATCCTGCGCGCGTTCCGCAAGGATCCCGCCGGCGCGCCGCTGCCCACTCCCAGCGGCAAGGTGCAAGTGAGTTCACCCGTGGTGGCAGGCTTCGGCTATGCCGATTGCCCCGGGCACCCCGCATGGCTGGAGCCGCAGGACGCGCCTACCGATGCTCATCCGCTGTATCTCGTCGCCAACCAGCCGGCGACCAAGCTGCACAGCCAGCTGGACTTCGGCCGCCACAGCGCGGGAGCCAAGCGAGATGGCCGGGAGGTATGCACCATGCATCCGGACGACGCATCGGCGCGCGGCATTCGCGAGGGCGACATCGTGCGCCTGTCCAACGGCCGCGGGGCTTGCCTGGCAAGCGCTGCCTTGAGCACCGACATTCGGCCTGGCGTGGTGCAATTGCCCACCGGGGCCTGGTATGACCCCGCGGACAGGCAGGACGACGGCCCGCCCCTGTGCGTACACGGCAATCCCAACGTGCTGACGCGCGACGCGGGCACGTCCTCGCTGGCCCAGGGCTGCACGGGACAGCTCACCACGGTCCAGGCCGAACGCTACGATGGCCCGCTGCCGGCCATCCGCGCTTTCGAGCCGCCGGTTCCTGGCGCCCTCTGAACGCGACGCCGATACGGGGCGCCTTGGTTCCCCTTGCTAAAATGGCAGGTTAGCCAGTCCACCCCCTGGCTGGCCGTGCCTCCCAGGGGCCTGCGCCAGGGATCCTTCGAGGCCCCGTGTCGTCCATGTCTTTTCCTGCCCTTCCCTTTCCCCCTTCGTCCTATACGCGTGGCGCCGAGTTCGCTCGCCTCCTGACCGAGCGCATCCTGATCCTGGACGGCGCGATGGGCACGATGATCCAGCGCTACAAGCTGGACGAGGCGGCTTTCCGCGGGGAGCGCTTCGCCGCCCACGGCAAGGACCTGAAGGGCAATAACGAACTGCTGAGCCTGACCCGGCCCGATGTCATACTCGAGATCCATCGCGGCTACCTGGCGGCGGGCGCGGACATCATCGAGACCAACACCTTCGGGGCCACGTCCATCGCCCAGGGCGATTACGAGCTGCCCGAGCTCGCCTACGAGCTCAACCTCGCCTCGGCGCGGCTGGCGCGGCAGGTCTGCGACGAGTTCAGCACTGCCGCGCGGCCGCGTTTCGTGGCCGGCGCGCTGGGGCCGCAGCCCAAGACCGCCTCGATCTCGCCCGACGTGAACGACCCCGCCGCGCGCAACGTCACCTTCGACGAGCTGCGCGCGGCCTATACCGAACAGTTGAACGGCCTGCTCGACGGCGGCATCGACCTCGTCCTCATCGAGACCATCTTCGATACCCTGAACGCCAAGGCGGCCATCTTCGCGGTGGAGGAAGTGTTCGAGGCGCGCGGGGTGCGACTGCCGGTCATGATCTCGGGCACGGTCACCGACGCTTCGGGCCGCATCCTGTCGGGGCAGACGGTCGAGGCCTTCTGGAACTCCGTGCGCCACGCCCGCCCCATCACCATCGGCCTGAACTGCGCGCTGGGCGCGGCGCTCATGCGGCCCTACATCGCCGAGCTGTCCAAGATCTGCGATACCTTCGTCTGCGTCTATCCCAATGCAGGCCTGCCCAACCCGCTCAGCGACACGGGCTTCGACGAAACGCCGGAAGACACCTCGGGCCTTCTGGAGGAGTTCGCGCGGGCCGGCTTCGTGAACGTGGTGGGCGGCTGCTGCGGCACCACGCCGGACCACATCCGCGCCATCGCCGAGAAGGTGGCGGGGCTGCCGTTGCGCCAGCCGCCCGTGATCGACACCAAGATGCGCCTGTCGGGCCTGGAGGCGCTGAACATCGACGAAGAGACCCTGTTCGTCAACGTGGGCGAGCGCACCAACGTGACCGGCAGCAAGATGTTCGCGCGCCTGATCCGCGAGGAGAAATTCGACGAGGCGCTGGCCGTGGCGCGCCAGCAGGTCGAGAACGGCGCGCAGATCATCGACGTCAACATGGACGAGGCCATGCTGGATTCGCAGGCCAGCATGACGCGCTTCCTGAACCTGATCGCCTCCGAACCCGACATCTCGCGCGTGCCGGTCATGATAGACAGCTCCAAGTGGAGCGTGATCGAGGCCGGCCTGAAGTGCGTGCAGGGCAAGGCCGTCGTCAATTCGATCTCGATGAAGGAAGGCATCGAGCCCTTCCTTCAGCAGGCCCGGCTGTGCCGGCGCTACGGCGCGGCGGTGGTGGTCATGGCCTTCGACGAGCAGGGCCAGGCCGATACGCTCCAGCGCCGCATCGACATCTGCGGACGCGCCTACAAGCTGCTGGTGGAAGAGGTGGGCTTCCCGCCCGAGGACATCATCTTCGACCCGAACGTGTTCGCCATCGCCACCGGCATCGACGAGCACAACCACTACGCCGTGGACTTCATCGAGGGCACGCGCTGGATCCGGCAGAACCTGCCGCACGCCAAGGTGTCGGGCGGCATCTCCAACGTCAGCTTCTCGTTCCGCGGCAACGAGCCGATGCGGGAGGCCATCCACACGGTCTTCCTGTACCACGCCATCCGCGAAGGGCTGACGATGGGCATCGTGAACGCCGGCCAGCTGGGCGTGTACGCCGACCTGGACCCGGTGCTGCGCGACCTGGTGGAAGACGTGGTGCTGGACCGCGCCGAACCGCTCGGCCGCAAGGACCCGGACGACGAACGCACGTCCACCGAGCGGCTGGTGCAGTTCGCCGACACGATCAAGGGTTCGGGCGCCAAAAAGGAAGAAGACCTGGCCTGGCGCAGCCTGCCCTACGGCGAGCGGCTGACGCACTCGCTGGTGCACGGCATCAACACCTACATCGTCGAGGACACCGAGGAAGCCCGCCAGGCCGTGGACGCACGCGGCGGCCGCCCCATCGAGGTGATCGAGGGGCCGCTGATGGACGGCATGAACGTCGTGGGCGACCTGTTCGGCTCGGGCAAGATGTTCCTGCCGCAGGTGGTGAAGTCCGCGCGCGTGATGAAGCAGGCCGTGGCCCACCTCATTCCCTTCATCGAGGAAGAAAAGCGCCAGATCGAGGCCGCCGGCGGCGACGTCCGCTCCAAGGGCAAGATCGTCATCGCCACGGTCAAGGGCGACGTGCACGACATCGGCAAGAACATCGTCAGCGTCGTGCTCCAGTGCAACAACTTCGAAGTCGTCAACATGGGCGTCATGGTGCCGGCCGCGGAAATCCTGGCCAAGGCCAAGGAAGAAAAGGCCGACATCGTCGGCCTCTCGGGCCTGATCACGCCCAGCCTGGAGGAAATGGCCTACGTCGCCGCCGAGATGCAGCGCGACGACTACTTCCGCGAACGCAACCTGCCGCTCTTGATCGGCGGCGCCACCACCAGCCGCGTGCACACGGCGGTGAAGATCGCGCCGCACTACGAAGGCCCGGTCATCTACGTGACCGACGCCAGCCGCTCGGTGGGCGTGGCGCAGAACCTGGTGTCGGACCAGGCCGCGCAGTATATCGCCGAGATCAAGACCGAGTACGAGCGCGTGCGCGAGCAATACGCCAACCGCAAGGCCACGCCGCTGATCCCGCTGGCCGAGGCGCGCGCCAACAAGCCGCCCATCGCGTGGGACGGCTACCAGCCGCCGCGGCCCAAGTTCATCGGCCGCCGCACGTTCAAGAACTTCGACTTGGCCGAGATCGCGCGCTATATCGACTGGCAGCCCTTCTTCCAGACCTGGGACCTGCACGGCGGCTTCCCCGCCATCCTGGACGACGCGGTCGTGGGCGACTCCGCCCGCAAGGTCTACGCCGATGGCCAGGCCCTGCTCAAGCGCGTGATCGAAGGCCGCTGGCTGACCGCCAACGGCGTCGTGGCCTTCTATCCCGCCAACAGCGTCAACGACGACGACATCGAGATCTACGCCGACGAGTCGCGCCAGA
This sequence comes from Pigmentiphaga sp. NML080357, assembly GCF_002188465.1. Taxonomy (GTDB): domain Bacteria; phylum Pseudomonadota; class Gammaproteobacteria; order Burkholderiales; family Burkholderiaceae_B; genus Pigmentiphaga. The sequence continues at coordinate 157,874 of NZ_NINW01000003.1, read as the reverse complement.
AGGTGCTGTTCACCTGGCGCAACCTGCGCCAGCAGACCGCCAAGCGCGAAGGCGTGGACAACAAATGCCTGGCCGACTTCATCGCGCCCAAGTCCAGCGGGATTGCCGACTATATCGGCATGTTCGCCGTCACCGGCGGCCTGGGCATCGAGAAGTGGGAAGCCGAGTTCCAGAAGCAGCTCGACGACTACTCCAGCATCATGCTCAAGGCCATCGCCGACCGGCTGGCCGAGGCTTTTGCCGAAGCCATGCATGAGCGCGTGCGCAAGGACCTCTGGGGCTACGCCCCGGACGAGACGCTGGACAACGAGGCGCTGATCAAGGAGGCGTACCGCGGCATCCGGCCCGCGCCGGGGTATCCGGCCTGCCCGGAGCACACGGTCAAGCGCGACATGTTCGAGGTCATGGCCTGCCAGGACATCGGCATGGAATTGACCGAGAGCCTCGCCATGTACCCGGCGGCCGCCGTATCCGGCTTCTACTTCAGCCATCCGGAGTCGCAGTATTTCAATGTCGGGAAGATCGGCGAGGACCAGCTGGCGGACTACGCGGCGCGCAGCGGGCGCAGCGAGGACGAGCTGCGGCGGGCGTTGATGTCGAGTCTGTAACTCCTACGCCCACGGCCAGGTACGGTTTTCTTGGTTGCGCATTGTTGCTACCAGAATGCGGTGGATCCGGCTCCGCCGGTCCACCGCATCGCCCCCTTGAGGGGGACGCGCGCAGCGCGGAGGGGGGGCTTACCGCGGCTGGAACATGATGATGCCCATGCCCGCCAGCGCGACCGCCGTGCCGGCCAGGTCCCAGGGCGTGGGCCGTATGCCGTCCACGGCCCATAGCCACAGGATGGCGGTGCCGATGTAGACGCCGCCATACGCCGCATACACGCGTCCCGCCGCGGTGGGGTGGAGGGTCAGCAGCCACGCGAACAGGGCCAGGCTGGCCGCCGCCGGCAGCAGCAGCCAGGCCGAGCGGCCGTGGCGCAGCCAGAGATAGGGCAGGTAGCAACCGACGATCTCGGCCACCGCGGTGGCCACGTACAAGAGAAATATCCGCATGGGCGGATTTTGTCACGGGCTGGCTGGCGCGTCAGCGATTCCTCGCGGGCCGCGCCTGCAAGACGCGAGCGGGGACCTTGCCCCGCGCCCGGTCATGCGATGGCGGGATCGGGCTTGTCGGCATCGATGCCGTACCGCTGCATCGCCTGCGCCACGAGCGCGGGCGGCACGGCGCCTTCGTCGGCCAGCGCCTTGAGCGCCGCCACGGCGATGAAATGCCTGTCCACCTCGAAGAAGGTCCGCAGCGATTCCCGGGTATCGCTGCGTCCGAAGCCGTCGGTGCCCAGCGCGACGAAACGCCGGCCGCCGACGAAGGGGCGGATCTGGTCGGCGACGATCTTCATGTAGTCGGTGGCGGCGACGATGGGGCCGGCGTGCTCGCGCAGGCACTGCTGCACGTAGGACACGCGCGGCGTGGCCCCGGGATGCAGGAGGTTCCAGCGCTCGGCCGCCAGCCCGTCGCGACGCAGTTCGGTGAGGCTGGTGGCGCTCCATATGTCGGCGCCGATGGAAAAGTCCCGGTCCAGCAGTTCCGCCGCGGCGATGACTTCGCGCAGGATGGCGCCGCTGCCCATCAGCTGTACTCTCGGTCGTCCGGCGGGGCCGGCGTCCGCGCGGAAGAGGTACAGGCCTTTCAGGATGCCTTCCTTGTCTTCCTCGCGCAGCGCAGGGTGCGGGTAGTTTTCGTTGAGCAGCGTGACGTAGTAGTAGATGTCTTCCTGTTCGACATACATCCTGCGCAGGCCGTCCTGGATGATCACCGCCAGTTCGCAGGCGAAGGCAGGATCGTACGAGACGCAACTGGGAATGACGGACGACAGCACGTGGCTATGCCCGTCGTCGTGCTGCAGGCCTTCGCCCATCAGCGTCGTGCGGCCGGACGTGGCGCCCAGCAGGAAACCGCGCGTGCGTGCGTCGGCCGCCGCCCACGCCAGGTCGCCCACACGCTGCAGGCCGAACATGGAATAGAAGATGTAGAAGGGAATGGTGGCCAGGCCGTGCGTGCTGTACGAGGTGCCGGCGGCGATCCACGACGCGATCGCGCCCGCCTCGTTGATGCCTTCCTGCAGGATCTGGCCGTCCCGGGCTTCCTTGTAGTAGCTCAGCTGGCCGGCATCCTGCGGCGTGTACAACTGCCCCAGGTGCGAATGGATGCCGATCTGGCGGAACAGCCCTTCCATGCCGAAGGTCCGGGACTCGTCGGGGACGATGGGAACGACCAGGGGGCCGAGTTGCGGGTCCTTCAGCAGTGTGCTCAGGATGCGCACGAACGCCATGGTGGTGGAAGCGCCCCGGTCGCCCGTATCCTTCAGATGCGCCGCGAAGGCGTCGAGCGCCGGCACCGGCAGCGGCGCCACCGCGCCGCTGCGCGCGGGCACGTGGCCGCCCAGGCGGGCGCGCCGGTCGGCCAGGTAACGGGCTTCGGGGCTGCCCGGTTCGGGCTTCAGGTAAGGCATCTCGGCCAGCTGCGCGTCGGTCAGGGGCAGCGCGAACCGGTCGCGGAACGCCCGCACGGCGGCGTCGGCCATCTTCTTCAACTGGTGGTTGATGTTCTGGCCTTCCCCGGCCTCGCCCATGCCGAAGCCTTTCACGGTCTTGGCCAGCACCACCGTGGGCCGGCAAGAATGGGATACGGCCGCGGCATAGGCGGCGTAGACTTTTTCATGATCGTGGCCGCCGCGGGAAAGCGCCCAGATCTCGTCATCCGTCATGTCGGCCACGAGGTCCAGCAGCTCGGGGTACTTGCCGAAGAAATGCTCGCGCACGTAGGCGCCGTTCTGCGACTTGAAGGTCTGGTAGTCGCCGTCCACGCACTCCATCATCCGGCGGCGCAGCAGGCCCGTGTGGTCGCGCGCCAGCAAGGCGTCCCAGCCGCCGCCCCACACCACCTTGATGACATTCCAGCCCGCGGCTCGGAACGTGCCTTCGAGTTCCTGCATGACCTTGCCGTTGCCGCGCACCGGGCCGTCCAGTCGCTGGAGGTTGCAATTGACGACGAAGATCAGGTTGTCGAGTTTTTCCCGGCCGGCCAGGGCGATGGCGGCCAGCGACTCGGGCTGGTCCATTTCGCCATCGCCGAGGAAGGCCCACACCTTGCGCCCCTGTTGCGGCTTGAGGCCGCGATAGTCGAGATAGCGCATGAAGCGGGCCTGATAGGCGGCAGTCAGCGGGCCCAGGCCCATCGACACGGTGGGGAATTGCCAGAAGTCCGGCATGAGCCGGGGGTGCGGGTAGGACGAAAGCCCGATGCGCCCGGCCTCGCGCCGGAAGTTGTCCAGCCGGGCTTCGTCTATGCGGCCTTCGATGTAGGCCCGGCCATAGATGCCGGGAGCCGAGTGACCCTGGATGTACACCAGGTCGCCGGCGAACTCGGCGGTGCGGCCGCGGAAGAAATGGTCGAAACCCACGTCGTACAACACCGCCGCCGAGGCATAGGTGGCGATATGGCCGCCGACGTTGGAATGCCTGCCGGCGCGCAACACCATGGCCATCGCGTTCCAGCGCACATAGGCGCTCAGGCGGCGCTCGATCGCCAGGTCGCCGGGATAGGCCGGCTGGCGCGCGCGCGGAATGGTATTCACGTAAGGCGTCGTGACCCGGCCGTGCAGGTCGCCATGCCGGGACATGTCTTCGTCCAGCAGTTGATCGATCAGGTAGTGCGCCCGGTCGCGGCCTTCGACCGCCACGACCGCCTCCATGGCGTCCAGCCATTCGCGGGTTTCCTGGGGATCGGTGTCGAGAGAGGCGAGAGGCGGATTCATGAGGCGGCTCCACGAAAGGTTGCGGACCGGATGCGGCGATCGCGGCAGGCGCAAGCCATGGACATCCGGCATTGAATTGCAAATGCAATCATAGTAAATGCAATTCTATCGCCTCGCCATATAATTGCAACTGCAATGGGAGATCACGGAGTCCGCATGGCAGAGAAAGAAGCCGATCCCTGGTTCTCGTTCGTCCGCGCGCATCGCTGGATGATCCGGGAGATCGAACGCCGCCTGGCCGCGGCCGGTTTGCCGTCCTACGCCTGGTACGACGCGCTGTGGGGGCTGGAGAGCGGGCCCGACGGCACTCGCCGCATGCATGAACTGGCGGACGTGATGGCGATCGAGCGCTACAACCTGACGCGCCTGGTGGACAGGCTGGAGCAGGAAGGGCTGGTCACGCGCACCCGCTCCGCGCAGGATGGACGCGCGGCATACGCCTCGATCACCAAGGAAGGGCGGGCGCTGCGCCGGAAGATGTGGAAGGTCTACGAGGCAGCGGTGGACGAATTGTTCCTGTCGCAGTTCAGCCCCGCCGAGCGCGACCGCTTCGCGGCGGCGCTGGACCGCGCCGCTGCAGCAGCCCGGCAGTCCCTGGGGTGACGGCGGAGCGTTAGGCGTCTGCGCGCGTGTCGGCCGGCAGGGGACCGCTGGCATACCGATGTATCGCGGCGGGCAGTGCGGCCGCAGGGAGCCGGCCCTCGTCGCACAGGGCCTGGATCGCGCGTATGGCGAGCCCCTCGGCTGACAAGGCAGGAGGCAGAGGCGTCAAGGTAGGCGAATCGCCTCCCACCGCGACGAACCTGCCCTGCACGTGGGCGCCGATCTGCTCGGCGATGCGGCGGGGGTAGGCCGTGGAGGCCACGACGGGGCTCCCGTCGCGGCCCAGGCAACGAACGAGGTGGGCGCGGCGGACAGGTGCGGAAGGACGAAGCAGCCTGAGCCCTTCTGCATCGCTGGCCTCGCGAGCAAGCCGCGTATAGCTCGGACAGCTCCATACTTCGGCGATGACGCGCCAGTCCTGCCACAGGCGATCGGCCGCCCGCAGGGCGGTGCGCAGCGTCGCGCCGGCGGCCAGCAGCCTGACCGCCGCCTGTCCGGCCCGCGGAGGCCGGACCCGGTACATGCCGCGCACGGCGTCGGCCGCCTGGGCCGCATCCAGGAGCGTGGACGCCTCGTCCGCGTGATCGTGTGCCGATAGGTAGTAGAGCCGCCGGGCGCCGCCTACATACAGGTCTCGAAGCGCGTTCGCCATGATCGTCCATGCCTCGCCTGCCGATGCCGGGTCGTAGGGCAGGCAGGTCAGGTTGTCCGCCAGCCATAGGGGGAGATCCCCCGCGCGATGACGCGGCCAGGCGACATCGTTGCAAAGCACGCCGCGCTGGCGCAATTGCGCCAGCCTCACGCGCAGCTGGGTCACCGAGCACGCGTGGAGCAGATACAAGAGCGGCCGTTCGAAACGCCGGGCGTTGCGGCCGAACCATAGCGGCCAGGCGCTGGCCAGGGTGCCTTCGCCTTCTGTCGCATCGGTCCTGATCACCCAGGCCTGGTCCGCCGCCGCTTCTCTTTCCAACGCCCGGGCGTAAGACTCGATGGCCTTCAGGGGCGTGAGCCGGGCCTCGCCAGCCAGCGTCCTGCAGCGCTCCAGCACCGCCAGGCAATGCATGGCCGCCCGCCGAGTGGCATGCGCATCGCCCGGGCCGGGCGAGGAAAAACGAAATGTGCCGGTCTCCATCTTGTGCAGGCGGTTCATCCGCGATAGAGTTGCAATTACGATGATTGTAATTGCAATCGATAATTCGTGCCAACGGATGCCGACATGACCTCGACCGCAGCCATCACCCTCTACACCGCCGATACCCCCAACGGCCTGAAGATCAACATCTTCCTGCAGGAGGCCGGCGTTTCCTACACACAGGTGGGACTCGACCTGGGACGGGGCGAGCAGCATCGTCCCGAATACCTGGCCATCAATCCCAACGGCAAGATACCCGCCATCACGGATGCCGACACAGGCGTGTCGGTATTCGAGTCCGGCGCCATCCTGACTTATCTTGCGAACAAGTACGGCCGCTTTTCGTCCGCCTCGCTCGCCGATGGCCTGCAGATACAGCAATGGCTGTACTTCCAGGTGGCGGGGATCGGGCCCATGCTCGGCCAGCTCTGGTGGTTCATGCACGGCTCCGGCACGCGCAACGAGGAGGCCCTCGCGCGCTATCGCAAGGAGTCTCATCGCCTGTATGGCGTGGTCGAGCGGCGTCTGCAAGCTTCCCGCCATCTTGCGCTGGATGACTATTCCATCGCCGACATGGCGGCGTTTCCCTGGCTGCGCACGCATGACGAGCTCGCGCTCGACATGACCGCCTATCCCGCCGTCCGCCAGTGGTTGGCGGCAATCGAGGCGCGGCCGGCGGTGCAGCGCGCATTGATCGCCAATCGCATCCGCGGCCGTTCGGAACAGCGGGGCGCGCCGGATGCGCACAGGGAGTAGCGCCATGGCTTGGCTATATCTGCTGGCGGCGGCCTGCCTGGAAGTGGCCATGGGCGCGGCATTGAAGCTGAACGGCGGCTGGAGCAAGCCCCTGCCCAGTGTCGCCGCCGTGGCGGCTGGCCTGGGGAGCATCTATCTGCTGGCGCTGGCACTGCGTGCGCTGCCGCTGGGGACCGCCTATGCGATCTGGACCGGCCTGGGAACCATAGGGCTGACCGTGCTGGGCATGGTGTATTTCCAGGAGAACGCCCATGCCGTCCGGTTGTTCTTTCTTGCCCTTGCCGTCATCGGGATCGTCGGCCTGCGGTTCGCCGAGGCGGCGGGGTGACGGCGCTCGAACCGCCGAACTCCCGCTCCAGCCAGCCAAGGAAAGCGCGCGCCGGCGGATGGCGTTCGCGGCCCGGCGCGCATAGCACGGTGTAGCGGGCGCCGGGTACCGTCACGTGGGGCCTGAAGGGCATGAGCAGGCCCTGGGCCACGGCGTCCGACACGATGATCGAGCTTGCCAGCACCAAGCCTTGGCCCGCGATGGCGGCCTGCAGGGCATAGTGTTCTTCTTCGTAGCGCCGCATCGACGGACGGCCTCGCAGCCATGGCAGATCCGCGGCTTCGCACCATAGCCGCCAAACGTCTTCATACAAGGTGGAATCGCGCCACTGCACCGAGATCAGCACGGGCCTTGCCTTGACCCCGGCCGAGACCAGGCCGGGGGCGCCGTATACCCCGAACGACTCGGCCAGGGCCGCCGGCGCGAGCAAGCCGGGATATTCGCCGGTGCCGTAACGGATGGCGACGTCCACGCTGGCGTCCTGGAGGAGATCGATGACCCGCGCAGTCGTATCGATGCACACTTCGTAGCCGGGGTGCTCCTGGTAGAAGCGCCCCAGCCGCGGCACCAGCCACAACGCGGCAAACGAATGGGTGGTGGTGACCGTGACCGTGCCGCCGCTGCGCCGGGGCCGCAAGGCGTCGATGGCCTGGCCGATGTCCAGCAGTGCACCGTGCACCGCATCGAGCAACCGGTTTCCCGGCGCGGTAATCCGCACACCGCCTGCCCCGCGCTCGAACAATGCCACGCCCAAGTGGCGTTCCAGCGAGCGGACCTGGTGCGAAACGGCGGTCGGCGTAACGTTGAGTTCGGCCGCGGCCTGCTTGAAGCTGCGCAGCCTGGCCGCCGCTTCGAAAGTGCGCAAGGCGTTCAGGGGCAATCCGGCGAACATGGCAGGAATACTGAAGATGAATTCATTTCATCTTATTTGAAAGATGCTCATTCGCCAATGCCGATCCAAGCGCGTAAATTCATATCTGCCCGGGCTGGACAGCAACCCACCTAAACGTAACGGATGATATGGATTCACCTTCTTCGATACTGATTCTCGTCGGCAGCCCGCGCCGGGACGGCAACAGCGCCCTGCTGGCCCGGGCCGTCGAAGACGGCGCGCGTGAAGCGGGCGCCGAGACCCGCGTGCGTTTCCTGGACGACTACCTCGGCGGATTCCTGGGAGACCGCACCCATTATTCGGATCCGGCCACGGACCGGTACGCCGAGCTTTTCCTCGAGGAATTCCTGCCCGCCGCCGGCGTCGTGTTCTGCACGCCCATCTATTGGTACGGCATGTCGGCGCAGACCAAGGCCTTCTTCGACCGCTCGTTCACCTATTACTCGAACTCCTACCCCGGCCACGCCGACGTGCTGACGAGGATGCAAGGCAAGCGGCTTGCATTGACGCTGGCGTCGGAGGAAACCTATCCCGGCGCGGGACTCGGCATCGTGCAGCAAATGCAGGAATTCGCGCGCTACACCCACTCGGCCTTCGTCGGCTACGTGCATGGAGCGGGCAACCGCCGGGGCGAGGTCGCGCACGATCCTCGCGATCCGCTGACGGCGGCCCGGCGGCTGGGTGCCCGCCTGCTGCAATGGCCCTATAGCGACTATCGCATCGATACGCCGCGCAGCCACGAGGTATGGGCGCCGGCGGCGTAGCGCGACGCCGGGTCACCGCCGCTGCAACAAGTAAAACAGCCCCATGGCCGGGCGGGCCGGCCATGGGGCTGGATGCGGTGCCGCGGCTCGCCGGTCCGCGGGCGGTTCTCCGCCGGCGCCGGGGAGAGTCCGCGGCCCGGTGCTGCGGCTTCGCTCAGGCCGCGTTGGCCAGCGCGGGTTGCTGGCGTTGCGCCGGGGCGGCGCTGCCGATCGCGATGCGCTTGGGCTTGGCTTCTTCAGGCACTTGCCTTACCAGGTCGATGTGCAGCAGGCCGTTCTCGAGATGGGCGCCGCGCACTTCGATGTGGTCGGCAAGGCGGAACGACAGCTTGAAGGCGCGTTGCGCGATGCCCTGATACAGGTAGGTGACCTTGTCTTCGTCCTTCTCGCGCCGGCCACCGGTCACGGTCAGCACGCCGCGCTCGACCTGGACGTCCAGGTCCTCATCGCGCAGGCCGGCCGCCGCGATCACGATGCGGTAGTCGTCGTCGCCACGCTTCTCGACGTTGTAGGGCGGATAGGTGCTGCCCGTGTCGTTACGCAGCGCGAATTCGAACAAGTCGTTGAAGCGGTCGAAACCGACGGAATGGCGGAACAAGGGTGCCAGAGAAAAAGCAGCGTTCATGGCTCGAATCTCCTGATTAGTCAGCAAGTTTCACCGGGGACCCGACTACGGCATCCCCTAAGCCCAATTTCTGGACGGTCCGCCGCTTTTCAAGACCCCCGGACGGCGGTTTTTCCGCTGTCGTTTCCCCGCTGCGCGGCATCGGGACCGGGCCGTCCCAGTCGGCGCAGTCCCAGCGCCACGCCGACCGCCAGCAAGCCGGCCACCGCGACGATGACCGCGGCCGCGGGCCAGCCGAAGGCCTGGATGGCGCCGCCGACCGCCGCCGGTCCGGCGACCTGGCCCACGTTGTTGCCCTGCATCATCAACCCGATGACAAGCGGCACGAGATGCGCCTGCGGCGCCGCCATGGGGGCGGTCGCCAGCAATGTGGCCGGCACCAGGCCGCCGGCCGCCGAAAACAGGACGCAAAGCAGGAACGCGCCCGTATCGGGCAGCAGCGGCAGGAAAATGCCGCAGCCGGCCAGCCCCATGACGACGCTTGCGCCGGCCACCAGCGTCCAGCGCGCCACGCCACGCTCGATCAGGAAGCCGGCGCACAGGTTGCCCGCGATGTTGGCCGCCGTGGCGGCCGCGGCGAACAGCCCGGCGGTCTGCAACGGCATGCTCATCCGTTCGGTCAGCAGGATGGGCAGGAAGCTGAACAGGGCGAAGAACTGCAGGCTATACAGCCCGAAACCGGCCGCGAGCAACAGCGGTCCGCGCCCGCGCAGCGTCGCCAGGCTGTCGCGGCCGGTGTTGCGCCATCCTGTCCATGTGCCGCGCGCGGAAGCCGGCAGCGACACGGCCGCCGCCAGGGCGATCGCCGACAGCGCCGCGCTTGCCCACCACATCGCCCGCCAGGAGGAGAACAGCGGGCCGGCCAGCATGGCCAGCGCCATGCCGGTGGGCATGAAGCAGCTCCAGAGCGCAAACGACAGGTTGCGCTGCCCCGGCACGGCCACGCGCTGCAACAGCGCCGGCCCGGCCACGACGACCAGGAGGAAACCGAGCCCTTCGGCCAGGCGCGCCGCAAGCAGCCAGCCATAGCCTGGCGCCAGCGCGCCCAGGGCGGCGCCCACCGCGCTTGCGCCGATGCCCGCGAGAAAGACGCGCCGGTCGCCCCAGGCGGCCACCAGGGAGCCGGCCGGCATTCCACCCAGCATGCCGAGTACGGCAATGACTGCGGTCAGCCATCCAATGGCGGCCAGGTCCAGTCCCAGGTCGCCGCGCAGCAGCGGTCCGGCGATCGATGCCTTGCCGACTTGCAGCGCGAGGACCACGCCGCTGCCGACGACGATCCAGACCGGCGTCCAGCGGCGCCTCTCTCTGGTGGATTCAACGGAACGGATTGCGAGCATGGCCAAGTCCCTGTCTTGCCGGCGCGGGCGGCGGGCTGCCGCGTCTCGTACGCCGTCGTGCCTTCGCTTGCAGAATAGGGTTGGCCGGCATCCCGCAAAAGTGACATTATTTAGATGTCTTTTATCCAATTAATCGATCATGATCGATGGCCTTACTTTCGACCAGATGCGCGTGTTCGTCGCCGTGGCGGACGCCGGCAGTTTCCGCGCGGGCGCAGGCCGGCTGCTGCGCGCGCAATCGGCCGTCAGTCACGCCATTGCGAGAATGGAAGCGGAACTCGGCGTCGCGCTGTTCGACCGGGGAGGCCATCGGCCTGTGCTGACGGATGAGGGCCGGGCTCTGCTGGCCGATGCGCGCGACATACTGCTGCGCGTGGACGCCATGCGGGCGCGTGCGCAGGGCATGGGCGAAGGCGTGGAGCTGGAACTGTCGCTGGTGGTCGACACGCTGTTCCCGATCGCCGCCGTGGCGGAGGCCTTGAATGCCATGCGGGCCGGCTATCCGACGGTCGCCATCCGGCTGGCCGTCGAACCGCTCGGCGGGCCGCTGGCGGGCTTGCTGGAACGGCGCCACGGCCTCGGCATTACCGTGGGCGAGCATTTCCGCAGTCCGCAGATCGCCATGGAAGCGCTGTGCACGGTCGACGTCGTCGCGGTGGCCAGCCCGGCCCATCCCCTGGCCGGAGCCGGCCGGCCGCTCGGCGCGGCGGAGCTGGCCGGTCATCTGCAAATCGTCCTTTCCGATCCGAGCACCATGACGGTGGGGCGGGATTTCGGCGTGCTGTCCCCGCAGACTTGCCGCGTCAGTACGCAGGACACCAAGCACCAGCTCATTCTCGCGGGCGTGGGGTGGGGCCGCCTGCCGGCATGGCAGGTGGAACGCGATCTGGCGGAGGGCCGGCTGGCCCGGCTCGATACGCCTTCGCTGGGCCGGGACAGCCAGGCGGCCTCCGAAGCCTATCTGGCCCATCGCATGGACGCGCCGCCGGGCCCCGCCGCCCGGGCCTTCTGCCGGGCGCTGGCCGGGCTCGTGCGCGGCTGAGGCTGCGGCCAGGAGCGGGCGCGGCCGCTCGTGATGGGTCAGGCGCGTTCGACCAGGAACTCGACCAGCGCGCGCACCGCGGGCAGTTGGCCGCGCCGATGCGGCATGACGAGCGTTTCCATCACCTTGCCGGCGGTCCAGTCCGGCAAGACTCGCTTGAGGCTGCCGGACGCCAGGGCCTCGGCGCACATCCCCGCGGGCAGGCAGACCACGCCGAGGCCCGCCACCGCCGCGTGCAGCAGCACCATCGATTCGTTCGCCGCCATGCGAGGCACTGGCGCGACCTCGACCGACCGGTGCTGCGGACCGTTCAGGCGCCATGTCTGCACCGATGGATCGGCAAGCAAGCCATGGTGGTTTCGCAGGTCCTCAGGCGTGCGCGGCACCCTGTGTTTTTTCAGGTAGGCCGGCGCGGCGACCAGGAGGATGTCTTCCGCGCGCAGCGGGCGCTGCACCAGGCCCGAATCGGGGAGCGGCGAGAAATGGCTGCGCAGCGCGATGTCGAAGCCTTCCTGCACGACGTCGACGAAGCGGTCCGACACGTCCACGACCACGTGCACCTTCGGAAATGCCCGCGCGAAATCGGGCAATACACGGGCCAGGAAAAGCTGCGACGCCGGTATCGAGGCAGTCATCCGCACCGTGCCGGACGGCTCGGCCGCGCGCTTGCGCACCGCGTCCTCGGCCGCCTCGGCCTCGATCAGCGCCGCGCGGGCGTGCTCGTGGAACGCGCGCCCCGCATCGGTCAGGGTGAAGCTGCGCGAAGTGCGGTGGACCAGGCGCGCACCCAAGGCGGCTTCCAATTCGGCCACGCGCTTGCTCAGCGTCGACTTCGGCGCGCGAAGCGCCCTGGCGGCGGCCGCGAACCCTCCGTGCTCCACCGCCGCCACGAAGAGCCGCACGTCATTGAGATTGAGCATGCAAAGTCCATATGTGTAGACGATAAGTTCGATTTTTGCCGACTACTCATCCAAAGTCCATGAATCTACAGTTCCCTCTGAGCCCTGGCGGCATCGATCATCGAACAGGAGAACATTCATGGAACCCATTCTTTTCTACGGCGTGCCTTCGGGCTGCTCGTTCGGCTCCATCGTCGCGCTCGAATGGCTGGGCGTGCCGTACCGCCTTTGCCGCATCGAGATGCCCGAAGTCACGCTTACGGAGGCGTATCGGCGCATCAACCCGGTCGGAGAGACGCCCGCCCTCATGACCGCCGAAGGGGATCTCATCAGCGAGAGCCTGGCCATCCTGAACCACCTCGCGCCGCATGGCGTCGCACACCGGCTCGCCTTCCGCCAGGGCAGCCGGGACTTCGACCGTCTCAATCAGATGCTGGCCTATCTCAACACCAGCTTTTTCAACGCCTTCAGCCCGCTCTGGCACGCCTTGGAGCACGGGGACGATGGTCCGGGCAAGGCAGCGCTGGTGGATTACGGCCGGGAGAAAGTGCGCCGCGCGCATGCCGAGCTGGAAGCGCAGCTGGGCGGGCAGGATTGGCTGCTGGGCGAACACCGCACGCTGGCCGATGCCTATTTCATCGGCATTGCCCGCTGGACCGACTATCACGCCGTGGTCGACCGGCGCGACTATCCCGGACTGCAGCGGCTGTACGAGAAACTCGAGGCGGATCCCGCGGTGCGGTTCGCGCACGCGGTGGAGGCCGGCGAGCCGGCCTCGAGCGCGGGTGGCTTCAAGGGCGAGATCGGGCTGGGCGAGGCGCTGGCGCTGCTGGGGTAGTCTTCTCGCGACTCAGCCAGGGCGCCTAAGCGGCCATCGCCTCCTTCAACTGCTGCAGCGCGCCGGCATCCTCGATGGTCGTCAGGTCGCCCGGGTCCCGTCCTTCGGCCATCGCCTGGATGGCCCGGCGCAGCAATTTGCCCGATCGCGTCTTGGGCAGGGCGCCGACGAAGAACACCCGCGCGGGCCGGGCCACGGCCCCCAGCCTGCGCTCGACCGTCTGCATGACTTCGCCTTCCAGCTGCATGCGCCCTTCGGCGCTGGCGGCGCGTTCGGCATTGCGAGCGATGGCGAAGGCCATCGCCACCTGGCCCTTGAGCGCGTCTTGCACGCCCACTACGGCGACCTCGGCGATGTCCGGGTGGCTGGAAACGGCTTCTTCGATTTCCCGCGTGCCCAACCGGTGGCCGGCGACGTTGATGACGTCGTCGGTGCGGCCGAGGATGGTCACGTAGCCGTCTTCGTCCTGGATGCCCCAGTCGAAGCTCGAGTACAGCAGCTTGCCGGGAAATCCCGACCAGTAGGTCGAGACGTAGCGTTCGTCGTCGCCCCACACCGTGCTCATGCAGCCGGGCGGCAGCGGCGCTTCCAAGGCCACCACGCCCTTGCGGCCCGGGGCGCATGGCTCGCCGGTCGATTCGTCGACGATCTTCAGCTTGTAGCCGTAGACCGGCAGTCCGGGCGAGCCGAACTTGGTGGGCAGCCCTTCCACGCCGCGCGGCAGCGCCAGCATGGGCCAGCCGGTCTCGGTCTGCCAGTAGTTGTCGATGACCGGCTTGCCGATGGCGTCGTGTATCCAGCGGGCGGTCGGCTCGTCCAGCGGCTCGCCGGCCAGGAACAGTGTGCGCAGCGTGGAAAGGTCATGCCGGCTCAAGGTCTCGGGATCCTGCTTCTTCAAGACGCGTATCGCCGTGGGCGCGCTGAACATGTGGGTGACGCGGTACTGCTCCACCAGCTTCCACCAGATGGCGCCGTCGGGCCGCACCGGCGTGCCTTCGTACATGAGCGTGGTCATGCCGGCGATCAGCGGCCCGTAGACGATGTAGCTGTGGCCCACCACCCAGCCGACGTCGGAGGTGGTGAACATCACGTCACCCGGCCGGGCGCAGAAGATGTGGCGCATCGACGCCGCCAGCGCGACTGCGTAGCCGCCGGTGTCGCGCTGCACGCCCTTGGGCTTGCCGGTGGTGCCGGAGGTGTAGAGGATGTACGACGGCTCGTTCGATTCCAGCCACACGCAGGGAATGCGCGCATGGGCATGGCGCTCGCGCAGCGGGGCATAGGCATGGTCCCTTCCTTCCTGCAGCGGCATGGGCGCCAGGCCCCGGTCCACCAGCAGCACGTTGGCGGGGGCATGGGAAGCCAGGCGCAGCGCCTCGTCCAGCAGCGGCTTGTACGGGATCACCTTGCCGGCCCGCGAACCGGCGTCGGCCGACACCACCAGCGCCGGCCGGGCATCGTCGATGCGCGTGGCCAGGCTGGCCGAGGCAAAGCCGCCGAACACCACGGAGTGGATCGCGCCGATGCGCACGCAGGCGAGCATGGCGAAGGCCGCCTCGGGAATCATGGGCATGTAGATCAGCACGCGATCGCCGCGCCGCACGCCCAGGGACTGCATGACGGCGGCCATGCGGTTGACCTCGTCGTGCAACTGCGCATAGGTGTAGGTCGATTCGCTGCCGGTTTCCGTGGAGACATGGACCAGCGCCGGCTGGTCGCCCCGTTGGGCCAGGTGTCGGTCCACCGCGTTATGGCACAGATTGGTCAGCCCGCCGACGAACCAGCGCGAGAAGGGCGGGTTGGAGAGATCCAGCGTCTCGAAGGACGGCGTGTGCCAGGCGACGAGCTGCGCCTGTTCGTTCCAGAACTGCTCCGGCTCGTCGACCGAACGCGCATAGAAGGCCTGGTAGCTTGCCACGGCTGTCTCCTTCTCTTTTTGAAGGATGGTGAACCGGCGGCAAGCGCCGCGGTATCCCGGGTTTACCCCTGAAACGCGGTGGTTCGCCCTCTCGGGCGGTGTGCGGATCGAAGCCTGCCAAGAAAAGGCTGTTCCCAAGGCGACTTGCCAGCCGACCCGATTTATGGTTGACTAACGCTTCACGCACATTCCGCGTCCCTTCAGACCGCACGATCGCAACCATGGCCCCTACCGCCATCCGCACCATCGCCATTCAGCGCCAAGCCGCGCTGGGTGCCGACGTGCGCGCGATCGTCGCCATCATCGCCTCCTCGCTACTACTACCGATCGGTTGCCGGGCCTAGCGTCCTCGTGGCAGTTCGGCAGCCTCACTCGGCCACTCACACGGTCCATCCGTCATTTCCGAGTCAGCAGTAGCAGGAGCATTCCATGATGTTGAAGAATCCCGAGGCGAAATACCGCCCCTTCCCCGCGTACGATTTTTCCGAGCGTACCTGGCCCAATCGCCGCATGACCAAGCCGCCGATCTGGATGAGCACCGACCTGCGCGACGGCAACCAGGCGCTGATCGAGCCCATGAACGGCGAGCGCAAGACCCGCCTGTTCGAGAAGCTCGTCGAGATCGGCTTCAAGGAAATTGAGGTCGGCTTCCCCGCCGCCTCGCAGACGGACTTCGACTTCATCCGCGGGCTGATCGACCAGAACCGGGTGCCCGAGGACGTCACCATCGAAGTGTTGACGCAGTCGCGCGAAGACCTCATCCGCCGCACGATCGAGTCGGTCGAGGGCGGACGCCGCGTGATCGTGCACATGTACAACGCCATCGCACCGGCCTTCCGCCGCATCGTGTTCGGCATGTCGCGCGAAGAGGTCAAGCAGATCGCGCTCGACGGCACTCGCCTCATCAAGGAGTTGACCGACGCGCGTCCCGACACCGAATGGGTCTACCAGTACTCGCCCGAGGTGTTCAGTTCGTCGGAGCTCGATTTCGCGAAGGAAGTCTGCGACGCGGTGGTCGAGGCCTGGGGCGCGACGCCCAACCGCAAGATCATCCTGAACCTCCCGGCCACGGTCGAATGCGCGATGCCCAACGTCTATGCCGACCAGATCGAATGGATGCACCGCAACCTGGCCAACCGCGACAGCATCATCCTCAGCGTCCACCCGCACAATGACCGCGGCACCGCCGTGGCGGCCGCCGAGTTGGCCGTGCTGGCCGGCGCCGAGCGCATCGAGGGCTGCCTGTTCGGCCATGGCGAGCGCACCGGCAACGTGGACCTCGTCACGCTCGCGCTGAACCTGTACAGCCAGGGCGTCTCGCCCGGGCTGGATTTCTCCGACATCGACGAGGTGCGCCGCTGCGTCGAATACTGCACGCAATTGCCGGTGCACCCGCGCCATCCGTATGTGGGCGACCTCGTCTTCACCGCCTTCTCCGGTTCGCACCAGGACGCGATCAAGAAGGGCTTCGCGCAGCGCCAGCCGGATACCATCTGGGACGTGCCCTACCTGCCCATCGACCCGGCCGACGTAGGCCGCAGCTACGACGCCGTCATCCGCGTCAACAGCCAGTCGGGCAAGGGCGGGGTCTCCTACCTGTTGCAGCAGGAGTACGGGCTCGACCTGCCGCGCCGCCTCCAGATCGAGTTCAGCCGCGCCATCCAGCGCGTGACCGACGAAACCGGCCGCGAAGTGACGGCGTCCGACGTCTACTCGATCTTCAGCCGCGAGTACCTCGAACAGCATGAGCCCTATCGCTTCGTCCGGCATCGCATGGCCAGCATCGACCAGGGCGTGCGGGTCGAGGTCGATGTGCTGGTCGACGGTCAGGCACGTACGCTGGTCGGCACCGGCAACGGTCCGATCGACGCCTTCGTGCAGGCGCTGGAGTTGCCGATGCGGATGATGGATTACCACGAGCACTCCATCGGGGTGGGCGCCGACGCTTCGGCCGCCTGCTACGTGGAAGTGCGCGTGGGCGACGCGCCCACCGGCTTCGGCGTGGGCGTGGACAGCGACATCGTCACGGCCTCCTTCAAGGCCGTGCTGAGTGCCGTCAACCGCCACATCCGCGACAGCGGCCAGCCCGCCGCCACGGCGGGCACCAAGCTGGCCGAAGTCAGCGTTTGAGGCCGAGCCCGCCCCTGGTGGCGGGCTTTCCTAGAATCCGGATCCGGGCTGTTTCAGGAACTCCAGCTCCTGAGCCGTGCTGGCTCGGCCGAGAATGGCGTTGCGGTGAGGAAACCGCCCGAACCGCGCAACGATGTCGCGATGGCGGATGGCATAGTCCAGCGAACCCTGGGATGCCGGATGCTCTTGCGCCAGCGTGGTGTACAACGCCACGCACCGTTCCTGAATGCCGGCACTCTCGCTGTGCATCAGCGGAAGATAGACGAACTCGCGCTGCACCGGCGGCAGCCGCAGGTAGCGGCCGCTGTCGATCAGCTCCAGGGCATCGCCCAGCGCCTCGGGATCGCCCGCAAAGGCCCGCGGCGTGTCACGCCAGATATTGCGGGTGAACTGGTCCAGCAGCACGATGCGCGCCAAGGCGCCGCCCAGTTCGCGTTTCCACTCCCGCAGGCCGCCGCCCACGGCCTGTTCGACCCGCGGCAGGAAGCGCGCGCGTATCTCGGCATCGAACTCCGGATTCTTCTGGAACCAGACGTGGCGCGGCTTCAGGTAACCGGGATCGTCAACGGGCAGGAACCAGAAGTCCAGCACGTCTTGCCATGGGTGTCGCGTCATGCGGCGCCTCCTCAGCTTTCCCAGGTGACGTTGACGTTCTTGGCCTGGGCCTTGCGCAGCATGTCCAGCAGCGGGAAAGCGCGCTGCCGCAAGCCCACGTAGCGGGCGGCCTTTTCTTTCTCCTCCGGATTGTCTTCGTCGAAGCGGGGCTCGCGTTCGCCGCCTATCGCCGCCTCGATGCGGCGGATGGCCTCGGGCAACTGTTCGGGCGTGAAGACCCCCTGGGTGCCGGCGGCGATTTCCGGCATCTTGCCGGCCAGTTCCAGCAACGGCTTGGCATGTTCGCCAAGCATGATGACTTCGCCGGCGGCCTTGGATCTGAAGGTGACGATCATGGTTCTCCGCGCTCCGTGTCGATGACGTTCACCACATTATGGCGGAAGCGGCGGCTTGCTCCGTGCGAGGACTTCTCCCCTCGGCCGGAACGCCCTTCATTTGTCGATGATGCGATACGTTTGTTAAAGTCATGTAACGGAATGTGTCGACCCGACGCACGCCACCACAATGATGACCAGGGGGAAAACTTGATACGTACCATGATCGCCGGCGCCGCGCTGGCGCTGCTCGCCGCTTGCGGAGGCGGCGATGGCTCCGATTCCACGCCCGACGCCAGTGCCGCCGGCTTCTGGAACGGCAGCGCGGGTAGCGACACGCTGCTCGCCATGCTGGTGGCCGAAAACGGCGAGGTCTGGGGCTTCTATACCGATGCGGGCAGCGATCGCGCGCCGCAGGACTACGGCCTCATCCACGGCACCAGTTCGGTCCGGGGCACCACGCTCACCGCCAAGGGAAGGGACTACCGCAGCAACGGCCAGGTGGCCGAGGGTTCGCTCACGGCGGAGGTCGCCGAGAAGAAGCGCTTGAAGGGCAAGATCGCCTCGGGCGGCGAAATCGGTTTCGCGGCCGACTACGACAGCTCGTACGAACAGCCCGCCAAGCTGGACGACCTGAAGGGCGATCCCTGGCTGCTGGCCGACAATTCGGGCGGATCGTCTGTCATCTCGGTGGCCGCCGATGGCTCGGTCACGGGTTCGGCAGCCGGCCTCCAGGGCGGTACCTGCGCGTTGACCGGCAGCGTCGCGCCGCAGCCGGGCCGCCATTACTTCAACATCACGATCAAGTTCGCCGACAGCCCGGAATGCCTGCTGCGCAACCAGGCCATCCAGGGCGTGGCCATCCACGAACTGGTCAATGGCCAGGGCTTGCTGGTCGGGGCGCTCCTGACCGCGGACAAGTCGCGGGCGCTCATCGCGGTGGGGATGCGCCGTTTCACCTGAGGCCGCAAGCGCGGAAGGCGCCGGGCGGTTCTTCGTGAACTTTGTGTTACCTTTTGCGACAGAACAGCGTCCGGGGGGACATCGCCGCAACGGCAGGCCGGGCCTGCCTGATCCCGTCCTGCTTCATGCAACGGGCGGATGGATGCCGTTTCGCAACAATGAATTCCAACAAAGGGGAATGGCAATGATGACAACGAAAACCGCCGCGGCCATCGCCGCATTGAGCCTGGTCGCCGCCTGCGGTGGGGGAGACTCGGGCAACAACGACGGCCCGCCGGTCGACAATGCCAATGCGGAAGGCTTCTGGGAAGGCGAGACCGGGGCGGGCGATCCGCTGGCTCTCATGGTGACCGACGACGGCAAGCTGTGGGGATTCCATTTGTCTTCCCGCAACGGTCTTTCCATCTTGCAGGGCAGCGGGTCCAGCCAGGGGAAAAACTATACCGCCAGCGGCAAGGCCTTCTCGTCGGTGGGGGCGGGCAACGCCATTTCGCTCAGTGCCACGGTGGAAGAAAAGAAAACGCTGCAGGGCAATGTGTCCGGCAGCCAGGCGTTCAGCTTCAAGACCACTTATGACGCCGTCTATGAGCAGAAGGCCAGCCTGGACGACGTGAAGGGCAACTGGAGCGCCGAGTCGGGCGGGGCGGCATATTCCACGACGATTTCCGAATCGGGGGCATTGACCGGCCATGTCGCCGCCAGCGGCGGGCGATGCGATTTCTCCGGTTCGGTGGCGCCGCACGCCAGCAAGAACTATTTCCGTATCACCGTCAAGTTCGCCAACAACTGCGCGTCGCCCTACGCCGGCACATCCACCTCGGGCATCGCGCTCATCACGCCGGCGAGCGCCGGCCAACCGGCAGCCATGCTGGGGGCCTCGGTTTCGGAGAATGGCTCGTTCCTGTTCCCGCTGGCCGGAGTGCGCAGCAGCGGCGGTTGAGGCGCCACGGAAAGCGCCGGGTCGGGGCAACCGGCGCTTTTCCCTCCCCAGGGCCGGCGGCTGTTAACATTCCGCTCTTGGCCTTTCATTTACCGCAATATTCCCAGCCATGCTCCCCGAGCAACAGGAACAACTTCTCGGCCTCCTGGGCGCCGCCGTCAAGGCCGTAGCCCCCGAGGCCACGCCCACTTTGCTGCTGGAGCGGCCCAAGGTGGCGTCCCACGGCGATGCCGCCACCAACGTGGCGATGCAGATCGCCAAGCCCTTGAAACGCAATCCGCGCGAGCTGGCGCAGGCCATCGTCGATGCCCTGCTGGCGCAGCCGGGCGCCGCCGAGCTCCTGCAGAGCGCCGAGGTGGCCGGGCCGGGTTTCATCAACCTGCGCATCGCGCCCGCGGCCAAGCAGGCCGTGATCGACGCCATCCGCGTGCGCGGCGCCGAGTTCGGCCGCGCGCCGTCCAACGGCCGCAAGGTGATGGTCGAATTCGTATCGGCCAACCCCACCGGGCCGCTGCACGTGGGCCACGCCCGCCAGGCCGCGCTGGGCGATGCCATCTGCCGTCTGTTCGACGCCAGCGGCTGGAACGTCACGCGCGAGTTCTACTACAACGACGCGGGCAACCAGATCAACAACCTCGCTATCAGTGTGCAGGCGCGCGCGCGCGGCTACGGTCCCGAGCATCCCGATTTTCCTGCCGACGGCTATCGCGGCGAATACATCTCCGACATCGCGGCCGACTATCTCGCCGGGAAGACGGTGCAGGCGGCCGACGCCGAGCCGGTCACCGCCGCGGGCGACCCCGAGAACCTCGAAGACATCCGCAAGTTCGCCGTCGCCTACCTGCGCCGGGAACAGGATCTCGACCTGCAGGCCTTCGACCTGAAGTTCGACAACTACTACCTCGAAAGCTCGCTCTATACCTCGGGACGGGTCGACCAGACCGTGCAGCGCCTCATCGCCAGCGGCCACACTTACGAGCAGGAAGGCGCGCTGTGGCTGCGCACTACCGAGCTGGGCGAAGGCGACGACAAGGACCGCGTGATGCGCAAGTCCGACGGCGGCTACACGTACTTCGTGCCGGATGTCGCCTATCACGTCACCAAGTGGGAGCGCGGCTACACCAAGGCCATCAACATCCAGGGCTCGGACCACCACGGCACCGTGGCGCGCGTGCGCTCGGGCCTGCAGGCGCTGGACGTCGGCATCCCCAAGGGCTATCCCGACTACGTGCTGCACAAGATGGTCAAGGTCATGCGCGGCGGCGAAGAGGTCAAGATCTCCAAGCGCGCGGGCAGCTACGTGACCATGCGCGACCTCATCGACTGGGTGGGGCGCGATGCCGTGCGCTACTTCCTGATACAGCGGCGCGCCGATACCGAATTCGTGTTCGACGTCGACCTGGCGCTCAAGCAGACCGACGAGAACCCGGTCTACTACATCCAGTACGCGCACGCGCGCATCTGCTCGGTGCTGGCGCAATGGGGCGGCGACGAGGCCGAGCTCGCTCGCGCCAATACCTCGCTGCTCACGGCCGAACGCGAGTTCCTGCTGCTGCAGCGGCTGGCCGAATTCCCTTCAATGGTCGGACTCGCCGCGAACGATTTGTCGCCCCACCATGTCGCTTTCTGGCTGAAGGACTGCGCCGCCGATTTCCACGCCTACTACAATGCCGAGCGCGTGCTGGTGGACGATGCCGAATTGAAGCTGGCGCGCTTGGCGCTGCTCGCCGCAACCCGCCAGGTACTGGCCAACGGACTGGCGTTGCTGGGCGTTTCCGCTCCGCAACGGATGTAACGATTCATGGTGCCCACAGCGAAGACGATTCCCTCCGGGGAAGGCAGACAGGTAAACGCCCCGCATGGCCCTATCGCGGCACCCGGGGCGCAACGGGGCGGCACGATGTTCGGCCTGATGGCCGGACTGCTCGTCGGCCTGCTGGTGGCCGTGCTCGTGGCCTTCTACATCACCAAGGCGCCGGTGCCCTTCGTCAGCCGCGGCACGCGCCCCGCCGCGCCGGCCCAGCCGCCCGACCCTGCCAACGCGCCCGATCCCAATCGCAGCCTATACGGCAAGGACGGTCCGGCCGGCCCCCCCTCCGGTTCGGCGCCGTCGGCCACCCAGCCAGCCCCCGCGCCGGTGCCGCAGGCTACCCGCGACCCGCTCGGCGAATTCCTCGCCAGCCAGGGCGTGAACAAGAACGCGCAACCGCCGGCTTCCGCGCCAGGCGCTCCGGCCGCCCCCGGCGGTAGCGGGACGTATTTCCTGCAGGTCGGCGCCTACCGGGTCATCGAAGACGCCGAAGCGCTCAAGGCCAAGCTTGCTTTCATGGGCTTCGAGGCGCGCCTGGAGACCGCCGACGTGGCGGCGGGCACCGTCCATCGTGTACGCGTGGGGCCGTTCACCCGGCTCGACGACATGAACCGCACGCGCGCGCGCCTGGCCGAAAACGGCATCGAGGCCGCCGTCGTGAAGAAATGAGCCGGCGGAACTTCGCCGAGTTATCCGCGGTCCGAGTTTGCACCGTGCCCGGCGCCCAGGCGGCCCCGGGCCTCGTTACTAGAGGAATCCTATGATCGGTCGCTTCCACCTTCGCCGCATGTTCACCGGCCTGGCGCTCGCCGCCGGCCTCGTCGCCGCCTTGCCCGGCATCGCCCAGGCGCAACAGCCGCGCGAAGGCACCGACTACATCCGCCTGCAGCAACCCCAGGCCACCGACGCACCGGGCAAGATCGAAGTCACCGAGTTCTTCTGGTACAGCTGCCCGCACTGCAACGCGCTCGAGCCGAGCCTGGAGGCCTGGGTCAAGAAGCTGCCGGCCGACGTCGTGGTGCGTCGCGTGCCCGTCCGCTTCAATGCCGGCATGGAGCCGCAGCAGCGCCTCTACTACACGCTCGAAGCCCTGGGCAAGGTCGAACAATTCCACCGCCTCGTGTTCACTGCCATCCACGAGCAGCGCCAGCCTCTCAACACCGCCAACCGCATCTTCGACTGGGCCGAGAAGGCCGGCCTGGACCGCAAGCAGTTCATGGACGCCTACAACTCGTTCGGCGTGCAATCCAAGGTCCAGCGCGCCACCCGGCTCGCCGAGGCCTACAAGATCGACGGCGTTCCCACTCTGGCCATCAACGGCCGCTACCTGACCTCGCCGTCGCTGACGGGCAGCAACGTCGGCGCCTTGCAGGTCGCCGACTTCCTGATCGGGAAAGAAAGGACCCCCCCTACGCGCTGACGCGCGCAAGGTAAGCCCACCCCGCGCGGCTTACGCCGCACCCCTCAAGGGGCGGCGCTGGCGGACCGGCAAAGCCGGATCCGCGGCGCCCTGGGGCGATCCCGGGGCAGTTCCCAGGTCGCTAAGTCCGGCCAGAAGAGCCGAAATCGACCTGGCCTAGCGCTCCCGCCGGATCCACGGCTTTTTGCACCCGGCCCGCCAGGGCCTGCGCTTCGGCCGCCGCATACCGGTGATAGAAGCGCTCGTTGTACGGCCCTACCCCGTGCTCGGCGCTGAAGCTGCCACCGAACCGGCGCACGACCAGGTCGTAGATCGCGATCCGCAGTCGTTCCACCGTATCCGCGTCGTACGCCGGCGTGGCATCGTGCGGCCAGACGATGTTGAAGTGCGTTCCGCCGTCGGCCCAATGGCCGAAATCGAACAGCCGCAGCCACGGAAAATCGCGCTCCAGCAATTGTCGCGCCGTCGTCTGGAATTCCACCATCGACGACCGCGGCACCGCGATATCGAACGCGATCAGCTTGCCCTGGTGGCGAATGGATTCGCTGATCGAATGGCGGATTTTCCAGAGATCCGGTCCGCCATCGAGCACCGCATTGGCCACCAGCACGTCGAATTGGCGTTCCAGGAAGTCATTCAACGCCGACTGCAGGTCCACGCCCAGCACTTCCCGCGACGAGGTGGCGGCCAGTTCCACCAGCAGGCAGTAGTCGGGAATGGGTTCCGGCGCGAACGGATTGGCCACCCCCGGCACGTGATCGATGACCGACTGCACGGTCGAGCTCGACATGCCTTCATAGGCCGTCAGGAAATCGCCGAATTCACCCTCCAGCGCGATCAGCAGCTCCAGCACCGCCTCCTGGCTCGTCGGCACGATCAGGGCGGTGGCGGTCTGGCGGGGCAAGGGATGGACCTGCACCACGGCGCGGGTGATCACGCCGCCCGCGCCGCTCACGCCCACGAACAGCTGCTTCAGGTCGTAGCCGGTGTTGTTCTTGCGCAGGCCGCTCATCAGGTCGAGCACCTGGCCGGGCGGATCGGCCAGCACGACCTCGATGCCCAGCAGGTTGTGGCGCACGTCGCCATAGCGGATCAGGCGCGAGCCGCCGGTATTGGTGGCGATCATGCCGCCCAGCGATGGATTGGCGCCCAGGTCGATCGGAAAGCACAGGCCGTGTTCGGCCAGCTTGTCGTTCAGTTCCTGCAAGGTCACGCCCGCGCCCACGGTGGCGGTGCGGTTGGCGCGGTCCACGAGGATCTCGCCGCGCAGTCGCTCCAGGCTCAACACCACCTGGTTGCCGCTTTCGTCCGGCGTGCTCGCGGCCACGAGGCCGGTATTGGCGCCCTGCGCGATCAGCGGCGTGCCCGTCTCCACGCAATGGCGGACCACGGCGGCGACCTCGCCGGTCGAGCCGGGACGCACGACCAGCGCGGCCTTGCCGTTGCCGTAGCGGGCGCCCGTCTCATAGCGGGCCTTGTCGGCCGGGTCGATGTAGACGTTGGCCTCGCCCACCAGGGCGGCGAGCGCGCCGTGCAAATCGGAAATGGAAGAAGAAGTCATCGCAGTCTCTGTGATGCGCCGCGCCCCGATGAACCGGCACAGTATTCCAAGCCAAGATACTATCTCACGATCCCGATGAGGTGGATCCGCCTTCATGACCTTGAATCACCCATGGCACAACGCCTCGACCCGAAAGGGGGGTATGAGAATCTTCATTACCGGCGCAAGCAGCGGAATCGGCAGGGCCCTGGCCGCCCATTACGCCGCGCGCGGCGCCAGTCTCGGCCTCGTCGGCCGGCGCGAACCGGCGTTGCGCGAGCTTGCGGGCTCGCTGCCGGGCAGCCACCGCTGCTATCCGCTCGACGTGCGCGACCGGGCCGCGCTGCATGCGGCGGCGCGCGATTTCCTGGCCGGCGGCGCGGTCGACCTGGTAATCGCCAACGCCGGCATCAGCACCGGTACGCTGACCGAGGAAATGGATGATTTCGATGCCTTTCGCGCCGTGGTCGATACCAATCTCGTGGCCATGGTGGCCACCTTCGAGCCCTTCGTCGCGGCCATGAAGCAGGCCGGCCGCGGCCAGCTGGCCGGCATCGCGAGCGTGGCCGGCATACGCGGGCTGCCTGGCGCGGGGGCGTACAGCGCGTCCAAGGCGGCGGTCATCGCCTATTGCGAAAGCCTGCGCAACGAGCTGTCCCCTTACGGTATCCGTGTGTCGACCATTGCGCCGGGCTATATTCGCACACCCATGACCGCCCGCAATCCCTATCCCATGCCGTTCCTGATGGACGCGGACGTGTTCGCCGCCAAGGCGGCGCGCGCTCTCGACCGGGGTGTGCGCTATGCCGTCATTCCGTGGCAGATGGCCATCGTCGCCAAGCTGCTGCGCCTGCTGCCGGACGCGGTCTACGACCGCCTGGCCGTGCGGGCTCCCCGCAAACCCAGACACCGCTGACCGCCCGCTTTCCACGAGGCCACGCCGTTCCATGCCCGCTCCGCTCCGCCGCTACTTCCCTTTCCTGAACTGGCCTCGCCCCACGGCCGCCGATCTCGCATCCGATGCCCGGGCCGGCTTCACGCTGGGCCTGATCCTGGTTCCGCAGGCCGTGGCCTATGCGATGCTGGCAGGCATGCCTCCCATCACCGGCCTGTACGCCGCCCTGGTGCCGCCGGTGATCAGTGTGCTTTGGGGATCGTGCCAACTGCTCGGCGCCGGTCCGGTGGCGCTCACCAGCATGCTGGTGGCCGGTTCGCTGGCGGGCATGGCCGCGGCGGAATCGGCACGCTGGGTGGAGCTGGCGATCTGGCTGGCGTTGATGGCGGGTGCCATCCAGATCCTGATCGGCGCGACCCGGCTCGGCATGGTGGTGAACTTCCTGCCCGGATCGGTGGTAGGCGCCTTCACCCAGGCCGCGGCGCTGCTGATCATGCTGTCGCAATTGCCCGCGATGCTGGGGCTGCACTGGAGCGCATCGCGCGCCGCCCTCGCCGCCGGCGATGCCGCCGGTCTGGTCGGCGGCGTCGACTGGACGGCCTTTGCTTTCGGCATGGGAACGCTGGTGTTCCTCTTCGCCTTGAAGAAGCACAGCAAGCGGCTGCCCACCGTGCTGGCGGCGGCGCTCGTCACCGGCGTAATCAGCTGGGCCATCGACTATGGCGCGCGCGGCGGCGCGGTCGTGGGGGCCTTGCCCGCCGGCCTGCCGGCGTTTTCCATTCCCAAGCCGTTGGACTGGGAAGACTACCGGAGCCTTCTGCCCGCGGCGGCGGTGATCGCGCTCGTGAGCTTCGTCGAAGCCCTGTCCAGCGCCAAGACCATCTCGCGCAGCACACGCCAGCGCTGGAACGAAGACCAGGAGTTCATCGGCCAGGGGTTGGCCAAGGTGGCCAGCGGCCTGAGCGGCGCATTCCCCGTCAGCGCTTCATTCTCGCGGTCGGCGCTGAACCTGTTCGTCGGCGCCCGCACCGGCTGGTCGGCGCTGTTCGCTTTCGTCTGCGTGCTGGCAAGCCTGCTGTTCCTGACGCCCGCCATCGCGCATTTGCCACGCGCGTTCCTGGCAGCGGTCATCATCGTGCCCGTCACGAACCTGATCTCGCCGCGCTTCTTCGCCAGGCTGTGGCACACGTCGCGCGCGGAAGCGTGCATTGCCGCGGCCACCGCGGTCGCCACCCTGATCGCCGCGCCGCAATTGCAGTGGGGGATACTCGCGGGTTTCATCCTGTCGCTGGGTTATTTCCTGTACCAGCGCTCGCATCCGCGCATCGTCGAAGTCGGCGTGCACGCCGACGGCACGCTGCGCGACCGCCAGCGTTTCGGCTTGCCGCCGCTGGCGCCCGACCTCCTGGCGGTGCGGATGGACGCAGCCCTGAGCTTCGTCACCGCCAACCCGCTCGAGCATTTCATTACCGAGCGCTGCCGGGCCGACCCCGGCATCCGGCGGGTGCTGATCTATGCGGGCCCCATCAACAGCATCGACGTGACCGGTGTCGACACGCTCACCTATCTCATCGGTACCCTGCGCGACCAGGGCGTAGAGGTCTATCTGGCGGGCGTGAAAAAACAGGTGGAAGACGTGCTGGAAACCGCCGGCGTCACCCGGCTCCTGCCCCCCGAGCATGTCTTCCGCACCGAGCGCGAGGCGATAGACCGGCTGGCGGCGGCCTGAGCGCGCCCGCGCGCCCGCCCGGCCGCCCGAAGGGCGCGCTCCCTCCCTCGGGGAGGATGTCGCGCAGCGACAGGAGGGTAGTCCAGTGCGCGCGCCCGCGCGGCCGCCCGAAGGGCTCAGGCTTTCAGCAATTCAGCCAGCATCCAGGCCCCGGCCGGCCCCAGCGGGCGCTGGTTGGACCACAAGACGTCCACCGGCAGCAGGCGTTCCTGTCCGGGCACGTGCAGTTCCACCAGTTCGCCCGGGGCGAAGCGGGACACCAGCCAGCGCGGCAGGCGGGCCCAGCCGAAATTCATGATCGCCATTTCCAGCAACAGCAGGTAATAGGGTGCCGACCAGGTGCGTCCCCGCGCGACGCGGCGGCCGTCTTCTTCATAGGGCGCGATGCGCAGCTCGCGCTCGCCCCGCAGGTCGGCCTCGTTCACGCATTGGCGCTTCGCCAGGGGATGCCCCTTGCCAGCCACCAGCACCATCTCCGACTGTTCGGGCAAGGTCCTGTGTTCGATGTCGGGTGGATAGCTCTCCTGGGCGCGCACCAGGCCCAGGTCGGCGCGGCCGCGCTGTACGGTGGCGACGGTGTCCCAGTCTTCCGAGATCATGCATTCGAATTCCAGCTCGGGATATTGGCGGTCGAGCGCGCCCAGGATGGTTTCGAAGCGTTCGGACTGATAGGTATCCGACAGCGCCAGCGTCAACCGGGCCTCGTGTCCCGCCGCGAACCGGCCGGCGGCCCGG
Organism: Pigmentiphaga sp. NML080357; assembly: GCF_002188465.1. Classification (GTDB taxonomy): domain Bacteria; phylum Pseudomonadota; class Gammaproteobacteria; order Burkholderiales; family Burkholderiaceae_B; genus Pigmentiphaga. The sequence continues at coordinate 129,829 of NZ_NINW01000003.1, read as the reverse complement.
CCCAGGCGCTCGGCGCTGGCGAGTACCTGGGCGGCTTCCACCAGCAGCGCCTGGCCGGCTGGCGTCAGGGTCGGCTGGCGCGTGGCCCGGTCGAACAATCGCACGCCCAGGTCGATCTCCAGGTTGGCAATGCTCTCGCTGATGCTCGATTGCCGCTTGCCCAGCTTGCGGGCGGCGGCCGAGAACGAGCCCAGCGCCGCGGCCTGCGTGAAGGCGGCGAGGGCGTCGAGGGAATAGGCCATGGCGGGGCTCCAATCAATCGGAAAATCCGATAGTTATCACATTTTATTAAACGGGTTTGTCGAAGAAAATGGCAAGCAAGAAGTGTTGAACGAGAGGTTTGACGTGGTACCCAAGAAAACCCTGGGCGAACGGCTGGCCCATGCCCTGCTCTTCGAAATCATCGCTGTGGCGCTGTGCGCGCCGGCCCTGGCATGGATCATGGGCAAGCCGCTGCTGCACATGGGCGCGCTCACGGCCGCGATTTCCCTGGTCGCCATGCTATGGAACATGGTCTACAACGCCGGCTTCGAACGCGTGGAACGGCGCCTGGGATGGGTGCGCGACACCCGCGTGCGCGTGGGCCACGCACTGGGCTTCGAGGGCGGGCTGATCGTGATCGTGGTGCCCCTGGCCGCCTGGTGGCTGGGCATCTCGCTGTGGGAGGCGCTGGTCCTGGATATCGGGCTGTTGCTGTTCTTTCTGCCTTATACCTACCTGTACAACCTCGTGTACGACCGGGCGCGGGATCATTGGGCGGGAACAAACGGACAAACCTGCTAGGGAATGTCCCGCCGGCACGCCGGTCTTAAGATTGGTTTAAGAACCGGCTGCCACCATGCGGCAGCCCAATCCATGGCCGACATTCGCGGAGGATGCCATGACACCGCATGAACGAACCCTGCTCGAGGACTTCCTGAACAAGCTCGCCGGCGTCCAGGGCGTAGACAAGGATGCCGAAGCCGACGCGCTGATCCGCCAGCAAGCCGCGCGTCAGCCGGATGCGCTGTACCTCACCATCCAGCGCGCGCTGCTGCTCGAGCATGCGCTGGCAGACGCAAAGGCCCGCATCGCGGAGCTGCAGCAGAAGATCGACGATCTCGAGGCCCGTCCGCCCGCCAAGTCTTCGGGCAGTTTCCTGGGAGGCCTGCTGGGCGGGGATGCCTGGGGCCGGTCGTCCAGGCGCGAGGAGGCGTCTTCCGGCCCGCTGATCGGCAGCAGGCTCGGCCAGCGCGCCGGCTTGCCCGTCGGCAATCCCGGAGCCCCGCAGTCCTATGCGCAGTCCCCGGCGGCGGGCGGCATGGGCAGCTTCCTGGGCAACGCCGCCGCCACCGCGGCCGGTGTGGCGGGCGGCATGTTCCTCTTCAACGGCATCGAGCATCTGCTGGGCGGCGGGGCGAACGCGGCGGCCCAGGCGGCGGGGAATGCGCCCGTGTCCGAAACGATCACCGAAAACATCACCAACAACTACGGCACCGACGCCGGCCAGGATGGGACCGGGGACCTGCAGGCGGATGCGTCGCAGGACGGCGACGGCTGGCTGGACGAGGGGGACTCCTTCGGCGACGACGATTTCGTCTGAAGCCGGCGCGGCTCGCGCGGCGAGCGCCGCCGCGCGAGCCGCCTCAGGCCTGGTCCAGCGCCCGCACGTCGGCCCGTCGCCACCACAGCAGCGCCATGCCGGGCAGGGCGATGATGGCCGTCATCAGGAAGAAGGCCGGCCAGCCGTAGGTCTCCACCATGGGAGGCGCCAGCGGCCCCGCCAGGTAGGTGCGCCCCACGGCCGACAGGGCCGACAGCAGCGCGAACTGGGTGGCCGAGAAGCGGTGGTCGCACAGGCCCATCAGCAGCGCCACGAAGGCCGCCGTACCCATGCCGCCGCACAGGTTCTCGATGCCCACGGCGGCGGCCATCAGCAGGATGCTCTTGGGGCTGATGGCGATCAGCCAGAACCCCAGGTTGGAGACGGCCTGCAGCAGCCCGAACAGCATCAGCGAACGAAACAGCCCCAGCCGCGCGAGCAGCGAGCCGCCCGCCAGCGCGCCGATGATGGTGGCTCCCAGGCCGAGTACCTTGTTGATGGTGCCGACTTCGGTCGCGGAAAAACCCGCGCCTCGTATCAGGAAGGCGGTCGACAGGCTGCCCGCGAAAGCGTCGCCCAGCTTGTACAGCACGATCAGCACCAGCAGCACGATGGCGCCGGGACGGCGGAAAAATTCCAGCAGCGGTCCGGCTACCGCTTCGGCCAGCGTGCGCGGAGCGGTTGCCGGGGTCTCCGGTTCGGGCGCCCAGAGCGTGGCGAGGATCGCCAGGCCCATCAGTGCGCCCATGAGCACGTACATGTTGCCCCAGCCCAGCCAGCTGTCGGCGATGACGAGCGCGAGCCCTCCGGACACCAGCATCGCCAGGCGGTATCCCAGTACCGACACCGCCGCGCCCGCGCCTCGTTCCTCTTTGCGCAGCACGTCGGTCCGGTAGGCGTCGAAAGCGATGTCCTGCGAGGCGGAGCAGAAGGCCACGAAGACCGCGATCAGTGCCAGCGGCAGCAGCGCCGCACTGGGCGAAAGCAGGCCCATCGCCATGATGGACAGCGCGAGCAGCAATTGCGTCACCACCATCCAGCCGCGCCGCCGGCCCAGCAGGGGCGGGGTGTAGCGGTCCATCAGCGGCGCCCACAGGAACTTGAGCGTGTAGGCGGATCCCACCAGGGTCAGGAAGCCGATGGCTTGCAGCGACACGCCGTCGACGGTGGCCCAGGCCTGCAGGGTGCCGGTGGTCAACGCCAGCGGCAGGCCGCTGGCAAAGCCGAGCGCCAGCAGCGGCGCCACGCGCCGGTTCGTGTACAGCGACGAAGCGGCGGCCGGCGCCTGCGGGCGCGCGTTCAAAATATCTTTCCGCTGCGGCCGTAGTCGAGCACGATCCAGTTCATCGCGGCGACCAGATCGCCGGCAGCCCCGGATTTGAAAGCCTCGTCCAGGCGCTTCATGTAGGAAAGCAACTGGGTCTTGGCGGTTTCGGCGAAGGCCGGGTCGATGCCCTGGTCTTCATAGAGCAGCACGTACGAGCGGGCGAAGCCGTAGATCAGGAAATACGCGGCGGCGTGTTCCGAATCGCTGGAAACCAGCGCCAGCGAGCCTTCCTTGACCTTGAGGAAACTGTCGGTACCGGGAGCCTGGGCGGCGAAACGTTGGATCAGATCGGTGAAGTTCATAACACAAGGGTAACGATAAAAGTCAGGGGAGGCGGGCAATGCCGCCATGGGCCTTGGACCATTCGGATGTGTGGAGCAGGAACCCTTCTACTTTTTCTATATCGGCGGCGGACAGGGCGGTGCCCGTTCTGGCCTGCGCGATGATGTCCTGCCAGGTGGCCAGCGCATGCATCGCAACGCCGATTTCCTCCATGGTACGCCGGCTTTCGACAAACGTATCGTAATAGAAGATGCTCAGCACGTGTTCCAGTTCGAGCCCCGAGTCACGCACCGCCTTGCAGAAGTTGCGCTTGCTCTGGCCGTCCGTGGTGAGGTCGTCCACCAGCAGCACGCGCGACCCGGGTTCGGCGGCGCCTTCGATCTGGGCGTTGCGGCCAAAACCCAGCGGTTTCTTGCGCACGATCAGCAGCGGCAGCGACAACCGGTCGGCCAGCCATGCCGCGTACGGCACCCCCGCGGTCTCGGCTCCGGCGATCGCGTCGATGTTCTGCACGCCGATGCGATTGCGCACCACCGACAGCGCCGCTTCCACCAGCACATTGCGACCCGCCACCGACGAAATCAGCCGCCGCACGTCCACGTACACGGGACTCGCCCAGCCCGACCGCAAGATGAACGGCTTGCCCGCCGTCACATGCACCGCCCCCGATTCCAGCAACAGCCGCGCCACCGTCGGCCCGATAGAACTTTCTTCCATTTTTCCGATATCCCTTCCCGTCGATTTCCCCATGCGCTCACGCGCATCCCTCTGAAATTTCCAAGGTTCCCAGCCTTCTTGCGGTCCATCCAACTTGATCGGATACCGTAAAGAACGCCCTTCTCCCGCCAGCCCATTGGTCCCCCAGGGCACAGCGGATCCGGCTCCGCCGGTCCGCCAGTGCCCCCTGGGGGGCGCGCGCAAGCGCGTAGGGGGGGTCATACTACTTTCAGCATGCTACTCAGAAGTTCCGCCGCCTGCTGGCCCTTGTAGGCCCGCTGCCAGAGGTTCTCCACCATTTTCGTATAAAGCTGGACCGCTTCCGGCGCCGAGGTGACCTGGGCGATGCCGGTCGCCACGTTGGGCAGCTCGCCGAACCGGAATGGACTCACTGCCACGAACGACGCGCTCGGACGTTCGAACACCTGGAACGTGGCGTTGGGCATGCTGTCGTCCACGATGCCGATCTGCATGTCCATGGGATGTTCGCGCAGCAGCCGGATGATGCGCTCGACCTCGCGCCGTGCGGCGAGGGAGCGCTCCATCCGCACCGACGGCGGCAGGTCGATGCGGCCCACCAGCCCGAAGTGCACGAAGCGTTCGATTTCGCGCAGTCCGATCAGGCTGATGATCGGAGGACGGCGCCGGGCGAAGGCGCGCTTGCGCTCACCCAGGATTTTCATCAGGGACTGCGTCCGTTCCGGATCGAGATCGGGGTGCGCCTCACGCAGCATCTGTTCCAGGTAGCCGCCGTACTCGTCGGATGTCAGCAGGAACGAGATGGGCTCGAAGTGCGCCATGATGCGCGTGGCGTCGGTCTCGAGCTGGCGCATGCGTTCGATGTAGGCCACGGGCGAGGTGTAGTACTCGGCCCCCACGCCCAGCAGCGAGGCCAGCGTGGTATCCAGTATGTGGGCCAGCCGCTCCAGCGTCTCGATCTTGACGATGTCGCCCTTTTCCATGCGGTATACCGCGGCGCGCGACACGCCCAGCTGCGCCGCCACTTCCTCGGCCCGCAGCGAGGCGCCCATCCGGTAGGCGCGCAGCCTTTCTCCTATGGCGTGGAAATCGACGGCGCGCGGCTTGGATGGGTTCGTGTTCATCGAAAGTCTAAAAAATGAGAATACCGGTTTGCTGGGCCATGCCTGGTGCTGCCCCTGAGCGGGGCGGCTGAATCGTTTATTGCCCAGCGTTAGTGCGGGTTTGCACTAATATTGTGCGTGCGGGGCAACATCGGGATTTACCTTATCAGCTTAGTGAAATTTTCCTTGAAAGGTAAGAAAAAGTGTCTTAGTCTAAAAAAAAAGACTTTCGGCGTAAATGGCTTCGCGCGCCCCCGTGTCACGAGCATGTCCGGCGCGCGAAGGAAAGCGTAGGCATTTTTCATCACCGGGCCGCCCCAAGATGAAAACGCCCGTCGGGGGCAGCGTCGCCGCGTAGCGGCAAGCGTGGGCATTTTTTCATCGATATACACATCTTCCTTTCGGAGATAGGAAATGGCAGACAAGTACGCCGCGAGTCCCGGGGACATTCCCGTCGGCAAGGCGAACGAGGGCGAAGACTACGCCCGCAAGGCGGTCATCGCCTCGACCGTGGGCTATGCGCTCGACGGTTTCGACCTCTTGATACTGGGCTTCATCCTGGCCGCGATCTCGTCCGACCTCGGGCTGACCAGCACCCAGGCCGGATCGCTCGTGACCTGGACGCTGGTCGGCGCCGTCGTGGGCGGCATCGTGTTCGGCTGGCTGAGCGACAAGTACGGCCGTGTCCGCGTGCTCAACTGGACCATCCTGCTGTTCGCCATCTTCACCGGCTTGTGCGCCCTGGCGCAAGGCTATTGGGACCTGCTGGCCTACCGTACCATCGCCGGCCTGGGGCTGGGCGGTGAATTCGGCATCGGCATGGCCCTGGCCGCCGAAGCGTGTCGCCCCGAGCAGCGGGCGCGCATGAGCTCGTACGTCGGCCTCGGCTGGCAGGCCGGTGTGCTGGCCGCGGCCCTGGTCACGCCCATCCTGCTGCCTATCGTCGGCTGGCGCGGCATGTTCGCCATCGGCGTGCTGCCCGCGGTCGTGGCTTTCGTCATCCGCCACTTCATCGGCGAACCCAAGATCTTCATCGAGAGCCAGAAGTCCACGGCGCCGAAGGAGAACTCCTTCAAGCTCCTGGTGGCGGACGCCAAGACGACCCGCGCCAGCCTGGGCGTGGTGATCCTGACCTCGGTGCAGAACTTCGGCTACTACGGCGTGATGATCTGGATGCCTTCGTACCTGAGCAACCAGTTCGGCTATTCGCTGACCAAGTCGGCCGGCTGGACCGCCATCACCATCATCGGCATGGCGTTCGGCATCTGGCTGTTCGGCCAACTGGCCGATCGCGTCGGCCGCCGCCCCATCTTCCTGCTCTACCAGGTCGGCGCGGTCATCTCGGTGCTCGCCTATTCGCAGCTGAGCTCGCAATACGCGCTGCTGATCGGCGGCGCCATCATGGGCATGTTCGTGAACGGCATGCTGGGCGGCTATGGCGCGTTGATCTCGGAGCTCTACCCGACCCAGGCGCGCGCCACGGCACAGAACGTGCTGTTCAACATCGGCCGGGCGGTAGGCGGATTCGGGCCGCTGGCGGTCGGGGCGGTGGCAGCGAAGTATTCGTTCAGCTATGCGATCGCGCTGCTGGCGTCGATCTACGTGCTGGACATCATCGCCACGCTGTTCCTGATCCCGGAGCGCAAGGGCGCGGCGTTGGAGTAGGTCCCCCCTACGCCCTGACGGGCGCCCCCCAGGGGGCGATGCGAGTGGACCGGCGGAGCCGGATCCACCGCATCCTGGGTCTCTGGGGAGGCACCGCGGATCGGCCTGCCCGATCCTCGGTGCCTTGATTGAGAAGTGTCGAGCGCTGGGGTGGTTTGCCCCGGGGCAGAGGAAGCAGAATGAAAGTCGTATCGTCCGAATCGCGCGTTGTCAGCTGCGCCGGACTGCCTGCGCCGGATACGCACGGCGTGGTCATCAGCAATGAGTGGGTCAACCGGGACTACAAGCATCTCGTGCTCGATGCCGGGTTGCCGGCGGCCGGGGCGAAGGCGGGGCAGTTCTTTCATCTGCTGTGTCCTTCCACCGAGCAGGATTCGCCGTTCTTTCGCCGGCCCATGAGCACGTACCGGGCCGATCCGGCCACGGGGCGGGTGGAGTTCCTGTACAAGGTCACCGGCGCGGGCACGCGCGGGCTGGCCACGCTCGAGCCCGGCGACAAGCTGCCCATGCTGGGGCCGCTGGGCGTGGGGTTCACGCTGCCGGCGGGCGCACGCAACATCGTCGTGCTGGGTCGCGGCGTCGGGCTCGCGACGCTGGCGCCCCTGGCCGAGCTGGCGGCTGCCGCGGGCGTGGGCGTGACGGCCATCCTCAGCGCGCGCGATGCGGCCAGCCTGATGTCGCAGGACCGCTTCGCGGCCATCGGCGCTACCCTCATCGAAGTTACCGACGAGGCGGGCACGAGTTCCGTCGAGAACGTCGAGCGGCTGCTGCGCGAGCTGCATGCCGCCGGCCGCGCCGATGCGTTCTATACCTGTGGTTCGTCGCGCCTGACCCTGCTGATGCAGCGGCTGGGCGCCGAATTGTCCGTGCCTGGCGAAGTGGCGATGGAGCAGCAGATGGCCTGCGGCATCGGCATGTGCTATTGCTGCGTGCGCGCCTTCCGCGAAGGCGACAAGCTGGTCAGCAAGCGCGTCTGCTGGGACGGTCCCGTGTTTCCCCTGGCGGAGGTGGCGTGATGATCGACTTGTCCGTAGACGTAGGCGGACTGCGTCTCTCCAATCCCGTGATGCCGGCCTCGGGCACGTTCGCCGACGGCCTGGCCAACACCATCGACTTCAACCGGCTGGGCGCCTTCGTCACCAAGACCATCACGCACGAGAAGCGCACCGGCAACCCGGTGCCGCGCGTGGCGGAAGTGCACAGCGGCATGCTCAATGCCATCGGCATTCCCAGCAAGGGCTCCGACTACTTCATCCGCGAGAGCATTCCGTTCTACCGGAAGTTCTCGCCGCCGCTGGTGGTCAGCATCTCGGCGCCGTCCAACGACGGCTTCGCGCGGCTGGCGGCCGAGCTGTCGCGGGTCGAGGGCGTGGCCGCCATCGAGGCCAACATCTCGTGTCCCAACATCGAGGAAGACGGCAAGGCCTTCGCGATGCATGCCCGTTCCACCGCCGCGGTGGTGAAGGCGCTGCGCGCCTCGACCTCGCTGCCGCTGTGGGTCAAGCTCACGCCCAATACCGGCGAGATCGCCAACGTGGCGCGCGCGGCGCAAGAGGAAGGCGCGGACGCCATCGTGGTCGCCAACACCATCCTGGGCATGGCGATCGACATCGACACGCGCCGGCCCAAGCTGGGCAACGTCATGGGCGGCATGTCCGGTCCCGCGATCAAGCCCATTGTCGTGCGCATGGTCTACCAATGCCATCGCGCCGTGTCGATTCCCATCATCGGCTGCGGCGGCATCTCCACCGCCGATGACGCCATCGAATACATGCTGGCCGGCGCGGCCGCCGTGCAAGTGGGTACCGCGACCTTCGTGCATCCCACCGCGATGATCGAGGTCATCGACGGCCTGGTCCAGTATTGCCGGCGCAAGGGCATGCCCAACCTGCAGGGGCTGGTGGGCGCCGTGGAAGATACCGGCTTCGTGCCTTTCGAGGCCATGGCTTGAGGGCGACATGACAGCAGCAACCACGGCGGCCGGCGGCAAGGCCATTCCCGGACGACAGGAAGCGATCGACCTGTTCGAGCGCATCCGCGCCCTCAGTTCCGATGGCGTCGGCGTCTCGCGCGAGAGCTACGGACCGACCGAGAGCGCATGCCTGGAGGCGCTGGTCGAATGGGCGCGGCAGCATGGCATCGATGCCCGGACCGATCCCGCGGCCAACGTCGTGTTCTCGCTGCCCGGTGGCGGCGAGGAGGCGCCGGTGGTGTGCGGATCGCACGTCGATTCCGTGCCCCAGGGCGGCAACTACGACGGGCTGGCGGGCGTGATCGCCGGCCTGCTGTGCCTGAAGCGGTTGAAGGACGAAGGCGTGCGGCTGCCGCATCCGCTGTGGGTGGCCGGCATGCGCGGCGAGGAAAGCGCGTGGTTCGGCAAGGCCTACATGGGTTCGAGCGCCATCCTCGGCAAGCTCAAGCCTGACGACCTTGCCTTGCGCAACAAGCGCAGCGGGCGCACGCTGGCCGAAGCCATGGCCAGCGTGGGCGCCGACGTGGATCGTATCGCCGCCGGCAAGCCCGTGCCCTGGGTGTCGGGCGTGAAAGCCTATCTGGAACTGCACATCGAGCAGGGGCCGTTAATGGTGGCCCGCAAATGGCCCACTGCCGTCGTGTCGGGCATACGCGGCAACATCCGCCACAACCTGGTGCGCTGCGTCGGCGAGCCGGGTCATTCGGGCGCCGTGCCGCGCTGGCTGCGCAGCGATGCGGTATTTGCCGTGTCCGACCTGCTGATGCGCCTGGACGAGCACTGGCGCGTGCTGCTCGAGCGCGGAAACGACCTGGTCGTGACCTCGGGCGTGATGGGCACCGATCCTGCCGAACATGCGGTATCGCGCATCCCCGGTCGCGTGGACTTCAGTTTCGAAGTCCGCAGCGAAAGCACGGAAACGCTGGAGGAGTTCTACCGCGTGATGCGCGCCGAATGCGACGCGGTGGCCCGCCAGCGCGGCGTGCGCTTCGAGTTCGACCGGCGCATCGAATCGGCGCCGGCGACCATGGATCCGAAACTGGTCCAGGTGCTGTTGGACACTTCCGCCGAACTGGGCCTGCCCGCCGAGCGCATTCCCAGCGGCGCCGGCCACGATGCCGCCTTGTTCGCCAATGCCGGGATCCCGTCGGCCATGATTTTCATCCGCAACGAGAACGGATCGCACAATCCGGCCGAAGCCATGGACATCGACGACTTCATGGCGGGCGTGGACGTGCTGTACCGTTCGCTGCCCAGGCTGGGATAGCCGGCACCGCGCCCCGCGGCGCTTCAAACCGAAACCAGCGCTTCGGCGGTGGCCGCGCGCAGCGCCTGCACGGCGGCCGTCGGCGCCGCAGCGGCGCGCGTCATCCAGTGCACTTCCCAGCGCGTGTCGCCGTGCGAGATGCCGCGCACGTCGTAGTGCGCGGAGTCCAGGTGGCGGGCTGCGAACGCTGGCAGCAAGGTCATGCCCAGGCCGCAGCGGACCATTTCGAGCGCGGTCGAATAGAGCTTGACCTCCTGCACGGCATTCAGCACCACGCCCGCCCGCGACAACTGAAGAAAGACCTCGCGCCACTGTCCGCTGACGCGGTCGGTCAGTATCACTTCGGCGTGCTGCAATGCCTCCCATTTCATCTTGCGGCCGCCGGCCGGCGCGGGCGGCGCCTTGCCGCGCGCATAGACCGCATAGAGCCGGTCGCGCAGCAGCAGTTCGGTGCGCAGCACCGTAGCCACGGCCGGACTGGTGCCGGGCGAGCCGATGGCAACGTCCACCTCGTCGGCGGCCAGCCGCTGCGAAGCCTGTTCGACCGGTACGTCCAGCACCTCAACCGCGACCAGCGGATGCCGCGCGCGGAACAGCGCCAGCGCCCGTGGGAAAAAAGTGGCCGCAGTCAGCGGCCCCACGGCCACCCGGATGCGCCCGCCCTGCAGTTGGCCGCCGCTGCGCAGGCCGGCAAGGGTACGGTGGATATCGGCCAGCACGCGATTGGCCGTCTCGCACAAGGTCTTGCCCGCGGCGGTCAGGCGTATCGTGCGGCCGCGTTCCACCAGCACTTCAGCGGCGCGGCGCGGTCGCCGACCAGGGGCGCGGGGCCGATGAGGCACAGGCGCTCGCGATAGAGCACCGTCGCGGGCGCGTATTTTTCGTGGGCGGCGTGGACCTGCATCGCGATGTCCAGCTGCGAGGCGCGCAGCCGCTGCCGCAGCTCGTCGGAGTAGCCGACGACGATTTCCGGCGTGACTGCGGGAAGCTCCCGCTTGATGGCCAGGTACAGCGGCGCCGCGACGATGGGCGCCACGGATTTGAGGATGCCGATGGCGACCGGGCCTTGGGCATGGCCCGCCTTTTCGCGCACCGCCGCGCGGGCCGACTCCATCTGCTTCACGATGGCCGCGGCCCGCGCGTAGAGTTCCGTGCCGGCCTCGGTGACCGCGATGCCGCCGGGGCCGCGCACGAACAGTTGCACGCCCAGCTCTTCTTCCAGATCGGCCAGGCGCTGGCTCAGCGCCGGCTGGGCCACGTGCAGCCGGCGCGAAGCCTCGGACAGGCTGCCGCCTTCGACCATGGCCATGAAATAGCGCAGGTGGCGGATGTCCATGCGCGCCGCTCGCCGCCGTTCAGTCCAGCTTCCAGTCGTAGTCCACCGTCAGCGGCGCGTGGTCCGAGAACCGTTCCTCCTTGTAGATGGCCGCCGCCTTGGCCTTGCCGGCGATGCCCGGCGTGGCGATCTGGTAGTCGATGCGCCACCCCACGTTCTTGGCCCAGGCCTGGCCCCGGTTGCTCCACCAGGTGTAGGCCTCTCCGGTCGTCTCCGGGTGCAGCCGGCGGTAGACGTCCACCCAGCCGATCTCGTCGAACACCTTGCTCAGCCAGGCGCGTTCCTCGGGCAGGAAGCCGCTGTTCTTCTGGTTGCTCTTCCAGTTCTTCAGATCGATTTCCTTGTGCGCGATGTTCCAGTCGCCGCAGATCACGAACTCGCGTCCGGTGCGGCGATGTTCGTCCATCAGGCCTGTGAGCCAGGGCGCGAAACGATCGAGGAAGCGGTACTTGGCCTGCTGGCGCTCGTCGCCGCTGCTCCCCGAGGGCAGGTAGGCGCTGACCACGGTCAGGCCGGGCCAGTCGATGCGCAGGATGCGGCCCTCGGCGTCGAATTCTTCCTTGTCGAATCCCCAGATGACCGATTCGCAGGCGCGTTTCACGTAGGCGCCGACGCCGCTGTACCCCTTTTTCTCCGCGGGGAAGAAGTGGCCTTCATAACCGGGCGGGTGGCGCATCTCGTCGGTAATGTCGGCGTCCTGGGCCTTGAGTTCCTGCAGGCAGACGACGTCTGCGCCGGTCGTGGCCAGCCAGGGATAGAAGCCCTTGCGGGCGGCCGAACGGATGCCGTTCAGGTTGATGGATACGATACGCAGCAAAATCGGCTCCTGGAAGACGGAATGACTGGCCGAATTCTACGCGGTGCGTCTGGCGGGCGCCGCAAGGGCCTATTCGTCGTCCGGGCCGCCTTCCTCGTCGCGGCAGGCGCGGCGCAGCTTGTGGAGGGTCTTGTAGAGCACGCGGCGCTCTTCATCGTTCAATACGCGGATCATGGCTGCCTGCGCCCGCTGCGCCACGGGCATGGCGCGCGTATAGAGCGCCTGGCCTTCCTGCGACAGGCGGCAGGTCAGGCCTCGCCGGGGCGAGCCATCCACCGGCTCCAGGATCACCAGCCCGCGTGTCTCGAGCAGCCGCAGGGCGCGGCTCACCAGCGACTTGTCGGTTTCCGAACGCTTGACCAGTTCGGAAAAAGGCAGCGATTGCGCCTCGGCCACCACCGACAGCATGCGCCATTCGGCCATGGTCAATCCGAACTGGTCGGAGTAGGGCAGCGTCACGACGCGCCGCAGGGAATTGCCGGTACGCACGACGAGGGTGGTGATGAAATCGTCCACGGACAGTCCGGTGCCCTGCTCGTCGAGATCCACCCAGGGGCAATCGTCGGCGGACGCCGGGTTGAAAGAGGCCTTCTTCTTCAGGGGCATGGTGAGCTTCGGCGAGAGTGATTCCGGGACGCGGGACGAAGGATTATTCCATAGTGCCCGAATCGTTATGCATGAAGGAATATTTCGAAAATCCTGGAAAACTCGACCTCGGTTTGTCAATCGGTACAATCTGATTGTTGATGCATCAACAATAAAAGAGGAAGATCGCGTTTCCATGGTGAATAGATGTTTCACCTGTGGGATGGTTTTGCCGGAACCGTATCAAGCCCTCGCCCCGCGGGAACGTCGCCCGGGCGAGTGGTCGTCCTCTTGGGAGCCAGTGATGAAATTCAATCGCCGCCAGATCCTTGCCGTCGCCACGGCGCTGACTTGTTGTGCCGGGGTGGGCGTGGCGCATGCCGCGGCCAACTACCCCTCCAAGCCGATCACCGTCGTCGTGTCGTATCCGCCGGGCGGCGACACCGACGCCATCGCCCGCCTGTTCGCCGAAAAGCTGGGCGAGCGCCTGAAGCAGTCGGTCATCGTCGAGAACAAGGGCGGCGCGGGAGGCACCGTGGGCAACGGCTACGTGGGCCGCGCCGCGCCCGACGGCTATACCCTGTTGTTCACTCCCAATCCCTTCACCACGGCGCCCATGGTGCTGGGCCTGTCGCCCGCCCAGAGCTACGACGTGCTGAACGGTTTCGAACCCATCAACCAGACCGCCGTGCAACCGCTGGTGCTCGTGGCCAACCCCAGGACCGGCTTCAAGAGCGTGAAGGACATGATCGACGCCGCGAGGTCCGGCAGGACGGTGTCCTACGCCAGCCCGGGCGCGGGCTCGCCCATGCACGTGATCGCCGAATGGCTGAACCGCGAGGCCAAGGTCTCCATCCAGCACGTGCCCTATCGCGGCGTGGGCCCGTCGGTGACCGACGTGGTCGCCGGCCACGTCGACACCGCGTGGGTCACGCTGGGACCCGTGACGCAGTACTTCGCCGCCGGCCGCCTGGTCCCGCTGGCCATCGGCGACGCCAAGCGCTCGCCGCTCGCGCCCGGCATCCCGACGCTGGTCGAGTCCGGCTACAAGGACATCGTGGTCGGGGCGTGGAACGGCTTCTTCGCGCCCAAGGGCACGCCCGCCGACGTCGTCAAGCTGCTGAACGGCCACCTGAACGAGATTCTGAAGCAGCAGGACGTGATCCAGAAGCTGGCCACCTACGGCGCGTTCCCGCACGGCGGCGAACCGGCCGAACTGGGCCGCACCAACGCGCGCGAATACGAGGTGGTCGGCGGCATCATCAAGTCCCTGGGCATCAAGGCGCAGTAAGCCGGGCATGCAGGGCCGGAAACAGGAGGTCGGGATGAACGCATCCACGCTGGGCAAGGACACGCCCCAGGTCAATGCGCGCGCCAAGGTGCTCGGACGCGCGCAGTACGCCGGCGACGTCAAGATCGCCGGCATGCTGCACGGCAAGGTGCTGCGCAGCCCCTATCCGCATGCGCGCATCGTCCGCATCGATGTTTCGGCGGCGCGCGCGCTGCCAGGCGTCAAGGCGGTGCTGACGGGGGCCGATGCGCCCCGCACGATGTGGGGCGTGCATCACAAGGAACGCCGCATCCTGGCCGAGGGCGTGGTGCGTTTCGCGGGCGAGGAGGTCGCCGCCGTGGCGGCGGTCACGGAAGAGATCGCGCGCGACGCGCTGGATCTCATCGAGGTCGAGTACGAGGAACTGCCGGCCATCCTGACGACCGAGGAAGCGCTGGACGAGGAAGCCCCCGGCGTGCATCCGGGGCGCAACAACATCTCGCACGAGATCCAGTTCCATATCGGCAACGTGGACGCCGGCTTCGCGCAGGCCGATCTCGTCTACGAGGCCACGTACGGCTGCCATTCGCAGTATCCCGGCTACCTGGAGCCCATGGCCACCGTGGCGACCATCGATCCCGAGGGCCGCCTGCAGGTCTGGACGTCCACCCAGTCCGTGTACCAGGCGCGCCTGCGCCTGGCGGCGGCGCTGGAGATGCCGGTGTCGCGCGTCCGCGTGATGCAGGCGACCACCGGGGGCGGTTTCGGCGGCAAGATCGTCGAAGACGCGAACAGCCTGATCGCCGGCCTGCTGGCGGTCAAGACCGGCAAGCCCGTGCGGCTGGTCAACAACCGGCTGGAGGATTTCCTGGCCTGCTGCTCCAGCGTCCCCGAACGGGTCACGCTGAAGCTGGGCATGACCAGGGACGGCATCATCGTCGCCAAGGACGTGCGCATCATCGCGGAATGCGGCGCCTACAGCGGGCTGTCGGCCGAGGTCATGCACGTGACCGCGATGCGCAGCGACAACATGCATCGCCTGAAGAACGTGCGCTCGCACGCGACGCTGGTCTACACCAACAATCCGCCGCACGGCGCTTTCCGGGGCTTCGGCGGCGCGCAGATGCAGTTCGCCTTGAACAGCCACATCCACATGATGGCCGAGAAGCTCGGCCTGGACCCCGTGGACGTCCACAAGCGCAACGCGCACGAGGCGGGCGAGACCTCCGTCCACGGATGGAAGATAGGCAGCACCGGCCTGCGCGAATGCATAGACCAGTGCGTCGAGGCCATCCAGTGGCGCGCCAGGCGCGCCGGCAAGGCGCGGGGCCAGGGGACCAGGCGCCGCGGCGTCGGCATGGCGGCCGCCATGCACGTGAGCGGCAACCGCACCATCGGCAACTGGGACGGCTCGACGGTGGTCGTCAAGATCAACGAAGACGGCCGGGTGGTGGTCCACAGCGGCGAATGCGACATGGGGCAGGGCGCCATGACCATGCTGGCCCAGGTCGTTGCCCACGAATTGAACATTCCGCTGGACCACGTGCACGTGTCGCCGCCCGACACCGACGTGTCGCCCTACGCCATCGGCACGCTGGCCTCGCGCGTGACCATCGCCGCCGGCAATGCCGCCATCCTGGCGGGCCGCAAGGCGCGCCAGGCACTGTTCGACGTGGCCGCCCCGAAGCTGGAGGCCAGCGCCGGCGAGCTCGAGATCGCGGACGGCTTCATCCGCGTCCGGAGCGCGCCGGACCGGCGCGTCACGCTTGCCGAGATCGCCAAGCTGCACATCTGGCGCCATGACGGCGAGGGCATCCAGGTCAGCGCCACCTGGGACGCCAAGACCGTCATGCACGGCAACGTCCACGGCAACATCGCTCCCGCGCATTCGTATGCGGCCCAGGCGGTCGAGGTCGAGGTCGACACCGAGACCGGCCAGGTCACGGTGCTGGATTCCTACGTGTCGGACGACTGCGGCAAGGCCTTCAACCCGCTGGCCGTCCACGGCCAGAGCAACGGCGCCGCCGCGCAGGCCATGGGCTGGGCGCTGTACGAGCAATTGCAGCTGGAGAACGGCCGGCTGGCCAACGGCAACTTCGCCGACTACACCATGCCCACCGCCGATTCCATTCCGCTGCTGCGCTCGGGCATCGTGGAATCGAACGATCCCAACGGCCCCTACGGCGCCAAGGGTGCGAGCGAGACGGCGATCCTGCCCGGCGCGCCGGCCATCGCCAACGCGGTCTACGACGCCATCGGCGTGCGCATCACGGACCTGCCCATCACGCCCGAGAAGGTGCTGGCGGGTCTGCGCGCCCAGCGGCAGGCGCAGGAACAGGAACAAGGAGGTATCCGCCATGCGTGATTTCGATTTCCTCGAGCCGGCATCGGTGGCCGAGGCCAGCCGCATGCTGGCGGACCTGGGCGAGGACTGCCGGGTCATGGCCGGGGGCACGGCGCTGATGCTGGCCATGCGCCAGCGCATGCTGGTGCCCTCGCACATCGTCTCGGTCGCGCGCATCGAGGCCTTGCGCGGGATCCGCTTCGATCCCGTCGACGGCCTGCGCATAGGCGCGCTGGCGCGCCACACGGACGTGGCCGATTCGGCCGTCGTGAAGCAGCACTATCCCATGCTGGCGGCCATGGCGGCCCAGGTCGCCAATCCCCAGGTGCGCAACCAGGGCACGGTGGGCGGCAACCTCTGCTATGCCGATCCGTCCACCGATCCGCCCACCTGCCTGATGTCGCTGGGTGCGCGCGTTGTCCTGGGCAGCGTGCGCGGCCAGCGGGAGCTGTCCATCGAGGAATTCCTGGTGGATTACTACGTGACCGCCATCGAACCCGACGAGATCGTGGTCGAGATCCGCGTGCCGGCGCCGCCGGCCGACTTCTCCGGCCGGTACACCCGCTTCCTGCGCACCGCCGCCGAGCATCGGCCGCTGATCGGCCTGTCGCTGGCCACGCGCCGCAGCGGCGGCACCTGCCGCGAGGCCGTCCTGGCGGTGGGCGCGTCCACGCCCATTCCCTGCCGCGTGCCGCGCGCCGAGCATTTCCTGGCCGGCAAGACCATCACGCCCGAAGTGGCCGCCGAGGCCGCGGACATCGTCGCGGCCGACATCCAGCCCGTTTCCGACGCGCGGGGTTCGGACGAATTCCGCCGCGACATGGTGCGGGTGGTCGCCAGGCGCACCATCGCCGCGCTGTATGGGCTGGCCACGGACTGAGGAAGAATCATGAGCAAGCACCTGATCGAAGTCACCGTCAACGGCGAACGGCACAGCGTCGAAGTGCCCGCGCGCCGCATGCTGTCGGATTTCCTGCGGGACGACCTGAACCTGACCGGCACCAAGCGCGGTTGCGAGACCGGCATCTGCGGCGCCTGCTCGGTGCTGGTGGACGGCGAGGTGGTCAAGTCCTGCCTGTCGCTGGCGGTCCAGGCCGACGGGCGCAGCATCACGACGGTGGAGGGCCTGGCCAAGGGCGACGAACTGCATCCCCTGCAGCAGAGCTTCATGGAATGCGGCGGCCTGCAATGCGGCTACTGCACGCCGGGCATGCTGATGACGGCCTGCCATCTGCTCGAGCGCAACCCCCGGCCCACGGCCGACGAGGTGCGCGAAGGACTGAACGGCAACCTGTGCCGCTGCACGGGCTATGCCCAGATCGTCGAGTCCATCCTCGACGCTTCGGAGAAAATGCGTGGAAATTGAAAAAGTCTTGACGGTGGCCGCGCCGGCCGCCAGGGTCTGGGACATGCTGCTGGACCCGACGGTCATGGCCAGTTGCGTGCCGGGCATGAAGTCCATCGAAGTGATCAGCGACGTCGAGTACAACGCCGTCATCCACGTCAAGATCAGCTTCATCAGCGCCAAGTTCAAACTCAAGACCCGGATCGTCGAGCAGCGTGCGCCGGAGTACCTGCGCGCCGAGGGCACGGGCGAGGACGCCTCGGTGGCCAGCTCGCTCAAGCAACAGAGCGAGATCTTCCTGACTGAGCTGCCCGGCGGGCAGACCGAGCTGCGCACCAAGGTCAGGGTCGACGTGCTGGGCCGCCTGGGCACGTTCGGCCTGAGCGTCATGAAGACCAAGGCCGACCGGATGTGGGAGGAGTTCAGCCAGAACCTGGCCACGCGGCTGGCCGGGGGCGAGGTGCCGGGCGCAGCGGGCGTCACCGTGACCAGGGCCGGCGCGCCGGCGGCCGTTCCCGCAGCCGGCACCGCCTCGTCCCGCCCTGCGGCGCCCACGCCGGCATCCGCGCCATCGGGACAACCGACCGCAGCCTCCACGGCGCCATTGCCTGAACGCGTCACCGTGAACGGCACGGAAGCGACGCGCGTGTCGGTGTCCGACCGCGGCTGGTGGTCGCGCCTGTTCGGCGGCCGCGCGGCGTCGCCAGGCCGGAATATCCACATCGAGCTGCGCCGGGGCGATACGGTGCTGACCGTGGACTGGCCGGTCGAGGGCGCGAGCGAATGCGCGGCCTGGATGCGGGAGGTCCTGAAGTAGGGCGCGTTTCGCGGGAAGCCCGCCACGGCCGCGCCGGGCGACACACGGCGTCACCGACAGGCACGGAGCACGTCCCGTCCGGCGAATTTGTAAGCGGGCCTGCCCTCGGCCCAGGTTCCGTTCGCAACCCGGGCCCCACCCGTTTTACAATCACACCGGCCCATCGCGCCGCCGGAGGAAGGCCTTCCTTCGTGCCGTTGTGACTTCGTACCGTGACCGCCGTGCCCCAGACCGCTACCGCCCCCCGCCCCGCCGATACCGACCCCTCGATCGACGAGGGCCGTTTCCGGACCGATTTCGTCCGCTTCGCCACCGAACTGGGCGTGCTGCGATTCGGCGCGTTCACCACCAAGGCGGGCCGGCTGAGCCCCTACTTCTTCAATGCCGGGCTGTTCAACAGCGGCGCGGCCGTGGGCCGGCTGGCCGAGTTCTACGCCCAGGCCCTGCTGGCCTCGGGCGTGGAGTTCGACATGCTGTACGGCCCCGCCTACAAGGGCATTCCGCTGGTCACCGCCACCGCGGTGGCGCTGGCGGCGCGCGGCCGCGACGTGCCCTTCGCATTCAACCGCAAGGAAGCGAAGGACCACGGCGAGGGCGGCTCGCTGGTCGGCGCGCCGCTGCAGGGACGCGTGGTCATCATCGACGACGTGATCTCGGCCGGCACCTCGGTGCGCGAATCGGTACGCCTCATCCAGGCCGCCAAGGCCCGGCCGGCAGCCGTCCTGATCGCGCTGGACCGCATGGAGCGGGTCGGCCCGGACGATGCCCTGTCGGAACATTCCGCCGTGCAGGACGTGGAGAACACGAACGGTTGTCCGGTGGTCAGCATCGCGTCGCTGGACGACATCCTCGACATGATCCAGCAGGGCGGCGGTGACGGCGAGTTCGAACAGCACCGAGAGGCGGTGCTGGCCTACCGGGCGCGATACGGGGTGACCTGAGCCGTCCGCGCGGCTTCCGCCAGGACGCTGCGCGTCGAAGGACGTCAATGTGCTCTGGGGAAGTGATGGAAACCACCGTAAGAAAATTCTTCGAGAGATACGAGCGTTTTTTCCGCCAGGCCCTCGGTGACGAGGCCGACATGGACGAAGCTGCATCGTTTTATGCCGGGGAGTTCATCGCCGCTTCGCCCGCGGGCGTTGCGGCCGGAAAGAACGACGATCGGCTCAAGCAGGTCATGGCGCAGGGCTATGCGCGCTACCGGATGATGGGATTGAAGGACATGCGGGTGCGCCATGTCGATCTTTCTCCGATGGATGAGCTGCATTGCGTGGGCCATGTCGCGTGGACGGCGACCTACGTGCGCCAGAACCAGTCCGCCGTGGCGATCGATTTCGACGTCCACTATTTCATGCAGGTACTCGGTGGAGAGCCCCGCATATTCGGATGGGTGGCGGGCGACGAGCCAGCGCTTCTGGAGCAGCACGGGATCGTCTGACGGACGCCTCCAGGGCAAAAAAAAACCGCTGCCCGGCGGGCAGCGGTGAAAGTACAACCGCTCCAAACGGATTTAGTCGGCGGCTGGCTGGAGGTCGTAGCTGATGGTCCACGTTTGCGCGCTGTTATAGTCGGCCGGATTGGCATACGTGACGCTCGACAGGCGCAGGCGGGTATAGCTGCCGCCTTCGCCGTTCTTGATCAGCGAGCCGTTTTCCGGGTTCGCGGCGATGATGTGGGCCGTGCTCGGCAATCCGGCTGCCGAGGCCAATGCCGCGGTCGGGTAGTACGTGTACCAGCCGAACTGCAGGGGCTCTTCCTTGACGCGGGGAATGTAGGTTCCGCGGTATGCCGGGTTCAGCACCGACGCGGTGCTGTCCTTGACCCATGCGCTGACGGACGAAGGAACCGCGATGTCCGTCGCCGTCAGGTCCGGCTGCGTATCGGTCAGGTTGGTCGTTACCGTGAACTTGCTCTTGATGGGATTGCCGTCGGCATCGTAGAAGCCCGCAGGCGTCTTGCCCACGAAGCCGGCCACCGTTCCCGATCCCGACGTGCCGCCGTTCAGCTTGAAGGTGTAGCGGTTGAACGCGATGTGCCAGGCGTCGGATTCCCCGACTACGCGTGCATTGGCCAGGTCATAGTAGACCCATCCGCTGGTGGCATTGATGGTCGCGGTCTTGATGAGCGCGCCGCTTTCCCGGGCGATCCAGCGGATGGACGGGTAGCCCGAGGTCGTGCCCGCGGCGCCGCCGTAGTAACCGGTGACTTGCAAGGCGAAGACGTTCGGCCCGGTGGTGACCGGCGGCGTGCCGGCGCCTCCGGTGGTTGCGCTGCTGTTCGTCGTGATCAGGAACACCCGGAAGTTGGGATACAGGCGGTGGTCGCCGGCCACGTCGTACTCGAACGCTGCCGATTGGATGTCGTTGGTGCCGGTGAAGACGCTCGCCGCCGTGTCCGCTGCGTAAACGGCCGCGGGAAGGGATGACCCGCTCGCGGGGTCCACCGTGGCGTCCAGGTAGGTCCGTAGTTCGGTCCAGGTATGGTCGAAGGGGCCTCCGAAGGCGCCGCCCTTGCCGCTGCCGCTGACGCCGCTATTGGTCCACAGGGTGGCGGAGCGGCCACCGCTGCTTACTTTCAGGTCCCAGGCCGTGCCCGAGCACGCGGCGACTTCCGTCTTGGTGTCGAAGTCGTAGCAAATCGACCCGCCCGCGGCCGGCAACGTGAATTTCCACTCGCCGCTCTGCGTGAACTTGCTGGTCGGAGTCGGCGTCGTGCCGCCGCCGTCGCCGCCCCCTCCATTGCCGCCGCCGTCATCGCCACCCCCGCCGCCGCAGCCGGCGAGCGCCAGGGCGGCACATAGCGTGCCGAGCATGAACGAGGATCTGGATTTCATGATGGGTTCCCCCCTTGAAGAACGTTATTGAGTCGAGCCGAAGGCATAGCGCGCTCCGACGTAGACGAAGCGGCCCCGCAGCGGGCCGAAATCCGTCGGGTTGGAGAAGTCGCGCTGGCGATCGAACAGGTTGTTGATGCCTGCGAAAACGGTGAGCTGGCGCCCGATCTTCTGGTTGACGATCAGGTCCAGCGTGGTCCAGCCGGGAGACCGGCCGCCGGCCGGCGCGCCGCCGTTGGACTGCGCGACGTCGTCGGACGACACCCGTTCGCTGCTCTGGATGCGCGTGCGCACCGACACCGTGGTGTCGGGCAGGGCGCGCCAGTCGGCGCCGAGGCGACCGATGTGGCGCGGGCGCCGGGTCAGTTCGCCGCCGGTATCGAGGTTCTTGGCATCGGTGAAGGTGTAGCCGACGTTCAGCGCCAACGCGGGCGTGGCTTGCCAGCGTAGGCCCGTTTCGATGCCCCGGGTGCGGGCGCGGGCGATGTTGCGGTAGGTGTAGGCCGTGATCCCGTCGATGACGGTGACATTGTTCATGTCGGTCTGGATCAGGTCCTTCACGCGGTTATGGAAGGCGTTGACCTCGAAGGTCAGGTCCTGGCGGAAGGTCAGCGTGCCGCCGAGCTGGAAGCTGTTGGACGACTCGGGCTTGAGGTCGGGGTTGCCCAGCACCATGTAGCCCAGCGCGCTGTGGTCGAACAGGTAGTAGCGTTCCTTCAGGTTGGGCACGCGGTAGCCCTTGCCGAAGCTGGCACGCAGCACGCCGGTCCAGTCGCCGGTATCGAGCAGCTTTCCACGGACGCTGGCCTTGGGCGCGAAATGGCCGCCGAAGTCGGAGTCGTCCTGGTAGCGTGCCCCCAGCAGCAGTTCCCAGGTGTCGTTGAAGATGATGTCGTTCTGCGCGAACACTTCCTTGCTGGACCGGTCGACCGAGCCGCTGCGCACGAATTCCGAGACGCCGTTGTTGTCCTGCCTGAGGTCTTCGTAGTGGTAGTCCGCGCCGAATTGCCAGAGCTGGTTGCGCCAGGCCGGCAGGTCCACCTGCGCGGTCACGTGTCCCATCTCCTGCTTGGCGTTGCGGCGCGTGGTGGGAAATTCGTTGGAGTAGGCCCGGGACGTGCTGTCGTAGCGTTCGCCCACGCCCTTGAGCTGCAGCCGCGTGCCGTTTGCGAGACTCCATTGGCCGCCGCCGGTGATGCGGTCGCGTTCGATGGTCTCGGTCTTGCGTTGCGGCAGCAGGTTGGGGGGCACGAAGGTCGTGTAGCGCTGCGTGTCGTCTTCGCGATAGACGCTGCCGTCTACGAAGTACCGCTGGCTTGCGCTGGGCAGCCAGTCGACACGCGCCGAGTACTGCTGGCGGCGGATTTCGTCGCCCTGGCGGCTCCAGGCGTCCGGGTTGATGCCGAAACCGTCGTCATCGAGCACGTCCGCCGCGATCCGGCCGCGCAGCCGCTCGTTGCCGCCCTGGATGGAGAACTGCCCGTGCCGGTTGGCGGGCCGCCAGGAGCCGCCCTTGCCGTTCTGGTCGCCATAGCTGCCGGCATCGAGGGTGGCGGCGCCCGACAGGCCGGGCCGCGCCGGGCGGGTAATGACGTTGATCACGCCGCCCATGGCGGAGCTGCCGTATTGCGCCGAGGTGGCGCCCTTGACCACCTCGATGCGGTCGACATCGGTCAGCAGGTACTGGCTCAGGTCCACCGTGGAGCCGGTGCTGGCCGAAATGGGCAGGCCGTCGATCAGTACCAGTACCTGGTCGCTGCTCAGGCCCTGCAGGGAAAGTTCATAGCCGGACTTGCCGTGGATTTCGCGCAATTGCAGGCCGGGAATGTTCTCCAGCGCCTGCGTCAGCGTGCGCGCGTGGGTGCGTTCGATTTCTTCGCGAGTGACGATTTCGGTCCGGATGGGGGTGTCGTCCAGGGGCTTCTCGGTCCGGGTACCGGTAACGACGACGGGCGCCAGGGAATGCGTTTCCTGGGCGGTGGCCGCGGCGGCGCCTAGCAGGGGGGCGCCCAGGGCGGCGCAGACGGCCAGGCGCAGACGGGGCGCCGAGGGAGACGGGACGAACGGACGAGGCATGAGACCAACCAGGCTGCGACGCGGAGACGAACGAAGCCGTGATTCTTGAGCAAATCCAGATTTTAATCAAGATTAATTCTCAATATCATTCTTGTTATCGATGATATTTTCGTTATTGTCGTTGCAGATCGCATCGGATCGCCGTGGCCTGCAAGGCGGTATTTCCGCTGCGTGCCGGTGTCGCCGCCTCGCCGTTGGCCGGGCGTGGCTACCGGCCCGCGGGCGGCCCCTCGGGATGGGGAGACGAGCGGGATAGGGCCAGTCCCCCCGGCGCGCTCGTTGCGTAAGTGCGCAATTGCTTCAGGAAAGCGTCCACCAAGGGGTTGGGACTATCGATCCAGGACAGGAATATCTGCCGCGTGATTTCGGCATCGGCCAGGGGGATTTTCAGCAATGCCGAATGATGTATCGATTCGGCTGCCGACTGGGCGATGATCGCGGCGCCCGCTCCCCGCGCCAACAGGCTCTCGAGGGCGGTAATCGTATTCACTTGTATGGAGGGGATGGAGCGTGCGAGCAGGCTGGCGTTGACGCGTTGATTGTCCACCAGGTTCACCAGCGTCGAACCCACGAAATCGTCGAGCGTGAGATACGAGCGATGAGCCAGGGCGTCGTCCCGCCGCAGCACGACGCAGAATCGTTCCGAGAAGAGCAATTCGGACCTCAGTTCGGGGCCGTTGACGGGACGGGAGCAGATCGCGACCTCGCACTTGCTCGAGCTGAGCAAGGTGGAACAGGCGCCGGAATCGCTATCCAGGACGGAGATGTGCGCGCCCCGCCAGTGCTTGGCCAGGTCGGCCAGGACCGGCGAGACGATGTCCGGGACGAGCGACGGCAGGCACGCGACGCGCAGGATCCCGGCATCGGCGTGGGCGGCCGGCGCAATGCGCGCCACCGCGTCCTGCAGGATCTGGAGAGCGTGGCGGGCTGCCTGCAAGAACTCCGTGCCGGAGTGCGTGAGTTCTATCCCTTTGTGGGTATTGGCGCGTCGCACCAGCTGAGTTCCCAGCTTGGTTTCCAGATGCTTGAGCTGGATGCTCAGGGCCGGCTGGGAGAGCGCGCATTTCTCGGCCGCTTCCTTGACGGACGAACTTCCCGCCAGCAGCACGAAATTTCTCAGCTCCCGTGTGGAAAGGAGGGGCAATTTCATGAGCGCCTCATTTAAAAGATAAATCGCGCTATCAACCGAATAAAACCGCGACCGCGGCGCCGCACTCTACCATGCGTCCCATAACGACTATTTCAGGAGACTCGTGTGCGCCCGGTCATATCTTCACTCTTGCCCGCCGCCTTGGCCAGGCGCGCGTTGCTCGCGTGTGCGCTGGCCACCGGCCTGCTGCCCTGGGCCGCATTCGCCTCGTCCACGTTCCCCGCCAAGCCCGTTCGCCTGGTCGTGGGGTTTCCGCCGGGAGGCGGCGTAGACGTCGCGGCCCGTGCCTTGGGCGGGGTATTGGCCGGCGAGCTCGGCCAGGCCGTGATCGTGGAGAACGTCGCCGGCGCCGGGGGGAACATCGCTACCGACCGTGTCGTGAAATCGCCTCCTGACGGCTATACCCTCCTGTTCGGCAGCATTGCATTGGCGATCAATCCTTCCCTATACAAGTCGCTCGGCTTCGATCCGCTCACCCAATTGCGGGCGGTGGCAATGGTGTCCACCTCTCCCTATGTGCTGCTTGCGGGCGCGGGATCTGGCATCGACACTGTCCAGAAGCTGATCGATCGCGCCAAGGCAGGCGAGAGCATCGACTACGCCAGCGCCGGCAACGGGTCGGGTTCGCATCTGTTCATGCAGCAGTTCGCCGACATAGCCGGCATCAGGATGTCGCATGTGCCCTATCGCGGCGCCGCGCCTGCGCTCAACGACGTGCTCGGCAACCAGGTGCCCGTGGTGTTCGACAGCATCATGACGACCTTGCCTCATATCAAGGCGGGCACGTTGAAGGCGCTGGGCCTGAGCTCGAAGAAGAAATCGGCGATCGCGCCGGAAATCGCCACGCTCGATGAACTGGGCGTCAAGGGCATGGACTCGACGAGCTGGTTCATCGTCTTCGCGCCCGCGGCCACCGAGCCTGCCGTCATGGAGAAGCTGCACCAGGCGATCAACCGGTCGTTGAAGAGTCCCGATCTGCAGGCCCGCTTCGCGGCGATGGGCGCGGAAATCGCCGTATCGTCGGCGCCGCAAGCCCAGCGCTTCTACGAAAGCGAGGTGCGCAAATGGGCCGCCGTAGTCAGCGCCTCGGGCGCCAGGATGGACTGAGATGGGACAGTCCGACTGACATGCCCCACGTCACATTAGACATATCCGCCAATCTTGGCGACCTGGCCGACGGGCTGCTCGATTCGGTCATTGGCGCCTGCCAGGGTTCCGGCGGGTTCGACGCGGCGGTCATCATGGGCAGGGCCGTGGTGCATGACCGCTTCCGGGTGCTGCAGCAAGGCGCCTCGGCGTTCGTGGCGGCGACGTTGCGCATTCGGCCTGGACGCGACGACGGGTTCGTCGCCGGCCTGAGCGCCCGGATAGCGGGCGAGATCGAACGGGTGCTCGCCCTGCGCGGCGTTCGGCTGCGTACCTGCGTGACTTGCGAGATAGCGGAAATCGACCTGCGCACCCGCGCCTTGATCCTGTTCGGAGATCCTTGATGGCGACGATCCATGCCATACCCCTGGCCAGAATCCTGGGGAGAGCGGAAAAAACCAAGTTCACCTATCTCAAGGGCTTCGGCCAGAACGTCGAGTTCGGCTACTACAGCTGGCTGGTGCGGGACGGAACACACAATATCCTGGTGGATGCGGGAGCGACGGCGGAGCAGGCGATCCACGTCTGGGGCCGGCCGCCGGATACCGTGGAACACGTGCAGACCCTGGAAGAGGGATTGGCGGCCCATGGCCTGCGGATAGAAGACATCGGGCGCGTGATCCTGACGCATCTGCACATGGACCACATTGCGCACATCCACCGCTTTGGCGCGGCCGAGAAGATCGTGCAGCGGCGGGAGTGGACCTTCGCTTCCCAGCCGCAGCCCATCGACCGGTACTACGACCCGTCGTTCATCGACGGGCTCGAGTTCACGATGATCGATGGAGACCGGCAGATTACCGAAAACGTGGGAGTCCTGTTTACGCCCGGCCATACGCCCGGGGGGCAGTCGGTATGGGTCCGGACCCAAAGAGGCGTGGGCGTGATTACCGGTTTCTGCTGCATTCACGAGAACTTCGGCGGCTGCGATTGCGGACCGGCCGTCCCGGAGCTGACCATTCCCGGCATCCACCAGAATGCCATGGACGCCTACGACAGCATGCTCAAGGTTTGGAATGCCGCGGACTTCGTCGTGGCGAACCACGACGCGAAGTACATACTCGAAAACGAAGTGAGTTGATCTTATGGATATCGTCAAGGCAAGGGCACTCATCGACAGCATCTACGGCGAGGCCGACTGGGTCGACGCCTTGTGCAGGCTCAGTCCCAGGAAAGCCATCGGACTGGCGTATGTTGCCGAGGGCATCTTCAATCGTTCATCGCTGCCGGAGCGCGTCAAGCATTTCATCCTGTTCGTCATCTATCTTTCCCAGGGACGTCCCGAGCTGGCCAGGCTGCATGCCCAGCTTGCCAGGAAAGCCGGCGCCTCCGCCGAGGAGCTGTTGGAGACACTCGAAGTCTTTCTGCCGTCGCGCGGCGTCCATATGTACAGCGAGGGGTTGCGGCTCATTGGAGTCGATGTCCGGTCGATCGCGCCGGTGGATGACCGGGAGGGCGGCCACGAGCCGGTGGACGTGGCCGACATGCTGGCCTATTTCGAGGGGGTGCTGCATGGCCTGCCCGCCTTCATCACGCTTCTCGCCGAGCACAAGGCCGAGCTCCTGCAGGGGTACTACATCCTGCGCAGCGAAAACCTGCGGGAGGGCGTGCTGGCGCACAAGTACAAGGAATTGCTGCTGGTCGCGCTCAATACTTCGGAGCGCTATACCGAAGGAGCGCGGATCCACGTCGTCAATGCGCTCGAGAACGGCGCGACGCCCGAGGACGTGATCGATGCGATGACGACCGCCATATTGTCGGGCGGGGTGCCCGGCTGGATCGAAGGGAGCAAGGCGTTCATGGCCGGCGAGGCCGCGGTTTCCCGTTCGGCCGCGGGCGAGACGGCTCGAGTCGGATAGGGCTATCCGCTTGGGGAGACAGGGCCGGCATTGCGCGTAACATTCCTGTCGATCGCGCCGCTGGACGGCTTGTCCAGACATCATTCCGATGCGGCGCGGCAACGCCGGACAGGAGGAGCGACGGCATGGACATTCGGCTCGACAACCGCGTGCGGGGCCGACTTCGGCTTCGGCACCTGGAGCTGCTCGACGTGCTGGACAACACCGGCAGCATCCACAAGGCGGCGGCGCGGCTGAGCATGACACAGCCGGCCGCCAGCAAGCTGCTGCGCGATGCGGAGGAGATCTACGGCGGGCAGCTGTTCACGCGTTCGTCGAGCGGATTGCGTCCCACCCCGGGCGGCGATGCCGCCATCCGCTGGGCCCGCAGCATCCTGCGCAACGTGGGCGATTCGCTGACCGAGGTGCAGCTCGTCCGCGAAGGCGCGCAGGGCCGTGTGCGGGTGGGGGTATTCCCGGCGGCCGTGTCCGTGCTGCTCGGCACGGCGCTGGACCGGCTGCATGCGCGCTGGCCGGACGTGGTCGTGCTTGCGACCGAAGGCAGCAACGAAGTGCTGCTGCCGGCGCTGGCCCGCCAGGAGCTGGACGTGGTGCTGGGGCGGCTGACGGCCAGTACGCAGGATCCGGCGTTCGCCAGCGAATTGCTGTATGACGAGCCCGTCTGCGTAGTGGTGCGCGGCGGGCATCCCTGGGCGCGGCGCCGGCGGCTGGACATCGCCGAGCTCGCGGCGTCGCAGTGGATCCTGCCGACGGAGTTCGCTCCCATGCGCCCGCAATTCGAGCAGATGTTCGTTAAGGCCGGCGTGGCGGTGCCCAGGCCGCGGGTCGAGACCGCCTCGCTGCTGCTCAGCCAGGCGCTGATCCAGAAGTCGGACATGCTTGCGGTGATGCCGGGACGCGTGGCCAGCCTCTATCGCGACCAGGGCCTGTTCGCGATCCTGCCCTTCGCGCTGCCGCTCACCATCCCGCCGGTAGGCGTCATCACGCATGCCCATCGGCCCGTGTCGCCGCCGGTACGGCATTTCCTGGATGTGGTGCACGAGATCGCGGGCCTGGAAGCGCGGGAACGGGATGCCGATGCGCGCGTCCGGGCGGTCAGGGGCGCGGCGGCTGGATCTCCACCCGCAAAGAGCCGAGCGCGCCGATCCGGGCGGTGACCACGTCGCCCGCCGAGAGGAAGCTGCGCCGCGCCGCGCCTACTCCCGCCGGCGTGCCCGTCAGCACCACGTCGCCGGGCTCCAGCGTCATGATGCGGGAAAGCGTGGCCAACTGCTCGCCGATGTCGAAGATCATGCCGGAGGTATTCGCATCCTGCCTCGTCTCGCCGTTGACCTCCAGGCGCATGGCGAGATCGTGCGGGTCTTCGACGAAGCAGGCGGGCACCAGCCGACCCAACGGGCAGCTCGTGTCGTGCGCCTTGCCCGCCACCCAATCGAATTTGTAGAAGGCCTCGGGTGCGCGATTCAGGTCGCGCGCGGAGAAATCGATCGCCACGCAATAGGCCGCCACATGCGCGCGCCAATTCGCGGCGGCAATGGCGCGTGCCTCGCGCCCTATCACCAGCGCGAGCTCGACCTCCCAATCGAAGGATTGA
Source organism: Pigmentiphaga sp. NML080357 (assembly GCF_002188465.1). Classification (GTDB taxonomy): domain Bacteria; phylum Pseudomonadota; class Gammaproteobacteria; order Burkholderiales; family Burkholderiaceae_B; genus Pigmentiphaga. The sequence continues at coordinate 100,763 of NZ_NINW01000003.1, read as the reverse complement.
CAGTCTTGCGGAATATGGACGGTCTTGCCGGGACCCACGATCGCCTGGCGCGCCGGCTTGAAGAAAAAGAACAGCCGCTGCGCCGACTTGTCGTGCGCGTCGGGCACCTTCATCTCGGCCAGGTGGTCGTAGTAGTTGGCGCCTGCGCACAGCACCTTGCCGGGGTATTGCAGCGGCGCCAGTTCGGGGGCGTCGCCCGGTACGTCCAGCGCGCGCAGTTCGTTTTCCGCGGTGGCGATGCGAGCCAGCCGTCGCAGATTGGCGGGCCAGTCGCGGAAGAGGTCGATGACGGCGTCCGGCATGGCGTCCAGGCCCAGGACCCGGGCCGATGCGGCGATCGGGTAGCAGCCCTGGGCGGTCTGCAGGCAGCCGGCCGGTGTGCCACATACCGAACGCGTGGTCAAAGAGAACATCGTTGCTTCCTCGTTTCAGTTATCCACGGCCCCGCGCGTCAAAACGGGGCCTCAATCCGCGCTGAAGCCGGAAGCCTGTACGGCGCTGCGCCATTGTTCGAGCTCCCGCCGCCCCTGTTCGTCCAGCTGCCGCGGCGTGCTGCTTACCGGCGTCATCCCCATCTGGGCCAGGCGCGCGCGCACGTCGGGCTCTTGCAGAGCCTGGACGATGGCGGCGTTGAGCTGGGCGATCCGCGCTTCGGGCGTGCGGGCCGGCGCATAGATGCCGCCCCATCCCTGGGCGGGCGCCATGCGTATTCCCAACTCGGCCGCCGTCGGCACCTCCGGCAGTTCAGCCGCCCGGCGGCTGCCGAAGGTGGCCAGGATGCGCACCTTGCCGGCCTGCTGCAGGTTCAGCATTTCGCCGATGTTCAGGATCGCGGCCGGTATCTGGGCGCCGACCAGGGCCGTGATGACTTCGGCCGCCCCCTTGTAGCCGATGTGCTCGAGCCGCGTGCCGGTTGCCTGCGACAGCGTCACGCCCAGGAAGTGCTGGATGCTGCCTGCCGAGGGCGTACCGTAGAACGCGGCGTTGGGATGGGACTTGGCCCATGCCAGGAAGTCCTGCAGGCTGCGCGCCGAGGACGAGGCCGGGACTGCGAGGCCGAGCTCCCAGGTGGGCAGCTTGGCAACCGGGGCGAGTTCGGTGAAGGGGTCGTAGCCCAGTTGCTTGAACACGTGCGGGTAGAGGTAGATGGTCGCGCCCGGCGCCACCACCAGCGTGTTGCCGTCAGGCACTGCCGCCTTCACCTGCTGGATGGCGAGCCGGGCCTGCGCACCCGGGCGGTTCTCGACGATGGCGGTCTGGTTGAGCGAGACGCGCAGCTTCTCGGCCAGCAAGCGGGCAATGATGTCGAAGTTGCCGCCGGCGGGCAGGCCCACCACCAGCTTCAGCGGCTCCTGGGCATGCGCCAGCGGGGGTGCAAGGGCGAGGAGCAGGGCGAGGGCCGCCCGCCTCGATCGGATCGCGATCATGGTGCGTCTCCGGGAGCCAGCGTGTCAGAGCTTGCGCGCCGCGGTCACGGCGATCTCGACTTCGTACTCGGGAAAGGCCAGCCTGGATTCGACGCAGGACCGCACGGGCTTGTGGCCCGCGATCACCCATTCGTCCCAGATCTCGTTGAGTTTCGGCCACTTCCTGTAGTCGTCGATCCAGACCATGGCGCTCAGCAGATGCTTGCGGTCTATGCCTATTCCCGCCAGCTGGGCATCGATCTTGGCGAGGATCTGCCGCAGCTGTCCGGCGAAGTCCTGCGAGGGGTCGTCCGCGACCTGCCCCGACATGTAGACGAGGTTGTCGTGGATGACGATCTTGCTCATGTGGGCGTTTTCCTGCAGGCGTTCGATGGACATGCGCGGCTCCTTTGGTGTGCCGGCACATTGTGGGCGCGGCGGCGCCCGGCGCCATAATGAAAGAATCTTATCTCCCGACAACCGGGAAGAATCTCCTCGGGATCAGGCTTCCAGGTGCGGCCGCATCAGTGTCTCGAACCACTCCACGAACACCGTCAGGCGGCGCGACCGCTGTCGGCGGTGGGGATAGAGCAGGGAAACGGGCATGGGCGCCGGGCGGAATCCGGGCATTACTTCGGCCAGCTCGCCGGCTTCGAGCAGGTGCTGCACGTCGAAGCGGGGAATCTGGATCAGTCCCAGGCCGGCTAGGCAGCAGGCGATGTAGCTTTCGGCGTTGTTCACGACTACCTGGCTGGGGACATCCAGGCCCGTGGTCCGGCCGTCGGGGCCGGCGTACTCCCAAGCCACTTCCCGGCCGGTGGTGGCGGACGCGTAGCCGACCGTCCAATGGCCTTCGGCCAGTTCGCCGGGGTGCCGCGGTTCTCCGTACTGGCGCAGATAGGCCGGGCTCGCACAGTTGATGAGGGCGATGTTGCCGAGCGGGCGCACCACCAGGCTGCTGTCCTGCAGGCTGCCGATGCGGACCGCGCAATCCACGCCTTCGCGCACCAGGTCGGTGGCCCGGTCGCTCGAGCCCAGCAGCAGGCGCAGCCTGGGATGGCGGTGCAGCAGGCCGGGCAGGGCGGGGGCGATCAGGCGGCGCGCGATGCGGCTGGGAACGTCCACGTTGAGCTGTCCTGCCGCCTGTCTTGCCCGGGTATGGAAAAGCTGGTCGATGTCTTCGACGTCGGCCAGCAGAGGCCGTATCCGTTCGATCAACTGGAGGCCGTCGGCGGTCAGGCTCACGCGCCGGGTCGTGCGATGCAGCAGCCGGGTGCCGACCTGGTTTTCGAGTTGCTGGACGGCTGCCGAAACCGAGGCGCGCGGCAATTCCAGCGCGTGCGCCGCCTTGATGAAACTGCCCATCTCCGCCACCTGGACGAAGACGCGATACTGGTCGAACCGATCCATGTCCTTTGCCTGCCGCTTTCGAGGATGCCGCCCCGCGCCGCCTCTGGAGGCGGCGCGGATCCGGCAAGCATAGACCAGGACGAGGCCGCGGGCCCGGCCGGCGTCTACTTGGTGGTATAGCCGCCGTTGATGAGGATGGTTTGCCCGGTGATCCACCAGCCGTCGCTGACCAGGTGGCGGATGAAGGGGACTACGTCCTCGATGTCGGTCAGCCCGGTCTTGGAGAAGGGCGAAAGCGCGGCCGCCGTCTTGTGGTAGGCCACGGCATCGGCGCCTTCCGCGGGATAGAAGAAGGGGGTGTCCATCGGACCGGGGCCGACCGCGGTGACCGAGATGCCGCGCGCGCCGAACTCCTTGGCAGCGGCGCGCGTGAAATGCTCCACCGGCGCCTTGGTGCCTTCATAGGCCGCATAGAAGGGAGTGAACGCGCCCAGCAGCGAGGTCACCAGCGTCACGATCTTGCCGTTGTCGTTCACGTGCTTGCCTGCCTCCTTGAGGAAGAAGAAAGCCGACTTCGCGTTCACGGCGGACATCTCGTCGTACTCGGCTTCGCTGATCTCGACGATGGGTTTCTTCAGGACCTTTCCGACCGTGTTGATGGCGATGTCGGGCCGCCCGGCGACGGCGACCGCGTCGGCGAACAGCTTCTCCATCGCGCCGGCGCTGGTCAGGTCGGCTTGCAAGGCCGCGGCTTCGGCGCCCGCGGCGCGTATGGCGGCCACGGTGGCGTCCGCGTCCTTCCTGGAAGCGGGGCTGTTGTAGTGGATGACGACGGCCTTGGCGCCTTGCGCGGCGAGATCGCGGGCGATCAGTCCGCCCAGGTTCTTCGCGCCGCCGGCGATGAGCGCGACCTTGCCGCGGATGGAATGGTCTGCCATGGGAAACTCCTGTGCATAGGGAACGAGGCGTTCAGCTTAGGAGCCTGGGCGAATCCGATCAGCCCGTCCGGGCTGGATGGACTATCCAGAAAACCCGACTAATCCGGTCGTGCCCGGGCGATGGCTACCTGGGTCGCGCCGGTGGCGGCACGCCCCATTGCGCCGCCGGCATCGGCGATTCGATCCTGACGATCTGGCCGTTCTCGATAGGCGAGAGCAGGTCGGTCGCGCGGAAGTTGCGCATCCATTGCGGCGTGGCTTCCAATCCCATCGTGAGCGCCTGCTGATAGGCATGGAAAAACTGGCCATGTCCCACCGCCACCACGAATCCCCCCAGCTTCTGCACGCGCTCATGGAATTCGCGCAGGCGCGCCGCGAACTGCATGAACGATTCGGCATCATCGCCGTCGCGATAGTCCGGATCGGCGCGCTCCCAATAGGCGTCGGCCAGCGGCCGGCGCTCGAACACGTTCAGGCCGGCGCACTTGGCGGCCGAAAGATAGGTGAACTCCTGGATGGGCCAGATCTGCGCGCGGGTGTCCGGCCATCTGCGCAGGATGGGAGCCGCGGTTTCCTGGGCACGGCGAAAGGGGGAGACGATGAGCGTGTCGGGCGGCCGGTCGATGTGCCGCGCGGCCGTCTCGGCCTGCTCGCGGCCCAGCTCGGTCAAGGGGCTGGCTCCGGCGTCGGAGGTGGCTTCGCCGGCATTGGCCGTGCTTTGCCCGTGGCGTATCAGCCAAAGTGTGCGCAATGTCATGGGATGAAAGGCGATGAGTGCCGCATCAGTTGTACACCGGCTACGAGAACTGCGCAGCGAGCGCTTCGCGTGCCTGGGCCACGAAGGCGGTTTCGCCTGCCCGCGGCGGCAGCAGGTGGAAGGTGGCATCGGGCAGCGGCGGCAGGCCGCGCGGCGGCGTGACGCGCGCGATGCCGGGCGCCAGCGCCGATTCGTTCAGGCAGGCGATGCCCAGCCCCGCCGCCAGCGCCAATTGCATGCCCGCAACGCCGGAGGCGATGTGCGCCAAGGTGTAGGGAACCTTGGCGCGATCGAGCAGGCCCACGGTGTATTGGTGCAGGGCGCAAGTGTCGGGCAATGCCACCAGCGGCAGCGGCGCGCCCTTGGCGGCATGCGTCCAATCCTCGGCCGCCATCCAGGACAGCGGCTCGCGCCGCAGGCGCAAGCCGGCGGCGGTGGGGCGCCCGCCGCGCCGGCCGCGGGCCTCGATCCGCATCGAGATCGCCACGTCGAACTCCCCGCTTTCGTACGCTTGCTCGATCTGCCCGCTCTTCATGACGGCTACGTGCAGGCGCACGCCGGGATGTTCCTGGCCCAGGCGGCGCAACAGCCGCGCGACGTCGCCAGGGCGGAAATAGTCGGTGATGGCCAGCCGCAGTTCCCCGCGCAGCGGCGCGCCTCGCAGGTCGCGATAGGCCTCGTCGTTCAGCGCCAGCAGGCGGCGGGCGTACTCCAGCAGTTTTTCCCCGGCGGGAGTGAGCGTGATGCCGCGCTTGGTGCGCACCAGCAATTGCCGGCCGGCCTTGTCCTCGAGCTTGCGGATCTGCTCGCTCACCGCCGATTGCGACAGGAACAGTTTCGGGGCGGCGGCCGTGAGGCTGCCGGCATCCGCGACGGCGGCCAGGGTCCGCAATTGGTCGAAGTCGAAGCCCGTCATCGCAAACCCATCGGTTTTTTTGATGGATACGATACTAAAATCCCGTTTTTCGGATGTCAAAGAAGTATCTAGACTGGCCTGGTCCCGTCAACCAGGAGCCAGTCATGCCGCATATCGCCATTCATCTTTCCGGCAAGCCCGACCCCGCTCTCACCCGCAAGACCGTGCAATCGGTTGCCCGCCTGACCCAGGACGTGCTGGGCAAGGAGGAAGCGGTCATCGCCATCACGGTGCAGTACGTCCCGCACGACCTGTGGTTCATAGGCGGACGTTCGTTGGCCGAGCTGGGCCGAAATGCCTTTCACCTGGACATCAGCGTGACCGACGAAACGAATACCAAGGCCGAGAAGGCGCGGTTCATCGGCGCGGTCTACGGCGCATTCGAGGAAATGCTCGGGGAATTGCACGAGTGTTCCTACGTGCACGTGATCGACGCGCGCGCCGCGGCATACGGCTACGGCGGCGCGACACAGGAGTACAGGCATCAGCGGGCAGGGGTGTAGCGCAGGGAGGGAGGCCGCACCGCCTCCCGCTTGCCCGCCGCGGGGCGTGGGCCTACCCCAGTTTCTGCTTGAGCAGCTCGTTCACCTGCTGGGGATTGGCCTTGCCCTTGGCGGCCTTCATCACCTGGCCCACCAGCGAGTTGAAGGCCTTTTCCTTGCCGGCGCGGTACTCGGCCACGATGGCCGGGTTGGCCGCCAGCACGTCGTCGATCATCTTGCCGATGGCGCCGGTGTCGCTGATCTGCTTCAGTCCGCGAGCCTCGATGACGGCATCGGCGTCGCCGCCCTGTTCGCCCTGCCAGATGGCGGCGAAGACGTCGCGCGCGATCTTGTTCGAGATGGTGCCGTCGGCGATGCGGGCGAGCAGCTTGCCGAGCTGGGCGCTCGAGACCGGGCTTTGCGCGATGTCTTTCTCTTCGCGGTTCAGCGCCGCGGCCAGTTCGCCCATGATCCAGTTGGCGGCCAGCTTGGCCTGTCCGGCGGGCAGCGCCTTGGCCGTGGCCTCGAAGAAGTCGGCCGTGTCGCGGCTGACGGTGAGCTGGGCCGCGTCGTAGGCCGGCAGGCCGTAATCCGACTCGAAGCGGGTGCGCTTGGCGCCGGGCAGCTCGGGCATGTCGGCGCGCACGCGTTCGACCCAGTCCGGCGCGATGACCAGCGGCGGCAGGTCGGGATCGGGGAAGTAGCGGTAGTCGTGCGCGTCTTCCTTGGACCGCATGCTGCGAGTCTCGTCGCGGTCGGGATCGTACAGCCGGGTTTCCTGCACCACCTTGCCGCCGTCCTCGATCAGCTCGATCTGGCGGCGTACTTCGTACTGGATGGCGCGCTCGAGGAAGCGGAACGAGTTGACGTTCTTGGTCTCGGTGCGGGTACCGAATTCCTTCTGTCCCACCGGCCGCACCGACACGTTGGCGTCGATGCGGAACGAGCCCTCCTGCATGTTGCCGTCGCAGATGCCCAGCCACACTACCAGGGCATGCAGCGCCTTGGCGTAGGCCACGGCTTCCTCGGCCGAGCGCAGCTCGGGCTCGGACACGATTTCCAGCAGCGGCGTGCCGGCGCGGTTCAGGTCGATGCCGGACGACTTTTCGCCGTGCGGACCGGTGAAGTCGTCATGCAGCGACTTGCCGGCGTCCTCTTCGAGGTGGGCCCGCGTCAGGTTGATGGTCTTTTCCTGGTCGCCCACGAAAAAGGTGAGCGAGCCGCCCTGCACTACCGGGATCTCGTACTGGCTGATCTGGTAGTTCTTGGGCAGGTCGGGATAGAAGTAGTTCTTGCGCGCGAAGATGGAGCGCGGAGCGATGTGCGAGCCGAGCGCCAGCCCCAGCTTGATCGCGCGTTCCACCGCGCCGCGGTTCATCACCGGCAGCGTGCCCGGCAGCGCCAGGTCGACCGCGTTGGCCTGCATGTTGGCCGGGGCTCCGAAGCGGGTGCTGCTGCCCGAGAAGATCTTGGACGCCGTGGACAGCTGCACGTGCGTTTCCAGACCGATGACGACTTCCCAAGTTGTGCCAGACATTTTCACAATTCTCTCTAATCTTTCCGGTAGCCAGCGAAGCCCCAACGCAACTAGCCAGGATCCCTCGCAGATCCGGGATGAGGTGGATCCGGCTTTGCCGGTCCGCCCGCATCGCCCCTGGCGCGCGTCAGCGCGTAGGGGGGGACTTCATGTGCCAATCCGTGGCTTGTTGGAAGAGGTCGGCGATGCCCAGCAACCTGCCTTCGTCGAAATAATTGCCGATGATCTGCAGGCCGACGGGCCGCTGGCCGTGCACCGGGCCCAGGCCGAAGCCGCAGGGAATGGATACCCCCGGCAGGCCCGCCAGGTTCAGGCTGAGCGTGTAGATGTCGGCCAGGTACATGGCCACCGGGTCGTCCGCCTTCTCGCCCAGGTTCCAGGCCACGGTCGGAGACACCGGGCCGACGATCACGTCGCACTGGCCGCGCAGCGCCTTCTGGAAATCGTCCGCCACCAGCCGGCGGACCTTCTGCGCCTGCAGGTAGTAGGCGTCGTAATAGCCGTGCGACAACACGTAGGTGCCGGTCAGGATGCGGCGCTGCACTTCCAGCCCGAAGCCCTCGGCGCGCGAACGGCTGGTCATGTCGGCCAGGTCGCGGTATTCGGCGGCGCGATGGCCGTAGCGCACGCCGTCGTAGCGCGAGAGGTTGCTCGAGGCCTCGGCCGGCGCGATGACGTAATAGGCGGGGATCGACAATTCCGTGCGCGGCAGCGAGATGTCTACCCGCACGGCCCCCAGCGCCTCGAATTGCTGCAGAGCGGTCTCGATCGCCATGCGGACATCGTCGGCCAGGCCGGCGCCGAAGAATTCGCGCGGAATGCCGATGCGCAGGCCGGCCAGCGGCTTGTCGCCCTTGGCGCCGGCCAGGAAGGCTTCGAAGGCGGCGCGCACGCGCCCCGGTGCGTTGGGTTCGCTGCCGCAACGTTCCAGGCTGGTGGCGTCGCGTTCGTCGAAGCCGGTGATGGGGTCGAGCAATTCCAGCAGGTCGCGCGCATGGCGGGCGATGGGGCCGCCCTGGTCCAGGCTCGAGCCGTAGGCGATCATGCCGTAGCGCGACACGGTGCCGTAGGTCGGCTTGATGCCGCTGACGCCGCACAGGGCCGAGGGCTGGCGGATCGAGCCGCCGGTGTCGGTGGCCGTGGCGCCGGCCACCAGCCCGGCCGCCACCGCGGCGGCCGAGCCGCCGGACGAACCGCCCGGCACGGCTGCCGTGTCCCAGGGATTGAGCACCGGGCCGTAGGCCGAGTTTTCGTTGGACGAACCCATGGCGAACTCGTCGCAGTTGAGCTTGCCCAGGGTGACGGCCCCGGCCGCGGCCAGGCGTTCGACCACCGTCGCATCGAAGGGGCTGACATAGCCCTTGAGCATGGCGCTGGCGGCGGTGGTGCGCCAGCCGCGCGTCACGAAGACGTCCTTGTGGGCGATGGGGATGCCGGCCAGCGGGCCCGCCCGGCCGGCGGCCAGCGCGTCGTCGGCCTCGCGTGCCTGGGCCAGGGTCAGTTCGGCGTCCACGTGCAGGAAGGCGTTCAGTTCGTGGCGGGCGGCGATGGCATCGAGCGCGCTCTGCGCCAGCTCGACGGCCGATACGCGCCGCTCGTCCAGCGCCTTGCGCAGGTCGGCGATGCCGGCGAATTCGGTATGCAGGGGCAATGACATGGTATTACTCGATGACCTTGGGCACCAGGAAGAGGCCGTCCTGGACGGCCGGGGCGTTGGCCAGCAACGCGTCCCGCGTGGCCTCGGTGGCGGGTTCGGTGACCGCGTCCTCGCGCAGGCGCAGGGCCACGTCCTCGATGGCGGAGATGGGGTGGGTGAGGGGTTCCACGCCCTTGGTGTCGACCGCTTGCAGTTGCTCGATCAGGCCGAAGATGCCGTTGAGGTCCTTCAGGACGCGCGCCTGGGTATCGCCCGCAAGTTCCAGCCGGGCCAGCCGCGCGATGCGCGTGACGTCGTTTTCGGTAAGCGCCATGGCAGGTGTGATGGAAAGGCTGCGAAACGGCGGCAAACGCAGGTTTTGCGCGCTTCGGGCCGGGTAAGTCGTAGCACTGCTTCGAAGGCCGCAGAATCGGGAGTAATGCAGAACTTTGATGCAGTTTCGGGGTATTGAAGCAGGATTATAAGTTATCATTTCGCGTTTACCGGAACCGCCCACCGCACCCGTTCTCCATAAAGATCCCGATGTTCAGTTTCCTGCGCAGTTATTTCTCCAACGATCTGGCGATCGATCTTGGCACCGCCAATACGCTGATCTACGTCCGCAGCAAGGGCATCGTGTTGAACGAACCCTCGGTGGTGGCGATCCGCCAGGAAGGCGGCCCCAGCGGCAAGAAAACGATCCAGGCCGTGGGCAAGGAGGCCAAGCAGATGCTGGGCCGCGTGCCCGGCAACATCGAAGCCATCCGTCCCATGAAGGACGGCGTCATCGCCGACTTCACCGTGACCGAGCAGATGCTCAAGCAGTTCATCCGCATGGTCCATCCCAAGGGGCTGTTCGCCCCCAGTCCCCGCATCATCATCTGCGTTCCCTGCGGCTCCACGCAGGTCGAGCGCCGGGCCATCCGGGAATCCGCGCTGGGCGCGGGCGCCAGCCAGGTCTTCCTGATCGAGGAACCCATGGCGGCGGCCATCGGCGCCGGCCTGTCGGTGTCGGACGCCAGCGGCTCCATGGTGGTGGACATCGGCGGCGGCACGACCGAGGTCGCCGTCATCTCGCTGGGCGGCATGGTCTACAAGGGCTCCGTGCGGGTCGGCGGCGACAAGTTCGACGAGGCCATCGTCAACTACATCCGCCGCAACTACGGCATGCTGATCGGCGAACCCACCGCCGAGCTCATCAAGAAAGCCATCGGCTCGGCCTTCCCCGGGTCCGAGGTCAAGGAAATGGAAGTCAAGGGACGCAACCTGTCCGAAGGCATCCCCCGCAGCTTCACGGTGTCGTCGAACGAGATCCTCGAGGCCCTGACCGATCCGCTCAACCAGATCGTGTCGGCCGTCAAGATCGCGCTGGAACAGACGCCGCCCGAACTGGGCGCCGACATCACCGAGAAGGGCATCATGCTGACCGGAGGCGGCGCGCTGCTGCGCGACCTCGACAGGCTGCTGCAGGAAGAGACCGGACTGCCCGTGATCGTGGCCGAGGACCCCCTGACCTGCGTGGTGCGTGGCTGCGGCCAGGCGCTCGAGCGCATGGACAAGCTGGGCGCCATCTTCACGAACGAGTAACCTTCATCCTGGTTCTCATCGCGACGGGGCGAATCGGCTGACAAGCGATGCGCCCCGGTTTTTTTCGAGGGGACACCGTCCCGGAATCGCTGGACGCTGGACACTTACTTCCATGCAATACAGTCCACCGTCGTTTTTCAAGCAAGGTCCGCCGGCCTGGATCCGGCTGATGTTCTTCGTATTCCTGTCCGTGGTCATGCTGGTGGTCGACACCCGCATGCGGGCCCTCGACGCCTTGCGCGAGGCGGTCAGCGTGGTCCTCTACCCGTTCCAGCGGGTCATGCTGCTGCCGCGCGACGGCGTGCAATACGTCGCCGATTTCTTCGAGGTCAACAGCAGCGTCCAGCAGGAAATCGAGTTGATGCGGCGCCAGCGCATCGAGATGGCCCAGGCCACCACCCAGGCCGCCCAGCTGGCCGCCGAGAACGCGCAGCTGCGGCGCCTGCTCGGCGCCAGCGAACGCGTGCCGGCCCCCGCCGTGCTGGTGCAGGTGCTGTACGAGTCGCGCGACGCTTTTTCGCGACGCCTGATCATCGACAAGGGCAGCCGTCACGGCATCGTCGCCGGCATGCCGGTGATCGACGATGGCGGCGTGGTGGGCCAAGTGGTGCGGACCGCGCCGATGACCTCCGAGGTGGCGCTGCTGACCGACCGGGTGCAGTCCATTCCCATCCAGGTGTTGCGCAACGGCCTGCGAGGCATTACCTCGGGCGGCGAGATCGCCGGCCGGCTGGGGCTCAGGTTCATGGCTTCCGATGCCGATATCCAGGTGGGCGATACGCTGGTGACCAGCGGCCTGGACGGCATCTACCCCGAGGGCTTGCCCGTCGCCACGGTCGAGTCGGTCGAGCGCGACGCCAGCTCGGGCTTCGCGCGCATTCTTTGCAAACCGGTGGCCGGCCTGGACCGCTATCGGCATTTCCTGGTGCTTCAGACCATCCGGCCGGAACTTCCCGGCGCGTCCGGGGACGAACCCTCCGAAAACGAGCCGTCCGAGAAAACGTCCCAGTCACCCATGACGCCGCGCGCCCCCTCCAGCCGATGAAAGCACACCTCCTCATCCAAGGCACAGCGGAGGCGGGATCCAGCAAGAACCCGCCGCTCCACTCCGAGACGCCCGCCCAGACCGAGGGCACAGCGGATCCGGCTCCGCCGGTCCGCCAGTGCCGCCCCCTGGGGGGCGCGCGACAGCGCGTAGGGGGGGGCCTTCAGTGAAAGCACCGTCTACCCTGCCGCGCTCCCGGGTGCCCGCCGAGCATCTGCTCCTGCCCGTCGAGCCGCGTTTCATATGGCTGACGCTGTTCCTGGCGTGGCTGCTCAACCTCCTGCCCTGGGGCCAGGTCGGCGGTGTGCCCGACGTACTGGCGATATGCCTGGTATTCTGGAGCGTCCACGAGCCCCGGCGGGTGGGCATGCTCACCGCCTTCCTGTTCGGCATCCTGATGGACGTCCACGGCTCGGCCCGGCTGGGCGAGCACGCGCTGTCCTATACGCTGATGGTGTACCTGGCCCTGCTCATGCACCGGCGGCTGTCGTGGTTCTCGCCGTGGGTGCAGGCCCTGCACGTGCTGCCGGTTTTTTTCGTGTCCGAACTCACGGTATTCTCTATCCGCGGCTGGCTCGACAGCAGTTGGCCGGGCTGGTGGTGGGCGCTGAACAGCGTCATTTCCGCCTTGCTCTGGCCCCTGGCCGGATGGATCCTGCAGGCGCCCCAGCGCCGGCCGGTCGATCCCGACGATACGCGTCCCATCTGACCGGCAGGCCGTTCCGTAAACCGCCTGGCCACGCTTTCCGCGGACCGGGTTTTCGCAGCACATGACCGAACTCAAGAATACCGAGCGCGAACTCCAGCACTTCCGCCTGCGCCTGCTGGTGGCGGTGGGGTTCGTGCTCGTCTGCTTCGGCTTGCTGGCCTCGCGCTTCTGGTACCTGCAGGTGGCCAACCACGATGCCTATGCCGCCCGGGCCGAGCAGAACCGCATCTCGGTCGTACCCATCACGCCTCACCGCGGCATTGTCGTCGACCGCAACGGCACGCTGCTGGCGCGCAACTACTCGGCCTATACCCTCGAGATCACGCCTTCCAAGGCCGGCAAGCTGGACGAGACCATCGACCAGCTCAGCGAAATCGTGCAGATCGACGCCCGCGACCGCCGCCGTTTCCGGCAACTGCTGGGCGAGTCCCGCCGCTTCGAGAGCCTGCCGATCCGCAGCCGCCTGACCGACGAGGAAGTCGCTCGGTTCGCCGCCCAGGCCTACCGCTTTCCCGGCGTGGAGATCCGCGCGCGGCTGCTGCGCAATTATCCCCAGGGCGAGGCCGCGGCGCACGTGATCGGGTACATAGGCCGGATTTCGCAGCGCGATATCAATAGATTGGAAGACGATGGGCTCATTTCCAATTACCGCGGCACGGACTACATCGGCAAGGAAGGGCTGGAGAAGTCCTACGAGGCGGTGCTGCACGGCAAGACCGGCGTGGAGGAAGTGGAGGTGACGGCGTCGGGCCGCGCGGTGCGCACCCTGTCGCGCACGCCGCCGGTATCGGGCAAGAACCTGATCCTGTCCATCGACCTGGAGCTGCAGAAGATCGCCGAGGCGGCGTTCGGGAATCGGCGCGGGGCGCTGGTGGCGATCGAGCCCGCCACCGGCGATATCCTGGCCTTCGTGTCGCGGCCGTCGTTCGATCCCAACCTCTTCGTCGACGGCATCGACGTCGACAGCTGGAAAGCTCTGAACGAATCTCCCGACCGGCCCCTCATCAACCGCCCCTTGTACGGCACCTATCCCATCGGCTCGACCTACAAGCCCTTCATGGCGCTGGCCGGGCTGGAACTGGGCAAGCGGACGTTCACCGGCACCATGTACGACCCGGGCTACTTCGAGTTCGGCGACCGCCGCTACCGCAATTCCGGCGAACGGGCCTACGGCATGATCGACATGAGGCGGGCGCTGGAGGTCTCCTCGGACACGTACTTCTATTCGCTGGCGGCCGACCTGGGCGTCGATGCGATCCACGATTTCATGAAGCCGTTCGGTTTCGGCCAGATTACCGGCATCGACCTGGGGGGCGAGAAAACCGGCATCCTGCCGTCCACCGCCTGGAAGCGGCGCGCCTATTCCAAGCCCGAGCAGCAGCGCTGGTACGCCGGGGAAACCATCTCGATCGGCGTGGGGCAGGGATACAACTCGTTCACGCTGCTGCAACTGGCCCAGGCGACTTCGGTGCTGGCCAACGACGGCGTCTACATGAAGCCCCACCTGGTCAAGTCGCTGCAGGACAGCGCGACCGGGGAGCAGACCCTGACCGTGCCGCACGAGAGCTACCGCATCCCGCTCAAGCCGGACAACGTCCGGATGATCAAGCAGGCGATGGCCTCGGTCACCAAGAGTGGCACGGCGGCGCGCGCATTCGCCGGCGCGCCTTATGTCGCGGCCGGCAAGACCGGCACGGCGCAGGTCTACAGCCTGCGCAGCGGCGAGCGCTACAACGCCAGCAAGATCGACGAGCGGCTGCGCGATCACGCCTTGTTCATGGCTTTCGCGCCGCTCGACCACCCCCGCATCGCCGTGGCGCTGATCGTCGAGAACGCCGGCTGGGGCGCGACCGTTGCCGCTCCCATCGCACGGCAGGTGTTCGACTACTGGCTGCTGGGCAAGCGCCCGGGCGGGCCGGTGCCCGATACGCCGCCCCAACCCATGGAGGCTTCCGGTGATTGACAATCCGGGCCTGTTCAACCGCCTGACCTGGCGGTCGGTCATGGCGCGCACGGTCTCCGTGTTCGACGGACCGATGCTCCTGATCCTGGTCGCGCTGGCCGGCATCGGCCTGATGTCCATGTATTCGGCGGGCGGCGGCTTCGACGGCCGCTTCGCCGACCAGCTCCGCAACTACGGCATTGCCTTGCTGGCCATGTGGCTGCTGGCGCAGCTCTCCCCGCATACGCTGATGCGGCTGGCCGTGCCCGTCTACCTGGTGGGGCTGGTCCTGCTGTTCGGGGTCGAGGTCGCCGGCGAAACCAGCAAGGGCGCGACCCGCTGGCTGAACCTGGGGTTCACGCGCATCCAGCCGTCCGAAATGATGAAGATTGCCGTGCCGATGATGCTGGCCTGGTACTTCCACAAGCACCAGGGTGCCCTGCGCGTGCGCGACTTCGTCGTGGCCGCCGTCCTCATGCTGACGCCGTTCTCGCTGATCGTGCTGCAGCCCGACCTGGGGACCGCGCTGCTGGTGTTCGGTGCGGGCTTCTTCGTCCTGTTCTTCGCCGGCCTGTCGTTCCGCCTGCTGGTGCCGATCACCCTGGTCAGCGTGATCGGCCTGGGGACGCTGGTCACGCTGGAGGACACCCTGTGCGAGGACGGCCTGGACTGGGTGGTGCTGCACGACTACCAGAAGCACCGTGTCTGCACCTTGCTCAACCCCGCTTCCGATCCGCTGGGCAAGGGCTTCCACACCATCCAGTCCGCCATCGCCGTCGGCTCGGGCGGCATGCTGGGCAAGGGCTACATGCAGGGCACGCAGACCCACCTGGATTTCATTCCCGAGCGCACCACCGACTTCATCTTCGCCGTCTTCGCGGAGGAGTTCGGCTTCGTCGGCAACCTGTTGCTGTTGTTCCTCTACCTGCTGCTGCTGATCCGCGGGCTGGCCATCGCCGCGAACGCGCCCACCGTCTTCTCGCGCCTGCTCGCCGGTGCGCTGACCATGGTTTTCTTCGTCTATGCCTTCGTCAACATGGGCATGGTGAGCGGAATCCTGCCCGTGGTGGGCGTCCCGCTGCCCTTCATGAGCTACGGCGGCACGGCGCTGCTCACGCTGGGCTGCGCAGCCGGGATCCTGATGGGGATACAGCGGCACCGGGCGCTGGTGCAGAGCTAGGATTGCGGGGAAAAGGCCTCGCGCGGCTCGCCTCGCGCGAACCGGCTTGCGCACACGTGGGCTACGCTTTCCCGCAGCCAGCGGATCCCATGGTCGCCAATCTTGTGGTGCGGCCATTGCATGATTTCGATCAAGGGCGGGATGGCCAGCGGCAGCGCCATGAGCCGCAGCGGTAGCCATTGCGCGTAGAGCCGGGCCAACCCCGCCTGCACCGTGGCCAGATAGGGAGTGCCCGGCAGGCACATGGGCAGCAGACTGTACTGGGGCACGCTGCTGGCCACCTTGCGCCGGCGTTTGAGTCCGCTCAGCATGCGCTCGTCCAGCGGCGGAAACATGGCGTGATTCTCCCGCTTGATGACGTGTTCCAACGCGAAATACCGCTCTTCGTCCAGGGTGTCGCCGATCAGCGGATTATCCGACCACGCCGCCGCGACCCATGGATCTTCGAACAGCGTGGATTGGGGATAGTCTGGCAAAGCGTAGATGCTCGGAACGATCAACAGGTCGATGTCGCCGCGTTCCAGACCCTCGGACAGCCGCGGGCTGAGCGGGTAGACGTCCAGGTGCACGCCCGGTGCGTGCTGGCTGCAATAGGCCAGCAGATGGGGAAGCACCACTATCGAGAAGTAATCCGACGCGGCAATCGAAAAGGTGCGCTCAGCGTTCGCCGGATCGAAGCCCCCCAGTGGCTGCGTGACCTGCTGGATGCGCAGCAAGATCGCGCGGACTTCTCCACGCAGCGTCTGCGCCCGCTCGGTCAGGACCATGCGGCGGCCGATCGGCACCAGCAACTGGTCGCCGAAGTGTTCGCGCAGCCGGGCCAGCGCACTGCTCATGGCCGGTTGGCTGAGATAGATCCGTTCGGCCGCCCGGGACACATTGCCTTCCTCCAGTAGCGCATCCAGTGCCACCAGCAGATTCAGATCGAGCTTATGGTAGCGCATGATCTATTTGTTCTGTGGATGAATTGGATTCAACGAATTCATTGGTTAGATGCTACGCGCGTCACTAGGATGACGGCAATACACCGACCAATGGAAACGAAGAAATGCCGACCGATTTGCCCGCCTATGCCCTGGGCACTTTCACCGGCCCGGGCGAAGAGACGTTCGTCGGGCTCGTCCTGGACGAGTCCCTGGTCCACCCCGTGCCGGCGCTTGCCCGCGCCGCCGGATTGCCCTGGCGCGCCGTTTCGGTCGCCCATATGCTGGAGAACTGGGACGAAGGCCTGGCAACCGTCGACGAGATTCTCGCGCGTCTGCGGGGCTTGCCCACGGGACTTTCCCTGGATCGGCTGCGCGTCCACGCGCCGGTCGCCCCGCGCCAGATCATCTGCACCGGCGCGAACTACCGCAAGCACGTCATCGATCTGGTCGTAGCCCAGGGGGCAGGCGCGGATACCGAGGGAATGACCGTCGAAGAGCGGCGCGAGCATGTCGCCCGCCGTACCGATGAGCGGGCGCGTGTCGGCCTTCCCTACGCCTTCCCCAAGCTAAGCGGTGCGCTGTGCGGCCCATTCGACCCGGTTGTGGTTCCGCGCGATGCCGAGCAGTTCGACTGGGAACTGGAATTGGGCGTGGTCATCGGCCGTCAGGCGTGGCGCGTGCCCCGCGACAAAGCGCTGGAGGTCGTGGCTGGCTATACGGTGGTGAACGACCTCACCCGAAGGGAGCTGGTCTACCGGCCGGATATCAAGTCGCTGGGGTCCGACTGGCTGCGGGCCAAGAGTGGTCCGGGCTTCATGCCCTGCGGCCCCTTTCTGCTGCCGGCGCGCCACGTGCCGGACCCCCAGGATCTGCACATCGAGTTCCGCCTCAATGGCGACGTGATGCAGTCGGAAAGTACCGCGGACATGCTGTTCGACGTGGCGCGGCAGATCGAGTATGTCAGTGCCTATGTCCGCCTCCAGCCGGGCGACCTCCTGGCGACGGGATCGCCGGCGGGCAACGGCATGCACCATGGCCGCTTCCTGAGGGACGGCGACATCATGGAAGGCCACATATCCGGCATGGGCACCCAGCGCAACCGTTGCGTGGCGGAAGGAGACTGATATGGCCATCGTCGGTATTCATTCCTTGATCTATCACGTGGAGGATCTGGGCACCTGTGCCGCCTTCATGCAGGAGTTCGGCTTGGTGCCGGTGGCTTCGGACGATGCGGACATTCGTTTCGCGTTGCCCGATGGCGCCGGCGTGACGCTGCGCCGGGTATCGGCGCCGCCCGCCGACGGTGGGGTGCGGACGGTCTGGGGAGTCGACACGCGCGCCAGCCTGGATGCGCTGGTTGCCGGGCTGGCCCGGGATCGGCCGGTCGAGTGCGATGGCGACGGCACCTGCTGGTTCGATTCCGACTGCGGCATGACGATGGGCCTGGCGCTCTTCGACCGGCGGCCGGTCATGTGCGCGCCGGATCCGGTCAACGCGCCCGGACGGGTACGGCGGCTCGATACCTGGCGCAAATGGCGCGAACGGGCGCTGCCCCGGACCATCAACCACGTGGTGTATGGCGTCGACGACTACAAGGCCTCGTGGGACTTCTTTCGCCATCGCCTGGGTTTCCGGCTGTCCGACCATTCGCGCGGCCTGGGCGTGTTCCTGCGCGCCGACGGGGCGCCGGAACATCACACGCTGTTTCTTCAGAACTGCCACTATCACGCACCTGGCTCGGCGGGTTTCCTGCACGCCTGCTTCGGTGTCGAGGACATCGACGAACTGATGGCCGGCGCCAACCACATGGCTCGCCGCGGATACCGCAGCAAGCTGGGCGTCGGCCGCCACCGCATCGCTTCCGCGCTGTTCTATTACCTGGACTGTCCCGCGGGCGGAGAGATCGAGTACGGCGCCGACACCGACTATCTGGACGACCACTGGCAGCCGCGTGAGTGGGACCCGAAATTCGGCTTCATCAGCTGGTGTTCCAACCTGCCGGCGTTCATGCAGGAGCCGGCGGCCCCGCTGGTCCGCGTCCTGGCTTCCGAGGACGACGTCGACATCCCCGATCTGGCCGCGTATCGCCGCCGGAAGGAGACCTGAGATGATGCTGTGCCATTGTTGCGGCCACCACCGCCCGGGAGTCGGCGTCGGCGGATCGCGGCCCGTCGCCCGTTTTCCCTACCTCACCGTGGACATGCACTGCCATCTGCTGGTCCCCCAGGTCGAGGAGCTGGTCGCGGAGCGCGAGGAAAAGCGACGCGAACCGGCCTTGCAGGCCGCGCTGCTGGGCCAGGCTTCCCACGCCCACAACCAGGCCATGCGCGAGCAGATCGGTGAGCGCCTGCGCGACGTCGGCCGGCGCCTGGAGGACATGGATCGCCTGGGCATCGACATACAGGTGCTGAGCCCTTCCCCCACCCAGTATTACCCGTGGGCGGATGAGGAGCTGGCGGCGCGACTGGTGGAAACGCAGAACGCGGGCATCGTTCGGGCGTGCGCCGCGCATCCCGAACGTTTCCTCGGCCTCGGGGCGGTGGCCCTGCAGCATCCAGCGCTGGCGGTGTCCCAATTGCGCGATGCCGTCGAGCGGCGTGGATTGCTTGGCGTCGAGATTTCGTCCGATCCGACGGGACGCGGCCTGGACGACCCCGAACTGGATCCGTTCTGGGCCGAGGCGCAGCGCCTGCAATGCGTGGTGTTCCTGCATCCCCTGGGAACGTCGCTGGGCGAGCGGGTCAACCGGTATTACCTGGCCAATATCATCGGACAGCCATTGGAGACGACGGTCGCCTTGTCGCAGCTGATATTCGGTGGTGTGCTGGACCGCTATCCCGGCCTGAGGCTTTGCGCGGCCCACGGTGGAGGCTACCTGCCTTTCGCCATCGGACGTTCCGACCACGCCCATGGTGTCCGGCCGGAAGCGGGCGCCTGCCGCGCGATGCCCAGCGACTATCTGCGCAGGATCTGGTACGACACCGTCGTGTTCCGGGCGGAAGCGCTTGATGAACTGGCACGGGTGGCGGGCGTTCGGCGGATCGTCGCGGGGACGGACTATCCGTTCGACATGGGAGAGTACGCCTTGCATGAACTGCTGCGCGGCACGTGCCTGGGGTCGGCCGATATCGAGGCCGTACTTGGCCGCAACGCGATCGAACTGCTGGGCCTGCCCGCCGACCATCCCGCCCTGGCCGCGGCCCGCGCGCGCCTTTCCACGGGAGTGAAAGCATGAAGCGCGAGGACTATTCCCGCGTCCTGGTGGCCGGCGGCGGCATCGGCGGGCTGGCGGCCGCGATTGCGCTGCGCCGGGCGGGGTGCGAGGTCGACGTGCTGGAGATCAAGCCCACCTGGGACGTAGCCGGCGTCGGCATCATCCAGCCCGCCAATGCTCTGCGGGCACTGGATGCGCTGGGCGTGGCAGAGCAATGCCTGGCCAAGGGATTCGGCTATGACAGTTATCGCTACATGACGGCCGAAGGGCGGTTGCTGCAGGACGTGGCGGGCCCCAAGGTGGCGGGCCCGGACCGTCCCGCCTATAACGGCATCGCCCGCCGCGCGCTGCACGAAATCCTGGTGTCCGCCGCGCGCGAAGCCGGGGCGGTACTGCGGGCCGGATGCGCCATCCATTCCCTGGAGCAAGGCGATCAGGAGGCGAGCGTCGTCCTGAGCGACGGCAGGCGGGAGCGCTATGCGATGGTGGTCGGAGCCGACGGCATTTATTCCTGGCTGCGGCGCAATGTGTTCGGCCAGGACTTGCGCGCCCGGCCCACGGGCCAGAGCGTGTGGCGGGTCATGATGCCGAGGCCGGACGGGATGACCTGGGGCGCGATGATGGTGGGGGCGCGGAGCAAGGCCGGCTTCATTCCCATTAGTCGGGAGCTGATGTATCTGCTGCTGGTCACGCAGGAAGATCCCGGCACGGTGATGCCCGTTCAACGGCTGCATGTCTTGCTGAAGGAGAGGCTGGCTGATTTCGGCGGCATGGTGCCGGAGCTGCTGGCTGCCATCGATGATCCCGCGAAAGTGGTTTACCGGCCCCTGGAAGTCGTGATGATGCGGCCTCCCTGGCATCGCGGACGAGTCGTCCTGATCGGCGATGCCGCGCATGCATCCACTCCCCATCTCGGTCAGGGCGCAGCAATGGCCATCGAGGATGCTGTCGTGCTGGGAGACCTGGTGCGGCAAGGGTTGCCCTGGAACGTGTTGACCGACGTCTACATGCAGCGTCGATTCGAGCGTGCCACTTTCATTCAGGACGCTTCATTCCGCATAGGGGAGTTCGAACAGGGGCGTGAACCCGGTCTCGATCTTTTCGATTTGCTCGGGCAGGCCAGGCTGACGGTGGCCGCCCCCATTTGACGCCGGCCCAGGCCGGCCTATCCAGAGATGCACCAGAAGGAGTGGAGACATGAACAAGATGCGACATATGCTGGCCTGCGCGGCGGGCGCGAGCCTGCTGGCGGGAGCCGCGCAGGCCCAGTCGCCGGGCCAGGCGACGGAGCTGCTCGTGCCGTTCACGGCGGGCGGCGTGGTGGACATCATGGCGCGAGGCTTCGCCGTAGCTCTCGGCAAGCAGCTTCGGCAACAGGTCGTCGTGGTCAATCGTGCGGGAGCGGGCGGCGTGGTAGCCATGGCCTCGCTGGCCGGGGGGCCGGCCGACGGGCATACCCTGGCCTATAGCGTCGTGACGCCGCTGACGGTACAGCCCCATCGCATGAAGAACATGCCATTTTCCCCGGCCGACATCGTACCGGTATGCCAGACGTTCGAGAATTCATTCTTCATTGCGGCCAGCCCCAAGTCCCCCTATAAGGACTTCGAGGCACTGCGGGCCGCCGCGCGCGCCCAGCCGGGCGCGATCACCTATGGCCATCCCGGGCCCGCCTCGTCGCCGCATCTGTCGGCGCTCGAACTCTGGCGTGCCGCCGG
Organism: Pigmentiphaga sp. NML080357; assembly: GCF_002188465.1. Classification (GTDB taxonomy): domain Bacteria; phylum Pseudomonadota; class Gammaproteobacteria; order Burkholderiales; family Burkholderiaceae_B; genus Pigmentiphaga. Next base: position 79,420 of record NZ_NINW01000003.1, on the reverse strand, counting down.
ACTGGACCTGCGCGACGTGCCTTATCAGGGCGAGGCGCAAATGGCGCCGCAATTGCTGAGCGGCCAGGTCGCCCTGGGGTCGGTGACTACGGCGATGGTTGCCACCCAGAAGTTGCAGCCGCTGCTGGTGTTTGCCTCCAAGCGGCTGCCGGAGTTTCCCAATGTGCCGACCAGCGCCGAATTGGGATATCCCATCGCGCCTTCCGGCTATGGCGGGCTGTTCGTGCGTGCGGGTACGCCTGCCGACGTGATCGACAGGCTGGAGTCGGCCTGCGACAAGGCCGTGCACGACCCGGACTACCAGGAACTGGCGAAAAAGCAGTTCCAGATGTCGGAGTACCTGGATCGCCGGGCGTTCACCGGCCGCATCGCCGCGGACTATCGCGCCAAGGGCCAGCTCATTCCCACGCTGAACCTGACCCAATAGCCCGAAGTGGCAGGCTAGCGCCGCGGCCGAAAGGTCCGTCCGGTCAGTTCCAGCCTTTGCATGTCGTCCTCCCGCCGTATGGTCGATGGCTACGGCCTAGGGCCATCGACGGAGGGGAACAAATGCATCGTGCGAATGCGTGGCCATTCGCGCCGGCGATGGATGGTCAGTGCTAGTCCTTCGGCAACGCCGGCTGCGGCGAGAACGGCGCCACGTTCATGATCTTCACCTCCTGGGCGACGAACGACCCCCGGTTCATCTGCCTGAAGGCAGCCCATTCGGGGTCCGCCTCCAACCGCTCGCGGCGCCGTTCGCGGTCGGCCAGGCTGGCGTAGGCCCAGATGTGGACGACCTGGTTCAGCGGACCGATCTCGCTCACGTAGAAACCGACCAGCCCGCCCAGGTGCCGCATTTGCACGGGCAGGCCGTGCGTGCGGTATCGCTGCAGGTAGTCTTCCATGGTGCCGTGCTTGAGCGTGTAGGTGCGGTGCTCGACGATCATGCGGGGGTTCCTCGTGTTTCCTCTAGGGCTGGACCTGGATGCCCGTCTTCTTCAGGAACGGAATCCAGCGGTCGAAGTCGCTGGCCAGCTTGGCCTTGAATTGCTCCGTGCCCATGGGGCCGATCAACCCCATGCCGCCCAGCTTGTCCGATACCTCGGGCGAACGGGCGACTTTCAGGATGGCCTGCTCCAGCTGCCGGCGCGTGGCCTCCGGGGTGCCGGCAGGCGCGAGGATGCCGTAGGCGTTGCTCATCTGCAGGTCGGGATAGCCCGCCTCGACCGAGGTCGGCACGTCGGGCAATTGCTTGGAACGCTGCGTGTCGAACAGCACCAGGCCTCTTACCTTGCCTTCGCGCACGTAGGGCGCGAGGATGGTCACGTCGGCGTTCAGCGCGTCGATCTGCCCGGCCAGCAGGTCGGCGATGGCGGGGGCCGCGCCGCGATACGGGACGTGCAGCATCTGCGAGCCCGTGTAGACGTTCACCATCTCGCCGCCTATGTGCATGGTGGAGCCGACGCCGGACGAACCGTAGCTGATGCGCGCCCCGGACTTGGACTTGTCCACGAGCTCGCGCAGTGTGCGCACGCCCAGGTCGGGGCGGGCGATCATCAGGGTCTGGACCTGGCCGATCAGCGCCACGGGTTCCAGGTCCTTGCGCGGATCGTAGGGCAACTGCGTCATCGTACCCGCCGACATCACGTAGCCCGAGGTCGCCACCAGCAGCGTCCCGCCGTCCGCGGGCGACTTGGCGACATAGTTGGCGCCGACGACGCCGCCCGCGCCGCCGCGGTTCTCCACCACGACGGTCTTGCCCAGCGCCGCAGTGAGTCCCGGCGCGATGATGCGCGCGACCTGGTCCACCGGGCCGCCGGCCGCGAAGGGCACTACCAGCTTGACGACATCGGCGGCGGGCGATGGGGCCGCGACGGCGCACGACAACAGGAACAGCAAGGCTCGAACTCGTTGCATGAAGGTCTCCTCCATGGCGCTGCGCCATGGTCGTGGTCGACGCGGGGCGGATGCCGAAGCCGGGGTGCCGCGTTCAGCCCCGGAAGCGTGGTTCGGGCAGGCCGCCCACGCCCACGTCGAGCGCGAACAGTCCGCCGGCAAGCGGTTCCCTGGCCAGCTCGGGAATGCGTTGCGAATGGCTCGTGACGTACAAGGTGTCGAGCCGGTCGCCGCCGAAGGCGGGGCAGGTCGGATTGGTGACCGGCATCTGGATGACCCGGTCCACCTTGCCTTCGGGCGTGAGCCGCACCAGCTGCCCGGTGGCCACCATCGCGTTCCACAGGCAGCCGTCCACGTCCACCGTCGATCCATCGGGGCGCCCTGCCTGGTGGGTCCAGTCCTTGAAGACCCGCCGGTTGGAGATGACGCCGTCGTCCAGGTCATAGTCGAAGGCCCAGATGACCTGCCTGTGGGTATCGGCGAAGTACATCGTGTGGTCGTCGGGACTCCAGGCGATGGAGTTGGGCAGCACGACGTCGTCCAGCATGGCGTGGCAGCGGTGATCGGGGTCGAAGCGGTAGAGCCTGCCTTCCGGCGTGCGGCGGGTATCGGGCATGCTGCCCACCCAGAAGCGGCCGCGGCGGTCGCACTTGCCGTCGTTCAGGCGGTTGTCGGGCAGGTCGGGTTCCGGGTTCAGCAGGGGCTGGGGCGGTTCGCCGGTATCGGGGTCGTACAGGTACAGGCCGTGGTTGGTGGCCAGCAGGAAGCCGCCCGCCTCGCGCAGCGCGATGCTGCCTACCAGCAGTTCGGGCGCCAGCCGTTGCGCGCGATGCCGGCCGGTGGCGGGTTCGTACGATTGCAGGGCGGGCCGCCGCACGTCCACCCACCACAGGCGCTGGCTGCGGTCGCACCAGAGCGGGACTTCGCCCAGGATGTCGGCCCCTTGGACGACGCATTCGATCTTGCCGGCCACCGTTGTCTCCTTCGGTCTTGTGGGCCCCGCGATGCGGAGCGTTTTTTTCAGGTTATTCCGTAATTCAGGATTCGTCAAACATCCCATTATTTAGGATTAATAGAGTGATGCTGACGGGGTCGGTATAATCCGCGCCACCGTCCAGCCCCATGCGCCCCGTGAACGCATCCGACAACGCCCGTCCGGCTTCCACGCTAGCCCGCGCCTTCGAAGTGCTGGAGCTGTTGTCCGTCGAACACCCGCTGCTGCGCATCGAGGACGTCATGTCCCGGCTGGGCTATACCCGCTCCACGGCCTATCGCTATGTGAAGGAGCTGTGCGATGCCGGCCTGCTGGCGCCGTCGTCGGGCGGCATGTACGCGCTGGGGCCGCGGATCATCGAACTCGAGCGCATGCTGGTGCTGACCGACCCGCTGTACCTGGCCGGCCGCAAGGTGCTGCCGGCCGTGCGCGAGCCAGGCAGCGTGCTGCTGCTGCACAACCTCTATCGCGACAAGGTACTGTGCATCTACAAGGAAGGGCCCGATACGCTCGAGTACAAGGGGCAGGACATTCCCGTGCGCCGCTCGCGCGGCATGCCGTTTCCGCTGTTCCGCGGCGCGGCCTCGCTGGCGATGCTGGCCTTCTTCAGTCCGCACCGGATACGGCAGACTTATCTGCGCAGCGCCGAGGAAATCGCCCAGGCCGGGCTGGGGCGCAACTGGGAAGAGTTCCGCCGGACGCTGGCCGCGATACGTCGCAACGGCTACGCCACCAGCCACAGCCAGATCACCCCAAATCTCGCCGGCGTGGCCGTGCCCATCTTCCAGCCGGGCGAAAAGAAAGTGATCGGCAGCCTGGCGCGTGCGTTTCCCGCCGAGCTGCTGACGCCGGAAATGGAGCGGGCATGCCTGGGGCGGCTGTCCGAGGCAGCGGCGCTGATCGCGGCGGAATTCGTCGAAGCGGGAAGCGGCGCCTAGGACGCCGGCGCGTCACGCCTTATCGTTCGAATACCGGTCCGTGGACGACGATCCGGTGCATGAGGCGTTCGCCCGCGCCGGGATTCGGCATCGATCTCAAGGAAGACTGGCTGATTCCCTGGAATCGACCGACGCGGACTTGCCTCGTTCATTCCATCAGCTTGATCCCGGCGTTCCTGACCACGTCCCGGGTTTCCTCGATCTCGCGCCGTATGAAGCCGCCGAACTGTTCCGGCGTGGAGCCGACCACGTCGGTGCCCCAGGCGTTCAATTGCCGCACGACTTCCGGCCGCTTTACCGTCGCGATCAGGTCGGCGGAGAGCTTTTGCGCGATGGCCGGCGGAAGGCCCGCAGGCGCGACGAAGCCGAAGATGCTTTCGTATGCATAGCCGGGCACGGTTTCGGCAATGGTGGGAAATTCAGGATGCGAGGGACTGCGCTTGCCGTTGGTGATGGCCAAGAGCTTCAGGCGGCCCGACTGGATGTGCGGCAGGGCCGACTCCAGGATGACGAAGCCGACCTTGACGCGTCCCGGCAGCAGGTCGTTGTACGCCGGCGCGCTGCCGTTGTAGGGCACGTGGGTGAGGTCGATGCCGGCCTTCACCTTGAGCAGTTCTCCGGCCACGTGGGTGGCGGTGCCTACGCCCAGCGACGCGTACTCCAGACGTCCCGGCTCGGCGCGCGCAATCTTGATCAAGCCCGCCACGTCGCTGGCGGCAAAGCCCGGGTGGGCCACCAGCGCGATCACCGCCGAGCCGAGCTGGGTGAGCGGCGTGAAGTCTTTCAGCGTGTCGTAGGGCAGCGTGCTGCGCACGGCGGGGTTGATGGTGTGGGAACTGATGACCAGGCCGAAGGTGTAGCCATCCGGTGCCGCCCGCGCGACTGCCTGGGTGCCGATGATGGCGCCCGCGCCGGCGCGGTTCTCTACCACCACGCTCTGGCCCCAGCGTTCGCCGAGCTTCAGGGCGATCAACCGCGCCATGCCGTCGGTGGCGCCGCCGGGCGGCATGGGAACGATCATCTTTACCGGCTTGTCCGGGTAGGCGCCTTGCGCGCGTAGCGCGGCGGGCAGGGCGGCGCAGGCGGCGCCGGAGGCGGCCGCGGCGAGCCATTGCCGGCGCCGGAAGTCCGGAAGGGAGGATGGAGTGCTCATGTCGGTTCCTTTGGAGGGGAGGGACGTTGTCCGGTCTCTGCCGGTATGGGGTCGGCGAGCGCGCCGAATCGGTATATCCAGGGCCGGCGCAATGCATCCTGCCGCTGGAAATCGTCGATCCGCGCCTGGTGCTTGAGCGTCTGCGCGATGGGGTCGAGGCCCTCGAGCAAGGCTTCGCGCCGACGCGCGGAGATCTCGAAGCCGACCTGCCTGCCATCGGCTCCCGCCACGAAACCATGCTGCAGGTCCACCACCATGCGCGCAGCGGGGGCGGTTCTTGCGTGCTCGGCAAGGGCTTCTACGTCGGCGCGCGCCAGGCGTACGGGAAGCAGGCCGTTCTGGAAGCAGTTGTTGAAGAAGATGTCGCCGAAGCTGGGCGCGATCACGCAGCGCACACCCATGGCCAGCAATGCCCAGACCGCGCCTTCGCGCGAGCTGCCGCAGCCGAAGTTGGCGCCCGCGAGCAGGATTTGCGCATGGCGGCTGGCCGGTTGGTTGAAGACGAAGTCGGGATCTTCGGTGCCGTCCTGGCGGTAGCGCAAGGTCTCGAAGCAGTAGCGGCCGAGGTCGGCGCGGGGGACGCCGCTGAACAGCGGCTCGACGCGAATGATCAGGTCCGTGTCGATGTTGTCGCGCAGCAGCGGCGCGGCGACGGATTCCAGGCGTATGAAGGGAGTCATGCGGACAGCGTCCCGATGTGGCGGATGTCGCAGATCGTCCCGCTCACGGCGGCGGCGGCCGCCATGGCCGGACTGGCGAGGTGGGTGCGGGCACCGGGGCCTTGCCGGCCCACGAAATTGCGGTTGGAGGTGGAGACGATTCGCTGGCCCGGGGCTGCCGTTTCCCCATTGGCGGCGACGCACATGGAGCAGCCGGGTTCGCGCCATTGGAAACCGGCCTGCATGAATATCCGGTCCAGGCCTTCCGCTTCGGCGGCCCGCTTGACGCGTTCCGAACCGGGAACGACCCAGGCCTCGACGTGCGCGGCCACGCGGCGGCCGCGGACGACGGCCGCCGCGCTGCGCAGGTCGGACAGGCGCGCATTCGTGCACGAGCCGATGAAGACCCTGTCCACCGGCGTGCCGGCAATCGGCTGGCCGGGTTCGAGCCCCATGTAGTCGAGCGCGGCAAGCGCGGCGCGGCGATGTCCGGCATCGCCGATCACCGCGGGATCGGGAACGAGGCCATCGACGGCCATGACCTGTTCGGGACTGGTGCCCCAGGTAATTTGCGGCGCGACGCTGCCGGCATCAATGAGTACCTCGCGGTCGAACCGGGCGCCCGCGTCGGAATGCAGCGTTCGCCAGTACTCGACGGCGCGGTCCCAGTCGCCGCCGCGCGGAGCGAACGGCTTGCCTTGCAGGTACGCGATGGTCTTCTCGTCGGGCGCCACCATGCCGATCTTCGCGCCCAGCTCGATGGACAGGTTGCACAGCGTCAGCCTCGCCTCGATGTCGAGTTCGCGCACGGCTTCGCCCGCATACTCGATGGCGTAGCCGGTACCGCCGGCCGCGCCGACGAGCCCCACCGCATGCAGGATCAGGTCCTTGGCCGAGACGCCGGGCGCCGCCGCGCCCGCGAATCGCACCCGCATGTTGCGCGGCTTTTGCTGGACCAGCGTCTGGGTGGCCCCCACATGCGCGAACTCGCTCGCGCCGATGCCAAAGCCCAACGCCCCGAGGCCGCCATGGGTGCAGGTATGGCTGTCGGCACAGACCACCAGTGCCCCGGGCAGCGTCAGCCCCAGCTCCGGGCCGACGACATGAAGAATCCCCTGGGCGCCGCTGCCCATGTCGAACAGCCGGATGCCTCGCGCCTGGGCCTCCTTGCGCAGGTTGCCCACCAGCCTGACGCTGTGGGCATTGAGGTCCGTGCGTCCGGGCGTGGTCGTTACCGAATGGTCCGGCGAGGCGAAGGCCAGCTCCGGATTGCGCATCGCGAGCCCGCGTTCGCGCATGTCGACCAGGGCCTTGCTGCCCGCGTCCGTGATCAGGTGGCGATCCACGTGCAACAGCGCGAAGCCGTCGCCCATGTCCATCACCACGTGATCGTCCCAAATCTTGTCGAAGAGCGTGCGCTCCATCGGTACTCCCAAGGCAATGTCGCCGGTAGATTCGTATAATCATTATGACAACATGACAAATTTAGCGCAAAACCGGCCTGGCGTCGCAGGCCATGACACAATTGCGCTCCATCGCGTCCACCATGGCCGTTTGCGTTACGCCTTCATGCAGAAGCTGAGTCGAACCCTAGGAACCCCGCTCCATCACCAGATAGCGGCCGTCATCAAGGACGGCATCGCCACCGGCCGCTACCAGCCCGGCGAACGCCTGCCTACCGAGGATGCACTGTGCAAGCTGTTCTCGGTTTCGCGCATTACTGTCAGACGCGCCATGCAGGGGCTGGAGGAGCAAGGCCTGATAGAACGGCGCCAGGGCGACGGTACCTTCGTGGCCGAATCGGCGTCGGTGGTATCGCTGCAGACGCCCTTGGCCGGTTTCATGGAACAGGTGGCCGAGAGCCGCGCGCTCAGTACCCCGCGGCTGGAATCTTTCGAGGAGGTCGCGGCGCCTCCCCACGTGCGGACGGGGCTGTTGCTGCCCGAAGGCGAACGCGTCATGAAGCTGGTCCGCCTGCGCACGCGGGGCAGCTTGCCCATCCTGCACAGCACGGCCTGGCTGCCGATAGACGTCGCGTCGCGTTTCAAGCGCGAGGACATCTCCCGCCATGCGCTGAGCGAGTTGATGGCGCGGGCCGGTTTTCCCTATTTCCGGATCGAGGCGGCCGCCGGGGCTGCCCTGGCCGATCCGGTCATCGCCCGCAGTCTGCAGGTTCCCATCGGATCCGCGCTGGTCGACGTCAGGCGGGTGGCCTTCGACGAGCACGACAGGCCGATCGAATACCAGAGCATTCTCGGCCCCCCGGACCGCTACCAGATGCGCGTGACGATGCGCAGCTGACCGTCCGCCGGCCCGCCACGCCTACAGCAGGCCGCCTCGCCGGAACAAGCCCTGGAGCAGTTTCTTGACCGGCGCCGGCAGCGCCGCTCCTTCCACTTCGGCCGTGGGCATCCATATCTGCGGCGGATTGCCGGCGCCGTCCTTCAGCGCCACCGGACCGGCCTGCACGTGCCAGGGTTCGACGTGCAGCCTGAAATGGGTGAAGGTGTGCGAGAACGTGGGCAGCCGCACGGTCTCGGCCGGCGCGACGCCTAGCACCCGGCACGCCGCCAGCGCATCGCCGTCGTCGAACTCCGGCAGGCTCCATAGCCCGCCCCAGATGCCGGGCGAGGGCCTGCGCTGCAACAGCACTTCGCCCGCCTTTTCGATCACCAGCATGCGGGTATGCCGTTCGGGAACGGCCTTGCGCACGCGCGGCGTCGGCAGCTCGTGCTGCCGCGCCTCGCGCAGCGCCACGCAGGTGTCGCGCACGGGGCACTGGCCGCAGTCGGGATCTCCGCGCGTGCAGAGCGTCGCGCCCAGGTCCATCAGCCCCTGTGTATAGCGGCGCATCTCGTCCGCCGCCTCCGGGCCCTCGGGCGGCACCTCGGCCTGGGCGATCGCCCACATGCGTTGCTCCACGGCCCGCTTGCTGGGATCGCCTTCGATGCCGAAATGCCGCGCGAATACCCGCTTGACGTTGCCGTCCAGGATGGGGCTGCGCTCGCCATAGGCGAACGCGGCGATGGCCGCCGCCGTCGAGCGGCCGATGCCGGGCAGCGTCTCGATCTCGGCGGCCGTAGGCGGGAAACGCCCGCCCCAGTCCGACATGATGCGCCTGGCACAGGCGTGCAGATTGCGCGCCCGCGTGTAATACCCCAGCCCGGCCCACAGCGCCATGACCGCTTCCTCGTCCGCCACCGCCAGGTCGGCCACGGTCGGGAACTGCGCCAGGAAGCGCTCGTAATACGGAATCACCGTCGCCACCTGGGTCTGCTGCAGCATGATCTCCGACAGCCAGATGCGGTAAGGATCGTGCGTATTCTGCCAAGGCAGCGTATGCCGCCCCTCGGCCCGCTGCCACTGCGCCACCCGCCGCGAAAAAGCAATCATCTAAACCCTTCCTTCACTTTCCCGCCCAGCCCCTTCGACAAATCCCGCTCCTCCCTTCGGCAGCCCGGCTTTACCGGTCCGCCGGCGCCGCCCCCTGGGGGGCGCCCGTAAGGGCGTAGGGGGCCTACCTTTGACATCTAGGGCAAAAATAAGTCGCCCGCTGTCCCTGCACGAGCCGCCGGATAGGCGTGGCGCACACCCGGCAGGGTTGCCCGGCCCGGTCGTAGACCCGCGCATCGATCTGGAAATAACCCGACTCCCCACCCGCGCCCACGTAGTCGCGCAGCGAGCTGCCGCCGGCGCGCAGGGCGTCTTCCAGCGTGGCGCGCACCGCGGCCGCCAGTTTCTCATAGCGCGCCGCGGAAATGCGTCCCGCCGGCGTGCGCGGATGGATCCCGGCGCGGAACAGGCTTTCCGAAGCGTAGATGTTGCCTACCCCCACCACGATGTCGCCCATCAGCAGCGCCTGCTTGATGGGGGCGCTGCGGCGCCGCGTATGGCGGAACAGCCAGCCGCCGTCGAAGCGGGGATCGAAGGGTTCGATGCCGAGGCTGGCCAGCAGGGGATGGTCTTCGACCGGCCCGGTCTCGGCGGCATGCCAGAGTACCGCGCCGAAGCGCCGCGGATCGTGCAGGCGCAGGACGGCCTGGTCGAACACCCAGTCGACGTGGTCGTGCTTGCGCGGCGGTTCGGACGGATCCACGTGCCGCAGGGACCCCGACATGCCCAGATGGACGATCAGCCAGCCATGCTCGAATTGCATCAGGAGATATTTGCCGCGCCGGCCGGTGGCGAGGATACGGCGGCCTTCCACCAGGGAGGCGAGATCCTCGGGAATCGGCCAGCGCAGGCGGTGTTCGCGCACGACCAGCCGGCGCAGCTCGCGCCCTTCCACCGTGGGCGCGATGCCGCGGCGGGTGGTTTCGACTTCGGGAAGCTCGGGCATGATGATTGCTGCCTTCGCGCACTGAACTGTTGGCGCGACCGGCAGTCCGATGAGTAAAGCCTATGAACCAGCGTATCCGCGCTGTCCGCCATCGCCGGCAGAGCCGCCGCCGTCACGTGGGGCAGGTAAGCGCAGTGCTAACATCACCGAATATGGACGGCGTCGGCGATACGCCAAGGAATTGTGCCATGTTGTTTAACGCTCATCGTTTGAAGCTGGCGGCCGCATGTATGGGGCTGGCGGCGACGGCATCGGTCGCGCTGGCCCAGGCCGACCCTCCCGCTTCGGACGAGCTGCTGGTCCCGGGCCTGAGCCTGTCGCCGCTGGGCGCCCGGTCCATCGGGCCCAAGGCTTTGCCCAACGTCGACCTGTCGGCCGAGATCCTGTTCCAGGTCCTGGCATCCGAAGTCGCCGCCCAGCGGGGCGCGTTCGGGCCCGCTACCAGCACGTCGCTGGAACTGGCCCGCCATACGCGCGATCCGCGCCTCGCGCGCAGGGCGGTCGAATTCGCCCTGGCCGGCGGCGACCTGGTGCGCGCGCTCGATGCGGCGCAGATGTGGGCCGAGCTGGACCCGGCCGACGTCGAGGCGCGCCAGACGGCGCTCTCGCTGGCCGCGGCGGCCGGCAGGGTGGAAGGCATGGGATCGGCGTTGCGCGCCCGCATTTCGGCCGCGCCCGACAAGTCCGTGGCGATCGTCGAAGCCCGGCGCGTGGTCGCGCGCCTGGAAGACAAGCGCCGGGCGCTTGCCATTCTCGAAGAGGCGCTGGCCGACGTGCGCAACCTGCCGGAAGCGCATCTTGCGCTGGCGCGCGTGGCGGCGGCCGCCGGCGATAACGCCCGCGCGCTGCGCGAGGCGCGCGCCGCCCTCGAGGCCCAGCCCGATTCCGAGGCGGCCGCCATGCTGGCGCTGCAAATGGGCATAGAAATCGAGCCCGAGCAGTCCGTGGCGCGCGCCCGCGCCTTCATCGCCACCCATGCCGAATCGCGCAACCTGCGCGTGCTGCTGGCGCGCGCGCTCGCCTCGCTGAAGGACTACGACGGCGCCCGCTCCGAACTGCAGGCGCTGGCACGCGCCAATCCCGAGGACTTCGAGATCCTGTACATGCAGGGCGTGCTGGCCTACCAGTCGCAGCGCCCTTCGGAAGCCGACGGCTATCTCAAGCAATATCTCGACATCCACGAGCAGCGCATCGGCGCCGACAAGGGGCTGGCGCCGCTGCCCGAGGCCGACAACGCGCTGTTCCTGCGGGTGCAGATCGCCGAAGACCAGCAGCGCTACGACGATGCCTTCGACCTGCTCGCCAAGGTCGACGACCCGGACGCCGCGCTCGCGGCGCGCCTGCGGCAGGCGGTGCTGCGCGGAAAGCAGGGCAGGCTGGACGAGGCACGCAAGATCCTGTCCATCATCGACCCGCGCAGCGCCCGGGAAGGGACGCAGGTGGCCTTGACCGAGGCGCAGATCCTGCGGTCGGCCGGCCAGCGCGACGAGGCGGTCAAGGTCCTCGAGGCAGCCAGCGAACGCTACCCCGATACGCCCGATCTCATGTACGACCTGGCCATGCTGTACGAGCAGCAGAACCGGATCGACGAGATGGAGAACCGGCTGCGCCGCATCATCGCGGTCAAGCCCGACCACGCCCATGCCTATAACGCGCTCGGTTATTCGCTGGCCGACCGCAACATCCGCCTGGCCGAAGCCAAGAAGCTGATCGAGCGCGCCCTGAACCTGGCGCCCGACGATCCCTTCATCGTCGACAGCATGGGCTGGGTCTACTACCGCATGGGCGACAACGCCCGGGCATTGTCCTATCTCGAGCGCGCCTACCAGTTGCGGCCCGACGCCGAGATCGCCGTGCACCTGGGCGAGGTCCTCTGGGCCTCCGGGCAACAGGCGCGAGCCCGCCAGCTGTGGCGCGAAGTCCAGGCCAAGGATCCTTCCAACGCCGCGCTGCGGGGCACGCTTGCGCGCCTCGACGTGACGCTGTGATGCGGTCGCTTCCACGCCTGGCCCGCGCCGCGGTGGCCGGCGGGTTCATCGCGCTTCTCGCCGCCTGCGCCGTCCCGGTTCCCATTCCCGCCCCGCAGGGCGCGGAGGAGAGCCGTTCCCTGTCGCGCGTGGGACGCTTCGCGCTGCGGGTCGAAGAGCTGGGCGGCAAGCAGAACGCGGTCCAGGGCAGCTTTGCCTGGCGCGACGACGGCAGCCGCCTCGCCCTCGACCTGGTGTCGCCGCTGGGCGCGACCCTGGCCCGGGTCGAGGCCGGCCCCGGCGAAGCCGTGCTGCGCGAATCGAATGGCAAAGAGACCCGCGCCGGCGATCCCGACGAACTGGTCGGCATCGTGCTGGGCAGCGACATCCCGGTGTCCGGGTTGCGCGACTGGTTGCGCGGCCGCGTCGCGCCGCAGTCGCCGGCCACCGTGGCCCAGCGCGACGAGCAGGGGCGCCCGCTGGTGTTCGACCAGGCCGGCTGGCACGTCACCGCACGGCAATACGATGCGCTCGGCCCCACGCGGCTGCAGATGGCGCGCAACGAGGCCGGCCAGGAGGTCGACCTGCGCCTGGTCATCAATCCCTAGGCCCCATCCGCCATGGCCGCCGAGCTGCGCGACGTCCCCGCGCCCGCCAAGATCAACCTGTTCCTGCACGTCGTCGGCCGGCGCGCCGACGGCTATCACCTGCTGCAGACCGTCTTTCGTTTCATCGACCTGCAGGACACCCTGCACCTGCGCGCGCGCGGCGACGGCCGTATCGTGCGCGTTCGCGACTTGCCCGGCGTGCCCGCGGATGCCGACCTGACGGTGCGGGCCGCGCGGGCCTTGCAGCAGGCCACGGGCTGCACGCTCGGCGCCGAGATCGACCTGGAAAAGCGCATACCGGCGGGCGGTGGCCTGGGTGGGGGCTCGAGCGACGCCGCGTCCGTGCTGCTGGCCCTGAACCGCTTGTGGAACACCGGACTGACGCGGCGGCAACTGATGCAGCTCGCGCTGCCGCTGGGCGCCGACGTGCCGGTTTTCGTGTTCGGCCGCAATGCCTTCGCCGAAGGCGTGGGCGAGGAATTGACCGCGCTGTCGCTGCCGCCCCGCTGGTACGTGGTGGTCCAGCCCGACGCCAGCGTGCCCACCGCGGAAGTTTTCCAGGCTCCCGAATTGACAAGAGATACGCCACGCGTCAAAATAGCGGACTTTCCTCGGGGCGCATTTAACGGTGCCTTCAGGAACGATCTGGAGCCTGTCGTTTTTGCCCGGTTTTCCGAAGTCGGGCGTGTCGCGGCGGCGCTTTCCCAGGCGCTGGAAGGCGCCCGGGTCAGGATGTCCGGATCGGGCGCGTGCCTATTTGTCGAATGCGACACGCAGGCGCAGGCCGATGGCGCGGTGTGCAAAATCGCCGCTACAATGCAGGATCAGCCCGGCGGGCTGTCGGCGTTGAGAGTCAACCAGGCATGTGCCGGGCTCGATGCGCATCCGCTGCTGGACTGGGCCGCTTGAAAGGGCCATCAGCGCGAACGTTCGTCGCAGCCGGACGTTCATGCAGAAAGTTTCGATGCCCACGCAGTTCCTGCGGGGGCAACGAGTTGGGGAGTCGCCAAGTTGGTTAAGGCACCGGATTTTGATTCCGGCATTCGAGGGTTCGAATCCTTCCTCCCCAGCCAAAGTCTTTGACCTAAAGCTGTTGATGCCTGTTCGCGTTTCACAGGGTCAACAGCTTTGTTGTTTTGTCGATCGGCCCCGGTTACAGGTCACCCGGGCCACAGCCACGGGCACATGCGTCATGGCGCAAGAAAGCTTCATGATATTCACGGGGACTGCCAACCCCAAGCTGGCGGCGGACGTCGCGAGCCATCTCGGCATACCACTGGGCAAGATGAGCGTCGGTCGCTTCTCCGACGGCGAAGTCATGGTGGAAATCAACGAGAACGTCCGTGGCAAGGACGTCTTCGTGCTCCAGCCCACCTGTGCGCCGACCAACGACAACCTGATGGAAATCATGGTCATGGTCGATGCGCTGCGCCGGGCTTCCGCCGGCCGCATCACGGCGGCCATGCCGTATTTCGGCTATGCCCGCCAGGATCGCCGCCCCCGTTCGGCGCGCGTGGCGATCTCGGCCAAGGTCGTGGCCAACATGCTGCAGGTCGTCGGCGTGGACCGCATCCTGACCATGGACCTGCACGCCGACCAGATCCAAGGCTTCTTCGACATCCCGGTCGACAACATCTACGCTGCGCCCATCCTGCTCAGCGACATCTGGAAACGCAACCTGTCGAACCTGATGGTGGTCTCGCCCGACGTGGGCGGCGTGGTCCGCGCCCGCGCGCTGGCCAAGCGCCTCGAGGTCGACCTGGCCATCATCGACAAGCGCCGTCCGCGGGCCAACGTGTCCGAAGTGATGAACATTATCGGCGACGTCGATGGCCGCACCTGCATCATCATGGACGACATGGTCGATACCGCCGGCACGCTGTGCAAGGCCGCCCAGGTCCTGAAGCAGCGCGGCGCCCTGGCCGTGTACGCCTATTGCACGCACGCCGTGCTGTCGGGCGGCGCGGTGGGCCGCATCGCCGAATCCGACCTCGACGAGTTGGTGGTGACCGACACCATTCCCGCCAGCGACGAGGTCAGGGCATGCAGCCGCATCCGCCAGCTGTCGTGCGCCGCCCTGATCGGCGAAACGATGCTGCGCATTTCGCGGGCCGACTCGGTCAGCTCGCTGTTCGTCGAATAAGTTCTGCTCTTCGAGCCTTGCCTCGCGCAGGGCTCGAAGGCGAGCCGGAAGCGCTGGTCGCGGCGCTGCCGGACGGAATGCGATGGTCGCGTTCCGTGCACCGCGCGCGGGTATGTCGCCCGCCGCATTTTGGAGAAAACCATGCAATTCAACGCCACTTCGCGTAGCGTCCAGGGTTCGAGTGCGAGCCGCCGCCTGCGCCGCGCCGGCCGTGTTCCCGCCATCGTCTATGGCGGCGACGCAGCGCCCCTGTCGATCGAACTCGACCACAACGAGATCTACCATGCCCTGCGCAAGGAAGAGTTCCACTCCTCCATCCTGAGCATGCAACTCGACGGCAAGGGCACGCAAGTCCTGCTGCGCGCCGTTCAATGGCATCCCTACAAGCCCCAAGTGCTGCACGTGGACTTCCAGCGCGTCGCCGCCGGCCAGGCCCTGCACACCAAGGTGCCCCTGCACTTCGTCAACGCCGAGACCTCGCCCGCCGTCAAGCTCAGCGGCGCGATCATCAACCACGTGTTGAACGAAGTCGAAGTGAACTGCCTGCCGAACGACCTGCCCCAGTTCATCGAAGTCGACCTGGGCAACATCATCGCCGGCGCCTCGATCCACCTGGCCGACATCAAGCCTCCCAAGGGCGTCACGTTCGCCGCGGGCGGCGACATCGTCGTTGCCACCGCCATCGCCAAGCCGGGCGGTGCGGCCGAGGAAGAAGCCGCTCCGGCCGAAGAGAAGTAAAAGACTCCCGGCCTGCGCGCTGGCTGCCGCCGGCGCGGATTTCCGGTTGCGCTTGCGAAAAACCCCGATCGTTTCCCGGTCGGGGTTTTTTCATGGCCGCGAGGCCTGTCGGGAGGCGATGAAGGCTGAGATACGGGATGTATCAGCTCCGCCATTGAAAAGAATTAGAGATATCAGGGGCGATCGGGCACACTGGGATCGTCCGGGCCGGTGCGGCCCGGGGCGATTCCAACTATTCCCGAGCGACGACCATGTCCACTGCCACTCGCCACCTCCTGTCCCCTACGGGCGCGCCCGCTTCCTGGCGCGGTCCGCAGATCGATTGGACCGAAACCTGCCTGTTCCACCTGGACGAAGCGGATATCGACGAAATCGGCCGCGCGCTTGCGGCCCTGAATGCACGAGGCGGGGGGCGGACCCTGCCCTTGCGCCGCCAGGACTTCCCGCTGGACCGGGTGGCGCGCAAGTTGGCGGCGGTTGCCGGGCAGATCTATCGCGGCAAGGGATTCGCCATGCTGCGCGGCCTGCCGCGCACCGAGTACAGCGCCGATGAAATGGCCCAGATCTATTTCGGCCTCTCCGTGCACCTGGGCGTGCCGATCTCCCAGTCCCACCGGGGCGAGCTGCTGGGCCACGTGCTGAACCTCGAAGGCTACGGCGAAGTGGCGCGCGCCTACCAGGACGGCGGCCACATGAACATGCACACCGATTCCTGCGACATCATCGGCCTGATGTGTCTGCGCACCGCCAAGGCCGGCGGCGCGAGCCGGATCTGCAGCGCCCTGGCAATCCACGATGCGCTGGCCGAGAGCCGGCCGGACCTGCTGGCCAGCCTGTACGGCGGCTACTACTTCCGGCGCGGCGACAAGGACGCCCAGCTGGGCGACGGGAGAAAGGTGAGCCTGGCGCCGGTTCCGGTGTTCGACCGGCTCGACGGCTGGCCGCAGCAGGTGGCCTGCTACTTTCTAGGCAGCTACATCCGGCGCGCGGCGCAGGAGGGGCACGGACACTTGACCGACCTCGACAGGGAAGCGATCGCCACCCTGGAGACCATGGCCGAATCGCCGGATTTCTACCTGGACATGCAGTTCCAGGACGGCGACATCCAGTTCCTCAACAATCGCGTGATCGTGCATGGCCGCACGGACTATGTCGACGAAGACGCCATCGAGAAACGCCGCCATCTGCTCCGAGTCTGGCTCAGCGCGCCGGAGTGGCCGCCGCTGGCCGAGCGCCAGGTGATGCACTCGGACGAGGACCACCGGCTCTGGCTGGCGCGCCGGCAGCCCGAACTGGAATTCCCCGAGGCCTATCTCGAATCGCTGCGCGCAAGCGTGGCTTGAATGAATACGTGGAAGGAGACGCGACCAACATGAATAACATCGTCAGAAACGGCATGGGGCGTGCCCGTGCCCTCGCCGCCCGCGCACTGGTGCTCGCGGCCGCCCTGTTCGGCACGATGCCGGCGGGAGCGGCGGAGGAGTATCCCAGCCGCAATCTCGAGCTCATCGTCCCGTACGCGCCGGGGGGATTGCTGGACGTGGCGGGACGCCTGGCCGCGACCTATCTCGCCAAGGAGCTCGGCCAGCCCGTGGTGGTGAGGAACGTGCCGGGAGCCGGCAGCACGATCGGCATGGTGCGGCTGGCCAAGTCCAAGCCCGACGGCTACACCCTCGCGCTGGGCTCGTTCGGCATCCTGCTCAACAGCAGGCTGCGGCCCGACGTGGAATACGATCCGCTGCGCAGCTTCACGCCTATCGGCTACCTGGGCGACCAGGGCTTCGTCCTCATGGTCGCGCCGCAGCACGTGGACGTGGCCAATGTGCGCGAGCTGGTCGAACGCATCAAGGCCAAGCCCGGCGCCTTCACATACGCATCCGGCGGCGTGGGAGCGCCTTCGCACGTGCTTGCCGAGCAGTTCCGCCTGCAGCAGGGCCTGAACATGGTGCATGCGCCATACCAGGGCCAGAACCCCGCCATCATGGCCTTGCTCGCGGGCGACGTGCAGCTCACCCTGCAAACCGTGGCGGGCGCCGAAGACCTCATCCACAGCGGGCGCATCCGCGCGCTGGCGTCCACCGGCTCGGAACGGCCGGCGGCGTTTCCGTCCGTGCCGACCTTCAAGGAACTGGGCATCGAGGGCATGGCCAACGACGGCTGGCTTGCCGTCTTCGCGCCTTCCGGCGTGAGCGCTCCGGTCAAGGAAAAGCTCCGCGCGGCATGGGCGCGGGTTGCGCGCAACGACGAGTTCCGCCAAGCTCTGGCCAAGCGGGCCATCCAGACGCGCGATGTCTCGCCCACGCAGTTCGAGGCCATGATGGCCGAAGACCTCAAGTACTGGACGGAAATCCTGGACAAGACCCGCATCACCTTGAATTGAGCCGCCATGCAGCCGCACCTCCGCCCTCGATGAACACGCCGGAACGACATCCACCGGGTCTCGCGGATCTCAGGCAGCTCAGGCAATTCATCGTGGTGGCCGAGGAGCTCAATTTCCGGCGTGCCGCCATCCGTCTCTGCATGACCCAGCCGCCCCTGAGCACGGCCATCCGGCGACTGGAAGAGACCGTGGGGACGCCGCTCTTCCAGCGCACGCGTTCGTCGGTCTCGCTCACGCCGGCGGGCGTGGTCTTCCTGCGCGAAGCCCGCTACCTGCTGCGGCAGGCCGAAATGTCCGTCGCGGCGGCCAGGGCGGCCACCGAGGGCGCGCGCGAGATCCTCCGGATCAAGAGCATAGACAGCGCGATGCTCAACCTGCTGCCGGAATGGCTGGAGCGATTCTGCGCGGTGGAGGCCGGCATACGCGTGTCCTTGACCACGGGATCCAGCCAGGACGTGATCTCCGCGGTCGAAGGCGGCAGCATCGACGTGGGCGTCTGCGTGCCGGGGGGTGCGAGCCATCCCCAGCTGCGGACGTTTCCCTTCGGCCGCGAGCGGTTCTGCCTCGCGGTGCACCGGGCCCATCGTTTTGCCGGCCTTGGCCGCGTCGGTCTTCCCGACCTGGCGGGGGAACAGCTCGTCACGCATTATCCGCACGCGGCCAGCCCGGGCTATCACGCGGCCGTGAGCGTCGCCCTGCAGCAGACCGGGGCCCACGTGCACGTGCATCAGTCCGAAACGCACCTGCTCGCCACGCTGGGGCTGGTGCGCCTGGGCGTGGGCGTGGCTCTCATTCCCGATTCGACCCGCCGCATCGCGATGGACGGCGTGGTGTACGTGGAGGTGGTGTCGGGGCAGGGGGAAGCCGTGACCTATCCCATCGTGCTGGCGATGCACCACGGCGGGGCCAGCGCGGCCGCGATGCGCTTCTGCGAATTCGTCCGGCAGGACGGGGATCCGGGCGCCCGCCGACAGGGATCGGGCTAAGATAACAGGCCTTTCATTCGAGTCCCGGCCGCCGCGTCGCCGCACCCGGCGGCCGTCCATCGTTTTTCTTGCGCATCGATCCCTTCATGTCCGAACCCATACGCCTCATCGCCGGGCTGGGCAATCCCGGTCCCGATTACGAACGCACCCGGCACAATGCGGGCTTCTGGCTGCTGGACCAGATTGCCGACGACCTGCGCGTGTCGTTCGCGAACGAAAAGCCTTTCTTCGGCCACGTGGCCAAGGCGCGCGTCGATGGGGCGGCGATCCTGCTGGTCAAGCCCATGACCTACATGAACCGGTCGGGCCAGGCGGTCGGCGCGCTGGCGCGGTTCTACAAGCTGGCGCCCGAGCAGATCCTGGTGGCGCACGACGAACTGGACCTGCTTCCCGGCCAGGCCAAGCTCAAGCAGGGTGGCAGCCATGCGGGACACAACGGCCTGAAGGACATCCAGGCCGCGCTGGGCTCGCCGGCGTTCTGGCGGCTGAGGCTGGGTATCGGCCATCCCCGTTCGCTCGGCCTGGCGCAACAGGTGGTGGACTTCGTGCTGCACCCGCCCCGCAAGGAAGAACAGCTCCGCATCGACGAGACCCTGGATCGCGCCCGCGCCATCATCCCGGCCGTGCTCAAGGGCGAGTTCGAACAGGCGATGCAGCAATTGCACAGCGGCAATGCCTGAGGCCCGCGCTTCTCACGCATCCGCCGTCTCGGGCTCGGCCGGCCGGCCACGCTTTCGCGAAGAATTCGCCGACTTCCTGGCTTTCGTCAGGCGGCCCCGGCTGGCGCCGCGCATGCCGCGCGGCGCCTATGGCTACCGCAGCCTGCACGAGGGCCGGCCGCGCTACGCATCGCAGGAATGGCTGGGTGGCGCTGCCGGGCCGCACCTGTTCAACTGGCTGCTGGTGCTGTGGGGCATCAACCTGCTGGTGCTCGGGCCGCTGGCGGCCTCCGTCGCAACGGCCTCGGGCGCCGAACGTCGCCTGGATGCGCTGCATCTGTCGTGGTTCCACGTCGTCCTGTGGGCGCCGGTGGTCGAGGAAATGGTGTTCCGCTTCGGCTTGCGGCGGCCCGCCGTGGCGCCGTGGCTGTTGCCCGTGCTGGTCGCCGCCATGCTGATGCGGCCCAGCCTGATGGCGGCGGCGAGCCTCGTCCTGGCATGCGGCGCCATTGCCGCCGTGCTGGCCTGGCGCCGCTGGCGCTGGCCATGGCGCTGGCTGCGCCGCTACCGCAATGCTTTTCCCATCGTCTTTCATCTGTCCACGCTGGCGTTCGCCTTCCTGCATCTTTTCAACTTCCGCCTGGGCGAGGCCGGCTGGGTGCTGTTGCCCTTGCTGGTGCTGCCGCAATGGGCAACCGGGCTGGTACTGGGATGGATGCGCGTGCGCTTCGGCATCGGCGCTTCGATCGCCCTGCATGCGTGCTTCAATGCCGGCCCCATGGCGTTGCTGTGGTTCCTGCAGAACTACGCGCCCGGCGTGCTGGATGGATAATCGGATTCACGCGCAACCCGGAGGACGCTCCAGATGAAACTGGCTCCCACGCTCACGTTCGACAATGCCGTAGTGATGGTCACCGGCGCCAGCAAAGGCATAGGCTTTGCCTGCGCGCGCGCATTCGCGCGGGCCGGCGCGACCGTCGCCGGCGTGTCGCGCAGCCAGGCCAACCTGGAGTCGGCCCGCGCCGCGCTGCGGGCCGAAGGGCTGGACATGCATGTGCTGGCCGCCGATACGAGCGACGAGGCCGCCGCCCTGGAAACGGTCCGCCGCATCGAGGAAGAGATCGGCCCCATCGCGGCCCTGGTCAATTCCGCCGGGGCCGCCCGGCGCTACGCCCCCGAGCAACTGGGCGGCGAGGCTTTCCGCCAGGCCATGGATGCCAAGTACTTCAGCACCATGCACGTGCTGGACGCGGTGGCCAGGCGCATGGCCGGCCGCGGGCGCGGCAGCATCGTCAACGTGGTGGGCCAGGGCGGCAAATCGCCTGGCCCGTTCCATATCGCCGGCGGAGCGGCCAATGCCGCGCTCATGCTGGCCACGGTCGGCTACGCGCGCGCCTATGCGCCACAGGGCGTGCGCTTCAACGCCATCAACCCCGGGCTGACCCGCACCGGCCGGGTAGAGGAAGGCGTGGCCGTGGCCGCCCAGTCCAGCGGCCGCACGCGGGAAGATATCCTGGCCGAACAGGTGGCCGGCATCCCGATGGGCAGGATGGCCGAGCCCGACGAGATCGCCAGCGTCGCGCTGTTCCTGGCTTCCGATCTGGCCAGCTATGTATCGGGGGCCGTCATCCCCATGGACGGGTGCGCGGCGCCGTTCATCTGAAGCGGCGGTTCAGGCGGGGCAGGGTCCCGCATTCATAAAACAAGAATATCAATCTATACAAACAATTCAATTCCGAAAAAGAATGCCCTTTGCTACTGTGGGCAGATCCCGTATCGGAATGCATGAATGAAAGCAGCAGTCTTCGGAGACTATGACCAGGAAGAGCTGGACCGCCAGTACGACAACCAGCGCTATTGCCCAACTTTCCGCGACACGCTGGACGAAGGCGCGCGCCTGAGCCTGCAGGCGCTGCCGCTTTGCACGGAGCGCGACGTGCGCTGGGGCGAGCATCGCGACGCCCGGCTCGACATCTACCGGCCGCCGGGGGCCGGCCCCCATCCGGTGGTGGTCTACGTGCATGGCGGCGCCTGGCTGGGTCAGAGCAAGGAGGAAAGCGCCTTTGCCGCGCCCAGCTTCGTGCGGGACGGCTGCGTCTACGTGGCGCTCGGCTTTCCGCGCGCCTCGCAGGTGCCTTTTGCCGACATGGTGGCCGCGGTGCGAGAGGGCATCGCCTGGATCGTGCGCAACATCGCGCGCCATGGCGGCGATCCGGCCCGCATCGTGCTCATCGGCCACTCCTCGGGCAGCCACCTCGTCACGCAATGCCTGATCCACGACTGGAAGGCGCAGGGGCTGCCGGGCAACGATTTCGCCGGCGCGGTGCTGGTCAGCGGGCTGGGGCATCTCGAACCCGTGCGCCTGTCGTACCGCAACCAGCGGCTGCACCTGACGCCCGCGCAGGTCCGGGAATTCTCGCTGCTGACCAACGAGCCCACGGGCCGCACGCCCGTGGTCGTGGCGGTGGCCGCCGGCGATACCGACGAATTCCGGCGGCAGAGCCGCGAAGTGGCGCAGTACTGGCGCGAGCGCGGTCTCCTGGCTTCCGAACACGTCTTCGAAGGACGGCATCATTTCGACGTCATCCTCGACCTGTGCGACAGGTCGAGTCCCTTGTATCGCGCCGTCATGGAACTGGCAGGAGGCAGCGGCGCGCGTTCAACCTGAGAGGATACCGATATGTCCCGCTCATCCGCTTTTACCGCGCCGTGCCGCATGCTCGCCGCGGCCCTGCTGCTGTGCACCCCCGGCATCGGCGCGCAGGCCGCCGACAACTGGCCGTCGCGTCCCATACGCGTGGTCGTGCCCTACGCGCCCGGCAACGCGGGCGACGTCACCTTCCGCATCGTGCAGCAGGAGCTCGAGGCGCGCCTGGGCGCGAATTTCTACATCGACAACAAGAGCGGGGCGTCGGGCAACATCGGCGCCGAGGACGTGGTGCGGTCCGCGCCCGACGGCTATACGCTGCTGCTGGGCGCGACCAACAACTTCGTCACCAACCAGTACCTGGCCAAGCTGCGGTACGACCCGGCCAAGGATCTCGTGCCGATCACGGTCGTCAATAACGCGCCGGCGGTGATCGTGGTCAATGCCAGCCTGCCGGCGAACAACCTGGCCGAACTGACCGCCTATGCCAAGAAGAACCCAGGCAAGCTCAACTACGGCACGCCGGGCAGCGGCACGGCGCCGCACCTGATCGGCGCGCTGTACGCGCAATCCGCCGGCATAGAGCTGGTGCACGTGCCTTATCGCGGCTCGCCGCCCGCTGTCCAGGCGCTGCTGGCGGGCGACGTCCAGATCTTCTTCGCCTCCGCCGGGATCAGCACCGTGGCGGGCCACATCGCCAGCGGCAAGCTCAAGCCGCTGGCGGTGGCGGCGCCCAAGCGGCTGCCGGCGCTGCCCGAGGTGAAGACCACGGCGGAACAGGGGCTGCCGGACCTGGTGGCGGGCAACTGGTGGGGTCTCGCCGCCCCGGTGGGAACCGATCCCGCCATCGTCCAGAAACTGGCCGACGCGGTGAAGGCCGCCGTCGCCAAGCCCGAGATCGTGCAGCAGTTCGAGAAGCTGGGCCTGACTTCCGTGGGCAACAGTCCGTCGGAGTTCGCCTCCCAGATCACGCGGGAGGCGGCGACCTGGAAGGGGATCATCGATAAGGCCGACATCAAGGCGGAGTAGCGGCGCGCGCCGGGAGCCGGGCGGGCCGGCAAAGGAACGGGGGGCGGTACAATGCTCCCCAGCTCCTTTTGATGACAACATAGGTTTCCCCCATGGCCCTCCAGTGCGGCATCGTGGGCCTGCCCAACGTCGGCAAGTCCACACTTTTCAACGCCTTGACCAAAGCCGGCATCGCCGCGGAAAACTACCCCTTCTGCACGATCGAGCCCAACGTGGGCGTGGTCGAAGTGCCCGATCCGCGCCTCGCGGCCCTGGCCGAGATCGTCAAGCCCGAGCGCATCGTGCCCGCCACGGTGGAGTTCGTGGACATCGCCGGCCTGGTGGCGGGCGCCAGCACGGGCGAAGGCCTGGGCAACCAGTTCCTGGCCCACATCCGCGAAACCGACGCCATCGTCAACGTCGTGCGCTGCTTCGAGGATCCCAACGTGGTCCACGTGGCCGGCAAGGTCGACCCCATCGCCGACATCGAAGTCATCGAGACCGAACTCGCGCTGGCCGACCTGCAGACCGCCGAGAAGGCCCTGCAGCGCCACACCAAGACCGCCCGTGCCGGCGACAAGGACGCCGCCAAGCTCGTGGCTGTGCTGGAGAAGTGCGTGGCCCAGCTCAACGAGGCCAGGCCCATCCGCGCCATGGATCTTTCCGACGACGAGAAAGCATTGATCAAGCCGCTGTGCTTCATCACCGCCAAGCCCGCCATGTACGTGGGCAACGTCAAGGAAGACGGCTTCACCGGCAATCCCCTGCTGGACAAGCTGGTCGATTACGCCAACAAGCAGAACGCGCCCACGGTGGCCATCTGCGCCGCCATCGAGGCCGAGCTGGGCGAGATGGACGACGAGGACCGCGCGGTGTTCCTGGCCGACATGGGCATGGAAGAGCCCGGCCTGAACCGGCTGATCCGCGCCGGCTTCAAGCTGCTCGGCCTGCAGACCTACTTCACCGCCGGCGTGAAGGAAGTGCGCGCCTGGACCGTGCCCATCGGCGCCACCGCGCCGCAGGCAGCGGGCGTGATCCACACCGACTTCGAGCGCGGCTTCATCCGCGCGCAGACCATCGCCTTCGACGACTTCATCCAGTACAAGGGCGAGGCGGGCGCGAAGGAAGCCGGGAAGATGCGCGCGGAAGGGAAGGACTACATCGTCAAGGATGGGGATGTGATGAACTTCTTGTTCAACGTCTGACCCTTCCCCGAGAAGAACCCGCCGCAACGGCGGCCCCCGGCCCCGGCAAACCGTTGGACGGATCGTTTCCGGAGGACTAGCATTAAGATTCGTTTTTGTATCTTAATGGTGTATGCGTCACACTGCGTCTAACGAGCCGAGCGGCATGCCTGCATCAAATCCCGTCAAGCAGCGGCGCCGCGGCGCCGACCTGGAGCGTGCGATCCTCGAGGACGCCTGGGCGGAACTGGTGGAGCACGGATACCTCGGACTGACCATGGAGGGCGTGGCATCGAGGGCCGGCACCAGCCGGTCGGTACTCGCCCGCCGCTGGGACGGCAAGGCCGCGCTCACGATGTCGGCCATCCGCCACCAGATGGCAAAACATCCGCTCGACATCGCCGAACGTGGCGACCTGCGCGCGGAATTGCTGGACTACCTCGATCGCGCGAGCGAGCGCGCGACGGCCTTGGTCATGGTGATCCATCCCTTCCTGCTGAGCGCGGGCGTGGAGGCCGGGTCTTCGCCGCGGGAGCTGCATCGCGCTCTGCTCGATGGCGAGAAAAGCGTATTGGCCACGGTGCTCGAGCGCGGGGTCGAGCGCGGCGAGATCGATGCCCGCAAGCTCATTGCGCCGGTTGCCACCTTGCTGGGCGACCTGTTCCGCCATCACGTCGTCATGAATCTTTCCGCGCCGCCGCGAGATTTGCGAAAAGCGTGGGTGGACGCGATCTTCCTACCGCTGGTGCGGCCGGCGTAAACCGGGGTGGAATCCCGCGCGCCCTGCGGCTACCCGGCCAGGCGCCGGACCGGCGCATAGGCGGCATCGCCGATACGTCCGAACCCTCGGCTGGCCAGCCAGTAGTGCAAGGCCGACCACGCCTTCACGACGGAAACCGCGATCAGGGACCATTGCAGGGAATCGGTTCCGGCCCGTTCCTCGAGCGCGTCGCTGAGCAGGCCGACGATGAATGTGCCGCTGGCAATGCCGACGCCATTGATGCAGAACAGGGTCACGGCGGAGGCAAAGCTGCGCTCGTTCGAGGCGACGATGGACTGGATCGCCGCGTAGGTGGGGCCGATATAGAAGGCGCTCAGCAATACCGTGACGGCAAAGAGCGCGAGGAACGCAGGATAGTCGTCGGCAAGGAGCGAACCCACCTGGGTGGCCGTGGCAAGGAAGAATACGCCCGCGAGCATCTGCAGCGCATAGCGCGGATGGCGCGCTGAAAGCCAGCTGGAAATGACGCCCCCGGAAAGAATCCCGGCCATCGCCAGCAGCCCGGCAAGGGCGCCGTATGCCGTCCCCGCCTGGGTGGCGGACAGATCGAAGTTGCGCATGACATAGGTCGGCCCCCATCCGTTGAGCGCGCCCGAACTGAAACCGAGCAGGGCGCCCCCCATGATGAGATGGCGAGCGACCGGATTCCCGAACAGGCTGCGGACGCTGCCCTGTGTGTTCGGCGGCCGCCTGGGGAGCGCTTCGCGCAGCGGTTCGCGGACGGTCGCCATGACCAGGACGGCCAACAGCAGGCCCCCGCCGCCGATGGCAAGGAACGCGGCACGCCAGCCATAGCGATCGCCGATATAGCCGCCGCCGGCGAACGCGAACAGCGCGCCGATCCCTATCCCCAGGGAATACAGCGCGATGCCCTTGGGCCGGAACCGATCCGGGAGGCAGCTTGCGATGACCGAGTGGGCGGCCGGCGTGAGCGCCGATTCGCCGATCGCCACGCCGATCCGCGTCAGGCCGAAGCTGGCAAAGCCGCGGGCCAGTGCGGCAGCGGCGGTGAAGGCGCTCCAGACTACGATCGCGCAACTGACGACGACGATGCGATTGCGCCTGTCGGATAGTTTGGCGATCGGGATCGCGAACAGCGCATAGGTCAACGAGAATGCGGGCCCGGTGATCAAGCCGATCTGGGTATCGCTCAGATCCAGATCCTGCTTGATGGATTCCACGAGGATGAAGGCCAGGCGCGCGTCTATGGAAGCGAGGACCTGGCACAACATGAGAGCGAAGACGACGTACCAGGCGTAGGCGCCTGGCGGCGGATCTTGCCGCCGGTCGTCCCCGGTTCCTGGAAGGGCAGTCAAAAGGTGTACGTCAATCCCACGAGCGCGCTGGGCTGCGTCTCGCGCTTGACGAATGGGCTGTCGGCGGCCTTGCCCAGCAGCCGGCTCACGCCGACGGCGCCGGCGACGCTCCAGTGCTTGTTCAGTTGATAGCGCACCGCGACGCGCAGCGAGATGTCCTTGAATCCGGCCGATGGCTGGTAGACCGGGAATCCCGAGCCGGCGGCGCGCGCGGCATCCACGCCGAAGTAGCTGTCCATGTATTTCCCGTTCGCCCAGTTGGTCGAGATGAGTGGCGTGACCTTCAACCGTTCGGTCACTTGGTAAGGATACGCCACACGGGCATTGACCAGGAGGCCGCGCTCGCTTTCCGTCAGCGCTTGCGTGGCCGAAAGCGTGGCCACGGCGCCGCCGACACGCGTCGATACGAAAACGCGGCCGCCCAATGCCGCCGAGAGCTTGCCTATGCCGTCGGGGACATCGCGCCCCCGGTACCCCGGCATCCATGCGACGCTGGCTCCGATCGTGAAGCGAGGCGTTTCCAGGAGATTGAGGCCGATACCGTCGCTGGTGCGGGCGAAGAAGCGGCCTTTGCGCACGTCGACCAGCGGAGCCAGCCTTGCGCGGTACTCGTCGGAGCCCTCGAATCGCGGAAGCGCCGCGGCGCCAAGCCCGATTTCGACGTGGTCCTTTTCCTGGGCGGCGGCTTCGTGCCCGAGGGAAAGCGCCATCAAGACGAGGCAGTATCGGGAAGGGATATGCGAACGCCTGCGGGCGGTGAGTGGCGCAGGAAGGGCCATGAAAGCTCCGATGGAGTTAAGATACGTTTGTGTATCTTATTGGGCCAACGGAAGGTCGTCAAGATACGTTTTTGTATCTTATGGCGCCGCATAGGCATTCCATGGGCGTTCAGGTGCAAGCCCGCCCCGCAGCCGAACCGCGGGCCTCGGCGGACCGCGCCGGCCTGAGCAGCAGCCAGGCCGCCAGCGCGCCCGCCACGGTCAGCGCGGCCAGCACGAGCAGCATGACGCGGAAGGCGCCGGCATAGATGCTCACCAGCAGCGTCTTGCCTCCTTCGCCCAGTTGTGTGGACGCTTGTTCCAGCGCGCCGGCCGCCATGTCGTTGGCGATGGCGGGAATGGACGCCATGGCGCGAGGATCGTGCAGGGCCTGCGCCAGCCCGGACTGCATCAGCGCGAGCAGCAGCGCCGCCGCGGCGGCCAGGGCCACGGCTTCGCCAGCGAGCCGCATGGTGGAAAAGATGCCGGTCGCCATGCCGGCACGCTCCTTGGGCACGACGCTGACCGAGAGGTCGTCCATCAGGCCCCACGGCAAGCCCGTGCCGATGCCGATCAGCAGCATCGGCCAGATGATGGCCATCGATTGCTGCCCCAGCGGTATCGCGGCCAGCCATGCCAGGCCCGCCGCCGCCACCACGAGGCCTGCGGCCGAGAGGGCGCCGGCCCTGGCCCTGGGCGTTGCGACCGTCGTCGCGCCGTTCTTCATCCTGCAGCCGGGGCTGGGCGCTGGCATCGCGGCGTCCAAGACGCCGCGGCCCAATGCGGCGCGCCTGCGCAGCCTCGTGACGCACGCGGTGTTCGGCCTGGGGTTGTACATTTCGGCGTGGCTGGCCACGCCGCTCTTTCGCTCCTGACGAGGACAGGCAGCGATGCGTTCCCGATCGGCGCACTGCCGCCCCGGGGTTCAAGCCCGTTCGGTGACGGCTGCCTGCCACCACTCGTACAGCGGCGGGGCGGGCGAGATCGGATGATGGACGATGCGGATGGACTGCTCGGACAGGGGCAGGGCCATCTCGCGGTAGACGGGCGCCGACGACAATCCATAAGGTTCGGCATCGTCGTTCGAGTAGGCGTACACGACCTCGCGTATGCCGGTCATGTGGATGGCGGCCAGGCACATCGGGCAGGGCTGCCCGCTGGCGTACACCACGCAGCCGTGCAGGCATGGCGAACCCAGCGAGCGACAGGCCGCGCGGATCGCGGAGAGTTCCGCATGGGCGGTGGGATCGGCGCACGAGAGGATCTGGTTGACGCCGGTGCCGATGACCGAACCGTTCCTGACGATGACCGCGCCGAAGGGCCGGCCGCCGCACTCTGCGTTCTTGCGGGCGAGATCGACCGCCATGCGCAGGAAATGCTCGGGCATGTTCATGTTCGTGTCTCCAATGAGGCCGGGGCGGCCTGCTTCAAGCTTACGTCGGGCGATCAATAAGATAAAAGACGGATTTATTATCTTTTCGATAATTACGGCTTATGGGATCGTCCATGCTGCTTCGCCCTATCCACTATTTGCTGGCCGTGGCCGAACATCGCAGCTTCACACGCGCGGCGGCGGCCCTGCATGTGTCGCAGCCGGCGCTGTCGCAGCAGATACGGCAGCTGGAAGACATGCTGGGGGCGCAGTTGTTCGACAGGTCCGGCCGCGCGACGCGGCTCACGGATGCCGGCCAGGTCTACTTCAGCCATGCCCGCAAGGCCCTCCAGGACCTGGAAGAAGGCCGGCGCGCCATCCACGACGTGGGCGACCTCAGCCGAGGGTCCTTGCGCATTGCCATCACGCCCACGTTCGCAGCCTATCTGATCGGCCCCCTCGTGGAGGGCTTCCATGAGCGCTATCCCAATGTCGCATTGACGATTCGCGAAATGCCCCAGGAACGCATCGAAGCCGCGCTGGCGGACGACGAATACGACATCGGCATCGGGTTCGAGGAAGTGCACTCGGCCGACATTTCGTCGCGCGGGCTGCTGGTGGAGACCCTCGCCCTGGTCGTCGGCCGCGGACACCGGCTCGCCGGCCGCAAGACGATCGGCCTGCGGGCCCTGAACGACGAGTCGCTCGTCCTGCTGACCGCCGAGTTCGCGACGCGCGAGCAGATCGATCGCTATTGCCGGCAGAACAATCTTCGTCCGCGCGTCCTGATGGAGGCGAATTCGCTGGGCGCCGTGATCGAGATCGTCCGCCGCACGGCGCTTTCCACGCTGTTGCCCGCGAAGATCGCCAGCGAGCGCGAGGGGCTCGTAGCCATCGCGCTCGCTCCCTCGCGGCTGAAGCGTACGGCCGTTCTCATGCAGCGCCGGGGCGCCTACCAGACGGCCGCGGCGCGGGAATTCGTCCGCCTGGCACTGGCGCGCGGCGCGTCGAGGCCCGTTTCCACGCGCCCATAGAGCGAGCCCTGTGGCGATGAGGATGGCATCGATACTTGCGCGATACACTAAAACGATATATCGTTGAACTGTATCTAAGGAGTGTCTCATGTTCCACCCTCACAGAATCTGGGCCGCATGGCCCGCTTGGATGGCAGGCCGGGGCGGCCACCGTGGCCACGGTCCCTTCGGGGAAGGGCACGGCCGGGGCGGCTTTGGCGACGGCGGCTGGGGTTTTGGCCGCGGCAGCCGCCGCATCTTCGGTCCCGGGGACTTGCGCCTGGTGTTGCTGGCCCTGATTGCCGAGCAGCCCAGTTCGGGCTACGAGCTCATCAAGGAACTGGAGCAGCGCTTCGGCGGCGTCTACGCCCCCAGTCCGGGGTCGGTCTATCCCACGTTGACGCTGCTGGAAGAGCAAGGCCACATCCGCGCCGCCAGCACCGAAGGCGCCAAGCGATCGTTCGAGGTCACCGAGGAAGGCCGCGAGTTCCTGGGGCAGAACCGGGCCACGGTGGATGCCGTGCTGAACCGGATGAACGTCACCGCGCAGTCGCTCTCAGGACGCGCCATGCCGCCGTCCGTGCACCAGGCGATGCATACGCTGCGCGCGGCGGTCGCCTTCCATTCACGCGGCTGGTCCGATGCCGAAACCCAGCGTGTGCTGGACGTGCTCGAAAAGGCCGCCAAGGAGATCAGCGGAGGCTGACATGCCCATTGCAGGTACCGTTGCACCGCCGGCGCTGCCTTCCCTGGCCGGCATGCGCGTCACCAAGGGCCGCCAGGCCGTGCTCGATGCGTTGAAGGAAGCGTCCGACCACCCCACGGCGGAAGACCTGCTGATGCGCGCCCGCAAGGCGGATCCGGCGCTCAGCCTGTCGTCGGTCTACCGGATCCTCAAGGAATTCCTGGATCGCGGCATGGTCCGCCGCCACGTGTTCACGCAGGGCCGCGCGGTATGGGAACTGGCGCAGCGGGAACGGCACGCGCACCTGATCGACGTCCATACGGGCGAGATCATCGAGCTGCCCGAGGCCGGCCTCTTGCGCATGCACGAGGCGGCCGCGCGGGCGCTCGGCTACCGGCTGCGCGATGTCAGGCTGGAACTGTACGGGGAACGTATCGACCGGAACTAGGCACAGCCTACTCCGGCCGTATCCGGTGCTCGCCGGGCCTACTCGCCGGCACGCTCCACGGCTGCGCGCTTGAAGTTCGTCTCGAGGATTTCCAGCGCGTGCAGCAGCGCATCCAGTTCCTTTTCCGACAAGCCCCGCAAGGCCTCGTCGAAGAACGCCGCCCGCCGCGGCATGGCCTCGTCCACCACCTCTTGCCCCGCACGCGTGAGGCTGACGTTGGTCAGGCGGTTGTCCTGGGCATCTACTTGCCGCGCGATCCAACCGAGTTGTTCCAGGGCGTGGAGCAGGCGCGTCAGCGAAGCCGGATCGAGCCGGCAGCGCTCGGCCAGGAGCTTCTGCGAGCAGGTGCCGTTCTCGGACAGCGTCAGCAGGATGCGCCAGCGCGGCAGGGCATGCCCGACGCGGCCGCTGAAGCCGGCCTGCATGGCGCGGTAGGTCTGCCCCAGGCGCTGGATGACCTGCAGGCCCCGCTGTTCGCGGTTCACGGGGTGTCCTCGGAGCTTGCCCGCTTGCCCCGTTCGGGCCGGACGATCTGGATGGCCGGCACGCGGCGCACCAGCCACAGCCCGGCCAAGGCGACGAGCACCGCGAGGATCTGGCCGTTGTGGATGCCCGAGACCAGGGCCTCGCGGACGTGCTCGAGCAGTTCGGTCGCATGGCCGCCATGCTGGGCGAACTGTTCGGCGAGCGTGCGCTGCGCCTGGGGATCCACCAGGACCTGGGGATTATGGAGTTGCGGCAGCCATTGCATCGCATTCTCCGATTGCAGCACCTCGGTCACGCGCCACAGATAGCTGTGCGAGACGATGGTGCCGACGATGGCCGTGCCCAGCATGCCGCCCACCATGCGCGTGGATTGCAGCGTGGCGGTGGCGATGCCCAGGTGGGTGCGGTCGGCGGTGTGCTGGGCGAAGATGGTCAGGTTGGGCATGGTGAAGCCTATGCCTATGCCAGCCAGGAACATGTAGAACGCGAACAAGAGGTGCGGCGTGTCGTGGTGGGTGGTGACGACGCCCAGGCAGGCCACCGCCAGCGTGGCAAAGCCCGCATACAGCATGCGGTTGGGCTTGTCGATGTGGCTGATGATGCGGCCGTTCAGGATGCTGCCCACGGTAATGCAGGCTGCCATGGGCGTGATGAGCAGGCCCGCCTCCTGGGGCGACAGGCCGAAGCCGCCCTGGAGCAGCAGCGGCGCGTAGAACATCAGCGCGAAGATGATGAAGCCCACCAGTGTCGCCAGCACGAACAGCACCGCCAGCGCCGGGTTGCGGAACATGTCGATGGGCAGCAGCGGCTGGGGACAGCGTTGCTCCCAGAAGTACAGCCCGGCGAAGGCGGCCACGCTGCCGGCGCCGAGGAGCAGGACCGTGGTCGAGGCGGTGCCCTTGGGCAGCAGTTCCACCACCATCTGCAGGCAGCCCAGCGCCAACGCGATCAGCAGCGCGCCCGGCCAGTCGAGCTGTATCTTGCCGGCAGTGTGGTGGCGGATGCGCGGCAGAAAGCGCGCGACGAACAGGATTCCCAGCAGCCCGACCGGCAGGTTGACGTAGAACACCGAACGCCAGCCGTACTGTTCGGTCATGACGCCGCCCAGCGAAGGGCCGATGGCGTTGGCGATGCCGAAGGCGGAGCTCACGATGATCTGCCAGCGAAGCCGGACGCGAGGCTCGGGGAACAGGTCGGGAATGCAGGCGAATGCGCAGCCCACCAGCATGCCGCCGCCTATGCCTTGCAGCGCCCGCGCCACGACCAGCCACAGCATGCTCGTGGCCGCGCCGCACAACACCGAGGCCAGCGTGAAGACGAGGATGGCGGCGATCACGAACGGCTTGCGGCCGTAGTAGTCGCCCAGCCGGCCGAAGATGGGCACGGTGATGACCGAAGGCAGCAGATAGGCCGTCGCCACCCATGCGTAGAGATCGAACCCCTGCAGCTCGGCCACGATGGTGGGCAGCGCCGTGCCCACCACGGTCTGGTCGATGGCCACCATCATCATCACGAAGCACATGCCGAGGACGGCCATCAGCGACTGCCGGAAGGGCAGGACCTGGCCTTCGGAATGCTGGGGAAGCGTGGACATGGGGCGAGGGCGCGGAATTATTGATCGATCAATGATTGTAGTGCCTGCCCGCGGGAAGGGCCGGGATCCCCGCTGCGGACGCGCATCCGTTTTTGTTTAACATGGGCCCAAGTTCGTTCCGGCGGGCGGCTGCCGCGCCGTGCCGCCGGCCCTCCGCATTCCGGGGACCACCCATGCCGCTATCCGATTCCGACCTGCAAGACCTGGCCCGCGCCAAGCACCTTCTCGAGCATCCCGGCATCGCCGCCCGCATCGCCGGACTCGCGGGCAAGCCGATCGAGCGCACGCTTGCCGCATTACCCGACAGGGTTTCGTCCATGATCGACGAGGTCACCCGCCGCTCCATCAGCAAGGCGCTGGACGTGGCGGTGCTGACCATGGATCCGGCCAAGCCGGCGGCGGCGTCCGACTGGTGGCACAAGCTGGCCGCCGGCGCCTCGGGCGCCGCGGGCGGCGCGTTCGGCATGGCGGGCCTGGCGGTGGAGTTGCCGATCTCGACCACGATCATGCTGCGCTCCATTGCCGACATTGCCCGCAGCCAGGGCGAAGACCTGAAGCGCCCCGAGGCGCGGCTCGAGTGCCTGCACGTGCTGGCGCTGGGCGGTTCTTCCCGGGCTGACGACGCGACCGATGCCGGCTATTTCGCCTCGCGCGCCGCGCTGGCGCAAGCCATCGCCTCGGCCAGCCAGTACCTCGCGCAGCACGGGACGGTCAAGGGAGGCGCGCCGGTGCTGGTGAAGCTGATTTCCGAGATCGCCTCGCGTTTTTCCATCGCCGTGTCCGAAAAGGCGCTGGCCCAGGCCGTGCCTGTAATCGGCGCCATTGGCGGCGGCGCGATCAACGCCCTGTTCATCGATCATTTCCAGGACATGGGCCGGGGCCACTTCACGGTGCGCCGGCTGGAGCGGGCGCATGGCACGCAAGCCGTGCGGGATGCCTACCAGGCGCTGCCGGGGCGCTAGCGAAGATTGACCGGGACGCGGCGGCCCGTCCGGCCGGCCCATGCCGATTTGTTTCATTTCGCCGGCAGTTTCCCCCGGGACAGCGGGCAGGAACGCCGTCTTGGCAGGGAATCGTATCAGTCTGTTAACGCCGCAGCGGCTCATGCGCGGCACCCTTACGATTGCCGCTATGCCGGCAGGGCGCCGGCCACTTCAGCGAGAACTGCCATGAATGCCTCCACTTCCCTGTCAGACGAACTGATGTCCCGGTTGCAAGGCGAGCCTTTGCAGCAGCTCGCCCAGCAACTGGGCACCGACGCGGCCCAGACCCGGCAAGCCGTCGGCGCCGCGCTGCCCTTGCTGCTGGGGGCGATGGGCAACAATGCGGCCCAGCCGCAGGGAGCGCAAGCGCTGTTCGGCGCCCTGCAGCGGGATCACGCCGGAGGCAATGGCCTGGAGGGCATGCTGGGATCGCTGCTGGGCGGCGGCAACCCGGGCGCGCAAACCGATTCCGACGCCATCCTCGGCCACATCTTCGGCGCCAACCAGCAGCGTGCCGAGACCGGCCTGGGCGAAGCCACCGGCATCGGCGGCGGCAATGCCGCCAATCTGCTGAAGATGCTCGCGCCCATCGTGATGGCCTTCCTGGCGCAGCGCGTGCAGGCCGGCGGGATGAACGCCGACAGCCTGCGCAATACCCTGGGCCAGGAGCGCGATGCCGCGCGCGAGCAGGGAGGGCTGGGCGGTGGGTTGCTGGGATCCCTGCTCGACCAGAACGGCGACGGGCAGGTGGGCCTGGAGGACCTGATCAAGATTGGCGGCACCCTGCTCGGCGGGCGGCGCTAGCCCGCGCAGCCGCGAGCATCCGAGGAAGAGGCATGCACGAACTACCGATACGCCAGCACATCGTCGACCGCGTCATAGCCCGGCGCGGCCGCTATCACTTGCATGACCGGCTCGAGGCAAAGCATACCG
Organism: Pigmentiphaga sp. NML080357; assembly: GCF_002188465.1. Lineage (GTDB taxonomy): Bacteria > Pseudomonadota > Gammaproteobacteria > Burkholderiales > Burkholderiaceae_B > Pigmentiphaga. The sequence goes on along the minus strand of NZ_NINW01000003.1, from coordinate 44,770 downwards.
CTCTTGTCGTCATCGACATGCAACCCACCTTCGTCGCCCCGGGCAGCCCCGCGGAGGTGCCCGAGTCCCGCTCCATCGTCGGCAACATCAACGCCCTGGCCCGCACCGTGCGGCGCCAAGGCGGCCTGGTGGTGTGGGTCACGCACGCGAACCAGCAGGTCGGGCGGGGATCCGACTGGTCCGCGTTCTACGACTATTTCGTCGCGGCCGACGTCCGTGCCCGCACCATCGCGGCCAACGCCCCGCGCCCGGCCTCGGAGGCACTGTGGCAAGAGATGGAGGCGGCCGAGGGCGACGTGCACCTCGGCAAGAACCGCTACAGCGCCCTTGCCCACGGCTCATCGGGGCTGGAGCGCGTGCTGCGCAGCGCGGGCATCACTCATCTGCTGATCGCCGGGACCAAGACCAACATCTGCTGCGAATCCACCGGCCGCGACGCGATGATGCTGGACTTCTTCCCCATCATGGTGGAGGACTGCCTGGCGGCCTTGTCCGACGAGGAGCACCGGGCTTCGCTGGAAACCTTCGTGCAGAACTTCGGGGATGTCCGGCAGGCGGGGGAAATCGAGGGCCTGTTGAGGTGAAGGGCGCCTAGCCTGGGTCCCGGCGCTGCGGGAACGCCTTTTCGCGCACGCCGACGCACGCCATGATCCACGCTCCGGTCACCGCGAAAGCGGCGATCACGTCGCTCAGGAAATGCACTTGCAGCATCACGCGGCTGTAGCCGACGCTCGCGATCAGGGCTGCGGCGAGCACCGCGATGGCCTTGCGCCATGCGACCGGCGCCATGCCCGCCAGCAAATAGGCCAGCATGCCGTAGACGGCCATTGCGCCGGTGGCGTGGCCGCTGGGAAAACTCCATCCCAGTTCCTGTGCGAAACCATGCAGGTGTTCGGGACGGACCCGCTGGAACGTGCTCTTGAGCAATACGTTGAGCCCGGCCGCTCCCAGCGTGCCGGCCAGCCATAGCTCCGCATCGATCCAGCGCCGGCGCCACAGCAGGGCGGCCAGCACGACGGCCCCGAGGCCCAGCAGGAAGTCGCGGTCGCCCGCCACGGTGAGTATGGCCAGGGCGCGCAGCCACGCGGACGAAGCGCGTTCGGCCAGGGTCTCGGCCAGCACGTTGTCGAAGGCTACGAGGCGCGACTCGGTTACCACGTTGGCCGCGATGATGCCGAATACGGCGATGCCCAGCGCGGCCAGCGCCGTCATGGCGCGCGCGCGGCGGCCTGCCGCCGCGCGCCTGGCATCGAGCAGATAGCCCACCCACAAGCCGAGGGCGCAGGCGCAAGCGAGCCATGCGAGGAAAGCCACGCCCGCATATCTGCCCGCGATCAATTCCAATGCCGTCATCGCGTGATCAAACCATCAATGCCGCGCGAGCGCCAGTCGTTCTTCCGACGTACGCTCGAAGCGGCCATGCCGGGAAAGGAAATCCCACCGTTCCATCACGCAGGAAGGATGCCGATCCGCCTCGGGCCGCCAATGAAGCAGGTTCACCGAATTCGGCAAACCGCTGCGCTGGCGGGTGGATACGGCGGTACCTGCCTGCACGGCCCAGGCGTTGCGCGCTTCCCCGCCATGGGACAGGGCGGCGACATAGGGCAGGTGGATATGCCCGCCCAGTACCAGGTCCGCCCCCGCCCGGGACCATGCGCGGATGGCGTAGTCGCGTCCCCGGGCGAGGTTCTCCTCGTCCCTTTCCTCCATGGCCACGAGCGGATGATGCATCAGGACGATCCTGAGCTGCTCGGGCCGCGCCTGCGCCAGCAGGTTTGCCACGCGTTCCACCTGGTGCCTGGACACCGTGCCCTGCTTGTGCCGGTAGAAGCGCGTGGAATCCACGCCTATGGCCAGCACCGAGCCGGACTCGTGGACCGGTTCCCGGTCCTTGCCGAAGGCCCGCCGGTAGTGGCCATAAGGATCGAACAGCCGCGCGATCACATTGAACAGGGGAATGTCGTGGTTGCCGGGAACGGCGAGTACCGGCGCGCCCAGTCTGTCGACGAAACGGCGGGCACGGGCGAATTGCGCTCGGCGCGCACGTTGCGTGATGTCGCCGCCCAGCAGCACCACCTCGGGCCGGCAGGCCTGCGCAAGGTCGACCAGCGCGTCCACGACCGCTTGCCGCTCGGTACCGAAGTGCGTGTCGCTGATATGCAGGATTGCGGTCATGCCCGGTCGGCCGGATCGATGTGGCGCGGCACCAGCAGCGGCAGCCTGTGCTCGCTGACGCTGAAGGCCAGCGGCGCTTGCATGCGGGAGACTTCGCCATCCATCGCGACCTTGTAGCGGTTCCTGTGGCCGCGCGGCGGCTGGACGACGAGCCGCTGGAAGCCGAAGCTGACCACGTTGTCGGCTTCGCCCAGGCGGCTGAGGGCGCCCAGCAGGATCATCCAGTAGAGCGCCAGCGTGCCGACGGGCTTGGGGCTCATGGCGACCAGCCCGCCTTGCTCGAGGATGCCCGCATCCTCGATGCCCAGTTGTTCCAGCTGCAGGGCATTGTTGCCCACGACCAGGGTGGGGGTGCGCAGGTGATGGGTCTGTCCGTCGCGCACCAGTTCCAGATGCAGCTGGCGCGGCCGGCGCAGCAGGGTGATCAGGCCCGAGACCAGCGCCACGGTGCGGCTCCGGCCGTAGCGCTGCTTGTAGGCCTCGCGGTCCTCCAGCAACTGCGGATAGAGGCCCAGGCTGGCGTTGACCAGGAAGGCCCGCCCGTTGAGCATGCCGACCTGCACCGGCTGGATGCGGGCGTCCAGCAGCGCGGCGGCGGCGCGTTCGGTATCGGCGGGAATGCCGTAGGTACGGCCGAAGTAGTTGAACGTGCCCTGGGGCAGGATGGCAAAGGGCAGTCCCGTGCCGAGCACGACCTGCGTGACCGCGTTGAGCGTACCGTCGCCGCCCGCGGCGACCACGATGCCGCCGTGCTCGCGGGCCTGCTCGACCGCCCACCGGGCCGCCGTGGCGAGTTCGGCCGGGTCGTGCACGGCGCGTATCTCGTAGCGGCGCCCGGCTCGTCCCCATGCCCGGTCGATGGCGGCCTGCTTGTCGGCCGCGCCGTCGCGTCCGGATCCGGCGTTCAGGACGACGAAAAAGGGCTCCGTGCCGGCAGGCCGGGGCGGGCTGGAGGGAAGGAGATTCGCCATGGTCGCACCTTAACCGAACGGCGGCCCCCGCTCAATGCGGCCGCCGCCGGGCTGGTAACAAGAATGCACGCGCCGCGGCGGCGTCATCACGTATGGGCAATGGCCGCATTGTTCCACGCCTATGGCGGGGTGGCCCGCCGCCTCCTACAGTAGCGTGATCGCGCGCATCACGACGCATGACAACAAGGGAGACGGCACATGATCCGAGCGATGTGGCACGGCCTGATGGCGGCCATTCTCCTCACGCCGCCCAGCCTGGCCGCGGGCGATTATCCCGAGCGGCCCGTACGGCTGGTCGTGCCTTTCGTGGCCGGGGGGTCCATCGACCGGGTCGCGCGCCTGCTGGCCGAACGCATCCAGGCGAAGCTGGGCCAGCCGGTTGTCGTCGACAACCGCACCGGAGCGACCGGCAACATCGGCACCCAGGCCGTGGTGGCGGCTCCACCCGACGGCCATACCTTGCTGATGCAGACCTCGGCGCTGGCGATCAGCCCATGGCTGTCCAGACTGCCCTTCGACGTCGAGGCCGACCTCGTGCCGGTGACGCGGATCGCGCGCACGCCTTATGCGCTCGTGGTCAGGAAGTCCTTGCCGGTGGAGTCGTTCGAGGCCTTCGTGGCCTATGCGGCCGCGCATCCCGGCAAGCTGACCTGTTCGAGCTATGGCGTCGGTTCGCCGCCCCACCTGGCGCTGGAGCTGATCAAACAGGCGGCGTCGGTCGAGATCGTTCACGCGCCTTACCGCAGTTTCTCGCAGGCCGTCCCCAGCCTGGTGTCCGGCCAGCTCGATTGCAGCATCGATACGCCAACCAATGTGCAGCCCCAGGTCGAGACCGGTGTCGTGCGCGTGCTGGGCGTGACGGCGGCCGAGCCGTTCTTCCTGTTTCCCTCGGCCACGCCCATGGCGAGCCGTTATCCCGGGACCGAAGTCGAGGGCTTCCAGCTGCTGTTCGCCGCCAAGGGCACGCCGCCGGCAATCGTGGGCAGGGTCCGTGCCGAGTTTGCGCGCGTCCTGCGCGATCCCGAGGTCGAGAAGCAGCTTCGCGCCATGGGTTTCGTGCCGGTGGGCGACGATCCACGGTCGGCCGCGGAGGGGTTCGAGAAGGACTACGCCCGGTTCGGCCGGCTGATCAAGGAGCGCGGCATCCGCGCCGAGTGATCCGTGGCGCCGCGCCTCAATGGACGGTCGCCGTCCATGCCCCGGCCACCCTGGCAACCGCCACGCGCAGGACGGCCAATGGCGAGGCGTCGCCTGCTTCGCCGCGCGGCGGGCCCGCGTCCACCTGCACGGTACGTATCACGCCCTTGTCCGCCGTGGCGATCTGTATCGTTGCCTTCCTGCCTGCCGGCGCCGCGTAGTTGTTGATGCCCACGCTGTAGATGCCGGCCTGCAGGCGGGCAGGATCGCAGCTCGCATGATAGTGTTCCGGGCCGTAGCCCGTGGTGTTGTCCAGGTCGAGGCTGCCGCTGGCGCCGATACGCGCACCGTAGTGGACGTGGGCTCCGCCGGGTTCCACGACGTGCAGGTCGATGTCGCCTTCGCCGTCCCAGGCCAGGGTGGCCGTGAAGTACCCTGGGCTGGCGCGCGGCTCGGGCGAGCGCAGCCCAAGGAGTCCGTCGGCCATCAGGGCGCCGGTGGCGGTGCGGCCGTTGCGATCCGCATCGAGATAGGTCTCGGCCAGCATGTGCCCGGTTACGTCCTCCGTGGACGGCGGGATCCAGAGATTGGGTGGTGGCGGCTCGCCCGGCACCGCGCCGCGCAGCGCGGCGATGACCATGTCGTTGCCCGACAGGAGGTGCGGTCCGCTGGTGCGCGACGAGGCGGGAGCAATGTGCACCGCCGCGGTGGCCGAGGGCGCGGGCGCCGCGCGATAGGCCGTGTTGAGGAAGAAATTGCCTTGCGAGTGTCCCACCAGCAGGACGCTGCGGCCCAGCGCCAGCAAGGCCCGCAAGCGCAGCAGGTGGGCGGCGTAGTCGGCTTCCGTGGGCGGATGGGCAGCGAGCGAGGCGGTGCGCGCGATCAGCCGCGCGTTGCGGGCCTCGGTCAGGGCGGACGCCACTTCATAGGCGCGCGGCAATACCGCGGCTATCTTGCGCCACCACACCTGGCGGCCGTCGATGATTTCCCAGAAGAGCTCCCATCGGCGCCGCAGCGTTTCGTCCAGCTCGGCGGCGCGCTGCTCGAAGACCTCGACCAGGTCCTCGATGCCGTCGCGGGCGCCGCGCTGCAGCCCGCTGGCGTTGTAGAACACCTCGGCGCCAATCGAGAGTCCGGCGTGGCCGGGCCGCGTCCGCAGCGCCTCGTCCAGGGCGGCGAGCAAGGCCTGCGCGCCGCTCGCGGCCGCATCGGGGGTATTCCAGACCCCGTTGAAGAAGGCAAGCGTGTGAGTATGGGCAGGGCAAAGTCCGGAGGCCGACGCGCCCGGCGCCAGCGCGCTCGCCGCGGCCAGCAGCGCCGCCCGCGCCCAACGGGACGGCACGCTAGTCATCGCATCCGTTTCCCGCGGGCAGAGACATCACCGTGCCGTCGAGCGCCGCCGAGTACGCGAGATAAGCGACGACCCGGGCCTTGGTATTGGCCGACATCTTGCGCATCTCGGCAACCGCGCGCGTGCCTTCCGTGCCGGAGCCGCTGCGCGCCATGACGCAGGCGACCGCCCGCGTGTTGCGGTGCGCCGCTTCCTGCGCCGCCGCGGGATCGCCGCCAGCCAGCACGGCGGCACGGAATGACCGGGCAAGCTGCGCGAGCGCCGCTTGCCGGGCCGGATCCCCGCCGTGCCGCGCGATCCAGGCGTCGATGTCGTCGCGCACGCCGTTGCCGTCGGCATCGGGCCCGCCGAGATCGTCGGAGCGGTCCAGGACGGGGAGCTGGCCCTGGCGTTCGAGATCTTCGACGGACCGGGCCTCGGGCGAGGCTTGATCTTCGCCGCCGCAGGCGGCGAGCAGGAGGGTGGCGAGGATCAGTGTCCCCAGGTGGCGGCGCATCGTGGCGATCCTGAAAAGCACCCCCCACCGGATGGCGGAGGCACCCCGGCCGGAGCGGCTCGCGGGCGAGGCTTCATTAGGCCCGGGAACGAATCCGGCCGGCGCGCCGTTGGGATGGTTTTGTCGTTGGGGATCGTGCGTAGGCAACCGGAGCCGGACTGCCGTTTTGCCAAGATGCGGCAATCGCGCCAAACTTGCGTCGGGTTTTTCGTTTCCAGGCATGCCAGAACATGAAGAAATCGCATCGCACCTGGGTGGCCGTATTGGGGGCATGGCTCGGACCGGCAACCGCGGCATGCGCCCAGACGTCCCTGTCGCTCTATGGCGTTATCGACGCCGGCATCTACAAGCTGGCGCGCGGGGCGGCCTCCATCGGCAACATCCAGCGCAGCTACTGGGGGATCAAGGGTTCGGAGGACCTGGGCAACGGCTACGCCGCGGTCTTCCATCTCCAGTCGCGTTTCGAGATCGACACCGGCCGCCTCGAAGCCAGCGGCGGCGAACCCTTGTTCTACGGCGAGTCCACGGTAGGCGTGAAGGGCCCCTTCGGCCAGTTGCGGCTGGGGCGCGCGATGACACCGATGTGGGCCCTCGATTGGCAATTCGACCCCTGGCACAACTTCGACCGCGTCGCATCCATTGCCTGGCAGATCTACCACCCATCGTATCGGACCGATCCCTATCGCAATGGGCCGGTCGGGGACTACAACCGTGCCAACAACGGGGTGTTCTACGATTCCCCGGCCGTCGCCGGCTGGTCGGTTCACCTCTCGGCCAACGGCGAGGGCAGCAAGGTGCCCGATGCCAACGGCACGATCGAAAACAGGCGAGGCCTGGCGGCCGGCCTCAACTACGATCGTGGCGGTACGACTTTCCTCCTCTCCGCCGAGCGCAACAGCGTGAACGACAAGACCTATTTCGTCGGCCTTGCATACGGCGCGGGAAACACCCGGATCATGGCGTCGGCCAACCTGACCAGCCTGACCGCCGCCAGCCAGGCTTTCCTGGGCGAGCCCCGCGGGCGCCGCACCAGCGCCATGCTGGCAGCGACCCACCGCATCGGCGCCGCGACGCTCAAGCTCGGCATCGGCCGCGATTTCCAGGGCTACGGCCGCAGCGGCGCGACGAATTACGTCAGCGCCGGCGTATCGTATGCGCTGTCCAAGCGCACACAGGTCTACGTCGGACTGGGGCATGGCCGTCCGGCCAACGAGGGCAGCCGGACCAATGCCGGACTGGGCGTGAATCACAGTTTCTGAGGACGGCGTTGTCGCGAGGCGTTACAGACGCCCCGATGCCGCGCCCCTACCATGGCTTCAACGACAAGGAGTTCTCATGGCTGGAAGCAGCTTCTTCGCGTTGCTCGACGACATCGCCTCCGTGCTGGACGACGTCTCGTTGATGACCAAGGTTGCCGCCAAGAAGACGGCGGGCGTGCTCGGCGACGACCTGGCCCTGAATGCGCAGCAGGTGACCGGCGTGTCCGTCAACCGCGAATTGCCGGTGGTATGGGCCGTGGCCAAGGGATCGCTGCGCAACAAGGCGATTCTCGTGCCGGCGGCGCTGATCATCAGCGCATTTGCGCCCTGGGCCATCACGCCGCTGCTGATGGTGGGCGGCGCATTCCTGTGTTTCGAAGGGGCCGAGAAGCTGGCGGCGAAGTTCCTGCCGGGGCACGACAAGGAGACTCACCATGGCGAACGGCGCAAGGCGCTGGAGGACCCGAACGTGGACATGGTGGCCTTCGAGCGCGACAAGATCAAGGGTGCCGTGCGGACCGATTTCATCCTGTCCGCCGAAATCGTCGCGATCACGCTGGGCACGGTGGCCGACGCCCGCTTCGGCATGCAGGTGGCGGTGCTGGCGGGCATCGCCCTGTTGATGACGGTCGGCGTCTATGGCCTCGTCGCGGGCATCGTGAAGCTGGACGATGCCGGTACCTATCTGGGCGCCAGCCGCTCGAGGCTGGCGCGGATGGTGGGCCGCGGCATCGTCGGCGCCGCGCCATTCCTGATGCGAAGCCTGTCCGTCATCGGCACGGTGGCGATGTTCGCCGTGGGCGGTTCCATCCTGACCCATGGGCTCGGGCCCGTGCACGAGGGTATCGAGCACCTGGCGCACTTGGCGGCCGACCTGCCGGCCGTGGGGGGCATTGCGGCAGCGGTCTTGCCGCTGCTGCTCAATATCGCGTTCGGCGTGGTGGCCGGGGCCGTGATCGTGCTCGTCGTCGAGCTTGCGCGCAAGCTGCTGCGCAAATAGCCGGGCTAGGGAGTGGTCGCCGGCGGCTCATCGCCGCCCTCCACCCGGAAGCGCAGCGTGCCTATCATCTGCCCGGCGTCCGTCACCACCTTGACCTGCCAGCGACCGCGTGGGTCGGGCGGGAAGTTCTGCTTGTGGGTCCATGCGCGGTAGCCTTCCTTGCGGCCGCCCTGGATGTCGAGCGCGATGCGGTCCACTTCGCGGCCGTCGTGCATCCATACGTGATAGATGTGTTCCTTGAGCCCGAGCGGCGCGTTGATCGCCGTGTAGGCATAGATGCCGTTGGCGCGCATCTGCGCGGGCCGTACCGTACGCAGGCTTTTCCCCGCCTCCATGTTGCGGCTGTCCAGCTCGGTGGCGATGGCGACCTCCGTCAGCCAGAGCGTGGCGGGCGGCACCCACAGGCGAGCGAGCCATCCCACCGCGCCCAGCGCCAGCATCAAGCCGACCACGGCCCACTTGCGCCAGCGCGCCTCGACCGAGATCAGGTTCGAAAGCGTGGGAAAGGACAGCACGACCGCCACGCCCAGCGCCAGCTTGTAGCTGTTGCCCGTGGGCACGCGCAGGATCAGCGGCAGCGCCGTCAACAATACGGCGAACAGGGTGAAGGTGTGATAGGTGAGGAAGACCCAGCGGCGGGCCGCCAGCCATTTGAAATAGAGCGGATCGACCAGAGCGACCAGCGCCGCCGCGCCGAGCAGGCCGGTGAACAGCGCCTGGCCGCTGTTCCAGGTGGTCGCGGTATAGAGGAAAGGCAGGACGAAGAACAGTCCTTCCTGGTGGATCATCTGCGTGGCATAGCGCAGCACCGGCGTCGGGATGGTCCAGCCGAAGCGCTGCGCGATGCGCTGGCGCAGGGTTTGCTCGACCATCAGCCAGGCCCAGCTGATCAGCATGATCACCGCGATGCCGCGGGCGAAAGCCTCGTGGCGCTCGACGGTAAAGAAGCTGACTACGCCGGACACGAAACCGAAGGCCGCGATGGTGCCCGGATAGCGTTGGGCCAGCGCGAAGAGGCGAAGCAGAAGGGTTTTCCAGGTAGGCACGATGCGCCGGCCAGGCATGCAAGAAAGGGGGAGGCATCGCTCCAGTCCGGGCGTTTCCTCTCGCTGGCCGGTGCATGAATGTTAGCACCGGCGCGGGGCGCGGATCTGCGGGAGAGCAGGCACGGAACTTGTTGAGCGCAACTTTCCGCCCAGCCAGCGCCAAGGAGATCCCCATGCATCGTCCCGCCCGACACGGACTCTTGATCGCCACCGGCATCGTCATCGCCGTGCTGGGCATTGCCCTGGCGGCGGGCGGCGCATGGCTGATCGCGCTTCGCGGTTCCTGGTACTACCTCATCGCCGGGCTCGCCATGCTCGCATGCGGCGTGCAACTGGCGCGAGGCCGCGTCTCGTCGCTATGGATCTACGCCGCGCTGGTCCTGGGAACGCTGGCCTGGGCCTTGTGGGAAGCCGGGCTCGACTGGTGGCCGCTGGCCGCGCGCGGGGACGTGCTCTTCGTCCTGGGCCTGTTCCTGCTGACGCCCTGGATACGGCGCCGCCTCGATCCGCCGAACCCGGATGCCGGCGCGCTGCTGTCGCCTTCGGCGCCGGTGCGTCAAGGGCGTGTTGCGCTGGCCGCCGCGCTGGGGTTGTTCCTGGCGGCGGGCGTGGCGTCTTGGTTCGTCGATCTCCACAAGATAGAAGGCGCCTTCGCCGATGAGGCGCCGGCACCCGTATCCGGCGGCGCCGTGGCCAAGGAAGAATGGACCGCCTATGGCGGCACCGGATATGGGCAGCGCTATTCGGCACTGACGCAGATCACGCCGGAAAACGTCGATCGCCTGGAGCAGGCTTGGGTCTACCGGACCGGCGACGTGCGCGGACGTGAAGGCGACCCGGAAGAGACCACCTTCCAGGTGACGCCGCTCAAGATCGGCAACCGGCTGTTCCTGTGCACGCCGCACCAATCCGTCATCGCGCTGGATGCGACTTCGGGCAAGGAGTTGTGGCGCTACGACCCGCACGTGCAGGACAGGCTGGCCCTGCAGCACCTCACGTGCAGGGGGCTGTCCTATTACCCGGGCGACGGCCTGGCTGCCGGTTCCGCCGCGAGCGCCGGCGTTGCCACGGGCATGGAAGGTGGCGGCGCCGCTCCGGCCGCCGGAGGCGACGGCCCCCTGGGCGCCGGCCCATCGTCCGCGCCTTTTGCCGGCCCGGGCCAGCCGGTGGCGGCCAAGGACGGCAAGACCTCGCCGGAGTGCCCGACCAAACTGTTCATGCCTACGGCGGACGGGCGCATCATCGCGCTCAATCCCGAAGACGGCGGCGTGTGCGCCGATTTCGGCGGCGGCACCGGCCAGATCAATCTCTGGCGCAACATGCCCAACGTCAAGCCAGGGTCCTATTACTCGACCTCGCCGGTCGTCGTGGCCCGGGGCCTGATCATCGTCGGGGGCACGGTGCTCGACAACGTGTCGGTGAACGAAGCCTCGGGCGTCATCCGCGCCTTCGACATCCGCACCGGCCGCCTGGTATGGAACTGGGACTCGGGCAACCCCGAGGACACCGCTCCCATCGCGGAGGGCCGGACCTATACGGCCAATTCGCCCAACAGCTGGTCGATATCGAGCGTGGACGAGTCGCTCGGCATGATCTACGTTCCGCTGGGCAACCAGCCGCCGGACCAATGGGGCGGGAATCGCAGCGAAGGCGCGGAACGATATTCGTCCTCGGTGGTGGCGCTCGATCTGGCCACGGGCAAGGTGCGATGGTCGTTCCAGACCGTCCACCACGACCTCTGGGACTACGACGTCCCCGCGCAGCCCAGCTTGGTCGACCTGACCATGGGCGGTGCGACCGTCCCTGTCCTGGTGCAGCCCACCAAGCAGGGCGAGGTCTACGTGCTGGATCGCCGCACGGGCCGCCCGGTGCTGCCCGTGTCGGAGAAGCCGGCTCCGCAGGGCGCGGCGCGCGGCGACCGCACCGCGGCCACCCAGCCAGTCTCGGCGCTGTCTTACGATCCGCCGCCGCTGACCGGGGCCGACATGTGGGGCGCCACCATGTTCGACCAGCTGGCCTGCCGCATCATGTTCCACCGGCTGCGCTACGAAGGCCGGTACACGCCGCCCTCCACCCAGGGATCGCTGATCTACCCCGGCAACTTCGGCGTATTCAACTGGGGCGGCATCGCCGTCGACCCGCAGCGCCAGGTCGCGTTCACCACGCCCACCTATCTGGCGTTCGTCTCGCAACTGGTGCCGCGCAAGGACGACACGACGCTCTACGTGCAGGGCGGGGAGCGCCCCAACGACAGCCTGCCTTCGCTCAACGAAAACTTCGGCGCCCCTTTCGCGGTCAAGTTGAGCGCCTTTACCTCGCTGCTCGGACTGCCGTGCCAGGCGCCTCCCTGGGGCTACGTGGCCGGCGCCGACCTGCGCACCGGCCAGGTCGTCTGGAAACACAAGAACGGCACGGTGCGCGACAGTTCGCCCCTGCCTCTGCCCTTCCGGATGGGCGTGCCCAACCTTGGCGGGCCTGTCATGACGGCCGGTGGCGTGGCTTTCCTGTCGGGCACACTGGACTACTATGTGCGCGCCTATGACGTCCGCAACGGCAGGCAATTGTGGAAGAGCCGGCTGCCGGCGGGCGGCCAGGCCACGCCCATGACCTACGCCGGCGCGGACGGGCGGCAGTACGTGCTCGTGGTGGCGGGCGGCCACGGTTCGCTCGGCACGAAGGCGGGCGACTACGTCATCGCGTATGCGCTGCCCGGACAGGGAAGCTGAGGTCAGGGCGCGACCAGGACCATCCAGGTGACGCCGAAGCGGTCGGCCACCATGCCGAAGCGGGACGAGAAAAAGGTGGGGACCATGGGCGCGAGTACCTTGCCGCCGTCGCTCAGCGCGGCGAATTTGCGCTCCGCGTCGGCGTCGTCGGCCGCGTTGATCGACAGGGCGATGCCCTTGAACTCGGCCGGCCCCTTGCACATGCCGTCCGAGCCCATGACCATGGTGTCGCCGATCTGCAGCGACATGTGCATGATCTTGTCTTCCGAGCCCGCGGGCGGGGCGCACTCTTCATTGGACGGCTCGGGGCTGTCCTTGAAGCGCATCATCATGACAACCTTGGCGCCGAGCGCCTTGCCGTAGAACTCGGCGGCCTCTTCCGCGCGGCCTTCGAAGAACAGGTAGGGCTGGACTTGCATGGTCGACTCCTTGGTGGACTGCGGAAAGGTGCGCGGGTTTTTGTGGACGCTGTACACATAACTTATCAGAGATAATGTACAGTGTCCACATGGAGCCCACATGACACGCCTCGCCACCATGTCCACGCCCCGGAGCACTTATCGCCACGGCGATCTGCGCCGGGCCCTCCTGGAAGCCGGTATCGAACTGGCCAGGCAGGGCGGCCCGGCCGCGGTGGTGCTGCGCGAAGCGACGCGCCGCGCCGGCGTCGTGCCGAATGCCGCCTACCGGCACTTCGCCAGCCGCGAAGACTTGCTGATGGCCGTGCGGGCCGCGGCGTTGTCGGCCCTGGCCACGGCCATGGAAGCGGAGCTGGACAAGATCGACGGCGGCATTTCCCAGGCTGATTATGCGCGCGCCAGCCTGCGCGCGGTAGGCGCGGGGTACCTGCAGTTTGCCCGTACCGAGCCCGGCCTGTTCCGCACCGCCTTTGCGCCGTCCGACAGTCCGCTGGACGTGCCCGACGCGGCCAAGGCCGGCAAGCGCGGACTCAATCCCTTCCAATTGCTGAGCGCCGCGCTCGACCGCATGGCCGCCGCCGGCCTGCTCACCCCCGAGCGGCGCTTCGCCGCCGAGTACCTGGCATGGTCGTCGGTGCATGGCCTGGCCATGCTGGTGATCGACGGACCCCTGCGGAATTTTTCAACGGCGCAGATGGATGTGGTGGGCCAGCGCTTGCTGGAGATGGTGGAGAAAGGGCTGTAGGCGGCCAGTCCCTTCAATATCCCGGCAGGCTGAGCGTCCCCTTGTCCGCGAACCGCGTGGTGCCGAACACGCCGCCCGACAGCTTGCCCCGGACTACATAGGGAATATTGTCCAGCCGCGCCGTGTCGGCCAGCCCCAGCGCTTGCCGGATGGCGCTCAGCGCCGATACCGATACCGGCACGGTCAGCACGGTTTCGCCAAAACGGGGGATGCTGCCGCGCTCGCCGCTCACGCCGGTGGCGAAGCGGTTGCCGTTCAACTCCAGTTCAAGCGACGCGCCGTCGTAGTCCACGGCGGAGTCGTTGGGGTTCTGCACCCGCAGCTTGACCGCCAGCCGCATCTCCAGCCCCTGGCCTTCCAGCGGCTCGACGCCGGCTACCTGCACGTTGAGGGGGTCGCGTCCGGACAGGCTGGCGCAGCCGGCCATGGCCACGGCCAGCAGGGCTGCCAGCCCGGCGCGGCGTAGCGGCGAGAAACGCGGGAGGATCGTGTGCATGTCGGTGCCTGTGAAAACCGAAACGGTCATCTTAGGAATCCGGCGCGCATCCCGCAAAACTTGTTACCTCTTGCCGCATGGACGGTTCGTGAGCGGCGATCCATGGTCCAGGCGCCCGGCATCCCTACGCTACAGGCGCGCGAGCTTGTCCGGATTGCGCATCAGGTAGATGTTCGACACCGAGCCGTCCTCGGCGTAGGCGAAGGTCATCGCCGAGACGATCCGGCCGTCCTCGCGCAGGAGCACGCCCTTGGCGCCGTTGATGTCCGCCTCGATCCATTCGAGGTCGCGCCAGAAACGTACCAGCCCCCGCTCGACGAACCGGAGCACGGAAGCCTTGCCCATCAGGTCCTGGCGTATGGTGATGGCCTTGCCGCCGCCGTCGGATGAGAAGCGGATGTCGTCGGACAGCATGGCCGCCAGGGACCCGGTGCCCCGGCCGTTGATGGCGTCCCGGAACGCGTCCAGCAACTGCCGTTGGCGTTCGGCGGGCGCAACGTGTCGCACCTTGCCGGCCTCGACCGCCTCGCGCGCCCGGGACACCAGCTTGCGGCAGGCGCTTTCCTGCATGCCCAGCGTCGCCGCGATGTCCGCATAGGGCATGTCGAAGATCTCGTACAGCAGATAGGCGGCACGTTCCTTGGGAGTGAGGCGCTCCAGCATCAGCAGGAAGGCTGTCGTCAGCGAGGACGCCAGTTCCAGCCGGGATTCCGGCGTGTCGTCCAGCACGGTGTGTATGGGTTCGGGGAGCCACGAACCCACGTAGTCCACCCGCGTCCTGTGGGCCGAGCGGAGCATGTCCACGCAGAGATTGGTGCAGGTACTGGTCAACCACGCTCCCGGGTTCTCGATCGAGGCAGGGTCCGCATGGCACCATTTGATGAAGGTTTCCTGCACTGCGTCCTCGGCATCCGCGCGGGTGCCCAGCATGCGATAAGCCAGCCCGAACAGGAATCGCCGTCGAGTCTCGAAGAAATCCGTATCCATGGTTGGCACCCGCCCCTCTGCGCTTTGCGCATTCCCTAATGTTGCGATACTTGCAGCCGGTTCCAGACGTTGATCATCGCGATGGTCATGGTCAGGACGCCGATTTCCTTGTCGGAGAAGTGTTCGCGCAGGCGCGCGCGAAGCCGGCCGTAGTCGGTCTTGCGATCCAGCACGGTCAAGGCTTCGGTCCATGCCAGCGCGGCCTTTTCCTTTTCTGTGAAGTCGTCCACGTGCTCCCAGACGACCAGGCGGTCCAGCCGTTCGTCGGTCTCGCCGTCCTCGCGCGCCTCGCGGGTATGCATTTTCACGCAAAATGCGCATTGATTGATTTGCGAGGCGCGCAGGAAAACGAGGTGATGCAGCGCGGGCTCCAGGCCTTGTTCGAGGATTTCGGCCTGCGCGGCGCCGAAGGCTTTATAAACCGGGGGAACCAGGGCGGCGGCGTTGACCGGGGAAGTATTGCTCATGGCGATCTCCAAAAAAGTGGTTTCCACTTCTTTGACGATTGACCCGGCACGATTGTGACGCCAGTTGCCGAACGGGGCGGCCGCGGAGAACCGCCGAGGGGGCGCGCTTCGCCTCGGAAGGGCGAAATGTCCTATTGACAGGTCAATAGAATAATTGTGAAATGCCTCGGAGACCGCGCCGGCCTGAGGCGGGCCCCGGCAGGAAAACGACAAATGGAACGAGGTAGCGCGTGAACAACGGGACCCCTGAGCAGGTCATTATCGTAGGTGGCGGTCCGGTGGGGCTTGCAGCGGCGATGCGGCTGGGACACTACGGCATTCCCGCCGTGGTGGTGGAAGCCGAGCAGACCGTTTCCCGGGCGCTGAAGGCGTCCACTTTCCATCCTCCCACGCTGGAGATGCTGGACGAGTACGGCATCACGCCGGACTTGATCAAGGCCGGCCTGGTGGCGCCCACCTGGCAGGTCCGCATGCATGAGACCGGCGAGTATGCCGAGTTCGACCTTGCCGTCCTGAAGGACGACACGCCTCATCCCTATCGCTTGCAGACGGAGCAGTGGAAGTTGTCCGAGCTGCTGTTGGCGCACATCCGGTCGCGGCTGCCCGGCCTGCAAGTGCTGATGGGCCATCGCTGCGTGACGGTCGCCCAGGACGAGCGGTCGGTCCGGGTTACCGTGGAATCGGCAGGCGGGGAGCGGCGGGAACTGTCCGGCCGTTACCTGATCGCGGCCGACGGCGCGCGCAGCACCGTGCGCGCCGCGCTGGATCTGAGCTTCGAAGGGTTGACCTTTCCCGAGACCACCGTGCTGGCCACCACGCGGTTCCCGTTCCACGAGCACATTCCCACGCTGTCCTACATCAATTACTGCTGGGCCTCGACGGGCACGTTCAGCCTGCTGCGGCTGCCGGGACTGTGGCGGGTGAGCCTCTATCCCTGGGAAGGCGAGACGGTGGAGGATGCGCTCGAGCCGGCCTCCATCCAGAAGAAACTCCAGCACATCCTGCCGCGCGACCAGGCCTACGAGGTGATGGAGGTGCGCCCCTACCGCATCCACCAGCGGGTCGTGAACAACTATGTGAACGGCCGCATCGTGCTGGCGGGCGATGCCGCGCACATCAACAGCCCGAGCGGCGGCATGGGCATGAACGGCGGCATCCACGACGCCTTCAACCTGACGGACAAGCTGCGGCGGATCTATGCCGGCGAAAGCGATGCGCTCCTGGGCCAGTACGAGCGGCAGCGGCGGCCTATCGCCATCAAGCACGTGCTGCAGCAATCCGGCCGCAATCGTGCGCGCATGCAGGAACGAGGCGCGGCGCAGCGGCGCTCCACGCTGGATGAATTGCTGCGCAAGGCCGGCGATCCGCAACTTGCGCGCGACTACCTGCTCGAGACGTCGATGATACTGAGCCTGCGCGAGGCCGCCGCCATCGAGTAGCCGGCCGGCGGCGCGCGGCCCGATCGCTGTGCGAGGGTTGCCGCGTGAACAGGCCTAGGCCTGTTGCCTGGCCAGCCGCTCGCGCCAATGGGCGCCGTTCAGCCAGGGCTGCAGCGGAGCGGGCTTGCCGTCGACGGCCGAGACTCCCATCCACGCCAGGCACAGCATGCACGAGAGCACCGGCACGCGCGACTGCGCGTTGGCGGCAAGCAGCGGTTCCAGCGTGGGCATGCCGGTGCCCAGCATCAGGATGGCGTCGGTGTCGTCCGAGGCGAGCTCGTCCAGCAGCGCGCCCGCCGTGCCGGCTTTCATCGAATAGATGGGGTGGAACTGGGTCTCGTCCATCGCGGCCGAGGCGATGCGCGACACCGTGAAACCCTGCGATTCCCAATAGCCCTTGCTTGCGGCGGTCAGGCCGGCGGGATAGGGCGAGGCCAGCGCGACGCGTCGTGCACCCAGCTGGTTCAATGCCGCAACGACCGCGGTGGCGGCCGTGAAGGCGGGCACGCCCCGTTCCCGCTCGATGCGCGCCAATACCTCTTCCTCGCGCTCGCGGCCCACCAGATAGGAAGCGCCGGTGCAGCCGACGGCCACCGCCCTGACGGGGGCGTTGGCGAACTGGTCGCAGGCGTGATCCAGCCGGTCGACATAGTCGACCAGGCGGGCCTCGATGGTGGACTTGTCGCTCATCAGCCTGCCGTTGATGTGGGCGTAGCCCGCAGGCAGCAGGATGAAGTACTCGGGTTCGACCGTGGTGTTGGCCTGCGGCGTGAGCAGGCCGATGAGTCCCTTGGGCGCGTATTCGACGGGCATTGCCGGAATCAGTCCAGTTTGATGTTGGCGGCCTTGATGACGGGCGCCCACTTGCGCTCTTCATCCTGCAGGAACTTCACGAACTCCGCCTGCGGCGCGCCGATGGGCGTGAGGCCCTGCTCGGCCAGCTTGGCGCGGAAGTCGGCGCTTGCCATGACCTTGCCGAGCGAGGCCTGCAGCTTGTCCACCACCGGGGCGGGCGTGCCCGCTGGCGCCGAGACGCCGAACCAGGCTTCGCCCACCATTCCCGGTATGGTCTCGTCCATGGTCGGGACGTCGGGGAAAGCCGGCACGCGCCGGGGGCCGCTGACGGCCAGGATGCGGACGTTCCCGGCCCGCGCCTGGGTGGCGGCCACCGACATATTGTTGAAGATCGCGTCGAGCTGGCCGCCCAGCAGGTCGTTCATGGCGGGACCCGTTCCCTTGTACGGGACGTGGGTCATGTCCAGGCGTCCTTTCTGCTTGAGCATCTCACCGGTCAGGAAACCCGCCGAGCCGACGCCGGCCGAGCCGTAGTTGTACTTGCCGCCCGCCTTGCGGGCCAGCTCGACGAATTCCTTGAAGTCCTTGGCCGGATGGCCGGTGCGCACGATCAGCCCGTTGGGAAAGGTGCCCAGCAGCATGATATGGGCGAAGTCCCGGTAGGGATCGTACGGAATCTTCTGGCCCAGCAGCGGCCCCGTGGTGATGGCCGCGCCGTTGGTGATGACCAGCGTGTAGCCGTTGGGCTGCGCCTTCGCCCCGAGGTCGGTGCCGAGGATGGAGCCGGCGCCGCCCTTGTTGTCGACGATGACGGACTGTCCGATTTCCTGTTCGAGCGCATTGGCCACCAGGCGGCCGATGACGTCGGTGGTGCCGCCCGGGCTGAACGGCACGATGAGCTTGATGGGGCGGTCGGGATAGGTTTCCGCCTGGGCCGCGACCGAGGCGGCCGCAAGGCCCGCGGCCAGCAACGCACGGCGCAGGACGTTCAACGCGCGGGGGCGGGCGCAGGGTTCCCCTGTAATATGATGGCGCATGACATGGACCTGAAGAATGTGTACGACGGCATATGGATATTCGATCAGGTCCTGTCGTCGAGTCAAGATAAATTGTTCTATTGGACAGACAATAAGACAGAAATAGGCCTATGCAGCAAACCTTGCCCTTGCCGAAGTACCACAGCGTGTACCTGGTGTTGAAAGAGCGGCTGCGCGATGGCGTGTACGACGAGCGCGTGCCCGGCGAGCTGGAGCTGATGGAGGAGTTCGCGGTTTCGCGGGCTACCGTGCGCAAGGCGCTCGAGAACCTGGCGCTGGAAGGCCTGATCGAACGTTCGGCGGGACGCGGCACGCGCCGGCTGCCGCCCGCGGGCGCGGCCAGCCGCAGCGTGCCGCCGGCCACCAAGATGACGGGCCTGCTGGACAACCTCATCACGGCCAGCCTGGATACGACCGTCAAGGTCGTCGAGCACGACTACGTCGCGGCGACCGAGCCCGTCGCGGACATGCTGCAGATCCCGCCGCGGAGCCAGGTGCTGCGCGCGGTGCGCGTGCGCAGCACCAAGGCCGGGCCGGTCTCCTGCATTACCACATGGGTGCCGCGCGAATTCGCCGGCAACCTCGGCCGGCGCCAGTTGGGGCGCAAGGCCATGCTGGTGCTGATCGAAGAGTCCGGCGTCGAGATCGGGCGCGCGCGCCAGAGCATCTCGGCGCGCCAGGCCGACGCCACCGTGGCGGGGCTGCTCGGCATGCCGCTGGGATCGGCGCTGCTGTCGGTGAACCGCCTGGTCTACGACGTGAACGACCGGCCCGTCCTGTGGCTGCAGGGGCTGTATTGCCCGGACCGCTACGAATACGAGATGGAGCTGTCGCGGGTAGGCGACATCGATGCCAAGGTCTGGGTCAGCAAGGATTTCAACGCCTATATGCGCTGACCACGCCGTCTGCCCCGTTGCCCGGCGCGGGCGGCGGTGCGTCCGTCCGCTGCGCCAGGACGCGGGCCGAAACGAATTGCTGCGCCTGTGTGCGGACGGCGGCGAGAAAACCCCACACAAACGCCCGAATCAAATGTACTATTGTTAGGACAATAGATGAGAACGAGCCCTCGGGCTCTTCGAGGACGTCGGGTGAGAGGTTGAATACGTCGCCGGGTAAAGGCCAGACGCTGGCGCAGAAGCTGATTGCGCGGGCCGCGGGACGCGCAAGGGTGGACGTGGGCGAGATCGTCACCTGCAAGGTGGATCTCGCGATGTTCCATGATTCTTCCGGGCCGAGGCGGCTGCAGCCGATGCTGGAAGAGCTGGGGGCGCAGATCTGGGACAAGTCCCGGGTCGTGCTGGTCATGGATCACTACGTGCCCGAGCGGGACGAGAGCTCCAGGAAGATCGTGCGCATCGCGCGCGAATGGGCGCGGGAGCAGGCGCTGCCTCACGTCTACGACAGCCAGGGCATCTGCCATGTCGTGCTGCCGCAAGGCGGGCATATCCTGCCCGGCATGTTCTGCGTGGGCGGCGATTCGCATTCGCCCACCGGCGGCGCGTTCGGCGCCTACATGTTCGGCATCGGCGCCACCGAAATGCTGGGGGTCGTCGTGACCGGCGAGATCTGGCTGCGGGTGCCCGACACCTTGCGCATGCACTGGTCCGGATCCTTGCCCGCGGGCGTGACGGCCAAGGACATGATGCTGCACATGCTGGCCCGCTTCGGCATGAACGGCGGCGCCTACCAGGCGGTCGAGTTCTGCGGGCCCGCGGTCCAGGCCTTGAGCATGCAGGAGCGCATGACGCTGTCGAACATGAGCGCCGAGCTCGGCGCGCAGGCCGGCCTGATCGCTCCCGACGCCACCACGGTGGAATGGCTCGCGCGCACGGGCGCGCAAGTGCCGGATATCGAAGGGTGGGAGACCGATGCCGATGCGGTGTGCACGCGCTTCGAGTTCGATGCCTGCGGCCTGCCGCCCATGGTGGCCGCGCCGCACAGCCCCGCCAATTCCCGGCCCGTCGGCGACTACGATCGCGTTCCGGTCCAGGTCGCCTATGTCGGCGCCTGCACCGGCGCCAAGCTCGAAGACCTGCGTGCCGCCGCCGCCGTCCTGCGAGGCCGGCGGGTCGCGCCAGGCGTGCGTCTGATCGTTGCGCCGGCCAGCCTGCAAGATCAGGAGACGGCACGGCGCGAAGGCGTATTGCAGGCGCTGCTCGACGCCGGCGGCGAGCTCCACCCGACCTCGTGCGGCGCTTGCGCCGGCTACGGCAATCCCATGGGAGACGACGTGACGGTCATTTCCACCACGGCGCGCAACTTCAAGGGCCGCATGGGCTCGCCCACCGCCAGCGTCTATCTCGGCTCCCCGTACACGGTGGCGGCGTCCGCCCTGCGCGGCGCCATCAGCGATCCGCGCGAGGTGCTGGCATGAGGACGACCGAAGGCGGCGCTCCTTTCCTCGTGGAGGACGCTTCGCATCGCGTCTGGAAGCTGGGGCCGGACATCGATACCGACCTGCTTGCCCCGGGATATGTCATGCAGCATGGCATCGATGTCATCGCCAAGCATTGCCTGGAGTCGGTGCGGCCCGAGTTTGCCGGCGACGTGCGGCCTGGCGACGTCGTGGTCGCCGGGCCGGGCTTCGGCATCGGGTCTTCGCGCGAACAGGCCGCCGCGGCGCTGGTGCGCCTGGGCGTGGCGGCGGTGATCGCGCCGTCCTATGGCGGGCTGTTCTTCCGCAACGCCTTCAACGTGGGCCTGATGCTGCTTACCTGCCGGGATGCCGAGTCCCTGGCCGAGGCCGAGCGGATCGGCATCCGGTTCCGCGGCGCGCCCGAGGTCGTCGCGCAGGATGGCCGGGTGCTGGCGTGCGAACCGGTTCCCGATTTCCTCGTCGACATGGCCCGCAGCGGCGGGCTCCTGAACCAGTTGCGCAAGCGGCTGGCCCGCCAACCCGCGCATGGCTGAGGTCCGCCCGGCGCGCCGCATGTCCTGATCAACATGATGCCCGATGCTTCTTCCCTCGATCCGGCGCGCACCGCGCTCTTGATCGTCGACCTGCAGAACGATTTCCTGGCACCCGATGGCGCCTATGCCCGGGGTGGCGCGGTGAGCATGGCGGCGGCTGCGCTGCCTCCGCGGGTGGCGGCAGCCGCGCGCGCCCTCAAGGCGGCAGGCGGCCTGGTGGCAGCCAGCCAGTTCACGCTGTGGCCGGATGGCCGGGGCGAGCCCATGATCGCCTCCCACCTGGCCGCCCTGCGTCCGTTCCTGCGCAAAGGGGATTTCGCGCCGGGCAGCCGTGGGCAGGCCAACGTGCCGGAACTGGACGGACTGGTCGACGTGTCGGTCTGCAAAGTCGCCTATTCGGCCTTTTTCCAGACCCAGCTCGACTGGGTGCTGCGCCATGCGGGCATCGATACGGTGGCGGTATGCGGCATCGTGACCAATGGCGGGGTGGCGAGCACGGTGCGCGACGCCCATATGCGGGAGTACCACGTCATCGTGCTGGCCGACGGCTGCGCCGCCTTCCGCGAAGAAGTGCACGCGACCGCGCTCGCCGACATGGCGGGGATCGCCGACGTGACGGATTGCAAGGGTTTCGAACGCGCCCTTGCCGCACCCGGCCAGGCCTGAAGGAGAAATTCCCATGCCCCATGACATGCGCGCGCGCCTCGCGCGTCCCGATATCGTACTCGCGCCGGGCGTCTATGACGCTTTCAGCGCGCTGATCGCCGAGCAGGCGGGCTTCGAGGCCTTGTACCTGTCGGGCGCCTCCATCGCCTATACCCGGCTGGGACGCTCGGACGTCGGCCTGACCACCTACACCGAGGTGGCCGATACATTGGCGCGCATCGCCGAGCGGGTTGCGCTGCCTGTCATCGTCGACGCGGATACCGGCTTCGGCAACGCCTTGAACGTGATGCGCACGGTACGCGGGTTCGAGCGCGCGGGCGCCGCGGTGATACAACTCGAGGACCAGACTTTTCCCAAGCGCTGTGGCCACCTGGACGGCAAGTCCGTGGTGCCTGCCGGCGAAATGGTGGGCAAGCTGAAGGCCGCGCTCGATGCGCGCGTCTCGAGCGAGACCCTGATCCTGGCTCGCACCGACGCGCTCGCCGTCGAGGGGCTGGACGCCGCGCTGGAGCGCGCCGAGCGCTATCTGGAGGCAGGCGCCGATGCGCTGTTCATCGAGGCCTTGAGGACGCCCGAGCAGATGGCGGCCGCGTGCGGCCGTTTTGCCGGGCGCGCGCCATTGCTGGCCAACATGGTGGAGGGCGGCAAGACGCCGGTGCAGAGCGCGGCCGAACTGCAGCGGCACGGTTTCTCCATCGCCATCTTTCCGGGCGGCACCGCGCGTGCCGTCGCCCATACGCTGCGGGCCTACTACGCCAGCCTGCAAGCCCACGGCACCACGGCGCCCTGGCGCGAGCGCATGCTGGACTTCGAGGCGCTGAACGAACTGATCGGCACGCCGGAGCTGATGCGGCAGGGGAATTCGTACTCCGCCTGACGTCCGGTTGGTGCGATCATTGCGTCTTCGACAAAACGCGATGCGGCCGCCGCATCCGTCGGAGACGGCAATGACGCTACAACAACTGCGCGATTTCCTGGCAGTGGCCGAACAGGGCAGCTTCAGGCAGGCCGCCCGCATCCTGGGCGTGTCGCAGGCGGGACTGACCAGCAGCCTGAAGGCGCTGGAATCCTCGCTCGGCGGAGCCCTGCTGGTCCGGTCCGGACGAGGGGTGCATCTGACCGAAGCCGGGCGGAGGTTGTATGCGCGGGCCATCATGATCGACCGCGAAGCACGGCGCGCCGAGGACGAAGTGCTGCAATTGCACGGGCACGCCGCCGGTCCCGTGGACGTGGCGATCGGGCCTTCCATGACGGCGCTCCTGTTGCCGCGCGTGGTGGCCGATTTCCGCGCCCGTTTCCCGAAGGTGGAATTGCGGCTGACCGGCGGGTTCTTCGAGCAGATCCTGCCTTCGCTGCAATTGGGACAGATAGATTTTGCCGTGACTTCCGTGCCGGACGAAGGTGCCGGTGGCGGGCTGGTCAGCACCCCGCTGCTGCAGACACGCCTGAACGTGGTGGCGCGCAAGGGACATCCCATGGCCGGCGCGCGCTCGTTGCGCGAACTGGCCACCTGCGAGTGGGTGGTCATGGGTCCCCCGGGCAGGCCCGGCGGCACCATCGTGCGTTTTTTCGAGGACAACGGTTTGCCCACGCCCCGGGCCGCCGTGCGATGCGAGTCCTTCGCACAGGTCATGGCCCTGGTCAACTCGACCGACCTGCTGGCGCTGGTGCCGCGCGTCATGCTGGACCAGGGCTTGCTGGGCAACCGCGTGGTCCCGGTGGAGCTGGAGGAGCAGGCGCACAGCTTCGAGATATGCCTGGTGCGCCGCGCCGACGTATCGCTGACGCCGGCTGCCGCCGAACTCGCGGCCATGTGCGAGTCGTGCAGCCGCATCATCGCCGGCATGGGCAGGCAGACGGCGGGGCCGCTGCCTGCATGAGGGGACTCGTCAGTCGAGCTGCAGGCCGAGGCTCTGCACGATGGGTTCCCAGCGCGCGGTGTCGGTCTTGAGCATCGCGCGAGCCTCGGCCGACGACGTGCCGGCCGTCACCATGTCCAGCTCCGTCAGCCGGGCCTTGACCGCGGGGTGCTTCATGGCTTGGGCGATGGTCCGCTCCAGGGCTGCCACGGCGGCAGGCGGCGTGTCCTTGTGCACCCATACGTACTGCTTGAACGTCGCGTCCAGGTCGGCGACGCCCGTGGCCTGGGCCAGGGTCGGCACGTCAGGCAGGCTCGGCGAGCGGACGGCCGTGGATACCGCCAGGGCCGTCAGCTTGCCGGTCTTCACGTGAGGCAGTACCGTCGGGCCGGCCAGCCAGCCGCAATCCACCTGGCCGCCGAGGACGTCGGTCAGCGCTGGGCTGGGGCCCCGATAGGCCACGTGCTGGATGTCCGCGCCGGTGGCGCGCAGGAACATGGCTCCGGCAAGGTGGCCGGGCGTGCCGTTGCCTCCCGAGGCATAGGTCAGCCGCTTCTGCCCGGCCAATTCCACCAACTGGCGAGCATGCGCGACTTTCAGGCCGGGATGGCAGACCAGCACCTGGTTGAAGGTAGCCACCATGGACACCGGCACCATGTCCCGGCGGGCGTCGAAGCTCAGCTTCTTGTAGACCAGCGGATTCACCGTGACGACCGTATCGGCGCCCACCAGCAGCACGTGGCCGTCGGGCCGGGACCTGAGCATTTCGGCGGGAGCGAGGTTGAGGCCGGCTCCGGGGCGGTTTTCAACCGTGACGGTCTGGTCGAAGGCGCCGGCGAGTTGCTCGGCCAAGGAGCGGGCGATGATGTCCGAGGGTGCCCCTGGCGGAGAGCCGGACAGCATGCGGATGGGGCCCGCCGGATAGGTCGTCTGCGCGGCTGCGCACGGCGCCGCTGCGGTCGTGAGAGCGCCGGCCAGCAGCCATGCCGGCAATGTGCGTCGATTCATGAGGTCTCCTCCTCGTTGTCTAAGGAATGGACGGCGGCGCGGATACACGCCGCCGGCGCTGCCCGTCTTTACGCGGGATCCGCCGCGTCCACGAAAGTGATCAGTCCCATGCCGCTGGTCATCGGCGCGTAGTAGTTCCTGTGCAGCCTTCGTACCTTGGGCGCCATGGCGCCCCGCATGATTAGCCACATGATGAGTTCCACCGCCTCGGCGCCCGCCGCGTCCATGATCTCCTGGTGGGTCATGGCGGCCAGGGTCTCGGGGTCGGATTCGATGAAATCGAGCCAGCGCTGGTCGAAGGCCTCGTTCAGGTGGCCGAAGCGTTCCCCGTGCAATTGATGCGACATGCCGCCCGTGCCCACGACCGCCACGCGCATGTCGGCCGGATAGCTTTCGATGGCGCGCCGCAGGGCATGCCCCAGCCGCAGGCATCGGCGCGCGGTCGGCAGCGGATGCTGGATCACGTTGACGACCAAGGGGACCACCTTGATGCTCCAGTCGGGCTGATAGGACCAGAGCAGCGGCAGCGGAACGAGCAGGCCGTGGTCCACCGCCATTTCCTGGCACACCGTCAGGTCGAACTCGTCGGCGATCAGCGCGTTGGCCAGGTGCCACGAGAGCGCCGGGTCGCCCTTGACCGCCGGCAGCGGACGCTGGCCGAAGCCCTCGTCGGCGAGCGGGTAGGTGTCGGCGGTACCCAGCGCGAAAGTGGGACAGCGGTCGAGGCCGAAGTCCGAGCCGTGGTCGTTGTATACGAAGACCACCGCGTCGGCCCGTATCTCGTTCTCGAGCCAGTCCTTGACCGGAAGGTAGCCATCGAAGAGCGGCTTCCATGCCGGGTCCTGCTGTTTGCCCAGGTCGAAGGCGCGTCCTATCGAGGGGACGTGCGAACTACCGATGCCTGCGACGATGCGTGCCATCAGACGGCTCCCTTGTTCTGGCGCGTGGCGAGAAACGCTTCCAGGCTCTGGCCGCGCATCTGCGCGCCCATGGCATACAGCCCGGCTCCCACGGTGGCGCCGATCTTGATCATGTAATAGATGTTGCCTCCCAGCCTGACCAGCTCCAGCCAGTCTCGATCGCGGATGGCCTGCTTCTGCGCCTCGGACAGCGCGAAGCCGGCCATGTAGGCCTCTTCGTCCTGGCGGAATCGTTCGCGGTTCTCGGGGCGGGTCAGCGACATGCACAGCTTGTTGACGGCGTAGCCGGCGCGGCTGCGGTCTCCGTCGAACACATAGGTGCCGGCTATGCCCCAGTCGCGGGGGTTCGGTGATGGGTCTGTCATCGTGTCTCCTGGCATGAGGTGGGGTTCAGACGTCGAACGGCAGCCCCGTATAGTTGCGGGCGAACAGTTCCGCGGCGCGCGCGTCTTCGACGATTTGTCGGAGTTCGGCCAGCTGCATCTGGAGTTGGAAGCGCGGCTCGTCGTGGAAGCGATGCAGCAGCGTGCACAGCGAGGCGGCGAAGCGCTGGGTTTTCCAGACCCGGTGCAGGGCGATGTCGGAGTACCGGTCGAGCAGGTCGCTCTGGCCCCGGCGGTAATAGGCGTCCAGTCCCGCCGCCATGATGCGCACGTCTCCCACCGCGCTGTTCAGGCCCTTGGCGCCGGTGGGCGGGACGATATGCGCGGCGTCGCCGGCCAGCATCAAGCGGCCGTGCCGCATCGGGGCAGTCACGAAACTGCGCATGGGTGTCAACGATTTCTGCACGATGCGGCCCTCGTTGAGCAGAAAGCCATCGTCGGTGGCGAAGCGCGCGTGCAGCTCGGACCAGATGCGGTCGTCGGACCATTGGTCCACGTCCTCGTCGATCGCGCATTGCAGATACAAGCGGCTGACCGACGGCGACCGCATGCTTTGCAGTGCGAAGCCGCGCTCGTGATGGGCATAGATCACTTCGTGCGAGGCGGGCGGCGCCTCGGCCAGGATGCCGAGCCAGGCGAACGGATAATCCCGCCCATAGATCTCCAGCTGGCCGGCGGGAACGGCGGCGCGGCTGATCCCGTGGAAGCCGTCGCAGCCTGCCACGAAATCGCATTCCAGCTCGCAAGCCTCGCCTTCGTGCTCGTAGCGCACGCGCGGCCTGGGCTGGTCCAGGGCAAGCAGCGAGGTCGCCTTTGCCCCGAACAGGATGGGATGCCCCGTGCGCAACCGCGCCTCCACCAGGTCCTTGACGATCTCGTGCTGGGGGTAGACGGTGACGCATTGCCCGCCGGACAGCGCCTTGACGTCCAGGCGATGGCGCTTTTCGCCGAAGCGTATGTCGATGCCCTCGTGCACCATGCCTTCGCGGGCCAGGCGGTGGCCCACGCCGCAATCGCGCAGTGTCTGCACCACGCCATGTTCGAGCACCCCGGCGCGTTGCCGGTTTTCGATGTACGCGCGCGACCGGCTTTCGAGGATGACCGATTCGATGCCGGCCAGGTGCAGCATTTGCGCCAGCAACAGGCCGGAGGGGCCGGCGCCGACGATGCCGACCTGAGTCTTGATGGTTTTCATGCGATTGCTTGGCTGTTCCGTTGCGGCGGCAGTATCGGTGCGCCACCGCCCCGCGGGAAGCCAGCTTTTTCTTATCTCGATAGCGATTCGTTATCGGCTGGGTTCCCGGCCCGCACGCGCGACGGAGCGCCACGGCACGTTCCTTGCTGATCCCGCCGCGCTTCCGCACAAGGTTTCATTACGCTGGCGCCGGCATGGGAGCGGCAGGCGCCGCGAGAGGAGAAATCACCATGGCATACACCGCACCGCCGCAGCAAAGCGGCGCCGGCATCGTCGGCAAGGGCAGCGCGACGGCCGAGGGGCCGGGCCCGCACATCATGGCCGCCGCCACGCTGGACGGCAACAACGTCTATAGCGCCGATGACGTGGACGTCGGTTCAATCAAGGACATCATGCTGGACGTCAGCAGCGGACGGATTGCCTACGCGGTGCTGTCCAGCGGCGGCTTTCTGGGCATGGGCGAGAAGCTGCTGGCCATCCCGTGGAGCGCGCTGACGCTGGATACCGACCGCAAGGCCTTCATCCTGAGCGTGCCCGCGGACGTGGTGAAGCAGGCCGAAGGGTTCGACAAGGACCACTGGCCCAGCTTCGCCGATGCCGGCTGGGCCACCTCGCTGCACAGCCATTACCAGACCGAACCGTACTGGCGCCGGCGCGGGGAGGAAACCACGATCGACCAGCCCGTGGTCAACGCGCCCCGGACCGGGTTCTCGGAAGGGTTGTAGGAGCAGGGGAGCGGGCGGCGTCAGGACCGCCCGCCGGATAAGGTTCCTGGCGCGGCGTCCTAGCCGGCGTTCTCCGTGGCGCCGAACACGCCATCCAGGCGGCGGCGCCACGCTTCCTTGTCCCCTTCAGGCGCGAAACTGGCCTCGAAGCTGTTCAGCGCCAGTTGCCGCGCTTCGCGCACACCCAGCCCGGGCAGCGCTTCGAAGCAGGCCACCAGGTTCTCGTTGACGTATCCGCCGAAATAGGCCGGGTCGTCGGAGTTCACCGTTACGCACAAGCCGGCCTCGAGGAGTTCGGCCACCGTGTGCTGCGCCATGCTGGGATAGACCTTGAGCATGACGTTGGACAGCGGGCATACGGTCAGCGGAATCCGGTGCTCGGCCAGGTACGCCACCAGGCGCGGATCGTCCAGGCAGCGAACGCCGTGGTCGATGCGTTCCGCCTTGAGTTCGTACAGCGCATTCCAGATGTATTGCGGCGGGCCTTCTTCGCCGGCGTGCGCCACGGCGTGCCAGCCGAGTTCGCGGCAGCGCCGGAAGACATTGGCGAATTTCTCCGGAGGATTGCCGACTTCGCCGCTGTCCAGTCCCACGCCCAGGATGTGCTCGCGATAAGGAAGGGCAGCCGCCAAGGTCTCGAACGCAGATTCTTCCGGCAGGTGGCGCAGGAAGCACATGATCAATTCGCTGCTGATGCCCAGCGCCTGCCGGGCGTCGTGCCGGGCGCGCGCCAGGCCCTGGATCACGGTGCCGAATTCGACGCCGCGCATGGTGTGGGTCTGCGGATCGAAGAAGATCTCCGCATGCACCACGTTGTCGGCGGCTGCGCGGCGCAAGTATGCCATCGCCATGTCGTAGAAGTCTTCCTCGCGCAGCAGGACGCCGGCCCCGGCGTAGTAGATGTCGAGAAAGCTCTGCAGGTCCTGGAAGGCATAGGCCCTGCGCAGGCTCTCGACGTCCGGATGGGGCAGCGTCACGCCGTTGCGGCGCGCGAGCGCGAAGATCAGCTCTGGCTCCAGCGTTCCTTCGATGTGCACATGCAGTTCTGCCTTGGGCATGGTTCGCAGCAGCGTCGCGAGACGGGGTCGGGACAGGTCGTCGGGCGCATGCATGGGGGTTCTCAAGTCTCGTCGCTTTCGTCGTACTTGCGCGAACTGCCGTAGAAGGCTTCCCGCGGATACTTGATCGCATTCTTCAGCATCTTGCGCTCCACGGCCTGGCCGATGTCGATGTCCAGCTTGTCGGCGAGCGCGACCAGGTAGAGCTGCACGTCGGCGATCTCGTCGGCGGCCTCGGCCAGCTTGATGGGATTGAGTTCCTTCGATTCCTCTTCCGTCATCCATTGGAAGATGGAGACCAGTTCGCCGGCTTCGCCGCTCAGCGCCATGGCGAGATTCTTGGGGGAATGGAACTGGTCCCAATTGCGCTCGTCGGTGAATCGCCGGACGGCGTGCTTGATCTTGTCGAAATCGGACACGGTGGTTCCTCGCGGGCGGGACAGCTATATTCTAGCCCCGCCGTCCTGGCCGTCCGGCGGCGGCCGTACCGCCAAAACCGCAAAAACTGCAATACGGCCCGCCCTACAGTGCGCTCCAGGAGGTCCCATGAAATCGCAAACCCGCAGCCATTACGAGCGGCGCCTGGAACCGGTCCTGGCGTGGCTCGCCGCGCATCCGGACGAAGACGCCGATCTGTATCGCCTGGCCGAACTGGCCTGCCTGTCGCCGTACCACTTTCATCGCGTGTACCGCGCGATGATGGGCGAGACGGTGGCGGCGACGGTGCAGCGGGTGCGGCTGCTGCGGGCGTCGGCCGAACTGCGGACGGGCAGCCGTCCGCTGGACCAGGTGGCCAGGCGGGCCGGCTACGAGTCGACCGCCGCGTTCAGCCGGGCATTCGGCGCGGCGTTCGGCATGCCGCCCGGGCGATATCGCGAGGACCGTTCTCCCGAAGCCATCCATCGAGACAAGGAGCTCACCATGTATCCCGTGCAGATCGAATCGTTCCCCGGCCTGTCCCTGGCCGTCCTGCCGCACGCCGGCGATTATCTCCAGATCGGCGGCACCTTCGACCGGCTGTTCATGCTGGCGGCCGGCCGCGGGCTGATGCGGGGGACGCCGCGCTGCTTCGGCGTGTACTACGACGATCCAGAGCAGGTCGCGGCGAAAGACCTGCGGTCCGAAGCGGGCATCGAAGCGCCGTCCGGCGTGGAGCTTGCCGAGCCGCTGCGGCGGCTGCAGTTGCCGGCGGGGCGGTGCGCCGTGCTCGAGCACACCGGGCCGTATAGCGAACTCGACTCGGCTTACGCCTGGCTGTTCGGCGGCTGGCTGCCGGCCAGCGGCGAGCAGCCGGCCGACTTCCCGGTGTTCGAAGAGTATCTGAACGATCCGAAGACTACGCCGCCCTCGGAATTGAAGACCCGGATCTACTTGCAGCTGGCGGACCGTCCTTAGCGCCGGCGGCTCAACTGCCGCGCAGGTCTATCCTGGCCGCGAGATCCCCGTATACCTTCAGTTCCCGGGACAGCTTGCTGCCGAACTCGGCCGCCGTCAGAGGCTTGGCGGCGAGATTGCCTTGCGCCTCCATCGCGTGCTGCACGGCGGGGTCGCGCAGGATGTCGGCGACGTCGGCGTTGATCCTGGCCACCACCTCAGGCGGCGTGCCGGCCGGGGCCAGCAGGCCGTGCCAGGTGCTGATGACGTAGTCCGGCACGCCGGCTTCGGCGAAGGTGGGAACGTCCTTGAGCTGCGCCAGCCGCTCGCCGGACGCCACCGCCAGCGCCCGGAGCTTGCCCTGCGAGATATAGGCCATGGCCGAGCCGGGGGTGGGAAAGGACATGTCCACCACCCCGCCGATGAGATCGGTCATGCCCTGCGCCGCGCCCTTGTAGGGCACATGCAGGATCTCCGTGCCGGTCCGGATCTTGAACAGTTCTCCCGCCAGGTGCGGCACGCCGCCCACGCCTTGCGAGCCATAGCTGAATGGCTTTTTCTTTTCGCGCAGCGCGGCCAGCAACTGGCCCAGGTCCCGGTAGGGCGATGCGGCGCTGACCACGAGCACGTTGGGTACTTCGACGGTCAGGGCTACGGGCGTGAACGACTTCTCGACGTCGTAGCGCAGGTTCTTGTTCACGAACTTGTTGAGGTTGTGGCTGCTCGCGGCCACCAGCAGCGTATAGCCATCCGGCTTGGCGTCGGCCACCGCGGCGGCGGCGATCGTGGCGTTGGCGCCGGGCTTGTTGTCCACGATGACGGACTGTTTCCAGCGCTTGGCCAGTTCGCTGGCGATCAGGCGCGCCGATTGATCGATCGCGCCGCCTGGCGTGTAGCCGACGACCAGGGTGACGGGCCGAGCGGGATAGTCGGCCGCGAAGGCGGGCTGGCAAAGCAGGGTCGCGGCGGCGAGGCAGGCCGCGAACCTGCCGGCGGGAAGGCGCATGGGAAGTCTCCGGGTGTTCTTGTCGAGTGGCTGCGCGAGCTGGCAAAGCGCCGCGCGCCGTACACGCTAAACACCGCGGACGCGGCGATCAAGCCGGATTTCCCAGCTTTTCGCACCGCGAAAAGCTACCAGGGGACCGGCGGCGCGACCAGGCGGCGGTTTTCGTAGCCCTTGACCGACCCGAAGCGCTCGCTGCGGGCTTCCCAGTCTCGCTGCGCCTGGGCGATTGCCTCTTTGCTGCCGACGAAGTTCCACCAGATGGTGATTTCGTCGGTGGGCGGCTCTCCCCCGATCAACAAGAGGCGGGTGCCCGCCTCCAGCGCCAGGCCGACTTCCACCCGTCCGGTCGAGAAGTACGCCAGCTCGTTCACGCCGAAGCGCTCGCCGTCCACCAGTACGGCGCCTTCGAGCACCAGCAGGCCATGCTCGAAGCCCGGTTCCAGCGCCATGCGCAGCGCGGCGGCGTCCTGGCAGCGCAGATCCAGTCCCACCAGCCGCGAGTAGACGCGGGTGGGGGCGGTGCGGCCGGCACAGGAGCCGGCCAGCAGCGTGAAGTCGATGCCGGCTTCCGACCAGCGCGGCAGGTCGGGATAGTGGTCGAACGCCGGGGGCATTTCCTGCTTGCCCGGCGGCAGCGCGATCCAGAGCTGCGCGGCATGCAGAACCTGCTGGTCCGGCAGCGACTCCTCGGTGTGGCTGATGCCGATGCCGGCCGTCATCAGGTTCACCTGGCCCGGCCGCAGCACCTGTTCGTTGCCCAGGCTGTCGCGGTGCAGGGCCTCGCCCTCGATCAGCCAGGTAAAGGTCTGCAGGCCGATGTGGGGATGGGCCTCTACCAGCATGCCGCCGCCTGGCGCGAAGCGGGCCGGCCCGGCGTGGTCGAGGAAGCACCATGCGCCGATGCGCCGGTGCTGGCGCACCGGCAGGACCCGGTCGACGCTGATGCCCCCGCCTATCTGCGCGGTACGCGAGGCAATGCGTTCGATGTGGGACGTCTCCGCTGCCATGCTAGTGCTCCATATGAGGGAAGCCCACCCCCTTGCGGCCTTCGGCCGCTCCCCCTCAAGGGGGCGGCGCTGGCGGACCGGCAAAGCCGGATCCGCGGCGCCCTGGGTCTAGTACGAGTTTCTTGGTTTGTGCACCGTTGCTACCGCTGGCAGCCAGCGAAGCACAGGTACAACAATCCAAGATAACCGTACGAGACCCAGGATGCGGTGGATCCGGCTCCGCCGGTCCACCCGCATCGCCCCCTGGGGGGCGCGCGTAAGCGCGTAGGGGGGACCCACTATGATAATGCCTTGGGGTAAAGTCGGGTAAAGCCGGCGGCGGCAGATCGGCTTCCCGGGATTTACGGAGACGTGTTACATGCGGTGGTTCAAGCGCATCGCAATCGGTGCGGCGATCCTGCTCGCCGTCGCGGCCATCGGGGTGACGGCTCTGGTGTTGCTGGTCGATCCCAATCATTACAAGGGTCCGGTTGCCGATGCGGTCAAGAAGCGGTACGACCGCACCTTGCGTATCGACGGCGATCTGAAACTGAGCGTTTTTCCCGGTCTGGGCGTCGAGATCGAGCGCTTGTCGCTGTCCGAGCCCCGTTCCACCCAGATTTTCGCGGCCGTCGATACCGCGCGCGTGTCGGTAGCGGTCCTGCCGCTCCTGTCCGGCCGTATCGTGGTCGACCGCGTCAAGGTCGTGGGACTCAAGGCCAACGTGGTGCGCTACCAGAACGGCAAGTTCAACTTCGACGACTTGCTGGGCGAGACGCCCAAGCGGCCGGGCCAGCCGGGCGGGGGAGAGCTCCAGGCCGAAGGCAAGCCGCTGCTGTTCGACGTGGCCGGCATCGAGTTCAGCGGCGGTGAACTTGCGCTGCGCGATTATGTCCGCGGCACGTCGATGCGGGTCGAGCGGCTCGCCGCCACCACCGGCCGGGTGGCGCCGCGCACGCCGTTCGACTTCGAGGTCTCGGCGCGCGTGCTGGGGCAGACCCCGCGCGTGGACGCAACCGTGCAGAGCCAGGGGCGCCTGACCTTCGACCCGGCCCGGCGCCTTTTTTCCGTCAAGGGTTTCGACCTGAAGGCCACCGGCGTGCTGCCGTCCATACGCGCAACGGCGCTGACCGCGCGCGGCGATGTCGCCTACGATGGGCAGCGCCAGGCCATCGACGCTTCCGCCGTATCGGTCGTGTTCCAGGGCGACGTCGCGGGCAGCCGTCCGCTGACCGGCGTGGACCTGCGCCTGGATGCGCCGCGGCTGAACGCCGGCCTGGCCGAAGGCAGGCTCCAGGCCGAGAAGCTGGCGTTGTCGGCGCAGGGCAAGCTGGGTGCGGATCCGTTCGATGTGTCGCTGGCCGCGCCGGCGCTGCACGTCTCGCCGCAGGAAGCCAAAGGCGAGGCATTGACCGGAAGATTGCGCATGAGCGGTGCGCGCGACCTGGACGCCAAGCTGGCGCTGTCGGGCATATCGGGCAATGCCGACAAGCTCGAGGTCGCGCGCTTCGCCTTGGACGGCGAGTTCAGGCAGGGCGACCGGCTGGTCAAGCTGGCCAGCGCTTCGCCGCTGGAAGCCAACTTGCGGCGCAAGACGCTGTCCTTGCCGCAGGTAGCGGGACAGGCCGACATCAGCGATCCCTCCCTGCCTTCGGGACAGATGCAGATTCCGTTCAAGGGCAGCCTGCGCGCCAATCTCGACAAGGAGCACGTCGCGGGGCGGATCGACGCCACCATCGAAGGCGGCGAGTTCAGCGCCACCGCCGACATCGCGCAATTCGACGAGCCGCGCATCACCTTTGCCGTGGCCGCCGACGTGCTGGATCTCGACAAGCTGGCGCCGGCGCGGCCGGGTGGCGGCGGGAGCGGAGGCGGGGGCGGGACGGGGGGCGCCAGGCCGGCCCCGGCGGACCGGCCGGTGGACCTTTCGATGCTGGAGGGCATCACGGCGAGCGGCAGCATCAAGATCGGCAGCCTGGTCGCCCGCGGCCTGAAGGCCAGCAATGTGTCGGCCTCGGTGCGCGTCGCCAAGGGGCGCGCCGACGTGAGCGGGCTCAGGGCTTCTCTGTACGGCGGTACCCTGTCGGGCAGCCTGTTCGCCGACGCCTCTACCCACCGCATCGGCGTCGCGCCGACGTTGACCAACATATCCGTGCAGCCGCTGCTGTCAGACCTGGCGGACAAGGATACGCTCATGGGGCGGGGCACGGTGGCGCTCAACCTGACCGCTACCGGCAAGACGGTGGAGACGATGAAGCGCGGCCTGAACGGCACGGCGAACATCGCCCTGCGCGACGGCGCGATCAAAGGCGTGAACGTCGCCCAGTCGCTGCGCGAATTCCGTTCGCTGCTGTCGCAGCGCAAGGACGACGCCCTGCAGCACCAGGAAACGCTGCAGACCGATTTTTCGGAATTGCAGGCGCACCTGGTCTTTGCCGGCGGCATCGGCACCCTGCGCACCTTGAACGTCAAGGCGCCGCTGCTGCGCATCGCCGAAGGCGAGCCGGCGCGGATCGACATACCCGGACAACGCTTGGACCTCGTTGCCCTGGTGACCGTGGTCAATACCAGCACCGGCCAGGGCGGCAAGGAACTGGCGGAACTGCGCAACGTGACCGTGCCCCTGCATGTGACGGGGCCGTTCGACTCTCCCACCTACACCATCCAATGGAGCAAAGTCGCCGCCGACGTTCTCAAGAACACCCTCAAGGAGAAGATCCAGGAGGGCCTGGAGAAATCGGAGTCGGTGGACAGGCTGCGCGACCGGCTGAAGGGAATATTCAAATGAAAGGGAAAGCCCCTCCCTACGCGCTTACGCGCGCGAGGAAAGCCCACCCCTCGCGGCTTACGCCGCGCCCCTCAAGGGGCGGCGCTGGCGGACCGGCAAAGCCGGATCCGCGGCGCCCTGGATCTAGTACGGCTTTCTCGGTTTGCGACACCGTTGCTACTGCTGGCAACCAGCGAAGCGCAGGTGCCCCACACCAAGATAACGGCACTAGACCCAGGATGCGGCGGATCTGGCTCCGCCAGTCCGCTCGCATCGCCCCCTGGGGGGCGCGCGTCAGCGCGTAGGGGGGGGCTTTATTCGTGTCCATTGCTATATCAGGACTCTACATCTATCCCATCAAATCCTGCGGCGGCATTGCGTTGCAGCGGTCGGCGATCGGCATGGCGGGACTGCACAATGACCGGCGCTGGATGGTGGTCGACGAGCAGGGGGTATTCCTGACGCAGCGCAGCCATCCGGCCATGGCGCGCATACGGACCGACCTGCGCGACGGCTACCTCGTGGTCACCGCGCCGGGACAGCCGCGGTTGGACATTCCCATCGATGTGGTGGAGGACGACGACAGCGTGCGGCGCCGGGTGAAGGTCTGGCGCGACGAAGTGGATGCCGTGGACGAGGGGGACCTGGCGGCGCAATGGTTTGGCGCGCTGCTCGGCACCCCGTGCCGGCTGGTCAAGGTGCATCCGCAATCGCAGCGCGTGGCCAGCGTGGCACGTATCGAGAACTGGCTGGCGCGGCATCCGGTGGCCGCGGATTTCCCCCGGCAGCACATCTTCGCCTTTGCCGACGGCTACCCCATCCTGGTGACGAACGAGGCCTCGCTCGCGGAGCTGAACGACAAGCTGGCGGCCAAGGGGCAGCCCGCGGTGGGCATGGACCGCTTCCGGCCAAACGTGGTGCTCAGCGAATTCGGCGCCTTCGACGAGGACTACACCGTGCTGGTCACGGTGGGCGAGATCCGCATGGCGCTCGTCAAGCCATGCGTGCGCTGCGAGATCCCCAATACCGATCAGCTCACCGGCGCGCGCGCCGCCGAGCCCATGACGACGCTGACGACGTTTCGCAGCCAGCCCGAGGGCGGCGTCACGTTCGGCATGAACGCCATCGTCAGTGCGCCGCAGGGCGCGATGATCAGCGTGGGCGACCGGGCCGAGGTGCTGCTGGATTTCTGAACCCTCACCCCGCGTGCCGCCGGTCAGGCGGCCTGCTGCCCGCGATCTCCCGGCGACTGCCGGGTGGTGGGGGCCAGCATCGCTTCGACCACCGCCGGCCGGCCGGCGCGTACGCAGGCCAGCGCCTGGGCCAGCGCCTCTCGCAGAGCTTGGCGATCCTCCACCCGGATGGCCATGGCGCCGCCCGCGGCAGCTCCGAGATCCGCCAGGCGAGAACCGGCGCTCGCGGCTACCCAGTAGGCGTCGGCGGCATGCGCGGCGCCCGACGGGTGGACGAGGTGGGTGGAGGCCTTGGGGGAATGCCAGCCGCTGTTGTTATAGATGACCGTGAGCATGGGCGCCTCGTAGGTCGCCGCCACCCAGTAGGCGCTGGCGGGCACGCCGAAGACGTAGCAGCCGTCGCCCACCAGCGCGATCACTTCGGCATCGGGCCTTGCCAGCTTGGCGCCGATTGCCGCGTTGATGCTCCAGCCCAGGCCGCTGCCGCCGCTGGAGAAGAAGCTGCCGGGCCGGTTCATGCGCAGCGTGGAGGTGATGGCCAGCGCGTTGGACGGCTCCTCGCAAAGGACGACGCTGCGTTCGGTCAGCAGTTCCTTGACGGCGAGCGTGACGTCCCGCGCGGTCAGCGGGCCGTCGTCCGTGGTAGCCGCGGGCCCGGCCGGCGCGCTGGCCCGCAGCCACGCCTCGCGCTCCGCTTTCAGTGCGCGATCGACGGGCAGCTCGGCCTCGAGCAGCTGGGCGAGCGCGACGCCGCTGTCCGCCATGTAGCTGTCGTGCGCACCGAAGTGCCAGGCGCCGAGCGTGGACTTGACCGGATCGGTGTCGAGGTGGAAGACGCGCGCGGCGGGATCGGGGCGGGTATTCCTGGGCAGCCACGGTACGTCCACGTCGACGAGGACGATGGCGTCGGCTTCGTCGATCAGGCGGTCGCGGCGATATCCGAGGTGGCAGGGATGATCGCCGGGGAAGTTGACGTACTGCGGGCCGACCTCGACGACCCCCACGCCGTATCGCTCGCATACGGCAACCAGCCGTTCGACCGTGGCCGGATTGCGTCCTGCGTAGGTCGTGATGAGCAAGGCCCGGCGCGCGCCGGCCAGGAGCGCGTGCAGCCCGCGCACCGCGTCCGGCGCAAGGCCCGCGCCTTGGACGGGGGGCGCAGCGCCGGATCCGCCGCCGGCGTGGGATCGGCTTCGTCCCATACTTCCCGGGCGCCGGTCAGGTACACCGGCCCCTGCGGTTCCGATGCCGCGATCTGCCGCGCGCGTAGCAGCGCTGCCTGTACGGTGGCCGCGTCGCGCAGTTCGTAGCTCCACTTCATGAACGGCGCCACCAGCTCGTGCTGGCGCGTGGTGTCCTGGATGTAATGGATGTACTCGGTACGGGCGCCGACCCGGTCGGGCGCCTCGCTTACCGGCGACAGGCCCGCCACCACGATCGCGGGCACGCGGCCGCGGCAGGCGTTGTGCACGCTGCCGCCGAGATTCTGCGTGCCGACGTCCACGTGCACCAGTACGAGCTGGGGCCGGCGGGTCACCATGGCGTAGCCGTGGGCGGCGCTCAGGGCGGTCATTTCGTGGGGGCAGACAATCACGCGCGGCGCGGGTTCGCCCGATGCCCTAAGGCGGGCAAGGGCTTCGATGAAGGCGGGATGGTCGCTGCCCAGGTTGGCGAAGATGCAGTCGATCCCCAGCTGTGCGCACAGGCGGATCAGCCGCTCGGCGGCTGACGGAGGAGCGGCGTTTCGATTCAGGTCCATGAGGTTTCCGGCATTGGAGTGTCGGTCGCCACCTTAGTCGCGCGGCGCATGTCCGGCCATCCATGAACGCTAATGCGGACCATGCGCGATGCCTATGTGGCCGGTCCCGGCGCCAGTCCCGCGGATTCATGCATATCGTGAATGCCCGGCATAAGCGGCGCCTTCTCGACGCGCCTTGCGCCCCTCCGTATGGTGGCGACAGGACGCCGGCCCCGGTTGCGGGCGCGGCGATGTTTCCGGTCAGCAATGCATCCATCATGACATCAGAGACTCAGGTAGTGATCGTAGGAGCCGGCCCGGTGGGCCTGGTGTGCGCCTTGGCCCTGGCCCGCTCCGGAACGGACGTGGTCGTTCTCGAGGCGCTTGGGAAACTGCCCCGGGAGCAGCGGGGCGCGGCCTTCCATCCCCCGACGCTGGAAATGCTCGAGCCCCACGGGATTACCGGCGACCTGCTTCCCTTGGGGCTGCGCATCCCCGTCTGGCAGATCCGCGACAAGGAGGACGGCGTCGTGGCCGAATTCGACCTGGGCATGCTGGCCGACGAGACCCGGTATCCCTATCGCTTCCACTTGCCGCAACATCACCTGGCGGCCGATGCGCTGGCCAAGCTCCGGCGCGAACCGCGCGCCACGGTGCTGTTCGGAGCGAGCGTGGAAGGGCTCGCGCAGGAAGACGCGCGCGTCCGCGTACGGTATCGCGACGCCACGGGAGCGGCGGCGGAGATCGCCGCCTCCTGGGTCGTGGGCTGCGACGGCTCCCGCAGCATCGTCAGGAAGGCCAGCGACATCGCCTATGAGGGCTTCACCTGGCCCGAGCGGTTCCTGGTCACCAACGTGGACGAGGACCTGGTGAGCGAAGGTTTTGCCGAGACGTCCTATGTCGCCGATCCCGACAAGTGGGCGGTCATCCTGCGCCTGGCGGATCCGCGCGTCGGCAATCTGTGGCGCATCGCCATGCCCTCCGATCCGGATCTGCCGGAAGAGGAAGTCATGGAGGAAGGTTATGCGCAGGCCATGTTGCGCGAGGTCCTGGGATGCGATCGTTCGTTCCGTCTGATCTACCAGAGCACCTACCGGGTGCACCAGCGGGTGGCTTCCACCTTCCGCAAGGGCAGGGTGCTGCTGGCGGGGGATGCCGCCCACATCAACAATCCCATAGGGGGATTCGGCCTGAACGGCGGCGTGCATGACGCCATAAACCTGGCGGACAAGCTGGGCGCGGTATGCGCCGGGGCCGACGATGGCCTGCTCGATCTCTACGATCGCCAGCGTCGCCACGTAGCGGTCGAGAACGTGCAGCGCCAGAGCATACGGAACAAGAAGCTGATGCAGGAACGCGATCCAGGCGTGCGCAGGCGGAACATCGACGAACTGCGCTCGGTGGTCCGGGATCCCGAACGAGCCAGGGCTTACCTGCGCGACAGCTCGATGATCAGCTCGGTGGCGCAGGCCGCCGCGATCCGCTGACCCTTTTCGATGGAGACACCCATGGCCATTCCTGTCATTTCCGCGTTCCTGGACGGCGGACACGCATCCCGGTCGCAACTGCGCCGTTTCGAAAAGAACGATCCCGCCACCGGGGCGCGGATCGCCGAAGTCGAGGAGTCGGACGCCTCGCTGGTGGACGAGGCCGTGCAGGCGGCCACCCGTGCGGCCCGCGGGCCGTGGGCCGCCGCTTCCGCCGAGCAGCGGGCCGGATGGCTGCAACGCATCGCGGACGCCATCCGGCGGCGCTTCGATGCGTTCGTGGATGCCGAGGTCCGCGATACCGGCAAGCCGCTTTCCATGGTGCGCAATATCGAGATCCCGCGCGTCATTGCAACCTTCGAAGTCTTCGCCGAACTGATCCGGACCCACCGCGACGATGTGGTCACCACGGCCATGCCGGATGGCAGGCAGGCGATCAACATGACCACGCGCATGCCGCATGGCGTGGTGGCCGTCATCTGCCCCTGGAATTTCCCGCTGGTCCTGGCGGTCTGGAAGATCGCGCCGGCGCTGGCCTGCGGCAATGCCGTCGTAGTCAAGCCCTCGGAAGAGACGCCATCGTCCGTGGCCCT
This sequence comes from Pigmentiphaga sp. NML080357, assembly GCF_002188465.1. Taxonomy (GTDB): domain Bacteria; phylum Pseudomonadota; class Gammaproteobacteria; order Burkholderiales; family Burkholderiaceae_B; genus Pigmentiphaga. The sequence goes on along the minus strand of NZ_NINW01000003.1, from coordinate 4,356 downwards.
GCTGGCCCGGGTCATGGAGGAGATCGAGTTTCCCCGGGGCGTGTTCAACGTGGTCTATGGCTTTGGCAGGGACTCGGCAGGCGCCTTCCTGGCCGCCCATCCCGGCGTGAATGCCATGACCTTCACCGGGGAGACGCGCACCGGCGAGGCCATCATGGCCGCCGCGGCACGCGGCGTGCGGCCGGTGTCGCTCGAGCTGGGCGGCAAGAATGCCGCGCTCGTGTTCGGGTCCGCGGATCTCGATGCCGCGCTCGAGGGATCGCTCCGCTCGGCGTTCATGAACGCGGGCCAGGTGTGTTTCGGCACCGAGCGCATCTATGTCCACCGGCCGTTGTTCGAGCGTTTCGTAGCAGGGCTGGCGCAGCGCGCCTCGGCGCTGCGCATGGGCGATCCGCTCGACCCGGGCACGACCTTGGGGCCGCTGATCAGCAGGCGCCATCGGGACAAGGTGTTGCAGGCCTGCGCCGCGGCCCGCGAAGAAGGTGCCACGGTGCACGCCGGCGGCCAGGCGCCGCGAATGGAAGGGCGGCTTGCAGATGGGGCGTGGATGCAGCCGACCATCTGGACCGGTCTTGCGGAGTCTTCCAGCGTGGTGCGTCACGAAGTGTTCGGACCCTGCTGCCACATCGCGCCGTTCGACGATGAAGAAGAGGCCATCGGTCTCGCCAACGACAGCGACTACGGGCTGGCCGCCGCGGTCTGGTCGCGCGATCATGCGCAAGCCTTGCGGGTGTCGACGCGCCTGCGCGTGGGCGTGGTCTGGGTCAACGCCTGGGGCATACGCGACCTGCGCACGCCCGGCGGTCTCCCGTGCTGGCCGACAACGTCGTGGCGGCGTCTCAGCCGCTGGCCGCCAGGGCGGGTATCGCCATGCTCGAACAGGGCGGCAACGCGGTGGATGCGGCAATCGCGGCGGCGGCCGCATTGACCGTGGTCGAGCCGGTGATGAACGGATTGGGTGGAGACGCGCAGGTGCTCTTGTGGGATGGCGCGGACGTGGTTGGCCTCAACGGCTGCGGCAAATCGCCGGCCGCGTGGTCCGCGCAGCGTTTCAGCCAGCATGCGCGCATGCCCGACCTCGGCTGGGAGTCCGTCATCGTGCCGGGGGCGGTGGCCGCATGGGCCGACCTGAGCGCCCGCTATGGCAGGCTCCCGTTCGATGCCTTGCTCGTGCCTGCGATCCGCTATGCCCACGATGGGTTCCTGGTCAGTCCCGTCATTGCGAGGCAGTGGAAAATCCACGCCGACCGGCTGAAGGAGCAGCCTGGGTTCGCCGCTGCATTCATGCCGGGAGGCCGCGCACCGAAGGCGGGGGAGCGTTTCCGCTTTCCGGCGTTGGGCCGCTCGCTAGAACGTATCGCCGCCACGCGCGGCCGCGACTTCTACGAGGGAGAAATTGCAGCCGCCGTGCTGGCCGATGCAGTGCGGCACGGCGCGGCGGTGTCGGCGGACGATCTTGCGGGACACCGGTCCGAATGGCTGTCGCCGCTTGCCGGCCGATATCGCGGGCTCGATGTCTACCAGATGCCGCCGCCTGCCCAGGGCCTGGCGGTGCTGTCCGCGCTGGGAATCATGCAGCACTTCGACCTCGGTCCGGGGCAGGACGCGGTGCTGCGTGCGCACGTGCAGATCGAGGCCATGAAGATGGCGTTCTCCGATGTCTATGCTCACGTTGCCGACGCGGCATGGATGCGGGACCTGCCGTCGGCGCTGCTCGATCCGGAATACCTGCGGTCGCGCGCCGGCCACATCGATCCCGCCCGGGCCGCCGCTCATGCTCCATGCCCCTTGCCCCGCCACGCAACGGTATATCTGGCCGCTGCCGATCGGGATGGCATGGTGGTCTCGTTCATCCAGTCCAATTACCACGGATTCGGCTCGGGAGTCGTCGTTCCCGGAACGGGGGTCAGCCTCCACAACCGCGGCTCCGGATTCACGCTCGAGGCCGATCATCCCAATTCGGTGGCGGGTGGCAAGAAACCCTTTCATACCACCGTGCCCGCGCTGCTCATGCGGGAGGGGCGGCCGTGGGGCGCCCTGGGCGTAGTGGGGGCCGATATGCAGCCCCAGGGACAAGTGCAGATCATCTCGGCGTTGGCGGACCTGGACTCGAATCCGCAAGCCGCGCTGGACATGCCCCGATGGCGCATCGATCAGGAAGGCGGGATCCGCCTGGAGGCCGCCGCCGCGTCGCAGATCGGAGAAGGACTGATGGCGCGGGGGCATCGCGTGGTCCGGATGCCTCCAGGCAACATCGACTTCGGCGGGGCGCAATGCATTATCCGCGTGGGCGATGGCTACGCCGGGGCTTCCGACGGAAGCCGGGACGGCAGCGCCGTGGGGACCTGAGCGGGCTCGGTGGGTTGCCCTGGGGGGCCGCGGCGCCTGCGCGCCGCGGCCGGACCGGTCAGGCCTGGGGGTCGGCTTCCACCGCCTGGCCGGTCAATCTCCGGTACTTGGCCATCAACTGGCCCTGGTCTTCCCGCCACGCGGGGTGCAGCTCTATGCACTCGACCGGGCACACGACCTTGCACTGCGGCTCGTCGTGGTGGCCGACGCACTCGGTGCAGCGGGCGGGATCGATCTCATAGATCTCCGCGCCGAGGTAGATGGCGTTGTTGGGGCACTCGGGCTCACAGACGTCGCAGTTGATGCATTCGTCGGTAATCAGTAGAGCCATCGAAAAACTTCCTTGCTGCCAGGGCGGCGCTTCAGGCGCCGCCGCGCCCGCCCATTTGCGCGACCTTGGCATGCAGCCAGCGCTCGACGGACGGGAATACGAATTTGCTCACGTCGCCGCCCAGCTGGGCGATTTCGCGCACGATCGTGCCGGAAATGAACTGGTACTGGTCGGACGGCGTGAGGAACATGGTTTCGACATCGGGAAGCAGGTATCGGTTCATTCCCGCCATCTGGAACTCGTACTCGAAATCCGACACGGCGCGTAAACCCCGGACGATGACGCGGGCATTCTGCTCGCGCACGAAGTCCTTGAGCAGTCCGGAAAAGCTCGATACCTGCACGTTCGGATAGTGGCCCAGGATCTCGCGGGCGATCTCGACGCGTTCGTTGACGGTGAAGAACGGGGCCTTGTTGCGGCTCACCGCCACGCCGACCACCACCTTGTCGAACAGCCCGGCCGCGCGGCGGACCAGATCCTCGTGGCCGCGGGTCATCGGGTCGAAGGTGCCAGGATATACGGCAATGATCATGCGTAGGCTCCGTGTTCTAGTAATGAGCGTCAGCCCCTTGTCCCGCCCGCCCCGCTGCCGGGGCCCCGAGGGCATGGATGGGTTCCGCTTCTCGCGGGCGCTGCGATGTTTCTGGTCCGGCGCGTGGTGGCCGTCGGAATCCGGTCTCGGATGATGTGATTATTTCCTTATTTGCGCGGCGCAGCAAATTGGCAATTGCTCGTATCAGACGTTTCCGGGTGCTACGTGGCCGCGGCGGCCCAGCGGAACAGGTGGAAATGCACCGCGCCGGCCTTGTCCTGCCGCAGCAATTCCGTCCCGGCTGGCGCAGCGACGGGCGATTCTGCTTCGATATAAAGGATTCCCTCGTCAGTAAGCGCTTGCAATGCGAGCGGCAGAACCCGTTCGAGCCAGCCTTGCCCGAAGGGCGGGTCCAGCATGACGAGGTCGAACCGAGGCAGCAACCCGCGTGCCAGCGTCGCGTGGGCGTCGCCCGCGATGATGCGCACGTTGTCCGCTCCCAGGCGCGTGCGGAGCGCTTCCAGTCCCGCTGCGGCCCGGCGGTCGGCCTCGATGAGGACGGCCTGCGCCACTCCCCGCGAGGCCGCCTCGAAGCCCAGGGCACCCGTGCCGGCGAAGGCGTCCAGCACGGTCTTGCCGGCGAATTCGCCCTGCCACAGGTGGTGCAGCCAATTGAACGCGGTCTCGCGGACCCGGTCGGGCGTGGGCCGAAGGCCGGGCAGATCCAGGACCGGGATGGGCGTGCGCTTGAACCGCCCGCCGATGATGCGGACCTTGTGCGGAGCGGTGCGGGGAGCGCGCGGGGAAGGGGAGCGTGATGAGGGCATGGCGAGGGACCGGTAGAATCCCAGATTCTATATGCCGACGGCGGCGCGCCTGCCGGACGGACGACCCGGCCGCGCGACATGGCCGGGAGGCAGTTTCAGCAGACAGGTCTCCATGTTCAGTTTCTTCAAGAAAAAAGCACCGCCTCCCCCACCCGACCAGGAACGCGTCTCCGGCCCCGAGGCCGCGAACGAAGGCCGGCCGGACGAGGCTGCGCGTGTGGACGCCGGCACGGCCGACGTCGATCCGGGTTCTTCCCAGCCCGGCGTTCCGGGCCTGGCCGGGGGCCAGTCCGCCGCGCCGCCGGCCGTGGTGCAGC
>NZ_NINW01000002.1 GCF_002188465.1 Pigmentiphaga sp. NML080357 | reverse complement strand
ATCTCCATGGGCAATGCCGCCGCCCTGGATGTAGACGACTACCTGGACTACTTCGTCGACGACGAGCATACCAGGGTGGCCTGCCTCTTCCTGGAGACGGTGCGGCGACCCGACCGCCTGGCCGCCGCGGCGGCCCGCATGCGCGCCGCCGGCAAGCCCGTGGTGGCCCTGAGAGTGGGACGGACGGCCATGGGCGCCGCCGCTTCCGCGGCCCATACGGGATCGCTCGCGAGCTCGCATGCCGCCGCCAGCGAGTTCTTCCGGCAGGCGGGAATCGTAGTCGTCGAGGATCTCGACGAACTGGTCGAAGCCTGCGCCGCCTTCAATATGCTGCGCAGGGCGCCGACCAGCCATGGCCTCGGCGTCATCAACATCAGCGGCGGCGAAGTCGCCCTCACCTGCGACCTGGCTCAGGAGTTGCGCATCGAGCTGCCTGCGCTCGATGGCGCCACGCGGGAAGCACTGCGCGCGACCCTGCCGGGCTTCGCCACCCCTGCCAATCCGCTGGACGCGACCAGCGCCGCACTGTCCGACACCGGCATCTACGAACAAGCCGTGCAAGCACTCCTGGCGGATCCCGGCATCGGCCTGGTCGCGGTCTCGCAGGACTGCCCCGCAGGCCTGAGCGAGGGCGCGGCCCATGGATACCGGCGGCTGGCGGAAGTCACCGCCCGGGTCGCGCGGACAGCGGCCAAGCCCCTCGTCTTCTACAGCAACGTCGCGGGACCGCTGCATCCGGTCACCATCGCTCCGCTGCAGGACGGCGACGTTCCCGTCCTGCAGGGCGCCCGTCCATCGCTCATAGCGATCCGCGCGTATCTCGACTGGCATCGGTGGCAGCTCCCGGGCGGCAAGGCCGCGACGGGCTGCCGCGTGCATCCGGCATGGCGCAGCCGCCTGGCCAGCGGCAAGGCCCTGACCGAGAACGAAGCCAAGCGTTTCCTCCAGGACCATGGCATACGCACGACGCGCGAGATCCCCGCCGCCACCGCCGAAGCGGCGATGCGCGCCGCCGGGGAGATCGGCTTTCCTGTCGTGCTCAAGGTGGACTCCGCGGACATCCCGCACAAGAGCGAGGTCGGCGGGGTCAGGCTTGCCCTGCGCAACGCGCAGGCCGTCGAAGGCGCCTTTGGAGAGATCCTGTCCAGCGTCCGCCGCCACCGTCCCGAAGCGGCCGTGCAGGGCGTCGTCGTCCAGGAGATGGTGACCGGCGGCGTCGAGATGATCATCGGCTCGGCCCAGCACCCGCCCTTCGGCCGCGGCATCGTAGTGGGCGCCGGCGGCGTGCTGGTCGAGCTGATGCAGGACAGCGCCTTCGCCCTGGCCCCCCTGGGCGCACCCGAAGCCCGGGCGCTGGTCGGCCGGACGCGCGCCTCGGCCCTGCTCGATGGCTATCGCGGCAGTCCCGCGGCCGATCGGGAGGCCCTGGAAGCCGTCGTCGTTCGCCTGGCCGAAATCGCCGAAGCCTATGCCGACGTCATCGAGGCCATCGACCTCAATCCCGTCGCCGTGCTCCCCAAGGGCCAGGGCGCATGCGTGCTCGACGCGCTGATCGTTCCCCGCACCCTCCACAACCTCCGGACCTGATCCGCCATGACCCTCCACGCTTCCGCATCCTCCGCCTACCGCTCCATCCGCCTCGACATCGACCGCTGGGTCGCGACCGTCACCCTGTCCATGCCGGACAAGATGAACGCCCTGAGCGACGAACTGCTGATCGAGGTCCAGCATGCGCTCGACCGCCTGGAGGCCGACCCCGGCATCCGGGCCGCCATCATCACCGGCTCGGGACGCGCCTTCAGTTCCGGCTTCGACCTGAGCCCGCGCGAACAGCCCTTCACCACCGTGCAGGACTGGCGCGAGCACGCGCGCCTGGGCAACGACACCTGCCTGAAGATCTGGCGCTCCAGGCTGCCCGTCATCGCGGCCGTCAACGGCTACTGCCTGGGCGGCGGCTGCGAGCTATCGATGGCGTGCGACATCACCCTGGCGGCCGACGACGCGCAATTCGGCGAACCCGAGATCCAGTTCCAGTCCGCCCCGCCCCTGGCCATCATGCCCTGGGTGCTGGGCATGAAAAAGACCAAGGAACTGATGCTCACGGGCGAACGGATCGGCGCGCAGGAAGCCTGCGCCATCGGACTCGCCAACCGGGTGGTGCCCGCCGCCTCGCTGCTGGAAGAAGCGCGCAAACTGGCCCTGAAGTTCGCGATGATCGCGCCCGACGTGATGCGCATGAACAAGCAGACCATCAATCGCAGCTACGAGGCGCGCGGCTTCCAGGCGGCCATCGACCACGGAGCCGAGATGTTCGCGCTCATCCACTTGCTGGACTCCGCGGAGAAGCGGGAATTCTTCGACATGGCGGCCAAGGAAGGGCTCAAGGCGGCGTTCAAGTGGCGGGATGAGCGGTTCTCCAGCCCGGACGGCCGGTAGAGTCCACGCCTCGGGTGGAGGATAATGGCCCGAACCTCCACCAACCGATACCGGCGCCCATGACCATCGAGCTCCACGCCTGGAACACGCCCAACGGCCGCAAGATCAGCGTGGCCCTGGAAGAAATGGAACTGCCCTACGAAGTGGTGCCCGTCGATATACGCAACGGGCAGCAATTCGAGGCATCCTTCCTGCGGATCAGCCCCAACAACAAGATCCCCGCCATCATCGACCACGACGGACCGGGCGGCGAGCCGATCAGCGTGTTCGAATCCGGGGCCATCCTGTTCTATCTCGCGCGCAAGACCGGCAAATTCCTGCCGGCCGACCTGCGTGCGCAGACTGCGGTCATGGAATGGCTGATGTGGCAGATGGGCGGCTTCGGCCCCATACCCGGGCAAGTCCATCACTTCAGGGCGGTGGAGGACGAGACCGACCGCCGCTACGGCCTGCAGCGGTTCAGCGCCGAGACGCACCGGCTCTATGGCGTGCTGGACGCCCGCCTGTCCTCGCACGAGTACGTGGCCGGCGCGATGTCCATCGCCGACTTCGCCATCCTGGGCTGGGCCTGGCGGCACGAACGCCATCAAGTCGATCTTGCGTGCTACCCCAACGTGGCACGCTGGTACGCGGCGTTGATGGAGCGGCCCGCCGTGCAGCGAGGTTTCGCCAGGAAGCTGGACTGACGGCCCGCCTCGACGCGGGACTCGTCCCGTTCCGCGACATGCAGTCGCTGCCAGCGGATCGGCGCAAGACCGATGCCGGCAGCGGCAGGACCACGGCCAGCCATCACTGCACATGACGAACACTTCAATCCCCACCGAAATCTCACGGCAGGTCTGCCTCGCCCGCGCCACGATCGAACGGCATCTGGACACCGCGCTGCTGGCCATCCACCTGTTCGGGTCCGCGCTCGACGGCGGCTTGAAGCCGCACAGCGACATCGACCTGCTGGTGACCGTGACCGGGCGGCTGGACGAGCCGCTGCGGCGGGCATTGATGCAGGACCTGCTGGCGGTATCCGCCCCGCCGGGAAGCGCCGCGCCCTGGCGGCCGCTGGAGGTCACGGTAGTCGTGCGGCGGGAACTCGTGCCCTGGCGCTATCCGCCACGGCGCGAACTGCAGTTCGGCGAATGGCTGCGCCAGGACCTGGCCGCCGGCGTTTTCGAGCCGCCGGGTCCCGACCACGATCTCGCCATCCTGCTGACCAAGGCGAGGCAGCACAGTCTCGCGCTCTCAGGTCCGCCGGCCGAAGCCTTGTTCGACCCGGTTCCGCAGCGGGACTTCTCCGCCGCGCTGCGGGATACCGTCGCCCAATGGAATACGGAAGCGGACTGGGAAGGGGATGAGCGAAACATCATCCTCGCGCTCGCGCGCGTCTGGTACAGCGCCGCCACCGGGCGGATCGCCCCCAAAGACGTGGCGGCCGCCTGGCTGCTCGAGCGGTTGCCGGCCGAGCACCGGCCGGTATTGTCGTCCGCACGGGCGGCGTATCTAGGCGCCGACGAAGACGCCGGGCCGGCGGGCGCCGACCGGATTGCGGCATTCATCCGCTTTGCCCGTTCCGGCATCGAGCGGCTCCTCGCCGCGCCCCCCGGGGCCTGATGCCGTCCTGACGCGTGTCCGCTTCAGGACCGCGACGGCCCGCCGTCCTTGGGAAGCGCTGCCGGATACGCTGGCCACGGGGGCTAATGCTTGTGTCCAGGCTTCCCCTTGCGCTTGGTCGCCGCCATATCCTGCAGCTCTTTCTCGCTCATGGATTTGTACATGGACTTGGAGGCCCCTTGCAGCTCGCCGGCCTTGCGTTCGCCGCGCTTGGCCGACAGCGCGGCGCCGGCCGCCATCTGCTGGGCTTTGGACTTCGCTGGCATGTCGTGCTCCTTGGAAAAGAGCGCGCCTCTCCGCAAGCGCCATGCCCGCACTCCCCCGATCGGCCGGGCCAATCTAGGGGAATACCCTTGATCGAATGCTGGATGGAATGAAACGCCGCTCCAGGCGCTCATGAACAATATGATCTCTTCCGCCGAGTCGCGCTACAACCAATGGGTGCGCGAACACTACCGCTTCCTGCTGCGCAGCGCCTGGGCCCTGACGGGTTCCAGGGCAATCGCCGAAGACGTGGTGCAGGACTGCTTTACCAGCGCCTGGCGCTTTCGCGACCAGCTGCGCGATCCGGCCATGGCGCGCGCCTGGCTGTTCCAGATCATGCGGCGCCACGCGTTCCGCAATATCGACCCGGCCCCCGGGCCTGCGCTGGCAGACGAACAGGTCGAGGAAGCCGCCGACCCCCGCCATGATGCGCTGGACCAGCAGCTGGACGTGGTCAAGGCCCTCGCCCGCATCGCCCCCATCCACCGTGAAGTCCTGGTGCTGTATTACTTCGATGACATGCCGACGGCCCTGATGGCGGAAGCGCTGGATATCGCGCCCGGCACGGTCCTGTCGCGCCTGGCGCGCGCCCGCGAAGCGCTGAAAGCCGCCCTCCAGGGCCCCACACGTCCCACGGCGCCCGAAACGGCTGCCGCCAGTGTGATACCGCTGCGAAAACAGACCCCATGAACAGCAACGACCGTCCCCAAGACACAGAGTTCGACTTGCGCGCGCGCGCCGAACTGGCCCTGGCGTTCGAGCCCGGCGATCCCCCTGCGCATCTGCTGCGCCATACCCCTTGGCACACGCGGCGCGGCCTGCGCGGCATGCTGGCCGTATTGCTGGTCGGCGGTTCCGTGGCGGCCGCGGTCTTCTCCATGCGTCCGCCCGAACTGGTGCGCTCGGCAATCGAGCATGAATACTACGAGCGCACGCTGCGCGGCAGCTTCATATCCGCCACCGACATGGCGCGCCACCTGGACCTGCCGGCGCAGCAGGCGCTGCCCGGCTACGTCCAGCTGATGCGCCCCTGCGACATCGGCCGCGAACGCGCCTACCACCTGACCACCTTCTTCGAAAAAGGCGGCATCGTCACCGTGCTGTCCTTCGAACAATTCCAGCAGATTCCGGACGGCGAAGGCTGGTGGGCCAACACCTACTGGAAGGTCGTGCGTTCGCACGAAGGACGCCCGCTGATACTCATCGCCCAGAAAAAACAGGCCCTGGCCGTGGCCTCCCGCGCGCTGGGGCAGCCCGAAGCCTCCCCAGCATCCTGACTTCCCGTTCTCATCCACAACAACAAGGAGAGACCATGCAAGACGCCACCCCCACCTCCCTGCCACGCCGCCGCCTGCTCGCGGGCGGCGCCACCGTTGCCGCCACCGCCGGGCTCGCGGGCCTGCAAGGCCAGGCGCTGGCGCAAGCCGCCGCCGCGCCCGCGTCCAAGCCCCTGCCCGGCTACGCCGGATGGAAGAACGCCGACGCCGTCATCGTGCACAGCAGCACCACGATCGAGACCAAGCGCAGCGCCTTCGGCACCAGCGTGGTCACGCCCACCAACCAGCTCTACGTGCGCAACAACCTGCCCACGCCCTCCGAATCCATCGTGGCCGACCGCGACGCCTGGCAACTGCAGGTCACGGGCGTCAAGCAGCCGCGGACGCTGAGCCTGCGCGAGCTCAAGACCCTGGGCCTGGAGACCGTGACCATGGTCCTGCAATGCTCGGGCAACGGCCGCGGCTTCTTCCCCAGCAAGCCCAGCGGCACCCCGTGGACGGTCGGCGCAGCCGGTTGCGTGACCTGGAGCGGCGTGCCCGTGCGCGACGTCGTCCAGGCCCTGGGCGGCCTGATCGACGGCGTGCCCTACATGACCGGCACCGGCGGCGAAGTGCTGCCCGCCGGCATCGACCCCAAGAGCGTGATCGTCGAGCGCTCCGTGCCCGTCGCCGCCATGCAGGACGCGCTCCTGGCGTGGGAACTGAACGGCGAGCCCATCCCGCTCGCGCACGGCGGCCCGCTGCGCCTGATCGTGCCCGGCTACACCGGCGTCAACAACATCAAGTACATCAAGCAGCTCGCCTTCACGCCCAAGGAAAGCGACGCCCGCATCATGTCGCACGGCTATCGCATCACGCCCCCCGGCGGCAAGGGCGATCCGAGCCAGCCCTCGGTCCAGGAAATGAGCGTCAAGTCCTGGATCAACGGCCCCGTGCCCGAGGATGGCGCCGTGGCGCCCGGCACCGTGCAGATCCACGGCGTGGCCTTCGGCGGCCTGCACGGCGTCAAGGGCGTGGAGGTCTCGCTCGACGGCGGCAAGACCTGGCGCCCCGCGCGGCTGGTGGGCCCGGACATGGGCAAGTACGCCTGGCGCCAGTTCGTGCTGCAGGCAACGCTGCCCAAGGGCAAACACGTGCTGGCCAGCCGCGCCATCGACGACCAGGGCAACGTGCAGCCGGAGACGCGCGGCGAGAACCAGAGCGGCTACAACAACACCAGCTGGGCCGACCACGCCGTCACCATCACCGTCGCCTGAACAGCGGCACGCTCGCGGCAGTCAGCCCGCGAGCGTGCTTTCCATCACGCAACTCCCCATCGAGATGAAGAAACTCCTCTACTTCTGTACGTTCGCCTTCTCGGCCCTGGCCGCCACCCCGGCCCACGCCGACGAAGCCGCGCAGTTGGCGCGCGGCAAGAAACTGTTCGCCACCGCCACCCCGGCCTGCGCCGTCTGCCACACGCTCAAGGACGCCGGCGCCGAAGGCACCATCGGCCCCGTGCTCGACGAGCTGCAGCCCGACGCGGCACGCGTCGCCCGTGCGTTGCGCGACGGCATAGGCAGCATGCCGTCGTTCAAGGCCACCATGAGCGATGCCGATATCGAAGCCCTGGCGCTGTATGTGAGCAAGGCCAGCCGGGGCAAGTAGCGTAGCAATCCTGCGCCGCCTGGGCGCTCAGCCCAGGCCCAGGCGGCCAAGTACGTTCTTCTTGGCGACCTTCAGGATCTTCTCCGAGAAACCGGGATCGGTGACGGAGCGGGCCATCCCCATGGCGCCGACCATCTCCGAGAACACGGAAATAGCCAGCTCCCGCGCATTGTCGCGAGGAAGCGCGCCAATCAGGCCGGCCAATCGGTCGATCATGCCATCCAGGCCCGCATCGAAATATTTGCGTGCGGTTTCGTCCATTCGCGCGACATCGCTGGACAGCGCGGCCACCGGGCAACCCTGCTCGCGATGGTCCCGGTGCTTCACACTCAGGTACTTCTCGACGTAGGCGACCAAACCTCGATCCGGCGGCAGCGCATGGGTGGTCTCTTCCAGGACGCCGAGCTGCGTCTCGAACATGGTCGCAATGGCTTGGCCGACCAGTTCGTCCTTGGACTTGAAGTGCGCATAGAAACCACCGTGGGTCAGCCCGGCCTTGGCCATCAGCGCCGCCACCGCGACCTTGTCCGGCCCATCCTGCCGAATGGCCGCGGCGGCCTGCTTCAGGACCAGTCTTCGCGTGCGTTGCTTGTGTTCGGGGTCGTAGCGCATGGCTCTGCTTTTCTCGGTGCTTCCGGGAATTTTACTGTCGGCCCCTCGAGCGGAGGCGGCTTGCGCCGGGGCTCATCGTCATTATATGATGATCATCATATAAACATGCCGAATGCCATCCACGGCGGGATGCGCGGCCCTTTCACAGGAATGACAACATGCAGATCAAGAACAGTGTGGCACTCGTCACCGGCGGGAACCGCGGGCTTGGCAAGGCGCTTGTACAGGCATTGCGGAACGCCGGCGCGGCCAAGGTCTATGCGGCGGCGCGCGAACCGTCCACGATCTCGACGAGCGAAGGCGTTGTCCCCGTACGGCTCGATGTCATCGATCCGTCGAATGTCCGCGCACTGGCGAACGAACTCCGCGACGTCAATATCCTCGTCAACAACGCTGGCATCATCATTCGCTCGCCCAGCATCCTGGACCCGGCCAGCCTGGAATCGCTGCGGCAGGAGGCCGAAACCAATGTCCTCGGCCCGCTCGCGCTGGCGCAGGCGTTCGCGCCCGTCCTCGCCGCCAACGGCGGCGGCGCGATCCTCAATGTCCTGTCCGCCCTCAGTTGGATCAGCCTGGCCGGCGTAGAAACCTACTCTGCGACCAAGTCGGCGGCATGGTCGTTGACCAATGGACTTCGCCACGCGCTCAGCGGCCAAGGCACGCAAGTCGTCGCGCTGCACGTTGGCTTCATGGATACGGACATGACCCGAGCCCTTCCCGTCCAGAAGGCGGATCCGGAGGAAGTGGCCCGCGCGGCTGTCGAGGGTATCGAAAGAGGCGAGTCCGAAGTCCTCGCGGACGCCACCAGTGCCCAGTTGAAGCAGGCGCTGGGCACTGGCGTCTACCTCAGCCCCGTCCCGGCAGCCGCCGGCGACTGACCGCTTTCTGTTTCCCGACGCCATCGCGTACCGACTCCCGCACCAAGGACCGCTCATGAAAGCCGTTATCTCCGCCTTTGCGCGTACGCCCTTCCACTTCGCGAAGAAAGGCGCCCTAGCGAATGTCCGCCCGGACACGTTGGCCGCCGAGGTCATCAAGGAAGTGCTCAAGCGAACGTCCATCGATCCCGGATCGCTCGATGATGTGATTGCGGGATGCGCCTATCCGGAAGGCCCACAGGGCAACAACATTGCCCGAATCGCGGCGCTTCTGGCGGGCTTGCCCTTCTCGGTACCCGGCATGACGATCAACCGGTTCTGCGGCTCATCGATGTCCGCGGTTCACATGGCGGCCGCGCAAATAGAGGCCGGCATCGGCGACGCATTTCTGTGCGTCGGCGTCGAGTCGATGACTATGGTGCCCCAGGGCGGGCTGACATTCTCGCCGAACCCGGACCTTTTCGAGCACACCGACACCTACATCCCGATGGGCGAGACGGCCGAGAACGTTGCGGCGCGATATCGGGTCTCCCGCGCGGACCAGGAGCGGTTCGCGCTCCAGTCGCACCAGAAGGCCGCCGCGGCCCAGGCTGCGGGTCACTTCGACGAGGAAATCGTTCCGGTCACGCTGCCCGACGGCCAGGTGGTCTCCAAGGACGGATGCATTCGGCCCGGGACATCGCTCGAGGCGCTTGCCGCTCTCCGGACCGCGTTCCGGCCCGACGGGGTCGTCACCGCGGGAACCTCGTCTCCGCTGACCGACGGCGCCTCGGCCGTTCTGGTGACGAGCGAAGCATACGCCCAGCGATCCGGCCTGGCACCGCTCGCCCGCATCCGTTCGATGACGACAGCCGGGGTCGACCCCGCCTGCATGGGGATGGGCCCGATTCCCGCGACCCGCAAGGCGCTCGAACGCGCGAATATTCGCATCGAGGACTTGGACATCATCGAAATCAACGAAGCGTTCTCGGCCCAGGCATTGGCGTGCATCCGGGAACTCCGGATGCACGATCACGCCATCAACGTCGATGGCGGCGGGCTCGCCATCGGCCATCCCCTGGGCGCCACGGGCGCCCGGATCACGGGCAAGGCAGCAAGCCTGCTCCAGCGCACCAAGGGACGCTATGCCTTGTCCACGCAATGCATAGGCGGCGGACAGGGCATCGCCACGATCCTCGAGGCCATTTAGCTTATGGCGTGCCTTGTTGCCACGACCTGATCAGCGCATATAATGAGAATCGTTCGCATCCCTATTTTCTGCCCCGAGCAGGTCGCACATGTCCTCCGGCGATACCGCCCTCAAATTCCACGCCCTGTACAGCGACCACCACGGCTGGCTGCAGGGCTGGCTGCGCCGGCGCGTGGGCCATGCGGGGGATGCGGCCGATTTGGCGCATGACACCTTCCTGCGCATTCTGCTGACAGGCAGGACACCGGAGGCCGAGCAGTCACGCGCGCACCTGACACAGGTCGCCAAAGGCCTGGTAATCGACCTCCATCGCCGTCGCCTGGTGGAGGCCGCCTACCTTGATGCTCTGGCGCATCTGCCTCCGGCGCAGGCACCTTCGGTCGAACAAAGGGCGTTGATCATCGAGGACCTGCTGCTGGTAGACCGCGTGCTCGGTGCCCTGCCCGCCAAAGTTCGCCAGGCGTTCCTGCTGTCGCAGCTCGATGGACTGACGTATTCCCAGATCGCCGAAACCCTGGGCATTTCATTCGCGACGGTACGCAAGTACATGTTGCGGACGGTTCAATCGCTGCACGCGGCCATGCGGACCTCCGAAGAGGTGAACCGGTTGTGAGTCCCGCGCATGCTTCGCCGGCTCCGGAATCTTCCGGCATTCCCGAGTCCGCGGTGCAGCGGGCGCTGGAATGGCAGGTGACATTCTGGTCGGGCGAAGTCACGGCGCGCGAACGCGCCGCATTCGATCGCTGGCTGGCGCAGGACGCTGACCATGCGCGGGCCTGGAGCGAGGTACAGCGCATGGGCCAGCGGGTCCGGTCGCTGACCGGACCGGTGGAAGGCGAGGCGCTGCGCGCGGCCGATGCAGCGCGCAGCGCCTCCACCCGCCGCACCCTGCTGCGGACCGTGGGGTTGCTCGCCACGGCAGGCGTGGCCGCTTACGCGGCGCGCAACACGCCACCGATCCAATCGATGCTGGCCGAGCATCGCACGGGCCGCGGCGAGCGCCGGGACCTGGTGCTGCCCGACGGCACACGCCTGGTACTCAACACCGACAGCGCGATCGACCTGCGGTTCACGACGCAGGCGCGCGACCTGCTCCTGCGCGCAGGCGAGGTCTTCATCGCGACGGCGCCGGACCCGCGAAGCGCCAGCGGACTTGCCTCCCGTCCGTTCACCTTGCATACCCGGCACGGCGCCGTGCAAGCAATCGGCACGCGGTTCACAGTGCGGCTGTCCGACGGAAGATCGATGGTGTCGGTGGACGAAGGTGCGGTGCAAGTCCAGCCGCGCCTGGCCGCTACCGAACCGTTTCGGCTTGAAGCGGGACAGCGTGCCTGGTTCTCCCCGACCGCGGTGGAGTCGCCAGCGGCGTCCACGCCCGGGGATTCAGCCTGGACACATGGACAGCTCGTCGCCGAGCGCATGCGGCTACGGGACTTCCTTGCCGAGCTGGGCCGCTATCGCAGGGGTCTGCTACGGTGCGACCCCGCCGTGCAGGACCTGGTCGTCTCCGGCGTGTACCCGCTCGACGATACGGATCTGGCCCTGTCGACCCTGGCCCATGCGCTGCCGGTACGCATCGACAGCGTGACGCGATACTGGGTGACGGTGCGCGCGCGGGCGGGCTAGAGCTCGCGCCGAGCCGATTTTTTTCACGTGCCGTAGCACTTTCTCCTTTTCGTCCGGGATACCAGGAAAGGCCCTCGCGCAGGTACGAGGCCGCCGCGAAACCCTCGGAAAGGAAGACCATGCACCCGCGCGACCGCAACCTCGCCAACACCAACACCCTGCTCGCTTTCCCCAGTGCTTTCCCGCGTACGCCGCTGGCACGCGCGGCGCTGATGCTCTGCCTGACGGCAGGTACCTTGGCGCTGCCCGCCGCGGCCCGTGCCCAGGCCGCGGCGCAAGGCGATGCGTTACTGCGGCACCAGATTCCCGCGGGCACGCTGGACCAGGCGCTCAATCGCTTCGCAGCCACGGCAGGCATCACGCTGTCGATCGACGGTGCGCTGACGGCCGGCAAGACGAGCGGGGGCCTGTCGGGCAGTTTCGGCGTGCGTGACGGCCTGGCGCACCTGCTGGCCGGCTCGGGGCTGGAAGCCGTGGCCACGGCTGGTGGTGGCTATGTCCTGCGCGCCGCGCCGGTCCAGCCATCGATCAGCGATACGGTCCTGCAGACCGTCACCGTGACGGCTCTCAGCGAATCCCAAGCCGGGCTTCCCCCGCCATACGCCGGCGGGCAGGTCGCGCGCGGGGGTCGGCTGGGGCTGCTGGGCAACCAGGACGTGATGGACGCGCCTTTCAATGTCGCCAACTACACCAGCGAGCTGATGCAGAACCAGCAGTCGGCCACACTGGCCGACGTGCTGGACAACGACCCGGCCGTACGCATGAGCTCGCGCGGGCGCAATACCAGCGTGGGCGGCGGCGACAATTTCTTCCTGCGCGGCTTCGGGCTGGGCAACCGCGATATTTCGCTCAACGGCCTGTATGGCGTCCTGCCCTATGGCACGCTGTCGCTGGAAACGATAGAGCGGGTGGAGGTGCTCAAGGGCCCGAGCGCGCTGTTGACAGGCATGGCCCCCAGCGGCGGTGTGGGCGGGGCCATCAACGTCGTGCCCAAGCGCGCGACAGACGCGCCCATCACGCGGCTGACGGCCAGCTACGCCTCCGATTCGCTCTGGGGAACCCATGTGGATCTGGGCCGGCGCTTCGGCCAGCAGAACCAGTTCGGCGTACGGGCCAATGGGGTCTATCGCAGCGGAGACACCGCGACGTCCGGACAATCGGTCACACTGGGGGCGGCATCGGTGGGCCTGGACTATCGGGGCGAGCGGCTTCGTGCCTCGCTGGATCTTGGATACCAATCCGACGACGCACGCGCCGCATCCGTAGGTTATCGCCTGGCGCCCACGCTCACGGCCGTGCCCACCGCGCCCAGGACCGGCGCGCGCTTTTCCCAGGACTGGGAACGCCGCAAATATGTGGACGACTATCAGGCCGCACAGCTGGAGTTCGATGTGTCGCCCACGCTGATGGTCTACGGCGCTGTCGGCGCGCGCGACCACCGACACAGCAACTACCGCACCGAGTCGCGCATCCTCAATCCGGCCGGCGATCTTTCCACCTCGCCCGTCAACTATCCGGAAACATCCAAATCCAAATCGTTCCTGGCGGGCGCCCGGTTGAAGTTCGAGGCGCTGAACGCACTGCATGAAATCAACGTGGCGGCATCCTCCCTGGACACCACGGCCGGATACGGGTTCGCGCAGTGGGCAGCTACCGCCTCCAACCTGTACGACCCTGCCACGATCCCGGACCCGCTGCAAGCCGGTACGCCATTCGCGGGCTTTCTCGACACCCGCAAGGCGTCCGAGACACAGCTGTCGTCGGTGGGCATTTCCGACAGCATTTCCTGGAACGACGATGCGGTGCGGCTCATCCTGGGCGTGCGCCGGCAGAAAATCGGCGTAGACAACTATGCGGCCACCGCGCCGGTGAATCCGCGCACGTCGAGCTACGAGCGCACGGTCAATTCGCCCGCTGTCGGCCTGGTGGTCAAACCCTGGGGCAACGTCTCGCTGTATGCCAACTACATCCAAGGCCTGAGTCCCGGCGCCACCGCACCGGCCGATGCCGAGAACAGCGGAGAGATCTTTCCGCCGGTAAAGACCAGACAGAAAGAAGTGGGCGCCAAGGTGGACTTCGGGCGCGTGATCGGCACGGTGTCGCTGTTCGAACTCAAGCAGCCCAATGCGATCACCGTGCCCGGCAGCACGCCGCTAGCCTATCGCTACGCGATGGATGGGGAGCAGCGCAACCGGGGAGTGGAATTCAGCGCCTTTGGCGAACTGGCACGTGGGGTGCGGCTGCTGGGGGGCTTGACCTACCTGCAGGCCAAGCAGCTGCGCACCCAGGGCGGCGCCAACGATGGAAAGGACGCCATCGTCGCGCCGCGCTGGATCGCCAACGTCGGCCTGGAGTGGGATACTCCTTTCCTGCCCGGCCTGACACTGACCACGCGCGTACTGGCGACCGGCAAGCAATACGTCAATGCCGCCAACACCCTGCGGCTGCCCGGCTGGACCCGCTGGGACGCCGGCGCGCGCTACCGGACGCGGGCGTTCGGCTACCCTGTCACGCTGCGCGCGAACGTGCTGAACCTGGCCAACAGCAGCTACTGGGAAGGCAGCGCGGGCTCCGGTGGCATCGTGCTGTCGGCGCCCCGCACGGTCTACCTCTCGGCCACGATCGACTTCTGAGCCCGGCGTGCGCTTACGGCCGGTAATTGCGCGGCTGCACCGCTGGATCGGACTGGTGACGGCGGGATTCCTGCTGGTCGCTGGCCTGACCGGTGCCCTGTTGGCTTGGTACGACGAGTTGGATGCCATGCTCGCGCCGCAGTTGCTGGCGGCGCACCCGCCTCCAGGCATCGCGCAGCCGCTGGACGCCCTGGCCTTGCGTGCACGGGTGACGCAGGCGTATCCGCACCGGCAGGTTAACCATGTACCGCTAAGCCAGGCTCCGGGCCGATCGGCGGTCTTCTTTGTCGAGCCCGGTCCTGGCGCCACCGGCAAACCAGTCTCGCCGATGGCTCAGGTGCTGGTTCAACCCTATACCGGCGAGGTGCTCGGCGATCGCGTGCTGGGGCAGGCCGGGCGTGGCGCCCAGTACGTCATGCCCTTTATCTATCGCCTGCACCATTCGCTGGCGCTGGGCTCGGCGGGCACGCTGGTGCTGGGCGCCGCGGCCCTGCTCTGGACAGTGGACTGCTTCATCGGCCTGTGGTTGACCTTGCCCGCCGCCTCCTCCCCGCAACGGCGGACCGGCCGCGCGGTCGGCAAGCCCTGGCTGCAGCGGTGGATGCCTGCATGGCAACTACGCTGGCATGCAGGCGGTCACAAGCTCGCGTTCGACTTGCATCGCGCGGGCGGACTCTGGACCTGGGCCATGCTCTTCGTTTTCGCGTGGAGCAGCGTGGCGTTCAACCTGGCGCCGGCCTACGATGCGATCATGGCACGCGGCGGCCTGTCGTTCCAGGCCACCACGCGGTCATTGCCGATGCTGGCGGTGCCTCAAGATCAGCCCGGCCTGAGCTGGCAACAGGCACGGGAGACAGGCCGACGATTGATGGAGCAGCAGGCGTCGTCAAAGGGATTTTCCGTGCACCGCGAAGACCTCCTGTACTACGACCCCCGGCGCGCGCTGTTCAGCTACTACGTGCACAGCAGCCTGGACGTGCAGGAGCGCGTGGGCCGTACCGTCGTTTCCTTCGATGCCAACACGGGCGAGCTGCGCCTGGCCTGGTTTCCCACCGGCGTCGCCAACGGCGATACGATCACCAGTTGGCTCGCCGGCCTGCACATGGCTGCGCGGTGGGGATGGCCGCTTCAAGCGCTCGTCGCGATAGTCGGGCTGATGACCGCCATGCTGAGCGTGACGGGCGTCCTGCTCTGGCGGCGCAAGTCGGAGGCACGCAAACGGCGCCCGACCGCAAGCTGAAGACCGTTCGGCTCCTCTTACCGGGGACACCAGGCCCGGCCGGGCTACTGGCTTGAACAAGCGCCGGCGCCTACGCAGAAACCCGGCTGAGACGAAGCGACTCGATGGCCTCCTTCTCGATATCGTAGTCGTAGAGCGACTTGCGCAACATCGCGGAGTTGGCGATCTCCCGGTCGCGCTGTCCGAGATCCGCGTACTTGGAGTCATAGCGCAAGCCATTCTTCCGGGCTTCCGCCTGCACCATCGCGGTACGCGGCCGCCGCAGCGCCTCATAGCGCTTCAGCGCGTCGTGAACCGAGTCGCCATCGGCGCATCCTTGCAGCAGGACCGCCAGGGCCGTTCCATCTTCGATGGCCTGGTTCGCGCCTTGCCCCAGGTGGGGAAGCATCGGATGAGCCGCATCGCCAAGCAATGCCAGGCGTCCGTTCACCCATTTCTCGAGCGGCCTGCGATCGAAGAGTCCCCACCAGAAACACGTTTCGACTTTGGCGAGCAATCCGGTCACGCGCGGATCCCAGCCGGCGAATGACGCGGCGAGCTCATCACGGTCGCCGACGGCGGACCAGGATTCCGCCGTCTCGCTCGTTGTCGGGACGAAACCGACGTAGTTGACCATTTCGCCTCGGCGGACCGGAAACACCATGAAGTGCTTGCCGTCCCCCATCCAGACCTGGTGTGCCTCCCGTCTCCATTCGGGAATCCGGTCAGAGGAGATCAAGCCCCGGTACGCCCGGAAGCCTGCGTATTCAGGGGCCGAGGGTTCCACGACGTATTTCTGCAAGACTGAATTGATGCCATCGGCCCCGATCACGACGTCCGCGCGCGCGACGTGGCCGTTGTCGAAGGTCAGGCTTGCCCCCGCTTCATCCTGGCTGAAGCCGATGCACCGATGGCCGGTATGTATGGTCCCCGGCGGAATCGCATCCGCCAATACCTGCAGCAGATCGGCCCGGTGCATGCCATACATCCCATTCCAGCCGCTCGAATCGGTGGTCAATATCTTGCCGACGACCGAACCGTCCATGCGGTAATACTCCGACCCCTGGCCGACCCTGGCGCCGACCCGGGCCAAGGCGTCGCCCAGGCCGACCCGCTCGAGCTGCCTCAGGCTGTTGGGATAGACGAAGAGGCCTGCGCCGACTTCCCTCAGCACGCTCGATTGTTCATAGACCGCGACTTGGATTCCTCGATAGGACAACGCCACTGCGGCGGCGAGCCCGCCGATGCCGCCACCCACAATGGCTACATGAATGCTTTTCGACATCACAGATCCTTCATTTTCCGTTCTTTGAAGATGAGCCGAGCAGCTCCTTGATGGATCGATACTCGGTGGCAATTTCCTCGGCCAGCGCCTGGCGGGATCCCCATTCCTGCGTCATGCCCGATGGAAGCAATTGCGCCGAGATGGCGGGGCTGCGTGCCGCCTGTTCCAGCGCGGGAAGCAAGGTGTCGATGACGTGCCCGGGAACGCCGGCGGGCATGAAAAAGCCGAACCATACGCCCAGGAGATCGGCGTCGTATCCGAGCTTGCGCAGCGTCGGGATGGCGGGGAAATCCGGGAACGGCGACGAGATCGCCAAAGCGCGCAACGATCCGCTGCGGATATGGGCGCTTACGGCGCCCAGCGCAAGGATCACCGCATCGATGTAGCCGCCGAGCAGATCGGTCACGGCGGGAGCCGCGCCTTTGTAGTTCACCGAATTCAACGGGGCGCCCACCGCCGCATTCATCAACTGAACGCTTATCTCGCCGACGGATCCGGGTCCGGCATTCCCGATATTGATGCCGCCGGAACGCTGTCGTGCGTGGTCCACCATTTCCTTGATGGTCTTGAAAGGCGCGTCTTTATGGACGACCAATACCGACGGGCTTCTGGTCGTCAGCGCCAAAGGCGTCAGGTCCTTCAACGGATCGTAGTTGGCCGCCTCGGGGTCGATCACGCGCCGGATGGTCAACGGGCTGTTCTGTGCGTAGAGCAAGGTATATCCATCCTTGGGCGCCCGGATGACGGCTTGGGTCCCCAGCGAACCGCCGGCGCCTGGGCGGTTCATGACCGTGACCGCAACGCCCAGCAACTTCGAGAGCTCCTGCCCGATCAGGCGTGCCGCCCGGTCCGCGGCATCCCCCGCCGCGAGCGGGGTCACCAGGTTGATCGGCATCCGCGGGTAATCATTCGCGCGCGAGATCAGTGGGACGGCCAACAGCGAGGACATGCCCAGGAATGTTCGTCTCTTTATCATTTGCCAGTGCCTTGAAGCGTTGATGAAGTCGGGGCGGGAAACCGATCCGGCCTTTCCGCGCCCTATGCGTCTTGCGGAAACTACGCCTGCGGATCCCAGCACTACTGTCTCCCCCTCAGCCATTCTATTGACGGAGTCTCGTTCCAAAAATAGCTTTTCCGGATAACATTGTTCCCTTGCTGGAACAATAAGACCGACATGAAACCCCAACTTATTCATCACGTCCGCGTTTTCCTCGAGGTCGCGAAAACGGGCAGCTTCACGGCGGCGGCGAACGCGCTGGAAATGCCGAAGTCGTCTACCTCCCGCAGCATTGCCGCGCTGGAGAAAGAGCTGGGCATCAAATTGATCAATCGCACCACCCGGACGCTGGTGCTGACGGAAGAGGGACAGCGCTACTTCGAACAATGCAGCCGGGGGATGAATGAAATCGCCATGGCAACGCAGCTGGCGCAGACGGCGCCGTCCCGGCCCAATGGCCCCTTGCGCATCGCGGCTCCCATCGATTTCACGGTCCGCCTCACCGCAGACAAGGTGCGGGAATTTCTCGATCGGTACCCCGACGTCACGCTGGACCTGCACTTCACTCCCAAGTGGATGGATCCGCTTGCGGAGCGGTATGACGTCACGGTGCGCATGGGAGAGCTTCCCGATTCATCGCTTGTCATCCGGCGCCTGGGCGACTTGCCCAGGCGGCTGTATGCCTCTCCCGACTACCTTGCCCGCTTCGGTCATCCGCGCATCCCGCAGGACCTGACGAAGCACCAGTGCGTGCTTCGCAGCGAACGGGGTTCCGACCAGATCGAGCGGCGTTGGACGTTGCGGGCCTCTCGACGCTCCGTGGAAGTCGAAGTACGGGGTCGCGCGG
The DNA here is from genome assembly GCF_002188465.1 of Pigmentiphaga sp. NML080357. Classification (GTDB taxonomy): domain Bacteria; phylum Pseudomonadota; class Gammaproteobacteria; order Burkholderiales; family Burkholderiaceae_B; genus Pigmentiphaga. The sequence goes on along the minus strand of NZ_NINW01000002.1, from coordinate 2,246 downwards.
CAGCCAATAACGTGGGCTTCATCCGCAATCTGGCCGTGGCGGGAAATGGCATTGCCGTCATGGCCGACGTTTTCGCCATTCCCGAAGTCGAGGCTGGCCGGCTGGTTCCCGTGCTTTCCGATTGGAGCGCCACCAGCCTGCCTGTCTACGCAGTGACGACCTCCCAGTTGTTGCCTGCCAAGACCCGGGCGTTGCTCGACTTCCTGTCCGACCTGCTTGCTCCGCTGCGCAGATAAGGCAAGAATCCTGCGACGCCGTTGCTCAAGGCGTTCTTGCGCGTGCTTCTTGTGCCGCCTCTATCGCCTGCACCGCCCGCTCGAAAGCCTCGGCGTCACTCAAGTCCACGCCTAGCCGCAGCGCCAGGGTCAGTATTTCCAGCTTGTTCTGCGTGCGGTCCAGCAGTTCGCCCAAACTGTTGTACACCCGCTCCGTCGCGCTGAGCGCCGGCCGCGGCAAGGTCGGCTCGCGGTTCACCGTCTCCTTCAGAACGAGGCGGTTCACTGGCTCCCGCACGCGGCGAAGGTCCGGTCGTTTCCAGCGCGCCGCGACGTTGTGGTCTGGCCGGACCAGGTACAGGGTGCCGGGATCGGCCGCCAGGCCGAACTGTTTCCCGAAGGCATCACGGCGGAGTTCCGCCGCTTGTACTTCGAGTGCGCGCAGGCCTACTCGCCGGAACAGATGGCGCTACTCATGAGCCGGGTCCCCGTCAGCCAGATCCTGTTCGGCAGCGACTACGACCGGTTCCCGTTGCGGCATGCGGTGGAGCAGATGGATAGGCTCGAACTGTTACCGGAAGACCGCAGGGCGATCGAGAGTGGTAATGCCAGACGGCTGCTGCGGCTTGATTCGGACGAGTCCACCTGAACCCCGCCCCCCAAGGCACCGAAGCGCGGGAAAATTCAGCCTAACGGCACGGCTACGGCTGCCCGTCGACCTCATCAACGCCTTCGAGCGGCGGCATCCAGCCGACACGGCGGCGCGTCCAGATCTGCGCCTGCGGACCGCCCACCTGGTCGCGCTGCGCCAGGGTGCCGACCCGCAGCGAATAACGCTTCGGCGTGCCCGGATCGGTCGCGTAGAGTTGCGTGCCGCAATGCTCGCAAAAACCCGTGACCCGCTGCGCGCCGCTGTCTGCAGTCTTCACATAGTGGCGCGGCTTGCCTTGCAGCAACCGGACCTGAGCAGAGGGTAGCTCTTTAACTGAAAGCCTCAAACCACGGGTCGGTACAGCCGCGAGCTTAGAGGGCATGTCCTCGATTTCCGGCAAGTCTACGTCCAATAAAATATGGCGCCCTTCGTCGGCAATTTCCAAGGCGACCAAGGTTTCACGTGGCCAAGCGATCTCTTGAAGATTCGCCTCCAGCCAGCACTCCATCGCTACCGTATCGGTATAGATGCCTTCCTCGATCAAGCGCTGCTTAGCTGCCTGCTCCTGTTCGTCTTTAGCCTTTTCCCTTTGCCAGGACTCTACTCGGACCTGGTGCTCGGCAAGCGCCTGCTGGTAAAGCGCGTCCAGCTTCGCCAAGCGTTTGGACAGAAACTTTTCCCACCAACGTGGCCGAGGCGGCATCGGCGCCGTCGGCGTCGGCTCCGAATAGGATTCAGGGTGGAAGCGCGGAGGCGTATGGGGAGAAGGCGTGTGAAGATGAATGGTCGCCAACCCGTCCAATTCCCCGTTGATCTGGTCGCATTTGCGTTGAATAAGCCCGAGGATCGCAGCGCGATTTTGCTTCTTGGCAATCTCGACCAGGGCATCGTCCAGAGTGTTACCGTGCTCGTCCTGGAAGGATAGGACGCCGTCGTCGTCCACCGAGCAAGTCAACGGGATAGACCGGGTTGGTGCGGACAGTGCAGGTGGCGCGGCTTGTCGGGGACGGGGAAGAGGGCGAGAAAGGATTTGGCTGGAAGAAAGCCCCATGAAGCTCGTATTCAAACGGGTGCCTCGCTTGCCGATGCCAACCGTCGCGCCGCGAGGCCCGAGCGTCCAACTCACGCCGGATCCACTGACATTCATGCGGACGCCGGGTGCCAGTTTGATGGACCGCCGAAAGCGTAGCGCCATGCCTCTTCCTCAGTTTTTTGTATACCGCTTGCCGTTCTTTATATATCACGTTGGTTATGACCTGCTCGGATTTTTCACACCACTGGGATTTGGAATCTAGCTTCGGTTGGTAATCTTGATGCAGCGACCTGGGCGGCCTGCTGCGGTGTCAAATAGCCTAGACTGGAGTGCGGCCTGACGGTGT
>NZ_NINW01000039.1 GCF_002188465.1 Pigmentiphaga sp. NML080357 | reverse complement strand
ACTGTTCCGGCGCCTCAAAGGCTTCCGGCGCATATTCTCGCGATTCGACAAGCTGGATGTGATGTTCATTGCCTTCATCAATTTCGCGCTCATCGTTGATGGGCTTAGATAGTGTGAACACGCCCTAGATGAAATGGCCCCATACATCCAGGGCGCATGGAACTACATGGAGCGAGTACCCGAGGCACTCAAGGGCAAGGTCCGAAGCGGGCTGATTGAAGCGCTGCAGCAAAAAGCCCGCAACCCGGAGCTTCCGCCGCTGCCGACGGCAGATTTCCTGCGACGCATCATGAGTGCCAGCGTTGGCACCTCGCTTCCTCCCGAGTACGTGCCGCTGTTCATCGAGGAACTGGGCCTGAACGGCGGCGATGCCCGAGCGCTGCGTTGGCGCCGCGATCCGGCTTCGCTGAACCTTTCAGACTTCAAGGTCATCGTTGTCGGCGCGGGACTCTCGGGCATCTGCGCAGGCATGCGGCTCAAGCAAGCGGGTATTCCCTTCGTGATACTGGAGCGCAACGAAACGGTGGGAGGAACCTGGCACGAACATACCTACCCTGATTGCGGCGTCGACACGCCCTCGCACTTCTACTCATACTCGTTCAATCCCAATCCGGACTGGTCGAGGCACTTTGCCAAGCGTGACGAAATCCAGCAATACATAGAAGAGACCACGGACAAATTCGGCCTGCGCGAGCACATCCGGTTCGGCGCTTCCGTGGAATCCGCTCGGTTCGACGAGGCCAGCGGGCTATGGATCGTCCACTACACCGATCGGCACCGCCGAACCCATGCGCTCGCCTGCAACGCGCTCGTCACCGCCGTCGGGCATAACGTTCCCGCGACGCCCCGATTGGGAGGGCTTGAGGATTTCCAGGGCGACGTGCTGCATACCGCCCAGTGGAATCGGAACATCTCGCTGGCCGGTCGGAAAGTGGCCATGATAGGCACCGGCGCGAGCGGCATGCAGGTGGGGCCCGCGCTCGCGCCCCTTGTCGAGAAGTTGACAGTCTTCCAACGCACTCCCCATTGGGCAATGGGCAATCCCAACTACCATCGGGAAGTGCCGACCGGCCAGAAATGGGCACTGCGCAACATACCCTATTTCAGCCAGTGGGCGCGGTTCCTGATTTTCTGGGCAGCATCGGACAGCTTCCACGATACGCTCCATATTGATCCTGATTGGGACCAGCCCGCGCTATCGCTCAATCGCCGCAATCATCAAATGCGTGAAAACATCCTCGCCTATATGCGGGAACAGCTCGATGGCGACGAAGAGCTGTTGCGCAAATGCACTCCAGACTACCCTCCCTACGGAAAGCGGCTGTTACGCGACAACCATTGGTTCAAGATGCTGAAGCGGCCGAATGTCGAACTGGTTACCGACCCCATTGACCGCGTGACCGCCTCGGGCGTCATCACACGGGATGGCGCCCGCTACCAGGCTGACGCGATCATCATGGCAACCGGCTTCCATGCCTCGAAGCTGCTGTGGCCCATGGATATAGCGGGCCGCGGCGGACGCACCATCCGGGACATCTGGGGAGACGATGATCCCCGGGCCTATAAGGGGATGACTGTACCCGGCTTCCCAAACCTGTTCGTGCTCGCCGGCCCCAACACCATTCTCTCTCACGGCGGAAGCGCGATTTTCCACAGCGAATGCCAGGTCACCTACATCCTCCAGGCGCTGCGCGAAATGATCGAGCACAACCTGCGGACCATCGAAGTCAGGCGCGAGGTGCATGACGAGTACAACCGGATCGTCGACGAACGGCACCGCTCCATGGTATGGGCACACCCCGGAGTGACCAGTTGGTACAAGAACAAACACAACCGGGTGACCATGACATCGCCATGGCGGCTCGTCGACTTCTGGCGGCTAACCCGCGAATTCGACCCGGGTGATTTCCTCTGCACAACCGCCGCACTTCGGGCCGCTGCGGCCTGATTCAGATTCACCCATCGCTTATCCCGCCTCTACAAGGAGAAATCTTTTGGACGCAGTGCTGACCGAATTGAGTGTGCAGGGTATCCCCACGCGCATGCTGCGTGGCGGCTCGGGCCCTCGAGTGCTGTTCCTGCACGGGGCCGCGGGCCTGACAGGCTGGTCTGAGTTTTTTCGGCTGCTGTCGAGAACCCACGAGATCTGGTTTCCTGAACACCCCGGATTCGGGCTTACGCCCGCTTCGCCCGCGATCGCAACGACGGCCGAGCTCGCGGCGTATTACCGCGAATTCGTACGCGAGGCCAGACTGGGAGAATTTCACCTCATCGGCAGCTCGTTCGGCGGTTGGCTGGGAGCGGAATTGGCCATTCTGGACGACGTTCCACTTCGCAGCATGACGCTAATCGGTCCAGCGGGGCTTCGCCCGAGGCTGGCAACGACGCCGCCGGCGAACGAAGAGGAATTCGTACGGCGGCTGTATTGGGACCAGACCGTCGCCGATCGGGTTCTGGCAGAGCCCTTGGACGAGGACGAGCGCCAGGTGCAAAAACGCAACCGCAGCGCGACGGGTAGACTCGGGGGCAGCTTCCACAACCCCGAACTGGAACCGGCACTGAGACGGGTCACCACGCCGGCTCTCGTGCTGTGGGGAGAATACGACCAGTTGGTCCCTGCCGAGCAAGCGCAACTTTGGCATTCCTGCCTCCACCGTTCCGAGCTATCTGTGTTCCCGCGCTGCGGCCATCTTCCCCATTTTGAACAGCCCGCGACGGTGGCCAGCCGCGTCGAGGAGTTTCTTTCTCTTCATCGTTGATACGGCGCGCCTTGCACGAACCAGACCAAGGAGACATCATGAACAAACTCGCCCGAACCCTCTTGCTGCTGTGCGCATCGCTCGGCTTGTCCGCCACGGCGCCCGCGCAGGCCGATTATCCCGATCGCGCGATTACGATGCTGGTCCCCTACCCGGCAGGAGGAGCCACCGACATTCAGATGCGCAGCCTTTGCGCTGTCGCATCCCGCTACCTCGGCCAGCCCATCACCATCATCAACAAGCCAGGTGCCGGCGGTGCGCTGGGAGCGGCCGCACTGGCCACCGCTGCGCCCGACGGCTACACGCTCTCTCAAGTTTCGGTAGGCGTATTCCGCATGCCCGCCATTACCAAGATGCCGTACGATCCTGCCACGCTGTCGTACGTCATCGGCGTATCGGGCTACCTGTTTGGCGCAGCGGTGCGAGCCGACGCTCCATGGAAGACGTTCGAGGAGCTGCTGGCCTACGCCAAGGCGAATCCGGGCAAGGTCCGTTACGGCACCATCGGCACCGGATCCGTCCAGCACGTCACGATGGAATCCGTGGCTCAGCAGCGCGACATCGATTGGTTGCATGTCCCCTACAAAGGGAACTCCGAAGTGAACCTCGCCTTACTGTCCGGACAGATCGACTTCAGCTCCGATGGCAGCGCCTGGGCAGAACTGATCGAAGGAGGCAAGCTTCGGCTGCTGGCCGTATATAGCGACAAGCGCGCCAGGAAGTGGCCCGACGCGCCGACATTGAAAGAACTTAAATTCGGTATCTCGGAACAATCGCCGTACGGCATCGCCGGTCCTCCGGGCATGCCCCCAGCCATCGTCGCGAGGCTGCACGACGCTTTCAAGCAGGCGTTGAACGATCCGGAACATCTGAAGACCCTGGAGACGCTCAACCAGGACGTGGTGTACATGTCGAGCGCCCAGTTCGCCGAACACGCAAAGAAGGAAACGGCCAGGCAGGCACAGATCGTCCAGCGGTTCGGGTTGAAGCAGAATTAGGCCCCGGCGAAACAGGGCCGCTATCCCATCCATTCAACGCTCATCGATGACAAGCTAAGGCCGATCCACGTGCCCGAGATCCCTGCCCGGATCCAGCCTGTCGCGCACGCGCTGCTTCAATGCCTTGGCGTCGGGAAAGCCGCCGTCCGCCTTGCGATCCCAGATCAGGTCGCCGTCATAGCGTATCTGGAAGATACCGCCCGTGCCGGGCACCAGCGCGACCTGGCCGAGATCGGTGCTGAAGGTGGACAGCAGCTCCTGCGCCATCCAGGCCGCGCGCAGCAGCCATTGGCACTGGGTGCAATAGGTGATCGATATAGTGGGCGCGGCGGGCGCGGTCATGGCGAAGTCTCCGTCAGGCGGGCGGCAACAGCGCATCGAGCCGGGCCTTGAGCAGCCGCGGGAAATGCGGCCGCCAGCGGGCATTGGCGGGCGAAGGATGCGGCAGCGGATGCAGGTGGATCGTGCGCGCGCCGCCCTCCCCGGGCAATGGCACGGCGATGCTGGCTTCGTACTTGTCCTCGCGCCGCCAGAAATCCCGCAGGGCGGCCGCCTCATCGCCCTCCAGTCCGATGCCGAACCATTCGAAGGCCTCGTTGCCCAGCGTGATCACATGGGTACCCCGCCATTGGCCGGACAATATTCCCGCGATCAGCGGATGGAAACGCTGCCGCACGGCGGGCGGCCATGCCCTATTGTGCAACGGCTTGTAGGGCACGGTGCTGATCCAGAAGAAGCCTGCGCCCACGCGCAGCCCTTCTTCGAACGAATATGGCCGCGCTGGTGCGAGATGCCTGTGCAGTTCGGCACGCAGCATCTGGCCCGAGCTGCCCACGAAAGGCTGGCCGTGCCTGACTTCGTCGCCGCCGGGATCCCGGCCGAAAAAACACAATGGCGCGCGCGCCGGCCCGAGACCTAGAATAGGCACGAGCGGATCGCGGCCGGCGGCGGCATAGGCCGCCGTATCGATGCGATCCAGCCCGGCGGCCAGGCGGCGAAAGGCGGCGAGTTGTTCAGCGTCAAGAGGCATGACGGGCAAGACGAGAAACCGGAACGGCATTGTAGAGGCGGCCGGTTCCATGGAGAAGCGCATGACCAAGCCGACAAGCACATCCCTCGTACGCGTAGGCATAGGCGGCTGGGTGTTCGAACCCTGGCGCGACAATTTCTATCCGCAGGGGCTCGCGCAAAGCCGGGAGCTCGAATATGCCAGCCGGCACGTTACCTCGATCGAGATCAACGGCACCTACTACGGCACGCAGAAGCCGGCCAGCTTTGCGCGCTGGCACGACGAAACGCCGCGTGATTTCGTCTTCGCCCTGAAAGGTCCGCGCTTTGCCACCAATCGCCGCGTACTGGCCGAGGCCGGCCCCTCGATCGAGAAATTCCTGGCCAGCGGCATCGTCGAGCTCAAGGACAAACTGGGGCCGATCAACTGGCAGTTTCCGCCCACCAAGAAATTCGATCCCGAGGATTTCGCCGCGTTTCTTTCGCTGCTGCCCGGCCAGTTCGAAGGCCGCGCGCTACGCCATGCGGTCGAGGTCCGCCACGAGAGCTTCGCAACGCCGGCATTCGTCGACCTGCTGCGACAGCACGGTGTCGCCGCCGTGGTGGCTGACAAGCCCGGCGTGCCTCACGTGCACGACGTGACCGCGCCCTTCGTCTACGTGCGGCTGCAATCGGCCCAGGAAAACCGCAAGCTGGGCTATGCGCCGGCCGACCTCGATGCCTGGGCCAAGCGGGCACGCGCCTGGGCCGGCGGCAAGGAACCGGCGGACCTGCCGCGGCTGGCCCCTTCCCCATCCCGGCCGCCCCGGCAACGCGACGTGTTCGTCTACATGATCAATGGCTTCAAGCCCAAGGCGCCGGCCGCCGCCATGGCCCTGATCGAGCGGCTGTCCTGAGGCCGGCCCTCAGCCTGCCAGCGAGGATCCGCCGCATATCGGTATCTCCTGGCCGGTAATGGCGCCTGCGCCGTCCGACAGCAGGTAGGCCACCAGGCCAGCGACCTCGGCAGGTTCGATCAATCGCCCGATCGGCGGCAGGCGCGGCGGACTCCCGGCTCGCCCAGGATCGGCAAGCATCGCGGTGCGGGTCGCCCCGGGCGACACGACGTTGATCGTCACGCCGCTCACCGCGACCTCGGCGGCCCAACTGCGCGCCAGCGCCACCAGGGCGGCCTTGACGGCCGCGTACTGGCTCCGTCCCGGCATGCCTTGTGCCACGCGGCTGCCGATCAGTACCACGCGCCCCGCTCCGCGCGCGGCCATGGCGGGTACGATGGCATCGGCCAACTGGCTCGGGGCGGCCACGTGCAGCCGCCACATCAGTTCGCCCGCCGCGGGGTCCAGTTCACCCAGGGGGGCAGTCCGCAGCACGCCCGCGGCATGAACCAGCGCCTGGCAAGCGGGCAGCCGCGGCAGGACGGATGCGAGGGCTTCAGCGTCAGCCAGATCCACCGGCCAGGTCTCGAACCCCGGCCGGTCGGTGGAAGCCGCGGCCCGGTCCAGCCCCAGCACGCGCCAGCCCTGATCCAGCAAGGCCGCCACGACCGCCTGTCCGATTCCCCCGCCGCTGCCGGTCACGATCGCGAGCCTGTCATTCCGCACGGATGTTGCCCTCGGTAATGATCTTCTGCGCCCGCGCCATGTCCTCGCCCTGGAACTTGGCGAAGTCCTCGATCGAACCGGTCTTCAGCAGCAGGCCCTGGGGCTCGAACTTGTCGCGCATGCCGCTCTCGACCGCCTTGTTCACCTCGGCATTGAGCTTCTTGGCGATTTCGATCGGCATCCTGGCCGGCCCCCACAGTCCGTACCAGCTGTAGAACTCGTAGCCGGGCACGGTTTCGCCTACCGTCGGCACTTCGGGCAAGGTGGGGACCCGCGCCTTGGAAGTCACCGCGATGACCTTCAACATGCCTCCCTTGTAGTACGACATGGCCCCCAGGACGGGATCGATGAAGCCGGAGATCTGTCCGCCCACCAGGTCCTGGTAGGCGGGCGCCGACCCTTTGTAGGGAACGATGAGATAGTTCATGTCCCCGGCGCGCCGCAGCAGCTCCGTCGCCAGGTAGCCCGCCGAACCGGTCGAACCCACCGCGAAGGTCAGCTCTCCAGGATGGCTCTTGGCGTAGGCCAGCAGGCCTTTGACGTCGTTGAACGGCAGCGCCTTGTTCACCGCGACCGACAACGGCGCCTGCGCCACCAGTGAGATCGGCTGGAAATCCCGCACCACGTCGAACGGGACCGACTTCATCGTCATCGGCGTCGTGGTGACCGTGGACGCGTTGAACATCAGCGTATAGCCGTCGGGAGCGGACTTGGCGACCGCGTCGGCGCCGATGATGCCGTTGCCTCCGGCCCGGTTCTCGACCACGAAGGACTGCCCGGTCTGGTCGCTCAGGCGCTGCGCCAGGTTCCGGCCCAGCGTGTCGAGCGTGCCGCCCGGCGGAAACGGGATGATGATCCGGACTTGGCGCGACGGATAGGTGTCGGCCATCGCGCCTGGCGCGGCGCACAGGGATGAGGCCGCCAGCATGGCGGCAAGCAGGGTTCTGCGCTGCATGTGTCTCTCCGTAGGTCGTCGTTATTGTGGCCGGCGGGCAGGTTCAGCGGCGCAGAAGCCCGGCCTGCTCCACCGCGGCGCGCAGGTCCGCCATCTCCCGGGCATCGGGCGCCTCGGTCGGCGGCCGCACCGTGGCGTCGTCCAGCACGCCGGCCAGGTACATGCCGCCTTTCATGCGGGCATGGGCCTCGCCGGTCGGTTCGCCTCCACCGTAGACGGCGTCCTTCAAGGGCGTGATCACGGCCTGGATCCGCTGCGCGCGGGCCAGATCGCCGGCCTTGACGGCGTTCCACAGATCGGAGATCAGTTGCGGGATAAAGGTCGCAAAACCCACCAGCGCGCCATCGACGCCCTGCACCATCGAGGCCAGCAGGTATTCGTCGTGGCAGGTCAGGATGGCCTTGGCCGGATCGGCGTCGCGGATGGCCTGGATGTCGCGCGCGTATTTGTTCATGTCGCGCTGGCCGACCTTGAAGGCCTGCACATACGGAAGCCGGGCCAGGTCGGCCAGCAGCTGCGACGAATAGGAAGCCCGGGTCCAGGCGGGATAGACGTGGCAGACCAGGTCGGCCGCGGGCGCGGCGCGATGGATGGCGTCGAAATACTGGCGCGCGTGGCCGGGGGTAAATCCGAAGCGCAGCCAGTGATGCGGCGGCATCACATCGAGGGCCACGGCGCCGGCCTCGACTGCCGCCCGCGCGTGCTCGGCGGCCTCCGCCAGCCCCTCGCAGACGATGGAGGAAATCACCGGCAGGCGGCCGCGCAGCTCGTCGGCCACGATGCGCGTGACAGTGGCGCGCTCGGCGGGCGTCAGGGCGAAGACCTCGCCCGTGTGGCCGTTGGTCATGACCGCGACGACGCCGTCGTGACCCGCCAGCCACGATGCCAGCTTGCGCAGCGCGGGCTCGTCGATGCGGTGGTCGGGGGTGAAGGGGCAGGCGATCGCAGGGATGATTCCACGATAGTCGGCAATGGCAGGCAAGCTCGTCTCCTGAGGGATTCGTGTAGGTAGAATCCATCATGGCGGCGCGGCGGACTGCCGTCCAATACTCGAAATGCATACAACTATCGCGGAGGCAGTACCCCAGGATGGGACCCGACAACCGCCCGCTCGACCTCGAATGGCTGGAGGACTTCGTCGCGCTGGCCGACAGCGGCAACTTCTCCCGCGCGGCGGAGGCCCGGGCCATCGCCCAGCCCGCCTTCAGCCGGCACATCCGGGCGCTGGAGGAATGGGTCGGCGCCGACCTGGTGGACCGCGGCGCGCACCCCGTCACCCTCACGGCGGCCGGCAAGCGCTTCCTGCCCTTGGTAGAGGACGTGCTGGCGCGGCTGGTGGCCGCGCGCATCAAGGCTAGGATGGCGCACGACCAGAGCGTCGCCAGCCTGCGCATCGCCGCCACCCATGCGCTATCGCTGGCCTTTCTCCCGCGCTGGCTGGCGCGCATCGAAACCGGCCTGCAACTGGGCGCGGTGGAAATGATGTCCGATACGACCCAAGGGTGCGAGGAGCTCATGCTCCAGCGCAAGGTGCAGTTTCTGCTGTGCCACGCGCACGGCTCCGTCCCCGGACGGCTCGACGAGGCGGAATATCCCGTCGTCCGCCTGGCGGCCGATACGCTGATTCCGGTCTGCGCCCCTTCCGCACCCGGCGAGGCCCGTTACCACCTCGGCCAGAATGGCCCCATCCCTGCCCTGGCCTATGGCGACGCCTCCGGGCTGGGCCGCATCCTGCGGGCCGGGCTGGGCCCGGCCATCAACCGCGAGCAACGGCTGCGCGCCGTCTTCACCGCCCCTCACGCGTTGCTGCTCAAGGCCCTGGTGCTCGAGGGACGAGGCCTGGCATGGCTGCCGGAAAGCCTGGTAGCGCAGTCCATTGCCGACGGGCAACTGGTCGTCGCCGGCGATGCCGACTGGCACGTTCCCGTCGACATCCGCCTATACCGGCAACCTGTGGACATGGCCCCGGCGGCCGAAGAGCTGTGGCGGCTGGCCACCCTGGAAGACTCGCCGTCGATCGCCGGCATTCATTCGACGTAGCCCGGATAGATCCGACCCAGCCTCCTCAGCAATCCCGCGAGGCAAGCGTGCGCTAGAACACTCCTCCCACGCCCACAAACGCCCCGACGCCATTGCCGCTGCCGGCCAATCCGCCCTCCACGCTCCATGCGCCATTGGCTGCCGTATGGCGCAGGCTGACGCCCAGGGCGCTCTGCCCCTTGTAGTTGGCGACGTTGGCCGCATAGCTGAACTTGCCCGGCACGAACGGCGCCTGCCGCGCCGCCATGGCCGCGGCCGTGCCGGCATAGGCGTGCTTCTCGACGCTGTCGATGCGCTCGCTCAACCCGCCGAGGGAACGGTTGAACATGGACATTGCGCCACGCAGCTGATCGACGTTGACCGCGTCGTTGCCCGCGCTGCCCGCGGCCACGCCTGTGATCTGCCGGTTGCCCACGTTCAGCTCGCCCGATGAGCTTTGCGGCGCGTCGAGACCGTAGGCCTCGTAGCCGGATTGCGCGCCGCGGTCGGCGGTCGAGCCGGCGCCCAGGGCCACGCTGTTGGCGGCGCCGGCCCGGGCGCCGGTGCCGATGGAGACCGTGTTGTCGGCCGTCACGTCGCGTCCGGCCCCGTTGCCCAGCGCGACGTTGCCGTTACCCTGGACCTTGAAGCCGGCGCCCATGCCGGTGGCGATATTGCCGTCGCCGACGACGCCGCGACCGGCGCCCAGCCCGCTTGCCTGGTTGTTGCTGCCGGCAACGTCCGCGCCGGCGTAGGCGCCGGTGGCGATGTTGTAGTCGCCTCGGACATTCTGCCCGGCATTCATGCCCCGCGCCTGGTTCGCGTCGCCTTGCACGTACTGGCCGGCATTCTGCCCGTCGGCCTGGTTGGCGTTGCCGGTCACGTTGCGGCCCGCTTCCTGGCCGTAGGCCTGGTTGGAATCACCCGAGACGTTGCGGCCGGCGTTCGAACCCATGGCCTGGTTCTGGTTGCCTACGGTGTCGGTTCCGGCCCAGAAGCCGATGCCGCTGTTGTAGTCGCCGGTCACGTTCTGGCCCGCGCTGCGGCCAAACGACTGGTTCCACCCTCCCTTGACGTTGATGCCGGCGTAGTACCCGACGGCCTGGTTGGCGTTCTTGCCGCTGACGTTCGTTCCGGCGCCTTCGCCGATGGCCAGGTTCCAATTGGTCGACACATTATTGCCGGCACCCTTGCCGAAGGCCTGGTTCACGTTGCCGGTTACGTTGCGGCCCGCGTTGGTGCCGTAGGCATTGTTGTCGGATCCGGACACCCCGGTGCCGGCCCAGAAGCCGACCGCATTGTTGTAGTTGCCTGTCACGTTCTGCCCGGCGCTGCGGCCGATGGCCTGATTCCATCCGCCTTTCACGTTCTGACCCGCATTGAACCCGACGGCCTGGTTGGCGTTGCCGCCCGACACGTTGGTGCCGGCGGCCTCGCCGATGGCCAGGTTCCAGTTGGTCGACACGTTGTTGCCGGCGTCCTTGCCCACTGCCTGGTTGTTGCTCCCGGTCACGCCGGTCGTGCCGGCGTTGTTGCCGATGCCCAGGTTGTTCCTGGCGGGATCCCAGGAGACGGGCTGGGCCACGCACACCGTCGAGGCCGCAGCCAGGACCAGGGCGGCGCCGGCGCGCAGGCCACGCTTGGCCGATGCCGCGCCGCGATGCGAATGACGATTGTTCATGTGCCGTCCTCCCTTCAGGCGCTCAGGTGAAGAGCCATGGCGGGATCGCTCACGCCATGCCTGCCAGTCTCGACCCGGCCCGCGAAGCGCCGCTCGAAGTCCTCGCCCTTGACGGTGAAGTCGTACCAGCAGCCGCTGTCGGCGAGTTCCCAATGCTGTTCGGCCTGCCCGCCCGCCGGCGCCTCCAGCATCCAGGGGCCGTCCTTGCGATAGGTGTTGGCCACGATACTGAGCTTGGCGGGTCGGGTGCCGGTGTTGTGCACCTTGGCATAGACATTGCCATGCTGGGCGTCGTAGCACACCTGGAGCTCGGGCCTGGCGGCCGCCGCCGCGTGCCGCGCGGCATTGCCCTGGAACACGCGGACGAAGCCGTTGGTGCTGTACACCCACAGGTCGTAGTCGCCGCCGTCCTCGCCGGTCGTCCAGGTATCTTCCAGCATCTTGCCGGCCTCCACCGTATAGCGGCGTGGAATCAGGTCGAGATGGTTCTTGTCGTACACGTGGAATACCGCTCCGGCCTTGCCGGTATTGCTGAACAGCAGCTTCACCACGCCTCCCGCCTCCACCCGGGCGCTCACATGCAGCTCGTAGGGCAGCGCGCGCGAATAACGGACGCCCTGCTCCTGGAACAGCGGCTGCGGCGTGGCCGGCGGTTCGGCCTTGGGCATGGCTTTCTGCTGCGCCTCGAGCTCGGCGAAATTGCTCATGTCCGGCAATGCCGGGAATGAGGGATCATTGGGCGCGGCAAAGTCGAAGGCGGAGGTCAGGTCCCCGCATACCGCGCGATGCCACGGGCTGATGGCATCGACCTTGATGTCGAAGCGCTTTTCCAGGAAGCGGCCCAGTGAAGTATGGTCCATTGCCTCGGAGCACACCCAGCCGCCCCGGCTCCATGGCGATATCACGTACATGGGCACGCGGGGCCCCAAGCCCCAAGGCCGCGTGGTTCCCGAGATCGTATCCTCCGCCTTCAGGTACTTGCGCGCGGGATCGTAGAAATACTCGCCGTCGAGCGGCACCGTGGACTTGCCCATCAGCTTGCCCTGGGCGTCGTACGAGGGCACGGCGGGCGGCGGCAGGTGGTCGAACAGCCCGTCGTTCTCGTCGAAGGTCATGAAGAAGACCGTCTTGCTCCAGACCTCGGGATTGGCTGTCAACGCATCCAGCACTTGCGAGATGTAGTCCGCTGCCTGCGCGGTGCTGCCACCGCCGCTCGGATGCTCGGACACAGCCGGCCAGGGCAGCACCCACGAAACCTCGGGCAGCGTCCCGTTGCGCACGTCCTCGGCCAGCCTTTCGAGGCTGAAGTGAGACATGCCTTTCTCGTACAACGGCTCGCCCGGCTTGGCTTCGCGGAAGCTCTTGAACGCCAGGCCGCCGTGCATGGCGCCGGTCCAGTTGTTGTTCGGATCCTGGTAGATGCGCCAGCTCACGCCGGCCGCCTCGAGTATGTCGGGGATAGTCGCCCACTTGAAGGCCGAGCCCTGGTAGGTGTAGCCCGGCGTGGGCAACGAACCGGTGATCCAGCAGCGCAGATTATTGGGCTCCGAATCCGAATCGGTACAGTTGATGCCCAGGCGCCCGAGTTCGGGATTGAAGTTCGAGCCCGACCAGAACACGATGCGGTTGGGGTCCGTGCCCGTGGTGATCGAGCAATGGTAGGCGTCGCAGATGGTGAAGGCCTCGGCCAGCGCGAACTGGAACGGGAGGTCCTGGCGCTTGTAGTAGCCCATGGAGTACGGCAGTTTGTGCTTGGCCCATTCGCCGAACTTGCCCTGGTTCCAGGCCGCCTGCGCGTCCGAGAAACTGTGGGGCGTCCCCGGCACGAAAATGGCGTTCATCGTTTCCTTGTCCAGGTGATACGGCGGAACTTCCTTCTCGCCGTCGGACTGATACCACACGGGCTTGCCGCTTTCGAGCGGGATCGGGAAGCGGTCGCCGAATCCGCGCACGCCACGCATGGAACCGAAGTAGTGGTTGAACGCGCGGTTCTCCTGCATGAGGATGACGATGTGCTTGACGTCCTTGATCGTGCCGGTCTCGACCGCGGCAGGAACGGCCAGCGCACGCTGGATCGATGCCGGCAGGGCCGCCAGGGCGGAGACGGCGCCGGCGGTGCCGGCGGATTTGCGCAGGAAGTCGCGTCGCGACAGGGAGGACGGAATGTTGGACATGTCGGTTCTCGGGTCGAATGGGAAAAGAAGGGCCAGCTGTCTTACGGGGCGCAGCGCAGCGATACTTGCGGCGGCTCGGGGGTGCCAGGATCGCCAGGACCGGGATCGCCCGAGGGGCCGTCATCGCCGCCGCACGCGGCCAGCGCCACGCTCAACAGCAGGCCGGCCAGCACCGCGCGGCCGTATGGCAGGATTCGCTCTTTCATGGGTAACTCCGAAAGTGGGAGAAGAACAGGCTGCTCAGCCCAGTCTCTTGCGCAATCGCGCAGCCAGTTGGTCGAGCAGGAACACGGTGATGAAAATGGCGACCAGGATCGTTCCCACGTGGCCATACTGGTACATGTCATAGCGGCCCTTGAGTTCCTGGCCGATGCCGCCCGCGCCGACCAGGCCGACCACGGTGGCCATGCGCACGTTGCGGTCGAGCACGTAGAGCGTGTAGGCGACGAACTGCGGCATGACCTGAGGCAGCACGGCGAAGCGCATGATCTTGAGCTTGTTGGCGCCGATCGCCCGCAACGCCTCCTGGGGCTTATCGTCCGCGGTCTCGATGTCTTCGGCGTAGAACTTGCCGAGGAATCCACAGGCGTGCAGGGCCAGGGCGAGCACTCCCGCAATGGGGCCGAATCCGTACGCCAGCACCAGGAACAAGGCGCTGATCAGCTCCGGCACCGCGCGCAACAGGCTGACAATGCCGCGGGCGGTCACATAGGTGGCGCGGTTGAAGGTGTAGTTGCGCGCGCTGCACCAGGCCAGAGGCGCGCTCAGCACCACCGCGAGCAGCGTGGCCCAGAAGGCGATCTCGATGGTCTCGAGCATCTTCAGCGCCACGTGCCGCAGATAGCCCACCGGCTGGACGAGGTACTCGCGCCGCGTGCGCACGTCTTCCATCTTCAGCGTATCGGGATCCAGGCGCGGCTCGCTGGTCTCGATCACTTCCAGGCGGGACAACCATGGCAGGCGGCCGGGGTCGAAGCCTTCTATGCGCGCGGTCTCGGTACGCTCGGAAATCTGCAGCGGGAACATCGCGCCCGCCAGCTTGTCCAGGCCCGACAGCACCTGCGATTCGTCGCGCAGGCCCACGGCGGCCAGCGCAGCTTCGCCGGTGAGCGCAAGCATGCGCCCCATCTCGACCCGCTGCGCCGCGAAAAAGGCCGCAAGAGCCACCAGCAGCACCACCGCGACCGAACGCAGGCTATAGGGCGGCGGGATGTCCCACGCCGATGGAGGGCGGGGCCCCGCCCCATCCACGCGCACCGGCGCGGCGGGCCGGACTGGCGTGCGGTGTCCGACCGCGCTCACGAGGCCGCCTCCCGCAGGGCGGCGTGGGGCACCGGGACTTGCCCGTATACCGCGGTCAGGACCGACGGCTGACACGCGGCGGGCGGGCCATCGAACACAATGCGGCCGTGGCGCAGCGCCACGATACGGTCGGCGTACTCGCGCGCCAGGTCGACCTGGTGCAAGCTGCACAGCACGGTCGTGCCGCGCTCACGGGCCTGGCGCTTGAGCAGATCCAGCACTTCGCGGCTAGTGCGCGGATCCAGGCTGGCGACCGGTTCGTCGGCGATCACCACGGCCGGGTCCAGCATGAAGGCGCGAGCAATGCCCACACGCTGCTGCTGGCCGCCCGACAGGTCGCGCACGCGGCGATGCAGGTGGCGTTCGTCCAGCCCTACCTGCGCCACCAGTTCGCAGGCCCTGCGCCGAAAGGCGGCCGGAAAGCACCCCGCCAGAGCGGCTGCCGTGCTCACTTCGGGCAAGGCGCCGCACAAGACATTGGTCGCCACGGTGGCGCGCTGGACCAGGTTGAACTGCTGGTGGATCATGCCGATGCGGCGGCGAACGCCGCGCAGCGCCCGGGGCTCGACGCGCACGCCGGCCACGCAGACCGTGCCGCTGGAGGGCGTGACCAGGCCGTTCACCATGCGCAGCAAAGTCGATTTGCCCGCTCCCGACGATCCCAGCACGACGCAGAACTGGCCCGCCGGCACGGCGAGCGATACCGCGTGCAAGGCCTGGGTGCCGTCGGCGTAGCGCATGCCTACCGTGTCGAACGCGAGCATGTGCATGACGGGCGCCGGCGCTTCGAGCATGGCGTTCAACGCTCGGCCGCCTTCTTCAGGATCTCGCCCTTGAGCTCGTCGGACAGCAACGCCAGCTTTTCGGCAGCCACGTTGAACTCGGCCTCGGAAAAGCGGGTATCGAACGCATCCACCTTCTTGCCGCCGTAGCCGCGGATCATGTCCGGCGTCACGCCCGGCGCCTTGTGCACGGTGGCGAACGCCTCCTTCAGGCGCGCCTTCAACGCCTCCGGCAGCTTGGCGTTGAGCGCCAGCGGCGGATAGGGGATGGGCATGCTCTTGGCGACCACTTTGACTGTCTTCGGGTCCACGGCGCCCTGCTTGACTGCCTTCTCGTACGAATCGAAGGACAGCGACGCCACGTCGACTTGCCCCTGCACCAGCGCCGCCAGGCTATTGGCATGACTCCCCGTCATGCGGATCGCCGACAGGTCCTTGACCGGATCCAGGCCCGCGTCCATCAGCATCGCGACCTGAAACGTGAAACTGGAAGCCGAGTTCACGTCGCCGAACGCCATCCGCCGCCCCTTGACGTCCTGGACCGACTTGATGGGCGCGTCCGCCTTGGCGAACAAGCCGGCGTAGTAAACCGACTCCCCCTTTTCCACCCCCACGGCCAGCAATTGCGCGCAGCCGCGGCGGTGAGCCTGCACATAGGCCACGGGCCCGAAAAAGGCCACATCGGCCAGCTGATTGCACATTGCCTCGACCACGGCGCCATAGCTCTGGCCCACCTTCAGGTCGAAGTTCAGCCCGGTCATGCGCGATACGGCATTGAAGACCGGCTGGTAGTCGGCCTTGGTCCCTGTTTCCGTGCCGCCATCGGCAGGGATGAGCATGACGCGCAGCGGATGCGCTTTCGAACCATCGGCAACGGATTGGGCGTGGGCGGCAGGAGCAAGAACCAGTGCGGCGGCAAGCAATAAGGCGCGTTTCATCGGCGGAACCTCGGAATCGTCAGGGAAGGCAGTCGGCGCGCCACGCACCGACCAGAAACGGACGCCAGCTTAGAGATCTCATATGACAGCAAAATGAACATTACTCATTTTGATTTCATTCAAATATTGAAATAAACTCAATCACTCCATTCCCTCTCCCGCCGCCGTTCTTGCGCTTCATGACCGTCCCTACGCCTCCTGCCTCCCTTGCCTCCCAGGCGCGCGCCCACGCCGCCGCCCCGCCCGCCTGGCTGGCGCGGCACGAGCATTTCCTGCTAGATCTGGATGGCACGCTGATACGCGAGAACGAACCGATGGAGGGCGCGGCGGAATTGCTGCGCCAGCTGGACGGGCGCTATGTGGTGGTCTCGAACAACTCGACCGATACCGCGCAAAGCCTGGCGCGCCGACTGGCCCGCCTGGGCCTGGCCATACCGGCCGAGAAACTGGTGCTGGCCGGGCAGCTCACTATCGACTTCCTGGCCTCGGCGCGTCCGGGCGCCAGGCTGCAATTAGTGGCGGCGCGCGTGTTGCGCGACTATGCGCGCCGGCAAGGATGCGTGCTGGTACAAGAGCGGCCCGACCTGGTTGTGGTTGCGCTGGACAAGCGCTTCAATTTCGCCAAGCTCAGCGCGGCGGCGAACGCCGTGGCGCGCGGCGCGACGCTCATAGCCACCAATGCCGACCTGAGCCATCCCGCGCCCGGCAACGCACTGGTGCCCGAAACCGGGGTGCTGCTGCAGGCGGTAGCGGCCTGCGCGGGCGTATCCCCCGAGCTGGTGGTGGGCAAGCCGGAGAACATGCTGTTTGCGGAAGGATTGCGTCGGCTCGGAGCCAGGCCGGACCGCACGCTGGTGATTGGCGACAACCCAGCCACCGATGCCCAGGGCGCCGCGCGGCTGGGCATGCGGTACCTGTTGCTGGGCCGCGGTCCGGCGGCCGACTCCGTGTCGCCCGCCGCCCTCCTCGCGCTGGACCATGCAGGCCATGCGCACGCGCCGGCGAGCGAAACGGCCGCCGGCATGCGGCCACGGCTCAATACCGCTTGATCGATAACACGCTGGAGGTCTGGCGCAGCGTGTCGACTGCGTTGTCGTAATCGCTCAGCGCGAGGCAAGCGATCAGTACATCGATGATGGCGAGCTGCGCCAGGCGGCTGGTCATGGCTTCCGTGCGAAAGCGCGTTTCGCGCGCCATGGTGAACAACACCACGTCGGCGAACGCTTGCAAGGGCGATTTGCCGAAATTCGTGATGCAGATGGTCTTCGCTCCCGACTCCTTCGCCAGTCGCGTAGCCGCCACGGTTTCATGGGTACTGCCCGAATGCGAGATGGTCAGCGTCGCCACCGCCGGCCCTGCCAGCGAGGCGCTGATGGCCTGCACGTGCGAATCGACCACGGCCTTGACGTTCATGCCTATGCGCAGCATGCGGTACTGGGCATCCTCGGCAATGGGCGCCGCGCTGCCTATGCCGTAGATTTCCACGCGCTGGGCCGCTCGCAGATAGGACACGGCCTGCTGGATGGCGCGCGCGTCCAGCGCCGCGCCGGTATCGTGCAAGGTCTGGATGTTGCTCTGGAAGATCTTGCCCATCACGGTGGCCGTACTGTCGTTCGGGTCGAGATCCTCGTGGATGATCTGCACCGGCTGCACGATCTCCTGGGCAAGCAATATTTTCAACTGCTGGAATCCTGTCGCCCCGAGGCTCTTGCACAGCCCCACGACGCTGCCTTCGCTGGCTCCCGTGCGCTCGGCCACCTCGCTGACCGACATGTGCACGACTTCCTGTGGATATTGCACGATGAAGTCGGCGATGCGCTGCCCGGCCGGCCCCAGCGAGGGGCTGATGCTCTTGATGCGCGACAGCACGGCGGAAATCGAGGCGTTGCCGGCGCCGTTGCCATTCGTCTTCGCGGGCTTGCCGCCCACCCTGCCCCTGCTCATGGGCGCCCTCCGGCGCGCTGCTTGTCGAGCCGGCGCAGCTGCACTTCCATTTCTTTGACGGCCTGGACACTGCCCTTGGCCGTTGCGGTCTCGATGCCGCGATTCCAGGCGGCGCGCGCCTCTTCCTCGCGCCCCAGGGCCAGCAACGCCTTGCCCAGTTGCTTCCACGCCGCCGCATAGCCCTCGTCCAGGGCAACCGCTTGCTGCAGGTGTTCCGCCGCCTGCGCGGCATCGCCTTCTTCCAGGTACAGGTTACCCAGCGTGAACCGCAGCAACGCGCCGTCGCGTCCGGCTGCGATCATCTTCAGAAAATTGTCCTTGTCCATGGCCTGGCCTTCATGCTTGTCCGGCCCGCACGCGCAGGCCGTCCAGGCGGCCAGGATAGCGCGAACCGCGCCAGGCCGCTCAGTACCGTTCGGGGACGATCATGCTGCTGGGCACCGGCCGGCGGATGTAATCCTCGTGGCGAACGCGCTGGGGCAATTCGATGTGCGGATGTTCGATCTCATGGTACGGCATCTGGCCCAGCAGGTGATGCATGCAGTTGAGCCGAGCCTTCTTCTTGTCGACCGCCTGCACCACCCACCAGGGCGCCTCGTCGATGTGCGTGCGCTCCAGCATGACTTCCTTGGCGCGGGTGTAGTCTTCCCAGCGACGGCGCGATTCCAGGTCCATGGGGCTGAGCTTCCATTGCTTGAGCGGATCGTGGAGCCGGCCCAGGAAGCGCAGGTGCTGCTCTTCGTCGGTGATCGAGAACCAATACTTGATGAGTTGTATGCCCGATCGCACCAGCATTCTCTCGAACTCGGGCACTGAACGGAAGAACTCCTCGTATTCGTCGTCCGTGCAGAAGCCCATGACGTGCTCCACACCGGCCCGGTTGTACCAGCTGCGATCGAACAGCACGATCTCCCCTGCCGCCGGCAGGTGCGATACGTAACGCTGGAAATACCACTGCGTGCGCTCGCGGTCGTTGGGCGCGGGCAGCGCGGCCACCCGGCATACGCGCGGATTCAGGCGCTGGGTGATGCGCTTGATCACGCCTCCTTTGCCCGCCGCGTCGCGCCCTTCGAAGATGATGACGACCTTGTGGCGGGTATGCACGACCCAGTCCTGCAGCTTGACCAGCTCGGCCTGCAGGCGGAACAGCTCGCGGAAGTACAGGCGCCGCGCTTCGCGATCGTGCTCGATGCGCGCGGGCTGGCCTTCGGCGTCCCACTCGCGATCCTCGAATTCGATCTCGAGCTCTTCGTCGTAGCTGTCGATGAGATCGCGGTGGATGCGCTGCATGAGTTCTTCGTGCTGGGAAGTCGGCTGGTAGCTCATGGAATACGGGGATGTCGGGGTCAATGGCTCCTTTTTGCTACACCGACATGACACCGTCATGACGCAGGCGCCCCGGAAGCGCTACTGCACCCGCCCGAACCACCACAGCGACAGCAGCCCCGAGCACACCGCCAGCAGCGCCCCCAGCGCCGTGAACAAGGCCGTGATCTCCACCACGTCTCGCTTGTCGAACGCCAGCCTGGCGCTCAGCGAACGGTAGACCTTCCTCAATTCGCCCGCGTCCTCGGCCCGGAAGTATTGCGCGCCGGTCATGTCCGCGACTTTCTTGAGCACGTCCTCGTCCAGGCGCACCCGCATGGACCAGCCGTCCGCCGTCAGGGTGGTGCCCTCGGGCGTGCCCACGCCCACCGTGAATATCCGCACGCCATAGCCGGCCGCGACCTCGGCCGCCTTGATGGCGTCCGGGCCCGTGTTGTTCTGGCCGTCCGAGAGCAGCACGATGGCGCCGGCTGGATACGAGCCCGGCACGGCGGACTCTGCCTTGCCCGCGGCAGACAGGTCCGGAGGAGCCGCTCCGCGGGCGCTGCCGCCGTCGAGAAAGCGTTCGACGTCGATGCCGGCGTTGGGCAGCAAGGTCGCCAGGGCGATGATCAGTCCGCTGCCCAGCGCCGTGCCGCGCTGCGGCTCCAGGCGTTCGATGGCCGCGACCACGTCCTCCCGCTTGCGCGTGGGCGATTGCACCACCGCCGCCGCGCCCGCGACCGCAACCACCGACACGCTGACGTTGGCCGGCTGCTGGTCGACGAATTCCTTGGCTGCCCGCTGGGCGGCATAGATGCGCGTGGGCTTGATGTCGTCGGCGCGCATGCTGCCGGACATGTCCATGGCCAGCACCACCGTCTCCAGCCGTGAAGGCAACATCATCAAGGCCTGCGGGCGCGCCATCGCGACGATGAGCGCGCACAGCCCGAGCAGCAGCAAGGACGGCGGAAGGTGCCGCCGCAGTGCCGAGTGGCGCACGCTGGCGCCGACCACGTCCAGCGCCGGATAGCGCGCCGCCAGGCTGCGGCGCCGCTTGTCCAGCCGCCAGTAGGCCAGGCCCAGCAGCGGAACCAGGAACAGCAGCCACAGCATGTTGGGCCACAGGAAACTCAAGGCAGGCAGGTTTGCCATCGACGTACGCCTCGGTCTAGATATCTCGGGCCCACGGCCCGCTCAATCCTCCGACGAACTGGCTGCGGCGCCGCCGCAGCCGCGTGAAATGCAGCAAGGCTTCGTCCAGCCGTTCGTCGGTCGCCAGCTCCAGGCAATCGACGCCGGCCTCGGCCAGCGCCTTGCGCAAGGCGGCCTCGCGCTTTTCCGCCGCCGCCGCGAAGCGCCGGCGGAACCCGGGGTCGTGGGTATCGACGAACAATTGCTCGCCGGTTTCCGCATCCTGCAGGACCACCAGCCCCAGGTCGGGCAAGACCTGCTCCAGCGGGTCGTACAGGCGCACCGCGACGACCTCGTGGCGCTGCGCCAGCGTCCCGAGCGGCCGCTCCCATCCCGGCGCGCTGATGAAATCCGAGACGATGAAGACCACCGAGCGCCGCCCTATCGACGACGATGCCCGTTCGAGCAATTCGCCCAGATGCGTTTCGCCCGACTTGCCGTCCGCGCGCATGGCGCCGACCCGCTCGAGCAGGTGCAGCACGTGGCGGCGCCCCGAACGCGCGGGGATCGCCGCGCTCGCCTTGCCGGCGTAGAACACCGCGCCGACGCGATTGCCGTACCGCGTCAGCAGCCGCGCCAGCACGGCGACGAAACTCGTCAGCACGGCGCGCTTGCGCACCGCCCCGGAGCCGAAATCGACCGAGCCGGACAGATCCAGCAAGAACCAGGCCGACACTTCGCGATCCTCCTGGAACTCGCGCACGTGCGGCGTCTGCAGGCGCGCGGTAACGTTCCAGTCGATATGGCGCACGTCGTCGCCCGCCTGGTATTCGCGCAAGTCGGCCAGGTCCAGCCCGAATCCCCGGAACAGCGTCCGGTAGTCGCCTTGCAGCGCGCCGTCCAGCCGGCGGATGACCGTCCATTCGAGGCGGCGCAGCAGCTCCTCCGCGTCGATCTTGACGGGGATCGGCGACGCGGCCGCGTCGTTGGCCGGCTCGGCCGGCTGCTTATTGAACCGCCGCAACCCGAACATGGGTATCCAATGGCCGCTCCGGGGCCGGCAAGGTTTGCAGGATGCGCGTGATGATCTGGTCGGCGCCGAGTCCGTCGGACAAGGCCTCGTACGACAGTACCAGCCGGTGCCGGAGCACGTCGGGAATCAGGTCCACGACGTCGTCCGGCAGCGCATAGTGACGTCCACGCAGGAAGGCCAGCGCGCGCGCCCCTTCGATGAGGTGGATGGTCGCCCGCGGGCTGGCCCCGAACGTCAGGTAGCGCGACAGGTCCGACAGGCCGTAGGCTTCGGGCCTGCGCGTGGCGGCGACCACCTTGACGGCGAACTGCACGAGTCCCGGGTCCACGTACACCTTGCGGCACTCGCCCTGGAGCAGCGCCAACTGTTCGGTGACGGCCACGGGCTGCACCTCCACCGGCGGCCCCGTCACCCGGTCGACGATCACGAATTCCTCTTCCTCGCTGGGATAGCCGACGATGACCTTCATCATGAAGCGATCGACCTGCGCCTCCGGCAAGGGATAGGTGCCTTCGGTCTCGATCGGGTTCTGCGTCGCCATCACCAGGAACGGCGACGGCACCTTGTGCGTCTCGCCGGCGATCGTGACCTGCCGCTCCTGCATGACTTCGAGCAAGGCGCTCTGCACCTTGGCCGGCGCCCGGTTGATCTCGTCGGCCAGCAGCAGGTTGGCAAAGACCGGCCCCAGCACCGTGGAGAAATCCCCGGTGCGCTGGTTGTACATGCGGGTGCCGACCAGATCCGCCGGCAAGAGATCCGGCGTGAACTGGATGCGCTTGAACGAACCTCGTATGGTCTTGGCCAGGGTATTGACGGTCAGCGTCTTGGCCAGGCCGGGCACCCCCTCGACCAGCAGGTGCCCCTGCGCAAGGATGGCGACCAGCACCCGTTCCAGGAAATGGTCCTGCCCCACCACTACGCGCTTGACCTCGTAGAGCAAGCGTTCCATCAGGTTTGCGCTGTCTATGGCACTCATGGGTTTTTCGCTCATGGCGTCCTGTCCTGGTTCAGAAGGGGGGCATGCCGACGGCGTTGCCGGCGCTTTCTATGGTGGTGGCAAAGCCGATGCCGACGAAGGTGCCGGCATTGGTGGGATTGAGAATGGCGGTGACGATGCCGACGACCTCGCCGCTCATGTTCACCAGCGGGCCGCCCGAATTGCCCGGATTGGCCGCCGCATCGAACTGGATCAGCCGCGTCAGGACGTGCTTGCCTTCGGCGGAGACGAACTCCCTGTTCAGGCCGGAGACCACGCCGGCGGACACCGACGGGCCGATGCCGAAGGGAAAGCCCACGGCGACGACTTCGTCGCCTGGCGCCAGGTCCAGGCTGGAGCCCAGCGTGGCGGCAGGCAGGTCGTCCGGTATGGACTTGGCCTTGATGACGGCCAGGTCCTTGTCGGGTTGGATGGCCACGACCTCGGCATCTGCCTCATAGCCGTCGAAGAAGGTAACCTTCAGGCGCTTGGCGCCGGCAATGACATGGAAGTTGGTCAGGATCACGCCGCTGTCGACGATGACTACACCGGAACCGATGCTGCCCTCGTGCTTGGGCGCATTGCCCTCTTCGTTCCTGGCCGTTTGCTTTTCCCTGTCCTTGCCGCGGGATTTGCCGCCAGCCTTGGGCTTGTCGCCGCCGCGAGGCGCTGGCGCGGCTTTGGGCGACTCTTCGCCCTGCTCCGCCTCGTCGTCGGCGAAGCCGCGTATCTGCACGACCGATTGGCGCACGGCCTCGGCCGCCTTGGCTGGACGCGAAGGCAGGTTCTTGTGCTCGAGAGTGTGAAGGACGGCCGCGTCGATGTCGTCCTGCGTCAGCGGCGTTTGTTGAGGTTGCAACAAAACGAAAACAAGACCGCCGGCCAGGACGAGCAGCGCCAGTCCGAAGAATGCGTTCCGTCGGCGCCCCATCCAGTCGCGCAGGGGCCGCGTACGCTCGGGCGGCTGCGGAAGGCCGGTTTCCGGTTCCGTGTCGGCCGCCGCGGGGCGAGGCCTGGTGGTCCTGCTGTATAAGGCGACCCGTTTCATCACTACCGTCCAGCTTGGCGTTCTTCACGGAATGCGGCCGCGCGGCCAGCCCCTGGGCCGCCCGGCAAACCACCCTGGAGACAAGCGCCTCCATACTTGGCAGACAGGCCCGGGCGCCCTCGGTTCACTCGAACCGCGGCCTTGCGAAAATAAGGTAACACTTAAACGGCGGCCGTGCGCGGATACCTTTACCGCCGCAAGGGTTCATAGGCATACTAAATACACCTGTTGCACATCCCGCGCGCCAAGGAGCACTCATGCGGTTTCTCTGGCCCGATCTTCTCTGGCTGCAGCTCCTCGTTCCCCTGCTCGTAGCCCTCTACCTGTACGCGCTGGCCCGCCGCAAGAAGGCGGCCATACGCTATGCCAGCCTGAGCCTGCCGAAGGCCGCGATCGGCCCGGGCCAACGGCTGCGCCGCCACATCCCGCCGCTCCTGTTCCTGCTGGCGATGGCAGCGGCTCTGCTCGCCTGCGCACGCCCTACCGCCACCGTCACGCTGCCCTCGGACACCCTCACGGTCGTGCTCGCGGTCGACGTGTCGCGCAGCATGCAGGCCGCCGACATCGCGCCCAACCGGCTCGTGGCCGCGCAAATGGCCGCCAAGCGCTTCATTTCGGAGCTACCGTCCAACGTGCGCCTGGGCATCGTCTCCTTCGCCGGCACCGCCGCCGTCGTGCAAACGCCCACCGACAACCGGCAGGACATGATCGACGCCATCGATCGCTTCCAGCTGCAACGCGCCACCGCCACGGGCAGCGGCCTGATCCTGGCGCTTTCCATGCTGTTTCCCAACGACGGCATCGATCTCGAGTCCGTCATCTTCGAGACGCCGTCCATACGTGCCGGACGGCGCGCCATCCCTCTCGACCAGGCGGCCGCGGCCGAGGCGGCAAAGAAGAAGCAGAAGGAAAAATCTCTGCAACCGGTGCTGCCCGGCTCGTACACCTCGGGCACGATCATCCTGCTCAGCGACGGGCGGCGCACCACCGGTCCGGATCCGCTCGACGCCGCGCGCATGGCGGCCGAACGCGGCGTGCGCGTCTATACGGTGGGTTTCGGCACCCAGCAGGGCGCGCCCATCGGCGACGAGGGATGGTCGTTCTTCGCGCGCCTGGACGAACCCACGCTGCGCGCGGTCGCGCAGATGACGGGCGGCGAATACTTTCTCGCCAGCTCCGAGGCCGACCTGAGTTCGGTATACCGGAACCTCAACGCCAAGTTCTCGATGGAGCGCAAGGAAACCGAACTCAGCGCGCTGCTTAGCGCCGCCGCCGTGGTGCTGCTGACCGCGGCTTGCGTGCTGTCCATGCTGTGGTTCCAGCGCAGCCGCCAATAGCCTTTCGTCCCGCTGTCAGCAGATTGCAATGAGCGCCCGATATAAATCGGGCCATGAATCTTGCGATCATCGGGGCCGGCTACGTCGGCCTGGTCACCGGAGCCTGCCTGGCGGACGTCGGCAACCGCGTCGTCTGCATCGAGCGCAATGCGGAACGCTTGCGCACGCTGCAGGACGGGGGCGTCCCCTTTTTCGAACCCGGCCTGGCCGAATTGGTCGCGCACAATGCGCAAGCGGGCCGCCTGAGTTTCACCGACGACCTGCCGGCAGCCGTGCGCCACGCCGAGGTCGTCTTCATCGCCGTCGGCACGCCGGCTGACGAGGACGGGTCCGCCGACCTCGCGCACGTCCTCCAAGCCAGCGCCGCGTTGGCGCAGGCCATCGTGCGCGACACGGTGGTCGTCGTCAAATCCACCGTGCCGGTGGGCACCTGCCACCGCGTGCAGGCGCTGATCGACGGCGAACTGCGCACACGGGGCGTGCCCTGGCGGGTGTCGGTGGCATCCAACCCCGAGTTCCTCAAGGAAGGCAGCGCGGTCGACGACTTCCAGCGCCCCGACCGCATCGTGATCGGCACCGAGAACCCGCAGGCCCTGCGGCTCATGGCCGCGCTCTACGCGCCGTACAACCGCAATCGCGACCGCCTGATCCATACCGACATCCGATCCGCGGAATTCACCAAATACGCCTCCAACGTGATGCTGGCCACGCGCATCTCGCTGATGAACGAACTGGCCCGCATCGCCGAGAAAGTCGGCGCCGACATCGAAGCCGTACGCCACGGCACGGGCGCCGACCCGCGCATCGGCCACCATTTCCTCTATGCCGGCGTCGGCTACGGCGGTTCGTGCTTTCCCAAAGACATCCAGGCGCTGGCGCGGCTCGCCGCCGATCACGGCGAATCGACGCCGCTGCTGCACAGCGTGCAACGCGTGAACGAAGAGCAGAAACGGGTCCTGGCCGCAAAGATACGCCAACACCTGGGAACGTCGCTGCAGGGCCGGTGTATCGCGCTATGGGGCCTGGCCTTCAAGCCCAACACGGACGACATACGCGAGGCGCCCAGCATCGCCCTGGTGCGCGATCTGCTGGGCGACGGCGCCACGGTGCGCGCGTATGATCCGGCCGCCGCGGAAAATACCCGCCGCGCCATCGACCATCCGGGACTCACCATCGTTCCCAGCGCGTGGTCGGCTTGCGAAGGGGCCGACGTGCTGGCGGTCGTGACGGAATGGCGCGAGTTCAAGTCGCCGGATTTCCGCGGCCTCGCCGAACTGCTCAAGTGCCGCGCCATCTTCGATGGCCGCAATCTCTACGATCCGCAGTACGTCGAGGCGTGCGGCCTCGCCTACTACGGCATCGGCCGCGGCAGCCGTCCCGCCCTGAACGCGGCGGAAGAGGCCGACATGCCCGCCGTCACGACCGGCTACTGGTAAGGGACCGGGCGCCGCGCTTCGCGTCCCTGCCGCCCGTCGCCTGCGCCATTGCCTCCTGCAGGTCGGTATCCCAGGAAGGCGGATCGGAAAAACGACGGGCCAGGAAATCGAGCAGCGTACGCAGCGTCATCGGCATGTGCTTGCGCGAGGTGTAGACCCCGTACAAGGTCATGTCGCGCGGCGGACAGTCCGGCAGCAGGATGCGCAGCCGATCGGCGCGCACCAGCCCGGCGAGCGCGTAGGTCGGCAGCATCGCGATGCCTGCGCCGCACACCGCGGCCTCGACCAGCGTCGTCGCCTCGTTGGAACTGATGTTGCCTCCTACCGCCACGGACACCGGCTCGCCGGCGCGCACGAAATGCCACAGGCTCTTGCCCGTGTAGGAATGGGTCAGGCAATTGTGCAGGCCGAGCTCCTCCAGCCGGCCGGGCGCGCCATGCTGGCGCAGATAGTCCGGCGAGGCGCATAGCGCCGAGCGGCAGACGGCCAGGCGGCGCGCGATCAGGTTCGGATCCAGGTCGTTGGTGACGCGCAGGGCGAGGTCTATGCGTTCATCCACGAGGTTCACCGTACGGTCGGCCATGACCATGTCGACCGCCACCTCGGGATACGTGCGCGTGTAGTCCACGATGGCGGGCGCAAGATGGCTCTGGCCGAACGAGGTGCTGGCGGTGACGCGCAATACGCCGCGTGGCGCGTTGTCCGGGCTGGCGACCGCGGCGCGCATGTCGCCCTCGAGTTCCAGCATCTGCCTGCACCGCGCCAGTACCTCGGCGCCGGCCGGGGTCAGGCTCAGGCGCCGCGTGGTCCGGTGCAGCAGCCGCGCGCCCACCCACTCCTCCAGCTCCGCCAGGTAGCGCGATACGGCCGGCCGCGACAACTCGAGCGCCTCGGCCGCCGCCGACTGGCTGCCCCGGTCCACCACTTCGACAAACACCCGCATCGCGCTCAGCCTGTCCATGATATGTCCGGTCTCGAGAACAAATAATTGTCGATTCTACGGTTTTTATTATTGTTTTTTGCAACTATCCTCGGGGATGGCGATATGGGCGCCGCGCGCCCGCGACGAGCACATCATGGAACAAGCCACACTGCACTACATCTACGACCCGCTTTGCGGATGGTGCTATGCCGCCGCGCCCCTGGTGGCGGCGGCTCGCGAGCAGCTTCCCGTCGTCGCCCATGGCGGCGGCATGATGGCCGGCAGCCATCGGCAGCCGGTCACCGAACGCCTGCGCAACTATGTGATGCCGCACGACCGGCGCATCGCCGCGCTGAGCGGACAGCCTTTCGGGCAGGCGTACTTCGACGGGCTCCTGCGCGACCACGATGCCGTCTTCGATTCCGAGCCGCCCATCACCGCCATCCTGGCGGCGCATGCCATGGCCGGCGCCGGGCGCGACCTGGACCTGCTGGCGCGCATCCAGCGCGCCCACTACGTGGAAGGCCGCCGCATCGCCGATCCGCTGGTCCTCGCCGAACTGGCTGCCGATATCGGCCTGGACCGCGAGGCCTTCGTCGCGGCCTATGCCGCGCACCAGGGACAACCGGCGCGCGCGCACATCGCCGAAAGCCGCGCCCTGCTCGCACACGCGGGGGGCCAGGGCTTTCCTACCCTGGTGCTGGAACGCGGCGGCCGCCTGCAGGTTCTGGACTCCGGCCGCTTCCTCGGCCAGGTGGATGAGTGGCGCGAGCGGCTGGCGGCGCTGATTAACCCACCCCCTACGCGCTAACGCGCGCCCCCTCGAGGGGGCGGCACTGGCGGACCGGCGGAGCCGGATCCGCTGTGCCCTGGAGGAGGCTACCGGCTGCTGGAGGGATTTTTCTGCGTTTTAGCCTAGGTGTTTGCGCAGGAATGCTTCCATGGCGGTGTAGAACTCAAACTGGTTTTCCTCGTTGTGGAAGCCGTGTCCTTCGTTATCCTTGACCATGTATTCGACCTCCACGCCGCGAGCGCGCAGGGCCGCGACGATCTGGTCGCTCTCGTCCTTGTTCACGCGTGGGTCCTTGGCGCCCTGCGCCACGAATAGCGGCGTCTTGATCCGGTCGACGAAGAACACGGGCGAGCCGTCACGCAGCAGTTGCTCGTCGCGCTCGGGATCGCCCACCATTTCGTGCATGGAGTCGAGGAACGGCTTCCAGTACGGCGGAATGGTGTTCATGAACGTGAAGAGGTTGGACACCCCGACGTAGTCCACGGCAGCCGCGTACAGGTCCGGCGTGAAGGTGATGCCCGCCAGGGTGGCGTAGCCGCCGTAGCTGCCGCCATAGATCGCGATGCGCGCCGGATCGGCGATACCCTCGCGCTTGAGCCATTCGACGCCATCGGTGATGTCGTCCTGCATGGCCTTGCCCCATTGCTTGAACGAGGCTTCCCAGAACTTGCGGCCGTAGCCCGTCGAACCGCGGAAATTCATCTGCAGCACGGCGTAGCCCCGGTTGGCCAGGAACTGGACCTCGGGGTTGTAGCCCCAGACGTCGCGCGCCCAGGGACCGCCATGGGGATGGACGATCACGGGCAGGTTGCGGGGCGTGACGCCCACCGGCAAGGTCAGGTAGCCGTCGATCTTCAGGCCGTCGCGCGCCGTATAGCGCACCGGCTTCATCTGCGCCATGTCCCGTTCGAGCAGCCAGGGCTGGATCTCGCCGAGCTTGGTCAGCTTGCGCGACACGCTGTCGTACAGGTAGCGGGCGCCTTGCGTGCGATCGTTGTAGGCCGCGACGACGAAGCGGGTCTCGTCCCTCGTCTCGCTCTGCAAGGCGATCTCGTAGCCGCGCAGGCGGCTCTCGAGTTCGGCGTAGATCTCGGCGGTGGCCGGATCGAGCACATGCCGCTGGGGCTTCCACGTGACATAGCCGATTTCGGTCAGCACCTTGCGACGGTGCGAATAGGCCAGGCCCGACACGTCGACTTCCGGATGCTCGAATATCAGCGTGCCTTCGCGCGCGGTATGCGGATCGAACTCGAACAGCGCGGCCTTGTCGCGGCCGCGATTGGAGCTGACATAGATGCGCTTGTTGTCGAACGTGAAAAACAGCGGCGCCACGGTTTCCTTGAAATCCGTGGTCAGGATGGGACGGAACGCCTCGGCCTCGCTATCGCGATACAACAGGGTGTTGTTGACGCCGTCGGTCGCGACGGCGAGCCTGAGCCGGCCATCGTGGTCGGTGGCCCATCCCGTGATGTTGCCGGGATTCTCGGCGATCAGTTCCGCCCTGCCGGTGGCGACGTCCACCCGGAACACGTCGAATACCTGCTTGTCGCGCAGGTTGTGCGATAGCAGCACGTGGGCATCGTCGTCGACCAGGTCGTCGACGACCTCCGCGCGCACGCCGTCGTACGGCGTGAGGTCGGTAGGCGCGGAAGTCCCGTCTACCGGCACCGAGAGCAAATGAAAGTTCTCGTCACCGCCGAAGTCCTTGATGTACAGGATGTGCGCGGGCCCTTTCCAGAAAAAACCGCCGACGTCGCGTTCGGTTTCGCGGGTCAGCGTGCGCACCGGGCCGGCGGGCGCCCCATCGTCGCCCAGCGCCTGCACGTGAACGTTCTGGCGGCCTTCGGCCGGCGCCAGAAACGCCAGGTGCCGGCCGTCGGGCGATATGCGATAGGCGGAACGTTCCGGCTTTCTGAAGAAGTCGCGCACGTCATAGCGCTTGACGAGCGGTATGGCCGGGGAGGAGGTCGAAGTCATGGCGCGGTCCGCGGAGGGGATGGACGAATTCCGAACATATCACAGGGGCTCCCCCCCTCTGCCCGGCGCGTCCCCGGGCTTCGCAGCATTCTGTTTCAGTCCGCCGGAACACCGGACAGAATATCGGTTCCAATGCATATCGGCCGCCATCGCGGGGCCCGCGCCACGCTCGCGGAATCCGTGCATACTGGGCCGATAGCCAGGATGGCGGTCCGACGCCATCCGTCCAGGGAGAACACATGCTCGACTCGCGCACCGCTTCAAAAACCCTTGCCCAGCCCCGGCTTCGGCTCGCCTGGCTGGCCAGCTGGCTGACGGCCCTCGCCGTGGCGCTCTTTGCCGCCTCCCAGGCGCGCGCCCAGGCTCCCGATCCGCAGGATCCGCCCAACGTCATGGTGCAGAAGGCGGCCAACAATGCGCTCGAACGCATACGCAAGGACCAGGAACTGAAAGCCGGCTCGCCGGAGAAGATCAACCAGGCCATCGACGAACTGATCCTGCCCTACGTCGACTTCGAGAAGACCACCCGGCTGGCGGTCGGTCGCTACTGGCGCGATGCCACGCCCGAGCAGCGCACCGCCCTCGTTCGCGAATTCCGCAACATGCTGGTACGCACCTACGGCGGCGCGGTCTCCGCCATCACGCCCCAGGCCCGCGTCGAAATGCGTCCCTTCCGGGCCGAACCGGGCGCCACGGACGTGGTCGTGCGCACCACCGTCACCGACGGCCAGCGTGATCCGATCCCGGTCGACTACCGGCTCGAGAAAACCGACCAGGGCTGGAAGATCTATGACCTGAACGTACTGGGCGTCTGGTTCATCCAGAACTACCGCAACCAGTTCTCCGCGATCGGCTCGCAAGGCGGCGTGGACGCGATCATCCAGGCGCTCAAGACGAATAATCAAAAGATGAATGTGCCGAATAGCCCCCCCCCTACGCGCTGACGCGCGCCCCCCAGGGGGCGATGCGGGTGGACCGGCGGAGCCGGATCCACCGCATCCTGGGTCTAGTACCGCTTTCTTGGGTTGTGGCGCCGGTGCTTCGCTGGCGCCAGCGGTAGCAACGGTGTAGCAATTTAAGAAAGTCTCACTAGACCCAGGATCGCATCCTGGGTCTAGTACCGCTTTCTTGGGTTGTGGCGCCGGTGCTTCGCTGGCGCCAGCTATAGCAACGGTGTAGCAATTTAAGAAAGTCTCACTAGACCCAGGACCGCATCCTGGGTCTAGTACCGCTTTCTTGGGTTGTGGCGCCGGTGCTTCGCTGGCGCCAGCGGTAGCAACGGTGTAGCAATTTAAGAAAGTCTCACTAGACCCAGGATCGCATCCTGGGTCTAGTACCGCTTTCTTGGGTTGTGGCGCCGGTGCTTCGCTGGCGCCAGCTATAGCAACGGTGTAGCAATTTAAGAAAGTCTCACTAGACCCAGGACCGCATCCTGGGTCTAGTACCGCTTTCTTGGGTTGTGGCGCCGGTGCTTCGCTGGCGCCAGCTATAGCAACGGTGTAGCAATTTAAGAAAGTCTCACTAGACCCAGGATCGCATCCTGGGTCTAGTACCGCTTTCTTGGGTTGTGGCGCCGGTGCTTCGCTGGCGCCAGCTATAGCAACGGTGTAGCAATTTAAGAAAGTCTCACTAGGCCAGGACCGCATCCTGGGTCTATTACC
>NZ_NINW01000012.1 GCF_002188465.1 Pigmentiphaga sp. NML080357 | reverse complement strand
CAGCTGTTTGAGGACGGCAGTCGGGATAGCCCAGTGGGCTATCCCGGTCCGAGTTCTGCGCCCGCCCCGCCGGCCCTGTTCCCGCCGGGAAGTCCCGCGCAGCGGGACCGGCTTCGCTGCGCCCCACTGCCCGCCCGGCCCCGGCGCACCGCACAAGACCGGGTCAAAAACTCAAACCTCCAACAGCCAGGCTTTCGCAATCCGACAAACCCCGTTTGCCCAATCGCCCATTTCGCCGGGGCCGCGTTTCGTCCACACTGTCGCCACAGCGGCACATCGGCCCGGCCATGACGACGGACGGCCCATGCCGTCCGATCACAACGACGAGACACCATGCCACGCCAAATCCTCGAAGGCATCCGCATCCTGGAACTGGGCCAGTTGATCGCCGGCCCCTTCGCCGCCAAGACCCTGGCCGACTTCGGCGCCGAGATCATCAAGATCGAACCGCCCGGCCAAGGCGATCCGCTGCGCAAATGGCGCATGTTGCACGAAGGCACGTCGGTCTGGTGGGAAGCCCAGTCGCGCAGCAAGCAGTCGGTATGTGTGGACCTGCGCCAGCCCGAAGGCCAGGAGCTGGTGCGCAAGCTGGCGGCGCAGGCCGACGTGCTGATCGAGAACTTCCGCCCCGGCGCCATGGAAAAGTGGGGCCTGTCCTGGGAAACCCTGCACGCGCTGAATCCGCGCCTGATCATGCTGCGGGTGTCGGGTTACGGCCAGACCGGCCTCAAGCGCGACGAGCCGGGCTTTGCCGCCATCGGCGAGGCCATGGCGGGCTTGCGCTACCTGACCGGCGAGCCGGGCCGCCCGCCGGTGCGGGCCGGCCTGTCGCTAGGCGATACGATCGCCGGCCTGCACGGCGCGCTGGGCGTGCTGCTGG
Organism: Pigmentiphaga sp. NML080357; assembly: GCF_002188465.1. GTDB lineage: Bacteria > Pseudomonadota > Gammaproteobacteria > Burkholderiales > Burkholderiaceae_B > Pigmentiphaga. The sequence goes on along the minus strand of NZ_NINW01000012.1, from coordinate 31,105 downwards.
CGCTGTACGACCGCGACGCGCGCGGCGGCGAGGGGCAGATGATCGATACCGCGCTGTACGAGAGCGTGTTCAACCTGAGCGAGAGCCTGCTCCCGGAATACTCGGTGTTCGGCGCGGTGCGCCAGCCCGCGGGCGGCGCCCTGCCCGGCATCGCGCCGTCGAACGTCTATCAGTGCGCCGACGGCGAATACGTGCTGATCGCGGGCAATGGCGACGGCATCTTCGTGCGGCTGATGCGCCGCATGGGCCGCGACGACCTGGCCGACGACCCCGGCCTGGCCCGCAACGACGGCCGGGCGCAGCGTGCCACCGAGCTCGACGAGGCCATCGGCGCCTGGACGCGCACGCTGGACAGCGCCACGGTGCTGGAAGCGCTACGCGAGGCCGACGTGCCTGCCGGCCGCATCTACACGGCGCGCGACATCGCCACCGACCCGCATTACCGCGCCCGGGGCATGATCGAGACCGTCACGGCGGCCAGCGGGCTCCAGGTCGAGATGCCCGGTATCGTGCCCAAGCTGTCCGCCCATCCCGGCGCTATCCGTCACCGTGCCCCCACGCTGGGCGAGCACACCGAGGCGGTGCTGCGCGACGCCGGACTGGACGACGCGACGCTGGAGATGCTGCGCAAGAAGGGAGTGATCGCATGAACGCCGGCCCCGGACGCATCGAGATCAATGAAGTCGGGCCGCGCGACGGCCTGCAGATCGAACCCGCCTTCGTCGCCACCGACGACAAGGTCGCGCTGGTGGACGCCCTGTCCGATTGCGGCTTTGCCCGTATCGAGGTGACCAGCTTCACCTCGGCGCGCGCCATTCCCGCACTCGCGGACGCCGAGGCCGTCATGCAGCGCATCCGGCGCCGGCCCGGCGTGGTCTATACCTGCCTGGTGCCCAACCTGCGAGGCATGGAGCGCGCCTTCGACGGCGGCGCGGACGAGCTCAACCTGGTGATGTCGGTCAGCGAGACGCACAACCGCGCGAACCTGCGCATGACCCGGGAACAATCGACGGCACAATTGCTGGCCATGCTGGAACGCGCCCAGCAAGCAGGCGTGCCCTGCAATGTGTCGCTGTCCACCACTTTCGGCTGCCCATTCGAAGGCGACATCGCACCGGCCGAGGTCGAACGGCTGGCCCACCGCTTCGCGCAGGCGGGCGCGGCCGGCATCACACTGTGCGACACCACCGGCATGGCCTATCCCACCCAGGTGGCCGAGCTGTGCGCGTCGCTGGCGGCAAGCCTGCCCGCCACGGCCCCGCTTACCCTCCACCTGCACAACACGCGCGGCATGGCGCTGGCCAATGCGCTGGCCGGATGGCAGACCGGCATCCGCCGCTTCGACGCGGCGGTAGGCGGTCTGGGCGGTTGCCCCTACGCGCCTGGCGCCAGCGGCAACGTCAACAGCGAAGAGCTGGTCCACATGTTCGCCTGCATGGGCGTGGACACGGGTGTGTCGCTGGCGCCGCTGCTGGAGGTCGTGGCCACGCTGCCCCGGGTTGTGGCGCGCGAGCTGCCCAACCAGTTGCTGGCCGCCGGACCGCGGCTGCGCACCCATCCCGAGCCGGCGTGGCTGGCCGGCCATTTCGGCCAGGGCGAGACCGAACGCCCGCAACCGCTTTCCCCATAACAACCCTACAGGAGACTTCCGTGTCGATGCCTCATCGGGCCCTTGCCGCCCTCGCCTCGTCGTGCGCGCTCGCCTTTGCCGCCATGCCGGTCGGCGCCGAGACCTACCCCCAGCGTCCGGTTACCCTGATCGCCTCGGCCGCCCCCGGCGGCACGACCGACCTGGCCGCGCGCCTGATCGCCGAGCCCTTGTCCAAGGCCCTGGGCCAGCAGGTAGTGGTGGAGAACCGCCCTGGCGCCTCCGGCAGCCTTGCCGCCCAAGCGGTGGCGCGCGCCAAGCCCGACGGCTACACGCTGCTGCTGCAATACTCAGGCTATCAGGTCATCACGCCGGCCGTGGTCAAGAACCTGGGCTGGGATCCGATCAAGGATTTCGCTCCGGTTGCCAACATCCTGTCCGCGCCCCAGGTGGTGGTGGTGAATCCGTCGCTGCCGGTGAAGTCGCTCGCGGACCTCGTCGCCTATGCCAAGGCGAACCCCGGCAAGCTCAACTACGCTTCGTCCGGCAACGGCTCGCTGCAGCAGGTCTCGACAGAACTGCTCAACATGATGGCCGGCACGCGCATCACCCATATTCCCTACAAGGGCACCGGCCCCGCGCTGACCGACCTGCTGAGCGGCAACGTGGACATGACCATCACCACGCCGCCGCCGCTCATCCCCCACATCCAGGCCGGCAAGCTGCGCGCGCTGGCGATCACCGACAAGTCGCGGCTGGCCAGCCTGCCGGACGTGCCGTCGGCGCCCGAAGCGGGCTATCCGGACCTGGACGTGTCCTCGTGGTTCGCCATGTATGCGCCAGCCGGCACACCGCCGGCCGTCGTGAACAAGCTGGCGGGGGAAATCGGCAAGATCATGCGCACCGACGCCTTCCGCAAGAAGGCCGCCGACCTCGGCGCCGACGCCCGCTTCATGGATCCGGCCGAACTCGCCGCCTACACGCGCGCCGAACTGGACCGCTGGGCCAAGGTGGTCAAGGCCGCCAACATCCAGGAATAGAGGCGAAGCGGGCCGCGGGATGCCCGCGGGGCCCCGGGGAGATACACTAGCGGACTCGAACAATCCTTCCGCCGGTACCCAACGCATCCATGGCCCGTTCCCGCAGCAAATCCTCCTCCCGCCTCAACCGTGACGCCGAAAAACTGGTGTCGCTGTCGCTGTCGCTCAACGGCTCGGGCAGCCGCGTCGAGGACCGCTTCTGGGAACGGGAGCTTGGCGCGCTGTTGGACAAGCTCATGCACGGCGGCCAGGACGCCACCATCGAAGCGGCGCTCGAAACCCTGTACCAGCGCAATGCCGGCGCGTACGAGATACTGGTCGAGCAGGCCGAAACGCTGTCCGAATCGTTCGTGCTGCAAAAGGACGGGCGCGACTACGACGTGTTGCTGATCGTCGCGCCGGTGGTGGCCTGGACCCGCTTCAGCATCCCTTACGGCCCGATCCGTGCGGATCTGCTGGCCGCGCTGAAGGCCCATCTGCACGGCCACATCCTGGCCGGCGAGGCGAGCCTGGCCCTGGCGCCGGAACTCTACAGCGTCGACCAGATGCCCCACTCGTTCAGCGCCACGCGCCAATGGCTCGCGCGCCTGGGCGCCCAGGCGCTGGAACTGCCGCCGCCGCGCATGGCGGCCGGCGAGGCCGAGGTGGCCAACCTGCTGGCCGATACCCGCTACCTGGTGGGCGCCGTCGCGGTGCCCCAAGGCGCCGCGGTCTTCCGCTGGCAGGAAAACCCGGGCAAGTCCGAACCCACTCGCGAGAGCTGCCTCGCGCAATGGGTGGCCCAGGCCACGCCGCTGTTCGCCGACCTGCTTCCCGGCTGCGGCTTCGAATGCCTGCTGCCGGACGCCTATTACGTGAACAATCGCGAAGCGGACCGGCGGGTGCGGCCGCTATCGCTACGCGCCTCGGTAGCCTGGCTGGAAGCCACGCTGAGCCTCGCACCCGAGCAATTGCGCGCCGTGATCGCGGCCTGCGGCGAGACCGAACCCGAGGAATACCGCATCGGCTTCACCCAGCGCCAGAGCAACGACGTGATCTATGGCTGTGCCTGGCCGGTCTTCGGGCACGAGGACGACAATCCCGAGATGCCCACCATCGATCTCATCGCCGACCAGTTGCGCGAACTGGGCATCACCGACCTGCGCAAGCTGCCGGGCCTGCTGCCCATGGAGTTCTGCGACGATTGCGGCGCGCCCTACTTCCCGAATCCGCTGGGAGAACTGGTCCACGCCGAACCGCCGGAAGACGCCGACCCCAGCCCCGCCCATTTCCATTGAGCGGGGCAGCCGGTCAAGCGACCCGGGGGCTGGCCTCGGGCGCCGCTTCGGGCCGGTTGGCGTAGCGCCGGGCGAGTACCGCGCAGACCATCAGCTGCATTTGGTGGAAAACCATCAGAGGCAGCACGATCGCGCCTGCGGTGCTGCTCGAAAGCAGCACCTTGGCCATCGGAATGCCGGTGGCCAGGCTCTTTTTCGAGCCGCAGAAAACGATGGTGATCTCGTCCTCTTTCGAGAAGCCGAGCGCGCGGCTGACATAGGTCGTGGCCAGCAGGGCCGCGGCCAGGATCACCGCGCAAGCCACGAGGAGACCCGCCAGCGTCGCGGTCGAGGTCTGGTGCCACAGCCCGCCCACGACGGCCTCGCTGAAAGCCGAGTACACCACCAGCAGGATGGAACCCTGGTCGACATACTTGAGGACCGCGCGGTGGCGCGTGACCCAGCCGCCGATCCAGCGGCGCATCACCTGGCCGACCACGAACGGCAGCAGGAGCTGGACCAGGATCTTGCCCACGGCTTCGAACGAGACGCCCGCCTCGCCGCTGGTGCTCATCATCAGCTTGACCAGCACCGGCGTCAGGAAAATGCCCAGCAGGCTCGAGGCCGAGGCGCTGCAGATGGCGGCGGGAATGTTGCCTCGGGCCATGGAGGTCAGCGCGATGGCCGACTGCACCGTGGCCGGCAGCGCGCACAGGAAAAGGATGCCCAGGTACAGGTCGGGCGTGACCAGCGGCGCCAGGATAGGCTTGAACGCCAGCCCCAGCAGCGGGAACATCGCGAAGGTGAAGGCGAAGATCAGCAGGTGCAGGCGCCAGTGCGTGGCGCCCGCCACGATGGCCTCGCGCGAGAGCTTGGCGCCGTGCAGGAAGAACAGGAGGCCGATCGCGACGTTGGTGATCCAGTCGAATACCACCGCCGTCTGTCCGGAACAGGGTAGGAAGCTCGCGAGGGCGACGACGACGATCAGGCTGAGGGTGAAACTGTCGGGAAGGAAACGCGGACGTGTCATGAGGGGATGAACCAATAAACGAAGAAACCTGTGCCTGGCGCCCTGTCCATCGCGCCTGGGCAGCGCCGGCAAACCGGCGGCGCGCACCCGTCGGCCGGCGGCGCAGGCCGCGGCGTGCCGAGGCCGGGCGGCGTGCCCGGCTGAGGGTAAACGCGCATTATCGCCCTTCGATCCGCCCCTGCCCAGCCCGCAATCGGTGCATCTGCTGTGCGCCGGGGTCAAAAATGCCAGGGCAATTCCCCCCAAAGAACGCGCCTTTTGGGCCACGGACAAAAGTCTTTGCCGCATAATCGCAGCGAATTCGCCCTCTTTCCGGAGTCACGCATGACCGACAAGATCGCCAAGCCGGCCCAGCAGCCCATCCAGGTCTATTCCTGGCCCACGCCGAACGGCCACAAAGTGCACATCATGCTTGAAGAGTGCAAGCTCCCGTACGAGGTAACGGGCGTCAACATCGGTGCCGGCGATCAGTTCAAGGAAGAATTCCTCGCCATCAGCCCCAACAACAAGATTCCCGCCATCGTCGATCCCGACGGTCCCGACGGCAAGCCGATGTCGCTGTTCGAATCCGGCGCGATCCTTCTGTATCTGGCCGGCAAGACCGGCAAATTCCTCGGCAAGACCGACCGGGAACGCTACACCACGCTGCAGTGGCTGATGTTCCAGATGGGCGGCGTCGGCCCCATGTTCGGCCAGGCGCATCACTTCCGGCTGTACGCCCCCGAGCGCATCGAATACGCCACCAACCGCTACACCAACGAGACCCGGCGCCTGTACGGCGTCATGGACAAGCAGCTCTCCACCCACGCCTTCCTGGCCGGCCGGGCCTACACCATCGCCGACATCGCCACCTGGCCCTGGACGCGTTCGCATGCCAACCAGGGCGTGGACCTGGCGGACTTTCCCAACGTCAAGCGCTGGTTCGACGAAATCCACGCCCGCCCGGCCGTCCAGCGCGGCATCCAGGTGCTGGCCGACCAGCGCAAGCCGCAGGACGCCACAGCCAAGGAAAACCTGTTCGGCGCCACGCAGTACCAGCGCCGCTGAACGCCCGCTCCAGGGGCGGCCGCATCGGCGGCCAACCCCGCCGTCAGGCCAGCCAGGCCCCCAGCAGCGGGGCCAACAGCACCATGGCCAAGCCGCTGAAGATCATCAGCAGGCTGGCCATCACGCCGGCCTCTTCGCCCAGTTCCCGCGCCTTGGCTGTGCCGAGCGCGTGGGCCGCGGCGCCATAGGACGCGCCGCTCGCCAATCCGGAACGGCGCGGCATCAGCGCCAGGATCAGCTCTCCCGTCAGCATGCCGGCCAGGCCCGTGAACACCACGAACATCGCGGCCAGGTCGGCATTGCCGCCGAACTGGTTCGCGGTGGCGAGCGCAAACGGCGTGGAGATCGACCGCACGAGCAGGCTATGGGCAACGTCGGGCGCCAGGTGGAACGCCCGCGCCAGCCACCACGAGCTTCCCACCGCGGCCGCCACGCCCACCACCGTGCCCACGGCCAATGCGGGCCAGAGTTCGCGTATCAGGCGCCGGTACTGGTAGATGGGCACCGCGAACGCCACCGTGGCGGGGCCGAGGAACCACAGCAGCACGCGGGTATCGGCCGTGTACTCGTCCAGCGGGATGCCGAAGGCCAGCAGCAACCCCAGCAGCGCGAGCGGCGTCAGCACGATGGGATGGGTCCATACGCGCCCATGGCGGGCATAGAGCAGCTTGTTGAGGTAATACAGCGCGACCGTCGTCGCCAGGCAAAAGGCGAGCATCATGCCACGCTCCCGCGGCCTTGCCGAGTCCTGCGGCGCCGCGCGATCCATTCCACGGTCAAGGCCGTGGCGAGCATGACGCAGGCGTTGCCCAGCACGATCACCGCCGCGAGCTTCAGCCCCTCGCTCTTGAGCAACTCCTGGTAGCGCACCATGGCGACTACCGCTGGAATGAAGAAAACCAGCATGTCGGCCAGGAGCCACTGGGCCCCCTGGTCGATACGGTGCAGCGGCAGCCATCCGGCCAGCAGCAGCACAAGTACCGCGAACAGGCCGACCACCCCTCCGGGAAGCGGCACGCCTGCCCAGCGCACCAGCGTATCGGCCGTCCACCAGACGGCGACGAGGATCAGGACTTGCAGGAGACGGACGGCGAATGCGGGAACAGTGCGATCTGGCATGATTTGAACCTAGGGTATACCCTCAATTCTAGGCAAAACGCTTCCATTTATAAAATGAATAAAATCCATATGGAAAATTCCAATCTGGAATGAAATGGACCTGCGCGCCCTCCGCTATTTCGTCGAAGTCGTCCAGCGCCAGAGCTATACAGGGGCGGCGCGAGCGCTGTTCGTCACCCAGCCCACGGTCAGCAAGATGATCCGGCAGCTCGAAGACGAACTGGGCACGCCGGTGCTGCGCAAGTTCGGCCGCCGCATCGAGCCCACGGACACGGGCCGGATCGTGCTGGAACGCGGCAGCCAGCTCCTGGCCCTGCATGCCCAGTTGCAGGCTGAGCTGGCCGACGTGCGCCAGGTGGCACGGGGCGAACTGGCGGTGGGCATCCCACCGCTCGCGCACCACCTGCTGGCCCCCCTGCTGGCGCGCTTTCACCAGGATTATCCGCAGGTCGAACTCAGGCTTTTCGAGCGCGGATCGCGCTCCGTGGAAGACGAACTGCGTTCGGGCACGCTGGAGATCGGCGCCATGCTGCTGCCCGCCGACGAGAACGAGTACGAGACACTGCCCATCTGCAATTTCCCGCTACGGCTCATCGCGCCGCTATCCTCGTCCTGGGCCGGCCGGTCGCGCGTACGGCTGGAGGAACTCGCCGGCGAACCTTTCATTTTCTATGGCGAAGGCTTCGTGCTGAACGAGGTGGTCCATGCCGCCTGCCTGCAGGCGGGCTTTGCGCCACGCATCGCGGGCCGCAGCAGCCAGTGGGACTTCATGGCGTCCATGGTCGCCGCCGGGGTGGGCGTGGCGCTGCTACCGGAGCTGTTCAGCCGGCAGCTGGACCGCTCGCGCCTGGCGGTCGTGCCGCTGGAAGATCCGCAGCTATGGTGGCACATGGCCTTCGCCTGGCGCCGCGGACGCTATCTGTCGTTCGCCGCGCGGGCATGGCTCGACCTGGCGCGGCGCACGCTGCCAGGCGCAGGCGGCGCGGCGGGCGATAATGGCCCCCTTTGGGACGAGGAAAACCGCTGATGCACGCCGACATCTTCTGCCGTGTGATCGACAACTACGGCGACATAGGCGTGTGCTGGCGCCTGGCGCGGCAACTGCGCCGGGAACGGGACTGGCGGGTCAGGCTCTGGGTGGATGATCTGCACGCCATGGCCCGCCTGGTGCCCGAGGTGGACCCGAGGCTGCCTGCGCAGCGCGCCGACGGCGTGGACGTCGTGGACTGGACCCGCCCGGCCCCGCCCCTGCCGCCGGGCGACGTGGTGATCGAGGCATTCGCCTGCGATCCGCCGGCGGAATTCGTGCAGCGCATGCGCGACCAGGTCCGCCCGCCGGTCTGGATCAACCTCGAATACCTCAGCGCCGAAGACTGGGTCGAGAACTGCCACGCCCTACCCTCGCCCCAGCCCGGGGGGCTGCGCAAGTATTTCTTCTTCCCCGGATTCACCCCCGCCACCGGCGGGCTGCTGCGCGAACGGGACCTCCTGCCCGCGCGCGACGCCCTGCAGGCCGACCCACGCGAGCGTGCGGCCTTCCTGGGCGGCATAGGCCTGCCCGAGCCGCTGGCGGGCGAGCGCCTGCTTACCCTGTTCTGCTATGCCGATGCTCCCGCCACCGTCCTGGCCGACGCGCTGGCGGCCGGCGACCAGCCCGCGCTGCTGGCCATCCCGCCCGGCGTCGCGCCCTACCTCGCGGCCGGGACGCGCGGCAGTCTGCGCGTGGCCCGCATACCCTTCCTGCCCCAGCCCGACTACGACCGCCTGCTCTGGAGCGCGGACCTCAATTTCGTCCGGGGCGAGGACTCGTTCGTCCGCGCCCAGTGGGCCGGGCGTCCCCTGGTGTGGCACATCTACCCGCAGGCCGAAGCCGCCCACGTCGACAAGCTCCATGCCTGGCTGCGGCACTACCCCGCGCCGGCGGCGGCACGGGAGCTGCAGACCGCCTGGAACGGCGATGCCGGCGCTTCGCGCTTGCCGCAGTTGCTGGCTCAGGCCCTGTCGTCCGCCGTCTTCGAGCCGTGGACCCGGGCGGCGCAAGACTGGAGCGGCGCCCTGGCGAAACAGCCGGACCTGGCATCCAATTTGGCGGATTTCTGCCTGGCGTTGCAGGAAAGCCGCCCTTGACGCGCGACTAGCCGGGACGCCCCGGGCCACGCTATACTAGCAGGCTGCTCAATTTTCCAGGCCCCTTTAGGCAGGCTAGCCGAATATCCTTCGGGTGGTCGCGGGTGTTCCGCCGGGTCTACCCAAAGGGGCTTTCGTCAGACCCTACCTGGCATTTGCGGCGCCTGCGCCGGTTGCCACTAGAGTCGCCTCCCCCTAAGGTTGATTTCCAGTATGAAGATCGCTCAGGAACTGCGCGTCGGCAACGTCATCATGGTCGGCAAGGATCCCCTGGTCGTCCAGAAGGCCGAATACAACAAGTCGGGCCGCAACGCCGCCGTCGTCAAGATGAAGCTCAAGAACCTGCTCACGGGTTCGGGTACGGAATCGGTCTACAAGGCCGACGAGAAATTCGAAGTCCTGGTGCTCGAGCGCCGCGAGTGCACCTACTCGTACTTCGCCGACCCCATGTACGTGTTCATGGACGCCGAGTACAACCAGTACGAGGTCGAGGCCGAAAGCATGGGCGACGCGCTCAACTACCTCGAAGAAGGCATGCCCGTCGAAGTGGTCTTCTACGAAGGCCGCGCGATCTCGGTCGAAATGCCCACCATCGTCGTGCGCGAGATCACCTACACCGAGCCCGCCGTCCGTGGCGACACCTCGGGCAAGGTCATGAAACCCGCCAAGATCAACACCGGCTACGAACTGCCGGTGCCCCTGTTCTGCGAAATCGGCGACAAGATCGAAATCGATACGCGCACCGGCGAGTATCGCAGCCGGGTGAAGTAACCCCCCTACGCGCTGACGCACGCCCCCCAGGGGGCGATGCGGGTGGACCGGCGGATCCGGCTTCGCCGGTCCGCCAGCGCCGCCCCCTTGAGGGGGAGCGGCCGAAGGCCGCAAGGGGGTGGGCTTACTGCAATCGCTCGTCGTCCAGCAGCGCCGGGATCGCGGCGACGGCGATGCCCTCTTCGGCCAGGGATTGCCGTTCTTCGTGCGTGGCCACGCCGCGGATGGGGCGTTCGGGGGCTTCGCCGTGGTGGATGCGGCGCGCTTCGGCAGCGAAGCGTTCGCCGACATTCTCGGTTTGGCGCAGGAGTTGCCGCAGGTGCTGCAGCATCGCGGCCTGCATGGCGGCGGGCTTGCCCGTATCGCGGACGGCGGCCTGCTCGGAAGGAGCCTTGCTGCCGGAGACGTTCAGCATCGGCGCCGAGAGCTTCTTGTCGATGGATTTGCTATCGCACAGCGGGCAGCTGATCAGGCCGCGCTCGCGCTGCGTATCGAAATCGGAGTGCGAGCTGAACCAGCCCTCGAAAACGTGGCCGTGCTCGCATTGCAGATCGAAAACCTTGAATGCCATGGAAAATGCGCCTTGCGCCCCGGGGGCGCGGCACGGATTGCGTCAGATGGCCTTATGGTACCCCAAGCCCGGCCTTCCCTGCTGCGCCGCGCAACGACTTCATACCGGACGCGACAGTGAACCCTGCTGCGGTTCGAACACACAGGTGCGATTGCGGCCCTGGCGCTTGGCGGCATAGAGCGCCGCGTCGGCCTGCCGCACCAGCGTGGCGGCGGTCAGGCCCTCGGCAGGAACCATGGCGTCCACCCCTATGCTGACCGTCATCACGCCCTGCTCGCCCTTCAAATGGGGAATCCGGGCGTCCAGCGTGGCCTTGCGAATGTTCTCGGCGATCAGGTAGGCACCGTCGATGTCGGTCTTGGGCAACAACACCGCGAACTCCTCGCCGCCGTAGCGAGCCGCCATGTCGGCCGGCCGCCGGATGTTGCCCTGGATCAACTGCGCGATGGTCCGCAGGTACTGGTCGCCGTGCTGGTGGCCGTAGTGGTCGTTCAAGGCCTTGAAGTGGTCCGCGTCGATCAGCAGCAGCGCCAGCGAGGTCTGGTCGCGATGCGCGCGCCGCCATTCCCGTTCCAGGGCCTCGTCGAACCGGCGCCGGTTCGACAGGTTGGTCAGGCTGTCGGTGGCGGCCATGGCCAGCAGTTGCGCGTTCTCCGCCTCCAGGGCCTCCTCGGCCTTCTTGCGCCGCGAGACGTCGCGGATGTTCAGGATATAGCGCTCATCGCCCATTTCCGGCGGCAACCGCCGCACGCTCGCCTCCAGCCAGATCCACGACGTGTCGCGGTGGCGCGCGGGGAAGGTCAAGAGGCGCGGCCAGGACTGCTCGTCGCCGGAAAAAAGGGGCACGTAATCGGCCCGCACGAAATCGTTGACGCTGTGCCCCTCGATATCGGCGGGCGCCCAGCCCAGCACGTCCTTGATCGCCGGCGATATGTAGGTGATCAGGCCGTCCAACCGGCTCATGGCGATGATGTCCGCCGAGTTCTCGGCCAGGACCCGGTATCTGGCCTCGCTGCGCGGCGCGCTGCGTTCGGCCGCCAGGCGCAGGGCGAACTCCCGTCGCAGCATCCACACCAGCACCATGGTTCCCATGCACAGCAACAGCGTCAGCAAGGCAATGACCCAGGCCTTGTTGCGCCAGGCCTCGTAAATGTCGTCGTCGGCCATGCCGACCAGCACCACCAGAGGCAACGACGGCACCGCCGTATACGAATAGAGCCGGGCCACGCCGTCAGCCGAGGCAATCGTTTCGTAGTAGCCGCTTTCCGACGCGGGATAGTGCCTGAATAGCTCGATGTCGCTCAGTTCCTTGCCCAGCAGCCCCTGGACCGCGGGAAACCGCGCCATGACGGCGCCGTCGGCGCGCAGCAGCATGATGGCGCCATCCTGGCGCAAGTCCAGCTGGCGGAACAAGTTCTCGAGATAGGCCACTCGTAGCGTACCGACCACGACCCCGCCGAAACTGCCGTCGGGGCGCGTCACCCGGCGACTGATGGCGATCGACCACAGATTCGTCAGGCGCGAGAAAAACGGCCGGCTCACGAACAGTCCGGCGCTGGCCGACTCTTTGTGCACCCGGAAGTAGTCCCGCTGGCCGAATCCCAGGCCGCGCGGCTGCACCGACTTTGAATCGGTGACTATGTTGCCCTCTTCGTCCAGCACCACCATGGTCCCGACCCCGCGCATCTGGGGCAGGCTGTCGAACAGCAATTGGTGGCGGCGATAGGGGTCCAGGCCCTCGGCTTCGGCAAGCCGCAGGCCGTTCAATATGGACTGCAGGGAAAGGTCGACCAGCTCGATGTCGCGGCCGATGCCATCGGCGACTACCCGACCGACGTTGATCGTGGCCTCCCTAGCCGCCCGTTTGGCATCCTGGCGGGTGTCGTATAGCGCGGCCGCACACACCAGGCCGAAACACGCGACCACCAAGGTGGCCCACAACGTTAGCCAGCGCATGGACCAAACAACGGTTACAAAAATTAACCGCGACTATACATCCATTGGCCGGCCGGCTGCACTTCTCTTAACGTTGATTTGCATTCTGCGACGGCGGCGCCCGGTCCTTCGCCGCCCGCTCCGCCATGGCGTGATAGCGGGCGCTGAGCCGGCGCAAGTGGTCTTCATCCATCGTTTCGATCGCCACGAGCTTGCTGTTGGCCCCTTCGAGCGCTCCCAGCAGCTCGTCGAGCTTCAGGTGGATGGCCTCGCTGTCCTTGTTCTGGCTGCGTTGGATCAGGAACACCATCAGGAAGGTGACGATGGTGGTCCCGGTGTTGACCACGAGTTGCCAGGTTTCCGAAAAATGGAACAGCGGCCCCAGCGCGCCCCACAGCAGGATGGCCGCGAACGCGACACTGAAGGCCGGAGGCGAGCCGGTGGCATGGGTGACCGCCGTGGCGAAGCGGTCGAAGAGATGGCTCTTGCCATTTTTCAGCTTGCTGGCGTTGTTCATCGCCGTCTCCCGAGGCTGCGGACGCCATGGTTCAGCAAGCCGCATGCCCGGCTCGACGACACGCTGAGGGATGGTGCGCCCGGCCGGAATCGAACCGGCACGCCTCACGGCCGCGGATTTTCTTACCCGCTACTGCTCGCGCAGCCGGATTGCATCAGGGCAATGCCGTTTGGGGTCTGGACTCTGCCTTGACCATCGCACCGCGCGGCATGATCGATGCCGCGCCTGCCTTAGGTCCCCGCCGTCGAGTCTCTACACACGCCCGGCAGCCGCGATAGGCCGCCTGCTTGGCTCGGCGTTCCCGTGCCAGGGGTTCGCCGAATTTGACGGGTTCTACTCCCGGACTTTCATCCGAGGCACTCCACTTGTACGGAAGTCCGCTACGTCTACCAATTTCGTCACGGGCGCACGGGCGCTATTGTATCTGAGGTCCCCCCTACGCGCTGACGCGCGCCCCCAGGGGGCGATGCGGGCGGACCGGAAGGGAGGCCCCCCCTACGCCCTTCGGGCGCCCCCTCAAGGGGGCGATGCGGGTGGACCGGCGGAGCCGGATCCACCGCATCCTGGGTCTAGGACCGCCGTCTTGGATTGAGGCACCTGTGCTTCGCTGGCTGCCAGCGGTAGCAACGGTGTGGCAATTGGAGAAAGCGGTACTAGATCCAGGGCGCCGCGGATCCGGCTTTGCCGGTCCGCCAGCGCCGCCCCCTTGAGGGGGACGCGCGTCAGCGCGGAGGGGGTGGGCCCTCCTACCCTCCATATGTCTGCCGCAACACATTCTTCTGCACCTTGCCCATCGTATTGCGCGGCAATTCATCCACCACGTGCACGCGCTTGGGCACCTTGAAATTGGCGATCTTGCCCTTGAGTGCGGCAATCATCGCTGCCTCGTCCAGCTTTGCCCCTTTCTGCGGTACCACCACCGCCACTACCGCTTCGCCGAAATCCGGATGCGGCACGCCGATGACCGCGCTCTCGGCCACGCCGGGCATGTCGTCGATGAAGCTCTCGATTTCCTTCGGATAGACGTTGAAGCCGCCCGAGATGATGAGGTCCTTGCTGCGGCCGACGATGGACAGGTAGTTGTCCGGCACCGGCCGGCCGCCGGACTCGCCGCCCCAGCGGCCGACGTCGCCCGTCTTGAACCAGCCGTCCCCGGTGAACTCCTGCCTGGTCTTTTCCGGCATCCGCCAATAGCCCTTGAACACGTTGGGCCCGCGTACCTCGATGTTGCCGATCTCGCCGGGCGGGCACGGCGCGCCGGCTTCGTCCACCACCCGCACGGACACGCCGGGCAGCGGCATGCCGACCGTGCCGCCCAGCCGCTCGCCCAGCGCCGGATCGTAAGGGTTGGACACCAGCATGACCGTCTCGCTCATGCCGTAGCGCTCCAGGATGGTATGGCCACTGCGTTCGCGGAAGGCATTGAAGGTTTCCATCAGCAGCGGCGCCGAGCCTGAGACGAACAATCGCATGTTGCGGCAGGTTTCGCGGCCGAAGCCCGGCTCGGCCAGCAGCCGCACGTAATAGGTTGGCACGCCCATCATCACCGTGCTGCGCGGCAGCTCGCGCAGCGCCGCGGCCACGTCCAGCCTGGGCAGCCAGATCATCTTCGCGCCGGCCAGCAGCGCGCCGTGCGCCGCCACGAACAGGCCGTGCACGTGGAAGATGGGCAGCATGTGGAGCAATACGTCATCGGCGCGCCAGCCCCAATAGGCGTGCAGCACGCGCGCGTTGGAGGCAAGGTTGCCATGGGTCAGCATGGCGCCCTTGCTGCGTCCGGTCGTCCCGGAGGTGTAGAGGATCGCCGCGAGGTCGTCCTCGCCGCGCTCGACGACCGCATGCTCCGGCGAGGCCTGCCGGGCGGCGTCGAGCAGCGTGCCGGTCTGGTCGTCGTCCAGCGTGTAGACGTGGGGCGTACCGGCGCGCTGCGCGCAGCGCCGCACCCACTCCAGGTTCTTGCTGGCGCACACGACCACGGAGGGCTCCGCGTCGCCCAGGAAATAGTCGATCTCGGCTTCCTGGTAGGCGGTGTTCAGCGGCAGGTAGACGTAGCCGGCCCGCAGCGTGGCCAGATACAGCAGCAACGCCTCGGGCGATTTCTCGACGTGGACCGCCACGCGGGCGCCCTCGGGAAGCTTCAGCGACTGCAGCAGGTTGGCCATGCGCGCCGTTTCCGCCTCGACATCGCGCCAGGTGTAGTCGCCGGCCCCGGGAGCCTCGATGCACAACGTGTCCCGGTCGGCGGGAAAACCGCTCGCCAGCAAGGAGTAGAGATTCGCGTCGTTCATCTATCGTCTTCGTTCTCAGGTAATGGCGCGTCAGCGCCGAAGTCGGGCGTGCGTCCCGCCAGGAACGCCGCCACGCCTTCGCGATGATCGCGGGTATCGCTATAGGAAAAGAATGCGTCGAGCTCGGCATCATCCAGCGGCTCGGACGGTTGCAGTCGCCGCACCATGCGCTTGTTGAGCGTGGCGGCCAACGGTGCGCCGGCTGCGATGCGGCGCAGGGTACGGGTGGTTTCCGCCCCCAGCTCCGCGTCGTCCACCACCCGCGTCAAGAGCCCTTTGGCGTAGGCTTCCGCGGCATCGAGGATGCGGCCTTCCAGCAGCAGTTCCAACGTGACGGCGCGGCCTGCCACGGCCAGCAGGCCCGCCAGCTCGGCAGGCGCCATCGGAAAACCGAGCCGGCCTATGGGAGCCCCGATGCGCGCGCTTCGCGCCGCGATGCGCAGGTCGCAGCTGCACGCGATCTCCAGGCCGCCGCCCACGCACACGCCCTGCACCATCGCCACCGTCGGCAGCGGGCACTCGGCAATCGCGCGCAACGCCGGGGCGATGACGTGCTCGTGATAGTGGCGCACCGACTCGCGGCTGCCCCGTTCCACCGGGAATTCCGCGATGTCGGCACCGGCGGCGAAATGGCCGTCGGCGCCACGGATGACCACGGCGCGCAGTCCGGGCTGGCTTGCGGCCTCTCCCATGGCGGCGGCGAGCGCCCGCCACATGCCCGCGGTCAACGCATTGAGCTTGCCCGGATGCGCGAGCGTGAGCGTCAGCACACTGTCCTCGCGCGCGATGTCGATGCGGCCCGCGGACGCGGAGCCGGCGGCGCCCGGATCCGGAGCGGCGGTCTCGTCCATCAGTCGGCCTTGATGCCCGCGTCCTTGGCAACCTTGGCCCAGCGCCGCACCTCATCATGCAGGTACTTGCCGAATTCCGCGCTGGTATAGCGCGGCACTTCGGAGCCGTTGCCGAGCCAGACCTTCTTGATCTCCGGCGTCTCGAGCGCCTTCTGCACCTCGGCGTACATGCGTTCGACGATGGGCTGGGGCGTGCCCTTGGGTGCCCACATGGCGTACCAGGTCGAGACTTCATACCCGGGCAAGCCGGCCTCGGCGGCCGTGGGCACGTCGGGGAAGGCGGACGAGCGCTGCGGCGCCGCCACCGCGATGGGCTTGATCTTGCCGCCGCGGATATGCTGGGCCGACGATCCCAGGCCATCGAAGGCCAGGTCCACCTGGCTGCCCATCAGCGCCAGCAGCATCGGTCCGGCGCCGGTGTACGGCACGTGGGCGATGTCCACCTTGGTCTGCAGCTTGAACAACTCGCCGGCCAGGTGGTGCGAGGTGCCGTTGCCCGCCGAGCCGAAGTTCAGCTTCCCGGGCTGGCTGCGCGCCAAAGCCACCAGCCCTTTCAGGTCGTTGAAGGGTTCGGTGGGCGCCGCCACGATGATCTGCGGCGGCTGGGCGATGAGGGTGACGGGCACGAAATCCTTTTCAATGTCGTAGGTCAGCCCTTTGTAGAACGACGGTGCGATGGCGTGATGCGCGCCCCCCACGAAGAAGGTGTAGCCGTCGGGCGCCGCGCGCGCCGCGATCGCCGCCCCCACGGTGCCGCCGGCGCCGCCGCGGTTGTCCACGACCACGGTGTGGCCGAGCTGGGTCGACAACTGCTGCGCCAGCGGACGCACGAAAGCGTCCGTGCCGCCGCCGGCCGGGAATGGCACGATGATGGTGACGGCCTTGGATGGCCAGGCCTCCGCTCCCACCGCATGGCCGCCAACGGCCGCGCCCACCAAGCAGGCGATCAAGGCAATGCTGCGTTTCATCTCCTGTCTCCTCTCTTCTGGTATGAAGGTGCTGCATGCTGGCTGCGCCAGTTCTTGTCTGGTTTCTTCGAACGCCGGCGATCAGAGCAGCCGGGCAAAGCTCCTGCTCGTTTCGGGCCGGCCGTCGCCCAGCTTGGCGAGGTTGGCGTCCAGGGCGTCGAGCTCGTATACGTAATTCACCATCAGGCCGCACGACTGGGCGCGGCCCTTGCGAGAGAGGTCCGCCTTCCAGTTCAGGCGTTCGATGCGGGCGCCGTTGCCCAGGTGGAAGCGGGCCACCGAATCCAGCGGGAGCGGCCCCTTGCGTTCCACGAGGTAGCGTGCCGCCAGGCGCATGGCCAGCGCCTGCACGGCCGGCTGCGGCGCGCCCGCCTCCACCGCCTGCTGGATGCGTGCCAGCACATCCGCGCCGCTGCCGCCCTCGGCGCCAGCACCGCCGTTCTTCTCCGCCTTGGCCAGCTCCGCAATACGCTCCCCGTCCAGCTTCTTCAACCAGTCGCAAAAGCCCGGCATGGGCGAAAGCGTGGCGAAGCGCTTGATCTTGGGCAATTCGGCGTTCAATTCCTCGATCACCCGCTTCAGGAGGAAATTGCCGAAGCTTACGCCGCGCAGGCCCTGCTGGGTATTGGAAATGGAATAGAAGATCGCCCAGCGCGCCTTGTCCAGGTTCTCCATGGGCGCGCTTTCGTCGAGCAGGCTCTGCACGTTGTCCGCCATCTCGGCGCAGAACGCGACCTCGACGAAGATCAGCGGCTCGTTCGGCATGCGCGGGTGGAAGAACGCATAGCAGCGGCGATCGGAATCGAGCCGGTTGCGCAGGTCGGTCCACGACGCGATCTCATGCACGGCCTCGTAGACGATGAGTTTTTCCAGCAGCGAGGCGGGGGAATCCCAGGTCATGCGCCGCAGCTCCAGCAGGCCCACGTCGAACCAGTTCGACAGCAGCCCTTCCAGGTCGGCATCCAGCGCCTGCAAGGCGGGAATCCGCCCGCGCCAGGCCAGCATGTCGGTACGCAAGGCCAGCAGGAACGGCAGGCCATCGGGCAGCGCATTCAGGCGCTTGAAGAAGCGCACACGGGCATGCGAGAGCGCGCGCGAGAGATCCGATGGAGCCTCCTTGCCTGCATCGGCCGGCGCCGGCGCCGAGGAACCGACCTCCGCCAGGATGCCCAGCATCGCCCCGCGCCGCTGGGCATCCGCCTCCCGGTACTGCTCTTGCCAGGCGCGCGCGGCCCGGTTCGCCGCCACGTCGGTCAGCCGCGCCTGAAAGCATGGTTGCAGCAGGGTTCGCAGCCGGTTGGCTTCTCGCGCGGAAAGCGCGGATGTCTCGGCAGGCCGGGAGGGATCCGCGGCGCCCTGCGGCCGTCCGCCCAGCCACTTGCTCCAGCGGGCCAGCAGCGACTGCGCGGGCTGGGGATCGGGCGCCGGCGCGGCGGGCCGGACGTCCTCGGTATCGTGGCGGTCGCGGTTCAGCGTCTCGTTCATGCCTTTTCCGTCCTCGTCAGAAAACCATCAGCCCGCTTGCCTCGCCAGCGAGGCCATCAGATCGGCAAAGCGCTGGCCCTGCACCACCACGTGGTCGCGGGCGCGTTCGGCGGCCAGCGTGGCATCGCCAGCCAGCAGCGCCTGCACGATGCCTTCGTGTTCATCGTAGGAAGTGGCGATGCGGTCTCGTACCCGCAATTGCAGGCGCCGGTACGGGCCCAGGCGCCGATGCAACTTGATCGCCTCCTCGGTCAGGAAGCCATTGCAGCCGAGCTCATAGACGGTGCGATGGAAGATCTCGTTCAGGTAGTAATAGGCGTTCGCGTCGCCGGCGTCGCGCGAAGCCTGGCATGCCTGGTGGGCCTGCAGCAGGCGCCGGTGGTCGTCGGCGGTCATGCGGCGGGCAGCCAGCCGCGCGCACATGGCTTCAAGTTCGCCCATTACGTCGAACATCTCGATCAGCCGCTGCGGACCGATCTGCGCCACCAGCGCGCCTCGGCGGGGACGCATTTCCACCAAGCCGGCCGAGGCGAGCTGGATCAAGGCTTCGCGGATGGGCGTGCGCGAGACGCCGAAGCGGTTCGCCAGCACGGTCTCGTCCAGCGGATCGCCCGGCGACAGCTCGCCGACGGCGATCAGCTCTTCGATGGTTTCGCGCAGCGTTTCCGAACGCTTCTTGTCGGCGGAGGCAGGCGGGCGGGATGACATGAGGCCATCTTGCCACCATCGCTTCTTGTATACAAGAACTTTTTATAAATACACAGTTAATGCCATGCCGCTACACATCCCGTCCCTGCCGGCGATCCAGCCAGAGGGTCGCCACCACCATCAAGGTCGTGGTCAGGGCTACGGTGACCAGGCTCATGGCCATGCCCTGCCCCACCGAACCCTGCTCGAACTGCCGCCAGATGAACAGCGACACCGTCTGCACGCCGGTCGGCGCAAGCAGCAGCGAGGCGACCAGTTCGCGCGAGGCCACGGCGAAGACGAGCAGCATCGCGGCGCCCAGGCTGGGCGCCAGAAGCGGCAGGAGGATGCGCGCCAGCGCGGTGACGGCCCCTGCCCCGTGCACCCGGGCGGCCGCCTCCAGGCTGTCGCCGATCTGCATGAGGGCCGCGTGGGAATAGCGGACGGGATACGGCAGCAGCAGGCAGCAGTAGGCCAGCAGCAGGATGCCCCAGGTGTTGTAGGGCGTAGCCGGCCAGAATGCCTGGTTCCACGCCAGGATCAGGCCCACGCCGACGACCACGCCAGGCATGGTGTTGGGCAGCACCGCGAGGGCGTCGAGCACGACCCTGCCGCGGGTGCGCGTCTTGACCACGCAATAGGCGACTAGCACCCCGATGAGGCCGGTCGCAGCCGCGGCGCCCACGCCCAGCGCCAGGCTCGTGACGAGCGCCCGCGAGGCCTCGCTGCCGCCGGCGGCGATGGCCTTGAAATGGACCAGCGAGAGGTTGTCCACGGCGAGTCCGCCCGAGAGCGTCCTGCTGAACGCCGTCGCGGCAATGGCGAACAGCGGCGCGAAAGTGGCGACGGCCACCGTGGCGGCGAACAACCCGGCCACGGGCCAGCGCCATGCGCCCAGCGGCACGGCTTCGCCACGCATGGGTTTGCCCGTGGTGGTCTCGTAGCCGCGCCCCTTCACCAGGCGGCGCTGCCAGGCGAAGGCCAGCATGGCCAGCACGACCAGGATCAGCGACAGCACGGAAGCGCCCGGCAGGTCGATGGGCCATTCGGAGAAGCGGCGCTCGATGCCGGTCACCAGCACGAAGAAGCCGGCATTGGCCGCCAGCGCAGCCGGCGTGCCGTATTCCTCGATCGCCATCGCGAACACCAGCAGCAGGCTGGCGGCGATGCCGGGCAAGGCCAGGGGCAGCGTGATGCGCCAGAAGCAGCGCCAGGCGCCGCCGCCGCACACCCGCCCGACCTGGGCCAGGCGCGAACCCGAGGCGGCCATGGTGCGCGACACTGCGAAATAGACCACCGGCACCACGTTCAGCGTCATCACGAACACCACGCCGCCGAACGAAAACAGGGCCGGGCCGGCATGCACGCCCAGCAGCTGCTGCAGGTAGCCGCGCGGCTGCAGCAGCATGATCCAGCCGAGCGCGCTGATGTACGGCGGGATCATGAAGGGCACCAGCATCAGCACATCCCAGAGCCTGGCGCCCGGCACCTCGAACAGCCCGCGCAGCGTCCCCAACGGGATGCCGACGGCGGCCGCCGCCAGCACCACGCACGCCCCGAGCTTGAGCGTGTTGAGCGTGAGCTCGACGAGCACGGGATCGCTCAGCGTACGGGCGAGATGGGAAAACGGCTGGGCCAGCGAGCCCTGCGCCAGGGTGGGAAAGATCGCCTGCAGCAGGACGAAGCCCAGCGGCATCGCCACCAGGACGCCCAGGGCGGACACGGCCGCGCCCACCAACAACGTGTTTGCGCGCATCGATGCCCGCCTCTTGCTCGACTAACGATGAAAAATGGATGGATGGCCGCTGGCGGCGGACGCCCATGCGGGCGCCCGGGCCGTCACTTGCGGCCGAACAGCGCCGTAAAGCGCTCCAGCAGCGACTGGCGGCCGGCGCGCTGCGCATCGTCTTCCATCGGCAGCGTCTTGATGTCCTTGATCATCGGGCGCTTGGCTTTCACGTCCTGGCGCGCGGGAATCAGGTAGGTCGCCGCCACGCGGGCCTGCCCGGCGTCCGAAAGCACGAAATCGACGAAGCGCTTGGCCTCCTGCTGCTGCCGGCTCGACTTCAGTATCATCATCGGCCGGCCCGCCACGACGGTACCGCTCGAAGGGAAGATGACCTCGATGCTCTCCCCCTTGGCCTGATTGTCCAGCGCCACGTAGTCCACAGCGCCGAAGACCGCCGCCTTGGCGCCCTGCAGAACCGGGTTCATGGCCTGGGCGTTGGCGCCCGCGATTGCCATGTCGTTGCGCTTGAGGTCCTGGAACAGGCGCCAGGCCGCGTCTCCGCGCGCCGACTGCAGGCCGGAAAGCAATTCGAGCGCGGTGCCCGATTGCGCCGGATCCGGCATGTTGACCAGGCCCTTGAACTCGGGCCGCGCGAGATCGCTCCAATCGGCCGGCCGCGGCGTGCCGCTCTTGGTGTTCCAGGCTATGGCCAGCGCCGACAGGCCCTGCGCCACATAGCTCGGTCCCTTATAGGCCGCCGGCACCTGCGCGGCGTTCGGGCTGACGTAGGGCAGCAGCCAGCCGCGCTTGTCCAGGTCCAGCGCGCTGTCCCATGACGCCGAGATCACCACGTCGGCCTTGGGATTCGAAGCCTCGGCCTCCAGGCGAGCCATCACCTTGCCGGTATCGGCCTGGAACACATCCACCGCGATACCGGTTTCTTTCTTGAAGTCGTCGGCCAGTTGCTTGATCAGTCCGCCGGGACCGGCGGTATAGACCGTGAGCGCCTGGACCGGGCCGGCGGCCAGCATCGCACCGAGCGCGAGCGCGCCCATCAAAGGCTTGAGTTTCATCATCGAGATTCCTGAGTCGAGAAACGGCATATCGCCGGGAAAGGATTCATGCCGCCTGGGGAAACCAGCGCAACCGGCTCCAGTCGAGATCCAGGCCCACGGGATGCAGGGCAGGCATGCGCCGATCGGTGAGCCATGCCAGTTCGAACGCGTCGTGGTCGCTGCCCACGCGTACCGTGGTCGCATAGTGCCCGCCACGGAAGCGCTGGGCGACGACGTGACCGCGCAATGCTTGGCGTTCGCCGGACCTCAAGGCGGCATGCGGAATGAAAAGGTGGCCCGGACCCGACGGTCCGCCCGGCATGGAATCCGGGCAGATCAGTTCCAGTCCGCCGGCAAGCCGCCAGCCGCGCTCGGTGCGCACGCCCTG
Source organism: Pigmentiphaga sp. NML080357 (assembly GCF_002188465.1). Taxonomy (GTDB): domain Bacteria; phylum Pseudomonadota; class Gammaproteobacteria; order Burkholderiales; family Burkholderiaceae_B; genus Pigmentiphaga. Next base: position 8,653 of record NZ_NINW01000012.1, on the reverse strand, counting down.
CCGCAAGGCGCCGAGCTTGAGGAACTCGACCACGTCCGGACTGGCGGGTTCGTTCACCAGCAGCTCGGGCGGGGCGATCTGGCAGACCTTGCCCGCGCGCATGACGGCCACGGTATCAGCCAGCGCGAAGGCCTCTTCATGATCGTGGGTGACGTACACCGCGGTCGTGCCGAGCTCGCGCAGCAGCTGCCCGATCTCGCCACACAGGCTTTCGCGCAGGTCGCGGTCCAGGTTGGAAAGCGGCTCGTCGAACAACAGCACGCGCGGCCGCGCCACCACCGCCCGCGCCAGCGCCACGCGCTGCTGCTGCCCGCCCGACAGGCTGCCGGGCGCGCGCTCCTCGTAGCCGGCCAACCCCACCATCCGCAGCGCCCGGGCGACGCGCTCGCTACGTTCGCGGCGGGCCGTGCCCCGCACTTCCAGTGGAAAGGCCACATTGGCCCCCACGCTCATGTGCGGCCACAGCGCATAGTCCTGGAACACCATGCCCAGCCCGCGCTTTTCGGGGGGAACGAAAGTCCTGTCGTCGGCGACCGTGGTCCCGCCGATGGCGATGCGGCCCGCAACCGGCCGGCTCAGTCCCGCCAGCAGTTTGAGCAGCGTCGTCTTGCCGCATCCCGACGGACCGAGCAAGGCGAGCACCTTGCCCGGTTCGAGCCGGATGTCGATGCCATCCAGAATGGTCTGGTTGGCGAAGCGCTGCACCAGGCCCTCGATATCGATCGCGGCGCCGGGGGAAGAAGCTGGGAATGGAAGGGAAGCGGAATCGGACACAGGTGGACGCGGGCAAAAAAACGCCACGGCGCGCCGGCTCGCACGAGCCTCGGCACGGCGCCGTAGGATCGTGTAAATACTATGTCCGCTGAATGACTGGATTATGACAGGGCCCACCCCTTCGGGCGAGGGAAGCCCACCCCCCCCCCGGCTCTAGAACACCGAACTGATCACGAAATGATCGAGCACCGCCGGGCACGTGGCGCCGAATTTCACGACTGCCCACATGAAGGCGTAGGAGAACCCTGCCAGCAGCAGGAGGTCGCGCAATCGCTTCAGATAGACAAGGCCGGATTTGCGCTCAGGATCGCGGACTTCCATGGTTTCGAGACTCCTCGGGATTGCGATGAAACGCAGCGTGAGTCTAAATTCGTCCCGTTACGGCATCCATAGCCCGAAGGTCGTACTGCAAAGAAAGGAAAAGGACCCGCGCCCGATGTGTTTCGGGCGGCGCGGCCCCCCCCCCCCGATCACAGCCCAGCCGGACGAACGTAGCCGGGGAAATCCTTGTCCAGCACCCCCTTGAAGAACGGCGACTTGAACGCCGCGGCAAGATCCTTGGCCCAGGGCTTGTCCTGGTCGGCGCGGCGGATCGCCACGACCTGCTGGAATTGCACCGGCGGCGTTTCCAGCGCGACGGCGCTGGTGAGTTTCAGGCCCGAGGCAATGGCGAAGTTGCCCGGCACGACGGCGAACTCGACGTCCCCCACCGTACGCGGCAATTGCGCGGCCTCGACCGGCTGCAGCTTGATCTTCCTGGGGTTGGAAGCGAGATCCTTCTCCGTGACCCGCAGCGGATCCACATCGGCCTTCACCGTAATCACCTTATTCTGCTGCAGCAACAGCAAAGCGCGCGCCAGATTGCTCGGGTCGTTGGGCAACGTGAAGCGATCGCCCTCCTTGACGTCCGCCAGGCTCTTGCGCGACTTCGAATAGATGCCCATGGGCGCGGTGGTGCTTTGCACCAGGTCGACCAGGTCCAGCTTCTGATCGGCCTTGAAACGGTTCAGGTAGGCGATGTGCTGGAACAGGTTGGCGTCCAGCGAGCCTTGCGCCAGCGCCAGGTTGGGTTGCACGTAGTCGTTGAACTCGACCAGCTTGACCTTGTAGCCCTGCTTTTCCAGCTGCGGCACGATGCCGAGCTTGAGCACGTCGTAGTTGTAGCCGGCGGTCGCGCCGAACACGAGGTCTTTCTTGGCGGGGTCGGCGGCATGGCCGGCGGCGGCGCCCAGCGCGAGGACGGCGGCGGCGGTACCGAGGACGAATTTGCGGCGTAGGGATGACATCGACGGATTCCTAGGAGATGAAGTTGCCGGCACGGACACCCGTGCCTTCGATAACAAGACGGTCAGCGCCGGTCCAGCCTGTGGGCCAGCGCGTTGCCGCCGAACTGGATGATCTGCACCAGCACGATCAGCAGCGCCACGGTCAGCAGCATGACGTCGGTCTGGAAGCGATAGTAGCCATAGCGGATCGCGAGGTCGCCGATCCCGCCCCCGCCCACCACGCCGGCGATCGCCGAATAGGAAAGAAAGCTCACCGCCAGCACGGTCAGCGCCAGGATCAGCCCGGACCGCGCCTCGCGCACCAGCACCCGCCAGACGATCTGCAGTTCGGAAGCACCCATGGCGTGGGCGGCCTCGATGACGCCGCGCGGCACTTCGCGGATGCTTTGCTCCACCAGGCGCGCGAAGTACGGAATGGCCGCCACCGACAAGGGTACCGATGCCGCCAGCGGCCCGATCGACGTGCCGGCGATGACTCGGGTGACCGGGACCAGCGCCACCAGAAGGATGATGAACGGAAAAGAGCGCACCGTATTGACGATCCAGCTCAGCACCAGATAGGCCGGCCGGTTGTCGAGCGACTGCCCCGGCCCCAGCAGGAACAGCAGCACGCCCAGCGGGCCGCCGACCAGGATCGCGGCCGACAGGCCGATGCCGAGCATCAGGAAGGTCTGGCCGATGGCCACCCAGAGTTCGGGAAGAATGGCAAGAATGTTTTCGGACATGGTCATGCGGCCTGCGAGGTCGGTCCCGCCGCCTCGATGCGGGCGGCGTGTTCCTTGAGGATGTCTTCGCGCACCTGCTCCTGGGCAAGCTCGCGGCCCAGCGTGCTGACGCGCGGCGTCGCATGGTCGTCCACGTCGAAGCGTTCGACCAGCTGGCCGTTCTCGAGCACGGCGACGTGGTCGCACAGCGCATGCACCACGGACAGCTCGTGGGTGACGATGACGATGGTCACGCCCAGGCGCTGGTTGATCTCGCGCAGCGTATCCAGCACGGAGCGCGTGGTTTCGGTATCGAGCGCCGAGGTGGGCTCGTCGCACAGCAGTACCTTGGGATGCGGCGCCAGCGCCCGGGCAATGGCCACCCGCTGCTTCTGCCCGCCCGACAACTGCGCGGGGTAGTTGTGGATTTTTTCGGTCAGGCCGACCACTTCCAGGCACTCGCGCACGCGGGCCTCGATCGCGGCCCTGCCACGATTGCCATGCAGTTTGAGGGGAAACGCGACGTTCTCGTAGACGCTGGCGTTCTGCAACAGGTTGAACTGCTGGAAGATCATGCCTATGCCCTGCCGGGTCTCGCGCAGCTCGCGCTTGGATAACTGCGTGAGGTCGCGGCCGTCGACCAGCACCCTGCCCGCGTCCGGGCGTTCCAGCAGATTGATCATGCGCAGCAAGGTGGACTTGCCCGCGCCGCTTTTGCCGATCAAGCCGAACACGCGCCCCTCGGCCATGTCGAGCGATACGGACTTCACGGCCTCGAACGCGCGTCCGTCGGGTAGCGTGAACGTCTTGCTGACCGCCTCCAGCCGGATGAGCGGCGATGCGGAAAGAGAAGGATTCGAATTCATAGAAAAAGACAAGGCGGCAGGGTCCCCGCCTGAACGGCGCGGGAACACGACGGCCGCCAACTGTAACACCGCAGTATGGGGCAAGCGCCGCCTGCGGGGAACGACACAATTTTCCTATGTATATTCTATTTCTTTATTAGGTAGTCCGGCTTTCCAACAAATACGCATAAGCAGGCGGGCGCCGCGCCCATCCGCGGCGATACCCGTCCCGTCTCGAGCGTCGCTTGCCGGCGATTCAGAACTTCAGCGTCGCGCCCAGCGTCAGCGCGCGCGGATAGCCGGGCTTTACGTAATCGGCGTACTGGAATTCCCAATAGCGCTTGTCAGCCAGGTTGGTGACCGCTGCCCGGAAGATCGTCTCGTAGCCGCCGATACGGGTTTCGTAGCCGACCCCCACATTGACGATGGTATAGCCGGCTACCCGCACGTCATTGGCCGGACGCAACATCGTGCTGCCGGTGTATTTGAAGTCCGCCCGCAGCGTGAGGCCCGGCACTTGCGGCACGCTGTACGCCACCTGTCCCGCGGCGATGAAGCGTGGCGTGCCGGCCACCCGGTTGCCGGTGTAGTCCGTCCCCCTCCGGTACTCCGTGTCGAGCAGCATCAGGTTGCCGCCCACGCGCCACGCTCCGAACCGGGAAGAAGCGCCCAGCTCCAGCCCCTGGTAGATCGACAGACCATCCTGCACCAGCTCGTTGGCCGCGTTGGCGTATTCGGCTGCTCGCTCGATGCGGAACAGCGCCGCCGTAGCCGCCCACCCGCTACGCTCGGTTTTGATGCCCACTTCGTATTGCTTGCTCTTGAGGGGACTCAGCGTCTCGCCCCGGTTGACGTAGACGCTGCCCACCGTCGCGCCCTGCTCCAGCGACTCGACGTAGCTCGCATAGGCCATGGTCTGCGCATCCGGCCTGAACATGAGCGCCACGGTAGGCGTAGTGCTGTTCTTGTCGTAGACGGAGGACGTGGCACCCGCGACGGTATAGTTTTCCTGCCTGAATTTGGTATGGCGCACGCCAGCCAGCACCGACCAGCGTTCCGATAGCTTGACCGTATCACTGGCGAAGACAGCCTTCTGCGTGATCTGTCCGGCGCGGTACAGATCCAGCCCGCCCGGGGGATAGTACGAATTGGTGTTCTGCGACCACAGCGAACCGGTGCCCGTCAATGCATAGACGCCGCTCACGCTGTAGTCGTTCCGCTGCTTCTGCCATGACGTGCCCACCACGACCTGGTGCTCCAGCGGTCCGGTCGCGAAGCTGCCCTGCACCATGGCCTGCCATTGGTCGAAGGCGTAGCGCTCGGCATAATCCGAGCGGTAGTCGTCATAGTTTCCCAGGCCGTCCTTGAGAAACAGCACCGACTCGTTGCGGCGGGTGCGGGTCGTGCTGTGGCTATAGCTGGTGCTCAACACCCAGTCGGACGCGAGGCGATACTTGAGACCGGTCGAATAGAACTGGAATTCGTTGTTCAGAAACGGGCCGTTGCCTACCAGCGTGCGGTCGCTGTCCCGGATCGGCCGCGGCAGTGCGGGACCGGCCATGCTCGCCGTGTAGATCGTCGGCTCCAGCCCGTCGACCTTCTTGTCCTGGTACAGAGACTGGAAGTCCCAGGTGAGCCGGTCTGTCAGCCTGGCATCCAGCGCCAGCGATACCGCATTGCGCTTGAGCGAGCCGCCGTTGTAAAGATGGCCTTGCTCGTGCGTGGCGTTCAGCCGGTAGCCGAACCGATCTTCCCCGCCCGCCCGGCCGCCCAGGTCCACGTGCTGGCGCCAGATGCTGTCGGAGGAAAAGCCCAGGCTCACGCTGCGCACCGGCTGGCTGGTCGGCTTCTTCGTCACATAGTTGACCAGCCCTCCGGGCGAGCCGAATCCGTACATGAAGCCCGAAGCCCCCTTGAGCAGCTCGACCTGCTCGAAATGCTCGAAAGGCGGCGTGGTGGCATAGCTGAGGAACGGCTTGCCGTCGATGCGGAAGGCATTTTGCCAATCCAGCTGCAGCCCCCGCACGGTCAGGTAGCTTGCCCATGCACCGTGCGCGCCGCTGTTGTCGGACACCGACGCATCGGTGACGAACAAGTCGCCCAGCTTGACCACCGGCCGCTCGTCCAGGTCGCTATGCGTGACCACCGTCGTCGAGAACGGCGTCTCCAGTTGGGTGAGGTTGCCCAGCGCGCCGGCGTTGACCGGCGCATCGAGGTTCTGAAGCGTGCCGGACTCCCCCGTCGCGGTCACCGAGATGGTGGGAAGCTGCTGGGCCGAGTCCCGAGCTTCGCCCTGTGCGACTGCACCGGCATCGGCTGCGGCTGTCTGGTGCGCGAAGGCCAACGCGAGGGCAAGGGTGAGAACGGAACGGACCGGCGGCACGATGCGAGCTTGGCCTGCGTGGCAGTTGGGGCGGCGGGCGGAAATATCCAACGGGAGTCTCGTTCGATGAAGGTGAATTATCATTAATATAAATCAAAATGATAACTGTTTTTATTTATAAAAACGTAATCAAGAAACTGCGTGCGCTGGGAGACCTACGCAACGCATTGAATTGGCCGTCCAATTCAGCAACCGCGAGCAGGAACCGCGCGCCGCTCCGGGAGCGGCTTCGCTTCACCCGCCGGGTCGATGCAAGAAGAAACAGCAGCCACAAAAGAAAATCGCCGCCCCCTGCGGGAACGGCGATTTTGCGGGCGAATACTGGAGGCGCGTGCCGGAGTCGAACCGACCTACACGGATTTGCAATCCGGTGCATAACCGCTTTGCTAACGCGCCATGGGGGTTAACTGCACTCCCCTGTCTTGTTCCTGGAAACTAGTTCCTTGGAACAGCCCGCTATTTTACACGAAGCCGTAATTCTTCGCGAATCGGCCCGACCTTGGTGGCAAACGGAACCGGAATGCGGCAATCCCGCGGCCTTCCATTGCGGCGTTTCGTCCCTTTGTCAGGACCGCTTCGACGCCGTCGTCCTTCCCAGATGCTCGACGAACGCCCGCAGCGCGCCGGGCATCTGTCGCCGGCTGGGATAGTAGAGATAGAGGCCGGGATAGTCGGGGCACCACTCTTCCAGCACGCGTACGAGCCGGCGCCGGCGGATGAGATGCTCGACCTGGGCCTCGAATGCGAAGGCCAGGCCCGTACCAGCCAGCGCGGCATCGATGGCCAGTTCCTGGTCGTCGACCGAAAGGGGACCGTCGACGTCCACGGCAAGCTCAACGTCGCCGCGCTTGAACTCCCATGCGTAATAGCGGCCATCGGCGAAACGCAGGCGCACGCACGGCAATGCCTTGAGCTGCTGCGGCACCGAGGGCTTGGGATGCTGCTTGAAGAATGCAGGCGATGCGACGATAGCCGAACGCTGCCGCGGCCCTAGCGGGACGGCGATCATGTCCTGCGCCAAGGTCTCGCCCAGGCGCACCCCGGCATCGAATCCCTCGGAAACCATGTCGATCAGCGCGTTGTTGATGGCCAATTCGACCTTGATGCCGGGATGACTCGCCAGGAAGCTCGTCACCGCCGGCAGCAGCGCCATTTGTGCGGCCGCCCGCGCCGCATTGATGCGCAGCGTGCCCATGGGTTTGTCGCGCAAGGCGTTGAGGTCTTCGAGGGCGTCGTCGATGTCGCGGAATGCCGGCGCGACGCGGGCGTACAGGCGCTCTCCGGCCTCGGTCAGCGCGACGCTGCGCGTCGTGCGGTTGAACAGGCGCAGGTCCATGCGTTCTTCAAGGCTGCGCAGCGCGTGGCTGAGCGCCGAAGGGGTACAGCCCATTTCAGCTGCCGCCCGGCGGAAATTCCTATGTCGGGCAATGGCGAGAAAGCAGCTCAGGTCGGCGGCGGCGATCTTGGACATTGGTGAATTTCCCTCATCATCGCATGTAAAAATCAAGCCATTCTCTCATCAAATCGGAAAGCCTACGATGCGAAGCACGGGGCCGGATCCGCTGGCGCCAACCTTTCAGGAGATAGACATGAAGAAGACCTGGTTCATCACCGGCGCCTCGCGCGGCTTTGGCGCCTTGATCGTGGAACGCGCACTGGCCCAGGGCGACGCGGTCGTCGCGACCGCGCGCAAACCGCAGGCCGTGACCGAACGCTTTGGCGCCCATCCGAACCTGCTGGCGTTGCCGCTGGACGTCACCGACGAGTCCCAGGCTCATGAAGCGGCCCAGGCCGCGGTGGAGCGCTTCGGGCGCATCGACATCCTGGTCAACAACGCCGGCTACGGCCTGCTGGGCGCGGTGGAGGAAGCCAGCGGCGCCGAAGTCGAGGCGCTCTATCGCACCAACGTCTTCGGCCTGCTGGCCGTCACGCGCGCGGTGCTGCCGCACATGCGGCGCCAGCGCTCCGGCCGCATCCTGAACCTGTCTTCCATAGGCGGCTATCGCAGCGGTCCGGGGTTCGGGGTGTATTGCTCGACGAAGTTCGCGGTGGAGGGCTTGACCGAGGCACTGGCGGCGGAACTCGGCCCCCTGGGCATCCACGTGACGGCGATCGAGCCGGGGTATTTCCGTACCGACTTCCTCGACAGCACCTCGCTGAGCACCAGCCCGCTGCAGATCGAGGACTACGCCGCCAGCGCAGGCGCGGTGCGCAGCTTCGCGGCGCGGGCCAGCCACGCCCAGCCAGGCGATCCCGAGAAGCTGGCCGACGTGATCGTCGCCTTCGTCGATACCCCTGCCCCGCCCGTCAGGCTGCCGCTGGGTAGCGATACGGTCGCGGCGATCGAAGAAAAACACGCGAGCGACGCGGCGCTGCTGGCGGCCTGGCGAACGGTGTCGGTCTCCACGGATTTCGCGGCGCCGGCGGCCCGGGCGGCTTGATCCATGGGCGGGCGCGGTAGAAACGAAAAAAGGAGCCGAGGCTCCTTTTTTCTGCGCCCATGGATGCGGCCGGACCGCCCCACGGAAGAATTCTGGAGCGGGAAACGAGTCTCGAACTCGCGACCTCAACCTTGGCAAGGTTGCGCTCTACCAACTGAGCTATTCCCGCATTTCTCGAAGCATGTATTGCTGCGAGAAAGAAACTATAGCAAAGAAGAAA
>NZ_NINW01000023.1 GCF_002188465.1 Pigmentiphaga sp. NML080357 | reverse complement strand
TCGGCCAGTGCCGGCCGGCGGCGGCGACGCGGGTTCCCCGACGCCCGATGACGCGCCGGATACCGACGACGGCGGCGATGCCGGTGGCGGTGATGGCGACGGCGGCGGCGGCGACGGCGACTGACCCTCGATTCCGTTCTACCGATTTCCCTTTTCTTCTTCGTTCACGGCGTTCGATGAATACCACTTCCGTGATCGCCGCCGCCCGGCGGCTCGTGATCAAAGTAGGCTCTTCGCTGGTCACCGACGAGGGGCGCGGCCTGGACCGGCGCGCGCTGTCGCGCTGGGCCGAGCAGATCGCGCGTTTGCGGGCGCTCGATAAAGAAGTCGTGCTGGTATCCAGCGGCGCCATCGCCGAAGGCATGCTGCGCCTGGGCTGGGAAAAGCGGCCCACGCTGGTCCCCGAATTGCAGGCCGCCGCCGCGGTGGGCCAGATGGGCCTGGCGCAGGCCTACGAGAGCAGCTTCGCCCAGTATGCGCTGCAAACCGCGCAAATCCTGTTGACGCATGACGACTTGTCGAACCGGCGGCGCTACCTGAACGCGCGTTCGACGCTGTTCACGCTGCTGCGCCTGGGCGTGGTGCCCATCATCAACGAAAACGATACAGTGGTCACCGACGAGATCAAGTTCGGCGACAACGATACGCTGGGCGCGCTCGTGACCAACCTGATCGAAGCGGACGCCCTGGTCATCCTGACCGACCAGGCCGGGCTGTACTCCGCCGATCCGCGCAAGCATCCGGACGCCAAGTTCGTGGCCCACGCGCGGGCCGGCGATCCTGCGCTGGAAGCCATGGCGGGCGGCGCCGGCAGCAGCCTCGGCAAGGGCGGCATGCTGACCAAGATCCTCGCCGCCAAGCGTGCGGCCGGCAGCGGCGCCCATACCGTCATCGCTTCCGGCCGCGAACCCGACGTGCTGGTGCGCCTGGCCGGCGGCGCCTGCATCGGCACCGAACTGCGCGCTTCTCTGCCGCTCTTGTCCGCCCGCAAGCAGTGGATTGCCGACCATCTGCAACTGCGGGGCCGCGTGACCGTCGACGACGGCGCGGCGCTTGCGTTGACGCGGGACAACAAGAGCCTCCTGCCCATAGGCGTGACCGCGGTGGAAGGGGAGTTCGACCGTGGCGACGTGGTCGCCTGCGTGGATGCGTCCGGCAAGGAGCTCGCGCGCGGACTCATCAACTATTCGTCCGGCGCCACCCGCCGCATCATGCGCCAGCCATCGAGCCAGATCGAGGCCTTGCTGGGCAGCATGGAAGAGCCCGAGCTGATGCATCGGGACAACATGGTGATACGCTAGCGCCGCTTTTTCGGGCGTTCCGCCGATCGAGCCGGTCTGCGGGGCGGCGGACGCCGGCTCGCGTCAGCTTCATTTCCCTTTCTTTTTTGCAAGATGCCGATAGACGGGGCCCGCCGGTGTCTGTTATTTGTGTACGCTGTACACATTTAACGCCTTCCCCTTCCCGCAAGGAGCTCCCCATGGCCTGTTTCCTCCGTCCCGCCGTCTTCCGGAGCCGGGCATGAGCCACGGCATCGATTCCCGCGGGCGTTGGCTGGCGCTGACGGTGCTCTGCCTGGGCGTGCTGATGATCGTGCTCGATACCACCATCGTCAACGTCGCGCTGCCGTCCATACGCGACGACCTGGGATTTTCCGAGACCTCGCTGGTCTGGGTGGTGAATGCCTACATGCTGACTTTCGGCGGCGGCCTGCTGCTGGCGGCCGCCGGGCTGGCCCTGTTCGCCCGCATGCCGGTCGACGGAATCTTCCTGGTCGACGTCCTGCCCGGCATGCTGCTGATGGGCGTGGGCGCGGGAATCGCTTTCAATCCCATGCTGCTGGCCGCCATGAACGACGTGGCGCCGGACGAGGCGGGACTGGCCTCGGGCGTGGTCAATACCTCCTTCATGATGGGCGGCGCACTCGGCCTGGCGGTGCTGGCGGCCCTGGCGGCGGCGCGTACCGGGACGCTGCTGGCAGGTGGCGTGGCCGAGCGCGCCGCGCTGAATGGCGGATACCAGCTCGCCTTCGCGGCGGGGGCCGTGGCCGCCACGCTGGCGGCCGTGCTGGGGGCCGCCCTCATCCGCCCGGCCGCCGCGCCCGCCGCGCCCGCCGCCGAACCGCGGGAGGAGCTTGCGCGTCCGTCCGCGGCAGAGTAGAAACTGGGCAGCTATCCTGGGTGATACACCTAATGGAAGCGAGGATTCCCCGCTGGCTACGCTTGAGCGGGGCCGCAGGCTGCCGCCCGCGTGTCCCGTTGCCGTGCCTCCACGTCATCGCAGGTTCCTACGGGCTTACGCATGCGCTATATCCTCTCGCTAGACCAGGGCACCACCAGTTCGCGCGCCTTGTTGATCGACCATGCCGGGCAGATCGTCGCCGTAGCCCAGAAAGAATTTCCCCAGCTCTTCCCCCGCCCGGGCTGGGTCGAGCATGACCCCGAGGAAATCTGGCAATCGCAGCTGGCGGTCGCGCGCGCATGCCTTGCCCGCGCGCCCACGTCCCTGGTCGGCAACGGCTATTCGCGGGCGCCGGCCATTGCCATCGGCATCACCAACCAGCGCGAAACCACGGTGCTGTGGGACCGCATCACCGGCCGGCCGGTGGCCAACGCCATCGTCTGGCAGGACCGGCGCACGGCGGACCGTTGCGACCAGTTGCGCGCCGAGGGCAAGGAGGCGTTGATCCAGCGCAAGACCGGCCTGGTGCTGGATGCCTATTTCTCCGCCACCAAGCTGCAGTGGCTGCTCGACAACGTCCCGGGCGCGCGGCAGCGCGCGCGCAACGGCGAACTGGCATTCGGTACCGTCGATGCCTGGCTGATCTGGAAATTGACCAACGGGCGGGTCCACGCCACCGACGCCAGCAATGCCTCCCGCACGCTGCTCTTCGACGTGCACCGCATGGCATGGGACGACGAATTGCTCGAGATCTTCGATATCCCGCCCAGCGTGCTGCCCGCCGTCGTCCCGTCCTGCGCCGTGCTGGGCGAAACCGAGCACGACCTGTTCGGCGCTCCCGTGCCCATCGCCGGCGTGGCGGGCGACCAGCAGGCCGCCACCTTCGGCCAGGCCTGCTTCGCGCCCGGCATGGTCAAGAACACATACGGCACCGGCTGCTTCATGCTGATGAACACCGGCACCGCGGCCATCCCCAGCCGCAACAAGCTCGTGACCACGGTGGGCTGGCAGGGGCCGTCCACGGCCGAGCCCACTACCCGCACCGCCTACTGCCTGGAAGCATCGGTCTTCATGGCGGGCGCCACCATCCAGTGGTTGCGCGACGGCCTGAAGATGATCTCGAGCGCGCCCGAGATCGAGCCCCTGGCCGCCAGCGTGTCCGACTCGGGCGACGTCTACCTGGTGCCGGCCTTTGCCGGGCTGGGCGCGCCCGATTGGGACGCTTATGCCCGCGGCACCTTGATCGGCTTGACGCGCGGCACGACGCGAGCCCACATTGCCCGCGCCGCCCTGGAATCGATCGCGCTGCAGGCCACCGACGCGCTGACCGCGATGATGGGCGATTCCAGCCTTGCCATCCGCGAGCTGCGCGTGGACGGGGGCGCATGCGGCAACGATCTCCTGATGCAGATGCAGGCGGACTTCCTGGGCGTGCCCGTGGTGCGCCCCCACATCACTGAAACCACGGCGCTCGGCGCGGCCTATCTTGCCGGGCTGGCCACCGGGTTCTGGGCCGACGGCGCCGAAATCTCCGCCCAGTGGGAAGTGGACCGCCGCTTCGAGCCCTCCATGAGCGAAACCGTCCGCCGGACCAAGGTCGAGCGCTGGCGCGAAGCCGTCGCCCGGTCGCGCGCATGGGCGAGGCATTGAGCGGGAGCGGCGCGCCGTGGCGCACCGACCGGGCCGCCTTGCTGTCGCGCCTGGCCGAACCCGTCGAGTACGACCTCGCCGTGGTGGGCGGCGGAGCGACGGGGCTGGGCGTCGCGCTGGATGCCGCCACGCGAGGCTTGCGCGTGGCCCTGGTCGAGGCCCGCGACTTCGCCAAGGGCACGTCCTCCCGCGCCACCAAACTCATCCACGGCGGCGTGCGCTATCTCGCCCAGGGCAACTTCCCGCTGGTGCGGGAGGCCCTGCGGGAGAGACAAATCCTTCTGCGCAACGCCCCGCACCTGGCCCAGCCGCTGCCTTTTGTCGTACCCGCCTATCACCTGGGCGAGAGGCCGTTCTACGGGACAGGACTGGTCCTGTACGATGCCCTGGCCGGCAAGGCCGGGCTCGGCCGCACCCGATGGCTCGACGCGCGCGCAACCTTGGCGCGACAGCCGGCGCTGCGGGCGCAAGGGCTGCGCGGCGGGATCGAATATTGGGACGGGCAGTTCGACGATGCGCGGATGGCGATCGCATTGGCGCGCACGGCCGCGCAGGCGGGCGCGCTGCTGCTCAATTATTGCGCCGCCGTGGACTTCATCCGGGAAGGCGGCAAGGTGGCCGGGCTGCGCTGCGAGGATGCCGAAACCGGGCGGTCATACGGGATACGCGCGAAATGCGTGGTGAACGCGGCGGGCATCTGGGTGGACGCGGTGCGCGGCCTCGGGCGCGAGACGCCGCAGGCCGAGCCGACCGTCACCTTCAGCCAGGGCGCGCACATCGTCGTGCCCCGGACGTTCCTGCCGGGCGATCGCGCCGTGCTGATTCCGCGCACGCGCGACGGACGCGTGCTGTTCGCGCTGCCATGGATGGGCAGGACCGTCATCGGCACCACCGACACGCCCCGTCCCCGCGTCGAGCTCGAACCGCGGCCGCTGTCGGCCGAAGTGGCCTTCCTGCTCGACGAGGCGGGACGCTACCTGGCCCGCGCGCCAGGCATCGACGACATCTCCAGCGCCTGGGCGGGATTGCGCCCCCTCGTGCGTCCGGGCGGCTTCGTCAGCACCAAGAACATCAGCCGCGAGCACCAGGTGCGGATCGACGGCGACGGGCTGGTCACGGTGGCGGGCGGCAAATGGACGACGTACCGCGCCATGGCCGAGGACACGGTCGACGCATGCATCGCGGCGGGGCTGCTGAAGACCGCGAAATCGAGCGCGACCGCCGACTGGCCGCTGGTGGGTGCCGCGCCGGGGCGGCTCCGTGTTGCCGATATGCCCGACATCCGGGGATATGGCAGCGAGCAGGAGGCGGTGCTGGCGTTGCACGGCGCCCAACGAGACCTGGGCGGCGGGCTGACCGAAGCCATGGTGCGGTTCGCCGCGCGCCACGAATACGCCCGCACCGTGGAGGACGTGCTGGCGCGCCGCTCGCGCCTGCTGTTCCTCGATGCCCGGCTGGCGCGCGCGGTGGCGGCCGAGGTCGGGCGCCTGCTGAGGGAGGAAACCGGCGCGGATCCGTGCGTCGAGGCCTTTTGCGGGCTGGCCGAGGCCTACTTGCGCTGGCCCGAGGAGGTGTCATCCTCGGGTAGCACCAGCTTCTCCAGGTAGGCCAGGTTCCAAGCGCTTAAGCGAGTCAAGCACGCTACGGGAAGAACCGCGCCCCGAACACGGCCTGGATGTCGTCGGCCATGGCGCCTGTAGCCAGCAACAGCGACAACAGCAGGCGGGCCTTGCTTGCAGACAAGCTTCCTGCTGGCAACAACCCGCGGGCGAGCAGATCGATTTCGGATCCGGCGAACCCATAGGTCCGCGTGAATCCTCTTCCCGCCGGCACTCTGGTTGCCAGTACGACCGGCATCTGGCCGGCAAGCGAGGCCAACGCCTCGACAGCCTTTGCCGGCACGTGTCCGGCGCCCATGGCTTCGACAACCGCTCCGCCATAACCCAGGTCTTCCAAGGTCGCGGCAATACGCGCGTCTTCATCCAGCCCTACGGATAGCTGCGCCACGGGCACCCATTCGGGCTCGGCCGGATCCGCCATCCGGGCCAGAACCGACTCGACACGATTGCGGACCGGCCGGCACCCTATCCGCGCCTGCCCTTCGGCTACGAGTCCCAAGGCGCCAGCGCCGGGCGACGTGAAGGCGCTGGGCAGCGCAGTGTGCGATTTCCGGGCCAGGCGGGCGGCATGAATTTCGTCGTTCAAAACCACCAGTACGCCACAACGCGCGGCATCCGCGCTTGCCGCGACGGTAACGGCTGCGAGCAGATTGGCGGGGCCATCCGCGCCGGGCGCCTGCGCGCCGCGCATGGCGCCGGTTACGACGACGGGCCGTTCCAAGTCGAGCAGCACGTCCATGACAAAGGCCGTATCTTCGATTGTGTCCGTGCCCTGCACCAGTACGGCGCCAGCGAACTCGCCGGAGCGCAGTCTCTGCCGCAACAACTGGGCGACCTGCCACAAATGCCCCAGGGTCAACGACGCACCCGGCAACATGAAAGGCGTCTCCACGTCGATCCGGGCCACTTGCTCCAACTGCGGCACGGCCTTCACCAATTGCGCTCCATCGAGCGTCGGACGAATGCCGCCGCCATCGTCCGCAGTCATGGTAATGGTGCCGCCCAGGGTCACCACCAGCACACGCGGCAAGGTCATTTTCCCTCCGGCTGCTGCGCATTGAACCAATCCAGGATCTGCTCTCCGGTCCATACCAGGACGCCTTCGTGGGACAGCACGTGGTCGTAGAGCTGTTCCAGGTACCCAATGCGATGCGGTACGCCGCTCAGATAGGGATGAACAGAGATCGCCATGATTCGCGGCGTATCTGCGCTGTCCTGGTACAAACGATCGAAGTGTGCCTTGCCCCGGCGCAGCATTTCGTCGGACGGATGCTGCTGCACAGCTGAAATCACCACATCGTTGAGTTCCACGGTATAAGGAATCGACGTCATCGGCCCCTTGGAGGAGCGCAAGCGGACGGGCTGGTCATCCAGGACCCAGTCCGCGACGTACTCGATGCCGCACTCGGCCAGATAGTCGACAGTGTCGTCGGTTTCAGTCAGGCCCGGGCTCTCCCAGCCGCGTGGCGCCTTGCCGGTAAAGCGCTGGATCTCATCGATGGTTTCCCGTATGGCGGCACGCTGGTCCTCGACCTTATGCATCGGGCGCTGCACGAGGCCGTGGCCCATGAATTCCCAGCCTGCGTCCCGCGCCGCGGTGCAGACTTCCTCGTAACGGGGGATTGCCGCGCCGTTGAGCGCAAAGCTGGCCGGCATCGAACGCGCGCGCAAAGCATCGAGGATCCTCCAGAAGCCCACCCGCATGCCGTATTCATGCCAGGCCCAATTGGGAACATCCGGCAGCATGGGCGCGCCCATGGGAGGAGAGAGCACCGCCCGCGGCATGGCTGCAGTCGGCTCCCAGACTTCGACGTTGACAATGTTCCACAGGACGACCCGCGCGTCGCCCGGCAAGGTCAGGCGGGGACGACGCACGATGGACTGATAGGGTGCGCGAGCCAGGACGCTCGAGCCGATGGGTTGGGTCATGATGCGCTTTGGTAGGGGAAGTTACTGAGACCCTGCATGATCTTCATGCCCGTCCGCCAAGGTCAACGCCAGCCGCCTGAAGTTCCATATATTGGACACCTCTGGACGACTGGGTCGGGCGCGCCGCCGAGCCGCACCAACAGTGATCCGGAACCCGCATGCCATGGCCGGCGTTGGTGCGCGGCGCACCGTCATGCATGTCTTAAGTTCCAAATAGAGAAACATTCGACGAATGTGTTGACGGTGAAAATTGCCGACTTATAGAGTGGTCCGGACTATTCCGCCCTGACGGGCGACCCATCCACCGCCCTGGTTCATAACCATGAAAATAGCCACTATTTCGCTCGCCTGCTCGCTGCTCTGCGCGACCTCCCTCGCTCCTGCTTCCGCGCAAACCCAACCGTACCCGGTTAGGCCCGTCACCATCGTCACCGGCTTTCCGCCCGGCGGCATTTCCGACGTGCTGGCCCGGGCGCTTGCGGCGCGGCTGTCGGTTCAGATGGGCCAGAGCGTCATCGTGGAAAACCGGCCCGGCGCCGGCACCACCATCGCCTCGGCCTACGTCGCCAAGGCCGCGCCGGACGGCTACACCCTGTTGTTCCAGGATATGACGACGCATGCGATCAATGCCGAGGCCTATAAGCGCTTGCCGTTCGATGCGCTGAACGACTTCAGCCTGATCAGCCTCGTCGCCTCGACGCCGTTGATGATGGTTTCCAGCCTTGGCTCCAAGGCCGGCGACGTCAAGTCGCTCGTCGAACTGGCCAAGAAAAAACAAAGCCAGGTAAGCTACGCCTCCTCGGGCAATGGCACCATCATGCATCTTGCTGGCGAGTCCTTCAAACAGGCCATGGGCATCGATTCTCTGCACGTGCCATACAAAGGAGGCGCGCCCTCGGTGCAAGCCGTGGTAGCCGGAGAAGTGACCTATAGCTTCTTGAGCATGCCGCCCGCCGTCGCCCAGGCGAAAGCAGGAAAAATCCATGCGCTGGCGGTAACAACGGCCAAGCGGGTGGCCGCGATGCCCGATGTACCTACCTTCAAGGAACAGGGCATACCCTTGGAAATCGTCTTGTATAGCGGCCTGATCGGTCCCAAGGGCATGCCGCCCGCCGTCGTTTCCCGCTTGAACGAGGAGGTCAGGAAAGCGCTCGAATCGCCGGAGATGAAGCAGACCCTGGCCAATGCCGGCGCCGACGCCTTGGCCAGCACGCCCGCGGAGTTCGACAGGCTGTTGAAATCGCAGGCCACAGCCATGGCGCAGGCAGTCAAGCTCGCCAACGTCACGTTGGATTGAAGAAAGCCAGACCCATGGCCACGACGACCATCGATGTGCATGGCGCCCAGACCGTCAGCCGCGCGGTCCGGGCTTTGCAGATCGTGGCGGCTCAAGCGCCAGAAGGCGTGCGCCTGGTGGACGTTGCCCGCGAACTGGCCCTGCAGCGGCCGACCGCGCACCGGCTGCTCAAAGCGCTGACGATCGAAGGACTGTTGCAACAGGACGACCGGTCGCGCCGCTATACCCTCGGGCCGCTACTGTTCGAACTGGGTATTTCTGCAACGCACCAGTTCAATCTGAAGGAAGTGTGCCAGCCGGTGTGCGACTGGCTGGCGGAGCAGACAGGCGACACGACCTTCCTGTTCCTGCGCAGCGGCTATGACGCCGTCTGCATATCCCGCACCCAGGGCCCCTACCCGATTCAGACGCCGTCGGTGCCGCTGGGCAGCCGCCAGCCGCTCGGCGTGAGCGCCGGAGGACTGGCGCTGCTCGCAGCGCTGCCGGAAGAAGAGATCGAAACGGTCATCCAGGCCGTCGCCCCGCGCCTGGGCGCCTATGGCGATCTCGACGCGGACGAACTGCTGGAACTGGTCGGCCAGGCCCGTCTTTCCGGATACGCCGTCACGGGCAATCACGCGGCGCCTGGCGTGCGCGCCATCGGCCTGCCTATCTACAACGCCGCGGGCAGCCCCATAGCGGCCCTTGCCGTCGCTACCACGCAAGCGCGCATGACCGATGAACGCATCCGCGGCATTCTTCCAAAACTGAAAACCGCAGCCCGGGAAGTCACGCGCCTGTTGCGCCAATGATCGACACATGAACCGCTACCCCACACCCAACCTCGCCGCGCGCGCCGACAAGTCCATGGCCCGCAACATGACGCTGCTTGCCCATCATGAGCTGCAAGGCTATGGCGGCCTGGGCGAAGGCATCGCCATGCAACAATGCGCCGACGGCCGACGCATCCTATGGCTGGCGCACGAGGCCGCGCCGAAGAACTTCACCGGCGTCGACGTGACCGACCCGCGCGCACCGTGCGTGATCGTCCAGACCGAACTTCCGCACATGAAGGTACGTTCGAACTCGCTGGAAATCAGCGGCGACCTCATGGCCGTGGCCTACCAGACGCAGTCACCGGGCATGAAACCCGCCGGCTTCGACCTGTTCGACATCAGCAAGCCGGAGTCGCCCCGCCTGGTCTCGCATTTCGACTGCTCGGGGCCGCATTCGCGAGGCGTGCATGCGTTGTGGTTCGTCGACGGGCAGTTCGTCCACCTGGCCTCCGGCGCGCCCGACTTCGAGCCGCGCAATCCGCTGGACGACCAGTTCTACCGCATCATCGACGTGCGCGAGCCTTCGCGCCCGGTGGAAGCCGGCCGCTGGTGGCTGCCGGGCACCCGTGCCGGCGACGGCGCCGAGGCCCCGGCCCGCCTGCCAAAGCAGTTCGACACAGGCTTTCGCGTGCACAACACCAACGTCTTTCCCGAACGCCCCGACCGCGCCTACATCGGCTATATCGACGGCGGCTCCATCGTGCTCGACATCTCCGACATGAGCGCCCCCCGTGTCGTGTCGAGCTGGAACCACTCGCCGCCTTTCAACGGCTTCACCCATACGGTGCTGCCGCTTTTCAGCCGCGATCTGTGGATCGTGAGCGACGAATGCGTCCAGGACAATGGCGCGGACTGGCCCAAGCTCGTCTGGGTCGTGGATGCCCGCAACGAAGGCAACCCGGTCCCGATCGGCACCTTCCCAGCGCCTCCGGTCGAGGCCTTCGCGCGACGGGGCGGCCGCTTCGGCGCCCACAATCTGCACGAGAACCTGCCGGCGCCCTGCTCGTTCCGCTCGGACCACATCATCATCGGCACCTTCTTCAACGCCGGCGTACGCGTCTACGACACCAGCAATCCCTGGCAAGTCCAGGAGCTGGCCTACTACGTCCCGGCTGCGCCGGCGCTGTCGCCCGTCGGTGCGATTCAGCTCAACGATGTCTACGTCGACGACCGCCGCATCGTCTATACGGTCGATCGATTCTGCGGCGGCCTTTATATTCTTGAAATGAACATCGGATGAGCTCTCCCATGAATCCAGGCTCGCCCGATCCGATGGCGGGCCGCTTTCCCCTGACCCTGGTAACGGGTTTCCTCGGCAGCGGCAAGACCACGATGCTCGCGCGGATGCTCACGCATCCGTCAATGCGGAACGCGGCGGTCGTCATCAACGAAGTCGGCGAAATCGGCATCGACCACGATCTCGTCTCGTTCTCGTCCGAGAACGTATCCGTGCTCGCCAACGGCTGCATTTGCTGCACCGTCCGGACCGACCTGCAGGAAACCCTGCGCGAACTTTTCGGACAGCGCCGGGCCGGCGCCATTCCAGATTTTGACCGCGTCATGGTCGAAACCACCGGCCTGGCCGACCCCGCGCCCGTCGTGCAGACCCTGCTTAGCGATACGATGCTGGCCGCCCACTTCCGGCTGGACGGCATCATCACATTGGTCGACGCGGTCAATGGCGGGCAGCAACTGGAGGAGTTCCCCCAGGCGGTCAAGCAAGTCGCACTGGCCGACCGCATCTTGCTTACCAAGACCGATCTCGCGGCGCCGGACGACGCCGCCTCGCTGGAACGGGCGCTGCAAGCCATCAATGCCAGCGCCGGCGTGCTGCGCGTCCAGCATGGGCAAGTGGAGCCTGAGCAGCTTACGGGGCTGGGACTGGCCAGCACCCGCCTGTCCGCCCAGGCATTGAGTTTCCTGGGCGCGGCGCTCGATGCGCCCGGCGACCAGGACGACGTCGAAGACAAGCCGCTGCGCCCCCACCTGCAGGACATCCGCACGATGTCGCTGCGGTTCGACGAGCCCTTCACATGGCCTGCCATCACAGGCGCCATGGAAATGCTCACCGCGCTACGCGGCCCGGACATGCTGCGCATGAAAGGAATCCTCAATGTCGAGGGGGATCCCGTTGTCGTCCAATGTGTCCAGCACATATTCCATCCCGCTGTACCGCTGGATCGGTGGCCCGACGAAAACCGGCAGTCGCGCCTCGTCTTTATCATGCGGGCAGTCGAACCGACGGTGGTGGAGGCGGTGTTCAACGCGGCTCAGGCGCTGGCGCGTAATGCGCGGTGAACGAGTGGGTCTCTGAGGGCTTCATGGCGCAGGCCTACTTGCGCTGGCCCGAGGAGGTGTCATCCTCGGGTAGCACCAGCTTCTCCAGGTAGGCCAGGTCCTCGCGCAGCAACCGCAGCGATTCCTTTACGTCCGGCAGGCGCGGGCGGCGCGATTCGTCGCGCCGCAGCGCATGAATGGCCATGTCGGCGATGGCCTGGGCCACTTCCTGCCTGCTCAGCCGTCCGCTGGGCTTGAACCACCACGCCGTCCAGTTGCACATGCCGATCAGGCTGAACGCCGCCACGTGCGCGTCGACCATGCGGAAATGGCCGAGCTCGATGCCGCGTTCGATGACGTCGCTGAAATCCGCGAGCACGCTGCGCCGCGCCGATTGCATCGATGCGAGCTGCCGCTGCGTGAGGTCCGACTCGTTGCGGTCGGCCACGCGGAACTCCGCCGGCCGCGACAGGATGAGCTCCGCATACTGCGTGACCAGCGATTGCAGGGCCTCGGTCGGATCCTGGTCCTTGCGCGCGACGGCATCGTTGGCCAGTTGCTTGGCCGGGATCAGGACCTCTTCGGTCAGCGCGCGCAGGATCGCGTTCTTGTTCTTGAAATAGTAGTAGACGGCAGTGCGGCTCAGGCCGAGCGATTCGGCGATGTCCTGCATGCTCGTGCCGCCCGTGCCGCGTTCGATGAAGAGCTTGGCCGCGGCATCCAGGATGGCGCTGCGCAGGACTTCCCCTTTCATCGTCGTCTTGGTGGGAGCCTCGTTCACGGATAGGGATTTTCCAGGAGGGTGGGCCGTACAGGCGATGGCCTGAGGCCGGATTATGGCATGGGGAAGGGCCGTTCTCCGAGGGAAAGAGGTGCTGTCGGCGCCTTGATTTGACATATCTGTCTAAATTTCAACGAGTATTGACAGTGAAGTCAAAAAATAGTCGAATATGACGAAACGCGGCTGTATCGATCCGCAGAATCCCAGGAGACGCATCGTGAACACCGGCGCCAGCGCAGCCCAGCATGTCACCGCAGGCTTCTTGAACACCGACTGGAATCCCCGGGACCTGCCGCCGGGCACTACCACCCGCAACGTGGTCCTGCGCACGGACGACGGCGCGGCCACCACCGGCTCGCTCTACCTGCCGGCCGGCCCGCGGCCCCGTACCGTCGTATGCGTCATGCATCCGCGCGAGTTCATGGCCTGCCACTACCTCATTCCCGACATCGTCGGCGCCGGCTGCGCCGCCTGGTCGCAAGGCGCGCGCTCCGTGGGCAACGACCTGCGGCTGGAGCACGAGACCGCGCTGCACGACGTGGCGGCCGGGCTGGCCTTCCTGCGCGCGCAGGGGTTCGAGCGCATCGTGCTGCTGGGCAACTCCGGCGGCGCGGGTCTGTACGCCTTCTACGTCCAGCAGGCCGCGCTGCCCGGCGCCGAGCGCATCGCGCGCACGCCCGGCGGCAAGCCGGCCGGCCTGGCCGAGCTCGACATGCCGGCTGTCCACGGGCTCGTCCTGGTCGGGCCGCACCCGGGGCAGGGCGCGCTGTTGATGAACTGCATCGATCCCTCGGTGCCGGAGGAAGGAGATGCGCTGTCGGTCGACCCGGACCTGGATCCCCTCAATCCCGACAACGGCTACCGGCCGGGCGGCCAGGCGCGCTATGCGCCCGCCTTCGTCGAGCGCTACCGCCGGGCGCAGCGCGCCCGGGTGGAGCGCCTGGACGCGCTGGCCCGGCAGTTGATCGCCCAGCGCCTGGCGGCGCGCAAGGCGCTAAAGGGACGCGAGGACGCCACGCAAGCCGAGCGCCGGCTGGGCGCCCATACGCCGGTGATGACGGTATGGCGCACGGACGCCGACCTGCGCTGCCTGGACCTGAGCCTCGATCCGTCGGATCGCCATCCCGGGTCGCTCTGGGGGCGGGACCCGTATGCGTCCAACTACGGCGCCGTCGGCTTCGCGCGGTTCTGCACGCCGGAAAGCTGGCTGTCGACCTGGTCCGGCCTGTCGTCCAACGCCAGCCTGGCCGCCGCGGCGGCGGCCATCGTCCAGCCCACGCTGATCATCGAGTACACGGGCGACCAGGCCTGCTTTCCGGCGGACGTGCGCGCCATCCATGACGCATTGGCCGCCCGCGACAAGCGCCACCTGCGCGTGCGGGGCGACCACCACGGCCGCGCGCTTGCCGAGGGCGAGGAGCCGGGCCGCTACGAGGCCGGACGCCAGCTGGCGGCGTGGCTGCGCGAGCGGTTTGCGAACTGATCAACATCGACAGGAAAGGGAACGCCATGACTACCATTGAACGCGCAAGCCCGGCCGGCCAGGACGGCCAGGCCGGGACTGCGCCGCTTTCCGCCCGCGGGCTCGTGCTGCGAGGCGTCGACCATACCGCCCGTCCTACCTGGAAACTGCGCGAGACCGTCGCGTTCTACCGCGACATTCTCGGCCTCCCGCTGGTCCATGTGATCTCCGCGCGCGGCTGGGGACCGGCCACGCATCCGGATTTCCTGCATTTCTTCTTCGACAGCGGACGCGGCAGCACCATTGCCTTCTTCTACTACCTGGGCTCGGAGCCGCCGGAAGGCATGCGCGACCGTCCCCCCATGCCGCCCGTGCCCGATGACCACGTGTTCGATGCGACGCATACCGCATGGCTGGTGGAAGGGCAGGAGGAATTGCGGGCCTGGAAGCAGAAGCTGGAGGCGGCCGGATTGCAGGTATCGGTGGAGACCACGCACGAGGTGATCGAATCCATCTACGTGCGCGACCCCAACGGCTACTTCGTCGAGTTCACCCGCAAGCTGCGCCCGCTGGGGCAGGTGGATGCGCTGGACGGCCAGTTGACGCTGCAGGCTGCGATGGAGGCGGAAGCCGACGCGCACGCGGCTGGGCGGAAGGTGACCGATATTGCGGAGATCTGGTCGCGCAAGGCCAGGCTGGTGGCATCGCATGTGCGGCCCGGCGATACGCCCGGGACGGGACTCGTGCGCATCTTCGTTCCCCGCGTCCGCGAGTTCGCATCCATCGTCGAGGACGCCCGCGCGCGGGGCGACTGCCGGGTCGAGGCGGCGGGCGAGTACGACCGGATCGAAAGCGACGGACCCGTCGAGTTCCGCCGCAAGACATTGGGCCTGAAGCCCGCGATCTGGTACGGGCTTTTCACCGGCGGGGTACAGGGCCGCATCGAGACGCTGGACCGGGACTGCGCGCGCATCGTCCCCGAGTGACAAGACTGATCCACCTGCGGAGGAGACGCCGCCATGCAAGACGTACGGTACCCGATAGAAGGGGTCATCTATCATCCCGAGGCCGACGCGCGCCGCTACCTGGCCAGCGGCGCCTGGATGCGGTCCACGGTGGGCGACGCGTTGCGCGCGACGGCCGCGCGATTGCCGGAGAAGGACGCGTTCATCAGCGACGAAGGCCGGCTCAGCTTTCGTGAACTGGACGAGCAGTCGGAACGCCTGGGCGCCGCGCTGCTGCAGGCGGGCCTGCGTCCCGGCGACCGCGCCATCTTCCAGATGGGCACCACGCTGGAGACGGTGCTGGCGCTGGCCGCCTGCTACAAGGCCGGCATCGTGCCGGTGTGCTCGCTGCCCCAGCATCGCGAACTGGAAATCGGCCAGTTGGTGCGCCAGTCCGGCGCGCGCGGCTATTTCGTGCAGGCCGACTTCAGCAGCGGCTTCGACCTGGCCGCTTTCGCCCGCAAGATGGCGGCCGCCAGCGATACGCTGACGCACCTGGTGGTCGCCCGCGGACCGGCGCAAGGCGACCTTTCCCTGCGCGCGCTGATCGACGGCATGCCGCTCGAGACGGCCCGGCGGCGGCTGGCCGCGGAAGGGCCCGCGCTCGGCGACGTGCTGAGTTTCCAGTTGTCGGGCGGCACGACCGGCGTGCCCAAGATCATTCCGCGGTTCCACGCCGAGTATCTCGGCCATGCGCTGGCTTGCTCGCGGCGGTACAAGCAGAGCGAGGACGACCGCTTCATGTGGGCGCTGCCCCTGCTGCACAACGCGGCCCAGCTATACGTGCTGATGCCGGTGTTCGCCATGGGGACGTCGGCGGTGCTGATGCCGCGCGTGGACCTGCCGCGCATGCTGACCCTGATCGAGGCGCACCGCGTCACCCGCGCCGTGTCCATCGGCCCCATTGCGCCCCAGATCATGACGTATCCGGACCTGGCCCGGCACGACCTGTCGTCGCTGCGGCTGTTCACCACCATGAGCCGCGCCGACCGCCTCGAGGCCCACCTCGGCGTGCCGTGCTCCAACCTGTTCGGCATCACCGAAGGGCTGCTGCTCGGATCGCCGCCCGACGCGCCGGCCTTCATGCGCCATCACACGCAAGGCACTTCGGGCTGTCCCGAGGACGAGATCCGGCTGCTGCTGCCGGACAGCGAGCAGCCCGCCGCGCCCGGCGAGATGGGCGAACTGTGCTTCCGCGGCCCGTCGACCCTGCCGGGTTTTTTCAACGCGCCGGAGGCCAATGCCAAGGCCTATACCTCGGACGGCTTCTATCGCACGGGCGACATGATGACGGCCCATGTCATCGACGGCGTCACCTGCTACACCTTCGAAGGCCGCCTGCGCGACAACATCAACCGCGGCGGCGAGAAGATCGGCTGCGAAGAGGTGGAAGGGCTGGTCAGCGCCCACCCGGCGGTTGCCGAGGCCCGGCTGGTCGCCATGCCCGATCCTGTCTATGGCGAGAAGGGCTGCATCTATATCGTGACCCGCCCGGGCCAGCGCGCGCCCACGGTCCAGGAACTGATGGAATTCCTGGTCGCGCAGGGACTGGCCAAGTACAAGTGTCCCGAGCGGGTCGAGGTGCTGGACAGCTTCCCGGTGACCAAGGTGGGCAAGCTGGACAAGCCGGCGCTCAAGCAGATGATCGCCGACAAGCTGGCCCGCGAAGCCGAGGCGGCCGGCGTGTCGGCGGGGGCGCGGCCATGATCAGCACCGAACACGTGGTCTCCCTTGCCCCCTTCGTCGTCCGCCGCCGCGTCAAGTGGGGCGATTGCGATCCCGCCGGCGTGGTCTACACGGTGACCTTCGGCGAGTACCTCATCTCGGCCGTGGAGTTGTTCTACGGCACGCTGTTCGAATCGACCCCCCAAAGGATGAAGGACGAGCAGGGCTTCGGCACACCCAGCCGGGCGCTGTCCTTCGACTTCCGCGCATCGCTGTGGCCGGACGACGAATTCGACATGCGCGTCACCGTGGACGAGATCCGCCAGCGCACCTACGTGCTGGACATCACCGCCACGACCGCCACAGGCGAAATCGCCTTCGTCGCCAAGCTGACGCCCATCTGCGTGGCCCGCGGCGAACGCCGCGCCATACCCGTTCCCGACGCGCTGCGCCGGGCGCTGTCTTCTTACCAAGCCGCCTGCGAGGCCGCGGCGGCAGGGAGCCTTGCATCATGAAAATCGCCGTCATCGGAGCCGGGCCGGCCGGCCTGTATTTCTCGTTGCTGGCCAAGAAGCGCGATCCCTCCCACCGGATCCAGGTCTTTGAGCAGAACCCCGCCGGCGCCACCTATGGCTGGGGCGTGGTGTTCTCCGACGTCGGCCTGGCCTTCCTGCGCGAAGCCGACCCGGAGTTCTTCCGGACCTTCGTTGCCCACCACGAACGCTGCGATTACATGGAAATCGTCCATCGCGGCACCCATGTCCAGGTGCATGGCAACCACTTTTCGCGCACGTCGCGCATCGACATGCTCAAGGTCCTGGAGGATGCGTGCCGGGCGCAAGGCATAAGCATCGAGCATGGCCGCCGCATCGAGGACGTCTCGAAGCTGGCGAGCGAGGTGGACCTGGTGGTGGCCGCGGACGGCGGCAACAGCGCCGTGCGCACGCAGTTCGCCCATCATTTCCGCCCCAGCTTCGAGAAGCGCCGCAACAAATTCGCCTGGTACGGCACGCGCCAGCGCTTCCACCCCGTATCGCTCATCTTCCGCGAGACGCCGCACGGCGTCTTCATCGCCCACAGCTACCAGTACAGTCCCGAGCTCAGCACCTTCCTGGTCGAGGTCGACCCCGACACCTGGCGCCGGGCCGGCCTGGACCGCGCGAGCGAGGAAGAGAGCCGGCGCTACTGCGCCGAGGTGTTCCGTCCCGAGCTGGGCGGCAACGAGCTGCTTACCAACCGGTCGCTCTGGTTCGAAGCCAACATCGTCCGCAATGACCAATGGAGCTACCGCAACATCGTGCTCCTGGGCGATGCGCTGCGCACCGTGCATTTCTCGCTCGGGTCCGGCACCCGCATGGCCATGCAGGACGCCATCGCACTGAGCGAAGGCGTGGCGAGCCACCCCGGCGACCTGCCGGCCGCCTTCGCCGCGTTCGAGGCGCAGCGGCGGCCCGCCTCGTCCAGCTTCCAGGCCGCCGCCGCCCGCAGCCTGGACTGGTACGAGAACGTCGCCGCCAAGATGCACCTGGACCCGGTGGCCTTCGCCTACGACTACATGCGGCGTACCGGCCAGGTCAGCCACGACGACCTCAGGCGGCGCGATCCGCATTTCGCGGCAGCCTGCGAGGCCATGGCCTGCCACGAACGCACGGATACGCCGGCAACGGCGTGAGCACGCTTACCCAAGACCACGTCCATACCCACACAAGACCGAGGAGACATCCATGAAAACCATCCTGCGCGGCGCCGCCGCCATCGCCATGATCCTGGCCGTCCCGGCCTGGGCCCAGACCGCCAGCTATCCCGCCAAGCCCGTCCGCGCCGTGCTGCCGTACTCCGTGGGCAGCGGACCGGACGCCGTCACCCGCCTGGTCGGGGAGAAACTCTCCAAGGCGTGGGGGCAGCCCCTCATCGTCGAGAACAAGCCCGGCGCCAACGGCTGGCTCGCCATCGGCGACGTCAAGCGGGCCGCCGCCGACGGCTATTCGCTGGTCGTGGTCGACAATACCCACATGACCCTGCATCCGCACCTGTACAAGAAACTGCCCTTCGACCCCGTGGCCGATTTCGAGCCCGTGGCCCCGGTCTACACCACCTACTTCTTCATCGTGGTGCCGGCCAACTCGCCCTGGAACAACGTCGGCGACCTCATCGCCGCCGCCAAGGCCAAGGGAGGCAACCTTACCTACGGCACCTGGGGCATGGGCAGCGTCGCCCACATCGGCGCCTCCATGTTCCAGACCCAGACCGGCACCCAGATGACGCACGTGCCCTTCAAGGAGCTGCCCCAGCTCTACACCGCCGTTGCCACCGGCGAAGTGGACTGGGCCTTCGGCACCGCCGCCACCGTCGCCCAGCTCTACCAGGCCAAGAAAGTGAAACTGCTGGCGCTGGCCGCGCCCAAGCGGCTGGCCCAGTACGGCCACATTCCCACCGTGGCCGAAGCCGGCGGGCCCGCGGGCTTCGAGCTCAAGACCTGGGTCGCGCTGTTCGCGCCCAAGGGCACGCCCAAGGCCGTGATCGACCGCATCAACGGCGGCGTGGCCAAAGCCGTCGTCGAGCCCGACGTGCGCAAGCAGTTCGACACCTTCGGCTTCGAGGCCTGGCCGGCCAATGCCGCCGACCTGGCCCAGGCCATGAAAACCGATACCCAGCGCTTCGACACCGTCGTCAAGCAGGCCGCCATCTCCCTCGACTAGCCCTTCCACAGGAAATGCCATGACGTCCCGCATCTACCGCATCGGCCAGATCGTCCCCAGCTCCAACACCACCATGGAGACGGAAATCCCCGCCATGCTGCGCGCCCGCGAAGCCATCCGGCCCGAGCGCTTCACCTTCCACTCCAGCCGCATGCGCATGCACAAGGTCACCAAGGAAGAGCTGGAGGCCATGAACCGCGAAGGCCTGCGCTGCGCGGCCGAACTGGCCGATGCGCGCGTCGACGTCATGAGCACCGCCTGCCTGGTCGCCATCATGGCCATGGGCGCCGGCTACCACCGCCAGACCGAACGGGAACTGACCGAGGTGGCGCGCGCCAACCACAGCGACGCGCCCGTGATGACCTCGGCCGGGGCGCTGATAGAAGGACTGCAGCGGCTGGGCGCCAAGCGCATCTCGCTCATGGCGCCCTACATGCGGCCGCTGACCGACCTCGTGGTGAAGTACATCGAGAACGAGGGCATCGAAGTCGTGGATGCGAAATGCTTCGAGATCCCCGACAACCTCGAAGTCGGCCGCCGCGATCCCATGCAACTGGTGGAGGATGTGAAGACCCTCGACACCCGTGGCGTCGACGCCGTGGTTCTGTCGGCCTGCGTGCAGATGCCGTCGCTGCCGGCCATCCAGCCGGTGCAGGACAGGCTGGGGGTGCCGGTGGTGTCGACGGCGGTGTGTACGGTGAGGGGGATGCTGGAGAGGCTGGGGCTGGAGGCGGTGGTGCCGGGGGCGGGGGCGTTGCTGCTGGGGTAGCGTGAATGGAGGTGCTTGCGTCATGTATTTGTCAGTGAATGCCCACTCAACGCTGACAATTTGCGTAGGAGTCCAACTGAATATTTCAGGTCATCAATGCTCATCGCGGTGCTTTGACAGCGTTTGGCGCCACTGCCATAATCTGCTATTAGTCAGGCGGTCGGCGTATGCTCCGCCACGCCGATACGTGAGGAAGCAACGGCCTGTTCTTCCCAAAATGCTAGGGCTTCAAGCAATGGTTTGAAGCCCTTTTCTTTTCTTCCATGAGGCTTACATTTACACACGACCGTGGCTACTCTAGGAATATGCGCTACTGGCCGTGCGACTAGAATGCCCTCACATTGACCGGTGCCGGGCCATGGCATCGTATGAAATGGTGTTTTCCGGTGAATTTATCTGAAGCAATTGTTGATATAACAGCAGCATTTCGCGACCGTTATTTTTGGACCGCTCTCGGGTGGCAGGATATCCGCACCCGCTATAGGCGATCAGCCCTTGGCCCCCTATGGATCACCATTAGTACTGCGGTTACGGTTGCGGCCATGGGGCCCTTGTATGGTGCGCTTTTCGCACGTTCGCCCGCGGAATTTATCCCCCATCTCGCGCTCGGGTTGATATTTTGGGCATTTATTGCGGGAAGTATTAACGAGTTCTGTGATGCCTTTTCAGGCTCAGCTCATTATCTTAAACAGGTAAAACTTCCTCTCACGGTTTTCGTTCTTCGTGTCATTTATCGTCAGTTTATTATTCTTTGCCATAATGTTTTCATTTATCCAGTGGTGATGGTCCTGCTCGGAAAGTCCATTAATGCAAATCTCTTGTTGCTGTTTCCAGGGCTGTTGCTGGTCTCTCTCAATCTGTTGTGGATAGGATTGGTCGTCGCGATATTCTGTACTCGCTATCGGGATATGCATCCGGTCGTCAACAGTGTCATGTCGTTAATGTTTTTTATTACACCCATCGTCTGGCAGGTCGATCAGTTACCCGCAGATCGGGCTCATCTTGCTCATTTGAATCCGCTTACGATCCTGCTTGAATTGATGCGGCAGCCTATTCTGGGCATAGCACCTCCCCTTATGTATTGGGTAGTCGCACTGGTTGCCGTTGTAGCGGGTAGTTTTTTCACCATTGGATTGCTGGCCCGTTTCCGGCATCGTGTAACTTATTGGCTTTGACCGTCATGTACATTCGTCTGAACAATGTGTCGGTTCGTTTTCCCATTTACGACGCTAAGCAGCGGTCTTTCAAGCAAACTATGCTGAATGTAGCTACAGGCGGGCGCATCCTCGAATCACGGCACGGACCAGCGGAAGTCGAGGCGCTCAGGGATATCAATTTGGATATTCGTGAGGGAGAACGCGTAGCGCTGCTCGGCCACAACGGTTCGGGAAAGACGACACTGCTTCGTGTGTTAGCGGGGGTCTATACCCCCGTGCAAGGGGTAATTTCGGTACGAGGAAAAATCACGAGCCTGCTTGATTCCATGCTTGGAATGGATGGGGATGCGACCGGCTTCGAGAATATTAGGCTGCGGGCGCTGTTCCTGGGGATTAAGCCAAACGCAATAAACCGATTGATCGACGATATCGCGGAGTTCAGTGAGTTGGGCGATTTCCTGAATATTCCTGTCAGGGCATACTCCAGTGGCATGGTGTTGCGACTCGCTTTTGCTATCTCCACGAGTGTGCAGCCGGAAATTCTGCTCATGGACGAATGGATGAGCGTCGGGGACGAACGTTTCAAGCAAAAGGCCGCCGAGCGGCTTGAGAGCTTTGTCAATGATGCGGGCATTCTCGTCATGGCCACGCATGACTTGGAACTTGCCCACAGGATCTGCGACAAGGTGGTTCGCCTGGAGCATGGCCGCATCGTCGAGGCTCCGGAGAGCACCGTGCACTAGTCACCTGGATACCATCATGAAGCATTTTCTTATCGTAGGAGCAGGCTTTTCTGGAGCAGTTATCGCGCGAGAGCTTGCGGAAGAAGGACACCGCGTCACGGTCGTTGATCAACGTGAACATGTCGCGGGTAATTGCCATTCCACCCGGGATGAAGAATCTGGGGTCATGGTGCACGTCTACGGCCCCCACATTTTTCATACGGACAACGAACGTGTATGGCAGTACATCAACCGCTATGGCGAGATGATGTCCTACGTCAATCGAGTGAAGGCCGTCTCCAAGGGCCGCGTTTACTCGCTGCCTATTAACCTTCATACGATTAACCAGTTTTTCGGGAAAACGCTGTCGCCGGGCGAGGCGCGAGCATTCTTGGAAAGCCAGGCAGATCTTTCCATCGAGTCACCAGAGACCTTTGAAGAGCAAGCCATGCGGTTTGTGGGCAGGGCCTTGTATGAAGCTTTCTTCGAAGGCTATACCCGCAAACAATGGGGAGTGCCGCCCTCCGAACTTCCGGCTAGTATCCTGAAGCGCCTGCCGGTACGCTTCAACTACGATGACAATTATTTTTCCCATCGCTACCAGGGCATGCCGCGCGATGGATACACACGTATTGTCGAAGCAATTCTCGACCACCCAGGTATCGAGGTTCGCCTCAAGACACGTTACGACAGCGCCATGCGCCAAGGCGCCGATCACGTTTTCTGGACCGGACCGCTCGACGCGTGGTTTGGCTTTAACCTGGGACGTTTGGGCTATCGCACGTTGGATTTTGAAACCCTGCGGTGCGATGGCGATCTTCAGGGAACAGCTGTCATCAATTATTGCGACGCCGATGTTCCGTATACCCGGATTTCCGAGCACAAGTACTTCTCACCCTGGGAGCTGCACGAGAAAAGCATCGCTTATCGCGAGTACAGCCGCCTCTGCGGCGAAAATGACATTCCCTACTATCCAATCCGCTTGGTCAAGGACAAGGTTTTGCTTGAGCAGTACATTGAGCAGGCGCGTAGGGAGCGAGGCGTCACCTTCGTCGGCCGCCTTGCCACATACCGCTACCTTGATATGGATGTCACTATCAAAGAAGCGCTCGAAGTGGCTGATGCCGCCAAGGCGGCGCTGCAGAATGGCGGTGGCCTCGAAGCGTTCTACGTGAACCCCATGGGCTGATTCATGCGTGTTTGCGCGGTAGTCGTCACTTATAACCGAAAGGCGTTGCTGTTGCGCTGCTTGAAAGCGCTGCGTGGGCAAAGCCGTTCTCCGGACAGGATCATCGTCGTCGACAACGCGAGTACGGACGGTACATCCGAGGCTTTGGAGGCCGACGGCGTACTAGCTTGGGCAGGGTTTGAACTCATCAAGCTCGCCAGCAATGAGGGCGGAGCGGGGGGGTTTCATCATGGCATGGCGGCAGCTCTCCGGACGGGCTGTGATCTAGCATGGCTGATGGACGATGACGGTTATCCGGCAGAGGACTGCCTGGAAAAGTTGCTGGAAGAAGGGCAGGGTCTCGACCTCTGGGGGCCTGTGGTACTTGATGAGGCGCAACCCGGGCAGCTCTGTTTTCCACTGCGTATTCCCGGTACCGCGAAAATCCTGCGTGCGCGTGAGGCAGCTGAGGACGCAGGTGTCCGGGGATTGCTACCCGATGTGGTAATGCCGTTTAACGGCGTTCTGATCAGACGAGAGCTGATCGAACGCATCGGCTTACCTCGCAAGGAATTCTTTATCTGGGGTGATGACATCGAATACGTAATGCGTACGGCCAAGGCCGGAGCGCGCATTGCTACGGTCACGGCGGCTGGTTTCTTCCATCCCAGACAGGACGAGCTGGGTGCGCCAATGTTTTTTGGTCTGATGCATTTCAACAATACCGGATCGTCGCTTAAACACTATTGTCTGTGTCGCAATAACACAGTCAATCTATTGACGTACCGAGGACCGCTGAGCGCGTTGGCGTTCGCGGCTAAGACGATTTGGTTTTACACGTTTTCGCGGCCAAACCTGGCGCGGCTGCGCCTGAGCGTGCAAGCCCTGGCCGATGGTTGGCGCGGGGATTTCTCCGGTCATCGGCGTTTTATCGAGTAAGCCATTGGACAACATTGCAGTCGTCATCGTCACGCACAATCGCTGCGAGCTTCTTGGGCGCTGCCTGGAAGGGCTTGCGAGGCAAACCGTGCCCCCGAAGGCAATCTATGTCGTCGATAATGCGTCGACTGACGCAACAGCACAACTGCTGGCGGGCCGAACAGACCTGCCGCTGCATGTAACGCGCAGCGCTGAAAATCTGGGAGGAGCAGGGGGATTTGCGCTCGGTATGAAGTTGGCCCACGAAGGCGGCTGGGATTGGATCTGGATGATGGATGACGACGTCGTACCCCAGTCGGACTGCGCTCAGCAACTCGTTAAATGCGGTGAACTCGCCATGATTGCCGTGCGTGAAAATTTGGATGGAGCCTTGGTAGAACGTTCTGCTATTCGGTTCGATTTACGAAATCCTCTCGTAGTGCGTAGTAAACGGAGCTATGTGGCTCAGACTTATCGTGTGCGATCACACATGCCTGCGGTGCTCTACGTCGAGAACGTTGCCTTTGAAGGATTTATGGTGCATCGCTCCGTAGTCGATGCAGTGGGCTATCCCGATGCTCGATACTTTATCTTCTACGACGACGTCGACTATGCCCTGCGTATACGGCGGGCGGGTTACCGAATTTCTGCCGTACGCGATGCGGTCATGGTCCGGCAGCTCGATTTTGCACAGCAGCACGCCCTTGACTCCTGGAAAGGGTTCTATATGTTCCGGAATTTTTTTGTCGTCCAGTTCAAATACGGCGAGAATGCCTTGGTACGACTTAAGCCCTATCTGATTACTGCTGTATTAGTGGTCGCCAGCCTGGTCAGTCGAAATGGCCGTGCTCGCCGCGCGATGCTCCTTTCTGCACTCAAATCGGCACGCCGTTTCGATCAAGAGCTAGCTACTGGTGTTTCTCCATCGGAACAGTTCGCGCGCTAGCCGCATCAAGTATTTATAGAACTATCATGGCAACTTCCATTCTTATTACCGGCGGGGCGGGGTACATCGGGTCTCATGCTTTGGTGGAATTTCTCGCTGCTGGCTATCGACCGATTGTGGTAGACAATTTCTGTAACAGCTCTCCGGACGTTCTGCGCCGAGTCGAGGCACTTACGGGTTTTCCTGTCGTCTGGCATCGGGGCGACGTTCGAGATGAAGGCATGCTGAATGCAGTGTTCTCACAGGCTCGGCAGGAGGGCATGCCAATCGATTGTGTCGTGCACTTTGCAGGGTTGAAGGCCGTTGGGGAGTCGGTGGCCCAACCGCTTGACTACTACGACAACAATGTGCACGGGAGTGTCGTTCTGTTAAGGGCCATGGACCGGGCGCAGGTTAAGCGTATCGTTTTCAGTTCTTCAGCTACGGTTTACGGCGAACCATTGTCATTGCCCTACACTGAGAGCCACCCTCTGGCACCGGCCAATCCTTACGGAAGAACCAAAGCGATGGTAGAAGCGGTTCTGGCAGACTGGTGCGCATCCGACGCCGCCAGGACGGCTGTCAATCTCCGCTATTTCAATCCTATCGGAGCTCATCCGAGCGGGAAGATTGGCGAGTCGCCGCGCGGCACGCCTAACAACCTTTTTCCCTATATCACCCAAGTGGCAGTGGGAAAGCGGGCAAAGCTGTCGGTGTTCGGCAATGACTATCCAACTTCCGACGGTACCGGAGTTCGTGATTATCTGCATGTTTCCGACCTTGCCATGGGGCACGTGAAGGCTGTGGAATATGCGAGCCGAGTCGCTCCTGGATGTTTCGCTTTCAACCTTGGAACGGGCCGGGGAACCAGCGTGCTCGAGTTGATTCGCACGTTCGAAACGGCGACCGGCAGACCTGTGCCTTACGAAATCCTTGCCAGAAGGCCGGGCGACGTTGCGCAGATGTGGGCTGATCCCACGGCCGCCCATGAGAAGTTGGGTTGGTGGGCTAGCCGGAGCATTGAAGACATGTGTCGTGATGGGTGGCGTTGGCAATCGCAGAATCCGGATGGATATGCGGAATGCCCGACGATATGACTCGGGAAATTATGAGCGAAGAGATAATTAGTGACAATCGTCCTCTCTATCAAACTACCATGCCACCCCTCATCTCGTGGGTGGTCCCAGTTTTCAACACAGAAAACTTGCTTGTCGAAACGCTCGACTCTATTGCTGCAGAGAACGGTCCAGGTATCGAAATTATTATTGTCGATGATGGAAGCACTGATGGGAGTTCTGCGAGGATTGCGGCGTGGATAGCTAGTTGTAAAGTGCCCACGCTGCATATTCGACAAGAGAATGCGGGCTTATCTGCAGCCAGGATGATGGGTGTGAAGTACGCCACCGGTGAGTTCATCGGGTTTTGTGACAGCGATGACTTCGTAGAGATTTCGTGCTACACGAACATGGCTTCTCTCGCAAAACGAGAAAAATGCGACGTGGCTATTTGCCGATCTGTTGTTTTTGATAGTGTTTCGCAGATCGTGCACGATTTCTATGACACGGCGATATGGAATGAAATATTGCATGGTCGTTCTTGCGTCGTAACTAGTGCACGGCGCGAACCACGTATTTTTCGCTTTGAGCCCAATGCTAATACTCGGTTGCTACGTCGAAGTTTTCTATTGGAGAAAAGACTTGCGTTTCCTCTCGGATTGCATTTCGAGGACTTTCCTGTCCATGTCGAAGCTCTAGCAGCGGCGGGAAGAGTTTTGTTAGTGGATTCCACTGGTTATTACTATCGTGTCAACCGTCCAGGGAAAATCACTGATCAAAAGAGTGAAAAACGTTTCGATATCTTGAAATCGGTTGAGCTCGGCTTCAGCGCTATGAAACGGTATCACGTCGATGCTGCAGGTAGAGCTTATATTGCGATTATGGCTACTCGCATGACGTATTGGTGTGGGAAACATACGTTAAATAAAGATCGAAAGCGATTCTTTATTGCAGCATGCGAGCAAATCGGATCGTTGATTGACCCAGTTGCCGCAAATTATTGCATGGCAAACGGTATTGATCGCCGAGAAGCGATTCTTGTTTCTGCGTTCCGTGCGAAAGCAGCACGCTTTCTTATTGCGTACTCGTCTGGGCGAAAAACGGCAAGGCTATGGATTTTTAAGTTGCTGTTTAGTTGGAAGCATGGTCGAAAACTTCGGCGTACTCTTATTCGGGCTGGGCTCAGGAGAATTAGAAATGGTACGGGAAGGTTTGTGTTTATGCGCAATACAGCGTGAGGTAGGGCTATGTTAAGGAAAGCAGAATATGCACGATCTTTAGCCTTATTGAATGGCATGCTTGTCGCTAAATATCTAGAAGAAGACCGCCTGAGGCTGCAAGAAAATTATTTTGGGCTTGATTTCCGCGCTTCTAAACCGTACGCACACATCTTGTTGCTTGGCGCTCGATCCGGGTTGGAGATCGTAAGATTTTTGACAGCATCTTCTTCTGCCAAGATCGTCGTGGTCGAACCGAACCTATCTTTAAAGAGAGAGCTTGACGACTGTCTTGAGAATATTGCTGCTCTCGCTTGGCGCGAACGTGTAGTGTTCTTCGCAAGCATGGAAGAGCTTTATGGATCCGCCTATAAGAATTTTTCTTTAGTGAGAGCCGATTCGACAATGTTTGACC
Organism: Pigmentiphaga sp. NML080357; assembly: GCF_002188465.1. GTDB lineage: Bacteria > Pseudomonadota > Gammaproteobacteria > Burkholderiales > Burkholderiaceae_B > Pigmentiphaga. Next base: position 5,392 of record NZ_NINW01000023.1, on the reverse strand, counting down.
CCGTCGGGGTGGAGGAGCTGATCAACCGCTTTTGTATTGATCATATCTGTGGAGATTTCGACCCTTGGGATGCTGATCCTATTGATGTGTATCGAACATGTCGTGCACGGGTAAAAAGCTTTCATTGGCGCGTTATGGGGAGAGATAGTCCGCTTAGTTGGAGCGGTCCCGCGCCGGCATTTGAAGTTTCAGTTGTGGTACCGGCCTATAAGGTCTTGGCCTGGATAGACAGATGTATGCAAACGCTCGTCGACCAGACATTGGCATCGCTAGAGATTATCGCTGTCGACGATGGGTCGCCCGATGCAACCGGAACCAGATTGGACGAATGGGCACAGAAGTATCCCGGGCGCGTCAAGGTGATTCATAAACCGAACGGCGGATGCGCCAGTGCCAGAAACGCGGGCGCACGTGTGGCGCAGGGGGAATATGTAGCCTTCGTTGATGGAGATGACTGGGTAGATACGAACATGTTCGAAGCTCTCTATCGTTCGGCGGTGCTCAATGCAGCCGACGTGGCTCAGTGCGGATACATAGAGGCTTTTGAAGATTCTGGGAGATTGGAACTTTATTCAACAGCTTGGGGAGCTGCTTCCGGAAGCCGGACGTGCGGCCTAGTGGAGGATCCACTATCTTATCTCGTTGTAAAACCTACGATATGGCGAAGAATTTATCGCAAGGAGTTCCTTTGCGGAAACGCTATCGAATTTCCTGAACATATCCCACGTTTTGATGATTTGCCTTTTCAATTCGAGGTGCTCGCACGCGTAAAGCGTATGTCAATCATTCCCGAGTGCTTCTATTACTATCGACAAGAACGCGATGGACAAGATATTGCTGTCAGAGATGAAAGATTATTTGTGCATTTTCCTATCTTCGATTGGTTGAACGATAAGGTAGGGGTCTGGGCTGATGCACGGATTGAGCGGCAGCTTTTGAGGTGTAAGATTAATACGCATCTATGGGCGTTAAGCCGTATTGAACGAAAGTTGTTCGGACGATACTTTGCTGCGGCAGTGCGAGATATTTTTAAGCACGGTGAGCATTTTAAAGTAACGGGCGTCGCGTGGTTCGTAAAAGGCTTCATTGCCGCCAGCCTCCGATCGATCATTCATCCTATTGCGGGGAAAGGTGCTTTGGGTTAATGCTACAAGTTTTGGCGAGGTGCACTGTGCTGAGGGCCACAGTGCCCGGCGTCGAACGGCACGGTAATCCGCCATTTTTAGCGATGCCCAGAAGTAGATTGCTACGCGGCCATGGCTAGCCGCTGTTTCGGGTAAAATCCGCCCAAGGCCATATTCGGGCGTGTATTGACCCAGTGGAATCCTGCTCAGGTCATAATCGAGAAGTTGACGATGAGCATGAAGATGGAAGACGACATCAAACGCTGGACAGCCAAGCTCAAGAAGCGCGCTACTGCTGCACATCATTCAGGGCAAGGCCGCCGCGGCGAGACGAGCCGTCAGTACGACCGGTCGCCGTCGTAGTTCGAACAGTGTATCGATGATGGCAAGCTGGGCATGGAGAACGCCTTGCGGGCCAACCCCCCGGACCTGCGCGAGCAGTACGAACACCAACTAAAGGGCCTGCAAGAGGCGTACGGTGAGCGATGCTGGAGCTGCGCGCGAGAAAAAATGCAGTCTCTGCTGGGCGGAGGAGAAATGATTGAGACGATCCGCCAGGGACTGCAAGCGACAGCATCACAGCCTCGATCGCCAAGCTGTGCCGTTGGTTCGGTTTACTGCGGCGCACGCGTAAGCTCCCCTAATGATAGACACCAGCCGGTAGAATTTAGGAGGCTCCCTGACTCGGAGACTCCCTTGAAGAAAAGCAGGCTCACAGAAAGCCGGATTGTCGCAGTGTGAAGGAAGGCGAGGCCGGCATGCCGGTGGCCGAGCAGTGCCGTAACATGGCATTAGCAGTGCGCAGTGCAAAAGCAAGTACGCGGGCATGCAAGTGTCCGAGCTGCAACGGCTGCGCGAGCTGGAAGCATGCCAAGCTTAAGCGCATGTAGGCGGCTTGGCGCTGAAGAATGCAGCGATCAAGGACGTTCTGAACCGAAAGTCACGACGCCGTCAGCCATGCGCGAAGTGGCGTAGTTGGTCTAAGCCAAGCTATCCATCATGCGCGTCTGCCAGATTGCTGGCCTGTCGGGGCGGTGTACTACAAGAGGCCGATGCCGGCATCCGAGCGTGACATCAAGGTGATTGACGCGCTCAACGTCTTAGTTAGTAGACATGGGCGATGTGGATTCTGGAAATGCTTCACCCGACTGCGACTCGACGGCCGCTGCTGGAACAAGAAGCGCATGCACCGAGTGTATTGCGAGATGGGATTGAACTTGCCACGTCGCAGAAAGAGGCGGATGCCAGGACGGCCACGCCAACCCTTGGACCAGGCAGTCGAACCGAATCGCGGCTGTGCGCCGGACTCTTCACGCACGATTGCCTTATATGGCGGCCGCCGTGCATGCTCTTCGCTGTTGGTTCTGCAAGGCCTTGGTAGGCTATTTGCCACTACCCATAGAACTTCGAACAAACCCTGCAAACGCCCCCGCAGCCGGCGAAAGCGTCCGCTGCCGATGCTGAAGCAACGCGATCGGCCGCTTGATCTGCTGTTGCTCGAATGGGCGCATACCCACGTCAGGATGCTTTTGCACGACAGGACGCGCATGGCCGGGAACCAGAGATAACCCAAGTCCCGCTTCCACCAGGCCGATGGCCGTCCAGACGAAGGCGACCTCGTAGGCGGGCACCAGTCGAACGCCCGCCTGACCGGCGTGATGGTCGACCAGATAGCGTGTGGAGTTGTGCTTGCCAAGCGCGATAAATGGGCGGGCCGCAATATCCTTCCACGTGACGCGCCGGCGGCTGCTCCAGCCGTAGCTGTTGGGATAAATCAGCAACAGGTCATCAGTCAGGACGGGTTCGGCGGTGACGAAGGTGGTATCGGCCGGCGGCACGGCCAATGCTAGGTCGACCTCGCCGCTTGTCACCAGGTCGACGATTTCTCCGCCCGGCGTATCGCGCAGCACGACGGTGATGTGTCAGCGCCGAAGTAATACTGACCCCTGGCGCCGAGGTAAAACTGACCCCCTGGGCGATGATGGCGGCTTTTGGCCGCCAAGATGTTGACCCAGGAGCAATCATTGGAGATTCGAGTACTGGCCCGTCAGGGCCACGGCATCAAGGCGATCGCGCGAGAGTTGGGCGTGTCGCGCAACACAGTCAGGCGATACCTGCGCGGTGAGGCGACGCCTCCCAGCTACGGCCCGAGGGCTGCGCGGCCACGCAAGCTGGACCCGTACACGCAGTACCTGCGAGATCGCATCGAGGCGGCCCATCCGCACTGGATTCCGGCGACGGTTCTTCTGCGCGAGATCCGTGAACACGGTTACACGGGCGGCATTAGTCAGTTGAAGGCGTTTCTGGCGCCGTTGAAGGTTCGTCCCGCCGAGCCTGTGGTGCGGTTCGAGACCCCACCCGGCAAGCAGATGCAGGCCGACTTCACGACGATACGGCGAGGCCGCCATCCGCTGAAGGCCTTCGTCGCCACGCTGGGCTACAGCCGCGCCACCTTCGTGCTATTTTCCGAGAGAGAAGACAGCCCGGCTTGGCTACGCGGCTTACGTGAAGCATTTGTTTATTTCGGCGGCGTGCCCGAAGAGGTTCTTTTCGACAACGCCGGTACGGTCGTCACCGAACGCGATGCATACGGCCAGGGTCAACATCGCTGGCACCCAGCACTTGCCTCGTTGGCCGATGAGTTTGGCTTTCGTCCCAGGCTGTGTCGACCCTATCGAGCCAGAACCAAGGGCAAGGTCGAACGGTTCAACGGCTATCTGAAGAGCAGCTTCGTCACCCCGTTGGCTGCGACGCTGAAGACGGCCGGCCTGCTCCTCGATGTCGATACGGCCAATGCCCATATCGGCCGCTGGTTGGCAGAGGTGGCGCAGCAACGCATCCACGGCACGACGGGTGAGAAGCCCGAAGTGCGCCTTGCTCACGAGCGACATAGTTTGATGAGCCTGCCCAGGGCGTTCGCTACGCCGCCGGCCGTTACCGTAAAAACTGCAGATATGGTGATTCCGCACGAGAGCCTGCAGCACCCGCTGTCGGTGTACGGCGCCTTACTGGAGCATGCCGCATGAACCTGCAGCACGCACGCATCGCCGAGCTCTGCATCCAGCTCAAGCTCGAGCGCATCGCGGCCGACTGGGCCCACCTCGCACAGCAAAGCGCCGACGAGCAAGCAAGTTTCGCCGATTTCCTGGAGAAGATCCTGAGCGGCGAACACCAGGCAAAACTGGAGCGCAGCCGCTCGACCTTACTGAAGATGGCAACGCTGCCAGCAGTCAAGACGCTGGAGCAATACGACTTCGCCTTCGCCAGCGGCGCACCCCGCGCGCAGATCCAGGAACTGGCCAACCTGGCATTCATCGACCGTGCCGAGAACATCGTCTTGCTCGGACCCTCCGGCGTGGGCAAGAGCCACGTGGCAATTGCCCTGGCATATCGCGCCACCATGGCTGGCGTGAAGACCCGCTTCATCAGTGCCGCCGATCTCATCCTGCAGCTGAACGCGGCACATCGGCAAGGACAGCTCAAGCAGTACTTCAATCGAGCCGTGCTTGGCCCACGTCTGCTCGTCATCGACGAGATCGGCTACCTGCCCTTCGGGCGCGATGAAGCAAATCTGTTCTTCCAGGTGGTCGCCAAGCGCTACGAGCGAGGCAGCATCATCTTGACCAGCAACCTGCCCTTCCCTCAATGGGCCAGCGCCTTCGCCGACGACCAGACGCTCACGGCAGCCATGCTCGACCGCCTTCTGCATCACGCTCACATCGTGCAGATCAGTGGCGAAAGCTATCGGCTCAAGGACAAGCGCAAAGCCGGCAACAGCCCGGCTCGGGCTCGGACTGCTGCCCAATAACCCTTCAACCCCAGGGGGTCAAATTTACTTCGGCGCGAGCGCCGACAAAGGGGTCAGTTTTCAACCGGCGTTGACAGTGATGTGCGGGTGGTCGGCCTTGAAGGCGGCAATGAGCCGGGGCAGCACCAGCGAGGACTGCAGCGGCGAGCAGGCAATGCGAACCTTGCCGCGCCGACGGTCTGCCAGTTCGCGCGATCCGGCAATGGCGGCGCCGAGATCCTGGAGCACGCGGCTGGCGACGGGGAGCAGCTCTGCGCCGGCTTCGGTCATGCGCACCGAACGCGTGGTCCGGTCCAGCAACTTGAGCCCCAGCTCCGATTCCAGTTCGCGTATGGTAATCCCCCCGCAAAAGCGTTGCATCCAGAAGTAGAATTTTCTCGTTGAGGAGTTCTACAGCATGAAGAAGTCACGATTCACGGACAGCCAGATCATCGAAGCCATCAAACGGGTGGAAGCTGGC
>NZ_NINW01000016.1 GCF_002188465.1 Pigmentiphaga sp. NML080357 | reverse complement strand
GCAGATTCGTCAGGCTGACGTTGCCGCGCTGTCGCGGCAAACAGTGCTCGATCTGCTGATATTGGGCTTCGGTGATTTCCATACCCGAAGTATACGAGCAAATTCATTTAGTGTGAACACGCCCTAGCAAGGCCGGCCAGGCGGTGCAAGCCGCCGGCCCGGACCGCGCCCTAGGCCGCCTCGACGTCGAAACGCGGCACGGCCTCGAGCAGCTGGCGGGTATAGGCATGCTCCGGCCGCGTCAGGACGCGCTCGGCAGGCCCCATTTCGATGATACGCCCAGCCTGCATGACCGCGATGTCGTCGGCCAGGTATTCCACCACGCCGAAATTGTGAGTGATGAACAGGTAGGCGATGCCCATGTCCCGCTGCAGGGCATGCAGCAGGTTGAGGATCTGCGCCTGCACCGAGACGTCGAGCGCCGAGGTGGGTTCGTCGCAGACCATGAGCTTGGGCTCGACCGCCAGGGCGCGGGCAATGGCGATGCGCTGCCGCTGGCCGCCCGAGAATTCGTGCGGATAGCGGTCGCGCGCATCGGCGCGCAGGCCGACCTGGTCGAGCAGGCGCAGCAGGGCGGCCTGGCGGCTGGCGGCATCCAGGTCGGGACGCAGCGACGACAGTCCCTCGTCCAGGATCTCGCCCACGCGCATGCGCGGATTAAGCGATGCGTAGGGGTCCTGGAAGATGATCTGGATGTCGCGCCGCAGGCTCTTGAGCTGCCCGCGGCCGGCCCGCAGGAGGTCGCGCCCCTGGAGGCTGGCCTGGCCGGTAATGGTTGCCATGCCGTCCAGCAATCGCAGCAGCGCCTTGCCGGTGGTGGTCTTGCCGCATCCCGATTCGCCCACCAGGGCGAGCGTCTTGCCAGCATCCAGCGACAGGCTGACGCCGTCGACCGCCTTTACCCAGCCGATCGTACGCCGCAGCAGGCCCTTGCGTATGGGAAAGTGGACCTTGAGATCGGAGACTCGCAGCAATCCTGTTCCGGCCATGGACGCCGATGCGCCGGCCGCCGGCGCGAGCACGGCGGCCGGCGCTTCTTCCAGCACCTGTACAGCAGGCAATTCCACCGCCTCGCCCGCCGCCTGCGCCGCGTCGATCTCGGCCAGGCGCACGCAGCGCACGGCGTGCCCCGGACCGTCTTCGACCAGCGGCGGCGGCGCGGCATCGCATTCGGCCGCATGCGCCGGGCAGCGCTGCGCGAAGCGGCAGCCGCCGAAGGCCTGGTTGAGCGCGGGCACCGTGCCGGGGATGGCGGCCAGGTGCATGCCCCGCCGCGCCATGCTCGGCAGCGCGCTGAACAGCAGTCGCGCGTAGGGATGGCGCGGGCGCAGGAAAAACGCTTCGGCAGGCGCGGTTTCCACGATCTGCCCGGCGTACATCAGCGCCACGTGGTGCGCCATGCTGCGCACGATGCCCAGGTCGTGCGTGATGAGCATCATGGCCATGCCCAACTGCGCCTGCAGGCTGCGCAGCAATTCCAGGATCTGCGCCTGGATGGTGACGTCCAGCGCCGTGGTGGGTTCGTCGGCGATCAGCAGTTCGGGCTCCGCCGCCAGCGCGATGGCGATCATCACGCGCTGCTTCTGCCCGCCGGAAAGCTGGAAAGGATAGTCGTCGACGCGCCGCTCGGGATCCGGGATGCCGACCCGCCGCAGCCATTCGACCGCCTTGGCCTTGGCGGCGGCGCCGCGCAGCGCGGTGTGGGTGACGATGGTCTCGACGATCTGGGCGCCGATCCGCATCACGGGGTTTAGGCTGGTGGCGGGTTCCTGGAAGATGATGCTGATCTTGCGGCCGCGCACGGTGCGCATCTCGCGCTCGGGCAGGCGGTTCAGATCCACGCCCTCCAGCAGCGTCTGGCCCCGCTCGATGCGTCCGGCGTCGGGCAACAGGCGCAGCAGGGCCAGCGCGGTCATGCTCTTGCCGCAGCCGGACTCGCCCACCAGCGCGAAGGTTTCGCCGCGCGCAATGGCAAGGCTGAGCGCATCCACGGCATGCACGATCCCATGATCGCTGTCGAGCATCACGTCGAGCCGGCGCACGTCCAGCATGGCGGTGTCCCGGGCGGAAGCGCTCATCAACGGTCCTCCAGCATCTTTGCCGAACGGGCCCTGGCCCATGCCGGACGGTAGGCCCTGGCGCGCGGATCGAAGGCCTCGCGCACCGCGTCGGCGAACAGGTTGGCGGACAGCACGAGGGCCAGCATGAAGACGAAGGCCGACAGCAGGCTCCACCAGATCATCGGATCGCGCGACATTTCCAGGCGCGCGAGGTTGATCATGGTGCCGAACGAGTTCATGGAGGGATCGACGCCCACGCCGAGGTAGGACAGCACGGCTTCGTAGAGCACGAGGGTCGAGAAATCCAGCACCACCGTGATCAGCACGATGTGCATGACGTTGGGCAGCAGGTGGCGCGTCATGATGCGCATCGGCGAAGCTCCGAAGGCCCGGGCGGCCAGCACGTAGTCGAGCTCGCGCAGCTTGAGCGTCTCCGCCCGCAGCAGCCGGCACAGTCCGGCCCAGCCGGTCACGCCGAGGATGATGCACAACAGGAACAGCCTCAGGTCGGCGCGCTCGGCGCCGGTCTCGAACAGGTCCGGGTTGTTGTCGATGAAGACCTGCACCATGAGCACGCAGGCGGCGATCAGCAGGACGCCGGGAATGGAGGTCAGCGTGGTGTAGACGTACTGGATGATGTCGTCGACCCAGCCCTTGAAGTAGCCCGCCATGATGCCCAGGGACAGTGCCAGCGGCAGGGTCGCCAGCGTGGTGACGCTGCCGATGACCAGCGCGGTGCGGAAGCTCTTGATCGTCTGCACCAGCACGTCGTTGCCGGTGCTGTCCGTGCCCAGGACGTGATAGCCGGTGGACAGCGACACCGCCGCGCCGCCCAGGATCGCAATCAGGCCGAAAGTCAGCAGCATGGGCGCGAGCGGCACCTTCGTGCGGCGCTGGACGATGTCCTGCCAGGTCGAGGGCAGCGACGCGCCGCTGCGATGCGCGATGGCGGCCGCCACGACCAGCGCCGCCAGGCCTGCCAGCAGCCCGCCGGCCACCACCCCCGCCGCCGTGCGCCGGAGCACGTCCCCGAGCCATTGGGTGTCCGGGTCGGACAGATGGGCGCCCCCGTGGCGCAGGCGCGGGTAGTCGCGTACCGGCTTGCCGTCGACCAGCATGGACTCCTTGGTGAACTGGCGTACCGCCAGCGGCGCCGAGTAGGTCTTCTCGCGGCCGGCCATGGGTTTTTCCAGCAAGGCGTCGAGCACCGATCGCGTCACGGGCGAATAGGCCCTGGCGCCCTTGCCGCCATTGACTTCCACCGATTCGAGCAGGGGCCGGTAGTGCATGGAATCGAGCACGCCGATGAGCACGAACGCGCCCAGCACCACCGCGGCGCACATCGCGGGCGTATCCCGCGCCACCCTCGCCCACGTGGCGCGCAGGTTGGGCGTGCGGCGGGCGTGCCAGGCGTAGACGGCGACCCCCAGCAACAGCAGGAACAGCGCGACATCGGTCCAGAGAAAGACGATCTTGGGCATGTTCTTACTCGAAACGCACGCGCGGATCCGCGATCGTGTAGGAAATGTCGGCCAGGATCAGGCCGATGATGTAGAGCACCGATCCGATGAACACCATGGCCCGCACGATGGCGAAGTCCTGGGCGTTGATGGCATCCATCGTGTAGCTGCCCAGCCCCGGTATGCCGAAGAACGATTCGGCGATCAGGCTGCCCATGAACAGCAGCGGAATGGCCGAGATGGTGCTGGTCAGGATGGGCAGCATGGCGTTGCGCAGCACGTGGCGGAACAGCACCAGTCGTTCGGACAAGCCCTTGGAGCGCGCGGTACGGACGTAGTCCTTGCCGATTTCCTCCAGGAACAGGGCTCGGTAGAAACGCGCCTCCGGCCCCAGCTTGGCGATGATGGCCACCACCACGGGCAGCAGCAGGAAGCGGATGGCGTCCAGCCCGCCGGCGAAACCCGACAGCGGCACCAGGCGCAGCGTCTTGGAGAAAAGATATTGTCCGGCGATGATGTAGAACAGCGCCGAGATGGATAGCATGGCGACGCACAACACCACGCCCCAGAAGTCCAGGTAGGTGCCCCGGAAGAACACCAGCAGCAGCGCGAAGGCCACGCTGGCGAAGAGTCCCAGCAGGAATGTCGGCACCGCCAGCGCCAGGCTGGGTCCCACCCGCTGCCGGATCTCGTAGCCGATGTCGCGGCCGGCGTCCGACGCGCCGAAGTCGAACACGAACAGGCGCACGGACCGCTCAAAGAAGATGGTATCGGTATAGCGCTGCAGGCCCTGCGCCTGGGCGTTGACCAGCAGCGGCTTGTCGTAGCCGCGCTCGACCTTCCATTTCTCGATGGCGTCGGTGCTCACCCGACGCCCGCCTATGGCCAGGCGCGCCATGTCGTCCGGCGTGTTGACCGTAAAGAACAACATGAAGGTGAACAGGTTGACGCCGATCAGGATCAAGATCCCGTAGAGGATCCGGCGCACGATATAAGCGGTCATGCTGCGTCCCTCGCAGGGCGGTCGGCGTGAACGGCGACGGCGCGGTCGCGCCGGCGGACCATGCGCCAGGCGGGCAGCGCCAGCAGCACCAGCAGCGCCGCCGCCAGCGCCACGGGCCACCACACCGGACGGTTCCATTCGGCGATCTTGCTCGCGCGCAGGGCAGGATCGATCTTCAGGTACTGGAGGTTGTTACGTATCATCTGGGTCGGCTTGCCGTTGCCGACCCACTGGTGGTAGGCGCCGCCGGATTTGGGGAAATAGCCGAACATCCAGGCGGCATCGTTCTGCACGATGGCAACCATGCGGGCGATCACGGCTTCCTTCTCGGGCCCGTCGTCGAGGTATTTCATGCGCTCGAAGAGCTTGTCGAATTCGGGGTTGACGTAGTTGGAGGCGTTTTCCCCGCCCTCCTTCGCCTTGCCGTTGGGGCCGTACAGGAGGAAGAGGAAGTTCTCCGCATCGGGATAATCGGCGTTCCAGCCCCACAGGAAGATCTGCGCCACGCCGCGCCGCATCTTGTCCTGGAAGCGGTTGTAGTCGGTGGAGCGGATCTCGAGCTGGATGCCGAGCTTGCCGAATTGCCGCTGCAGCCAGTCGAATTGCGAGCGGGCGCTGGGCGAGACGCCGCCCATGGCGTCGTAGTTCAGCACCAGCGGCTGGCCTGTCTGGGCGTTGCGTCCGTCGGGATAGCCCGCCTCGGCCAGCAGGCGCTTGGCGGCCTCCAGGGGCTTGCGCGTCACCTTGTCGCCCTGGATGTCGTAGACCACCGGATTGGCGCCCGCGGGCGGGTCCCGGTAGCCGAGCAGGCCCGGGGGCAGCGGCCCGTGCGCCACCTGCGCCTGGCTGTTCTCGAAAATGGTGACGTATTCTTCCCAGTCGACCGCGATGCTGATGGCCTGGCGCAGCTTGCGGTTGCGCTCCTGCTGTTCCGGCGTGTCGCCCTTGCCGACCACCGGATCCAGCCAATTGAAACCCATGTACCAGTTCTGCGTCTCCACGGTGGTGGGCAGCTTCAGCCCACGCTCGGCATACAGCGCCGCCTTTTCCTTGGAATCGCCGGCGGCCACCAGGTAGGCCACGCCGTACTCGCCGCGCTCGGCCTGCGGCACGTCGTAGTAGCCCTGCAGGAACTTGCCTTGCAGCGGCACGCTTTCCTTTTCGATGTTGAATACGATCCGGTCGATGAAGGGCGTGGGCTTGCCGCAGTCCGCCAGCAGTCCGGCGGCGCGGTCCTCGTCGGACCCTTCGCAGGGATAGGGCTCGCCATGGAAGTTCGGGTTGCGGGTCAGCACGTGGCGGCGGTTCTCCCGGTATTCCGTCAGCATGTACGGGCCGGTTCCCACCGGCCAGTAGTTCAGGGTCAGATTGCGCGCCGCCATGCCCGGCTGGCTGTAGAACTGGTCGGCCTCCCAGGGGATGGGCGAAAAAAAGGTCATGGCCAGCCAATACTTGAACTGGGGGTACTTGCCCTTGATCCGTATCCGCAGCGTATGCTTGTCCAGCGCCTCGACGCCTTCGAAGGCGTATTTGCGGAAATCCAGCCAGGGCAGGTCGCGCGTGGTGGGATCCAGGCCCTTGCGCAGTTCGGCATCGGCGGCGCGAATGCGGTCGCCGTATTCCTTGAAGCCGACGATGTAGTCGGTCATGTGGGCGTAGATGGGCGATACCACCCGCGTGGTGGCCAGGCGCCGGATGCCGTAGACGTAGTCCTCGGCGGTGAGTTCGCGCGTGCCGGTACGGGGAAAATCCGGGATGGCGTACTTGCCCTCGAGGTCCTCGGGCTTGAGATGGCGATACAGGTCGCGCCCGGCCTCGTCGACCGCAAAGGCCGGATGAGGCTGGAACATGATGCCCGGCTTGATGGGAATGTCGTACACGCTCTGCGCCACCTGCTCGCCCGGCACGTCGGCGGGCAGCACCTTGCCTGCCTCGTCCAGGTAGACCGGCTCGACGACCCGGGTCGCCGAGCGCGGCACGAGCTGATAGGGACGCTTCAGGTAGTGGTAGCCGTAGAGCGGCTCGTAGATCTGGTAGGTGTACGGCGTCTCGTCGACGGAATAGGAGCTGGCCGGATCCAGGTATTTGGGCGAACGCTGGGTAAACGCCGTATACATGACGTTCTGGCGCTCGGCCCCGGCGGCGTACGGGCTGTTGAGCGGCGTGTGCGAATCGGGGTTGCCGGGCGAGCAGCCCGCGGCGACGGCCATGCCGATCGCCAAGAAGAGGCGTGCTGCCCAGCTGCATGCGCGGTTTGCGCCCTGTCTCGTACCGTCAGCGCGCACCAGGCGCATCAGCCATCTCCCGGGGAGTATCGTTCCGGTGAGAATAGCAAAAACCGTACCGTTGACTACACCGCTTTACCTAAGGAATACCCCCAACGCCGATCAGAAACGGTAGGTCAGCGCCAGCATTCCCACGATGGGGTTGATCTTGAACTCGGATTCGCTTTCGACCGTGCCCAGCGGCGTGCCGTGGGTCTTCAGGTGGGCCTTGGTCTTGAGCGGCAGGTAGGAGACCGAAAGCATCGCGCCCCAGTTCTTGTTGATCTGGTAGCTGGCCCCGACGTTCAGCACGGGCACCCATTTGCTGTCCACGTCGGCTTCCGTCCTCAGGTTCGGATTGGCCCCGCCCGTGAACCGTGCCGAGAGCGTGCGCTGGAAGTTGTCGCTGAGATCGACGTCCGAGTACCAGATGTAGCTCAGGCCGGCACCGACGAACGGCCGGAAGGCGCTCTCGGGCGGTCCGAAGAAATACTTCACGACCAGCGCCGGGCTCCACTGCCGGGCGGATCCGAGCTGCCCCACGGGTGCAAGCGCCTGTTCGCCCTTCAGCTTGAACTTGGGCGGCACTCCCATGACCAGCTCGGCACCGATGTTGTCGGTGAGGAAGTACGTGTAGGTCAGCGCCACGGTGTCGGCATTGCTGATGGAGGCGCCGGTATTGGGCACCTGCCCGGCGATCGGGCGGGGGCTGACGATGGTCAGCGGTTTGCTGGAATCCTGCGGCTCGAGATGGAACCACCCGACGCCCAGGACGTGGGACCCCGCGCTTTGGGCCTGGGCCGCCGTTGCGCATGCGGCCCCGAGCAGGGCAAGCAGAACCCGGTGCTTCAAAATCCGGTGCATCATGATCCGCCTCCTTTGGTGCGTCGATTGTCAGTCTCGTAGGGTCATCCGTTCGAACGACGGATTACGGCTAAAGATCTCCCGAAAGCAGCCGGCAGACAAGAGGAAGCGCGCCGCCGTGCACAATTGACTCGCCGCCGGTAGCGAATTGGCAACGCGTTAGAAAAATCTACAGTTGCGTCGGAATGTGTTTATGGGCTGACGCCTTGCCGCAAGGCGCCCAGAATTGAGGCTGGCCTGCCTCAAGCAAGGTGTCGCCGTCCATGCTCCAGCGTCTTCGCCTCGACCGCCTGCGCAAGGTGCTCATCGTCTCCCTCCTGTGGGACACCGCGCGCCGATGGTCCGACCATCGCGCCTCCAGCAAGGGCGCGGCCCTGGCCTTGTACATGGTGTTCTCGCTCGCGCCCATCCTGCTGCTGGTGATCGCCATCGCCGGCGCCTTCTTCGGCGAAGAGGCGGTACGCAACCAGCTCGTCAGCCAGATCGGCTCGCTCACCGGGCGCCAGGGAGCCGAGGCCATCCAGACCGTGCTCGCCAGCGCTCAGCAATCGGACAAGGGGTGGGCCGCGGCGCTGATATCGACCGTGCTGCTGATGTTCAGCGCGACGACCGCCTTCGCCGAACTGAAAGAAAGCCTGGACGAACTATGGGACGTACCGGCGGCGAAAACCTCGGGTATCTGGGCGCAGGTCCGCAGCCGCCTGCTGTCGTTCGGACTGGTGCTGGTCCTGGCGCTGTTCCTGCTGATTTCGCTCGCGGTCAATGCCGCCCTTGCCGCGCTGCAGGACTATTGGCACGCGTTCTGGATGGAGTCGGCATTCGCCACGGCGGCGCTGCTGCTGTCCAACGTGTTCTCGTTCGCGGTCGTCACCGCCCTGTTCGCCGTGGTCTTCAAGCTCCTGCCGAGCATTCCCATCCCCTGGCGCGACGTCGTGCCGGGCGCGTTGGTGACGGCCGTGCTGTTCCTTGTCGGCAAGGGCTTCATCAGCCTCTACCTCGGCCACGGCAGCGTGGCGTCGTCCTATGGCGTCGCCGGCTCGGTAATCGCGCTGATCCTGTGGATCTACTACTCGGCGCAGATCTTCTTCTTCGGCGCGGCCTTCACCCGGCAATATGCCGACACGTTCGGCCGGGGCAAGCGCAACCTTTCGCAGGCGCTGGACGAAATCCCGCATTGAGGTAGGATAAGCCTACCGATATCCGGGAGACAGGCCATGGCCTCTTTGCATCCCTACATCAGGTTCCTGGGCGGTCTGCCGCAGTTCGAGATCGACCACCATTGCGGCACGGCGGTGGAGCTGCGCAGCGGCGTGGTCGTGGCCAAGTACGAGGGCGAGAAGCCCCATCACCAGCATTGCCTGAGCCTGGTCTGGCCGGGCCAGCCACCCGACCGGCCAGTCTTGGTATCCGCCACCAAGTACGTGCCGCTGCAGGTAAGCGAGGCCATCAAGCTCGGCGCCCCGCGCGCCGAACTGCTGGAAGCCAGCCGGCACATTTTCGGAGAGGCGGGCGAGCGGCATTGAAGCCGGCGCCCGCCGGGCTCAAGGCACCTGCGGCGGGTCGATCCAGACGAAAGTCTCGCCGCGCTTGATCATTTCCGCCACGTCTTCGGCCGGTACCTCGTAGTCGGTACCCATCAGGCTGGCCGCGCCCGATTCGTGGATATGGATGACCGACGGCGGATCGGTATCGATGAAGTACCAGTAATACCCCGGCTTGAGGCTGTGCGGGTTGTCTTTCACGGCGGATCTCCGTAGCGTTGAACGCTGTCCATGCGTGGAATGATACCCATACCGCCGAGACGGCGCGACCGTGCCGCGGCGTCAGTCGGGGACCACGGCGGTCACTTCGATCTCGACCTGGGCTTCGTCCTCGATCAGCGCCGCTACCTGCACCGCGGTCATGGCCGGGAAATGGCGGCCGACGATCTCGCGATAGGCCTTGCCGATTTCCTCGTACGACGCGACGTAGACCCGCTTGTCCAGCACGTACCAGGTCATGCGCACGATGTGCTCCGGCCCTGCGCCGGCCTCGGCCAGGACGGCGACGATGTTGGCCAGCGCCTGGCGGACCTGTCCCGGGAAGTCCTTGGCCCGGAACACGCCGTCGGGGTCCCAGCCTATCATCCCGCTGATGAAGACCTGCTTGCCGCGCGCGGCCACGCCATTGCTGTAGCCGCGCGGGCGGGGCCATCCCTGCGGCTGCAGGATCTCGATATTCGATGCCATGGGTTCTCCTTTCGTTCTTTTCAGGCCGCGCCCGCCGCGCGCAGCAGCTCGCGGGCGATGATCAATTGCTGGACTTCGGTAGCGCCCTCATAAATGCGCAACGCGCGGATCTCTCGATAGAGCCGTTCGACGGTCTCGCCGCTGACCACGCCCTGCCCGCCGAACATCTGCACCGCCCCGTCGATCACCCGCTGCGCGGTCTCGGTGGCGGTCATCTTGGCCATGGCCGCCTCCTTGGTGATGCGCGCTCCGCCGTCGCGCATCCACGCCGCCCGATAGGTCAGCAGCGCCGCGGCGTCGACGCCGGTGGCCATCTCGGCCAGCTTCGCCTGCGTCAGCTGGAAATCGGCCAGCGTCTGGCCGAACATGCGCCGCGACGTCGCGCGGGCCAGTGCCTCGTCCAGCGCCCGGCGGGCGAAACCCAGCGCGGCCGCCGCCACCGAGGTGCGGAAAACGTCCAGCGTCGCCATCGCCACCTTGAACCCTTGCCCCGGCTCGCCCAACCGCTGCGAAACCGGCACGCGGCAGCCATCGAAGCGCAGCCGCGCCAGCGGATGCGGTGCGATCACGTCGATGCGCTCGGCGATTTCCAGGCCTGGCGTATCGGCATCGACGACCAGCGCGGTGATGCCGCGCGCGCCGGGCGCCTCGCCGGTGCGCACGAAAACCACATAGAAATCGGCGATGCCGCCGTTCGAGATCCAGGTCTTGCTGCCGTTCAGCACATAGTGGGAATCTTCCAGCGTGGCCGCGCACGCCATGGCGGCCACGTCCGAGCCCGCCTCGGGTTCGGACAGCGCGAAAGCCGCAATGGCCTGCCCCGCCGCCACCCGCGGCAGATAGCGCGCCCGCTGCCCGGCCGTCCCGAACAGGCTGATCGCCCCCGAGCCCAGGCCCTGCATGGCGAACGAGAAATCCGCCAGCCCGTCGTGATAGGCCAGCGTCTCGCGGATCAGGCACACGGCCCGCGTGTCGATGGCATCGGTCAGGCCGCCATGTTCCAGCCCCGCCACGGCATACCGCAGCCAGCCGTCCTCGCCCAGCGCCCGCACCAGCCCGCGGCACGTCGCATCGGTATCCCCGCCATGCGCGTGCGCCACCCGGCGCGCGGCCCAGGGATCCAGCTCCGCCACCAGTTCCTGGTGCCGCAGTTCGAAGAATGGCCAGGCCAGATGCTGCGACCGCGCCGCCACCCCGCCGGGCTGCCCCAGCGGATGAGCCTGCGCGCGGTTCGAATTCGATGCTTCACTCATACCAGCTCCACTGAGTAACTTTCCAGGGCACAGCGGATCCGGCTCCGCCGGTCCGCCAGTGCCGCCCCCTGGGGGGGGCGCGCGTCAGCGCGTAGGGGGGACTTCTCCTTCAATCCCCTTCGAAGACGGGGCGTTGCTTTGCCACGAAGGCGTGATAGGCACGGTGGAAGTCGTTGGTGGCCATGCAGATGGCCTGGGCCTGCGCTTCGGACTCGATGGCCTGCTCGATGCCCATGTTCCATTCCTGGTGCAGCATGCGCTTGGTCATCGCGTGGGCGAACATCGGTCCCTGCGCCAGGCTGGCCGCCAGTTCGCAGGCCTGTTCCGACAAGACTTCCGGCTCGCACAGGCGATTGAAGAATCCCCAGCGCTCGCCCTCGTCGCCGCTCATCGAACGTCCGGTGTACAGCAGTTCCGAGGCCCTGCCCTGCCCGATCACGCGCGGCAGCAGCGCGCACGCGCCCATGTCGCAGCCGGCCAGGCCCACGCGGGTGAAGAGGAACGCGGTCTTGCTGCGGGCGGTGCCCAGGCGCATGTCGGAGGCCATGGCCAGGATGGCGCCCGCTCCCGCGCAGACACCGTCCACGGCCGCGACGATGGGTTGCGGGCATGCGCGCATGGCCTTGACGAGGTCGCCCGTCATGCGCGTGAAGGCCAGCAGCGAAGGCATGTCCATGCGGGTCAGCGGGCCGATGATGTCGTGCACGTCGCCGCCGGAGCAGAAATTGCCGCCGGCCCCCTGCACCACTACCGTGCGGATGTCGTCGGCATAGGCCAGCGCGCGGAAGAAATCGCGCAGCTCGGCATAGGAATCGAAGGTGAGCGGATTCTTGCGCTCGGGGCGGTCGAGCGTGACGACGGCGACGGCGTCGCGCACCTGCAGCGAGAAATGCCGGGCCTGGTAGTCGGCCATGGCGGTGCGGCCGCCGTGCAGCATCTGTCTTTCACCGTGGACATAGCGCATAGTCGTCATCCTTTCATTTGCGTTCGTTGGGCAATTGATCGTTCAGGCCCTGTTTCAACTGCGACAGCAGTTCGATCAGCGTGTCCTTGGAGGCCGCGGGCAGGGTCGAGAACAGCTCGACGATCCACTGTTCGTGCACGGCCGCCATTTTTGCGAAAGCCTTCCGGCCGGACGGGGTGAGCTTGACCACGAAGGCGCGCCGGTCTTCCGGCGAAGGCTCGCGAACCACCAGCTTTTCCTCTTCGAGCTGGTCGGTGATGCCGGTGACGTTGCCGCCGGTCACCATCATGCGCTGCGACAGCTCGCCCATCCGCAGCCCTTCGGGATGCCGTTCGAGCTGGGCCATGAGGTCGAAGCGCGGCAGCGTGATCCCGAAATGCGTGCGCAGCCGCGAGCGGATCTCGGTCTCGATGCGCACCGTGCACGACAGCATGCGCAGCCACAGCACCAGCGACTGGTGGTGATCCTCGGTCAGCCGGGCTTCCAGGTCGAGCACGGGCGTGGGCTCGACTCCCGCCCCCGTGCCGTTCGATTCGTCGATGGGCTTGCGAGCCATCGTTACTCCTTCAAGTGACTTCGCCGCCCGCGACCGCGATGGCCTGGCCGTTCATCGCGGCCGATGCCGGCAGGCACAGCCAGACCGCGGCATTGGCCACTTCGTCGGGCTGGACCAGGCGCTTCTGCGGATTGAACGCCGCCAGCGCCGCCTTGGATTCGGCCTCGCTGCGGCCCGTGCGGGCGGATATGTTGGCAATGGCCTCGCGGCCCAGGTCGGTTTCGGTGAAGCCAGGGCAAACGGCATTGACGGTCACGCCCTTGGCGGCCACTTCCAGCGCCATGGCGCGCGTCAGCCCGACGACGCCGTGCTTGGACGCGCAATAGGCCGCCGTGTAGGTGTAGCCGATCAGGCCCGCCGTGCTGGCCACGTTGACGATGCGTCCCCAGCCGGCCTCCAGCATGCCGGGCAGCACGGCGCGCGAGCAATAGAAGGTGCCGCTCAGGTTGACCGCCAGCATCCGCGCCCACAGGGCATCGTCGGTCTTGCCCACCGCCGCCGATTCCGCCTGGCCGGCATTGTTGACGAGGATGTCGATGCGTCCCGCAGTCCGCGCGGCGTCGGCCATGCCCTGCCCGACCGAGGCCGGGTCCGCCACGTCCATTCGAACCCGGCGTGCGATGCCCAGCGGAGCCAATGTCGCCACCGCGGCATCCAGCGCCGCCTCGTCGCGGCCCGTCAGCGTGACCGCCGCCCCTTGGCGCAGAAGCTCTCGGGCAATGGCGAGGCCTATGCCCCGCGCCCCGCCCGTCACCAGCGCATGTTTTCCGTCCAGATGATCCATGATGCTTCGACCAATCCATCGTGTGAAACCACTGTATCCAGACCCAGGGCACCGCGGATCCGGCCTTGCCGGCCCGCCAGTGCCGCCCTCTTGAGGGGGTACCCGAAGCGTGGAGGGTCGGCTACTCCAGGAGGCGCGCGGCGATCTCGCGCGGCGACATGCCTTGCGTCGCGGCGGCCAGCTGGCGTTCGCGCTCCAGGTTGCGTTCCAGCTGCATGCGGCCCGCATAGTACTGCTTGGGCCAGTCCACGTCCCATCCCATCTTCGCGGCCTCCAGGAGCGTCCAGGCCGGGTTGGCCAGGTGGGGCCGAGCCAGGGCGCACAGGTCGGCGCGGCCGGCGGCGATGATGCCGTTGACGTGGTCGGCCTCGAAGATGGCGCCCACCGCGATGGTGGGAATCCCGGCCTCGTTGCGGATGCGATCGGCGAACGGCGTCTGGAACATGCGCCCGTATACCGGCTGCTCGCGCTTGCTGACCTGGCCCGACGAGCAGTCGATCATGTCCGCGCCGGCCGCCTTGAACAGCCGGGCGATCTCGACGGCGTCGTCCGGCGTGATGCCGCCTTCCACCCAGTCATGGGCCGAGATGCGGACACTCATGGGCTTGTGCGCGGGCCAGACTTCGCGCATCGCGGCGAACACCTCGAGCGGATAGCGGCACCGGTTTTCCAGGCTGCCGCCGTATTCGTCCGTCCGGCGGTTGGTCAGCGGCGAAATGAAGGTGGACAGCAGGTAGCCGTGGGCGCAGTGCAATTCCAGCCAGTCGAATCCGGCCTTGTCGGCCTCGATCGTGGCGCGCACGAAATCGCCCAGGATGCGCCGCATATCGTCGCGCGAGGCCGCGCGGGCCACCTGCGACACGCCCGGCAGATACTGTTCCTCGGAAGCGGCGATAAGCGGCCAGTTGCCGGATTCCAGCGGCAGGTCCGTGCCCTCCCAGGCCAGCCTGGTGGACCCCTTGGGGCCTGCATGCCCGATCTGCATGGCGATCCGGGCATCGGTATGCTCGTGCACGAAATCGACGATGCGCTTCCAGGCCTGCGTGTGCTCGGGCCGATAGAGGCCGGGGCATCCCGGCGTGATGCGCGCATCGGCCGACACGCAGGTCATCTCGGCGAAGACCATGGCAGCCCCGCCCATGGCGCGGCTGCCCAGGTGCACCATGTGGAAGTCGCCGACCGTACCGCCCACCGCCGAATACTGGGCCATGGGAGACATGACGATGCGATTCTTCAGGACCAGGTCGCGCACGCGCAGCGGCGTCAGCATGGGTGGGATGGGTTTGCCACGCGGCTCGGGGGGCTCGGACAGACCGGCCGCGGCGAACGCCTTGCGCGCGAACCAGCGCTCGTAGCCCTCGACATAGGAAGCGTCGCGCAGCCGCAGGTTCTCGTGCGACAGGCGCTGGCTGCGCGTCAGCATGGAGTAGGCGAACTGCTCCGGCTCGAGGTCGACGTAGCGATCGACGTTCTCGAACCATTCCATGGAGTTGCGCGCGGAGCTTTGGATCTTCAGCACTTCGATGGCCCGCACGGCCTCGTAGCCCGCCATCACGCCCTCCAGGTCCTGGCCTGGATAGGTGTCGAAACAACGCGCCAGCTCGATGGCATCTTCCAGCGCGAGCTTGGTGCCCGAGCCGATGGAGAAGTGCGCCGAATGCGCGGCATCGCCCATCAGTACCACCGGCACCCGCCTGCCGTCGATCTCGTTCCAGTGCACCCAGCTCGCGCAGACGATGCGCGGGAAGCGGATCCAGTTGGCCGAGCCGCGCAGGTGCGGCGAATTGCTCATCAAGGGCTGGCCGTCCAGATACTTGGCGAACAGCCGCTCGCAGAAGGCGATGGCCTCGGGCTGGCTCATCTTGTCGAGCCCGGCGCGCTGCCATACGTCGTCCGGCGTCTCGATGATGAAGGTGGAGGTATCGCCGTCGTACTGGTAGGCGTGCGCCTGGAACCAGCCGTGCTCGGTTTCTTCGAACGCGAAGGTGAAGGCCGGGAACAGCTTCTTGGTGCCCAGCCAGACGAAGCGGCAGTGGCGCGTTTCGATGTCGGGCTTGAAGACGTCTTCGTAGCGCTTGCGGACCTTGCTGTTCAAGCCGTCGGAAGCCACCACCAGGTCGGCCTGGTAGCGGCGGGCGACTTCCTGGTCGTCGTCCACCTCGGTTTCGAATACCAATTCCACGCCCAGTTCCTGGCACCGGTCCTGAAGGATATTCAAGAGACGCTTGCGGCCGATGCCGCAGAAACCATGGCCGCCCGATGTGATCGTGCGTCCCTTGAAGTGGACGTCGATGTCGTCCCAATGGTTGAAGGACTGGAGGATGCGGCGGGCGGTGGATTCGTCGGCCTGCACCAGGTTGCCGAGGGTCTGGTCCGAGAAGACCACGCCCCAGCCGAAGGTATCGTAGGGACGGTTGCGCTCGATGACGACGATGCGGGACGACGGATCCCGCTTTTTCATCAAGAGCGCGAAGTACAGCCCGGCGGGCCCGCCTCCGATACAGACGATATTCATGAGTCCTCCGCTGGCCGGATCAGTCACTCGGCAGATGGTCAGGCAGGACGCTGCGTCCCCCCTGTGCGATGGCATTATTTCATACTTAAAATATTTTTGCGTCAAGCATTTCGGCCGGGAGATCCGCTCATCGCCAGGCGTTGCGCATGCGGCTGGCGATGTCTATCCGCACCGTCGGCGCCGCGGCGGCCGCGGCGGCCGGGGCGCCCTGCCGCGCCTTGGGCAGGATCTCGAACAAGGGCAGCAGGCGTTCGGGAATGAACCGGCTGCGGGTGCCATAGACGTGCCGATCGCCCATGCCGCTCTGCTGGTGCACATAGAACCGCTGGGGCACGACCAGTTGCAGGTCTTCCTTGGCGCGGGTCATGGCCACGTACAGGAGACGCCGCTCTTCCTCGATTTCCTCGGCATCGCCGGTGCTCATGTCGGACGGGATGCAGCCGTCGACGACGTTGAGCACGTATACGGCCTTCCATTCCTGGCCCTTGGCCGAATGGATGGTGGACAGTATCAGGTAGTCCTCGTCCAGCAGCGGCTGCCCGGACTGCGCGCTGGTGGCGTCGGGCGGATCCAGCGTCAGTTCGGTCAGGAACTGTTCGCGCGATGCAAAGGTGCCGGCAATGCGCGCCAACTGGTCCAGGTCGGCCTGGCGCACGACGGCATCGTCGTACAGCCGTTGCAGGTGCGGCCCGTACCACCGCAGGGCCAGGTCGATGTGCGCCGGCCATGCAAGGCCGGCGTCGTTCAACGCCACGAAGGCATGGGCAAAGGCCTTCCAGTCCTCGGCCGCGGCGGCGGGCGGCGAAAAACCGGTCAGCGCGTCCACCGGCCGGTCGGCTTGCGCCATCGCATCGAGCAGGCGCGCGGCGGTGGCCGGCCCGATGCCCGGCATCAACTGCGCCACCCGGAAACCGGACAGGCGGCTGAGCGGATTGGCCGCCCAGCGCAGCACCGCGAGCACGTCCTTCACATGGGCGGCCTCGAGGAACTTGAGTCCGCCGAACTTCACGAAAGGAATGTTGCGGCGGGTGAGCTCGAGCTCTAGCGCAGCGCTGTGGCTGGCGGAGCGAAACAGCACCGCCTGCGACATCAGCCGCGTGCCGGCTTCGCGCCTGGCCAGGATCTGGTCGGCCACCCAGCGGGCCTGCCCGGGTTCGTCGCTGACGTAGACCAGTTGCGGCCGCTGCGCCGAGGCGCGGTCGGTCCAGAGCTGCTTGGCATAGCGTTCGGGAGCCTCTGCGATGACGGCGTTGGAGGCGTCCAGGATAGGCTGGGTCGAGCGGTAGTTGCGGTCCAGCGTCACGACGTGGGCAGGACGGGAGAACTGCGAGGGAAAGTCCAGGATGTTGCGCACCGTCGCGGCGCGGAACGAGTAGATGGACTGGGCGTCGTCCCCCACCACCGTCAGGCCGCGGCCGTCGGGCTTCATGGCGAGCAGGATCTCGGCCTGCAGGCGATTGGTGTCCTGGTATTCGTCCACCAGCACGTGATCGAAGGCGCCTCCGAGCTCTTGCGCGATGGCCGGTTCCTTCATCATTTCCGCCCAGTACAGCAGCAGGTCGTCATAGTCGAGCACGTGCTGGTCCTGCTTGGCCTGCACATAGGCGCCGAACAGCGTCTTCAATTGCGCTTCCCACTGCGCGCACCACGGGAAGTGCTTGGCCAGCACGCCCTCCAGCGGCGCCTGGCTGTTGACCGCGCGCGAATAAATGGCCAGGCAGGTGCCCTTGAGCGGAAACCGCGACTTGGCGCCGGAGAACCCCAGCTCGTGCCGGACGAACCCCATGAGGTCCTCGGCATCGCCGCGGTCGTGGATGGTGAACGCCTCGGACAACCCGATGCGGGACGCGTAGTCGCGCAAGAGCCGCGCTCCCACGGCATGGAAGGTGCCCGCCCACGGCAGTGCCGGCGGCTGCCCGCCCGACATGCCCAGGACGGTTTGCAGCACCCGGCCCGCGCGGCGTTCCATCTCGGCGGCGGCGCGCCGCGAAAAGGTCAGGAGCAGGAGGCGGTGCGGATCCGTGCCGTCGAGGATGAGCCTGGCCACCCGGTGAGCCAGCGTGCTCGTCTTGCCCGAGCCGGCGCCCGCAATGACCAGGAGGGGGCCGGCGCTGTCCGCGTGCGCGCCCCGGCCGTATTCGACGGCCTCGCGCTGGCGGGGGTTCAGGTCGGCCCAGGGGTCGCGGGCGGGCGTATCGGGGGTGTGTGACATGGGACGGAAGAAAACTGTATATTCATCCAGTATAAACGTCCCTTTTCCCGATCCGGATTTCCCGTCATGACCGTGCGCGTCGGCACGTCTTCCTGGACCGACCCCACCCTCCTCGCCTGCGGCCGCTTCTACCCGCCATCGGCGCGCACCGCCGAGGACCGCCTGCGGTTCTATGCTTCCCGCTTTTCCCTGGTCGAAGTGGACAGCAGCTATTACCGCCTGCCGTCCGCGCGAACGGCCTTCCTCTGGACCCAGCGCACTCCCGAGGACTTCGTCTTCCATCTCAAGGCTTTCCGGCTCTTCACCGGCCATCTGACGCCTGTCGAAGCGCTGCCGCCCGACGTCGCCGGGGAGCTCGGCCCGCAAGTCCGCGTGGTGGACTATGCCACCGTGCCCGGCGAACTGCGCGACGAGCTGTGGAGCCGCTTCCTGCAAGGCCTGGAACCCTTGCGCCAGAGCGGGCAGCTGGCGACGGTCCACTTCCAGTACGCGCCGCGGGTGCGCAATAACGCTGCGGGACGGGCGCTGGTGGCCGAGTGCGCGCGGCGCATGGAAGAGCAGGTCCATGCGGCGGAGTTCCGCCACCGCGGCTGGCTCGACGAGACCGGCCGGCGCGGAACGCTGTCCATGCTGCGCGAGCTGGGCGCCGCCCACACCGTGGTGGACAGCCCCGACCGCTATGCCAACAGCGTGCCGGCCGTCTGGGCGGCCACACGGGGCGACCTCGCGGTGGTGCGCCTGCACGGCCGCAACCACGAGGCCTGGAACCGGCGCGGCATCGCCGCCTCGTCGGGCCGCTTCGTCTACGAGTACACGCCCGAAGAACTGGAACGCATCGCCGAGCTGGTGCGCCGCCTCACGCAGGCCGCGGCCAACGTCCACGTGCTGTTCAACACCAACTTCGAGGACCAGGGCATGCGCAACGCCGCGGGCTTCGACGAAGCCCTGCGCCGGCGCCGCCCTCAGACGGCATAGCTGCTGCGCCGCACCTGGGCAACCATTTCCACCAGGCGCGGACCGAGCCCCTCTTCCACGCTCTTGGGCGAGGCGCGAAAGCGCGGAATGACGGCGTTGAAGACGATCAGCTCGCCGTCCCGCAGCCTGCCCATGGGCACGCCCACGGCGTAGTGATCGGGATGCTGTTCGCCATAGACGCTGCAAAACCCCTTCTTGGCGAACGCCTCCACCGAACGCGCCGCGTGATCCTTGTGCTCGGACCACATGCGCGGGGTCTTGATCCGGATCTCGTTCAGCAGCTTCTGCCGCTCCGCCGGCTCGCATCCCGAGATGAAGGCCTGTCCGATCGCGGTCGAGACGATGGGAAAGCGCAGGCCGATGTCCGAGAGTTGCGGCGCGAACGAACTCGTGATGCGGCTCGTTTCCACATAAACGATGCTGAGCCGGTCGCGTATGCCCATCGAGACCGAGCAGTTCATCGATTCGGCCAGCACGTTCATGAGCGGCCGCGCCAGTTGCCGCAGCGTGATCGAGGCCAGCAGCGGATAGCCCAGCGACACGACACCGGGCGCGAGCCGGTACTTGCCCGACAGGGTATCGGGCCGCAGGTAGCCCAGCTTCACCAGGGTGTACGTGAAGCGCGAGATGGTGGGGCGCGACAGGCCGGTGCGCCGCGCCAGCTCCTTGTTGCCCAGCGCCGCCTCGAGCGGCGTGAAGCAGCGCAGGATCTGCAGCCCGCGGGCCAGCGTGGACGCGAACAGACGGTCGCCGTCGTGGGCCTCGTAGGCGTCGAATTCGATGTCGCTGGGTTCCTCGTCGATCTGGTAGGGATTGCGGGGCATGGCGGTCTCCGTCGCGGCGCCGGCGCGAATTCTGCATTGCAGAATGCTATTCGAAATATCCGAACTCCCCCACCGTCGCTTTCCCTCACGGCATGACACTTCCGGCCAGGCCGCCCGGCGCCGGCGCAGACCCGGTCCGGACACCGACCGGTGCATCATGCAGAGGAGACGAACACATCATGTTGAGCGCGGAAGACAATGAACTGCTTACCCGGTCCGGTCCCGGCACGCCGGCCGGCCGCCTGTTGCGCCAGTTCTGGATTCCGGTCCTGCTGTCGGAAGAACTGCCGGAGCCGGACTGCCCCCCCAAGCGCGTCAAGGTGCTGGGCGAGGACTTGCTGGCATTCCGCGACACGCGGGGACGCGTAGGGTTGGTCGAGCCGGCCTGTCCGCATCGCGGCGCCAATCTCTACTATGGCCGCAACGAGCATGCGGGCCTGCGCTGCGTATTCCATGGCTGGAAATTCGACGTCGACGGCCGCTGCGTCGACATGCCCACCATGCCCGCCGACTCGCCCTACCGCGAACGGATTCGCCTGAAATCCTATCCCACTCGCGAGTGGGGCGACTGCATATGGGCCTACCTGGGCCCGGCCGCCGAGCCTCCGCCGCTGCCCCGGCTCGCCTTCGCCCTGGTGCCGCCGTCGCACCGCTATGTCAGCAAGAAATGGCAGGACTGCAATTGGCTGCAGTGCCTGGAGGGCGCGCTCGACACCACGCACTTCTCGTTCCTGCACATGCTGCTGGGTACCGAAGAGGCCGACACGGCCGAGGCCGTCATGGAGCGCATCAAGCATGCGGCGCTGGGCACGCAGGCCGTACGCAACGACCGCTTCAAATGGGTACGCGACGATCCCATGCCGGCTTTTTCGGTGGACGAGTTCCCGGCGGGACTGGTGGTGGGCGGCGCGCGCAAGGCCGACGGCGACGACCTGTATTGGCGCATCGCGCACTACCTGTTGCCCAACCATGCCTTGGCGCCCAGCGCCTTCCCGGGCGAAAACTACCATGGGCAGACTTTCGTCCCGGTTACCGACACCTCGTGCTGGATATACACCTATACCTGGAATCCCGACCGGCCGCTCACGGAAGAAGAACGGGAGATGGCGCGGCAGGGTCATACCATCCACTCGCAGGTGGACGAGAACTACATGCCCTACCGCAATATCCGCAACGACTACCTGATCGATCGCGAAGACCAGAAGTACAACAGCTTCACGGGCATCCGGGGCGTGTCCGAGCAGGATGCGGCCATCCAGGACAGCCAGGGTCCGATCGCCGACCGCACGCGCGAGCATCTGGGTCCCACCGACCTAGGCATCGTGCGCATGCGCCGCCTGCTGCTGGCGCTGATCCGAGACGAAATGGCGGGCAAGACGCCGGCGGCGCTGGGGCGGCCGCGGGACTACGCGGTGCTGTCGGGGGGCTGGGTCGCCCACAAATCGAAGACGCTCGGCGAGGTCATGACCGAACGCTTCGGCAATCCGCAAGGCTATATCGAAGAGAAAGCCTCAGCCGTACGGGAGCACGACTGACCGCAACACCTTCACCGATCCCATCACAGAGCGGCGCGGACATCCAGCGCCGCCGTTCCGGAGACGACCATGAGACTACTCACGCTGCTTGCAGCAACGAGCGCCATGCTGTCCCTTGCCGTGGCGGCGCCTGGCGCCGCCCGCGAGGACTACCCGACCAAGCCGATCAAGCTGGTGGTGCCCTACCCGCCCAGCGGCATCGGCGATACCGCGGCCCGGGATATCGCACGGAACCTGGCGCAGCGCCTGGGCCAGCCCGTCATCGTCGAGAACAAGCCCGGCGCCAGCCAGATGATCGGCGCCGAAGCGGTGGCCAAGGCGCCTGCCGACGGCTACACGCTGTTCCTGGGCAGCCTCTCCAGCCTCGTGCTGAACATCGGCGCGCAGAAGAGCCTGCCCTACGATCCCTTCAAGGACTTCGCGCCGGTATCGCTCGCCTTCACCACGCCGCTGTACCTGGTGGTCAATCCCGAACTGCCGGTCAAGTCCGTGGCCGACCTCATCGCCTATGCCCGCGGCAATCCCGGCAAGCTCAGCTTCGGCTCCATAGGCCCCGGCAGCTCGCTGCACCTGACCGCGGAGATGTTCAAGTCCATGACCGGCACGGACATGGTCCACATTCCCTACAAGGGCAGCATGCCGGCCCTGAGCGACATGGTGGGCGGGCAGATCCAGCTGATGTTCGACGTCGGGACCTCGGCCCTGCCGCTGGTGCATGGCGGCCGGCTGCGCGTGCTGGGCGTCACCAGCAAGACCCGGGCGAGCGGCACGCCCGACATCCCCCCCATCGCCGACACGGTGCCGGGCTTCGATGCCTCGTTCTGGTTCGGCATCGTGGCGCCCGCCGGCGTGCCGCAGCCCATCATCGACAAGCTGTCGACCGAACTTCGCGCCATTCTCAAGCAGCCTGCGCTGCGCGAGAAATTCCGCAGCAATGGCGTGGAGCTGACCGGCAGCACGCCCGCCGAGATGGCGGCCCGGATGCAGGCCGACCTGCCCATCTGGCAGGAGGTGCAACGCAAGGCAGGTATTTCACCGGAGTAAGACATGAGCCATTCTTCCCTACGCAACCGCTTCAAGCGCCTGGTCCGTTCGGGCCATCCCCAGTACGGCCTCTTCTGCGTCTCGAACGCATTGCAGACCGTGGAGGCGCTGTCCGGCAGCGGCTTCGATTTCATCATGTTCGATCTCGAGCATTCGCCGCAAAGCCTGCCCCACCTGCATGCGCAGTTCGCGGCGCTGGCGGCGGGCGATACGGCCGCCACGGTGCGCGTGCCCATACTCGAACTGTCGTCGTTCAAGCAGTACCTGGACCTGGGCGCCCAGGCGCTGATGGTGCCCAACGTGTCGAACGCCGAAGAAGCCCGTACCGCCGTCCGGTACACCCGCTACCCCCCCGCGGGCGGCGTGCGCGGCCTGGGCGGCACGATGCGCGCCACGCGCTATGGCCGCGACAAGGAGTACTACGCCCGGGCGGCGGAGGAAACCTGCCTGCTGGTGCAGATCGAAACGCGCGAGGCGCTGGGCAACCTCGACGATATCTGCCGCGTCGAGGGCGTGGACATGGTGTTCTTCGGTCCGACGGACCTGTCGGCCGACATGGGCCACATGGGCCAGCCCAATCATCCCGAAGTCGTGGAGGCCATCGAAGCAGGCATACGGCGCGCCGTGTCGCTGGGCATGCCGGCGGGCGTGCTGGCGGGATCGCCCGAGTGCGAACGCTACGTGGCCGCGGGGGCCACCGTGGTGATCGTCGGCTCGGACCTCTCGCTCCTGGTGCGGGCTGCCGACGCCCTGGCCGCCAAGCACGTGCAGGCGGAGCGGTAGGCGGCATGGAAGCGCTCCATGACACGCGCGGCGATCGCGCCCTGGCGGACGACATGGCGGCCCTGGACATCATGTTGCGTATCCGGAGGCTGGAAGAAAAAATCACCGAGCTGCGCAAGGGCCAGTTCATCCAGGGCTCGGTCCACCTGTGCATCGGGCAGGAAGCCATCTATGCCGGATCCTGCCAGGCGCTGTCTGCCCACGACGCGGTGTTCTCGACCTACCGCGGCCACGGCTGGGCGCTGGCGCGCGGCGTTCCGGCCGAGGGCATCCTGGCCGAGCTGCTGGGCAGGCAGACCGGCATATGCCGAGGCCGCGGCGGGTCGGCCATGTTCAGCGCCGCCGACTACGGGTTCTACGGCGAGAACTCCATCGTCGGCGCCGGCGCGCCGCTTGCCTGCGGCGCCGCCCTGGCCGCCCGGCTGCGAGGCGAGCAACGCATCGCGCTGGCGGCCTTCGGCGACGGCGCGATGAACCAGGGAGCGATCCACGAAGCGATGAACTTCGCGGCCTACCTGGACCTGCCGGTGCTTTTCGTTTGCGAGAACAACACCTATGCCGAGCTGACGCCGGTGGCCGACACCGTGCGCGATGCAGATCTCTACAAACGCGCGGCCGCCTACGGCATGCCCGGCGAGCGCATAGACGGCAACGATCCGTCCGCCGTGCGCGGCTGCGTGGCGTACCATGCCGCCCGCGCGCGCGAAGGCCGCGGGCCGGCCCTGATCGAAATGATGACCCAGCGTCTGGTCGGCCACTACTACGGCGACCTGCAAGGCTACCGGCCGCGCGGCGAATTGGCCGAGGCACGGCGGCGGGAACCCATCGTGCGCCTCGAGGAACGGCTGGCGGCGCAAGGCGTGGCCGCCGAGACCCTGGCCGCGCTGGAAGCCGCTGCCACGGCCGGGATCGAAGAGGCCGCCTCGGCCGCGCTCGCGGCGCCGCCCGCCGATGCCGGGACCATCAAGGAGCACTTGTATGCATGAAGCCGGCGCACTGACCGGGACCGCCCCGCTGAGCTTCGGCAAGGCGGTGAACGCGGCGCTGGCCCGCGCGCTGCGGGAAATGCCCGACACCATTCTGTACGGCGAAGACGTCGGCAAGCCAGGCGGGGTGTTCGGCGTCACCAAGGACCTGCGGCAGCAAGCGGGCAAAGCGCGCGTGTTCGACACGCCCATCAGCGAGACGGCCATGCTGGGCGTGGCCGTGGGCGCAGCCATGAGCGGATTGCGTCCGATCGTCGAGATCATGTGGATCGACTTCAGCCTGGTAGCCATGGACCAGATCGTCAACCAGGCTGCCAACGTGCGCTACGTCTCGGCCGGAAAGCTGCGGGCGCCCCTGACCATACGCACCCAGCAAGGCGCAACGCCGGGTTCGTGCGCCCAGCATTCACAGAACCTGGAAGCACTCTACGCGCACATTCCCGGCCTGCGCGTGGGCATCCCGGCTACCGCGCAGGACGCCTATTCCATGCTGCTGGCCGCCATTCGCAGCGACGATCCGGCCATGATCATCGAACACCGCGCCATGTACCACGGCGAGCCGCAGTCGGTGGAACTGGGCGGCCCCATCGAGGAAGTGGGCGGCGCGCATATCGCCCGCGCCGGCCGCGACCTGACCATCGTGGCCTGGGGCGCGATGCTGTTCCAGGCACTGGAAGCCGCGGCGCTGCTGGCCGCCGAAGGCATAGCCGCCGAGGTGGTCAACGCCCGCTGGATCGCCCCGTTCGACTGGTCCACGCTGCTGGCGAGCGTACGCCGCACGGGCCGCCTGCTGGTCGTGCACGAAGCCAACGTCACCGGCGGCTTCGGCGCCGAAATCGCGGCTCGGGTCCAGGCCGAATTGTTCGGGCATCTGCACGCGCCGGTGCAGCGACTGGGCGTGGACGATTGCAGGATCCCGGCGGCGCCTCATCTGCAGGCCGCACTCATTCCCGACGCCGCGCGCATCGCCGATGCCGCACGCCGCCAGGTGGCGGAATGCGCCTCGACGCCGTCGCCCCGGGGAAAAGGGAGCGGCCGATGAAAACCATGCGCTATGTCGATCATGGAGCGGGCGGCCCGCCCGAGGTGCTGCGTCTTGCCGAATGTGCCGTGCCAGCGCCGGGCGCGGGCGAAGTGCTGATCGAGGTGGCATTCGCCGGCGTCAACCGCCCCGACTGCGCCCAGCGCATCGGCCGCTACCCGCCTCCTCCCGGCGCCTCGCCCATTCTCGGCCTGGAAGTCTCGGGCCGGGTCGTCCGGGTCGGCCCCGGCGTCGACCGCTGGCGCGAAGGCGATCTCGTGTGCGCGCTCACGCCCGGAGGCGGCTATGCGGAATATTGCCTCGCGCCCGCGACCCACTGCCTGCCGGTGCCGCCCGGCATGGCGCTGGAACAGGCCGCCTCGCTGCCGGAAACCTGCTTCACGGTATGGGACAACGTGTTCTCGCGCGCCGGCCTCAAGCCTGGCGAGCGCTTCCTCGTGCACGGCGGTTCGAGCGGCATAGGCGTCACGGCCATCCAGATGGCCAAGGCCTTCGGCGCCCGCGTCATGACGACCGTCGGCACGCCGGAGAAGGCAGCCTTCTGCCGCGCCCTGGGCGCGGACCTGGCGGTGAACTACCGGGATGACGATTTCGTGCGCGAGGCCATGGCCTTCACCGGGGATCGAGGACTGGACGTCGTACTTGACATGGTGGGCGGCAGCTACCTCGCGCGCAACCTGGAAGCGCTGGCCCTGGACGGGCGCATCGCGCTCATTGCCTTCATGGGAGGCGCCGACGCGACGCTGCCCATTCCTGCCTTGTTGCGCAAGCGCGCCACCCTGACCGGCTCGACGCTGCGGCCGCGCACCGTGGCGCAGAAAGGCGCCATCGCGCGGGACCTGGAACGCCATTGGTGGCCGCGGCTGGCCGCCGGCCAAGGCACGCCGGTGATCGATCGCGTCTTTCCGTGGGCTGAGGCCGCGCAGGCGCACGCGCGCATGGAAAGCAGCGTCCATGCCGGCAAGATCATCCTGGCGGTGGCATGACGCCCGCCATATCACGAACGAGGACCGCCCCATCATGACGATCGCCGCATTCGAGACCGGCTGGCAATGCAGCCAGGTCGTCCACGACTTCTTCCATCATTATGACCAGTGGCGCTATGCGCGCATGCTCGAATGCTACGCGCCGGACGGCGTCTGGCACCGGGCCGGCGTGGCGCTGCGCGGACACGCCCGCATCCTGGAGGAACTGGAGCGACGGCCTCGCGCCCAGCGCGTGATCCACGTCATCACTAACATGCGCATCGAGCCGACATCGGCGTCCACGGCGACGGGCACGTACTACGTGACGGTCTACCGCCATGCCGGCGTGCTCGCCGACGAGGCCGTGGCAACCGTCGCCGGCCCCGCCATGATCCTGGCCGCCACGGCCGACTTCGTCCTCATGGAGGGCTGCTGGAAATTCAGCAGCCAGACGCTGACGCGGCGATTCGAATCCGGCGCCCCGTCCTGAAACGTCCGGCTCGGGCGAGCCGGCTGCGCCGGCCTCCCCCTACCGTGCGGCCTCTCGCACCCGGCGAACTTCAGGCAGGCTGACCGAGCTCGCCTGGTTGCCCCAGCTCTGGCGGATGTACGACACCACCGCGGCCACATCCTGGTCGCCCATGGACTGGGCAAAAGGCGGCATGCCGTGCGGCTGCGGATTGCCCGCGGTGCTCGGGGCGAAACCGCCGGACAGGACCATGTGGATCGCGTTGTCAGGCGAGGCCGCCACGACCGAGAGATTGCCCACGAGCGGAGGCCATGCGGGCACGCGCCCCCGGCCGTCGGCGCCGTGGCACTGGGCGCAATGCTGTTCGTACAGCTTGCCACCGATCTGCATTACCGTTGGCGCGGCGGCGGCCGCCACGGCCGCCGTATCCGTCCCCACCGCCGGCAGCGACTTCAAATAGGCCGCCATGGCGTTCAAATCCGCGTCATCCGCATATTGGAAGCCCTGGTAGACCGCTTCGGCCATGGGCCCCGCGGCATGGGAACGACGCGAGATGCCGGTCTTGAGCAGATCGACGATGTCCTGCCGCGTCCACTCGCCCAGCCCCGTCGTCCGGTCGCCGGTCAGCGGCGGCGCATACCAGGACTGGCCGCCGATGAGCGACCCGGCCAGTCCGGCGTTCAAGGCCATTGCACCCAGCCGGTTGCGGGGAGTATGGCATTCCGCGCAGTGCGCCAGGCCCTCGACCAGGTAGCGCCCCCGCAACCACTCCTCGGATTGCCCCTGCGTCGGCGCCTCGGGCGATCCCGGCCGGAAATAGAACGCCCGCCATACCGCCACCAGCCAGCGCTGGTCATAGGGAAAGCCCAGCTCGTGCCGCCGGTTGGCCCGCGCCACTGCCGGCAGCGAGCGCAAGTAGGCGAACAACGCGTCGGCGTCTTCGCGCGACACGTTGCGGTAGCTCGGATACGGGAAAGCCGGGTACAGCAGGCTGCCGTCCGGCGCCTTGCCCTGATGCAAGGCGCGCCAGAAATCGTCGGCGCTCCAGCGGCCCAGCCCATGCTCCGGATCGGGCGTCAGGTTGGGGCCGTAGAACGTGCCGAATGGCGTCGCGAGCGCCCGGCCTCCGGCATAGGGCGTGCCTCCGGGCTCGGTGTGGCAGCCCATGCAATTGCCGAGACGGGCGAGATAGCGGCCCCGTTCGATTCGCTGCGCGGGATCGTCCGCCTGCATCGACGCGGCCGGCGCCCCGGTGTCGTAGTCGCGATGGCCCATCCAGAACACCGCGCCGACCCCCGCGATCGCAACCGCGGCCAGACCCAGCATGAACGCGCGCTTGTTCATCGCCGTCCCTCCGCGCGCATCTGGCTGCCGCATTCCAGGGGCGGCGGCTCCGGCAGGCTGACCGCCGGCGTTGCGCTGCGCACCGGTTGCGACGACAGCCAGCCCGCCACGGCGCTGACGTCCTCGGGCGTCATGCGCCGCGCGATATCGGCCATGCAGTCGGGCGCGATGGCCTTGCGCAGGCCATTGGTCCAGGCGCCGAACTGGGAACTGATGTAGTCGTGCGGCAGCCCCAGCAGCGCCGGCACGGCGGGCAGCACGCCCGCCAGCGCCGCGCCGTGGCAGGCCACGCAGGCCGGCAAGCCGCGCCCGGGATCACCCTGCATCACGAGCTGCCTGCCGCGCTCCAGGGTGGCCGCCGGCAAGCGCGACGGCCTGGGGTCGGCATAGGGAGGATGCTGGCCGGCGAACCACTCGGCGATCTGCCGCAGGTAGTCATCCGACATGTTCTCGAGCAAGTGCTGCATGGGCCGGTATTGCCGCCGGCCCGCGCGGAAATAGACGAGCTGGTTGTACAGGTAATCCGCCGGCTTGCCCGCGATGCGCGGGTAATAGCCGTCGGGACCGGCCCTGCCCTGCGTCCCGTGGCAGGCCGTACAGGCGGCCATCCGCGCCGCCATGGTGCCGGGTTCCAGCTTCTCCGGCTGTTGCGCCGCGAGCGGCGCAGCTATCGCCAACGCGGCGAGTCCCCCCAGGAATTTGTATTTATCGACGGCGAATGGCATGGGTCCATCGAAGACAGGCCAGTCCCGTCTTCGCATCAGCGTTTCGACCCTGCCAGTGTACCTGCCTTGGGAAAACGGGCGAGAAGCGATTTCGAGGTAGGATGGCCGGCATGTTCGCCCCCTACATCCAGCGCTGGGGCCTGCGGCCCGACGCCGGCCCTATCCTCACCGCCAGCAGCCGCCTTCTACCCGTCGTCTACCGCGACCGGCCCGCCATGCTCAAGATCGCCGCGGTCGAGGAAGAGCGGCGCGGCAATGCCGTGATGAGCTGGTGGGGCGGCAAGGGCGCGGCGTTCGTCTTCGAGCACGACGACCGCGCCATCCTCATCGAGCGCGCCGGCCCCGAACCGTCGCTCGAGGCGCTCGCACGCGGGGGCCGGGACGACGACGCCACGCGCATCGCCTGCGACGTCGCAGCGGCGCTGCATGCGCATGCCTTTCCGCCGCCATTCGAAGCCATTCCATTGGCGCAATGGTTCTCGCGCCTGCGCCCATGTACCGAGGCAGGTCACGCCATCATTCGCCTGGCGGCACGCACGGCCGCTGAACTGCTCGCCACACCGCAGGCCGAGGCCGTGGTGCTCCACGGCGACATCCACCATGGGAACATTCTCCATTTCGGCACGCGGGGCTGGCTTGCCATCGATCCCAAGGGCCTGGTCGGGGAACGGGGTTTCGATTATGCCAACCTCTTCTGCAACCCCAGCCATGGCATCGCGATCGATCCGGCGCGCTTTGCCCGCCGGCTGGAGATCGTCGCGCAGGCAAGCGGCATCGATCGCTCAAGGCTGCTGCGCTGGATACTCGCCTGGACCGGGCTGTCGGCGCTGTGGATGCTGGACGACGGCATGGTGCCGAAAACACCCTTGCGTGTCGCGAGGCTGGCAGCCGCGGAGCTCGGATTCCTGCCCGAACGCCAAGGACTGCATGCGCGGTAGGAGAAAAGGAGTTTCCTTCCCCGATTTGCACGAGCAAAAAAGTGTCGTTATAATTTCATTTCTTTGCAGCGCCCGTAGCTCAGTTGGATAGAGTACTTGGCTACGAACCAAGGGGTCGTGGGTTCGAATCCTGCCGGGCGCGCCATATTGCAAGGGGTTAGTGGATAGTAGCCACTAACCCCTTTTTACTTTGCAAGGCCGGTCGTTCGCCGAAGTCCGCGCCATGCCGCCCTTTTCGCCGGCCTCCTCAGGGGCTCCTCCTTCCGGCTCTTTCCCGCCTCCTTCCTCGTCCCGCGCGCAGCCTTGCCGTGCCCACGTCAATACCGTCTCAGGCGCCCCCCGGGCGCAGGTCCACGGGCATGGCGGCGATTCCCAACCCTTGCCTGGCGGCATGCAGCAAGTCGGACAGATGGCAGGTGGAAAACCGGGGCTCGAGCCGGACGACGCACGTGTCCCGGCCGCGCCGGCGTCGGCACATCCACTCCCTGGACTTCCGGCCTGATGGCGGGCGCCGCGCTGGAGCTGGCCGGATTGCTCAGCCACCTCGTACCGCAGGGAACGCGCCAAGCCGGGACCCACGGCCCCGGCACAATCGGAAACGACGGCTCAGCGACCGCGCTTGGAGTCGCCCGCCAGCGTGGCGCCGGCGCTGTCCAGCTTGGACTGCTGCTCTTCCAGCATGCGGATCTGCCGCTGCAAGGTATTGAGCTGCTCGCGCGCCGCCTGCCGTTCGTTGGCAAGCGCGGCCGCTTCCTGGCGGGCCTGCTCCTGGCGCGCGGCAACCTGCTGTTCCTGCTGCCGCTGCATCGTCAAATCGTTCTGCAAGGCCGACAGACGGGATTCGTTGGCGCTGATCAGCCGCTCGGTCGCGGCGCGCTCGGCGTCGAGCTTGATGCGGCGGATGTCCACGTCGGCCAGTTGCACGGTCTGCTCGACGAAGGCCTTGTAGGTTTGTTCCGCCTGTTGTTCGGATGTCGTCTTGACCACGCGCCAGAAGTTCTTCTGCTGGAACATGGCGACGTAGTAGGTCAGGTCGTCGGCCTTGAAAAGCAGACTGGCGCCGTAGTTGCCGTTATACGTCGTGCGCAGCTCGTTCAGGGCGCGGTTCTGGATGAGCTGCTGCAGCTCGGCCATGGTGCTGTTGGCGGAGCCTGCCTGTCCGCCGTCGGCGGGACGGGCTTGCGCTGCCGGAGCCGACGCGGCGGCAGGCTTGGCGGTCGTGTTCTGGACCACCTGGGCCGAAACCCCCAGCGACACGGCGGAAAGCAGCAGTCCAATCCCCACTCCTTGGAACATTCTGCGTGTCCTAACTTTCATTCCAGCTTCCTTGGTCATGTGAATTCGTCGGCCTGGCCGTAACAAAGCGTGTCCGATTTTAATAAAAGGTTCGCCCTCGTGGGCTTTTTATTTACGGGGTCAATCCATCTCGCCCGCGATCTCCGCTTCCTGGCCGACGATCTGGTATTTGCGCATTTTTTCCCACAGGACTTTGCGGCTGATACCGAGGAAATTGGCCGTGTCCTGGCGCCGCCATCCATGGGCGTCCAGCGCGCCGATGATGCGGTTGCGCTCGGCCACCTCCTGCGGGCTGCGCTCGTTGACCGGAATCACGCCGTCGGCGAGCGAAGCGAAGATCCTTCCGATACGTTCACGGTCCCAGGCGCGGAACTGCCTGACCGTCACGCCGACCCGCTCGGCCACGTTGCGCAATTCCCGCACATTGCCCGGAAAGCGGGTGCGCGTGACGAGCGACTCCAGCCAGCTGGGCATTTCCTCTTCCTGCTCGGGCAGGATCTGGCCCAGCAAGGCCTTGAAAATGGCGATCTTGTCGACGGCACCTCGTTCTTCCAGGTTGGGCACCTGCAAATCGATGACCGCTAGGCGGTAATACAGATCGGCGCGGAACAGCTCCTGGCGCACCAGTTCGCGCAAGTCGCGGTTGGTCGCCGCCACCAGCCGGAAGTCGACCGGGATTTCGGCGGTGGCGCCCAGGCGCGTCACGGTGCTCTGCTCCAGCACCCGCAGCAGCTTGACCTGCTGGTAGAGCGGCAGGTCGCCGATTTCATCCAGGAATAGCGTTCCCTCGTGGGCCTGCTCGAAATACCCCTTGTGCGCGAAAGTCGCCCCGGTAAAGGCGCCCTTGGCGTGACCGAAGAAGTGCGACTCGAACAGCCCGTCGGGAATGGCGCCGCAGTTCACGGCGACGAACGGCCCCTTGCCGTAGCGGCGATGCCCCTCGTGCAGCAGCCGGGCGACACGCTCCTTGCCTACCCCGGTCTCGCCCCGTATGAGCACGGTCGAATCGCAGTCGGCAAAGGCTTCCACTTCGGAAAGAAACACCCTCATGCAGGCGGAGGTGGCGATCAGCGGTTCGGCGGCCTTGGCGCGCGCGCCATGCTCGCGCACCACGCCGGCGACCTTGAAGACCAGCGAGCGCAATTCGGCCGCCGTGAAGTCGGCTGTCAGGATGTTCGAGTACTCCGGCGGATAGACGCGCGGATCGCTGCTGCGCGCCTCGGCCGCCACCCAGATCACCGGCATGCCGTGGCCGGCCTGCCAATCGCTCACGCTGAAGCTCGGACGATCGATGACCGTGACCGAAATGATCGCGACCGACATGCGCGCGCTCGTCACGTCGCGCGACACGGCAATGTTGTCGGCGCGGATCACATCGACGTCGAAATTGGCCAGCGCGCGGGCAACGCGGTCCGCGATGTCCGATTTGCCTTCCCAGACGTAAACGTCGAGGTCATCTTGTGAAGGTCGAGTCTTCATGGCGGTCCGCCTGTTTCCCTCCGTGTTGGTCGCTCGCATCAATACACGAGTCGAACGTTGTCGCATTCCAGGGACATGAGGTTCACGTCCGTCTGGCCGATCTTGATTCCCACCAGCCCGTCCAGCAGGTTGGCTAGCAGCTTGCCGACTTCGTTCAGCAGCGGCTTGAGCAGGCCGACCAGCGGATTCAATATGGCTTGCAGCAAGTTCTGCGACTGCCCTCCGCTCCCGCCGAGCAGGCCCCCCAGCAAATCGCCGACGGCATTGAGCAGGCCGCCAAGCAATCCGTTGCCCGCCGTCGTCTGCAGGGCGTCTATGAGCTTCGTCCGCATGCAGCCCGCGTCGCAGGAAGCGAAAATCGAGGTGACGGTGTCGCGCCACAGTTGCGGCATCGGGCAGGAGCCCAGGCCGAGCAGGCCGCACGGCCGCGGCCACGAAATGCCGTCCTGGATCATTTTCTGGGCGACCAGGCTCGGGTTGTAGCCGTACTGGCCCAGGTACTTGTCGGCCACCTGGGCCGCGACATCCGGCGGGAATGCTTCGAGCTTCGCACCCTCCCCCGCGGAAGACTGGGCGAGCAGCAGCGCCAGCAACTGGCTCACCAGGTCTTGCACCGTGTCACCCAAAGGCAGGTCGTTGCGGCCCACCGTCTTGGTCTCGCCCACATGCAAGGTGGTCGAAATCGGATCCTCGGCCAGGATGTCGGGGTTCACCTTGCCATGCAGGAGATTGATACCCAGCAGCCGCACGAAGGTCTCGTCTTGCAGGCCCGTGTCGCACACGTCCGCCGTCGACCACAAGGTCGATTCATTGACCTTGCCCATGCACAGCTTGGCGATGGAAGAATCGACCCGGATCGTTGCCGCCGCCGGCGCCGTGCAACTCATGCCGGTGAGGGTCCCCTGCGAGCTGACCACGTCCAGAATGATGGGCAGCTTGAGCTGCGTACCCAGCAGACCGAGCAGGCCGCCCACCAGGCCGCCCTCGGACGCGATGTCGACATAAGTGCGTACCTGGGCGGTATAGGCCTTGGTGCCCAACCCGCCTATGCCGACCGAAGGCGGCTCGATGATGCTGGCCCGCACGTTGGCCTTGAGTCCGACGGCGGAACTGACTGCCGCCGGCAGCCCGAGATTGACGGTCACGGCATGCTGCGAGACGCCCACGCCCACGGCCGCGGTCAGCAACCCCAGCGCGTCCACTTCCACATTCAGGGCCGATCCGACGCTGGGCGCCTGGATCAGCGCGAACAAGCCGTTGGCGACATTGCTCGAGCCCAGCTGCACCAGCAGCTTGTCCACGCCGAGCTTGGCGGTCAGCGCATTAATGAGATCGAGGTTCAGGCCGAGCAGCTGATCCTGGTGCGCCAGGCTGATAATGGCGTTGAGCAATTGCCCCAGCTCCACCTTGCGCGCAGCCAGCAGATTGTTCAGCTCGCCCACGGTCAGGTCCGCTCCCACCGGAATGCCGAGCGCCTTCAGCAGGCCGCTCGGGGTGATCTTCACGCCAGCCAGGCCGCCGTAGGTCACGACGTTCAGGTCCTCGCACAGATTCGCGCCGACCACCCGCAAGAGTACGCACAGGGGCGCCGTCTCGGACGAGGACGTCGCCAGCTTCGAGCCGACGGAAAACGACGCGATGGGCGCCTCCTGCATCGCGATGGCTTCCGCGCTGATGGTGCGATTGCTGAAAAAGGGCAACAGCGGAGGCGCCGCCTGCGTGATGACGACCTTGATCGCGTTGAATCCGACCGAGCTCTTCGGCGTGCCGAAGTACTTCTGGCCGCCTGCCCCGCCATACGACTCGGTGGGAGGCTCCATGGCCTGCACGGTGTTTTTGGCGGGATCCGGGTTCGGATCCCAGCGGCCGCACACGGGAGCCGGCGACGAAGCCATCGTCAGGCCGTAGCGCTGCAGGTTTAGATTGGCGTTGCCCAACGCGGCCGCCGAGGCGGCGCTACAGCTGTCGCGCTCCAGTTGCTGGGCGCCGGCCAGCGCGGCCAGGTCGGCGGTCTTCTGGAATTCCCGCTTCATATAGAAGAGATAGCCGAGATCCGCCGAGGCGAGCAGGATCACCGACACCAGCATCGCCGCCGCGGCCGCGATCAATACCGATCCCCGCTGCCGCGCCAGCGACGGCCGGGAGCCGGAAACGAACGGGAGAGAACGGCGATGGGAAGTCATGGGAGTGCCCTGCTCATTGCTTCGGCTGCGAGGTCGTTTCGTAGAAATCGGGGATGGGCAGCGAGAAGCTGTCGATGTAGCGCTTCCAGCTCGGCGACGCGGTGGCGCCCAGCATGGGCAGCGCCTGCCCCGCCAGGCGGCCTTCCGCCTGCGCACGCAAGACGGCGTTCGTCACGTCGCCGTTCGGGCGGCTCTTGCGCCCCGACGCGGCCGGCGCGGCAGCGATCGGCTGCGCGGCCGGCGCGGCAGCAGCCGCCGTCG
>NZ_NINW01000013.1 GCF_002188465.1 Pigmentiphaga sp. NML080357 | reverse complement strand
GCAGATTCGTCAGGCTGACGTTGCCGCGCTGTCGCGGCAAACAGTGCTCGATCTGCTGATATTGGGCTTCGGTGATTTCCATACCCGAAGTATACGAGCAAATTCATTTAGTGTGAACACGCCCTAGGTCCCCGGATCCGGACAGAGGAACACGACATGTCCCCTTTTGAACTGCTGCAACCGTCCACCCTGGACGACGCGCTCAAGATCATTGCCGCGCCCGGTTTTGCCGGCCGCCCGGTGAGCGGCGCGACTGCGATTTCGCTGATGCGCCGCGCCGGCGTCCTGAACGTGGACAGCCTGGTCAGCCTCGAGGGCCTGCGCGACGGCCTGCGCAAGATCCGCGTCGGCGACGACGGCCAGGCGCGCATCGACGGGCTGGCCACGCTGGGCGAGATGGAGCGCCACGCGGGCCTGTGCGCCTCCCACCCGCTGCTGCCGCAGGTGTTCGCCACCCTGGCCAACCCCCGTGTGCGCAACGTCGCGATGATAGGCGGCTATCTGTCGCACGGCGATCCTCACATGGACCTGCCCCCCGTGCTCAGCGCCCTCGGCGCCCGGGTGGTCGCGCAGAGCGTACGCGGTACCCGCGAGATCGCGGTGGACCAGCTCTACCAGGGATACTACGAGACCTCGCTGGAAGCCGACGAGCTCATCGTCGGGCTCGTGATTCCTCGCCAGCCCGCCTGTGCCTACTACAAGAAGGTCACCACCCGCGCCCGCCACGACTGGCCCACCCTGGGCATCGCGGCAGCTTTCGACCTGGACGGCAGCCGGATCGCGCGGGTCCGGCTATTCATCGGTGCCGCCACCGACCGCCCCATGCGCCTGCAGCAAGCCGAAGCCGTGCTCGAAGGCCAGTCCTGGTCGGCGGAGCTGGGCCGGCGCGCCGCGCGGGCGGCGGTAGACGAGTCCACGCTGGTTCCCGACAGCCACGGCAGCATGGAATACAAGCAGGCCCTGCTGCGCGCCTATCTTCCCGAGGTCTTCGAGCGGGCCCTGCAGGCCCCCAAACCGGCAGCGAGACAAGCATGACGACAGAACGCCCTCCCCTTACCCGGCTCGGCAAAGGCCTGAGGCGCCTCGAGGCCGTCGACAAGGTCACCGGCCGCGCCAACTACACTCACCACGTATCGCTGCCAGGCATGCTGCATGCCAAGATCGTACGCAGCCACGTTGCCCA
The DNA here is from genome assembly GCF_002188465.1 of Pigmentiphaga sp. NML080357. Classification (GTDB taxonomy): domain Bacteria; phylum Pseudomonadota; class Gammaproteobacteria; order Burkholderiales; family Burkholderiaceae_B; genus Pigmentiphaga. Next base: position 34,018 of record NZ_NINW01000013.1, on the reverse strand, counting down.
CGGCCGTCTCGTTGGAATCGACACGGCGGACGCGCTTGCCGTTCCGGGCGTGTATGGCGTATTCACCGGTGCGGATATCCTCAAGATCATTCCCGAGCCCTACTACGGCCCCGCCTTCCACGATCAACCCATTCTCGCAATCGACAAGGTCCGCTATGTGGGCGAACCCGTGGCTGTGGTCGTGGCCGAATCGCCCCACGTGGCCGAGGACGCGGCCGGCCTGGTGCAGGCCGACATCGAAGAGCTGCCCGCGGTGCTGGACGAGATCGAGGCCATGCGCTCGGACGTCTACGTGCACGACTCCCTGCGGCCAGCCGGTACCTTTGCCGACCTCAAGCACCTGAACGGCATCCGAGACACCAACGTGGCACTGACGTTCGGCGTCAAGAAGGGCGATGTCGAAGCGGCCTTCAAGACCGCCCACCGCGTATTCAAGAACACATTCAAGACCCACCAGGTCATGCACGTGCCGCTCGAGCCCATGGTGTCGGTGGCCGACGTGCACAGCGCGCACGCGTATGTCTACACGGCCAGCCAGACTCCCTCGTTCGCCCGCACCGAGATCGCGCGCCTGCTGGGCTGGCGCGAGAACCAGGTCACGATCAAGACCGCGTTCCTGGGCGGCGGCTTCGGCTGCAAGCTCTACGTCAAGCTCGAGCCGCTGGCGGTGGCTCTGAGCATGCTGTGCCAGCGGCCGGTACGGGTCGCGTTGACGATGGCCGAACAGTTCTACACCATTACCCGCCACCCGACCACCTTCAACATCGAATCGGCGGTGGACGAAAACGGCCGCATCGTCGCGCGCCGCTGCGAGGTAATCTGGAACGGCGGCGCCTATGCCGACATCGGACCGCGCGTCACGCAGAAGTCCGGCTTCACCGCCCCCGGCCCCTACGACATCGAACACGTCGACGTCACCTCGGTCGCGGTCTATACCAACCGGCCCCCGGCCGGCGCTTTCCGCGGTTTCGGCATCCCGCAGCTGGTATGGGCTTATGAAAGCCAGGCCGACATCATGGCGCGGGAAATGGGCATCGACCCCGTCGAGTTCCGCCTGCGCAACGTGCTGTCCGACGGCAAGCGCCACGCCACCGGCACCGTCATGAAGGATGCCGCGATTTCGCAGGTGCTCAATCGCGTGGCGGAACGCTTCGGCTGGAACAAGCCCTTCGAACGGACGACGGGGCGTTTCCGGCGCGGGCGCGGCATAGGGGTGGGCATCAAGGCCTGTGTCTCTCCCACCACGTCGGTGGCTGCCGTGTCGGTGGCTGCAGACGGCAGTTGCAGCGTGCAATGCAATACCGTCGACATGGGCCAGGGCTCGGATACGTTGATGGCCATGATCGTTTCCGAAGTGCTGGGCGTGCCGGCGGAATCGGTGTCGGTGGTCAATCCGGACACCGATGCCTCGCCCTACGACATGGCGACGCTGGGTTCGCGGTCGACGTTCCACATGGGCCACGCCGTCCGCCTGGCCGCCGAAGACGCGCTCGCCAAGTTGCTGGCGATGGCCAAGGAGGTCGGCGTGGAGCGTATCGATCCGGCGGACCTCGGCACGCTGTTCGTCCGCAAGTTCGGCATGCAGGCCGGCACGGTCATCGGTACCGGCGTCTACAAGCCTACCTATCAGTCGCCGGACAAGAACACCGGCCAATCCGAAGACATCACGCCCAACTGGATGATAGGCGGCACCGCCATGGAGGTCGAAGTCGATACCGAGACCGGCATGTACACCATCCTGCGGATGGAAAACGTCGTCGACTGCGGCACCGCCCTCAATCCGCTGGTCGTCCAGACCCAGATCAGCGGCGCCGCCATCATGCAGCTCGGCACGGTCACGCTGGAGGAGATGGAATTCGACGAACAGGGCCAGCTGCGCAACGCCGGCCTGTCGGAATACAAGATCCCCGGCATCCAGGACATCCCGCGCGCCATCGGCCGCGAGGCGGTGGACGCCTACCAGTCCAACGGTCCCTTCGGCGGCAAGGGCGTGGGCGAAAGCGCGACCTTCGGCGTCGCCTCGGCCCTGGCCGCGGCCATCGAGGACGCCGTGGGCGTCCGCATCACGCAACTGCCCATCCGCCCCGAGAAGATCTGGGAAGGCATGCGCAACAACGAGAGGGCCCAGCTGTGAGCACCCATCACATCGACATCGAATTCGAACTCAATGGCCGCCCCGAACGCCGCCACGTGGATGTGCGCGACAACGCCATCGACATGCTCGGCCGCTGCGGCCTGAAAGGCGCCCGCGAAAGCTGCGGCCAGGGCTTGTGCGGTTGCTGCACCATCTACGTGGACGGCGCGCCGGCCTCGGGTTGCCTCTATCCCGCCTGGAAATTGCAGGGCAAACAGGTCGAGACCCTCGAAGCGCTCAACACCGCCGGCGGCGAACTCGACCCCATCCAGCAGGCCTTCATCGATTGTGGCGCCTTCCAGTGCGGTTTCTGCACGCCTGGCTTCGTGATGATGACGCGCAAGCTGCTCGAAGCCCATCCCGACCCCACCGAGGCCCAGATCGAACATTACCTGTCCGGCAACCTGTGCCGCTGCGGCACCTACCCGGAAATCACCGCCGCGGTGCGGCTGGCCGCCAAGCGCGCCGGCGCCCGCGACTGAGGAGCACACTGCATGGAAATGGCCGCCGAGCGCCTGATCGAAGCCCCGCGCAATGAAGTCTGGCGCTGCCTGAACGACCCCGAAGTCCTCAAGGCCTGCATCCCGGGCTGCGAGTCCATCGAAGCGACCGGACCCGACCGCTACAAGGTCGCCATGGTCGCGGCCGTGGGTTTCATCAAGGCCAGGTTCGTGGGGGACCTCACGCTGCAGAACAAGATAGCCGACACGTCGTACGACCTGAGCTTCAACGGCACCGGCGGGGCCGCCGGCTTCGGCAAGGGCGCGGCCAGCGTCGCGCTCAGCGATGCCCCGGGCGGCACCGTCCTGGCCTACCAGGTGAAAGCCCAGGTCGGCGGCAAGCTGGCCCAGGTCGGGGCGCGCGTGATCGACGGCGTGGCAAAGAAAATGGCGGATGAATTTTTCCAGCGGCTGGACCAGGTCATCACCGGCCCGGACGCGGACGCCACGACCGCTGCGGCGACGACGGATCCACGGGGTCATGCAGGCAGCGCCGCCACCGGGTCCGTGGTACCTGCGCCCGTGTCGCGCGCCTGGATCTACGTCGCAGCGGCGGTCGTGGTCGCCATTGTGGCGGCCGTCGCCTTCAGCGGAGGCGGCGCATGACCCCCTGGCCCGTCACCCGCCTCGCCGCCCCCGCGGGCCACTACGTCTATGCCATGCAGACGGGCCACCTGGTGTATTTGTCGGGCGTTCTGCCCGACCTGGCGCGCGGCCAGGACTTCGCCACCCAGTTCGATACCTGCTTCGAACGCATCGAGGCGATCCTGGCCGAGGGCGGCCTCGGCCTGGCCCAGGTCGTGCAATGCACGGTCTATCTGTCGGACATCGCCCTGTGGGACGAATTCAACCGGCTTTACCGCCGCCGCCTGGATGCGCACCGGTGTGCGCGCACGGTGGTTCCAGTGGGGCCGCTGCACTTCGGCGCCCAGATCGAGGTGCAAGTGGTGGCGGAAGCGACTCCGTCAGCCGCTGCCTGAGCTGGCGGCGCGAAATCTTGCCGTTGGCCGCCAGCGGAATGCTGTCCAGCTTCCACCAGTAGACCGGCTGCCACGCAGCCGGCAATTCCGTCGCCAGGCGTATGGCCAGGTCATCGGCCTGCACTCCTGGCGCGCCGGTGAAGGCACAGCCCGCCACAGCCCCGTACGTGGCGTCGTCCACGCCGAAGACCACGGCCTGCCGCACGCCGGGCACTTGCTCGATATGGCGCTCGATATCGCTTGGGTGGATATTCACCCCGCCGCGCAGGATCATGTCGTCGGCCCGGCCCATGAGCGCCAGCCGGCCGGTCGCGTCGAAACAGCCCAGGTCCTGCGTGTCGACCTGCGTATCGCCGAGCCTCTGCGCGGCGCCGCCCACGGCACGCGTGGCCAGCGCCGCATAGGGCGTCGACACCAGTATCCGCCCCGGCTCGCCGGCCGCCGCGTCGGCTTCGCGCCGCACGGCCACTCGCACGCCGGCGACCGGGAATCCCACGCGGCCGATCTGCCTCGCGCCCTCGTCCGAGCCACAGATCCAACCCAGCTCGGAACTGCCATACAGGTTGATGAGCGGAATGCTCCACGTCTCTTCCGCCCGCTGCCACAGCGACGCGGCCAATTCCGAGGAACTGCACGAGTACCTCGCGAGCGAGGCGGGCAATCCCCGAACCACTCCGAGCATGATGCGCACCATGCTCGGCACCATGGGCATGAAGCGGATCTCCCGCTCGGCCAGCCAGCCGGTCAGCTTCGACGCGGAGAACCTCGGCGCGACATGCAGCTGCGTACCCACGGAAAGAAAGGGCATCAGGCTCAGGATCTGCGCCGAATACCAATTCATGCCCCGTACTTCCAGGCAGGGCTCGCCTTCGTCCAGTTCCATCAGGCGCGCCGAGACGTCGCCGTTGTGCCGCAGCGCCGTGGCGGACTGATAGACCAGCTTTGGCATGCCCGTCGTCCCCGACGTGCAATTGACCAGCACCGTGCCCGCCGGCATCGCCGGCGCGCCGGTCTCCTGCGCCAGCGGCAGGCACTGCGCCCCCGACGGCGCGAGCGACAGCATGCCCGACGGCCGCGCGGTGGCCAGCAGGGCCCGCGCCGTCTCGGCCGGCAGATAGTCCATGTCGATGTTGAGCACGGCCGCGCCCGCCATCCACGCGCCCAGCCACAGCACGATCTTGTCGACGCCGTTGGCCGAAGGCAGCAGGTACAGCGGCGGTTCCGTCCCGCTCGGCGGCGGCAGCGACCGCGCCACCGCGCGAGCCTGCTCGTACAGGCCGCGCCCGTCGAGCATCGCGCCGCCGGTATCCGCCAGCGCGAGCCGATGCGGGTAGCGGCTTGCGCGCCGCGCCAGGCAGGACTCGACGAACTGTGCGAACTCGCTAGCCATGGCCGAACAGCGCCTCGGGCTCCATGCGGAAATGCCCGGCCGCGCGCTCCAGCAGCCAAGACCGGAAACAGGCCACCTTCTGGTGTTCGTAGCGGCTCTCTGGCGTAGCCAGGTAGTAGGCCGACTTCGATTTCAGCCGAGGGCCGAAAGGCGACACCAGCGTGCCGCTGCGCAGCGCGCGATTGACCAGCGGCGTGCGCGCGATCACCACGCCCAGCCCCTCCACCGCTCCCGCGAGCGAGGTGAGCTGCATGTGCATGCCGAGCTCCATGCGGGGCTGCGTGTCGCCCAGGCCCGCCGCCGCCAGCCACTCGGGCCAGTCGTCCTCGTACAGGGAGGTGAAATACGTGCGCAGCCACGTGGTCTCGGCCAGGATCGCCGCGGGCTCTTTCCCTTCCTTGCCTTGCAGCAAGCGCGGCGACATCGCGGGAAAGAAATGCTCGTCGCACAGCCAGTCGCACTTGACCCCATCCCACTTGCCCGATCCATAGCGGATCGCCACGTCGTAGGCATTGATCTGGAAAGCATCGAAGGCCGACGTGGTCGATAGCTGGAGACGCAGATGCGGATAGGCCTCGCGGAATTCGGGCAGCAACGGAATCAGGCATTCCGTCGCGAAAGTCGGCAGGCAACTGATGGAGAGCGTATGTTCGTTCCCCCCCTGGCTGACGCGGTCGGTCGCGGTCGACAGCTCCACCAGCAGGCTGCTGACGGCTTCCAGGTATTCGGCGCCGGGAGTGGTCAGGGAGATCTTGCCCTTGGCGCGGACAAACAGCGCCGTGCCCAGGCGGTCCTCCAGCGAGCGGATCTGGTGGCTGATCGCCGCCTGGGTCAGATGCAGCTCATTGGCCGCCTTCGTGAAACTCAAGTGGCGGGCGGTCGCCTCGAAAGCAAGCAACGCGTTCAACGGCGGAATGAAAGGGGGCATTCACGGGCTTCCGTCGGTGGAGGGCGAGTGGCGGAATTATAACTGGGGCCCCATGCGCCGGCCGGACCGCGCGCCGTCCAACGGCACGAGCGGCGCCTCCCCCACAAGGCTTAGGCGCCTCGTCCGCCATGCTCGCGTGCACGCCGGCGGACCGCCCGGACCGGGGTTACCCGGAGTGCCCACGCCTGCCACATGAAGCCAAATGGAGCATGGCGGCCTCCAAGCGCCCCATCGCACAATCCGCCTCGATAGGCAGTGGTGTGTGCGGCGACTTCGCCCGCGCCGCGCCATGGCATGAATGGCGACAAAGGAGCGATCTTGGGACTGTTGCGCACGCTGCTGGCCTTCTCGGTGCTGCTCGATCACGTATGGGGCGGAGACAGGGAGACCCTGCTGGGCGGACGCCTGGCGGTCCAGACCTTTTATCTGATCTCCGGTTTCCTGATCTCTTACGTGCTCACGGCCACCGATACGTACCGGCACGCCCAGCTCAGGTTCTACCAGAACCGCTTCCTGCGCCTGTACCCACCCTACCTCGTCGTCGCCCTGCTCACGCTGATTGCCCATGCGGCCCTGGGCACCGATTTCCTGTCGCGCTATGGCGAGATCCCGAGCGATGCGGCCGCGGTGCTGTTGCTGTCCAACGCCCTGCTCGTCGGGCAGGACTGGGTCATGTTCATGGGCGTCCACGATGGCCAGCTGGCGCTGACCGGCAGCTTCATGGACAGCGACGTGCCGCTGCATGAAGGCCTGCTCGTGCCGCAGGCATGGACATTGTCCGTGGAGCTCGCCTTCTATCTGGTGGCTCCCTTCCTGCTGATGTCGCGCCGGTGGCTGTGGCTGGCGCTGCTGGCCTCGCTGGCGCTGCGCGCCGCGCTGATCGCCACCGGTATCGGCCGCGCCGACCCGTGGACCTACCGCTTCTTTCCATCGGAGCTCGCGTTGTTCCTGGCCGGCGCGCTGTCGCAGCAGGTCCTGTTGCCGCGACTCGAACGGCTGTGCACGCGGCTGCCGAGGTTGCCCGCACTGGCCGTGGGAGCGCTGGTGGTCTATACGGTGGCGCATTTCCACATGCCGATTGCGCCCACGTTGCGCGACGCGCTGTTTCTCGCGGTGGCCGTCGCGCTGCTGCCGCTGGCATTCATCTTCCAATGCCGCCATAAATGGGACCGCGCGATAGGCGAGCTCAGTTATCCGCTCTATATCTCGCACATGCTGGTCATCCTGCTGTTCGAGCACCTGGCGGCGGGATTCAAGGCCGCGCATCCTGCGGCCGCAGTAGTGGCAGTCGTCGTTGCCAGCCTGGCGGCAGCCGCGGCGCTCAACCTGACGGTAGGCACGCGCGTCGAGCGCTGGCGGCGGCGGATCAAGGCAGCGCCGGCGTCGGTCGAGCCGGCCCCCGGGGGATGGGCCCCGGCCGGCCGTTGACAGACGCCGCCCATGCTTGATTAAATCTAAGCTCTCTCACGGGGAGTAGCCGGAGCGGCATACGTTCCCGCAGCGTCGTCAGTACGGAGACGGGCCGCCCACGGGCTGCAGCCTCCCGGCGCGGCGGACCGCGTTTTTCGCGGACGGCGAGACCGGACGAGTCTTTCGTCAACTATCTAACCGATAGAGGTCTCCCCATGGTATCCACGGGCACCCCGCTGCTGTGGTCGCTGTTCGCGGCCTTCGTCCTCGTCGCCCTGCTCATCGATTTCTTTGCGTTGAACCGCCAGGGTGCGCACAAGGTCTCCCTGCGCGAAGCCGCCATCTGGTCGCTCATCTGGGTGGCCACCAGCTTCGTCTTCGTCGGCCTGGTGTGGTGGTGGCTGGGCGGCATGGGCGACGATGCCGGCACGCGTGCAATGGCCAACGACAAGGCGCTGGAATTCATCACCGGCTACCTGGTGGAGAAGGCGCTGGCGGTGGACAACATTTTCGTCTTCCTGATGCTGTTCACCTACTTCGCGGTGCCTGCCGAGTTCCAGAAGCGCGTGTTGATGCTGGGCATTCTCGGGGCACTGGTATTACGCGCCATATTGATACTGGTGGGAGCGTGGATGATCGCCCGCTTCCACTGGATCCTGTATGTCTTCGGCGCGTTCCTGGTGTTCACCGGCGCGAAGATGTGGTGGGCCGCCGGCCAGGAGCCGGACCTCGAGAACAACCCCGCGCTGCGCTGGCTCCGCGCCCGCATACGCATCGCTCCCGATTACGACGGCGAGCGTTTCTTCACGCGCGTGGACGGGCAGAAAGTCGCCACGCCGCTGCTGATGGTGCTGCTGCTGATCGGCATCGTCGACGTGGTGTTCGCGGTGGATTCCATCCCTGCAATCTTCGCCATCACCACCGACCCGTTCATCGTGCTCACGTCCAACGTGTTCGCCATCCTGGGCCTGCGCGCCATGTATTTCCTGCTGGCCGGCATGCAGGAGCGGTTCCACCTGCTGCCCTATGGACTGGCCCTGGTGTTGGTGCTGATAGGCGTGAAGATGCTGCTGATCGACCTCTACCACATCCCGGTTCTGTGGTCGCTCGCCGCCACGGGCCTCATCCTGGCCACGACCATGGTGCTGTCGCTGCGCATTCCGCCCAAGGATGCGGCCGGCACAGGCAGCGCCTATCCCTTCCGGAGCAAGCCCAGCGAGGGCCAGCGCCACAAGGCACCGCCGCGCTGACGCCGGGCACGTCCTGCGTTGGGCGGTCCGATGCAAAAAAACCCGCGATCTCATGGAGATTCGCGGGTTTTCGGGCTTTCAGGACAGGCTGAAAGTTTGAATCCTGGTGCCGTCGGCGAGACTCGAACTCGCACAGCTTTCGCCACTACCCCCTCAAGATAGCGTGTCTACCAATTCCACCACGACGGCTTGCGTGAGCCCGCTAGTATATAACATTTGCGGGCTCTTAAGGAAGCTTCCTTACTTTTTCGGCGTTTCCGGCTGGGCGGGCGCATTCTGCTGCGGAGCCGGAGTGGCCGGGACGGCAGGCACGGATGCATCGGGCGCCGCGGCCGGCGGCGTAGCAGGCGTCGAACCAGGCACGGTCGGCACGGTCTGGTCGGGGTTGTGGTTTTCCATCACGCCGCCTTCCGGTACGGACGAGGCCGGGCGGCCCAGGTAGGCCAGCGCGGCAGTCGTGATGAAAAAGACCACGGCAGCCCACTTCGTGGTGCGGGACAGGAAGTTGGCCGCGCCGGCGGCGCCGAACAGGCTGCCGGCCGAGCCGCCGCCGAAAGCGGAGCCCATGTCGGCGCCCTTGCCTTGTTGCAGCAGCACCAGGACGATGATAGTCAGGGCGGAAATGACCTGCACGATGAGCAGGACGGTAAGCAGTACGGACATTCAAGCACTCCGGGTTGTTGCGCCCGCCTCGGCGATGCGCAGGAAGTCTTCGGCCACCAGCGAGGCGCCGCCGATCAGGCCGCCGTCGATGTCGGGCATGGCGAACAGTTCGGCGGCGTTGGCCGCCTTGACGCTGCCGCCGTACAGCAGGCGCACGCCGGGGCAGCCCACCCGCTCGAGCGCGGCGCGAATCGCGGCATGCACTTCCTGGGCCTGTTCGGGACTGGCGGTCTTGCCGGTGCCAATGGCCCAGACCGGCTCGTAGGCGATGACCATGGCGGCCACGGCATCCTTGCCGAGGGCCAGTACGGGGGCCAATTGCTCGTCGATGATGGCCAGAGTGCGACCCGCCTCGCGCTCGGCCAGCGTTTCGCCCACGCAGACCACCGGCGTCAGGCCTGCGCCGAGGGCGGCCTTGGCCTTGTCGGCCACGACCTGGCTGGTTTCGCCATGCATGCTGCGGCGCTCGGAATGGCCGGCCAGCACATAGCGGCAGCCGAATTCGGCCAGCATGGGGCCGGAGACTTCGCCGGTGTAGGCTCCCTGCTGGTGGACGCTGATGTCCTGGGCGCCCCAGGCGATGTCGGAATCGGTCAGGGCGGATTCGGCCTGGGCGAGGTACGGAAACGGCACGCAGACGCCGACGTCGCAAGAAGCGGCGCCGGACGACTGGTTCCAGGCGCTGCGGATGGCCGAGAGCAGTTGCCCGTTGGCAGCCAGGCTGCCGTGCATCTTCCAGTTGCCGAGCACCAGGCGGCGGATATTCTGTTTAGTTGCCATCGACAAGGATCGAAAAACGCCCGCGTAATCCAAAAAATACGCGGGCAAAACCTCGATTGTATCGGCTCCGGGCCGCTGCTGCAGCCCGTGTCGTAAAAAATGCCCCCACGCTAGGCCTTCGGCCGTCGCTGCCCCCCGAGGGGGCCTTTTCGCCTTGGGGCGGCCCGGCGGCAAAAAATGCCCCCACGCTAGGCCTTCGGCCGTCGCTGCCCCCCGAGGGGGCCTTTTCGCCTTGGGGCGGCCCGGCGGCAAAAAATGCCCCTGCTCGGCGGAGCTTGGCGCCGCGGTCAGACTGTCAGGACGATTTTCCCGACGTGCTCGCCCGACTCCATCATGGCGTGCGCCTGCGCCGCCTCCCGCAGCGGGAAGGTGGCGTAGACCACCGGCTTGAGGCGGCCCGCCTGGAACAGCGGCCAGACGTTCTGCCGCAGGGCGGCCGCCACTTCGCCCTTGAACTGGGCCGAGCGCGGCCTCAAGGTCGAACCGGTGATCGTCAGGCGGCGGCTGAGCACGCGGGCGAAGTCGATTTCGCCGCGCGCCCCGCCCAGCAGCGCGATCAGCACGATGCGGCCGTCGTCGGCCAGGCACTGGACGTCCCGCGCCACGTAGTCGCCCGCCACCATGTCCAGGATCACGTCCACGCCGCGCCCGTCGGTCAGCCGCTTGATCTCCTGCACGAAATCCTGGGTGCGGTAGTTGATCCCCGCCGTGGCGCCGAGCTTTTCGACGGCGGCCACACGCTCATCGCTGCCCACCGTGGCATAGACCGGGTGCCCCAGCGCCTTGGCCAGCTGCACCGCCGTGGTACCGATGCCGCTCGCGCCGCCGTGCACCAGCAGCGATTCCTGCCCCGACAGCCGGCCGCGCATGAAGACGTTGCTCCATACGGTGAAGTAGGTCTCGGGCAGGCCGGCGGCCTCGACCATGCTCAGCCCTTCGGGTACGGGCAGGCACTGGGTGGCCGGCACGGCGCAGTACTCGGCGTAGCCGCCGCCGTTGACCAGGGCACAGACCGGGTCGCCCACTGCAAACCCGGCGGCGCCCTCGCCCAACGCGGCCACGGTGCCGGCCACTTCCAAGCCGGGAAGGTCGGAGGCTCCCGGCGGCGGCGGGTAGGTGCCGCGGCGCTGCGCCACGTCCGGCCGGTTCACGCCGGCGGCGGCGACCTTGATCAGGAGTTCCCCCTTGCCCGGCACGGGCGTGGGGCGTTCGACGGCTTGCAGGACTTCGGGCCCGCCAGGGCGGGAAATTTCGATGGCGATCATGGAGCTGCTTCCCGTTTTTGGTCGTGAAGGCGGTCATCATATACGGCTATGCCTCCCCTATTCCTATCAGGGTCTTGCGAATGGGGAAAGGGCATGCGCCTTCCGTCTTGCCACCATAGCCAGATTGAATACCGGCAACGAATAAATTCATTCTTCTTTCATGGAAGGATTGCCTAGACTTGCATGGGTCAGCATTCCGCCCCTCCTGCACGGGCGCATTCCACACAAGAGAGAAGCCATGAGCACACAAGCCAAAGTCGTCGAAGGCAAGGCCACACCCCGCGGCAAGTACCCCCACATCAAGCGCGCCGGCGATTTCCTGTTCGTCTCGGGCACCAGTTCGCGCCGCGCCGACAATTCGCTGGCCGGCGTCGAAGTCGATGCGATGGGCACGACCAAGTTCGACATCCGCGCGCAGACCCGCGCCGTGCTGGAGAACATCCGGGACATCCTCGGCACTGCCGGCGCCTCGCTGTCGGACGTGGTGGAGATCAGCACCTTCCTCGTCGACATGGGCGATTTCGGGGGCTACAACGAGGTCTACGGCGAGTTCTTCGACTTCGACGGCCCGGCCCGCACCACGGTGGCCGTGCACCAGTTGCCCCACCCCCACCTGCGCATCGAGATCAAGGCCGTCGCCTACAAGCCGCTCTGATCCCGCCACGACTACGAGACATCCCGGTACACACCATGAAAATCGACATGCACGCACACCACTTCCCGCGCATCACACGGGAAGAAGCCGCCGCCCTGAACGCCGAGCGCGCCCCCTGGCTGCGCGTGGACGAAGGCGGCAAGACCGGCCAGATCATGCGTGCCGACAAGCCCTTCCGCCCCGTCTACGACGCGCTGTGGGACCCGCAGGCGCGGCTGGCCGAGATGGACGCCCAGGGCGTGGACATCCAGATCACCTGCGCTACGCCCATCATGTTCGGCTACGAGTTCACGCCCGAGAAGGTCCTGCCCTGGGCCCAGCGCATGAACGACCTGGCGCTGGAATTCTGTGCCGCCGCGCCCAAGCGCCTGGTCGCGCTGGCGCAGGTGCCGCTGCAGGACATCGACGCCGCCTGCCGCGAAGCCTCGCGTGCCAAGGCCATGGGCCACCACGGCGTGCAGATCGGCAACCACCTGGGCGACCGCGACCTCGATGACGAGGGCCTGGTCACGTTCCTGCAGCACTGCGCAAACGAAGGCATCCCGCTGCTGGTGCATCCGTGGGACATGATGGGCGGCAACCGCATGAAGCAATGGATGCTGCCCTGGCTGGTGGCCATGCCCGCCGAAACGCAGCTCGGCATCCTGTCGCTGATCCTGTCGGGCGCCTTCGAGCGCATCCCCGAATCGCTGAAGATCTGCTTCGCCCATGGCGGCGGTTCGTTCGCCTTCATGCTGGGCCGCGTGGACAATGCCTGGAAGCATCGCGACATCATCCGCAAGGACTGCCCGCGCCTGCCCTCGGAATACGTCAAGCGCTTCTACGTCGACTCGGCCGTGTTCGATCCGGGCGCGCTGCGCCTGCTGGCCGACGTGATGGGCACCGACCGCATCATGCTGGGCTCGGATTACCCCTTCCCGCTGGGCGAACAATCCATCGGCAAGCTGGTGGCCGAACAGCCCGGCTTCAGCGACGCCGACAAACAAGCCATCTATGCCGGCAACGCGGTCGAATTCTTCGGCCTGCAAGCGCTGGTACGCTGACCTCTTCCCACCCCCACAAGGAAATGCCATGAGTTTCGTCACTGCGTTGCGTCGCACATCGGTCGCTATGGCCGCCGGCCTGACCCTGGCCGGCGCGAGTACGCATAGCGCCCATGCCGAATACCCCGAGCGGCCGATCCGCCTGATCGTCCCCTCGCCCCCGGGCGACGGATCTGACGTCCTTGCCCGCAATGTAGGCAAGGCCATGGGCGAAGTGTTGGGTCAGAGCCTGGTGATCGAAAACAAGCCAGGCGCAGGCGGCAGCATCGCCTCGGACATCACCGCCAAGGCAGCCGCCGACGGTTATACGGTGCTGCTGGGCAACGCCAGTACCCACGCCGTCACGCCGGGGCTCTATAGCAAGCTGCCCTATGATTCCGAGAAAGCCTTCAGCACCGTCTCGCTGCTGGCCAGCGCGCCCAATGTGCTGGTCGTCAACCCCGCGCTGCCGGTCAAGAACATCGGCGAGTTCATTGCCTACGCCAAGGCCAACCCCGGCAAGCTCAACGTCGGATCGGGCGGCAATGGTAGCCTGTCGCACCTCTCGGCCATTCTCTTCAACTCCATGGCCGGCATAGATATCCCGCACGTACCCTACAAAGGCGCTGCGCCTGCCGTCACCGCCGTCATGGGCGGGGAAATCTCGGCGCTGATGATCAACATCCCGACCGTGTCGCAGCAAATCCAGGCCGGCAAGCTGCGGGCGCTGGCGGTCAGCAGCCTGGAGCGTTCACCGGCGTTGCCCGACGTGCCGACGCTGAACGAGTCGGGGCTCAAGGGCTACAACACCGAAGCCTGGTTCGGCCTGTTCGTGCCGGCCGGAACCCCGGCCCCGGCCATCGCCAAACTGCAATCGGCCGCCGCCGCGGCGCTCAAGAACGAAGCGGTGCTGACCAACATCCGCAACATGGGCGCGGTGCCCAAGGACCTGAAAGGTCAAGCCTTCGCCGATTTCGTCAAGGCCGAAGCCACTAAATACCGGGCCATCATCAAGCAGGCCGACGTACGGATTGACTAGCCAGAGGAGAGCTTCGTCATCCATCCAGGCCGCGGCTGCTGAGCCGCGGCCTGCGGCCCTCCGCCACGCCAGTGGCGGAAGACATCATGGACACGCGTCGCGCCGTCGGCTCAACGCACCGTCTCGCCAAGTCCCCTCCCATATGACGCGAAGGTCCGCTGCAAGGTTTCGATACCCTGCGCGAGGTCCGGCTCATCGGCACTTAGCCATAGGCGAATCTCGCCCGAATACAGGAAAAAGAACACTTTTGCGACCTGCTCCGGACTTTCGGTGGTCCGGATCCTTCCCCGCCTGATCGCCTCCTTCGCCAAGTCCTCCAGACCGGCCATGATGCGCTGCCGGTTCGCCAAATACTGAGCAGCCTGCCTGCCCTCTGAAAAGAACACCAATTCACGCAGCAGGATCTTGGCGAGCGCGGCGCGGGAATGAAAGACCTGATAGAAATGTGCGAACACCGCCGCCGCCTGCGCGCTCAATGTCTTGCGCCGGTCGACCCGAGCAAACGCTTCATCGACCATCACGTCCAGCGCATCGTTGAAAATCAGGAACAGCAGATCCCGCTTGTCCACCGCATACATGAACAGGGTGCCGATTCCTACGTCCGCCCGCTCGGCAATCTCCCGAGTCGTCGTCGCATCGAAGCCTTGCTGTTCGAATAATTCTTGCGCCGCGCGTCGAATGCGGTCGAGCTTTTCGAGCTTGTTGCGCTCGCGCAGCCCCAGCTTGGGGCTCACGCCTGCAGTGTGCTTGTCCATAGGTTCTAAATAGCGGCCGCGCCCAGGATACCAGACCCTCTGCGCGGCTCTCCCGGCCATCTTCCTTGATTAGGTGGAAATACCAATCTTCACAAAAACCGACTGTGCTCATAATTGTAGTCACTACAAATTTCAGTAGGGAAAAGGAGATGGTGATGGAGAAAGCCCTGGGTGACGTGTGCTACGCAGCAGTGCTACTGCCATTTACGGAAGACCTCAAGGTGGACGAGTCGGCGTACCGGAAATTCCTGCAGAATTTCCTGAAGAACGACCGCTTTCGCGCACGGGGTGGACTCTGCATCAATCCCGAGGCGGGCGAAATTTTCACGTTGACCCGCGAGGAAAAAAGACGCGTGCTCGAAATTGCGGTCGAAGAAAACAATGGCGCGGTACCCTTGATCGCGGGCACGTGGGCGCTGACAACTGCAGAAGTCGTCGAGACCGCCCGAGACGCCAAGGCGCTGGGCGTGGACGGCATTTTCGTCACCCCCCCTGGGGGAGCTCAAGACATCACCTCGTGCTGGGACGCGGACAAGTATCCCGAGGTCTGGGCCGATCAGATCAAGGCGCAGGATCGGGCGGTCGACCTGCCCATCATCACTCATCCTGTTTCCGGGTCGGCGGCCCCCTTCACGCCGGGCCTGCCGGTCGAGGCAACGCTGGCCATCTGTCGAGAAATACCGAATATCGTGGGCTGGAAAATGACCTATGGCTACGAGGGCTACCGCATCGTAGGCAAAGCCTTGCGAACGCTGCCTCGGCGCGTATCGGTCATGGCGGCCCTGGCTTCACGTTTCCATGAATACCGGGCGACGGATCTCTTCGACGGCACGCTCAGCGGTTTCTGGAATTACGGAATGGAAAACATGTTGGATCACCTGGACGCCTGGGACCAGCGGGATCTTGAACGCGCGTGCCGGATCTGGCAGGGAGGCCTCTCGCAACTTCACGAATACGTAGCCGACATGGGGCGGCTGCACGTGCGCTACAAGGTCGCGACGTGGCTGCGGGGGCTGATCCCCAATCCTTTCATGCGGCCACCGATGCCCGCACCCAAGAAAGCGGAGATAGAGACCATCTACAAGCTGCTGCAGGAAGCCGGCTTCTCGGTAATCGACAGGAAGGATGCCATGCGCCTGGCCTGATCGGACAAAACGAACGACAACACCAATAGGAGACAAGCATGAGACCCAATTTTGCCCGGCTTGGCCTGTCCGCCGCGTTGGGGATTGCCGCTACGGCACTCACGGTTCACGCCGCCCCTCAGCCCTACCCGACCAAGCCTATCAACATCGTCACGCCGCTTCCCGCCGGGTCGACCGTAGACGTTTTGGCGAGAGCGTTCGCGCAACAGCTGAGCCAACGCCTCAAGACGCCCGTGGTGGTGGAGACCAAAGCGGGTGCGGGTCTCATGTTGGCCATGCAAAATGTAGCAAACGCGCCTGCCGACGGTTATACCCTGGCCTTCACGCCGGCGACGCCGCTGTCGATACAGACCCATCGTCACAAGAATGCCGGCTACACACTCGAATCGTTCGTACCGCTATGCCAGACGTTCGAGAACATTTTCTATCTCGCCGCGTCGCCGGGCTCGGACATTAAAGATATCCGGACACTGGTCGACAGGCTGAAGAAGGATCCCGGCCGATTCAGCTACGGACATTCGGGCATAGGTTCAGCCCCGCACTTGATGACGGAGGAATTCCTGCGGGACCTCAACGTCCGAGCAACCGAAATTTCCTATCGTGGCGAGACGGCCTTGCTCCCGGATCTCACCTCGGGACAGATCGACGGAGGGCTCGTCACCACTTCAGTGCTGCTCCAGCACAACTACCGACCGCTCGTCGTGTTCAGTACGGCGCGGACCAAGGAGTTCCCCGACGTGCCGACGACCGCCGAATTGGGCTCCAAGGTCCACTCATCCACCTATGGCGGCATCTTTATACGCAAGGACGTGCCGCAAGACGTACTCGTCACGCTCGAAGGAGCATGCCGCGACATCGTCAACAGCCCCTCCTATCAACAAATGGCGGACCAGTTGCAGCAGACTGCCACGTATCTGGATAGGCCGGCATTCAGCCGGCGAGTGGCGGCCGATCATGCTTCAAAGGGGCGCCTGCTGGACGAGTTGAAGCTGAAAGAGTAGCCGTGCCCGTCCAGACGTCCGCATCGACCAAGACGCATCCCGCACCGGTCAGAACCGGTGCGCGATCCCCATCGCGATCTGCCTGCGCCAGGCATCGCCCGCCGTCGCTCCCGCCGCGGAGAAAAGCCGGAACTCGGTCCGGTTGGCGTACACGTACAGCCAGGTCCGCTTGGACAGGTCGTAGACATAGGCCAGGCCGTAGTTCTCGATCTTCGAACCGGTCGTCCGCTGGTATCCCAGCAGCACCCTCCCCGCTCCCACCGGCACCTTCACGCCAACCTGATAGGCATGGTCGCGATCGTGCGTGGCCGCGAAATGGGTCGCCCCGTTGGCCCCCGGATCCACCGTCGGATCGTTCAGCCGGCCGTACCCGCCGTAGAGGGTGAACGCGCCGAAGTCATGGTTCACGCCCACCTGCAGGTTGCTGGGCTTGCCCCGCGCACCGGCGGTGCTGGCGGGCATGACGTACTGGTAGCTGACCGCCGCCTTGAAGCGGCCGCCGTCGTATCGCAGTCCCAGGTCCGCCATCCGGTTGTTGCGGCTGCCGCCGGCGATTTCGGCATCTGCCGTCTGCACGCTGTAGCCCAGGCCGGCCTGCATGCCCGCCCAGCGGGGCGAAAAATAGTAGACGGCGTTGTTGGCCCGCGCGGTGGTGCCGAAATCGCCGGTGTTGTAGGCGGCGGTCGTGGTCACCGCGGCTTGCTGGAAACTGGGCCCGAACGGGCTCATCATGCCGGCGGTGAACAGCAGCCCGAGATTGGCCATCCGCCCAAGCTGGATCTCGCCGAGTTGCCGGTTCGACAGCCCCACATGGCTGGCCCGGCCGAACAGTCGCCCGAAAGCCTGCTGCCCGTTGTCGCCCGTGAAGCCGTTCTCCAGCACGAAGTTGGCCTTCCAGCCGTTGCCCAGGTCCTCGGTGCCGCGCAGCCCCCAGCGCGAGGCCACGCTGAGCGAGGGATTGATCGCATTGATCGTACCCTTGCCCTGAGTCTTGTCGGACAGGTAGCCATTATCGAAAATCCCGTACATCGTCACGCTGCCCTGGCCCAACGCGGCGGCGCAGGGGACGACGGCCAGCGCGACGCCGGCAAGAGACCGCATCGTGGTCATCGATTTCTCCAATAGAGGAATGGGCGGCGCGGGCAAGCCGCGCCGGAACGCGGCTATTGCGCCTGAAGTCCGGCGATCTCGACCAGGCGGCGGACCTTGGCCTTGTCGGCAGCGATGAAGGTGCGGTATTCCTCGGGCGAACCCTTGTAGAGCTGGGTGCCGTACTCGGCCAGCCGGGCCTTCAGCTCGGCCGAGGCGACGACCTTCTGCAAGGCGCGGCTCAAGGTTTCCTGGATGGCCGCCGGCGTGCCCGCCGCCACATACAGCGCGGTCCAGTTGCCCGCCTTCAGGTCAGGCACGCCCAGCTGCGCGGTCGTCGGCACGCCCGGTACGGAAGCCAGCGGCTGGTCGGACATGACCGCCAGCGCGCGCAACTTGCCGGCGGCCACTTGCGGGCCGACCACCTGGCTGCTGTCCATCAGCACGTCGATCTGGCCGCCGGCGACGGCCGTGACCGATTCGCCGCTTCCCTTGTACGGGACCTTGACGATGTCCAGGCCATAGCTCGCCTTCAGCGTCTCCATGCCCAGGTGCAGGGTTCCCGCCGCGCCATAGTTCAACACCCCGGGCCGGGCTCGCGCATAGGCGACCAGTTCATCCAGGCTCCGCACCGGCAGGCTGGCCCGCACGACCAGCACCGAAGGCGTGTTCGTGGCCAGGCCCACCGGCGCGAGCTGCTTGTCCGGATCGTAGGGCAGGCTCTTGTACAGCAGGGGATTGACGATCTGCGTACCGACGGTGCCCAGCAGCAGCGTGTAGCCGTCCGCCGGATAGCCCAGCATTTCCTTGACACCCAGGACGCCGCCGGCTCCACCCCGGTTTTCCACCACCACGGTCTGGCCGAGTACATCGCCCAGGCTCTTGCCTATCTGGCGTGCAGCGAAATCCGAATTCCCTCCTGCGCCGAAAGGAACTACCAGGCGTAGTGGCCGGTCCGGATAGGACTCGGCCAAAGCCGCAGCGGCACAGGAGAACAGTACGACCATCCACAGCAATCTCAACAAGTACACGGCGCTCTCCTTGGTTGGACCACGATGACGCGTCTCCTCTTCTCCGGCTAGTCGGGGGACGAATCATTCCGCCATGGCACGCTCCGCGGCGGTGGGATTGATGCGCGCATAGTTCGCCTCCTTGAACTCACCCCAGACGAACGGCTTGTCCCGCGGCATGGACGTATGGAAGTCCTCGGGCGCAACATTGGATGGGTCGGGATTCTTGATTTTCGGGACGATGACTTCCTCGTACGTGGGAAACATGAAGAACGGCACCGAGTAGCGCTCCTTCCCGTATCGATTGATGACACGGTGGGGCGTGGACGAGAACACGCCATCGGTCCAGACCTTCATGACCTCTCCGATGTTCAGTACGTAGGTGCCCGGAATGGGCGGCACGCCTATCCATTCGCCGTCCTTGTTGCGAATTTCGAGGCCGCCGGTCTCGTCCTGGTAGACGAAGGTGAACGCATCGGTATCCGTATGGGCGCGCGTCCCCAGATGGGCGCCGGACTCGTCCACCTGCTGCGGCGGATAGTGGATGATACGCAGCGCATTCATGTCCTTCCTGAAATGCTGGCGGATGGCATCCTTCGGCAAGTCCAGGCCGAGCTCGAACAGCTCGATCATGCTTTCTCCGAACCGGCACATGCGGGCGTGATAGGCCAGCAGGACTTCCTTGAGTTTCGGCAACTCCTTGGGCCAGGGAATCACGCCCGCCAGGCGGGCGCCGGTCGCCAGGTCCGGATCATCGGGATCCAACGGACGACGGAACTGGAAAGCCTCCTGCTTATTGGCGGTGATCACGCCGCCTCGCTCGGCATTGCCCTGTCCCTTTGTCAGCATGGGGAGGTAGCCCTGGAAATGGCGGTTCCTGGCCATCGAGACTGCGTCCTTGGCCTCCTGGGGCAGGGCGAAGAACGCTTTGGCCACCTCGAATACGCCGTCGATCTGTTCTTGCGGGACCGGATGGTTTTTCAGGTACAGGAACCCGACCGTCGCGCACGCCTCGGCCAGCTCGTCGGCGAGCCGCTTCCTGGACTCGAGCGTCGCAAACCGGCTGGGGGATATGTCGATGATGGGGACTTCGGAAAAATCCAGCTTACGGGTGGTAGGCAGCATGTTCTTCTCCACGTACGGCGCCCTTGCAGCACCTGGTTTAGATCGCAGCGGGGATTCGATTTCGGCCGGCGCGTGATCATGCAGGGACTTTAAAGTTGTGGAGATATATTTAAAAATTAAAAAAAATTCCGCTTCTATAGGTTATTTTCTATGTAAATGGAAGCGAGGGGCTCAGATGTACAAGACCACCACATTCCGCCAGCTCACCGCCATCGACGCCGTCGCTCGTCTGGGCGGCGTCTCCCGTGCGGCCCAAGCACTGCATCTGACTCAGCCCACGGTATCGCTACAGTTGCGTCTGCTGGAAGAAGCCGCCGGCACTGCGCTGGTCCAACGTTCGGGACGCGGTCTACAACTGACTCCCGCCGGGGAAATCGTGGCCGGATATGCCAGCCAGATCCTCGAACTCTGGCGCCATGCCACGGACGAAGTCGCCAGCCTGAAAGGCAGGCTCGCCGGCACCCTGCGGGTTGGAGCGCTGATCACGGCCGAGTACTTGCTCCCGCCCCTGCTTGTCGCCTTCACCACGGGCCGCCCGGACGTGAAAGTCAAGCTCAGCGTCGGCAACCGCGAAGAAGTCGTGCGCATGCTCACCCGGCATGAAATCGACATCGCCATCATGGGCAAGCCGCCCAGCGACGTGCGCACGGAATCGCGGGCCTTCGCAAAGCACCCGATGGCGTTCATCGCCTCTCCCCATCACTCTTTGATGGCTCGACGCGACCTGACGCTGCGCGACCTGTCCGACGAGAATATCCTCGTGCGAGAGCACGGCTCGGGTGCCCACAACACGGTCGAAAAACTATTCAAGGAGGCCGGGCTGCGGTTTTCGCCGGGTTCGGAGCTGTCCAGCAACGAGGCGATCAAGCAGATGGTGGCGGCGGGCCTGGGCATAGGCTTCCTGTCGCTGCACGCCTGCGCTCTGGAATTCCAGGCTGGACTCATCGGCCTATTGCCGCTGCCGGGCAATCCCGTCGAACACGATTGGTACGTGCTGCATTTGTCTACAGCCCGCCTTCCCCCCGTGGCGTCGGCCTTTCAAGCCTTCCTGGAGGACCACGGCCAGGCCGAAATACGCCGCCAATTGAAGACTTTCGACGCGGTGGTGAACAAGCTGCGGGCGATAGACTAAGCTAGCGGTTTTGCATCCGTACTGGCCTCGGCCGCCTGAGCCGCGGCCGTCTTGTCCGCATGGCAGCACACGCAACGGTATTCCTTTCGCCTTCCCAATCTCCGCGGGCATACGTTCCGCGCATCTCCGCATGACGACGCCCGACATCCGCCTGGCCGTCGGGCCGTGGAGCGACCTGCGCCACGATGCATCATCGATACGCCAGGCCGTCTTCGTCGACGAACAATCGGTCCCCCTGGAACTCGAATACGACGACGCCGACGCCGTCTGCCTGCATGCCGTCGCCTACGATGCCGCCGGTTCGCCGCTGGGAACCGGCCGGCTGCTGCCCGACGGCCATATCGGCCGCATGGCGGTGCATCGCCATGCGCGCGGCCTGGGCGTGGGCGGCGCGATCCTGGACGCGCTGATCGCCGAGGCGCAACGCCGCGGCCACCGTCGGCTACTGCTGCACGCGCAGACGCGCGCCCGGCGGTTCTACGAAACCCGGGGGTTCCAGGCCGAAGGCGAAGAGTTCATGGAAGCGGGCATCCCGCACGTGCTGATGGCCCTGGCGCTGCCGGCCGGCGCGCGGGACGACAGCCCGGCCGGACCGGCTTGAGCGCGCGCCTCCGTTCAGGATCCACCGAGGCCGAAATCCTCCGGGCCGAGGTGGGTAACGGTACCGTGACCCCCGCCGGGCACGGCGGTAGCCACATCGTGAATCTCGGCCTGGCCGGCCAGGTAGGCCGTCAGCAGGTGATCCACCCGATCGTCGGGCGCGCCAAAGCGTGTGCGCAAGACCTGCGCGTCCACCTCGTAGACCTGCGGGCCGCGGGTCTCGTGGAAAAGGGTGAAACGCACGCCGTTCTTGGTCGCCAGCGGCGTCGTTCCGGCAGCAAGTCGATTGGGCATGGCGTGCCTCCGATATTCTGCTGTTTGCGCTCTCGTTCTTCTTCTAAGGCATCTTTATACGCCAGCGCGCCGCCGAACACCATCGGCCGCCGGCGTGCCGGCACCGGGCCGCAAGCCGCGTGCCCGGACCGCGCGGCCCCAGGACCATCATTACAACCATGAAAACCGAGACAAACCCTTCCCTCTCCCACGCAGTGACTCCGGCGGTGGCGCTGCTGGGCATCCTGCTGGTGGCCGCCACGCTGCGCGCGCCCCTGACCGGCGTCGGTCCGCTGCTGGGCCATATCCGCGCCTCGACCGGCCTGGACGCCGGTAGCGCGGGCCTGCTCAACACGCTGCCGCTGCTCGCGTTCGGCACCTTTTCGGTGCTGGCTCCGGCAATAGGGCGGCGCCTGGGGCTGGAACGCATGCTGTTCCTTGCGATGGCCGTGCTTTCGGCAGGCATCGCGCTGCGTTCCGTTCCCGGCGTTGCTCCGCTGTTCCTGGGCACGCTGATAGGCGGCATCGCCATCGCCGTTGGGAACGTGATGCTGCCCGCCCTGGTCAAGCGCGAGTTTCCCCAGCGCATCGGGCCGCTCACCGGCCTTTACTCGGTCGTGATGACGCTGGCCTCGGGCACGGCGGCCGGCGTGGCCGTACCGCTGGCCGAGGCGCTGCCGGGCGGCTGGCGCGCCTCGCTGGCCTGCGTGCTGGTCGTGACGGTGCCGGCGGCCCTGGTCTGGCTGGGGCGCTCGCGCCATGCGGCCGCGCTGCCCGCCGCCCCCCAGTCGCCCCAGGCTTCCCCGGTCAACGTCTGGCGGTCGTGGCTGGCGTGGCAGGTGACGCTCTTCACCGGCATCCAGGCCTTCAATTTCTACATCCTGGTGGCCTGGCTGCCTTCCATGCTCCACGACACGGGCATGAGCGCGAACCAGGCCGGCTGGATGGTATCCCTCTTGCAACTGGCGGCCCTGCTGGGCAACATCGCCACCTCGTGGGTTGCCGGCCGCATGCGTGACCAGAAGAGCCTGGGACTGGCGATCTCGCTGCTGTGCGTGGCGGGCTTTGCGGGCATGGCCGTCTTCCCGGCCTGGACTATCGTGTGGATATGCGTCGGCGGCGCCGGCCTGGGTGGCAGCCTGGTGCTGTCGCTGGCGTACATCAGCCTGCGCTCGGCCTCCGCACAACAGGCGGCGTCGCTGTCCGGGATGGCGCAAAGCCTGGGCTATCTGATCGGCGCCGCCGGACCGGTGGTATGCGGCGTCCTGCGCGACTGGACCGCCAGCTGGCTGCCGGCTCTGTGCCTCATGGTGGCGATGGCCGCGGCGCAAGCCTGGGTCGCCTACGGCGCCGGCCGTCCGCACACGGTAGGCGGGTCCGAGCCGCGGGCCTCAGCCTGATTAGACCTGGGTCGATGTCCGGCCGCGCCGCGCGGCGATCAGCGCCAGCAGCTTTTCCACGTCGACCGGCTTGATGAGGTAGTCGTCGAAACCGTGCGCCAGCGCCTCTTCCTGGCCGAAAGCCGCGCTGCGGCCTGTCACCGCGATAAGGGTGACCGGTTCCAGGTGCGAGATGTCGCGAATCATGGTGGCGACCTCCAGCCCATTGGGCGGCGGCATGTCGATATCCAGGATCATGACCTGGGGGCGCCAGGCCAAGGCCACCTCCATCGCCGCCGATCCGCCGCCCACGAACTTGACTTCGTGATACCGGCCGCACGCTTCGGCCAGCGCTTCGGCGGCGCTGACGTAGTTGTCCACGACCAGCACCCGGCAAGACGTATTCTGTCCCACTCCGTCCTCCTGTCGATCCTGCGGACGGGCACGGCCACCCGCGCGCCGCGGGTCGCCGCGCATTCCCTGGCCGCCGCGGGGTGTCATTCCGCAGCGCTGCCCGCCGGTGGATGTTCGCCCGGCTCCTCGTTCTCCAGCAGGAGGCGTAGGGCAGCCGGTCCGCCCTCCCGCGACGGCGCCGAAGGAGCAGTGCCGAAGAAGCGATGCAGCGACGCATAAGCCAGTTTGGCAGCTACGTCTTGCAAGAGCTTTTCCGCCGTCAGGAAACCGGCGCCCCACAGGCCGTCCATTTCCAGATGGTATGCCAGTTCGCCGTCCTTGGCCTCGATGACGCCTATTTCCGCCACCTTGCCGGTACGGTCCTCGGCGTACACGCCATGTCCGGAGACATAAAGCTGATAGTGACTGTGCGGGGCGGTCCCGTCCTGCGGGTAGATAGACATGCGGCCTCTCCGTTCCGGGCGTCTGACAGGTAGCAAATCGCGTACCCGCCCGCGAAGCGCCCGAAATCCGCGTCTAGCCAGCCCCGCCGAAAGCGTCTATAACCGATCAGGCACGGTACGCCGCCAAGGCTGCCGCGCCAGAGCAACACGTCCTGCCCGGCCGCAACGATACCCCACCATGAAAAACATTCTCCAATACATGCGCCAGCTCAGGCAGCGCCGGCTGGCCGCTTTCGAGCTTTCCCTGACCGATGCGAACAGCAACGACCCCTACGACGGCGAGCTGCGCCAGCTTGCGTTGAACTACGGCCATTCCCCCGAGGTAGATGCGCGGGCCCTGAGGCGCCGATTGGCCGAGCTCGAGTACGACGACGAAGTCTAGGCCGACATGCCGGTCCTGGTCCCGCACGAGCCCTCCTTTGAATACAATCGAATCCTCTCCCGCGACATGGGCCACGGCCCATGGGGCCTCTCTCGGAACGGAATCCCAAATGAACAAGAACTTCGCCGCTCTCCTCTCCGTGCTGGCGCTGGGCGCCTGCGCCTCTGGCCCGACCTCCTGGCACAAGGAGAGCGCCTCGGCCGACCAGGCCGAGCGCGACCGCATCCAGTGCGAACGCCAGGCCCGCATCAACGCGCCGGGAACGAGCACGCCTTCCTACCGCGGCATCAACGCCGGCGTGGGATCCGGGGTCGGCGACGGCCTGGCCAATGCCGAGCGGCAATCGGGCCTGGCCAACGACTGCATGCGCGCCAGGGGCTACACCATCCGCTAACCGCCGCACTGTTGCCGTCAAGCCGCCAAACCGCCTTGCCGGTTCAAAATATGGCATGATTGCGCGCAGAGCCCGCCCGGGGCTCGCAATTTGCCCGGAGGAACGCCATGCTGTCTCTTCTTGGAACACTGCTGGTAGGCCTGGTCGTCGGTTTGCTCGCGCGCGCAATCAAACCCGGCAACGACAGCATGGGATGGATCATGACCATCGTGCTTGGGGTCGCCGGTTCCCTGATCGCCGGCTATGCCGGCCGCGCCCTGGGCTGGTACCAGCCGGGCGAACCCGCCGGGTGGATCGCCTCGGTCGTGGGCGCCATCGTGCTGCTCCTGATCTACGGAATGGTCGCAAAGAAGAAATCGGCCTGAAGCATGCGCGTCATGTAGCCGACATGACGCGCATGTCGCGCTCGCGGCCCTTCAACCGTCAGTCGTCGGGCGTGCAGACGCGTATCCGGTGTCCATCGGGATCCAGCGCCACGAAAGTCAGGCCGAATACAGCCTGATGCGGCGGCTGTTCGATGGCCACTCCCGCGGCCTGCCAACGGCCGTACAGATCCCGCACGTCGGCGCCGTCCGGCACCATGAACGCGATTTCCGAGCGGTGGCCGGAACCTCCGGATAAGAAATTCCCGGCTGACGTCGACCACAGTCCGAGGTTCAGTCCGTTCTCGAACTCGAACGCGGCATAAGTTGGATAGACCGCGGCAGGCGGCCGCTGGAACAGCTTCTCGTAAAACGCCGCGCTCGCGGGCGGGTCTTTCACATACAACAGCATCAGGTTAGGTGTGGGCATCTCAAGCCTCCATCGTTTCACGTCCGACTATAGCGGCCACCCCTGTCAAGAACTGTCAGTATCGTTGCGCCCCCCTGCGCGGCGCTTGGGCGCCTGCGGGATCGTTTCGGCGATCCGCTATAGGCCGGCGTCTTCAGCTACGGCGGCGACTCCGGCGAGGCTGCGCCCTCGCGCCGCAGGACGAGACCATCGATGCGGGCGCGAGCTTCGTCATCTCGACGTCCATACCCGCCTGGTATCCCGCGCGACGCAGCCCCCGTGACCGCGTTTACATCGGACATGTCGAATGTGCTCGTCCGTGCGGGAACATGAGTCCGGTGGCGGGCGAAACCACGGCCGGTAGCGCGCCGAGCGGGCAGGAAGCTTGCGTACGGCCCACAGCCCGCGGCCTGCCTCGAAGGAATATCCATGAACCGCACGCGCCACCTATTGAAAGAAGCCTGGATCGTCGGCAGCACGGCCAGCGCCGTATCGACGCTTGCGCTAATCGCGGCCGGGGGAGCCGAGAACGACCGTGCGGCGGCGCCGATCAATGCGATCAGCCATTGGCTATGGCGACGCAAGGCTTTCCGGCAAGACGGAATATCGGGCAAATACACGTTTGCCGGATACCTGATCCACCATGCCGCCTCGGTCTTCTGGGCCGCCTTGTTCGGCTGCGTGCGGCAACGGCTCCGCCCGGCCTCGCTGCCGGCGGACCTCGCGGCCGGCATCGCGGTTTCCGCAGCAGCTTGCGCGGTGGACTACCGGTGCATTCCCGAACGCTTCACGCCGGGATTCGAGCGCCGCCTCTCCCGGACGTCGATGGGGCTCGTCTACCTGGCCTTCGGCGTGGGCCTCGCAGTGGCCACGCGGGCCTTGGGGCGCGGGACATCCTCAACGTGAAGGCTGGGCGGTGCCACGCTCAGGCTCTCCCGTAGGCCGGGTGACGGGTGGCGCGGCTCGATCCGGCGGCAGCGGATGCGGAATGCCCCTGCCGGGATTGCCCCCTTCCTGCCTCGGCCGCTGCGCCTCGCCGCTTTCCACCTTGGAGAGCAGGTCCCCTGCATGCTTTTCGTGTTCTTTCAACATGGGCAGGAATTTTCTTGCGAGGTCGCGCAGTTGCCCATCCGTTGCATGCGTCGACATTTCCTCGAACAACCGGATGGCGCTGCGGTGCGCCTCCACTCCCACCGCCTGCGCATACTCACGGTCATACGACTGCCCCGTCTTGCCTCCCAGCGAAGCGAGTATGGCCTTCTGCCCGCCATCGGGCTCCGCGGGAAGCGCCAGTTTGCGGGCCGACGCGTAAGCCTTGAATTCCGCTTCGATCCGGGTGTGATCGGCGATCATCCTCTTTGCGAACTCCCTGACGTAATCGTTCGATCCTCTCTGGGCCGCCATCTGGCTGGCCTCGATCTCGAACCGGCCGGCATGGCCGGCCTGGGCAAGATACAGTCCGTCGGTGCCGGAGGCCTCGCCTGCATGGACGATAGCCGATCCGCTCGCCATGAACCACCATACTGCCACCGTCAAAAGCCTGCGCATGACGTCTCTCCGAGAATTCTGCGGGCGCCCTCCCCGCAGGCCGTTCATGGTCCGGCCAGGGAAGACGATTGCCGTCGTCGTTGGAGCAAGCGCCATGCCACGGCGCCCATCGTCGCCCGGAGCGCGGTCTGCGGAGCCCCCTCCCGGGTATGCCCCTTGCGGGACGCGCAAGTCGGCATCGTTGTCTGCGGGCCGTACGTCTACGACAGGAGCCGGCGATGCGGCTGCATCACTTGAATTGCATCTCCACCTGCCCGGCCGGAGGCCGCTTGATGGACGGCAGGTCGCCCTGGTCGGCCTTGCGCGGGCGGCTCTGCTGCCATTGCATCCTGGCCGAGCTGCCGTCTGGTGGATTGGCATTGATCGATACGGGCCTCGGTCTGCGCGACGTGGAAGCGCCGCGCACGCGCCTGAGCGCATTCTTCCTTGCGCTGGTCAGACCGGAATGGCGCGAATCCATGACCGCCGCGCGCCAGATAGAAGGCCTGGGCTACAGGGTCCAGGACGTGCGGCACATCGTCTTGACGCATCTGGACTTCGATCACGCCGGAGGCCTGGATGATTTTCCGCAGGCGACGGTGCACTTGATGGCCGCGGAACAAGAGGTGGCCACCGCCCGCAGGAGCTGGATGGACCGGCAACGCTTCCGGCCCCAGCAATGGGGATCGCGGCCCCGCTGGAAGGTGTACCGCCACGATGAGGGCGATACCTGGTTCGGGTTCCGGCGCGCTCGGCCCCTGGACGGACTGCCGCCGGAGCTGGCGCTGATCCCCCTGCCGGGACACACCCTGGGCCATGCCGGCGTCGCGGTCGAAGGCGCCGGCCGGTGGCTGCTCCAGGCAGGAGACGCCTATTTCCACATCCGGGAAATGCAGCCCGACGCGCCGACCTGCCCGCCCGGCTTGAGGTTCTATCAATGGATGCTCGAGCACGACCGCGTCGCGCGGCTCGACAACCAGCGCCGGCTCCGCGAACTGATACGGCATCACGCGGCCGAGGTTACCGTGTGCTGCGGCCACGACGTGACCGAATTCGAACGCCTGGCAATGCGGCCGCACGCCGAACCCGCCGACGTCAGCCGGCCTTGACGACAACCGGCGCCGGCCCTACTCGATCCGGATGTTCCGCTTGCGCACGATCCCCGCCAGCGTGGCCTGGCTGCGCAGGAAAAATGCGCGGAACGCCTCGGGCGTACCGGGTTCGGGAAGGAATCCCCGCTCCAGCAGTTCCTTGTTCACGTCCGGTTGCTGGAGGGTTTCTCGTACGGCCGCGGCCAGTGTCTTGAGCGCCTGCGGCGGCATGCCCTTCGGGGCGACCACGCCCTGCCAGCTGTACATGTCGAAATCCCGGTAACCGCTTTCGTGGATGGTGGGCACGTCGGGAAGATAGGCCAGGCGCTCCCGGGTGGACACCAGCAGGGCCTTGAGCTTGCCGGTGCGAAGATGCGGCAGCGCCGTGGCCGGATCGGAAAAATACAGATCGATCTGGCCGCCGAGCAAGTCGCGCACGGCGGGCGCGGCGCCTGAGAACGGGACGTGCGTGGGGCGCACCCCGGCCCGGTCGGCAAAGGCCTCCATGGTCAGGTGGTTCATTCCGCCCTGCCCCCAGCTTCCGTACGTGACGCGATCGCCGCGCTCCTTGAGATAGGCGAGGAGACCGGCGGCATCCGAGACGGGCAGGTCGCGCCGCGCAAGCAGGACCAGCGGGGTACGCACCAGGGGCGCGACAAAGTCCAGGTCGCGCTCCGCCGAGTACTTGAGATCCGGATACAGTGCCGCATTGACGGCAATCTGCTCGGCCGTGTTCATGACGGTGTAGCCGTCCTTGGGAGCGGACAGCAACGCCTGCGTGCCGATAATGGTGTTTCCTCCCGGGCGGTTGTCCACGATGATGGCCTGCCCAAGCCTTTGCGCGAGCCGCTGGGTTACGACGCGCGCCACGTTATCGGCGCCGCCCCCGGGCGGATAGGGAACCAGCCAGCGGATGGCGTGCGTGGGATAGGCCTGGGCCCCCGCTCCTGCGCTGAAGGCAAGGCAGGTGACGAAGGCGAGCGCGATGCCTGCTTGGCGCATGGGAGGTCTCCTTATAAAACGATCGTTTGAATTATAATAATAGAATAAGTACCTTATAACTAGGCGAAACACCTATTATTAAAACGATCGTTTGTTATAAAAAGAAGCAGCCATACTATCGCGGGTGGCGCTCGGCTCCCGGCATCCGCGCTGTCAGCCAGGCAGGTTCCGGGCCTTGATCCAGAGAAACAGCGGCAGCCGCGTCCACCGATCCAGGTGGTCCTGTCCGGCAAGCGGCGCGGCACTGGGTTCGCGCAGCGATACGATGGCCAGGCCGGCGGACTCGAGGGCGCGGGCATAGGCTTCGAGCGGCTCGGCCCACCCCGCGAAATGCATGGCGAGCCCTCGTTCCTCCACCTTGGCGGAAAAGCGGCGTCGGTCGAAGTAGCGCTCTTGCGCCTCCATCAACGCCAGGTCGGCCAGGGGGTGGACGACAGAGATGAACATAGTCCCGTTCCTGCGCAGGACACGCTTCATTTCCCTGACGGCTCCGGGAACGTCATCCACGTCCATCAAGACGTTGTAGGCCATGACCAGGTCGAAACCGCCGTCCTCGAATGGCAGGGCACCGGCGGGCGCTACGGCGTAGCGTCGGGCGGACTGGGCCTGCCTGGCGGCTTCGACGAATTCAGGGACGGGGTCGACGGCGGTGACCGTATAGCCGCAGGCGGTCAGCGCCCTGGACACGCGGCCCTCGCCGCATCCGACATCCAGGGCGGCTCCCGTCCCCGTGCCGACGTAGGCTTTCAGCTGGTCCTGATATGCCCAGAAAGCATCGTGGTTCGGCGTACGCGCCCAGGCTATCCATTGCGCGGCGACGCTGGTCCAGTGGTCGATATCCCTGCTGCCTTCCATTAAGTGGCCTCCCATGCCGAAATTGAAATGCGGTTCGTGCAGATCGACGAAGATACCGCTTCAGCGAGGCCACTGTCATGGCTACTTCTTCCGGCGTGCCAGCATCGTCTTGATGTTTGCGCGCTGCTCGGGCGTAAACGACGCCAGCGCCTTGGTGTCGGCGCCCTGCCCCGTGGCCAGGTACATGCCCGCGTGCAGGGCGGCAAGCGTGGCGGTCGCGTATTCCAGACTGGTGAGCCCGTGGCGCGCCAGCGCGGCACGCACCTTCGGCTGCGCATCGAGCTTGCGCGCGATGTCCTCCACCGACTCGGCGTCAGCGTCATCATCGTCGTCGTCGACATCCGCCGTCTTTACGTTCTTGAGCTCGGCCGCCACGGCCTCCATCCGATCGAGCAAAGCGGGGGTGAGGCGAAAGTGCGCCGGATCCGCGCCGCTCGCGGCCAAGGCGCCGCCGGCGGACAAAGCCGTCACCGCGATGGCCAGCAAGAAAGCGGAGGCGGCGGCCAGGAAACGAATGCTGAGACAAGCAAACATGGTGAGAACCTTCAGAAAACGAGATCGGGAATCTTGGCAAATGGTTGAAACGCGGCACGCAGCTTACTGAAACGTGGTCCGTGACGCCCCACCCCGCCGGGGTGGGGCGTCGGGAGGAACCGCGGCAATGGACTGCGCCATGGCTCGGTTACGATAAGGAATCCCTACGGACGCTGCCTCCCATGCCCTCGCACCGCTCCACCAGCCAAGCCCTCACGCGCCTGCAACTGATGGCGTGCCTGGACGTGGGCGGCCCGCAGCTCATTCAGCCCTTGCTGCAAACCCTGCACCAGGTAATCGGCTTCGACTCGGGCGGCTATTTCTATGTCGGGGACGACGGCGGGCTGGAAGCCCACATGGAGGACCCCGGCGTCGGGGCTGCGGTGCCGGAGCACTTCGACCCCCGCATCCTGCGCAGCGAAAGCCAGGTGTTCCACAATACCCTGCGCCAGTCCAGTGACATCTCCCACCACGAGTATGGTCCGCGCACCATGGGCCAGATGCTCAAGGCGAGCCATGCCGGGCTGCTGCGCAGCGACTACTACAACGTAGTGATGCGCCCGGCAAAAGTCGCCGATTGGCTGTGCCTGGCGCTGCGCACGCCGCAGCGCCAGGGAATCGGCATGCTTTTCCTCTTCCGCCCTCCGGGCGCGTCGCCGTTCCGGCCCGAAGAGGTCGCGGTGCTCACGCGGCTCGAAGCCCATCTCGCGTGCGCCCTGCAGCCCGGCGAACTCGATGGGGACGATAGCGAAGTGCATGGCCAGGGCCTGCTCGTCGCCACGCCGCGCGGGCGGCCGCTGTGGATTTCTTCCGAAGCCGAGGCGATCATGCCGCTCGCCTTCGGCTGGCGCTGGCGGAGCGGCGCCGAGCTGCCCCCGGCCATGCAATCGCTCCTGCAGCGGCTGGCGCCGGCGAAGGAAACACCGTCGCCGCCGCCACAGCTGGAATTGCGCAATGCCCACGGCTGGTTTTCGCTGCGCGCCATGCGCCTGGCGGCGGCCGCCGGCCAAGGCAATGCCGTCGGCATCACCATCACGCGGCGCATGGCGCGCGGGACCCGGCTATTGTCGGCGCTGCACGACCTCGACCTCCCTCAGCGCCAGTACGAACTGGCGTATTGGCTGGCGCGCGGCCTGTCCGAATCGAAGATCGCTCAGCGCATGGGCATCAGTTCCAATACGGTGGTCTACCATCGCCGCCAGCTCTACAACCGCCTGGGCGCGGGCAACAGGGCCGACCTGCTGGCACAGCTTGGATTCAGCGACTCGCTTTCTTCAACGCCGCCCCCTTGTGCGCCGCGACGTGGTCGGTCTTGTCGCTCTTGATCTCGTATTGCGGGTCTTCCTCGCTGGCGCGGCGCTTGTGCCCCTTGTAGTCGAAATCCTTCGTGTGCACCCGGATGATCGTGCCGCTGACAACACCCGCCTCCGAGTTCCAGGTGACGTGATCGCCGACTTTGAACTTGCCTGCCACGATGATTCCTCCTGCTATCGGCGCGTGGATCACCTTTCCGGCGAATAGGTCAATTCGCCGTTCTCCAGCCGCGCGGCCGAGGTGTACGGATGGATCTCGGACCTGCCGCCATTGGCGATGTGTCGTACGCAAACGCCCCGGGCCTTCAGCAGGTCCGCGATCAGCGAGCGGTGGCACCGCCACCACACGGCCTCCGCGCACATGATGGCGGTCCGGCGGCGGCGGGCGAGCGCCAGCAGCCGCTCGAGGCCGGCCTGAAAGGCCTCGGTCTCCATGTAGTCCGCGTAGCCGCGAAACGACGCGTTGCGCCAGACGGTGTTGCGCGAATCCGCCCGAGGCTGCCTGCGGCCACCAAGCTCCGGCAATGGCACGTACTCCACACCGGCCTTCGAGAGCGCGCTGCGCAGCGCATCGGGATTGAAGTGCGGATACTTGCGCGAACCGGCATGCCGGCGCACGTCGGCAACCCCTTCGATGCCATGGAAGGCCAACATGGCAAGAAATTCATCCAGGGGGTGCGTCGAATGCCCTATCGTCCACACTTCCAGCGCCGCCGTGTTCTTCGCCGCGACCATGCCCCACCTGCGCCTCCGTCCTGATCGTATCCGGAATGCTTGTAGCAAGCGGCGTGCCTTCCCTCTAGCCTGGAGCGTCGCTGCCTTCTTCGCCGAAAGACCTCAAGCCAGCCCTTGCCGGCTTCCCGTTTCAACCACGGCTGTCCGGCCGATCGAGGAATCGCAGGACTATTGAGGCGAAGGGAACGGCAGGATCAAAAATAGGCGCGGGCTCGCCGCCGGGAGCGAATCTGGACGGTACGCCCACGAATGGCTGCCTGCCTGGGGCGTACGTCGTCGTGGGGTGTGTCGCCGCGTCCGGCATGGCAGTTCTGGATGACCGCTGGCGGGTAGTCGCTGGCGATGGCGGAAGGGGTGGGATTCGAACCCACGGATGGTTGCCCATCGCTGGTTTTCAAGACCAGTGCATTAAACCGCTCTGCCACCCTTCCCGCGGCGGCGCCGGAACGGGCCGGGCGCCGCATGGCGTCAGGAGCGGAATAATAATGCATTTTGGCGGCCGGTTCCGCGGCGGCGGGTTAGAAGCTGGCGCCGTCCACGCGCTGGATCTGCAGCGCATCGAGGTCGACGGCGGGCACGCATCGCAGGTTGACCGCGCGGGTGGGCGTGCCGTCGGGCATCGCTCCGCGGGCGAAGGCCTGCGTGCCGCAGGTCGTGCAGAACATGTGTTCGATCTTGTGGGCGTTGAAGAAGTAGGACCGCAGGCTGTCCTCGCCGCGCGTGAGCCGGAAAGCGCTTTCGGGCACGAAGGACAAGAGGAAGCCCTTGCGGCGGCAATGGGAGCAATTGCAGCTCATGGCCTGCGTGGGCTGCGGGGCGTCGACCTCGAATGCGACGGCCCCGCAATGGCAACTCCCTTCGTACGACATGTCGGCTCTCCGGCATCGATTGCGATGCCGCAAGGCTAGGGCGTGTTCACACTATCTAAGCCCATCAACGATGAGCGCGAAATTGATGAAGGCAATGAACATCACATCCAGCTTGTCGAATCGCGAGAATATGCGCCGGAAGCCTTTGAGGCGCCGGAACAGT
>NZ_NINW01000014.1 GCF_002188465.1 Pigmentiphaga sp. NML080357 | reverse complement strand
ACTGTTCCGGCGCCTCAAAGGCTTCCGGCGCATATTCTCGCGATTCGACAAGCTGGATGTGATGTTCATTGCCTTCATCAATTTCGCGCTCATCGTTGATGGGCTTAGATAGTGTGAACACGCCCTAGGATACGGCAAAATCGTGCAATCTTGAACAGCTAACCGATTTACTTGGCAGGAGGGGGGATGATCGACCCGGCAAGCCAGGCCCAACTGAAGGAGGCCATCGCGGACTGCATCGGCACCGACCAAGGGGTGCTGGATGCGCTGCGGGAAGAGATTCGCCCGCTGAAAAGCGCCACACGCCGCATTCAGCCGCGCGCGACGACGTCCATCTCGCTGGTCGGCACCGATGGCGGAAACAACCAGCTCCAGTTCGACCCCTTTCTGATCCAGCTGGTCCGGGTGGTGGACAGCAGCAACAACGAGTACTGCCTGGAGGCCGTCTCGCCCACCACGCCGGTTCAGAAGCTCAATGAGCGTCAGTTTGCGGCGGACGGGTCGGCACGCACAGCCTTGGGCGAGATGATGGCCTTTCTGGGCGTCAACAACCTGCCGGCGCTCTCTCACATGATTCGGCCGACCGACAAGGGCAAGCCGGTCTCTCCCAGCTGGGTGCAGGTCTACCGGGAGCTGGTCGAGTGGGCCATCTTGTTCGCGATCCTGAAGAAAGACTTTGGCACCGATACCTTGATCGTTTGCGACGGCCTGCTGCGCAGCAAGGTCTTCGCCAAGGATCGGTTCCAGCGGCTGCTCCAAGGCATGAAGGAGCGCATCGACGCGCAGTGGAACAAGAGCCGTCGTCGGGTGTACCTCGCTGGTGTGGCCAAGCACAGCAAGGTGCTTTCACGGTATCGGCTCGCCATGGCCCTGGAAGGCGTGCTTCAAACCGACTACCCGGCCTACGTGGAAGTGCCGCGTGAAGTGGAGGAGAAGGCCTACGTCTGGTCGGAGTTTGCGCGAGGAGATGACCGCGCTGACGACGGCGGGGAGACCAACAAGTTTGTCGGCGGCAAGATGTTCTTGGTGAAGTTTGGGTCGCACCGACGTGACCCGGTGTGGCCGGTTGACGTCTTTGTGCCCCAGGTTGGCGATGCTCAGACCATCCTCGGTTCGATGCTGGCCGACGCGATCAACGGCTTTCCGGTGCCGCACTATCCGCGCTGCCTGCAGAAGGCCCATGAAAACGCCGCCCTGGTCGATTTCGATTTCGACATCCTGCAGGACTTCATTTACGAAGGTGTGCGATCGAGTCTTGGCGGTGACGCCGGGACCCTGGACGCGTTTCAGCTACAGGACGCTGACCCAGCCCAACGCCGGTACGGATAAGGAAGCGCAACATGGCAGAAATTCAACTCTTTCCCAGGGAGCAGGTCGTCGGCATCTTCCGGGGCTTCCAGCAAGGCGGCATGGAGTTCCACGCCGACCTGGTGTTGCCGTACCGAAACGAGTTCCAGAACATCCCGATGCACGGGCAGTTCCTCCTCGTCCAATTGGAGACGCCCGATGAGGCCGTGCTGGGACGCATCGCCTCCTTCTCCTCGGAGGGCAAACTGTCTTTCGGCTCCGGCGAGGAATTCAATATCCGCGCAGTCCGCGAGGAGCGGCCGATCCCAGAGGACCTGCGCGAGCAATACCTCAAGTACCGGGTCAACATTCGCGTGCTGGGCGTGCTGCGAAAGAATGGCAAGGGGCTGACGTTCGTCCCCTCGCATCGCCGGCTTCCCCACGTAGGCAGCAAGGTGGCCTTCCCGAGTGACGAAGTGCTGCGCGAGATCGCAGGCCACAACATCGACGGAGCTCCCATCGGTCATCTCGCCTTCGGCGAGTACATCTACGCCGCGGGCAGCAAGTCCTTTCAATCGCAGGAATGGATGCAGGTCGTAGACCCGGAGGTGCTGGTCCGCTTCCCCATCGAGTCGCTTGTGTCTCGCCGCAGCTTCATCTTTGCCCGCGCGGGCTTCGGCAAGTCCAATCTCAACAAGCTGCTTTTCTCGAAGCTCTACGAGACGACACCATTCGTCACCAAGCGTGCCGGCAAGCAAGTTCCTGTAGGCACGGTGATCTTCGATCCGGATGGCGAGTATTTCTGGCCCGATGACAAAGGCCGCCCAGGCCTCTGCGATGTCCCGGCGCTGGAGGACAAGGTTGTCGTCTTTACGGACAGGAGGAATCCGAGCCCCTTCTATCAGTCGTTCGTGGCGGGCGGCATCAAACTGGACATCCGGCGCTTGCGCCCAGGCGATGTGATCTCGATCGCGCTCGGACCCGAGCGCCAGGAGCAGCAGAACGTTCGCAAGCTACGCGGTCTTCCGCAAGACCGGTGGGAGTCGCTGGTCAACCTGATCGACACCAACGGGAATACCACGCCGCTGGACGACATCTGTGGGCTGCTCGACCTTGACCCCCAGCGGCAAGAGGCCGAGGCCTTGGCGGCCCGAGGCAACATGACAGCGATCGTGAAGATGCTGCATGACAAGAGCAGCCAGCTCATGGACATGCTGGTTCACGCGTTGTCCGAGGGGAAGCTGTGCGTCATCGACGTGTCCCAGATGCGTGGCGGTCAGTCATTGGTGCTATCGGGGTTGATCCTTCGCCGGATCTTCGACCGCAACCAACAGGAATTCACCGCAGCCGACCCGAAGACGATTCCGACGATTGCCGTCGTCGAAGAAGCGCAGTCGGTGCTGAACGAGAACGCCCCCGCTGCCGAGCCCTACGTCGCTTGGGTGAAGGAGGGCCGCAAATACGACCTCGGCGCGCTGTTGATTACCCAGCAGCCGGGCAGCATCCCTGTCGAGATTCTCAGCCAGGGCGACAATTGGTTCATCTTCCATCTGCTGTCGGCAGCGGATCTCACGTCACTGAAACGGGCCAATGCCCATTTCAGCGACGACTTGCTGAGCTCGCTACTCAATGAGCCCATCCCGGGCCAGGGTGTGTTTTGGAGCTCGGTGGGAGGCAAGCCTTACCCGGTCAGCCTTCGCGCCTTGTCCTTCGAGAAGATGTTCTCGATGCGCGATCATGACTACAACCAGCCTGCGGGCAATACCTATGCGCAAACCTTGCGCAGCACTTTCTCCGGGATGAGGCGGATGGCGGCCCGTGTCCCGGAAGCCGAGGGCACCGGCGGCTTGTTTCCAGCGGAGACGGAGCATGAAGAAGCCGAGTCCGTGGATGTCATGGCGGCCATTGAGCGGCGCGCTATCGAAGCTCTGCAGGGAAACGACGATCTTCGCCAGAAACTCGAATCCCAAAATGGCATGCCATGGTATGGGGTTCAACAGTTCCTTATCGACCACTTGCCGGAGCATTTGGAGGACCGCCGTCAGTTTGCGTACAACTTGGTCTCGAAGGCCATGAACGCAGTGTTTGGACCACAACCCACAGCGTGGGAGACCTTCAAGAACCCAGGCACGGGAAAGACGTGGATAAGAGTCAGAAAATGACCGTTAACTTTCAGCGTGGCGATACCGCCCTGAATGGAATTTGTCCGTACTTCACGATGTTCCCGCTCGAATTCCCGCTGAACATACTGCAGCGGAAAGCGCGCGCGGGCGATGTCGTGCTTGATCCATTCTGTGGCCGGGGCACCACCAATTTCGCGGCGCGTCTGGTCGGCCTCCGTTCCCTTGGGGTGGATTCCAGTCCGGTTGCCGCAGCCATTACGGCCTCCAAGCTCGCGACAGCCACCGTCGAAGACATCCTTGCCGAAGCGCGCAAGATTCTGACCGAACGTGAAGCGCACCGCATCCCGACAGGTGAGTTTTGGCAATGGGCATTTCACTCCACCGTGCTGGATTCGCTGTGTCGGTTCCGGGAGGCATTTCTGGAGGACTGCGCCACGGACGCGCGCATCGCGCTCCGCGGCATTGTGCTGGGCGCCCTGCATGGCCCGAAGCAGAAGACCTTCCCGAGCTACTTCTCCAACCAATGCCCTCGCACCTACGCTCCCAAGCCGGCCTATGCGACACGCTTCTGGCAAGGGCGGGGGCTTGCGCCCGAGCCTATCGACGTGCTGGCCGTGATCGAACGCCGGGCGAAGCGCTACTTCGGAACGTCTTCCGACATCACGGGCGCCGTGCGATTGGCAGACAGCCGTGAGGCGGGAGCGCTCCACCCGGACACTGCGGACACTCGGTTCGACTGGGTGATCACCTCGCCGCCGTACTACGGGATGCGGACCTACATTCCCGACCAGTGGCTGCGCAACTGGTTCGTCGGCGGTCCCGACGCTGTTGACTACAGCAATCGCGATCAGGTCGTACATTCCAGTCCCGAGGACTTCGCAGCTGATTTGCGCCGGGTGTGGCGGAACGCGGAAGAAGTGTGCGCCGATGATGCAAGAATGGTCATTCGATTCGGCGGCATCACGGACAGGCGCGCCGACCCGCTGGACCTCATCAAGAGTTCTCTCGGTGACAGCGGCTGGCGCATCACCACGATCAGGGAGGCAGGCTCCGCCACTGAAGGCAAGCGCCAGGCAGATGCCTTCCTGCGCACCAAGTCCAAACCAATGGTCGAGTACGACGTTTGGGCGACCAGACAATAGCCTGTGGCCCGGGTTGCCTTGAGCTTCCCACCGCTCACTTTATGCCCGCCCGAGCCGAAGAGCGCAAGTGGGCCGCGAAATGAGCGAAATGAGAAGGCCGACAAGCACTTGCGGGCGGTTCGATGCGACGAAACGAGCGAAATGAGCTTCACCGCTACGCGGGCCGGTACACCCGCGTTGGCGCGCCCGGCGCGTCGGCTGGCCGCTCGACCCACTGCACACTGATCTTCGGCGGCGTGCTGGCCAACAGGTGCTCCAGGCTGGCGTCGATCCGCGTCTTGGTCACCTTGCCCCGAAAGCATTCCGCGCTGATCTGGCTGCGCGTGGCCTGACCACGCTCGCGGAGGAAAGCCAGCACGCGGCTCGACAGTTCCAGCACCTGCGCCAGCTTCGCCTCCTCGGTGGCGCTGACGAACACGAAGCGCACGGATGCCGTGGCGTGGCGAATCCATGCCGTCGCCGCGTCGATGTGCTGGGCATCGATGCGGGTTTGCAGATCGGTCAGCGCCATCAGCATCGCCAGCCGTAGCAGCATCGGGGCGCGGCGCTCCAGCAACGCTCCGACTGCTCCGTCGCCGAAATCGTCGTTCAGTTCGCCCCGGTAGAGCTGGGCGTAGCGCCATTGCGCCTGCGGCGAGAGCTCCATCCGCAGGTGGTCGCGCTGGTCGTGCCGATTGGCACGAACGAAGGCCAACACCTCGAGCGTCCTGCGCGCCAGATGCTCCACCACCGCCTGCGGCGTCTCCTTCGGGAACGGCAGCATCCGCGTGCGTTCGGCCCAGATCATCAGGAAGCGGTTGGCGAAGCCGTTGGTGAGTTCGCGCGCGCTCATCAGGACCGTCAATTCGCTGGGCGAGATCGCGCCGCTCAAGCAGACGTGCGGGTGGCTGGCGTAAAGTCGATTCGACTTGGTGGCGGGCTTGAGATCGACGCCATCCCAACAATCGCGCAGCGCCGCCGACAGCGTGTTGCCGTCGCGCCGTCCCTGATGCAGCACGTTGGCGAACTCGGATTCGACCACCCACAGCCGCTTGTCCTCGATGGCAGGAACGTCCAGGCGGCCTTGCCGGTAGCCGTCGTGCATCAATGCCACCAACCCTTCGCGGCTGGACAGGCCGCCGCGATGAATCTGCGGCGCGAAGCCTTCGTCCATCGCGCGCAGCGCCTGATCGATGCGCAGCACCAGTGACACCGCGTCGCCCTTGCGGCCACGGCCCGAGCGCCCGACGTGCAAGCAGAACAGCCGCGCGTGGTGGCGGGTGTTGCCGACAGGCAGGTACACGCCGCGCCCGACCGCGCAGGACAGATAGGCCGTGAAGTTGGCGGCGATGGCGACTGCATTGGTTTCCGTGCCTTCGCTGCCGGCATGGGCCACGTCGCCGATCAGGCCATACAGGCACGCCGGATCGGCCACGGGCGCATTGCGATGCGCGACCATCGCCGCCTCTCCGCCGTCATCGGCATCGTCCGGCGGTGATGTGGCGTGCGGTCGGTGAATAGCATCGCCGATCCGTCGCATTCACTTTCCGTCCAGCGCCACGGTCTGGATGATGTTCTCGAACTCGGCCAGCACGTCAGGCTGGCGCTGCGACAGAAAACGGAACACCGCCTTGTTGTCGATCAGCTTGCCGAGGTAGCCGCGTGCCAGGACCAGGAGTAGCACGTCCTGACCGTAGGACTTTTCGACCAGCTTCAGTTGCCCTTGGATGTTTCCCATCTCGCGCTCCATCTTCA
Source organism: Pigmentiphaga sp. NML080357 (assembly GCF_002188465.1). GTDB lineage: Bacteria > Pseudomonadota > Gammaproteobacteria > Burkholderiales > Burkholderiaceae_B > Pigmentiphaga. The sequence goes on along the minus strand of NZ_NINW01000014.1, from coordinate 31,793 downwards.
CCATCTGTTCCGCCGTGACGCCGGGCAGCTTCCGAGGCCGCTTCTCGCTGACCAGCAGGTGCGGCGGCGTGGCCGCAAGCAGGGCTTCGGCGTAGGCGACCGTCATGTTGTTGGCAGTGAGCATCAGCTCCACGCACTCGACCTGCCGGGTGGGTTTGAGTTTGCGCAGCACCGAACCGAGGTTGGCAGAGAAGTGCTGATCCTTCAGCATCTCGACCGCCTCCGGGCAGATGCCTTCGAGCAGGCTCACCTTCTTGTGGATCTGGCTGATGTCCACGTTCAGCGCCTTGGCCAGCCGCTCGGGCGAAACGCCACGCTCGACTGCTCGCCGAAGCATGTGGTGCTCCTGAATGGACGAGATGCGGTTGATCCGGTTGTTGTAGGTGTAGCTTTCGTCGTCGGTAGCGACCAGGCACGGTGCGTCGACGTAGCCGAGCTGCCGCAGCGCCAGCAGGCGCATGTGCCCGTCGAGCAGGATGTGCTGGCCGGTGGCCTTATCGGCCTTGCCCACGCTCAAGGGTTCGATCAGTCCGACTGCTTCCATCGAGGCCATGATCTGCTTGAACTTTCGCGACGTATTCAAGCCCTCCGGCGTCTTGCGCGACGGCAGAATCCGATCCAGCGCAAGCGTGATCGGTTCTGGGATGAACCCCAACGGCGGGCGGCTCATGCCGCGTGACCTCCAGCCCAGACGCGCTCGGCCAGTTGCTTGGGCAAGGTGTCCAGTCCTTCGGCGCGCAGCAGGTTGGAGAAATGCTCGTCGGCCAGCAACTGGCGCAGCGCCTCGATCACGAACAGCAGGCGCTGCTGGGTGAATTCGGCCTTCTTGACCATCAGCTTCTGCCGCTCGACCTCGTGCTGGTAGTTGCGCACCAGGCTGGAGGTGGTGACGGACGCTCCCTTGCGCGTGGGCCGGTGGGCCAGCGTTTTGCCCAAGCTGCTGCGCCGCTGAAGCACGCGACGCGCCTGCATCAGTTGCCCGCCGCGCAGTTGGCCGCTTTCGTAGGCGTCCTGCAACGCGGCCTGCACCGCTTCTTCGTCGCTTGCGCCCGCGATGGTGATGGCGACGTTGAGCGGAATCCTTCCGGCCTCGACGGCGGCCAGCAGGCGTTCCTCGCTCTTTTCGAAGAGGAGCAGGATGCCTTTGATGTAGTCGAGACTCAGGCCGGTCTTCTGGGCGATGACGCGCTTGTCGTAGCCCTGTTGGCTCAACTGCTCGATGCTCATCAGCAGTTCCAGCGCACTGTATTTCCTGCGGGCGATGTTCTCGGTCAGGCTCATGATGAAGGCGTCTTCGTCATTGACCCGCACCACCAGTGCCGGAATCTCTCTCTCGCCGAGCGACTTGAAAGCCTTGAGCCGTCCCTCACCGCAGATCAGCAGGTAGCGTTTGCCGTCTTCGAGATCGTCGCGCGGCGTGACCGTGACCGGCTTCTTCAGACCGACGTTCTTGATGTTGCCGACGATCTCCTCGAACACGCGGCCGTTGCGGTCGCGTGGGTTGAGCACCGCGATCTGATCGACCGGGATCATCTGCAGCTCGGTGGCGTGGTGCATTTTGCTCATGCGACTCTCCTCAGACGGCTGCGCTCGGCCATGCCGTAGAGGTAGTCCAGGCTGTCGAAGCGGTAGCTCTCGAATTCGAGGCCGTTGTGATCGGCCAGGTGAATGCGCGGCTGGCCGAAGTCCAAACGCGGCAGCAAGTAGTAGTCCAACGCAGCCTGATTGCTGTCATCCAGACGCACGGCGACCGTGATGTCGGGCGTCAGGCTGGTATCGAAGCGCACCTTCCAGCGGCGGCGGTCGTTGTCCAGCAACTGGCAGCGCGAGAGCACCAGCGAGACGGTGAACTCGCGGTTGACCGTGAGCAGGTCGGTCGCCGGATCGCGCGCGACCGCGCCGCCGACATCGGCGATCATCCGCTCGGTTTGGCCGACGATCTCCGGGTGGAGGCGGCGCAGGAACTGGTTGACCTCCAGATACTGGTAGTCCCGATCCGGCGTGAAGCCCACCGTCTGGTAGGCGCGGATCAGGCTGCCGAAGCGGTGCGCGTAGGCAGCCGCCGACGGCATCCCCTCGGACTCGTCGATGATCAGGCCGGACAGGTAGCCGTGCTGCTGGAAGAGCCGCCGCAGCTTCTCGATCAGTTCCTCGTTGCTGAAGCGGTGGGCGCGTTCGCGCAGGATGCCTTGCGCCGTGTAGAACAGCTCGGGCGGCACGATGCCCTCGAACGCGCCTTCCTTCTTGATCCACATCTCCGGGCGGTTCACCACGCGCACCTTCTTGAGCTTGAAGGAGCGCCTGTTGTAGACGTTGTTGCCGATGTATTTCTCGTTGGACAACACCTCGCGCACCGTGGCCCGCGTCCAGTCGCGCCCGAGGTCGGTCCGAATGCCGCGGGTGTTGAGCCGGTCGGCGATCTCGGATTCGAACAGGCCGTCCTCGACGAACCAGCGGTAGATCTGGTTCACGACCGCCACTTCCTCGTCCGGGCCGGGCTGCAGGATCACGCGGTCGGTTTGCAGGCTCTTGTGCTCACCACGCGAAAGCTGCCCCTTCACCGCACCGGACTGGTCGATCAGCACGCGTCGCAGACCGTAGCCCGCTGGCCCGCCTTGGCGGAATCCGAGTTCGATCAGGCGGCACTGTCCGGCGAACACCTTGGCCGAAAGCTCGCGGCTGTATTCGCCCGCCATTGCACGTTTGACGCCTTTGACGATGGTGGACACCGGCGAGCCGTCGTTCTCGAACTGCTCGGCGCAGTAGGCGACCTGAATTCCGGCGCGGCGGCAGATGTATTCGTAGTAGGCGCTTTCGTCGGCGTCCTGGAACCGGCCCCAGCGGCTCACGTCGTAGACGAGGATGATCTGGAAGTCGGCCTTGCCTGCCTGGACGTCGCCGATCAGTTGCTGGAGCGCCTGCCGACCGTCGATGCGCAGACCGCTCTTGCCCTCGTCGGCGTAGGTGCGGACGATCTCGATGTTGCGCCGGGCGGCGTACTCGCGAATTTTGTCGGCCTGGTTCTCCGTCGAGTATTGCTGGTGCTCGGTGGACATGCGCACGTACTGCGCGGCGCGGAACACCGGCCCCGGCGGACTTATAGGCGATTCGTTCGATTGCATAGACCCGGTCACTCCGTGATTGGCGATCTCGGGTCTGCCGCCCCTTCAATGGACACGCCGCCGCCGCACGGCGGCAACGCACACGGTTGGAATCGTTGCCATGCAGGATGTTCGAGAGAACCCGTTTTGGAAGCAAAGTTACGGGCGAATCGACGAGGCGTCGATCACGTCCTCTCTTGACACGTCCATCTTGCACGGACACGTCACGCAGACCGGCGTGATCTCGACGACCCACGAGTCGCCGTTTTCCCTCGGCAATGCCGGATGCAGCGTGATGCGGTACAGGCCGCTCGGCAGGTCGCACGCGTCCATCTTTGCAAGATCCCCGTTTCGGCCCTGGTCCCGCGACCGCTGCTGCTCGCGGTTGCGTTGTGCGTATTCGGGCCGGGAATCGCGGTAGTTGCGCCAGTAGTCCTGATGGCGCTGCGACCACGCCTGCTGCGCGGCGCGCTGGTTGATCCGGTAGTCGGGATCGGACTGGAGCTTGGCCCGCTGCCACCGGCGCTTACGGGCGCGTTGGCAGTCGGGTGCGGAACAGAAGGCTTGGTCGGGAACTTGCGGGCGGGGTTCGAAGGGGTGGCCGCAGTGCGCGCAAAGTCGGGTGGTCATCGTGGTCTCCATGGAAGGTCCGTATGGAGACCGCCACTGACCGTGGCGAAGGGGACGAAGCGGCTGCCTTATGAAGGGGTGGTCAACGCAACGCGTTCAGCATCTTTTCGGCTTCTGGCCAGGGCAATCGACGCTTGCCCAACTTCATTCTGTCGAGCGCCTTGAGGGCGTCGTCGACCGTCAGCAATTGGTTTTCAATCATGGCGCACAGCAGCCTGATGGTGCCCATGACGTTGACCTGCTCCTTGCTGGCGACAACCCGCAAATTGGTGTCGCCCGTCAGCAGGGTGCAGGCCTCCTGCTTCGCAAGCGCCAGTGCCAAGTAGTCGTTGTGACTGGGCTTGGGGCCGTTTTTCGCCGGAAGCAGATGGTTGTGCTGGCCTGGCAATTGCTGGGCATACGCTACGAAGTCGCCGCTGACCTCCATGATCTGCAAGCCCAGGTCTTCAAGGCCCGGGCTGCCTGGCTCAATTTCTTCGTAGTACAGCAGGTCGGGGATGCCGAACTGCATCGGAAGCTGAAAGAGCGTATCCATCAACGCTCCTGCTTCCATGTCGATCAAGATGTTGGCATCACTGATGAGCAACCGCATCCGATGACTCCAACTGGCGTTCTTTGTGGAAGCGCATCATCGGGATGCCCAGCAGTTCCGCCGCCTTGCCCTCCGAAATGTATTGTTCGGCCAAGGCGCGGTACACCAACTGATCAAACAGTCGTGGATGCTCTTGCGGCAGCGGATCGCCCGGCTCGTTCTTGCGCCAGCCCTTTGCCGAAAACCGCTTGACCATCGAAAGGTGGGCGGCCTCGGTGATCACGCCACACTGTTTGGCGCGCTGCAGCCATCCGGACATCGATAGGCCAAATTCATGTTTGAGCACATAGAGCTCTTGCCATTCCAGCGCATGGCGTTGCTCCCCGAGCAACTGAAGTACTGCGACACGCGGGGCCAAGAATGCACCAGCGAAACGGTCGCAGGCTTTCTCTTCGTCGATGCCGTCAGCCAGTCGTCCTTCGAGCAGCAGGTGCCCCAGTTCATGCGCAAGGGTGAACCGTTGGCGATCACCGGGCCAGCGCTTGGAGACAGCCACGACCGGATACTCCCGGCCATCTTCGGTTCGCGCCTTGGCCGTCAAGCCAGAGAACCCAGGATTCCCTTCATCGACCACGATGACCAGCAGGCCAAGCCCTTCGAGGGTGTCGGTGAGGTCAGCAATCGGGTTCATGCCCAACAGCCAAGCGTTGCGAACCGTATCCGAGAACCCGTCGATCTCATCCAACGAAGCGACGTGTTCAGGCAGGTTAGCGGGAGGTGCAAACGCCGGGAACGGTAGTTCGGGAAAGGCACCGAGCAACTCCACGCGTTTTTCCACCAACTCGACGACCTTAATCTTCAGCGCATCCTGCGCCGTCTTGCCAAAGGTCGAGAGCTTGCGGAACTCGGGCTGCAGCAGTTCGACTGTATGCGTGCGGAAGAAGTACTCGGTCCGGATGCCGCAGGCACGGGCCAGCTTGAGCAGCTGAGACGATGAGGGGGTCAGAAGACCCTTCTCGTACTTCTGGATGGCGGTGTGAGAAACACCCACCTGTTCACCCAAGGCACCCAGGGTCAGACCTGCCGCCAATCGTGCTTGACGAATGCGATCTGCAATCATGACGCCTCCTTGGGTTTAGTTTAAAACGACCAATATTCTACCAAATTTTTAAACCAAAGAGAATCCCACGCCTCCAAGGCGGCAGCGACGTCACCCGTGGGCGACCACTTCCATGCTGGGACGCATCACGTTGAGAATCAGGAACATCTGGCACGACGCGCTCGACCGATGCGGCGATTGGCATCTTCATTCTCCGCACTTTGTGCGGTTAATCTCTTGCCTTTGCGGCGAATAAGGTGTTTAATCTCCGCATGGAAAGCGGAGAAAAACTCTACATCTGGCAGGCCGAAGACTGGCCCAACTGGCGCTACGACCTGTCGGTGCTCACTGGGCCGTTGACCGAGGTCAGCCGCGCCCAGGGCGTGCTGCTGGGCCGTCTGGCCGACGTGGGCATGACGCTGCGCGATCAGGCCAGCCTCGCCGCGCTGACCGAGGACGTGGTCAAGACCAGCGAAATCGAAGGGGAAGTGCTGAACGTCGAATCGGTGCGTTCCTCGATTGCTCGCCGTCTGGGCGTGGACATTGGCGCGGTCGCCCCGGTGGATCGGCACATCGAAGGCGTCGTGGAGATGGTGCTCGACGCTACTTCGCGCGCCGCCTTCCCACTGACCGCCGAGCGCCTGTTCGGCTGGCACGCGGCCCTGTTCCCAACCGGGTACTCGGGCATGAACAGGCTCACCGTGGGGCATTGGCGCGACGATGCGGCCGGGCCGATGCAGGTGGTTTCCGGTCCGGTGGGGCGGCGCAAGGTTCACTTCCAGGCACCGCCCGCCGACGTGCTGCCCACCGAGACGGCGCGGTTTTTGGCATGGGCCAACGAGGAAACGGGCGAGCCCGCACTCATCAAGGCCGGGCTGGCGCATCTGTGGTTCGTGACGCTGCACCCCTTCGACGACGGCAACGGCCGCATCGCCCGCGCCGTGGGCGACCTGTTCCTGGCGCGCGCCGATGGCAGCCCGCAACGCTTCTACAGCCTGTCGGCCCAGATCCAGCGCGAGCGCCGCGACTACTATGACGTGCTGGAGCGCACGCAGAAGGGCACGCTCGACGCCACCGGCTGGCTGTCGTGGTTTCTCGGCACACTCGGGCGCGCGGTCGCCAGCGCGCAGTCCACGCTGGACGCCGTGCTAGTCAAAGCACGCTTCTGGCAACGCTGGGCGGGCCTGTCGTTGAACGAGCGGCAAGTGAAACTGCTCAACCGCCTGCTCGACGGCTTCGAGGGCAAGCTCACGAGCAGCAAGTGGGCCGCCATCGCCAAGTGCTCGCCAGACACCGCGCTGCGCGACATCACGCAGTTGCTGGACCAAGGCGTGTTGAAAAAATCACCGGGCGGCGGGCGCAGCACCGGCTACGAGCTGGCGGACTGAAGTGCATCGACGGACGTGCCCGCATCGCTGCGGCACGGACGCAGGTGGTGCACCTCCCAGCAGAAGACTTCTTCGATACTGAAACGGATGACGCCACCGCTGGTTAGGATGTAGCAAGGAATGCCACGTCGCTGGCGTTCCTGATCCTGTTGAAACCAGTAGACAGGTAGTCCAGTGATGTCGGCCACGGCCTTGCACGAGTAGAAAATCTGGTCACGCCGAGCGGGCCGCTGCTGCATCATCTGCTCGATGGCGTCTTCACGCGCTGTGGGCGAAGATTCGGACAGGGCGCGTCCCGCACTGGATTTCCATGTCACCCGCGCCTTGCGCTCGAAGGCCTCGACTTCCATCAGGAGGTAGCGGACAGACCTGTTGATGTGCCATGCGGGCGGGCCGATGCCTTCCGAGCGCCAGCGTTGCAGCGTCTTGGGCGAGAGGTTCCACCTCGAGCACAGCTGCGTTTCGTTAAGCACAGGATACTTGATGGGCGGTTCATCAGGGCCGGCGGAGCCGGCGCGACGGGCAGTGGCGTCAGCCTTGGGTTTCATCGTGCGCCTCCGTCAGGGCGGCCTCAGCCGCTGCAAGGCTGCCGTACTGCGCGATGAGCGCGAAGGCCTCGTTCAGGTAGTACCGCTTTGACTCCGATGCAGCGGGCGCGGGAGGTTCGACGACCGGCGGGTCGGCGATCAATGGCGGCAGGGCTGCGTCGGCGGGCATTCCCTGACGGCTCGCCTGTTCATAGGCGACAATTTCATCCACCGGATAGCGGATGGCCTTGGAGAGCTTGATGTATGGTGGGCCGACGCCATCGCTGCGCCAGCGTTGAAGGGTCGCGGCGCTGACGTTCCAGCGTAGTGCCAGCTCGGTTTCGGTGAAAGCGGGTTCGGTCAACATGGGCTCCTTTCGTCGTTCGTGCTGGGCATTACGGCGACGAATGCGAAGGAAGCCAAGTTGCAGGCTCGGAAGTGTCCGGCATTGGCGGCGACTGCGAGTGCCAATCGGCCTCTCGAAACTTCCGGCCGTGGGCATACGCGGGGGCGCGAAATCCTTCCCCGGAATCGCGCGAAGGTCGCGCGGTTTCCGACCGGGGACGAAGCCCGCAGAGACCGCGGGTTTCGTTTCTTGTTGAATTACGCCACCAGATACTTGTCCGACGAGGTTCGTCGGAATCCGAAAAGCCCTTTGTCTTCAACGACTTAGGGCTTTTTTCATTCCGGCGAGGTCCGACGAGGTACGCCCCGATCCAAGCGCCGTTGCAGAAGATTTTGCGGAAAGTCCAAATACCTTCCGACGATCTTCGCAGCGCTCTTCAACGAGTTCAGCGTAAGGAGGCCACAAGATGGCTTTGGAGAAGATCAAGGGCGACCGCGAGATCAAAGCACTCAAGCCTCTGGGAGCTTTGCTGAGGTCGATCGATGGCTACACGGGCACATTCGTCGTGAAATGCGCTCTGAAATTGGCCCCCATGCTGATGCTGCGCCCAGGAGAGTTGAGACAAGCACGCTGGGAAGAGTTTGACCTCGACAACGGTCTGCTTTACGTGCCCTCTTCACGGTTGAAGAGAACAAAGCGTGAGAAGGCCAACGGCCATCTACGCTGGCGAGCAGCTTTGCCAACAACTGCTGGAACCGCTGCAAGCCACCTTTGGGCGCATTCATGTTCGCTCGGGTTACCGCTCGCCTGCCGTCAACGAGTTTGGCAATCAGAACAAGCTCAATTGCGCCAGCAATGCGTCCAACTACTCGGCTCATATCTGGGACTATCCGGATGCGCAAGGCAAGCGCGGTGCCACGGCTTGCATCGTGGTGCCCTGGCTGGTGGATCACATCGAGCGAGGTGGCAGTTGGACCAACATGGCCTGGTGGATCCACGATCACCTTCCCTACCACTCGCTGTACTTCTTCCCGCGCCTGGCGGCTTTCAACATCCGCTGGCATGAAGCGCCTGTCCGTCGAGTGGACAGCTACGCCGCCCCAAAGGGCTGTCTCATTCAACCCGGTACGCCGGGTGCGCCAGGCATGCATCAGGAGCACTACGTTGGGTTTCCCGACGTGGACGCGCCAATGATTGGGTCCGCCCCAGCCGTCTTCCCCACTCAAACCATCGTCCAGCCAGTCCAACACACCATGCAAACACCTGTCCCGACAAAACCTACAGCGGCTCGTCAAGGGTCAATCTTCTACCGTGCGGTGCATGCCACGACCGCTTGGCGGAAGGTGAACTCACACCACAGTCTGACGTCTGCGCTGACTGGCCCCCGAGGCGCCCGCGTGCTGTTGGCAGGCAAAGGTGCCATTGATTACGACTTGCATGGTGATGCGTTGTATGTGCTCGTGTGGGAAGCCGGTAGCCAAGAGGGGCAGGCTGTGCGACGTCATCCCACTCGAGCGGGCGAGTATCAGTTCGCCAAGGTACCCGTGGCCACACTCGAGCGCTTTGAAGCCGCAGGCCATGCGAGCCAAACTGATCTGGCATCACTTTTCGCGTGAGTTGTACAGAGGGCAACAGAGGCGCGACACCCATGCTTTGCGCATCAGTTGCATGGATGAGGCCAGGGTATGTGATCGCTCACACGCAAGGCTGGGATGGGCGCATGCTCCTCCCGGTCTTCAGTTAAGGACCCGGTGATATGAAACTCATCTCCAACATCCTCTTGTTCATCGCCTTGTACATCGCGGCCAGGATGCTTGATGCCATGCAGTACCACTTTTGGGGCTGGTCGGTCTTCTCCTTTCTTGGCTTCTGGGAGCACACGAGGAGATGACCACTATAGGCTGAGAGCTGCCCCTCGTGCTGCGCGCTTGGATCGGCGGCTATCGACCGATAGCAGGCGTCTATATTTGGCATAGATAGCACAACTTATTTCCCTCACAGGCACCCGCGACCATGTCTCAAAAATGACATCAACGAGTCATCAGGGTGTCATATCACGACATTACCATCGCTGCAATTCAGATTCGTAATCAGGTCATCATTTTTGATTACGATTTCAAATCTGCCGGAGGTGTCATGATCGAACTACAGAATGTCTCAGTCAGTTATGGTGATGCGATTGCACTGTATCCCACCACTCTCAAACTCCATCAGGGACAGTTCACCGTATTGCTCGGATCTTCCGGCGCTGGAAAATCCACGCTACTTCGCTGTATTAATTCGCTGCATGCGTCGCAGCGCGGCACCACCATTGTCGCCGGCTTAGGAAATTTGGCGAACTCGCGTGCATTGCGCATGCATCGCCGACAGACTGGCATGGTGTTTCAACAGCATCAATTGATTGGCCGACTGACGGCTTTGCAAAACGTTTCGATGGGCCGAATGGGCTACCACACGGCATTACGCAGTCTATTCCCCCTCCCGGCGAAGGATCAATCCATATGCCTGCAAAGTCTGGACCGAGTCGGCTTATTGCACAAAGCCTTAAGCCGTGTCGACGCATTGAGCGGCGGCCAGCAGCAACGCATCGGTATTGCCCGGGCTCTGGCTCAGCAACCTAAACTGGTGTTGGCTGATGAACCGGTAGCCAGCCTCGATCCTGCTACTGCAGAGCGAGTGCTAAGTCTGCTGCACCGCATTTGTAAAGAGGACGGGATTTCGGCGGTCGTCAGCCTGCATCAGGTAGACCTCGCTCAACGTTATGCCGACCGTATTATTGGCCTGTCCCATGGCCGAGTCATTTTTGATGCCGCCCCGCAGACTTTGGATCAAGCCAGTTACGACACGCTGTATGAACAAGTACCCCGTTCTTCTTTGAGCGTTCCACAAGACGCTCGAGAGGAACGGCTTATCGATACTTCATTTCCCATGCAACTTGCTACCGTAAAGGATTGATTATGAAAAAACTCGCATCCGCATTATTGTCTGTCTTGCTTGCCGCCGTCTGCAGCATTGGCCATGCATCATCCAATCCCGATCCAGAAACGCTCAAAGTTGCGCTGCTGCCGGACGAAAACGCATCGACCGTAATTAAAAACAACAAGCCGCTCGAAATCTATCTGGAAAAAGAGCTGGGAAAGAAAATTGAGCTGGTGGTTACCACTGATTACTCGTCAATGATCGAAGCCATGCGTCACGGCCGTATCGACATGGCATATTTTGGCCCCTTGTCGTATGTGCTGGCTAAGCAAAAGAGCGACATCGAGCCATTCGCAGCGATGAAGCAAAAGGGTAGCACTACCTACCAGTCCGTATTGATCGCCAATACTGGCGCCGGCATCGCCAAAATCAGTGATATCGTCAACAAGAATGTCGCTTACGGTGATAAGGCATCCACCTCCAGCCATTTGATTCCGAAGTCGATATTGGCGGAAAACGGTTTGAAAGCCGGCGAAAACTATCGCGAACACTTTGCCGGTGCGCATGACGCGGTGGCCATGGCCGTGCAAAACGGTCACGCGCAGGCTGGCGGCTTGAGTAAGCCGATTTTTGAATCCCTGGTTCAGCGCGGACTGGTCGATCCCAACAAAGTAAAAGTTCTTGCCGAATCGAAGCCATATCCGCAATACCCGTGGACCATGCGCAGCAATCTGAAGCCGGAACTGAAGGAAAAGATCCGTGCAGCCTTCTTGAATCTCAAAGATCCGGAAGTCCTGAAACCTTTCAAAGCCGATGGTTTCGGCCCGATCAGCGACAAAGACTATGACGTGGTGCGCAGCCTTGGCACACTGCTCAAGCTCGATCTGTCGAAGTTCTAAGTGAGCGACAGCATGCAAGCTGATTTTGGTTTGATTCTGGCCGAGCGCCAGCGCGTATGGAACCGCACGATACTGCAGTTTGCCGTTGTGCTGGCGATTGTGATCGGTTGCTGGTATTACGTCGGCCTATTTGATGCCGAGCGATTGAAGGATGGCATGCCAAGCCTGGTAAAAATTGCCGGCGAGATGTTCCCACCGAACTTCTCGCAGGCTGGCACCTGGGTCAAACCGGTACTGGATACCTTGGCCATGAGTATCGCCGGTACGGCAATCGCGGTATTGCTATCCATTCCCTTAGGAGTGCTCGCCGCGCGGAATACTAGCCCTCATCCACTCGTGTATCAAGCCACACGCGGCCTGTTAAACGCTTTGCGATCGATACCCGAACTGATCATGGGCATCCTGTTCGTGGCAGCCGTTGGCTTCGGCGCATTGCCGGGTGTTTTAGCCCTAGGCTTACATTCGGTTGGCATGATCGCCAAATTTTTTTCGGAATCGATCGAACATGCCGATCCGGCACCGGTAGAAGCCGCGCATGCAGCGGGCTGCACGCCATTGCAGGTGATTTTTCATGGGATCTTTCCCCAAGTGCTTCCGCAAATGGCCGATACCGCGATCTATCGATGGGAATACAACTTCCGTGCTTCGACCGTGATGGGCATGGTCGGCGCCGGTGGAATCGGGTTCGAGCTGATGGGCTCTCTGCGCATCATGCAATACCAGGATGTCTCGGCTATTTTGCTGGTTATTTTAGGCATGGTTACCCTCGTCGACGCCTTCAGCTCCTTCCTGCGTCGCAAGTTCAAATAACTCCCAAAGCTTACAAAGGTTTTTATGAAGCCCAAAGTCGTCCTCACCCACTGGGTGCACCCGGAAATCATCGAATTGTTGTCCGCTAGCGCCGATGTTATCCCCAACACCACACGGGAAACCTTGCCGCGTTCTGAGGTAATTGCGCGAGCCAAAGATGCGGATGCACTCATGGCTTTCATGCCGGACAGCATCGACAGCGCGTTTCTCGAGGAATGTCCAAAGCTGCGTGTCATCGGCGCCGCGCTTAAAGGCTATGATAACTTCGATGTCAACGCCTGCACACGCCACGGTGTATGGCTTACGATTGTGCCGGATTTGCTTACGATCCCGACCGCTGAACTGACTATCGGCCTTCTTCTCGGTTTGACAAGGCATATGCTGGAAGGCGATAGGCAAATCCGTAGCGGACACTTCCAAGGCTGGCGGCCGACACTATATGGCTCTGGTTTGACAGGAAAAACGCTTGGCATCATTGGTATGGGGGCGGTCGGCCGTGCAATCGCCCAGCGCTTGGCTGGCTTTGAAATGAATCTCTTGTATTGCGATCCGATTCCGCTCAATGCCGAACAAGAAAAGGCTTGGCACGTACAGCGCGTCACGCTCGATGAACTGCTCGAAAAATGTGATTATGTCGTGCCGATGGTTCCGATGGCCGCAGAGACACTGCATCTGATCGATGCCACCGCGTTGGCCAAGATGAAAACCGGTAGCTACCTGATCAATGCATGTCGCGGCTCGGTCGTGGATGAGAATGCGGTGATAGCAGCACTGGCGTCTGGAAAACTAGCTGGATATGCAGCCGATGTCTTCGAGATGGAAGAATGGATACGCGCTGATCGCCCGCAGGCTATCCCCAAGGCGCTGCTCGACAATACGGCACAAACGTTTTTTACGCCGCATTTGGGATCGGCGGTCAAGGAAGTTCGGCTTGAAATCGAGCGGCAGGCAGCGATGAACATCATCCAGGCACTCGCTGGTGAAAAACCGATGGGCGCGATTAATCAGCCGTATCCGGGAGTAAAGGCGGCGTGATAGATCTGGAGCGTGTGGCGACGTTCATTGCCGTCGTCAAATGCGGGGGCTTTCGCGAAGCGGCGAAGCAAACTGGATTGTCCCAGCCAACAGTAACGCAGCATATCAAGCGGCTGGAGCAGTCTTTGCAGGCCCGGCTGATTGACCGCGCAACAATGCCGCAAAGCCTGACATTGGAGGGAAAGATTTTTTTCCCCTATGCGGAACAATTGCTCCGTACTAGCCATAAGGCTACGGCAGCCCTCCACAATAAAAGCCTGGTCGTTGGTGCAAGCTCCAATATCGGCATTTATCTTTTACAACCCTATATCAAGGCGCTCCAAGATAAATTAGCAAACAAGATCGATGTGAGGATCGGCAAAAATATCGAGATTGCCGCTTTGCTGGAAACGCTTGAAGTGGATGTAGCGGTAATGGAGTGGTGGGACTCACGTCCTGGGTTCGTCTCAACAGTATGGCGGCGCGAGAGGATGGTTGTCATTGTTCGCCCCGGCCATCCTTGGGCTGCCGAGTCGACCATTCCACTTAAGTGGTTAAAATCCCAGATCTTGCTTGGAGGCGAAGCGGCTACCGGAACTGGGCGCCTACTACAACAATATGCCGGTGCCGACTCGGCAGAGTTCACAGTGGGTATGCAGTTAGGTAGCACCGAGGCGGTCAAACACGCGGTCCACGCAGGGCTAGGAATCTCGCTTGTGATGGAAAGCGCGGTCAAGCATGAACAGGCAAGCGGATGGTTACATGCAATTCCGATTGAAGAAGATGTTTACAAAGATCTTTATCTCGTACATCGCTCAGAAACTTCGTTAAGCGGTCCGGTGGCAAGCCTTGCAGATTTGATTCTCCATTCTCCGGATTTAGGCTCAATAGAATATAAATAGCAAAACGAATGTCTGCTTCTGGCCGAGAGCTGACCTTCTCTGCGCGCATCTCACTGACCGCAACCGCTGCAGAGCCGCCGGTCGCCCGGCGCCTTAAGGCTGGGTGCGTGGCGACCGGTGGCTTTCGACCCGACAGCGACGTTGACTGCGTCGGTGCCAAGCTGATCAGATAGAAGCGCGCAGAACGCGCAGAGAATATAGCCCATGACCGGGCAGCACATACCCATCGCCACACTGATCGCTTCAAAGCCCAAGAATCCAGATTTGCTGCGCCGTGCTCTGATCTCCGTCATCCAGCAGTACCGACGTCCAGACCTTTTGCTGCTCGCATTTGATCGTCGATTACCAGAGCCTGGCGCATTAGATGGTGTGATCAGTAATCCGTTTATCAATGGCGTCGTTGTCCTGCGGAACGAGCGCATGCAAGGGGCTGCTGGCACCTGGAACACCGGCTTGTCTTGGCTGCAAGAACAAGGCTTTGATGGCTACGTGGCGATACTCGATGACGACGATGAATGGGACCCCGATCACTTGAGCCAATGTGAGCGAGCAGGTGCCCGCGGTGGTGCTGACGTCGTCTTGTCTGGTCTTCGGGTGATGAAGGATGGCGTTGAGATTCCGAGAGCGCCGTTGTCTTCGGTCACAGTGGATGACTTCCTCGCCGGTAACCCCGGGTGGCAGGGCAGCAATACCTTTGTCAAGCTGGAGGCCCTGATGCGTGTCGGTGGCTTCACCGATGGTCTACCCAGCACCAATGACCGAGACTTGGCCGTGCGTTTACTCGGACTGCCTGATTTGAAAGTGGCATTCACCCACCGAATGACAGCGACCTGGCACATTGACAGCCAGGCAGATGCTTTGTCCCGCCCCGGCAGCCCTGAGAAGCGCGCAGGTCTGCTTCAGTTCCTGGCGATGCACGGTCACTTGATGTCGCCTGACGTCATGACCAGGTTCAAGGCGCGTGCCCGTGATCTGTTTGGCGTTGACATGCCATGAGCGTGAACGGGCATGAGCAGCCAGGGCTGCCAGATTGGTCAGAGCCGAGGGTACCCAAGGTACGCCTGACGCACCGAAACATTCACTTCCTCATCGCACCCGGTGACGTCGCCATGCAAGCATCGGTCATCGTGGGTCTGTCTCACCGCAACCACCCGAGTGGTTTGAACGAGGCGTTGCGGAGCGCCATGGCGCAAGACATGGCAGACGATCTGGCGTTCCTGGTGCTGGACGACAGTTCGGATGAGGGTTGGATGCAATCGCTGCATGCCGACCTCTTGTCTGACCCTCGGCTGGTAGTCGCAGCAGGGCACTTCGGTTCGCCCACCCAATCCAGGAATGGCTTGCTCGACCTGGTGGACGAGTGCTTTCCAAATGCGAAGTGGGTCGCTCGATTGGACGCCGACGATCGCTTTGCAGAACCCTCTAGCCTGCGGGCGCTGGTGCAAGCCGGCGATCAGCGTGGCACCTTGGGATGGTCCGATCATGAATTGGCACGACGTAGGACACCTGAGCGCCAAGTGGAGGCCTTGAGTGCGCTGCCTGGCTTTGATACCTACTACGGCGAGTTGATGCGGTCATTGCACCCTGCTTGCGCGCTGGATACCGATAAAGAAGTGCCGATCCCCGAGCCGTCAGCTCACCCTGATGTGACGCTCTTGATCAAGTGCTGCCCGCAGGATGCGAGCTCTGCCCACTTGCAGGTGCAGCACCTGGTCAGTGAGTTGGGGATGCGTGCGCGTTTTGCGAAGAGGGTTCTTTTGATTGACCCTTTCGAGGGGCCTTACCTTCGGCAGTTCGCTGAGGGCGATCTGTCCGCGCTGCGTGTCGCAGCCAGTCAGTTGCATCAGTCGGGTTTTATTGACGAGGTGTGGGTTGCGCCCACCGATCCGGTTGAGAGATTCCACCTCAAGGACAACTGGTTTTCATCGAGGACCGGATACGTGATGACTGGCTCTTCCGGGCTGGCCACAACACCCTGTCTATCGGCATCAACCTTGGGCTTCATCGCGCGCCTCCGTCAGCGCGGCCTCGGCCGCTTCAAGACTGCCATACTGCGCGATGAGTGCGAAGGCCTCGCTCAAGTAATACCGCTTTGGTTCGGGGGCGGCGGGCGCGGGAGATTCGACAACGGGCTGCGAGTCGCACAAGGATGGCAACGGCGCTTCGTTGGACATGCCCTGGCGGATTGCCGCTATGACGGACGCCGTTTCAGCCACATCGCGCACCCTCACCGTATCCAATCCGATCTCGGTCGCGGGATAGTCGTTGCCGCCTGGATAAAGCGCGTCGCCGAGGAATAGCATCTCATCGAGCGGCACGCCACTTTCCGCGCTTAACCGTTTCAGACCGTAGCCTTTGTCGACGCCGGGTCGAGTGACATCGATCGACGTGGTGCCGCCCAGGGTGATTGATAGGCCGGGCAGTGCCGCACGCAATGTCTTCTGGAGTTGGGTGCGCCTGGTGCGATCAGGGTCCCACCGTTCTTTTTCCTTTAGAGGCGCATCTTGGCCGAGGCCAGAAAAGGTGATCTGGCTTCCGCGATCCTCGATTCGCTCTCCCCAAATGTGCTTATCGACAAGTTTCGCCTCTGCTAACGCCCGATCGAATGCTATTCGGATTTTCGTCTTCTCTATATCGTCGAATAGTTCGGCGTAGATGGCCTGCCACGCATCGTCGACGAATCGATAGAGCTTGGTGCCGGTGGTTGGCATAAGCCATAGCCGCGAGCGCGCTGTATTGTCGGGCAGACGTGAGGCAACCTGTTTGTCGAATTGCGGCCAGTCTCCGCCCGAGATTACGGCAACCTCGGCAACGCTAAGCAGACGCGAAAGTAGCGCAGCCATTTCGGTTGAGAGTGGCTGCTTGCTCTCGGTGAGTGTTCCATCGAGGTCGAAGGCGATCAATTGCTTCATGCCGTCTTTCCTGTTGGGGCGCTATGCGTCAGCGGCCTGAGCGCATAGACGGCGCAGAGCAACTGATCTTTCTGCCGGCACGAGCACTTCCGAACGCTGGTAGTCAAATTTCGCTCGGACTGCATCTGACGAGGAGTTGTCCTGTGCCACACTGATAAATGAGGAAGGTGCATCCCCGACCTTATCGGCGCCGTGTGCGAAGTAAGTTTTCCTGATGTCAACCAGAGACTGCATCTTATGCGCTGAGAGCTGCACACGCGTATCAGTCCGATCTGCAACTTTTGGCATGTTCACTGGAATCTCAAAGACCGCTGTATGGCGTGGGCTGTACTTCAGCGAGTATTTCATCTCAGTATAGGAGAACGAGCGACGTTTGATGCCGCTTTGATATTTGCATCCAAACATGAATTCGGTTTAAGGACCGGGGACGGCACCTAACGACAGCTATAGACTTCTTTCGCACATTGCCAGAGAGGTTCTTACCTTGCGGACTTGGGCTGAGTGCGGGACTGACGATCAGTGGCAGTGCTAGCTTGTTCAGAAGCCGGCAAGCTGGACTTGTAGGGATCTCACGCTCAGCTCGACCCCAGCGATATGTTCATCCTACGAACGCGCGTCCCGCGAGCGGATCGGTTTAGCAGTCCGTTGATATGGTGCGGACTTCTTGCCGGCGCTATGCCGGTATTCGAGCGCGGGCAGCTGCTACTCTTACAAGCTTTCTTCGTTCCAACGAGGTGCGATGCCCACCTGAAGCACAACAGACATAAAATTATTCTTGACCATGAAGTCACTTCAGGGTTCTAAATGACGGTCGGTTGTGCAATAGCTCGCCGGGCTCGCAAGTGGTGCGGCGCAAGAGATAACAAAATTGTCAGTAACTTGTTGGTCAATGGCATCGTAGACATCCAGTAAACTTCAGCAATGCGTCGACTCTTCGTCATCCTTCTGATCGTGCTTGTGCCGTTCCAGGCTAGCTGGGGGGCATCAGCGCGGTATTGCGAGCACGAGTCGGAGCAGGCAGTGTCGAGCCACTTCGGGCATCACAAACACATTCACATGGGTGAAGATTCGGGCAAGAGCGACGCCGGATGGTCCCATGCTGATTGCATGGCTTGTCATCTGGTCGCTAGCCATGCTGTCTTCTCTGCAGTTGCGTTCGTTGCGGCGAGTTCAGCGGCGTTTGTGCTGAGTGGTCTACCGCACTGGTCGCCCTTACCCAGCCCTGTTTTTCAACCTGAACGGCCTCAGTGGCGCGTCTCGCCTAGTTAGTCGGCGAGACCGTAACATCCTTCCTGTCTCGCCGAATTTCCAGATTTCGTTTCAGGTGAAATTCGATGCGATTCCTTGTATTGTGGTTGGCGCTGCTCGCCAATCTCATGGTGCCCGCATGGGCACAACCTTTCTCCAGCCTACCGTCGACTCAGGGAATTGAGCCTGCCGCTCCATTGACCCTGGATGCCGCACTGGCCTTGAGCGCCAACAACAATGCTGCGTTGCAGGCAGCGGCTAAGGAGGTCGATGCGCTGGATGGCAGCATCACCCAGGCGGGGTTGATACCCAACCCCGAGCTTTCCGTTAGCACGGAAGACACGCGGCGGGAGACGCGGACAACCGCCGCGCAAATCGGTATTCCGATCGAGCTGGGAGGCAAGCGGACGGCCCGCGTTGTTGCTGCCCAGCGAGCCCAGAGCGTCGCAGTGGCGAACTTGACTCTGGCCCGAGCCAACGTGCGCGCGGCGACGGTCGCCGCATTTTTCGAGGTACTCATTGCACAAGAGAGCGTAGAGCTGGCGCAAGCCTCTTTGGGTGTCGCGAAGAAGGCTACGGATATTGCTCGCCGTCGAGTAGCTTCAGGCAAAGTGCCTCCACTAGAAGAAACCCGCGCCCAGGTCGAGCAGGGCAATGCCGAGCTTGCGTTGACCGATGCCAGTACCCGTTTAGAGGGAGCACGTCGGTCCCTGGCGATGCTCTGGGGCAATAGCGATCCAGTTTTTTTGCGCGCGATTGGTGACCTCGAACAACTGCCCGACCGTGGTCCGGTAGATGCGATGCTACGTGATCTTGGTGCCTCACCGGAACTGGTGGTTGGGCGGCTGGAAATCGAGCGCCGTCAGGCTGTTGTCGATGTGGAGCGCTCCAAGCAATATCCGGACATAACGATTTCTGCCGGTAGCCAGCGCAACAACGAGCTGGGTAGGAATCAGACCCTGATCGGCATTTCGATTCCACTACCGCTCTTCAATAGAAACCAAGGCAATCTTTACGAGGCCAAGGTTCGCGCTGACCAAGCACAAGATCAGTACCGTTCGATCGAGATCACGATGCGAAATGAGTTGTCGCAGGCAGCGCTACGCCTGTCTCAGGCCCGGGCTGCAGCTCAGATGCTGCGCACGACCTTGCTTCCTGGAGCCCAGCAGGCGTACGACGTGGCGACAAAGGGGTTTGAAGCGGGCAAATTCGGCTTTATTGATGTGCTTGATGCTCAGCGGACGCTTTTTCAATCACGCATTCGCTATCTGACCACATTGGCTGATTCCTATCAGGCCGCCATTGTCATCGATCGGGTTCTCGGTCGCTAAGGAAGGTATATGTCGATTACTAAGAAGCAGGCTATCGTCGCGGCAGCCCTCGTTGCGGCCGGCGCCTTTGCCATGTTCGGAATTCTCTATCAGCCTGGTTCGCATGACGACGGCGATGGTCATGGTCATGGCCAGGAAAGTGATAACGGTACCCGCACTACCGAAGAAGGGCATGATGATGAAGGCGTAATCAAGCTCACGGCCGAGCAGACGGCTCAAAGCGATATTCGAGTTTCTATTGCAGGTCCCGGCACAATCACTCCGTCTACGCGCTTCCCCGGGGAAATCCGGTTCAATGCAGATCGGTTGGCACACGTGGTGCCGCGGGTAGCAGGCATTGTCGAAGCCGTCTCTGCCGATCTGGGGCAAACAGTCAAAGGCGGGCAGGTACTAGCGATGATCGCCAGTACGAGCTTGTCTGATCTGCGAAGCGAGTTGACGGCTGCACAGCGGCGGGCGGAGCTGGCCGATCAGACATTCAAGCGCGAAGAACGGCTGTGGAACGAGAAGGTGTCTGCTGAGCAAGAGTTTCTTCAGGCCAAAACCGCAAGAGAGGAAGCAAACATTGCTGTGCAGAATGCGCGTCAGAAGCTGGCGGCTGTTGGAGCTGGGCCGGTAGCTTCCGGACTCAACCAGTACGCGTTGCGGGCACCTTTCGAGGGTGTGATCATCGCCAAGCATATGACATTGGGCGAAGCCGTCACCGAGACCGAGCAGGCGTTCACGATCGCAGATCTACGTACGGTCTGGGCGGAGTTCATCGTTGCGCCCAAAGACCTTCCTGTGGTTAGCGTCGGAGAAAAGGTTCGAATCTCGACAAGTGCGTTCTCGCAGACCACCGAGGGAACCGTGGACTATGTGGGACCCCTGATCGGCGATCAGACCCGAACGGCCACCGCGAGAGTCACGTTACAGAACCCGGGGGCGTTGTGGCGCCCTGGGCTGTTCATTACGGCCGAAGTCATGGCAAAGCCTCAACCGGTGGCTATTGCCGTACCCGCGTCTGCGATTCAAACGGTAGATAACTCAAGCACGATTTTCCTGGTTGTTCCTGAGGGCTTCAAGGCTCAGAAGGTTCAGGTGGGACGCTCGGATGGTGTCTCCGTCGAAGTGACTGGCGGTCTCGCACCTGGGCAGCGCTACGCAGCCACCAATACTTTCACGTTGAAGGCGGAGCTCGGCAAGAGTGAGGCGGAACATGCTCACTGAACTTGACCGAGATGGCTCGCATCGCACGCATCTAGGCTCTCGCAGGAAAAATCATGTTTGAGAAACTAATTCGCTTTGCCATCGAGCAACGATGGTTGATCATGCTCGCCGTTATTGGGCTCATCGGCATCGGGGCTTATAACTACACGAGACTGTCCATAGATGCGGTGCCCGATATCACCAACGTGCAGGTGCAGATCAACACGGCTGCGCCTGGATATTCACCGTTGGAGACCGAGCAGCGCATTACCTTTCCCGTAGAAACGGCTATGGCGGGGTTGCCGGATCTAGAACAGACGCGTTCGCTATCACGTTATGGTTTGTCCCAGGTCACGGTGATTTTCAAGGACGGAACCGACATTTACTTCGCGCGTCAGTTGGTCAACCAACGCATCCAGGAGGCTGCGGCATCTCTGCCTGCCGGCATTACGCCGACTATGGGGCCGATATCGACTGGGCTGGGCGAGATCTACATGTGGACCGTAGAGGCGGAGCCTGGTGCAAAGAAGCCTGATGGATCCGAGTACACCCTTACTGATCTACGCGAAATTCAAGACTGGATTATCCGTCCGCAACTGCGCACGGTGCCGGGCGTCACCGAGGTCAACACGATCGGCGGCTATGATAAGGAGTATGTCGTCTCCCCCAACCTGGAGCGGCTTGCCGCTTACGGTTTGACCTTGGCTGACGTCGTGGCTGCGCTGGAGAACAACAACGTCAATGTTGGTGCTGGGTACATCGAGCGGGGTGGCGAACAGTACTTGGTTCGTGCCCCTGGTCAGGTAGGCTCGATTGAAGATATCGCCAACATCATCGTCAGTAGCGCGGGAGGGCAACCGATCCGGGTTAGAGATCTGGCGGAAGTCGGTATCGGCAAAGAGTTGCGGACAGGGGCGGCGACCGAAAATGGGCGTGAAGTCGTTCTGGGAACCGTGTTCATGCTGATCGGCGAAAACAGCCGTTCGGTCGCCCAAGCCGTAGATGTACGTCTGGCTAGTATCAACAAGACATTGCCGCCCGGTGTAAAAGCAATCACGGTCTATGATCGGACCAACCTTGTCGACAAGGCCATCGCAACCGTCAAGAAGAATTTGGTCGAAGGGGCTGCCCTCGTCATCGTCGTACTGTTCTTGTTCTTGGGCAACATTCGAGCGGCGCTGATCACTGCGATGATCATTCCCTTATCGATGTTGTTCACTTTCACCGGCATGGTTACCTATAAAGTCAGTGCCAACCTTATGAGCTTGGGGGCGCTAGATTTCGGGATCATTGTGGATGGAGCGGTAGTGATTGTCGAAAACTGCGTGCGCCGGCTGGCGCACGCTCAAGCCAGCCAGGGACGGCTGTTGACAAGGGAGGAGAGATTCGGCGAGGTCTTCGAGGCCGCACGCGAGGCCCGTCGGCCTCTGATCTACGGGCAGTTGATCATCATGATCGTGTACCTACCGATCTTCGCGCTGAGCGGCGTAGAAGGAAAGATGTTCCATCCCATGGCTATCACCGTGGTGTTGGCCCTATTGGGAGCGATGATCCTGTCGATCACCTTTGTACCTGCTGCGGTCGCACTTGTCTTGAACAAGAAGGTGGAGGAGAAAGAGAATCGCTTGATGTCGTGGGCACGCCGTGGATATGAGCCAATGTTGGCTTGGACCCAGGCCAATCCTTTGATCGTACTCGTGTTTGCTGGCGTCGCAGTCGTCCTTTCGATGGCCTTGACCACGAGACTGGGCGCGGAATTCATTCCCAACCTGAACGAAGGGGACATCGCCGTCCAGGCGTTGCGTGTTCCTGGCACAAGCCTTTCGCAATCCGTCGCCATGCAGCAGCTCCTGGAGAAGAATATCAAGAAGGTACCTGAGGTGGATCGGGTATTCGCGCGCGTGGGTACGGCAGAGGTGGCTGCAGATCCGATGCCGCCCAATATCGCGGATACCTACATCATCATGAAGCCGCTTGCTGATTGGCCGAAGCCGAGGCGGTCTCACGAGGAAGTGCTCGCCGCAATCCAGGAAATTGTTGAACAGGTGCCTGGTAATAACTACGAGTTCACGCAGCCGATCCAGATGCGATTCAATGAACTCATTTCGGGTGTGCGTTCGGACGTCGCAGTCAAGATTTTCGGCGATGACATGGCACAACTTGAGCGTTCGGCTGCGGAAGTGGTCGGCGTTCTATCCAAGATCGCGGGTTCCGAGTCGGTCAAGGCGGAGCAGACCACGGGCCTTCCCATGCTGACCATATCTGTCGACAGACAGAAGGCAGCACGATATGGGGTCAGCATGGCTGAGGTTCAGGAGACGATCGCCACCGCCGTGGGTGGACGCGAAGCAGGTATCTTCTACCAAGGTGATCGTCGATTCGACGTACTGGTGCGCCTGCCGGACGATGTTCGGAGCGACATCGAGAGTCTCAAGCGCCTTCCTGTCGCCCTTCCTAGAAGTGGAGATGCACGGACGGCCTTCGTTCCTCTTTCGGAGGTGGCTTCTTTCGATCTTGCTCCTGGCCCCAACCAGATCAGCCGCGAGAATGGCAAGCGCAGGATTGTAGTTAGCGCGAATGTCCGCGGGAGGGATCTTACATCGTTTGTGACTGAAGCCGAGCAGCGGATCGACGAAGCAGTCACGTTGCCTGCCGGCTACTGGTCTACATGGGGGGGAACGTTCGAACAACTGCAATCCGCGACAGCGAGACTACAGATCGTGGTACCTGTCGCGCTGCTGCTCGTTTTTGTTTTGCTTTTTGCGATGTTTGGTAATGTCAGAGACGGACTGATCGTTTTTACTGGCATTCCCTTCGCGTTGACGGGGGGCATTCTTGCCCTGTGGCTGCGTGGAATTCCGCTGTCGATATCGGCCGCCGTCGGCTTCATCGCGCTTTCGGGTGTGGCCGTGCTCAACGGTCTCGTCATGTTGTCCTTTATCCGATCCCTGCGTTCAGAAGGGGCAACGCTTCAGGAAGCTGTTCGGACGGGGGCGTTGACGCGATTGCGTCCAGTGTTGATGACAGCCCTAGTGGCCTCGCTCGGCTTTATTCCCATGGCGCTGGCCACAGGCACTGGCGCGGAGGTTCAGCGGCCGCTCGCTACGGTAGTAATCGGAGGCATTATCTCGTCGACTGCTCTTACGCTACTCGTTCTTCCGCTCTTGTATCGTTTGGTCCACCGAAAGGAGTCTGATGATGAGAGCAGCGTTCTGCCACAGCAAGACGTAGCTGTTTAGCCTACTTGGACGGACTGACGCCCCGACGATCAAGTCGGGGCGCTCTCATAGAGCAGAGCTGCTTCACACGGAGCAAATCAACTTTGACGAATTCTTGATTATCCGTTGATCAAGGCTTGGGGTAGCTCTCGCTACACTCCACCGCATCCGGACATCTCTGAAGGAGATTCTCTGCTGAGAACTTGGATCTGCGTTTATTCTCGTTTGGCGAGTAGCTATCTGGTTGGAGCAGTTGCGGCCACAGGTATGCACTGGCTGACGATGTTTGTATTGATCGTTTGCTCTGTCAGCCCCGTGGTTGCAACCTCCATTGGTGCGATCACGGGCGCCTTTGTCAACTTTGTATGGCAGCGCACGATAACTTTTCCTAGCTCCAGGACAGCGTTTTTACATGCACTACCTTACGCTTTACTAGTGTGTGCCGGCTGGTCGCTTAATTCAACGATTTTCAAATGGGTATTCGACAATTTGTCTACGAATGTTGCTTCAGCACAACTGCTGACCACCGCGCTCGTAGCCGTCTTCAATTTTTTTATGACAAGGCGGATTTTTCGCTCATGAGTGGCGCACTCTTGCCGCATTTCCCATCGGCACCGCTTGTAGTGACCGTCATCATCCCGGTGTTCAACGAATTAGCCGTGCTACCCGTCTGTTTGGCCCGGCTCAGGAATGTATTGGACTCGCTCTCGCTTTCGTATGAATTGCTATTCATCGATGACGGTAGCACTGATGGCACGTCCCTATACCTCGATCGCGTTGCGAGCGACATGGATGCTGTGCGTGTCATTCATCTGTCGAGAAATTTTGGAAAAGAGGCGGCGATGACAGCGGGACTTGACTATGCCCGAGGGGATGCCGTCATCATCCTCGATGCAGATATGCAAGATCCGCCAGAGCTGATTCCAGACATGATTCATGCTTGGCGAGCGGGCTCGGACGTTGTAGTAATGCGTCGACGGACCCGAGTGGGAGATACATGGATGAAACGTGTCTCGGCACATCTCTACTATCGAATCTTGAATCGGTTGAGCGAGGTCGCAATACCGCCGGACACCGGCGACTTTCGGCTGCTGAGCAGGCGAGCCGTTGCCGCGATGAGAAGCATGACGGAACGCAGTCGATACATGAAAGGACTCTTCGCGTGGATCGGCATGCCCACCACGACGATTCTCTATGATCGAGCACCGCGTGCGGCCGGCAAAAGCAAATGGGGGTTGGCTAATCTGGCGAAGCTTGGCTTTGATGGTATCACCTCGTTCTCGCTCAGCCCACTTCGCATAGCTTCCATTGCCGGAGCCATCATTCTGATTATAGGTTCGGTGCTTGGCCTCTTCGTCATAGCTCGTGCTTTGCTTTATGGTGAGTCGATATCTGTTCCGCTTGCGTTCGTTGCGCTGTTGGCATTCCTGTCCGGCTTGCAGCTCTCGACTATCGGGGTGCTAGGTACATATGTGGGACGAATTCATACGGAAATCAAACAGCGGCCGGTTTATCTGATACAGGGCATAGTCGAGCGGGCGCATATGCCGGCGCAGCAACGTCAGCACTGATTCGAATGGCATCTAACACTCGACTGATAGTCCTCCTGCTTGGTGCAGTGATCGGTGTTCGCGTTGTCGCGATGTACCTAGTGCCTTTCATTGATACATCGGAGCCCCGATACGCAGAAATAGCCCGTCTCATGATCGAAACGGATAACTGGGTGACACCTTGGTTCTCGCCAGGCGTGCCATTTTGGGGAAAGCCGCCATTGTCATTCTGGGCCCAAGCTGCGAGCTTTCGTCTATTTGGCGTAAATGAGATCGCAGGGCGGTTGCCATCCTTGATGGTCGCATCAGCAACTATCGCGCTAGCGTTCGCATATTTGCGTACGGTCCGGGATCTAGCTAGCGCGCAATTGACGGCATGGATTCTTGCCACGTCTTTACTCGCGTTTGTTGGCGCCGGCGCCGTGTTGACCGATCCTTTTCTAGCATTAGGAACCACGCTGAGTATGGTGTCGTTCAGATTGGCTGTGCTTAATCAGAGCCAAGCCTGGGGTTACGGCTTCTTTCTCGGTATTGTTATCGGCCTCTTGGCAAAGGGGCCTCTGGCCGCCGTCCTAATCGTTGGGCCAATATTGATCTGGCTGTGCTTGTCGCGGATGCATTGGAGCTCGTTGCGCAGCTTGCCGTGGTTAAGGGGGGGGCTGCTAACTGCGCTTTTGGTTCTGCCGTGGTACGGTATGGCGGAAATTCGAACCCCTGGCTTTCTCCAATACTTCATCATCGGCGAACATTTACTGCGATTCCTGGAGCCAGGTTGGCAGGGGGACCTGTACGGTTCGGCCCATCTCAAGCCGTTTGGCGCCATATGGTGGAATTGGGGGGTGGCTGCATTCCCATGGAGTTTGGTACTACTGGTGGCTCTGCTCGAGGCGGTGTTCAGACGCTCCACTTTCGCCGATATACCTATGCTTGTGCGCGACGATGAAGTGAAATACATGGCGTCGTGGGCGGTGTTTCCCATGTTCTTTTTTTCATTCGCTCATAACATCCTGTGGACATATGTACTACCTGGGTTACCTGCCTTCGCCATGCTCAGCGCCCTGTATATTCGCAGGAGGGGATGGTCTATCAAGAACAAGGGTGTTGTAGTTGCGGGCGCACTCGTGCCACTGATATGCCTCGTGCTCACCGGCGTGGTAAGTGATTGGCCTGATCGGGTGAAGTCAGAGCGATCGCTGATTCGTTATGCCCAGAGCCGCGGTGCTGGTACCGATGCGCGCCTTATCTACGTGGACGCAATGCCATTCTCAGCAAGATTTTACTCAGCAGGCAAAGCCGAGCAGGTAGCGTTGCGCGATCTCTTCGCAATACTGGCCTCCTCTGATCAACCGGTCAACGTGGCAGTCCCGAAGCTAGTCTTCAAAGAGTTCACTCGAATGATTCCTTCTGGCTGGAAGCTTGCGTATGAGAACAAACGCTATTTCCTCGTCGTGGTTTCGACAGCTGACATTCCAGAGTCATCCTCAAGACTCGTGCACCTCACCGCCCGCGCAGTATGATATGGACCGTTTGATCCGGGTTCTCATCGTCGAAGATCAATTGCAGTTGGCCGAAAATATTATGGAATATTTGGGCGAACAGCGTTATGCGCTCGACTTTGCTTATGATGGCTTGACAGCTCTACATCTGCTCGGCGTCAATCAGTATGACGTCATCATTTTGGATGTGATGTTGCCCGCCTTGTCGGGGATTGAGCTTTGTCGAAAGGTCCGCGGTGAGTTGGGATCCTCCACTCCTATTATTCTGGTAACTGCTCGGTCCGAAGTAGAGGACAAGATGGAAGGGTTTGAGAGTGGAGCCGACGACTACTTGGTGAAGCCGTTTGATCTGCGTGAACTCAAGGCCCGCATTGAGGCGCTGCATCGACGGTCTTCAGTCAGGAAAAAAACGATTCGCGCAGGGGTGCTTGGCTTTGATCAAGGAACGCTGACATTATCGGTAGAAGGTGGGCCGAGTGTCGAACTGGGATCGAGCGGAGCCGTGATTTTCGAGACCCTAATCAAGCGTTATCCAAGCTTCGTGAGCTATGAGGAGCTTATGGCAGAACTTTCGGTCAAAGATCGAGAAGTCGATGCTCATACATTGCGGACCCATATATACAACTTGCGGCGTCTGCTAAAGATAACCGTAAATGCTGACTTAATCAGAACAATAAGAGGGCGGGGCTACAGGCTAATTCAACCTGACGAAGAGTGAAATGACCCGGTCGATATCAACTCGGATTCAGTGGCTGGTTGCCTCCGTGTCGGGCTTCTGCCTGGCCGCCGTCGTGCTAGTGTCAATGATGGCTCATGAAGGTATTGAGCGAGCCATGTTGCGTACGGATATGCGGCAGATTCGAGAGGCGCTCGTTGGTGCGGTGACAACGGGTGCCCCGATGCAATGGTCATCGCCAGGGATGATGGCCCTCTATGTCCCGACGGAGTCACTAAGCCAGATCGAGCTCCCCGAGCTATTTCAAGGTCGGAAGGCACCCTTTTCAGACGACGTCTTTTTTAACGAAAAGACGTTCCTCGTCGCTATTACACCGGTGGAAGGTGGTACGTTCTATTTGGCCAGAGACATCACTCTCTTCGAGAACGAGATTGTCCTCCTTGAGCGAGGAGTGTGGGGCACGAGCTTTCTGGTTCTGATCGTGGCGTTCTTCCTGGCCAGAGTCGGGGGGCTGCGGCTTGTACGACCGATTCGCTCGCTCGCGCTGATGATTGATAGGACCCGGCCCAGCGAAACAATTGACAGAGTGCCCACAGAGTTTCACGATTCAGCGCTGAATTCCATTGCGGAGAATTTCAATATTTTTCTGCGGGAACTTGAAGCGTATATCGCTAGGGAGCGAACGCTTTTGCGATTGGCCAGTCATGAGTTGCGTACGCCGATTGCTGTGGTAACCGGGGCGTTGAATGTCATGAGAGACAGAGGGGGGTTAGGGGAAGCAGACTTGAAGACGCTGACACGCGCGCAACGGGCTGCTCAAGAGATGGCAGGTAACCTCGAAGTGGTTCTAAAGATGGGACGTAAGCAGGAGATCCCTACTAGAGAAGAGCGTTTTCATGTCGTCGAATTGTTGACCGAAGCGCTTGCCGATCTAGCGAATGTAGATGCTAGTACTTCTCGCATTTCCGTAGTCAAGCGACGTGATACCGTCACGTTCGCTGATCGATCTTTGGCGAAGATGCTCTTGGTCAACATTCTTCAGAATGCCTTGCGGCATACCGTGGGGCTCATCGCCGTGGTGGTGGAGAGAGACTATCTTGAAGTGTGCGATCAGGGCGGCGGGCTCGATGATGCCGGCTTTGACCTGTTGACTACATTGAGTAAAGACGACCCATGGAATAGGCGAAAGTCGTCAGGGCTGGGTCTGGTCGTGGTAAGCATTCTAGCGGAACGGTTGGCATGGCCTATTCGTGCGTCCAGGAGCGAGGGGGGCGGCACCGCTGTACGCATAGACTACTCCGAGAGCACTTACCCGTGAGCGGCGCTTCCTTATTCGATCTCTAGAGAAGTTTGGGAGAGTTGGCATGCGTGGGCAGGCGAAGCCCGATGCGCGTCGTTGTCTCGGAGGAGTGAGCGAATGCTTGGCCTCCATGCATCCTGGCGATCGCTGCGACGATCGAGAGACCAAGCCCGTGATTGCGCCGATGGTTGCTGTGATTTTCAGCGATTCGGTAAAAGCGTTGAAAGATGCGATCCAACTGCTCTGGGGGAATTGGGCTCCCCGTGTTCTCTACCTCGATCACGGTGTTCGTTCCTTCGCGCAACAACCGTAGCAGAATGACGCTGCCTTTGGTCGCATGACGTGCGGCGTTCTCGACCAGATTCGAGATGGCCCTTCTTAGCAGGGAGATGTCATATTCGCCCGCGGCATCACCTTCTGTCGTGATTCTGAGGTCCGCTTCTTCTAAAGTTTCCTCGTAATAGACGAGTACGTTGCGGAGTTCGTTCAAAAGACTGCTCGTCTGACTTTTTCTTGCCTCTTCACCTCGGTCAGCCTGAGCGAGGAAGAGCGTGTCACTGATGATTGTCGTCATGCGGCCTAGCTCTTCGAGATTGGATTCGAGGGCGTCGCGCAGTGCTTGTTGGTCTGCAGAACTGATCAGCGCAAGCTCGCTATTCGCAGTCATGTTCGCCAATGGCGTACGAAGCTCATGTGCAACATCGGCATTGAACCCCTTTTGTTGCTCATACGCTTGGTCCAGCCGGTGTAAGAGTGCGTTAAACTGTTCTACGAGGGGCTGGAGCTCTACAGGTTGTAAAGAACCGTCCAACTGCGTATGGATCCGGCTGGTCGGGATTGCCTTGACTTGTCGCACCAAGTGCCCGACCGGCGCCAAGCCGCATCGCACCAAAAAGAATCCACATGTCGAGACGATGGACGCTCCGCCCAATGCGACGATGAATAAGGTCAAAGCGAGATGCCGAAGCAACTGGTCATCTCTCTGTGTAGACAGCGTAAGGATAGCCGTCGTTCGAGCTTGGTCGTCGCTACCTGTGGCGAGCATAAACTGATAGGTACGTCTAGATCCTCCTATCGAGGACTTGCTCGCATATGTAGGTACATCCGCTGCGGTTTTTAGAGTCAGCGAAATGTCCGCGCGGCCACCGAACAGGTCGTCGAGCTTGTGGTTGAAGAGATCTGCTTCGTGGGCGCGGGAGTGCTCCGCAGCCAGATGTTCCACAAGTTTTTTATATTGCAGAAGTTGGCTGGTTTGTCGATCGTCCAACTGGACGGCCGTTGCAATATAGACGATAGCACTGACCAAAGCCAAACCGCAGAACGTTAGTAAGGCCAAGCGGAAAGAAAGCTCTTTACCGAGTGAGCGTACCTTACTTGGGGGGGGCATCACGATCTTCGAGAATGTAGCCTACGCCACGTATTGTGTGTAACAAGGGCTTGGGAAAAGGTGTGTCGAGCTTGAGTCTCAGTCTGCGTATCGCTACTTCGACAACGTTCGTCTCGGTATCGAAGTTGATGTTCCACACGTGTTCGGCAATGAAGGTTCTCGTGAGCGCTCTGCCAGGATGTTCTAGGAACAGCTTGAGCAGTGAAAACTCCTTGGGACTCAAGTCCAGCACTTCGTCGCCTCGCCGGGCTCGGTGCTTGACCAAATCCACCTCAAGGTCAGCCATTTTGAACATGGTCTGGGGTGCGTCGGCCGATTCCGATCCGCCGCGGCGCAGCAGTGCTTCTACGCGGGCTATGAGTTCGGAAAACGAAAAGGGCTTGGTGAGGTAATCATCGGCACCAGCACGTAAACCGCGCACGCGATCATCAACATCGCTCTTAGCGGTTAGCATCAAAACAGGAGTTTTGCGCGTCCTACGGAGTACCTGCAATATGGAGAATCCGTCCACGCCTGGCAACATCCAGTCGAGCAAAATCAAATCATAGTCAAACTCGACAGCCAGATGCAATCCGTCCAACCCGGTGTGAGCCACGTCGACTTGATATCCCTCTTCCTGGAGGCCACGGGCAAGGTAGGCCGCCAACTTTCTTTCGTCTTCAACAACTAGCAGCTTCATCGCTGATTTTACAGGAAGTCAATATAACTATGGGGTGGGCGCTTGTTCCAGAATTAGAGCGATTCGTGCGCCAGGAGTAATCGAGGAGAGCTTCGCCTTGCTTGGCTGAGGCAAAACGCCAGCCTGTGCCTATATATATCATGTCTGTCGGGCGCGTGCGTTTGGTGTCGAGGGCTACCATGCGTGTTAGTTGGCTCTGATCGGAGGTAGAGACCCAGCCGACTCGATCTTGAGAGATCGGGCGAGAGCGAGTGGCTGAGGTCAAAAAATTACATTGCGCCTAAACGCTAGAAGCGATGTTGTAGACCAAGTGCAAACTGCCGACCGCTGAAATTACGAGACTCGGTGAAGTTTCGATAGTCGGTGCTAGTGAAGAACGAGTATAGGTCCGTGCGCTTGGACAGATTGTATTGATACCCCAAGGCCCATTGTTTAACCTCAGACTTCGTTGCCGTTTGATATGAGCCGAGCAGCTTGCCTTTACGCAGCGGTGCTGAGAACCCCAACGTCCAAGCTGACCTGCTCTGAGAAATTCGCGCCACACGGTGTTTGAGAAAATAGCTTCCGACGCGAGAAGGAAGCGAGATGAAGAAGGCAAGGTACAGCGAAGAGCAGATTGTGCGGATACTGCGTGAGGCCGA
>NZ_NINW01000021.1 GCF_002188465.1 Pigmentiphaga sp. NML080357 | reverse complement strand
GCAGATTCGTCAGGCTGACGTTGCCGCGCTGTCGCGGCAAACAGTGCTCGATCTGCTGATATTGGGCTTCGGTGATTTCCATACCCGAAGTATACGAGCAAATTCATTTAGTGTGAACACGCCCTAGGGCGGGGACGCACCGCATCCCCGGGTCCGGGCCATGCTTGCGCATACAATGACGTCGTTCACGTTTTAACACTCGCGCGTCCACGGGGCTCGTCCGCCGCCCCAACCGCCCTGCCGCCCGCCGGCCTGGCCCGGCCGCCTTCCCTTTCCTGCCATGATCTCAAACGCATGCGGCGTCGATTTCGGGACGTCCAATTCCACCGTCGGCTGGTGCCGGCCCCACGCCGCCTCGCCATTGCTGCAGCTGGAGGCCGGCAAGCCCACCCTGCCCTCGGCCGTTTTCTTCCATGCCGAAGACAGCGAGGTCAGCTTCGGACGGGCCGCGGTCCAGGACTACCTGGAAGGCTATGACGGGCGCCTCATGCGAGCGCTCAAGAGCCTGCTCGGCACGCCGCTGATGGAAGGGCACACCGAGGTCCAGGGCCGGGCGCTGCCGTTCCGCACGCTGCTGACGCGCTTCATCGCCGAGCTCAAGCATCGCGCCGAACGGGCCGCGGGCCGGGCCTTCGACCGCGCGGTATTCGGCCGACCCGTCTTTTTCGTCGACGACGATTCCGCTGCGGACGCCGCCGCCCAGGATACGCTGGGCGAGATCGCACGCTCGGTAGGATTTCGCCACGTCGAATTCCAGTACGAGCCCATGGCGGCCGCGTTCGACTACGAATCCCGGGTCGGGGCCGAGGAACTGGTGCTGGTCGTGGACATAGGCGGCGGCACTTCCGACTTCACGCTGATCCGCCTCGGCCCGGCCCGCTCGGGACGCGCGGACAGGCGCGACGACATCCTGGCCAACGGGGGCGTGCACATCGGCGGCACCGATTTCGACAAATACCTGAATCTGCGCACCGCCATGCCGCTGCTGGGCCTCGGCAGCCGCCTGGTCACGGGCAAGGACATGCCCTCCACGCCGTACTTCAACCTGGCCTCCTGGCATACCATCAACCAGGTCTATGCCCGTAAGTCCGTCGCCATGCTGAGCGATCTCTACCACGAGTCGGCGGAGAAGGAAAAGTTGGCGCGCCTGCTGGAGCTGGTCAAGCAGCGCACCGGTCATTGGGTGGCTTTCCAGGTCGAGGAAGCGAAGATCGCGCTGGGGGACTCGCCCACGGTCCGGATGGACCTGGAGCGCATCGAGCCGGGCCTGGCATGCGAGATCACCCGGCGCGACCTCGACTCCGCCATCGATCACCTGGTGGCACGGATCGAACAAACCCTAGCCGGCCTCCTGCGAAGCGCCGGCATTCCCGCGAGCGCCGTCGATACGATTTTCTTCACGGGCGGCTCGAGCAGCGTGCCGCTGCTGCGCGAGCGCGTATCCACGCTGCTGCCCGCGGCCCGCCAGGTCCAGGGAGACGCCTTCGGCAGCATCGGCACGGGCCTCGCGCTGGACGCGGCGCGCCGCCTGGGCTGAGTCACCCGTCAGCGCACGGGAACCTGCTCGCTTTCGACCGTCATGTCGTGCACGTAGACGTAGCGCGACGCATCGGCGGGCGGATTGGCGAGGGTGTAGCGCTTGACCCGCACGATATTGCGCACCCCCGGGGTATGCGTATATCCCTCGATCGTGCCGTAGAACGCCTCCCATTCACCATGGCCCTGCTTGATGCCCGCGGCATCGTAGGTGACCGACCGGACTTGCATGC
Organism: Pigmentiphaga sp. NML080357; assembly: GCF_002188465.1. Taxonomy (GTDB): domain Bacteria; phylum Pseudomonadota; class Gammaproteobacteria; order Burkholderiales; family Burkholderiaceae_B; genus Pigmentiphaga. Next base: position 37,649 of record NZ_NINW01000021.1, on the reverse strand, counting down.
ATTGCATATTGGGGATCAGCGGATGGTTGCACGGCACCGGCTGGGGCGCGATCTCGAGGAACTGGATCTCGCCCGCCGAGCCGTATTTGGTTTCGCTGGTCGGCGTCCCCGCCAGCCACCAGATGGCGCCGTCGGCGAAGGTGAGTTTCAACCCGGGAGAGGCAGCGTCAGGTCGTGCTGCATCGCGGGTGATCTCCCACGATGCCACGGAGGGCAGACGCTCGGCCACGCTGCGCTCGTATTGCATCAAGGCAGGATCGGCACACATGCGCATGGTGCCCACGACCTGGCTGATCTTGATCTTGTCGCCGTCGAGCTGGTAGCCGCCGCCCAGGTTATTGCAGAGGCCCGCCACGGACACCCGCTGGTCCGAGAAAGTCAGCTGGAGTGGCTGGCCGGCGTTCGTGCCGGCAGGCGGCTTGAGCGCCACGCCGGTGGAATTGACCGCCTCGCGCAGTTGCCAGTGGTAGGCGGTCAGCGTGTCGCGCGCGACATTCGCCGCTACCGGACTGGAGGTCCGCATGCCGCCGCCAGGCTGGGCGCAGGCCACGATCCCCTGGGCCGCGATGGCCACGGCCAACCAATGCCAAGTCCGCTTCATGGTTTTTCTCCTTGTTTCGGGCAGCCAAGCGTAGCACTGCGCGACGCTTACCGATGAGGAGACGGCCGATGCTTTTGCAACAACTGTAAGGACATACACCAAGGGGCGGACCCTGCGGCCCGCCCCTTGGTTCGGCCAAGAAGCCTTGCTTTTCCTTCCTATATTCGTCCCATAAGGAGCAGGACGATCAATACGACCAGAATGACCCCGATGATGCCGGACGGTCCGTAGCCCCAGTTGGCCGCGTGCGGCCAGGCGGGAAAGGCGCCGATGAGCGCCAGAAGGAGAATGATGAGAATTATTGTGGTGAGCATGGCGTTCTCCTGGATGGGAAGGAAATGGCCCCGTGCAAGGCCCGCCAGCTCATCAGCAATATCCGCTCCCGAGGACCGGCTGCACGTGGGCCGCCGTCAAATGCGGGCGCCTCTCATCGCTGTGTCGACCCGCTGGACCCGCCGCTGTCCGGCGAAGGCACCGGCTTGCCCGACGAGCCCGTGGACGGCCCCATGTCGGTCCGCGCATCCCGATCGTTGCCGCCGGGCATGGAGCGCTGGCTGGGCGGATTGCTGGTGCTGGTGTCGCTTCCACCTCGGCCGGCCGGCAGCGGCTTGCCCGGCGCCCCGCTCGACGGCCCCATGTCGCTGCGGGACCCGTGTTCGACGGGACCGGTCTTGCGCGACGACTCGGGCGGCGGATTGTTCTTGCCCTGGCCTGCGGGCAGGGGCTTGCCCGACGACCCCGTGGACGGCCCCATGTCGGTCCTCGCGTCGGAATCGTTCTGGCGCTGGGTGTGCGTGCCATGGGTGGTACCGGTTGTGCCGCTGGATCCGGTCTGCGCGATGGCCAGCGGAGCACCCGCGAGCAAAGCGGCGGCGAACAGCGTCTTGCGAACATGGCTCAAGCGTTTCATGGACTTCACCTTTCTTGTGATGGGGTCCGATATGCCGCAAAAGCCGTACCCGCCGCCCGGCCTCTCAGCGGTAGACCCGTACCGGAACGAGCGTGAGCCCATCCTGCGGAAGCGCGGGCAGGCGACGCATGTCGAGGGCGCTGGGTGAATCCGGCAGGTCGTACTCGACCTGGTTGAGCAGCACATCCACGGCCACGTCCAGCCATGGTCGCCTCTTCCCCCGGGCAGCGATGATGCGTCCGCGCATCCCCGCCGCCTTGCGGAATGAACGCGAACTGCCCCGGCGACACCCCGTTGAAGCGCGCGGGCAGGAATCGCTCGGGTTCGACCCAGCTGCGGGGGTCGCGGTTGGTTCCGTACAAATCCAATATGGCCCGGCGCCCACGGACGAGCCGCATGCCCTTCCATTCAACGTCCTCGAGGACGCGCGCCGCCACGGCGGGGAAGAACGGATAATGGCGCCGAACCTCGTTGAGGAAACAGTGCCGGTAGTCCGGTCCGCCGATCCGGAGCAGCGCGCGGCATTCCGGATACCGGTGCATGGCGTGCGCTGCAAAGACGTTGAAGACGGAGACGGCCACGACGGGCCGCAGCAGGTTGAGGAGCTCGGTGGCGGCGACGCCGGCCGTAAGCGGCTCGCCATCGGCGCCCTGGTGCAAGGACACGACATGCAAGGCGCTCCCTTCGGGCGCGCGCATCGCCCCCTGGCGCAGCGCCCGGATGATGCCGCCGAGCCAATGCTCCAGGCGCCTGCGCGCCAGCCTGGAGCGGACGTGGGGCACGATGCCGCGCGGCATCGTCGTATAGCGACACCAGATCGGCGATGCGCTCCCGCATTTGGGCTTCGGCGACGGGCACGCCGGCCCATTCGAATACCGCGCGCCCCAATACCTCCTGGGCCGCTCCATACAGCACGACCGGGCGCCCCGGCACCCAGTGCGAAACCTCCAGTCGCCAATGATGGCGAACCCGTTCCGCCAATGCTTGCAGCGCGTCGGGATTGAGGGCGTGGATGAACAGCGCCTTGCGCATGCGATGTGCCGCGCCATCCAGCCCTTGCACGGCCCGCTTGCCGAATAACGTGGCCTGCACGGCCTCGGGCGCCGCCCCCGAACGGCGGAAATACCGCGCGTCGTAGAAGAGCCGGCTCGCCTCCGCGCCGCTCATGCACAGCGTCGGCTGGAGCAGGATGCGCGCCTCGAACACGTCCGTGCCGAGCTCGCGGCAGCAGGCCGAGATGAAGCGGTAGGGATCGGCAACAAAGGCGGCGGTCGCATCGATGCGGCGATCGCGTGGCGGGGAGTCCGTGAGAGGCGTCATTGCGGGGCTGGACCGGCTCGGATGCGAGGCAGACGCACAGCAAATTGCATACCGCCGGATCGAGCAGCAAGGCCAGGCCAGCGGCAATGCGAGAGGGGTGCAGCAAAAAAGCAAAAAGGGTTAGTGGCTGCTAGCACACTAACCCTTGAAATTCTTGGCGGAGCGGACGGGGCTCGAACCCGCGACCCCCGGCGTGACAGGCCGGTATTCTAACCAACTGAACTACCGCTCCGCAGCGGTATTTTTTACTACTGCCAACTTGCGTCGGCTGGCGTCCCCTAGGGGATTCGAACCCCTGTACTCACCGTGAAAGGGTGATGTCCTAGGCCTCTAGACGAAGGGGACCCGGAACTACAGTACTGCAACAACTTCTTCGACTGGTGGAGGTAAGCGGGATCGAACCGCTGACCTCTTGCATGCCATGCAAGCGCTCTCCCAGCTGAGCTATACCCCCGTCCTGCGAAGAAGTGAGATTATGCACGTTTTTTAAATGTCGTGCAAGCGGGCTAGAACTTTTTCGCGACCAAGCAATGACAGCACTGCATCGATGGCCGGGGTTTGCGCCCGCCCCGTCACGGCTACCCGCAACGGAATCCCGAGGGCCGGCATCTTAACACCATATTTGGCCAAAATGGTCTTCATGAGCGAGGAAATTTTCTCGCGGCTCCACTCGAGCTGCGCCGCCTCGCGCGCGAAGTCGCGCAGCATGGCGCGCGCGGCGTCGGTCAGGTGCTGGGCCACCAGTTCGGGCGGCGTGGCGGCTGGGTCGAACGCTCCGCAGAACAGCATCGCGTCGTCCGCCAGTTGTTCGAGCGTCTCGGCGCGCTCCTTGAGCAGCGCCATGATGGCCGGCAGGTCCACGCCCTGCACCGCGCCGCCGCGCTTGAGGATGCGCGGCGCCACACGCTCGGCCAGGTCGCCGTCGGCGCTGTGCTTGATGTAGTGCGCGTTGACCCAGTTGAGTTTCTTGGGGTCCCACTGCGCGGCGGACTTCGACAGGCTGCGGGTATCGAACCACTCGACCAGCTGATCGCGGCTGAAGATCTCGTCGTCGCCATGGCTCCAGCCCAGGCGAGCGAGATAATTGACCATGGCGTCGGGCAGGTAGCCCTGTTCGTCGTACTGCATGACGCTGACAGCCCCGTGGCGCTTGGAGAGCTTCTCGCCGTCCGGCCCGAGGATCATGGGGACGTGGCCGTATTCCGGCAGCGTGGCGCCCAGCGCCTTGAGAATATTGATCTGGCGCGGCGTGTTGTTGACGTGGTCGTCGCCCCGGATGACGTGGGTGATGCCCATGTCCCAGTCGTCCACCACCACGCAGAAGTTGTACGTGGGCGTGCCGTCCGGGCGGGCGATGATGAGATCGTCTAGCTCGGCGTTGGCAATAGTGATGGGGCCCTTCACGAGATCGTTCCAGGTCACGTCGCCGTCCAGCGGATTGCGGAAGCGCACGACGGGCCGGCGGCCTTCGGGCACCGGCGGCAGCGTCTTGCCGCGCTCGGGCCTCCAGGTTCCGTCGTAGCGCGGCTTGCGGCCTTCGGCGCGGGCACGCTCGCGCATCGCCTCGAGCTCTTCGGGCGAGCAATAGCAGTAGTAGGCCGTGCCGGCCCGCAGCATGCCCGCCAGCACCTCGCGATAGCGCTCCATGCGCTGCATCTGGTAGAACGGGCCTTCATCGTGGTCCAGCCGCAGCCATTGCATGCCATCCAGGATGGCCTGCACCGCTTCGGGGGTGGAACGCTCCAGGTCGGTATCCTCGATCCGCAGGACGAAAGTGCCGCCGTGATGCCGCGCGAACGCCCACGAAAACAACGCCGTCCGCGCCCCGCCCAGGTGCAGGAAACCCGTGGGCGACGGCGCGAAGCGCGTGCGGACGGCCGGATTGCGGCCCGAAGGCGACGAAGAATCGGTGCTCATATGAAAGTTCTTTCTGGTCCTGATATCAGTATTCGGCAAACTGCAACGCCGTAGACTCGTACTACCCGGGGGGCGGCCGAAGGGCGTAGGGGTGGACTATTGTATTGCCCCGCGCCGCCACTTGCGGCGAAACCGCATATCCCTTGAAATGACCGGAGTTGCCGCACCCCGTCCATGAGGAGGGCCATGTCCCGCCACGCCCTGTCGCCCCTGTTCGACCCGCAGTCGCTGATCGCCGTCAGCGACCGTCCACTGCCCTTGATGGCCTCGCTGCCGGCCGCCCTGCGCGCGCGCACCGCCGAGTTCCGGCTCGACGCTCGGTTGCGCTGGACGCTGCCCGCGGAACTGGCCGGCGCAACGGAACGTCCGGATCTGGCGGTGATCGGCGTGCCACGCGCGGCACTGCGCAACACGCTGGAAACGCTGGCGCCGGCGCGGCCGCGAGCGGCCGCCGTCCTCACCCATGAACCTTCTCTCGAAGACAACGAATTCTGCCGTGCCTGGGCCGCCGCGCACGACTGCGTCCTGCTGGGACCGCACAGCTTCGGGCTGCAACGTCCGCATGCCGGGCTCAACGCCAGCGTCCACCCGCTGCTGGGCCGCGCCGGCCGGGTCGCGCTGGTCACGCAATCGCGTTCGATCATGGCCGTGGTCATGGACTGGGCCGACGACAATCGCACGGGTTTTTCCACGGTGGTGTCCCTGGGCGCCGAAGCGGCGCTCGACGTCCCGCGGGTGCTGGATTTCCTGGTGGCGGACCCGCGCACCGACAGCATCGCGCTCTACCTTGAAGACGTGCGCGACGCCCGTGAATTCATGAGCGCCATCCGTGCCGCGGCCAGCGTCAAGCCGCTGGTGGTGCTCAAGGCCGGGCACGGCGAGCGTACGCGCACCAGCGTACGCCCACTGGCGGCACCCGATGCGGCGCCCGCCGATACGGCGGCGCCCGCGCCCCCTCCGCCCATAGCCGCCGACACAGTGTTCGACGCCGCGCTGCGGCGCGCGGGCGCGGTACGGGTACGCTACTTCGTACAGCTCTTTTCGGCCGTGAAGGCGCTCGGTTTCGCCAAGCTGCCCAGCGGCAGGCGCATTGCCGTGCTGGCCAACGGCAGCGGCCCCGCGCAACTGGCGCTCGACCTGCTGGGCCCTGGCCGGCCCGTCATGCGCGCCGCGCTGGCCGACGCCACGCGCCGGGAGCTGGCGGCGACGCTCAGCCCGAACGCGTGGACCGACAATCCTGTGGTGGAATTCTCCGCGCCCGACCCACAAGCCTGCGCGCAAGCGGTCCGCGCCATCGTCGCCGACCCGGGGGTGGACGGCCTGCTCGCCGTGTTCTCGCCCGATCCCGAAGCCGACATGCGCGCCGTGGCCCAGGCCCTGGCGCAGGCCGCGCCCACCGCGCCCAAGCCGGTCATCACCTGCTTCATGGGCGACGCCGCGATGCGGCCGCTGCGGCGCATCCTGGACGACGCGGGGTCGCCTTCGTTCCGCACCCCCGAAGCCGCGGTAGACGCATTCGGCAACCTGGCCACCTACCACTACAACCAGCAACTGCTGCTGCAAACGCCTCCGCCCGAGCCTCCGGGCCAGGAGCCCGACCTGGCCGGCGCACGCATCCTGCTGGACGGCGCCCGGAGCGAAGGCCGGCTGACCTTGACCGAACCCGAAAGCAAGGCGCTGCTCGCCGCCTTCCATATCCCCGTGGTCCAGGTGATCCTGGCGCGCACGCCGGCCGAGGCGGTAATCGCGGCGCAGCAGATCGGCTTTCCCGTGGCGATCAAGATCGATTCGCCGGACGTGGTGCGCAAGTCGGCCGTGCGGGGCGTGCACCTGGACATCCGCAACAGCACCGAGCTCGTCACCGCCTACCATCGCATGCTGGCGAACGCGCACGCGGCCGCACCGCAGGCCCATATCGAAGGCATCACCGTGGAAGCCATGGCCGGGCCGCCAGGCTCGGCCAAGGTCGCGATAGGCGTGGCGCGCGACGCCCTCTTCGGGCCGGTCATCCGCTTCGGTCCGGCTCGTTCGCGCAGCGACAGCCCGGCCAACCGGAGCGTCGAGCTGCCGCCGCTCAATGGCTTCCTGGCCCGGCGCCTGATGGAACGCTCGCCCATCTGGCGCTACGCGCTGGCCGAACAGATCTCGCCGCGCGCGCTCGACATGCTGGAGGACGTGCTGGTGCGGATCTCGGAAATCGTCTGCGCGCTGCCCGACATCGAAAGCATGGACATCGACCCGGTCATGATCGACGGCGACCGGGTGGTGGCCGCGGACACCCGCATCACGCTCACTCGCGAGCCCGCCCGCGAGGCCGATCCGGGCATAGGCGGCTATGCCCACATGGCGATCCACCCCTACCCGGCGCGCCTGGTCCGCCACTTGCAGTTCAAGGACGGCGCCCCCTACACCATCCGTCCCATCCGTCCCGAGGATGCCGCGCCGCTCCAGGAATTCACGCGCCAGCTTTCCGAACACACGCGCTACATGCGCTTCATCTCGTTCATGCGGGAGCTCTCGCCGCGCACGCTGGCGCGCTACACCCAGGTCGACTATCACCGCGAGCTGGCCCTGGTGGCCACCGTCTGGGAGGCCGACCCCGGGCATGCGGGGGAACTGCGCGAGACCATCATCGGCGTAGCGCGTTATCTGCTCTATGCCGATGGCGACAGCGCCGAGTATGCGCTGGTGATCGGCGATGCCTGGCAGCGGCGTGGCCTCGGCATGCAGCTGATGACGGCGCTGGTGGACGCAGCGCGCAAGCAGGGCCTGAAGATCATCGAAGGACTGGTACTGGGGACCAATCGCCCGATGCTGACGCTGATGGCCAAGCTGGGTTTTCGCGTCGATGTGGACGACGAGGACCCCAGCATGCGGCGGGTATGGCTGCGCCTGAACGACGGCCGTTCGCCCCCGGCCGCCACGCCTCCGGCAGCCGGGAGCTAGCGCAGGACTCATCCATGCCGGCGTGGCGCCCAGTCTCGCCGGCGGTGGCCCCTATCCGCGCCTGCGCATGGTCAGGCCGAGAAAACCCAGCGCGCCGGCGGCGGCCAGCGCCGAGATCCCGAAGCCGACGACCATGCCGTGGACCAGCAATGCAGCGCCCAGGGCCGTTCCCAGCCCTATGCCGAAATAGATGCAGGATGCGTTCAAGGCCATTACCAGCGGCGCCTCCTGGGGCGCGGCGTTGGTCAGCCGCAGTTGCTGAGGCGGCGTCTGGCCCCAGCTGCTGAATCCCCAGGCCAGCACCAGCAACCCCACCACGAAGCCCGGCCCGCCCCCCGCCGCGGCCAGCCAGGACATAAGACCGAAGGTCGCTGCCATGACGACGTAGGCGGCGACGGACATCCGCGCCGGTCCCCAGCGATCGGCGCCGTATCCCGCCAGGAGATTGCCCAGCACCGCGCCGATGCCATAGCACAGCAGCATCAGGCCCATGCGCTCGTCGGCCACGCCCAGCGCTTGCAGCGCCGGCACGCTGTAGGCATAGACGATGTAGCACGCCGTCATCCCGATCAGGGTCAGCGGCAGCACCCATGCCACGGCGGGCCGGCGAAGCACGGCAAGGCGAGCGCGCAGCGGCGCGCGCGGCTGTCCCGGCATCGGCGGCATGATCAGGAACACGCCGGCGCCGGCCAGCGCGGAAAGCGCGGCGACCATGCCGAGGGCGGCGCGCCATCCCAGCCATTGACTCACCAGGTTGCCCAATGGAACGCCCAGCGCGGTCGCCACCGTCAGGCCGCCGGTAACCATCGAGAATGCTCGCCCCCGCAGTTCCGGACGTACCAGCGAACCTGCGGCCGCCGTCGCGGTGGGCGTATAGGCCGCCGCGCCCATCGCCGCCAGCGCGCGGCTGGCCAGCAGTATCCAGATGTCGGGCGCCAGCGCCGAGGCGAGGTTGGCGGCCGCCAATATCGCCAAGGCCCACACCAGGACACGGTTGCGCGGCCACGGCGCGGTCAGGGTTGCCAGCACAGGCGCCAGGAGCGCGTAGGTGGTGGCGAAAACGGTGACGGAAAGTCCCGCGAGCGAGTTCGACGACTGCAGCGCATGGGCGATCGACGGCAGGAACCCCGAAACGATGAAGGCGTCGGTACCGACGGCGAACGTGCCGAGCGCAAGAATGGCAATCGAACCCAGGCCGCGTGCCGGAGCCTGGGCCGGGATGGATGACGTCGATGGATTCATGGGTTCGCCCTCGTCTAATCTAGATATTTTATATCCAGATTTCAGGCGGGACAAGCGCATCGCTTGTTCCCCCGGGCGCCCTACTTCAGGCTGAAATCCACGCCGGTCTGCTTGGTCCCTTCTGCCGCCTTGGCTTCGATTCGTGGTGCGATCACGAAGGCCCGCTCGCCCAGCTTGGCCTCGCGCAGCAAGGCCATCACCGCCTGGGCCCGCCTGATCGCCAGTTCGCGCAATTGCTCCGGCCCCACGGCGACGCTGGCGGCCAGCAGCGACTCCATTTCCGGCCCCGGCAACGACTTGGCAAAGCCGATCATGTTGCGCGGCTTGTCGATCTTGGCCGCCTTGTACGCGCTCTCGAGATAGCGGGCGCGTTGCTGCGGATCGAGCGGGGGCAGCGCGTTGCCTTCGGGCTCGTTACCGTCTTTGCGCAGGGCTTCGCGTTGCTGGGCACGGATCAGCGCTTCCACGCCGGCCTTGCGCAAGCCCTCGGTATCGACCGTGGGATTGGCCCGGCCCGCCACGTCCAGGCGCAAGGCAGGCCGGTCGTTCAATGCCTTGACCAGCACGCCTATGCGCTTGCGCGCCTCGTCGTCCAGCACGGCGCTGCCGGGCGCGAAATCGATGTGCGACAGTTCCTCGCCGGAGCCGAAGGCCGAGGCCAGCAACGTGAACGGCGCGGTCACCGCACGCACGATGAGATTGACGAGCGCCCGGAAGATGATGCCGCCGACCGAGAACTGAGGGTCGTCCAGCGATCCCGATATCGGCAGCTCGATGTCGATCTCGCCGCGGCTGTTCTTGAGCAGGGACACTGCCAGCAGCACCGGCAGCTTCAGGGCGTCCGGGCTTTCGACGCGCTCGCCGAAGGTGAGCTGGTCGAGGAAGATCTTGTTGCTGGCCTGCAGTTTGCCATCCTGGATCTGATAGTGCACGTCCATGGACAACTTGCCGCGTTCGATCGCATATCCGGCGTATTTGGCCGCGTACGGCGTCAGCGCCGGCAACTCCACGCCCTTGGCGCTGGCGTGGATGTCGGTGTAGAGCCGCGGGCCGAAAGGATGCAGCTTGCCGGTGATGTCCACCGGGGCATCGCCGTCGACCTTGGCCGACACCTGCACGTCCGCGGGCTGGGTGTCGTTGGACGACACCGCCGAGATGCCGCCCTCGATGTCGGTCAGGTTGGCCCGGTAGTTGGGCTTGACGAAATTGTCGGTGAAATTGATGTTGCCGCGGGCCAGCCGTACCGCGCCCACGCGGATGTCCCGCGGGGCCCCGGCGGCCGGCGCGGACGTCTCGCCCCGGCCCTTGTCATCCTGCGCGGGAGAATCCGCCTTGCTCTGCGCGGCGGGCTTGTCCTCGGTGATCGACCCCGCCTGCTCGCCAGGCTTGACGACGAGCTGCGCCAGATTCAGCCGCCCTTGTTCGCTCAGGATCACGCGGGCGAAGAAGTCCTCCAGCTCGATGTCGCCCAGATCGGCCTTGAGGGTATCGCCGGCGCTGAGGATATTCAGGCGCTTGAAAGCGAGCCGCTTCCATTTCAGGAAGTCCGCGGAGTTGAGCTTGTCGGTCATGTCGAGGCCGCTCACCTCGGCCGCCCCCACCCACGCCACGCGCTGCGGCTGCCTGCCCGTTGCCGCCGCATATTCCAGGCGGCCATTGGCGCCCACGACGAAGCTGTTCACCGTGGCGTTGAGGCGCTCGGCCAGGTAGGGCGCCAAGGCGGTCAGGTTCACGCGATTGGCGCGCACTTGCGCCTTCACCGAGAGCGGCTGCGGCACCACCGAGCCCTTCACGTCGGCGGCGCCGCGTCCCTGGATGGTGGAACGCAGCGCAAATTCGACGGGGGTTCGCAGATCGGAGCCGAGGTTGCGCGCGTCCAGCTGCATGCCGTCCAGGCGCAAGGCAACGCGCGGCTTGACGGCATCGTCGGTCAGCCGCAGCGCGCTTTTCTCCAGCGACAGGGCGTCCACGGCGACCTTCCATGCCGGGCCGGACGGCGCCGGGCTGGCGGACCGGGCCGCCGGCTTCTGCGGGACGGCTACGGAAGCCCAGCCAATGGCCGAGGAGGACGCGCGGTGCGCGGCCAGCGTCAATCCGCTCGCCGCGATGCGCTGCACCCGCAGCGTCCGCTCGGCGGTGTCGCCCGCCACGCCCGTGACGTCAAGGGTATCCAGACGAAGGCTCGAAGCCTTGTCCGAGCTAGGCGCCGCGCGCAGGTTGCGCAGGGCGACCTGGGCACCGCTCCAGCGCACGGCCACCGCCTCGCCTTGCTCCACGTGCACCTTGGCTGCGGCGCCCAAGGTGCCGTCGTCGATGCGCAGCGCCAGGTAGGGCTTCCACAGCGGCGCCAGCGCCGGCAGCGCCATGCCCTCCAGCTTGAGGTCGAGCTCCGCGGCCAGCGGCTGGATACGCACCGGTCCGCCGAGGTCGAGGCGGGCGCCCTCCCCCACTTGCGCGGCCAGCGTCAGCGACGACGGCCGGTCGGGTACGGCGGGCAGGTTCAGGTCCCGCAGCTCGGCCCCCAGGTCGGACACCTGGTAATCGAATTGCGCGCCTTCGTCGCGCCAGTTCAGCTTGCCTTCCTGCAGCGCGACCGCGCCCACCGCGACCCGCCAGCCATCGGCGCCGGCGGCGGGCTGGGGTGCGGCCTTGCCGGCGGCGGCCGGCGCGCCGGTTTCCGGCGGCGCGACCGGCAGGGTTTCGGCCGCGGTCGGCGCCGGCGCCACCGGCCGCTCGGCCTGTTTGGCCGCGGGAGGCGGCGAAGCGGTGGTTTTCTGGAACTGCGCAGCCACCTCGGCCAGGTTGAGGTGGCCGTCCGCCGACCGGCTCGCGTAGAGCTGCGGGGCCGACAGGACGATGCGTTCGGCCTGGAAGCGGCGCGCCAGGGGCTCCAGCGCGAACTTCTCCAGCGCCAGCTTCCTGAACGCCAGCAGTTGCGCGTCGCCCGGCGCACGCACGTCGACGTCCCGCACCGCGGCGGCGCCCTCCAGCCGCACCTTGGGCGGCGCGTTGGCGCCTTCCTCGAATACCAGCTGGGCGTCGGTATCGAGCCGCGCGTGCCTGAGCGTCAGCGGCACCGCGCCGGGAATCGCATCGGCCAGGGCGTCGAGCCCGAAATCATCGATCTTGACGTGTAGCGACGACGAGCGCGGCGTATCGAACGGGCGCGCAGTGCCTTCCAGGTTGAACGGGCTGCCGTTCACGAGCGCCGACAGCCGGGGCTGCACGTCGATGTCGGTGGCGTAGGCCAGCGTGGACAGGAAAGGGATGCCGACCTGCAGGTCGCGCACCGTGTGCTGGCGGCCGGTGACCTTGTCGTCGACGGTGATCTCGCCGCCGTCGAGCTTGACATTGTTCAGCGAGAAGCGTGGCGGCGGGCCGTCGGAGGAAGGCCGGGATGCGAGGCGTTCCAGGACGTCGCTGATGTTGAACCGGTTCGGTCCTTCGCGCACCAGGGCCACCCGGGGCGCGGTGACGGTCAGCGCGTCCACCACCGGGGCGAGCCGGAACAGCGAGGAAACCGAGGCGTTGACCTCGACCTGGGATACGGAAAAATCGGGATTGGCTCCCGCCTGGTCGAGGATGGCGAAATCGTGCACCCGCAAGCGCAGCTTGAACGGGTTGAACGACACCTCGCCCATGCGCGCGGTCCGCCCGAGGACTTCCGGCACCTGGGCCAGGGCGACGCTGCGGACCAGCTTGGGAACGCCCCAGGCGGTCAGCGCCAGGAACAGCAGCCAAAGAATCAGCAGGACGGCGACGATGCGCAACAGCGGCTTGCGCCGCTTCGTGATCCGTGCGCGCGCCTGCGCCAGCGTGAGGGCCACGTCCCGGCCCGCTCAGTTGGAATTGCTGGCGGACATGAACAGCTTGGTCGACCGCGCCCCGCTGCGGCAGAACGCCAGCACCGGCCCGGGCAGCGTCTTGAGCAGCGACGCGAAAGTGGCGACGTCGCCGGGCTGGATGTTGGCGCCGTTGACCGGCTGGTAGACGTACTTCAACCCGGCGGCCTCGGCGGCGGCCTGCATCTGTTCGCTGGACGGCTGCGCCGGACCGCCCTCGAAGTCGGGACGGTTGTTGATGACGCTCTTGAACCCGGCGGCCGCAACGGCCGCCATGTCTGCCGGCGCCAACTGGGGGGCCACGGCGAAATTTTCGGTGAGGGAGGTAAATGCGGACATGTTGGTCTCCGGGGGAAGTCCACCCCCTACGCGCTTCGCGCGCCCCCTCGGGGGCGCACCGGCGGACCGGCGGAGCCGGACCCGCTGTGCCCTGGATCGGGCGCGAAAGCCGGCTCACGCTACGGGGGATCGATAGGGGGTAATCCTAACTCGGAGACGTCCTTCAGACAAACGAAATGCGCAGGATACGTCCAGTTTCCGCGCCGCCCGGGCGGGCGGCGCGGAGGGCGTCACGACGTGCCCGCCTTGCCGTGGATCTCGATGACGACCCGGCGGTTCGGCGCCAGGCAGGCGATCAGTTCGCTGCGGCTGCGCTGGTTGCATTGCACGACCGGCTCGCGCGACCCCCGGCCCTCGGAGCTGATCTGGCCGGACGGCACCCCGGCGTTGACCAGGTAGCGCACGACGGTCGAGGCGCGCTCCTCGGACAGGCGATCGTTGTAGGCGGCGCTGCCCAGCCGGTCGGCATGGCCGATCACCCGCACCCGCTCCACGTCCACGCTGCGCAGTTCCTTGCCGATCTCGTCCAGCCGCCGCCGGCCTTCCGGCGAAATGCTGGCGAGGTCGGACCGGTCGAAGGCGAACAACGCGTCGGCCCCCAGCGTGATCTGCCGCGGCGCCGGCTTGACCGGCGCGGGCGCTGGGGGAGGCGGCGCGGCGACGGGGCGCGGGAACACGAAGTCGGCGCATTCGCGGCGATTCCAGTTGCCGGCCTCGGTACGCATCTCCTTGTCGAAGCGCAACTGGTATTGGCAGGTGATGAACTCGTTGCCGTTGCCGGTGCGGAAATTGAAGATGTAGTTCCAGGTGCGGACGCCGAACACGCCTTCGCTGAAGTGCGGGGGACCGAGCAGGTCGTAGACCTGGGTCTTGGTCATGCCCGGGATCATCTGCCTGAGGTTGTCCAGGTTGACGAAGGTTCCTTCCTTGAGCGAAGCCGAGTCGCGCGCGGGGAACGTCACCGCGGACTGCGCCGCGCCGTTGCCATTGGCTGCCGAGGGTGCGGCCGCCGACGGCGAGGACGAAGGCGAACTGCGGAACATGGAGCAGCCGCCGAGCACCGTGAGCGCTACCACGCAGGCGGCAAGCGCGGCGGAGCGCCGGCTCCCGCCGACGCGCCGCCCCAAGGCCGGAATCGCCCCACCCGGGGGCAGTGCCGCCGCGGCGCGGCAAGCGTGGGGGATCTGTTCTGACATCCTGATCTCCGATGAGTCGTTCATGCGCGCTACCACTGGTATCCCGCGCCGATGACGGCGCCCACCTTGCCTTGCGAGTTGACGTTGCCGGCGAACTTGTAGACCCAGCGGCCGTTCTCGGAAACGGTGGACACGCCCAGCGCGATCGCCGATTGGCCCAGGTAGTGGCTGGCGGCCGCCGAGGCCATGCTGCGGCCCGGCGCGTAGGCCTGCGGCAGGCCCGCCACCGCCATGGCCGATGCGGCGCCGGCGTTGGCGTTGCGTTCGACCGAGCGCAGGTCGTTGCGCAGGTTGCTGATGCCGGAGCCGATTTCTCCGGTGGCATCGCGCAATTGCCGGACGTTGACGGCATCCGTGTCCTGCGTGCCGTCGGCAACATTGGTGATCTGGCGCTCCTGCCCCGCCGCCCCGACCGAGACGGAGTTCGGCCGGTCCGCCACCGAACCGTAGCCCAGGGCGACGCTGTTGCCGCCGCTGGCCTGGGCGCCGGTACCGAGGGCCATGCTGTTCGCGCTGCTGGCCTGCGCGCCGGAACCGATCGCCACGCTATTGGAGACCGCGGCGCTGGCGTTGGCGCCCATGGCGAGACTGCGGTCGCCCTGGGCCTTGGCCCCCGTACCGAAGGCCGAGGAATTCGTCGCGGACGCCACGGCGGAATTGCCGACCACGGTGGCATTCGCGCCCGTCGCCTGCGCGCCGTTGCCCATCGCGGTGGAAGCCTCGCCCGACGCCACCGCGCCGGCGCCGCCGGCGGCCGAATCCTTGCCCGTGGGCGTCGGCTTGGCGCGGGCCAGCGAGTTCTCGACCTGGAACATCCCGTCCTTGCCTTGCTGGATGTTGGTCACGTCGTTCTTGATGTTGGTCACGTCGCCCGATACTTCCTTCAACTGGCGATAGTTGACGGCATCGGTATCCTGGGTCGCGTCGGCGACGTTGGTGATCTGGCGCTCCTTGCCGGCCGAGCCCACCGACACGGTGTTGTCCCGATCCGCCACCGAACCTGCGCCCAGCGCGACGCTGTTGTTCGCCTTGGCCTCGGAATTGGCGCCGATGGCCGTGGAGTCGGTGCCGGTCGCCTTGGAGCCCGTGCCCACGGCGGTCGAGTTCGATCCGCTGGCGGTCGAGCCCGAGCCCATCGCTGTAGATTGCGCCCCGGTCGCCTTGGCTTCGGATCCCACCGCGGTGGAAGCCGTCCCCGAGGCCGCCGACGCGCCGCCCACCGCGACGCTGTTGTCGGCGGAGGTCGTGGCGCCATTGCCCATCGCGACGCTGTTGGTGCCGCCCGATACCGCCGCCGGGCCCGCCGCCACGCTGTTGGTGCCGTTCGCCTGCGCAGCGGCCAGCGTGGAATTGGCCTTGAAGTACTTGGTATCGACGTCGATATCGTTGATGCGCTTGTAAAGGCTGAGGTTGCTCATGACGTTGGTTTCGTCCTGCGTCCAGCCCCACAGCTGCGATCCGTTGATGGCCTCGGTGCTGCTCGAGGTCACGGCGCCCGGTCCCAGATTGGCGATCACCGTGCCGCCGCCGCCCGGGTTCAGCGTGATCTTGGTCTTGCTGTCGTCGTCGTACTTGACAGCCAGTTTGTCGACGTCGCCGATCCGGCTGTCCACTGCCTTCAACTGGGCGATGTTCACCGCATCGGTATCCGCGCTGCCGGCCGACAGATTGGTGATGCGCCGCGTCGCCCCGGCGCTGCCCACCGACACTTCGCCGGCCGACGATTGGCGTGCGGCCAGCGCATAGGCCACATAGTCGGCCTGCGCGCCTACGGTAGTGGTCGAGCCCGCGCCCAGCGCGACGCTGTTGGCCATGCTGGCGTTCGCCCCATTGCCCAGGGCGACGGCATTGGCCGCCGACGCCACCGATGCGCCGCCCGCGGCGACGCTGTCCGTACCGGCCGCCGACGCCGCGGCCAGCGTGGAGTTGGCCTTGAAGTACTTGGTGCCGCTGTTGTCGATATTGGTGATGCGGTTATCGACGTTGGTCACGCGGTTGTCGACATTGGTGATATTGGTGTTGGTCTCGTTCAGCTGCGAGCCGTTCACCGCGTCGGTGCTGGTCGCGTTCACCGCACCGGCCTTGACGTTGGTCACGACAGTACCGCCCGTGCCAGCCAGCGTTACCTTGGTCTTGGTATCGTCGTCGTACTTGACCGAGTTGCCGTCGATCGTGCCGATCTGGTCGGCCACGGCCTGGAGCTGGCGTACGTTCACGGCATCGGTGGCCGCCGTGCCGCCCGCCACGTTGGTGATTTGCCGCTCGTTGCCGGCCGAGCCCACCGACACGGCGCCGCGGACCGGCACCGCGACATTGGAGAAGCGCTCCGTGCCGCCGCCCTCGCGATCCGACACCGACTGGAAGCCCAGGGCCACGCCGCCCGCCACGGTGGACGACGCGCTGGCGCCCAGGATGGTCTGGCCGTTGGCATTGCCGTAGGTGCTGTCGCCGATCAGGACCGAATGGCCCTTGCGCGCCGCATAGTTGGTGTCGGGCACGCCCGGCATGTTGGGATCGGTGAAGATGTCGCTGGCGTTTTCGTTGGGCAGGATGTGCTTGGCGTTGGTGCCGATCACGACTTCCTGCGAACCGTTGGCGGAGGCGCCGTCGCCGATGAGGACCTGGTTGTTCTGCGCAGCCGGGATGTCCCAGCAGGTGGCTCCGGCGATGCCCAGGACGTTCAGGCAGTTGTTCCTGTCCACCCACGACGGGGCGTCCGTCCCGGGCAGCAGCAAACCGTTGTTATAGGTCAGGCCCGAGTTGATGTTGGTGATGTAGTTGCCCGAGGTGACGCCGCCGAGCAAGGTGAGCTTCTGCTCGGGCAGGCTGCCGCCAAGCGTGCCTTGCAGCGTGCCTGTGACGGGAGCCAGGTCCAGGACCGGCACGCCGAGCACGTTGACCACCCGGAAGCGGGCGTTGATGTTCTCGCGGTTCACGCTCAGCGCACCCGAACGCAGCCAGGCTTCCTGCTGACCGAACAGGCTCAGCGTGAGCGGCTGCAGGCCCTGCCCCACGCCGCCGAGCAAGCCGGCGGTGCCGATCACCAGGCCGGTGGGCGGTGCCGGATTGAGCGGCGGCGGCTCCGACCCGGATACCGCGGCGGCCGCCGCTTGCCGGCTGGAGCTGCTCGGCAGCAGCGATCCGCCCATCGGCATGGAGTTGAGCGACACATTGCTCGCCAGCGACGATGCCGGCGTGGCCGACAGCGTATTGGACAGCGCGGTCGAGACCGATGCCAGGGACGTGACGGACGCGCCCGGCGTGCTCGAGGAAACCGGGCCGAACACCTTCGCGGTCGGATCGGACGGAATCGATGCAACGGTCTGGGCAGGCACCGAACCGAGCGTATCGGCGACCGTGGCCGGCGCCGAGGCGACGGCTTCAACGGTCTTGGCTGGCGCCGAAACAAGCTTTTCGAGCACCCTGGCCGGGGCTGAAGCGACGGTCTTGGCGACCTTGGCCGGCGCCGACGAGGCGACCTTCGCGACCCTGGCCGGCGCCGACGCGACCGCCTCCACGGCCTTGGACGGGACGGACGCAATCGTCTCCAGCGCGGGAACGGGCACCGCCGCCAGCGCCTCGCGGACGACCGGAACCGAAGGCGGCGCCTCGGCGATCGGCACCTGCTGCAGCATCGGCGCCGCCTGCATCACGGGCGCGCTCAAACCGGCCAAGGCCGCGGCAGTCTGGGATACGGCTTGCGGCGCAAGCTCCATGGCGGGCGCGGCCACCGGCGCAGGAGCCGCATTGGTGGCCGCCTGCAGCATCTGGCTCATCACGCCCACGGCGGCGCCTTCCGTCAAGCGGGCATTGGCCAGCCCCGGTATGCCATGCATGCCGTCCGCCGATGCCGGCGCGGCCCACACCCCGGCCATCAGCGCCACTGCGACCGCCCCTGCCCGGCCGGCGTTTCGCTTGCCCTGGGCACGCGCGGTCTCCGCGACCGCCACCCAACATCCGAGCCTGTGGCTCCACACGGTGCGATAGGTCTTGTTCACTTTCAGCCCCCACAATTAGGCATTCCATCAGCGCCGCAATCCACCGGCCCCGGAGGTCGGTCGATGATGAAAAACATGTTTGCGGGACGTTCGAGCAAAACCTATGCCATCGGCTGAAAGCGCAAGCGGGACATGCGCTTGCGGGTCGCGCCGCGGACCTGACGGGGGAGCGAAAAACGTTGAAAGAAAACGGGATATCGGCAATCCGAAGATGTTCCTTCGATGCGATAGTCACACCATTTCAGCTGCCGGTAAGCACACGGGAAAGCCGAAACGTTACGTACCATGCGCATCCGCGTTACGTAACGCGTGACGGCGATTCGCGCGGCATCGGCAGCCGCTTCAGGATTGGCCTGCCGCCATGCGCGCGACGGCCTCGCGGGCGATGTCGATGAAGGCCGACGCCGCGGCCGATGGCGAACGGAAGCGATCGCGGATCAATACGATCTCGGAACGGACCACGGGTTCGCGCAAGGGCCTTGCCACAGTCTTGGCCTCGCCGGGGATCAGGGCGCCATAGGGCGGCATGACCGCCACGCCGAATCCCGCCTCGACCAGGCCGATGACCGTGCTCAACTGCACCACCTCGACCGCGATGGAAGGGCGCAGCCCCAGGCGTGCGAAGCTGCGGTCCAGGAACTGGCGGAAAGTATTTTCGGGCGTAAGGGTGACCAGCGGCACGGCGGCAAGATCCGCCCACTTCAACGCGCGGCGCCGGGCCAGTGCGTGGTCGCCGGGAAGCAGGGCCATGAGCGGTCCTTCGAGCAGAGTCTCGGTCAGGTATTCGTCATGGTCTTCGGGCCGCGCGCCGATGCCGAGGTCGATCTCGGCCGACGCGATGCCGGCCGGGATGGCTTCCGAGGGAATATCCCGCAGCGTCAGCGCAATGTGCGGATAGGCCGCGCGGAACTGCGCCGCGATGCCTATCAGCAGCCGCGACATCAGCAGCGGCGGCGCCGCCACGGTGACGTGGCCATGCTGGCGGGAGGCCAGGCCCTTGACGTTGCCGACGGCGGTGGACAGGTCCGCCAGCAACCGCGCCGCGGGTCCGCGGAATTCCCTCCCGGCGTCGGTCAGGCAGACCTGGCGCGTGCTGCGGTCGAACAGCCGGCATTCCAGGCTTTGTTCCAGCTCCCGGATCAGGATGCTCAGGCCCGATTGCGAGATATGGATACGCTGGGCCGCCTTGCTGAAATTGCCTTCGTTGCAGACGGCGACGAAGGCCTCTAACTGGCGCAGGGAAATCGACATCGCCGCCGCCTGCCTCCGTTGTATTGAAAAACGATATGAATCTATATGAATATTTCAATTTTTACAATCAGTCGACTCTGCTAGATTTGCCGGAACGCTTACCGCAGGAGCCCGCCGGCCGTGCCCTCCACCCTCGTCCTCCATCGAGGCAAGATCATCACCTGCAACGACCGCGACGGGATCGCGTCCGCGGTCGCCATCCGCGGGCGGCACGTCGTCGCCGTGGGCAGCGATGACGAAGTGCTGGCCGCCGCGGGGCCGCAGGCCAAGCGCATGGACCTGGGTGGCAAGTCGGTGCTTCCCGGGCTCACCGACGGCCATGCGCACATGGACCGCGAAGGCTTGCGGCGCCACCTGCCCAGCCTGGCCGGCGCCCGGACCAAGCAGGACATCCTCGATATCATCGAGGCCGAGGCGCGCAAGGCGCCGCCGGGCACCTGGATCGTCACTCAACCCATCGGCCAACCGCCGGAATATCCCGAGCCCGACGACGCGCTCGCGCAGGGGCTTTATCCCACGCGCGACGACCTGGACCGCGTCAGTCCCGATCATCCTGTCTATATCCGGCCTATCTGGGGATACTGGCGCAACCGCGCGCCGCTGGTCTCGGTCGCCAACAGCCGGGCACTGGCGCTGGCGGGCGTGGGCGCCGGCACCGCCTCTCCCTCGCCCGACATCGACATCGAGCGCGATGCCCGCGGGTACCCCACCGGCCGTTTCGTCGAACGGACGCTTGTACCCATCGTCGAGCACACGCTGATGCGGGCCGCGCCGGGCTTCACCGCGGAACAGCGCGCCACGGGGCTGCGCCATGCCATGGCCGAATACAACCGCTATGGCACCACGGCCGTGTTCGAGGGCCATGGCGTGGCGGACGAGGTCATACAGGCCTACGAAACGGTGCGGGCCCAGCGCGCTTCGACCGTGCGTGCGACGCTGGTGCTGAGCCCCTACTGGGGCCCGCGCGGCAGCGGCGACGCGCTCGAACTGCTGCGCGACTGGAGCGGCTGGCTGGCGCGGCGCGGACGAGGCGACGCACTGCTGCGCGTGCAGGGCCTGTATGCCGAAATAGACAAGGACCCGCTGAACAATGCGCTGCGCGCCGGCAATCATCCTTGTACCGGCTGGGCGGGCTTCCAGGCGGGCGCCGCGCTCGACGCCGAGACGCTGGCGCCGCTGCTGGTCGAGGCGGCCCGCGCCGGCATACGGGTGGCCGGCATCTGGCCCGATCTCCTGCCGCTGTTCGAAGCGGCCCACCGGCATCACCCCATCGACGGCCAGCGCTGGGTGCTGGGCCACCAGCCGGTGCTGGATGCGCAAACCGTCGCACGGATACGCGACCTCGGCATCGTGCTGACGACCCATACCAACCGCCACATCTACAAGGACGGCGATCTCTGGATGCAGCGACGCGGCCCCGACGCACAGGACGACATCGTGCCGCTGCGCCGCCTGCTCGATGCGGGGGTGCCCGTCGCCTTCGGCAGCGACAACCTGCCGGTATCGCTGTTCGGACCGGTCTGGCACGCCGTTGCCCGCCTCAGCCGCGGCGGCCGGCCGGTAGCCCCCGCCCAGGCCTTGAGCCGGCAGGAGGCGCTCCGCATCGCGACTCGCGGCGGCGCCTACCTGACCTTCGACGAAGACGTGCGCGGCGCCATCGCGCCCGGCAAGCTGGCCGATCTCGTGGTCCTGAACGGCGATCCCCTGACCTGCGCCGAGAACGACATCGCCACCCTTCATTCCCTATTGACGGTGGTCGACGGCCACGTCGTCGACCTTCCATCCAGCAAGGAGATTGCCCCATGAAGAATGCCCCCACGCTTGCCGCTACGCGGCTGCGCTGCCCCCCGAGGGGGCGCTTTTCATCTTGGGGCGGCCCGGCGATGAAAAATGTCCGCTGTCAAGTCTTTGATGTAGACGGACAGTTCCGTAAAAGGTCTTATGGAATAACAGGTTAGTCCATATTTTGGTCGCTACGCATCCTTGCTGATTTGCGAGCTAGGTGCCACATAGGCGCTTTGCAGTGGCAAACGTAAGGATGTCTCAGCGAGCAAAGTCGCATCATCAAAGTTTCGGTCTATCACCATCTTCCTACAGAAGGCAGTTCGAGAAGGGCGTTTATCGTGTTTGCCCCCCCAATCTGCCAATCGATAGCTCGCACCGTCGAAGCCGATGATGCGGGCGATCCATTTCGATGTGGCATTTGCGCCTGCGTCCGGTGATGTTGGCCGCGTGTGTCCTGTGCCAATGGGATCGCGCCCATGGGGCGCTTGCGCAACGCGAAGGCTGAGGCGGGCGGTAGGATGCTCTCGAAGCGTTCGCCCCAACGAGGTCTGCTTCTATGGGGCATGCCAGTGCAAGCGACTGCTGGAGGCGCAGTAATCACATGGGAGCCGTGTCGATGGGTTGTTCAGGCTCGGCACGCGAGCAGTACTGCTCTACCCACTTCACGGACTGAGCGATGCCTCCGAATGGAAAGAAATGCAGGCTCACCTTTCCATGTGCTTCGGTCAGGCGGGTGGTCAGACGATCCACAAAGAGATCCGGGCCTGCTATGCCGAACAGCTTGCTGATCGAGATGCCGTACTTGGACAACATCGACGCGCATGCGCTAACGCCACACAAGGCGGCATAGCGCGCCAGCACCGCCACGCCTGCAGGGCCCGGCACGCCCACGCGTACGGGATGTTCGACGCCACGCCCGCGCAGGGCTTCCAGCCAGGCCAGCACGATGTCGGCATCGAAGGCAAATTGCGTGACGATCAAGGGCGCCATGCCGCGCCCTTCGATGCAGCGACACTTGTGTTCGAGCACTTTCCAACGATCAGATGTGCTCATGACCGGATGGCCCTCGGGATGGCCACCCACGCCGACCATCTGAATGCCCGAGCGCTCGAACACGCCTGATTCGATCAGTGAGGAGCTGTCGGCAAACGGCCCCAGCGGGGTGGACGGATCTCCAGCGATCACGAAGCAACGCTTGACGCCGGCTTCCGCGACCGCGCGCTGGATGAACGACTCCAGTTTTGCGAACGAGGCGATACGGCGTGCAGCGAGGTGAGGCATGGGCTCAAAGCCGAGTCCGCGAACGGCCTGCGCTGCGGCCAGTCGCGCGTCGTTGTCCTGGTTCGCCAGGTAGGGAATGGAAATGGTTGACCCGGGCAATACACGCGGCGCCGCTGCGGTCAGCGCAGAGATATCCTTCGCGTTGACCTCTAACGAATAGGCGTCGGTGATGTTGCCGATGGGCTTTGACTTGTCGGAATGAAGCAAGGGGCTTGCCATATCTGGCGACTGTTGGGAGAGTTCCGACCCGCCAGCGCTGATCGGGTCGGTTGGAAGCCATGGAGCGGCATCGCTCACCCGGCAAGGCGCGTCAATCTTTGGGGGGCTGTTCGTCACCGTAGAACGTCACGCCGAGCTGGATGCGCTCGCGGCCGCTTTCCACGCGGTGGCGGTTCGTGTCGCGCAGCGAGTAGACGCAGCCGCAGTATTCCTGTTGGTAGAAGTTCTCGCGCTTGCTGATCTCGATCATGCGCGCCGAGCCGCCGCCCTTGCGCCAGTTGTATTCCCAGTACATCAGGCCAGAGTACTTGGCCGCCGCACGCACGCCGCAGTCATTGATCTGCTGCATGTTCTTCCAGCGCGAGATGCCCAGGGAACTGGTGATCACCGGAAAGCCGTGCTCATGCGCATACAGCGCCGTGCGCTCGAAACGCATGTCGAAGCACATGGTGCAGCGCACGCCGCGTTCGGGCTCGTGCTCCATGCCCTTGGCGCGCTCGAACCAGTTGTCCCGGTCGTAGTCCGCATCGACGAAGGGCACGCCGAACTGCTCCGCGAAGCGGATGTTCTCGTTCTTGCGCAGCTCGTATTCCTTGAGCGGATGAATGTTGGGGTTGTAGAAAAAGATGGTGTAGTCAATGCCCGAGGCCAGCATGGCCTCCATGACCTCGCCTGAGCACGGCGCGCAGCACGAATGCAGCAGCACCTTGTCGTGGCCTCCGGGCAGCGCAAGCGCTTTGCGTTCGACGGTGGTGTTCATCCCTTGGCTCCTTGGGCAATAGCGGTGGTGGCAGTTGCAGGCTGGCGGGCCAGTTCGACGAAGGCCCGCACGTAGTCAATGGCGGTATCCGCCTCGCGTGCGCCCAGGAAGATCTGCTTGGCAATACCGCGCGCGCCCAGCCGCACAGGCACCACGTCCATCCTGGCCGCATATTCCTCGACCAGCCAGCGCGGCAGCGCGGCGACACCGCGGCCGCTGGCCACCATCTGCACCATGATGTCGGTGGTTTCGATGGCTTTGTGGCGCTTGGGCGTCACGCCGGCCGGCAACAGGAACTGGCTGTAGATGTCCAGGCGTTCGATGTCCACGGGGTAACTGATGAGCACTTCCCGGGTCAGCTGCTGGGGCTTCACGTAGGCCGTAGAAGCCAGGGGGTGGTCTTTGGCCACGACCAGCACCTGCTCGTAGTCGAACACGGGTTCGAACTTCAGCCCCGGCTTGAACAGCGTGTTGATTTCCACCCAGAAGTGACCCACTAGCCCCCGGTGGGGGTGCGGATAAAAACTTGGACTGGTTTTATGCGGCTAGGCCAAGTTTGTGCCGGTATTCCACAGGACTTAAACGTCCCAGAGATACCTTGATACGTTTTTCGTTGTACCAACGAATGTACGCATCGACAGCTTCAATGAACTGCTCAATCGTTGTTGATTGCCAGTTGTTGGGATAGAACAGCTCCATCTTTAGCCTTCCAAAAAAGCCTTCGCACGCAGCGTTGTCTGGTGAGCACCCTTTGCGAGACATCGAGCGAGTCAACTTTGCATCATGGACCCTCGAGAGCCAGCCTGGCCAGCGGTAGTGAGCTCCACGATCAGAATGAATCACAGGGCGGCTCTCGCTGCCTTGAACAGCATCAATGGCCGCATCCAGCATTGTGTTGACGAGATGTGCGTTGGGATGAGTCCCAATCGACCAGCTCACCACCAGCCCGTCAAAGCAATCAATGACTGGCGACAGGTAAACCTTGCCAGCAGGAATCTGGAGTTCAGTAATGTCGGTGAGCCACTTCTCATTGGGCGCAGCGGCACGGAAGTCTCGATTGATGAGGTTTTGCGGGGCGGCACCTATCTCTCCAAGGTAGGAGTTATATCTGCGGCGTTTGGGCTTGGCCACGATCAACCCCTCCTGCTTCATCAGCCGACGAACCACCTTCTCTGAGATGCCCGTGCACTCCTTGAGCAGAGATGCCTGCACCCTGCGATATCCATAGCAACGGTAGTTGTTGTCGAAGATCTCTGTGATGCTTCGGCGTAAATCAACGTATTTGTCAGCCAGCTTCAGCCGAGCACGATGGTAAAAATACGAGCTTCTAGCAAGGCCAACAAGAGAAAGCAGTTCTGGCAATTCATACTGCCCGTGCAACGCTTCAACCAGCACAGCCTTATCTTTGTTTGCCAGCCTATGCAGATCAATGTCAGCCCCATTTTTTAAGATTTCATGGGCCTGCTTGAGAAGCTCACGTTCTATCTTCAGCCGCCGAACATCCTGGCGCAATGATTCAACTTGGCGCCTGAGTGCTGCTTCATCCAACACTGGCGATCGCTTTGGACTGTGTTTCATTGAGGCTGGGGCACAAGGGCCAAGCAACTGATTTTTCCAGTTGTACAAGGTCCCCCTACACACCCCTAACTTGTCCGCAATCTGCTGTGCACTTGATCGACGGGCACACAGCTGCACCACGCCCTCACACATCAAGGCATCAGGCTTTGTAGCCGGCCAAGATCTGCCTACTCTCGATTTGCAGGTGTCAGGGCAGTCTTGCCGAACCCACGCAGTCAACGTTCCTCGACCCGGATAACCCAAAGCCCTCATCGTTGCAGCAATACAGCGATCATGGGCGAGGTAATGAGCAATAGCCACCTGCCTTTGCTGCAGCGAATATTTTGGTGCTCTTGGAGCTTGGCTTGCTGGCAAATCCTGATGCTTCAGGTAGTGCTGATACCAGCCTTTCAATGCGTTCTTGGTTGGGTACCCCAACTGGCGAATCGTGGCTCTGACACGCAAGCCAAGCTTGATGTAAAGCGCAACTGCACGAATCCTGTCTGCGTACCTATGCTGCCGCGCTGGCCTCGACAGCAACATCACTCAAACTCTCGCCCCTGAGTGAGCGGACTAGGTTCTCAGCAGCCCGCATTTCAATTTCGAACCGTACGCGTCTCACAGCCGAGCCGATGTGGGGAGTGAGTACTGTTCTGGCGTTGTTGGTCAATCCCGGATGAATTTCGCGAGGTCTGTCTGGAAGTAGCCAATCTTCCATCTCATAGACGTCAGCGGCGTACGCGCCAAGTTGCTCATTCGCCAAGGCATCGACAACCGCCCTTTCGTCGACCACAGACCCCCTACCCACGTTTACAAGGATCTGGCCCTTTTTCGATAGTTGAAGCATCCTGGAGTCAACCAGGTGGCGCGTATCGCTAACAAGAGGCACTGCCAGGAACACATAGTCCGATGTGCTGACAGCCTCATCAAGCGTGACCAGTTCGACCTGATCTAGACGCACACTTGGGTCTACACCAAGCAGCCGCGCGCAGCCAAAGCCCGCGAGTCGCGCCAATATGGCCTGCCCAACTTTTCCGAGACCGATCACGCTGGCCACCGACCCATGAAGCCCGGTTCCGTATAGAGCTGGCCTCCACCCAGAGTAGCCTGCTCTTGTAGCGGCGTCACCCTGAAGCACGTTCCTGCCAGCAGCAATAGCCAATCCGATGGCCAGCTCGGCTGTGGGCTCTGTGAGGAGGTCAGGAACAAAGGTGACGCTCACCCCGGCTTGTGCGCAAGCCCTCAGGTCGAAGTTGTCGTACCCCTTGAGTGCACAGGAGATGGTCTTGAGCCTGGGAGCGTTCAGCAGCGACTCTTTGGTCACACTGTCTGTCATGAAGGCCATCATGGCATCAGCATCCACGAGGTACTCCCTGAGCTGGCTGGGGCTCCAGGGGTCAGGCCCTGGATTCATGATGACCTCAATCACTGTGAGCGCCTCCAGCTTGTCCTTCTTGCTCCACGGCCATAGCGAAGCGAATGCACCCCTGTCACCGAGCTTTCCCATCAGAACATTCCTGAGGACCGACTGACGTCCAATCAGATGATGCTGCTGGAAAACCATCCCACAGCGCTTGCGGTGCTCTCTCAGCGTCTTTGCGTTGACTACCCCACCTGCCAGGCCAGGTATCGATACCTCGCCTTTTGTGGGCAGCACCAGTCCATTGATGCTTCGTAACAAGGTGGACTTCCCTGCGCCCGAGGCGCCCAGAAGCACCAAAAACTCTCCCTGCTTCACATCCAGACTCGTCGGGTGCAAGGCCACGGTCGAGTCAACGTAGCGGACGGAAACTCCCTTGAGACTCAGAACGTCTCGGTCCTTCTCCAACTTCATGTTGTTACCTTTGCAAGTTTCTGCCTGCGAGCAGCGCGAGAGCGCTTATGACGCACATTTGCCGCAGAAAGAAGTTCGATACGGCTAGGCATGCGTGCAGTTTGTTCGTGGAACGTGTCATCAATATGAAACTTGCACCCCGAAAAATAGGGGTATCTATAGATAACACCTATGTCTGGACTCACGCTACTTGCGGCTTTGAAAGCCTTTGATGCGACGGCAAGGGCCGGAAGCATGACTGCTGCTGCGAAGCTGCTTGATCTACAGCAGCCCACCATCTCAGCGCATATTCAGCGCCTGGAGAATGAGTACGGCGTGGAGCTTTTTCTTCGTCAAGGCCGCCGGCTTGAGCTGACTACCTTTGGCAGGACTCTGCTGGACTACACGCGGCGGGCATTCAGCGGCGAGGAAGATGCGCACGCCCTTTTGGCAGCAGCCAAAAACCGATTCGTCGGGCGTCTTGTGATTCACGCGATCGGCCCGTACAACGTAGTCCCTGTTCTGAAGGCCTTCGGGAGCCGCCATCCCCAGGTCGAGGTCTCTGTCCGTGTAGGCGACTCCCGCTCAATCACGGAAAAGCTCCTCGACTACCAGGGTGATGTCGGCGTGGTCCTCAATCACGCCGAGCACCCCGAACTCCATTGCATGCCATACAGGTCACAGCGCCTGGTGGTCTTTGCGAACCGAGAGCACGCCCTAGCCCGGTGCGGTGAGATAGTGCTCAAGGACCTTCAGAGCCAGCGCTTCGTCATACGTGAGGAAGGTTCAACGACAAGAAGAGTCTTCGAGAGCGAGCTAATTGCCCGCAATATCAACATCCAGGTTGCGCTGGAGATGGGAAGCCGGGAGGCTGTCCGCGAGGCAGTCGCACAAGGAATAGGACTAGGCGTCGTTGCCGAGACAGCCTATGTTCCAGATCCGCGTCTTGTGAAGCTGAAGATTCTGGATACAGCAATGGCCACCCACGTCGACTTCATCTGTCGTCGCGAACGACAGAACGCTCCGCTGATAGCAACGATTTTCGACTTGGCAAAAGAGGTGAGAAGAGGCCTGGCCTAAAGATTCACGAACTTGGCGACAGGGCCCGAGTGGATCATTCATGCCAAGCCTATCGTTAGCAGCCATGCTGTCAGTCAAACAGGCCTAGATGGCTGCGCCTGTGGGAAGTGACTCCGTTGGATCCACTCTTACTCTTCGTCGTAGCCAATACCGTTGGACCATCGACAAGCTCCCTGTACAGCTTGTATCTTGGAGCGACGTACGGAGTTAGGGGAGCGCTTGGCTACACGCTCGGCACCAGTCTTGGCTTCTCCATCGTCGTCACTACCAGCTCCGTGCTAGTCGCGGTTGCCTATGAGATTCCTGCTGGCGGGCAATTTGGCCTAAAGCTGTTCGCGTCTGGCTATACCGCGTGGATTGCAAGCAAGTGCTTGCGTACTGCCTGGACGTCCAGCCGTGATTCCACCAAGGCTCTTGCCTTCACCAAGCTTGGGGCCTATGACGGTGCCATTCAGCAACTCGCAAACCCACGAGGGTGGGCCCTCGCCACTGTCTCAGTGGTCGGGTTCTCCGACGCCCAAGTCCCACCGTTGATGGAGGGGTCGTCTCAGAAAACGGAAAATAAAGCACGCTAAGCCGGTGGCAGCGGTCGCAATGGCCTGAACTTCCCCGCACCGACCTTGGCACTGCTGCGCCATAGGTAATCGCCGGTCAGGTTGATATGCTCCCACCCCAGCGGTGACAGATATTGCAGCAACGTGTCGTCCAGCGCCTTGCCGTGGGCACGCAAAGCACTGGTGGCACGCTCCAGATAGACCGTGTTCCACAACACGATGGCCGCCGTCACCAGATTGAGGCCGCTGGCCCGGTAGCGCTGCTGCTCAAAACTGCGGTCGCGGATTTCACCCAATCGGTAGAAGAAGACCGCCCTGGCCAGCGCGTTGCGCGCCTCGCCCTTATTCAGCCCCGCATGGACGCGGCGGCGCAGCTCCACGCTTTGCAGCCAATCCAGAGTGAACAGCGTGCGCTCGATGCGCCCCAGCTCGCGCAGGGCGACGGCCAAGCCGTTTTGGCGCGGATAGCTGCCGAGCTTGCGCAGCATCAGCGAGGCCGTCACCGTGCCCTGCTTGATCGAAGTGGCCAGCCGTAGGATTTCATCCCAATGAGCGCGAATAGCCTTGATGTTCAGCCTGTCGCTGCTAATCATCGGCTTGAGTGCATCGTAGGCAGTATCGCCCTTGGGAATGAACAGCTTGGTGTCGCCCAGGTCGCGGATGCGCGGCGCGAACCGGAATCCCAGAAAGTGCATCAGGCCGAACACATGATCGGTGAAGCCCGCCGTGTCGGTGTAGTGTTCCTCGATACGCAAGTCAGACTCGTGGTACAGCAGGCCATCGAGCACATAGGTCGAGTCGCGCAAGCCGACGTTGACCACCTTGGCGCTGAAGGGCGCGTATTGGTCGGAGATATGGGTATAGAACGTCCGCCCAGGGCTACTTCCATACTTCGGATTGATATGCCCGGTGCTCTCTGCCTTGCTGCCGGTTCGGAAGTTCTGGCCGTCCGACGATGACGTGGTGCCGTCGCCCCAGTTTCCGGCGAAGGGTTGTCGAAACTGTGCGTTCACCAGCTCGGCCAGCGCCGTCGAATAGGTTTCGTCGCGAACGTGCCAGGCTTGCAGCCAAGACAGCTTGGCGTAGGTGGTGCCAGGGCAGGACTCGGCCATCTTGGTGAGCCCAAGATTGATACCATCAGCCAGAATCGTCGTCATCAGCAAGGTTTTGTCCTTGGCCGTGTCGCCGGTCTTCAGGTGTGTGAAGTGGCGCGTGAAGCCCGTCCATTCATCGACCTCCATCAGCAACTCGGTGATCTTGAGGTGCGGCAGCAACATCGCCGACTGGTCAATCAAGGCTTGCGCGGCGTCTGGCACCGCTGCGTCCAGCGGCGTGATCTTCAGGCCCGATGCAGTGGTGATGATGGCATCCGGTAAGTCGTTGGTCGCCGCCATGCGGTTGACTGTGGCGAGTTGCGCCTCCAATAATTCCAGTCGGTCATGCAGATATTGGTCGCAGTCGGTGGCCACGGCCAGTGGCAATTCGCTGGCCAGCTTCAGGGTGGCGAACTTCTCGATCGGCACCAGGTATTCGTCGAAGTCCTTGAACTGGCGCGAACCCTGCACCCAAACATCACCAGAGCGCAGTGCGTTCTTCAGCTCCGACAGGGCGCATAACTCGTAGTAACGCCGGTCAATACCCTCGTCGGTCAGAACCAGCTTTGCCCAGCGCGGCTTGATGAATGCGGTTGGCGCATCGGCGGGCACCTTGCGCGCGCTGTCGCTGTTCATGCCGCGCAGCACGTCGATGGCATCGAGCACACCCTTGGCGGTGGGCGCGGCGCGCAGTTTGAGCACGTCCAGGAACTGCGGCGCATAGCGGCGCAGCGTGGCGTAACTCTCGCCGATATGGTGCAGGAAATCAAAATCGGCAGGCCGCGCCAGCGTTTGCGCCTCGGTGACGTTGGCGGCGAAGGTGTCCCACGGCATGACCGCTTCGATGGCGGCGAACGGATCGCCGCCGCTTTGTTTGGCTTCAATCAGCGCCTGACCGATGCGCCCATACATCCGCACCTTGTCGTTGATCGCCTTGCCGGAAGCCTGGAACTGCTGTTGATGCTTGTTCTTGGCCGCATTGAACAGCTTGCCGATGATGCGGTCGTGAAGGTCGATGATTTCATCAGTGACGGTGGCCATGCCCTCGATGGCCAGTGCTACCAAGGTGGCGTAACGCCGCTGCGACTCGAACTTGGCCAGGTCGGCGGGCGTCATCTGGCCGCCCTCGCGGGCGATCTTGAGCAAGCGGTTTTGGTGTACCTGCCGTTCGATGCCAGCAGGTAGGTCAAGCGCCTGCCAGGCTTTGAGGCGTTCGATGTGTTCAAGCATGTGGCGCGAGTTCGGCTTGGCGGGCGATTGGCGCAGCCACGCTAGCCACGTCATTTTGCTACCATCCTTGCGCTTGAGCAGTTCGTCCAGGCGCTGGCGATGGACAGGTATCAAGGAATCGGCCAATGCCGCATGGATGCTCCGGTTGGCACGGGTAATGGCCTCGGCGCTTGCGCGCTCGATGGCATTCATGGCGGGTAGGATGATGCTCTGCCGCCGCAGGTTTTCAACAAGGGTGCTGGCCAGCACAATGCCTTTGTCTGTTTGCAAGGCCAGTTCGGTCAGTGTATGCACGGCTTGCCGGTAGTGACTCATGGTGAAGGGCTTGAATCCAAACACCGTTTGCAGCTCGACCAAGTGCTCCCGCCGTGTCTGCTCGCGCTGGCCGTAATCGTTCCAGCTTTCCACCGGCACCTTGAGTTGTGCGGCCACCATGCGCAGCAGGGGCGGAAATGGAGGTTCATCGACGCCCAAGAAGATGCCAGGGAATCGCAAGTAGCAAAGCTGCACGGCGAAGCCCAATCGATTCGCGGCGCCGCGACGCTGACGGATCACCGACAGGTCGGTTTCGTTGAACGTGTAGTGCCGTATCAGTTCGTCTTTGGCATCTGGCAGTGCCAGCAGACTTTCGCGCTCGGTGGCGGACAGGATTGAGCGGCGTGGCATGGTCAGTCTTCCCGCAGGTACTGGTACAAGGTTTCGCGGCTGATGCCGAAGTCACGGGCCACCAAGGTTTTTTGGTCGCCTGCCGCAACTCGCCGTTTCAACTCGGCAATTTGTTCGCTGTTCAGCGATTTCTTTCGTCCCCGGTAGGCACCGCGCTGCTTGGCCAGCACGATTCCCTCGCGCTGACGTTCGCGGATCAGGGCGCGCTCGAACTCAGCAAAGGCTCCCATGACCGACAGCATCAGATTGGCCATCGGTGAGTCCTCGCCGGTGAACGTCAGCCCTTCTTTGACGAACTCCATGCGCACGCCCCGTTGTGTCAGCCCTTGGACGATGCGGCGCAGGTCATCAAGGTTGCGTGCCAACCTGTCCATGCTATGCACCACCACGGTGTCGCCCTCGCGGACGAAGGCCAGCAGCCTTTCAAGTTCGGGACGTTGTGTGTCCTTGCCTGAAGCCTTATCGGTGAATACCTTGCCGACTTCTATTTGTTCCAGTTGTCGATCAGGATTCTGGTCGAAGCTGCTGACGCGGACGTAGCCGATACGTTGACCTTGCAAGATGCCTCCAAAGGTAAAAATGTCAGGATGAAATCTATTACCCTTGACTGAATGTGTCAATAAATATAAATTCACACTCTACTCTGACGTTGTTTGTCGTTTTCAGAAGACGGCTGCACTGAACGTCAGAAGCCGACTGCACTATAGCAGCGGAGGGGTTGGATCCATCAGGCAACGACGGGCTGCTGCCGGCCAATAGCCGACAATGACGACACTGGAAATCCCCGCCTGTGAGCGTCGGCTCAGGGCGGGACAGCGTCATCCAGCTACCTGCGCCACTGACTCAGCCTTGTCCAGCCGGCCGCGCCGCACGAATAGACTGACCAGCCGTTGACGGATCGCCACCTGGAGTTCCGCCAGTTGTTCCGGCGTGATGCGAATTTCACCCGCTCGACGAGCGCAACACCGGCGCCGCCTACGCCAAGAACCGGCGAATCGAACTCAAACTCACGAACCGCTGAGCGCCGCGTCACCGCGCTGCTGCGCCAGCCAGTCGCGCGGGGCGCAGCCCATGCGCACGCGGAAGGCGCGCGCCAGAGCGTTCGGGCTGCCGTAGCCGACGCGGTCGGCCACCACCGCCACCGGCCGCCCCTGCTTGAGCAGGGTGCAACTGACGTTCATCCGCCAGTCGGCCAGATAGTCGCCCGGCGTGACGCCCACCGCGTCCTTGAACGCGGCGGCGAAGCGCGCGCGTGACATGCCCGCCTTCGCCGCCAGCGCCTCGAGCGACCACGCGGTCTGCGGCGCATCGTGCATGGCGGTTATGGCGCGCGCGAGTTTCGGGTCGGCCAGGCCCGCCAGCAGTCCGGTGGCGCCAAGCCGCCCATCCATCAGATAACGCAGCAACTGGATCAGTAGCAACTCGCACAAGCGGTCGATGGCGGCCTGCCGACCGCACTGGTCGCGCTCGGCTTCGGCAAACAGCAACTCTAGCGTCGGCCCGAGGCCGGGCAAGTCCGCCAACGGAATCAGCAGCATCGACGGCAAGGCCATGGCCAACGGATTGCCCGTCGAAGCGCCCAGGTCGACCTCCGCACACAACAGCTCAGCGGTATCGCCGGGGGCGGCGACAAAACGATGCGACGTCACGCGCGGATAAAACAGCAGGCTCGGCTCGGTAACCAGCAGATCTTCATGCACGGGCGAACGCGCCGTAATCGGGCCGCGCCGCACCAGATGGATATAGCCATGCGGCGCCGCGTAATGATGCTGCCCACAGAAGGCGCCGCTGTGAAAAACGCGCGCCGAAAGCGAGTAGTGCCGGAGCAAGCCGGCCAGTCGATCCGCCATTCCACTCTCCATATAAGACGATAGGTTACGTATTTGATACTTTACGTGCCATATCGTACCAAACAAAGGGCGATCATGCCCACTTGCTCTTGCACCTCACCCACTACGGAGATAGACATGACCCAAATCGCCCCCCTGACCATCGACACCGCTGACGCCGCTACCGCTGCCACACTCAAGGCCGTCAAAGCCAAGCTCGGCATGGTGCCGAACCTGCTCGCCACGCTGGCCCACGCGCCGGCAGCGCTCAACGGCTACCTCGGCCTGTCCGAAACGCTGGGCACCGGCCGCCTGAGTGCCACCCAGCGCGAGATCGTTGCGCTCGCTGTCGGTCAAGCCAATCGCTGCCAGTATTGCCTGAGCGCACACACCCTGATCGGCAAAGGTGCCGGACTGTCGGCAGAGGCCATCGCCGCGGCCCGCACCGGCCATGCGGCCAACGCACTTGACGATGCAATCGCCGGCTTTGCCCGCGCGCTGGTCGAGCAACGCGGCGTGGTGTCGGCCGACGCCATGGCCAACTACCGCCGCGCGGGGCTCGACGACGGCCTGATACTGGAAGTGATCGCCAACGTCGCGCTGAACACGCTCACCAACTACACCAACCACATCGCCGACACCACGGTGGATTTCCCCGTGGTCGCCGTCTGATCTCCATAGGCATATAGGAGGGGTCGTCTCAGAAAACGGAAAATAAAGCACGCTAAGCGTGCGTGGAGGCTGGCACCCAGCGGTACAGCGTCGGAATGGACACGCCGAGGTTCTTGGCCACGTCCTTGGGCGGCACCCCGCTGGCCAGCAGCTTCTTGGCCGACTCGATCTTGCTGTCGGTCATCTTCGGCTTGCGGCCGCCTTTGCGGCCGAGCTGCTTGGCGACTTCCAGCCCGGCGCGGGTGCGCTCGACGGTCAGCTCGCGCTCCATTTCGGCAAGGCTCGCCATGACGTGGAAGAAGAACCGCCCGGATGGTGTGCCGGTGTCGATGGAGTCGGTGAGGCTCCTGAACTGGACACCGTGCTTGTGCAGATCGCCGACCAGATCGACCAGTTGCTTGACCGACCGGCCCAGCCGGTCGAGCTTCCAGACGACCAAAGTATCGCCTTCGCGCAGCATTTCGAGCGTCTTGGCCAAGCCAGGCCGGTCTGCCCGCGTGCCACTCACCTTGTCCTCGAAGACCTTTTTACATCCGGCCTTGCTCAAGGCTTCGCGTTGCAGCTCCAGGTTCTGATCCTGCGTCGAGACGCGCGCATAGCCAATCAACATGGCTTGTCTCGCGCCCGGTCGATGCGTTCCTGCATCGCCTGCATCACTTCTTCGTGGGTGTACGATCTGGCGTTGGCGTCGGTGGCTTGCCGCAGGGCTTCCTCAACCTCGCGCGTCATCCGCTCGTAATCCTCCGGCCACAGCGCTTGCTCCATGCGCAGCGACGCCTGACCCAGCAGGTGCAGCAGGCTGAACAGCCGCATGTCGTTGGTGGCGACGATGCGCTCCCGAATCTGCTCCTGAATAGCTTCGCTAGCCCGATGCGCTTGTGGTGTGGCAGTCCCCTCGTAGTCAGCGGGGAATTCCGCTTCCTCGGCAATCCTTGCCCAGGCGCTGGCCAGCGCCTCGATGGTTGACGTGCTCATTTCCGCCGCTCCTGTGCTCTTTGGCGAATCAACCGGCCAAGGGGCCTCGACGCGAAAACCAGCAGCATCACGCCTATCGGATACCAGGTCGAGAAGACCACCAAGGCATCGAAGGCTGGCCGTCCGGTGTTGGTAGGCAGTACGGCGGTCACAGCCATCAACCCGCCGACCGTCCAGATGATGCGCCACACGTAGGGCATCACGCGGGGCACGTAGCCGTCATCGAAAGCGGTCTGGTAGTAGCGGCGCAGGCCGCGCTCGGCAAGCGCCTGGCGCTGCCGCTCCGACAGCGCATCCGTCCGGCCATACCAGCGCCGGAATGGTGGACAGCGCAGCAGCAAAGGGGTGAAGAGGATCATCACCGCCACGATCGCGACACCCCACGCCATGACGGCGCCGGCATCGGGCCGCTTGGCGTTCTCGATCACGGGCGCGAAGACGCCCGGAGCACCGATCATCCAGAACAGCGCAATGTGCTGATGGAAGGAGAGCTTCATTTGCTCATCCACTTGCGCAGCAGGCGCTTTTTCAGGGAGGCGCGTTCTTGCGGGTTGCGTCCCTTGTGATTGGCGATGCGATCCGCCGTGGCGGCCTGGCGCTTGACGGGCCAGTAGGAGCGGCCATCCTTGCCCATCGACCAGACGCTGCTGGCCTGGTTTTCCAGCAGGGGCAGATGGGCGCTCAGGGCTTCGGGCGACGCGCTGGTCAGCGCCGTGCGCTCACGGGTGCGCCAGCGCTGATGCCAGAGCTTCTTGTCCTCGCGCTCGCTGCCGCAGGTCGTGTGCCCGACGATGGGTGTTTTGCGGCGGCTGCGGCTCATAACGTAGTGGTCTCCAAGAACATTCAGGACTGATCCCAGGCGTCGATGGTCAAGACCTGATCGGCAGGACAGGCGGCTACGCGGTCGGGAACTGGATGGTGTTCAGTCTCATGCCGACCCCATTCGATTGATCGCGTCGCTTGCGGCACGCTGCGACGCAAGGAGGTTTGCGACCTGGTTTAGCAGCCGTGTCCGCTGCATGTCTGTTACCTATCTCCCCGACCGCTCATTGGACCAACTCCAGAGATTGGGCTCTATCGCTCAGCCAATACGAAACCGGCATTGGCTGATGCCACAACCGAGACGAACACAAATGGCTCGGTACCTGTATTTCGCGCCCCGTGCACTTGGCCCGGTCTTGCCACGGCTATCTCACCTTCCCTGAGGGCACGAACAATCCCATTGCCCTGAAAGTAATCAGCCATTCCCGACAAAACAGTCCACGTGTCTTGGCCGTGAGGATGAATGTGAGCCGCAATTTCCTGCCCGGGATGGACATGCCAAACCACGATAATTGAGTCTCGGGTTTCAAGCACAACGGAACGAATAGGCTCGCCTTCGGACGGCTGAACATACTCGGCTACAGAAAATATTCTCGATTCAACAGTCATCGGAGATCCCTCTTTCACAGTGCCCCCAGACAGGCTGGATATGAGTTCTAACTCGAATTTGAACGGGAGGCTGGTCGTGCGGTCGTGCAGTTGCCGATGAGCGTGTCGGCTGCTGCCTCCTTGCCCACCAGCGAACTCTCGTCCGTTGCGGCCATCCAGAAGGTCTTGCCCGAGCGCGGCTCATAGGTCGCGGGATCGAACACGCCAGAGGGGCCGAACATCGGCGGCTTGATTGGTCATGGCTCCATGCCTTTGTCGTTACGGTCTTCATCGTCGGCATCCTGACGCACGGCGGGCAATTGCTGGAGCAACGCCGGCAGCCATTCCTGTACCGTCTCCCACACCACATCGAGGTTGATGTCGAAATAGCCGTGAGCCATGCGATTACGCATATTGCGCATGCTGCGCCACGGCACGTCGGCATGCGCCTGGGTGAACTCGACGTAGCCATCCATCACCTTTGTGGCCGCCTCGCCGATGACGATCAGGCTCATGATGACGGCCTGCTGGGTGCGCTTGTCGGCCAAGAAGTCGTCCTTGGCCATCCCTTCCACGAAGCTGCGCGCATCGGTTGCGGCCTGCTGAATGTGGTCGAGGTAATCGGGCAGGCGGTTCTCGCTCATATCGGTTGCGCCTCCGCGAGCACCTTGGCCCGGAACTTCGGCGGCAGGTCGCCGGGAGTCAGCAGATCGACGTCAACGCCGAGCAGCGATTTCAGTTCTTCTTCCAAATCGCCCAAGTCCAACAACGTGGCACCGGGCAGCGCATCGACCAACAGGTCGAGGTCGCTGCCATCCCGGTCGGTGCCATGCAGCACCGAGCCGAAGACGCGCGGGTTCGCGGCGCGAAAGCGGCCTACCGCTTCACGCACTGCGCTTCGCTTCATGTCAAGCACAACAGACGGTCGCATGGGCATCCTTTCTTATCGAAACTCGTTGAGATGATATGCAATCAAGAATAGAATTTCAAGAACTATTTTCGAGAATCGCAATGCCTTGATTCCCGTGCCGCGCCTGTCGTTTTCAGAAGACGGCTGCACTGAACGTCAGAAGCCGACTGCACTATAGCAGCGGAGGGGTTGGATCCATCAGGCAACGACGGGCTGCTGCCGGCCATCAGCGGACGCAGGGAGGACTTTCCG
>NZ_NINW01000015.1 GCF_002188465.1 Pigmentiphaga sp. NML080357 | reverse complement strand
CAACCGGCCTGCTGCTCGGTCTCGTCGGCGGCCGGCGGCGCGCTACGCAGGTCTTCCTGCCGGGGTGCGCGCGTACGGTCGTCGCGGCGGCCTTCGCGGCGCGGCGCGCGGGCTTCCTTGCGGACGTCCTCGCCCTCCTGGCGCTCGCGATCGTCGGCGCGCGCCTCGCGGTTGTCGCGCCGGCCGCGGTTGCCCTGGGCGTTGCGGCGGCGGTTGCGGTTGGCCTCGCGGTCTTCGCGCGATTCTTCCTTGCGCGGACGGGCGGCGGGCTCGACCGGCTCGGCGGCGCTGCCCTTGAGCCAGCCGAACAGGCGCGACATCAGGCCGGAAAAGCCGCCGGCAGCGGCCTCGGCGGGAGCCGGCTGCTTGCCGCGGGAGCCGTTCGCGCCGTTCGTCGCGGGAGCGGAAACCGGCGCGGGCTGGGCAGGCGTGATGCCCTTGACGATGGCCTCGGGGCGCGCCTTGACCTCGTGTTCCTGGGTGGAATAGGCGAGGTTGGTTTCGGGCGCCTCGGCCAGTTCGAAGCTGGCCTTGGTGCTTTCGAGGCGGGGATCGTCGTGCCGGAGACGCTCGATGCGGTGATGCGGCGTGTCCAGGTGCTTGTTGGGGATGAGGATGACGTTGACCTTCAGGCGCGCTTCCATCTTGGCGATGTCGGTGCGCTTCTCGTTCAGCAGGAAGGTGGCCACTTCCACGGGCACTTGGGCGTGCACGGCGGCGGTGTTCTCCTTCATGGATTCTTCCTGGATCAGGCGCAGTACCTGCAGGGCGCTCGATTCGGTGTCGCGGATGACGCCGGTGCCGTTGCAGCGCGGGCAGGTGATGTGCGAGCCCTCGTTCAGCGCCGGGCGCAGCCGCTGGCGCGACAGCTCCATCAGGCCGAAGCGCGAGATCTTGCCCATCTGCACGCGGGCACGGTCGAAATGGAGGGCTTCGCGCAGGCGCTGCTCGACGGCGCGCTGGTTCTTGCCGTCCTCCATGTCGATGAAGTCGATGACGATCAGGCCGCCCAGGTCGCGCAGGCGCAACTGGCGGGCCACTTCGTCGGCCGCTTCCAGGTTGGTGCGCAGCGCGGTTTCCTCGATGTCGCTGCCCTTGGTGGCGCGCGCCGAGTTGACGTCCACCGCGACCAGGGCCTCGGTGTGGTCGATCACCACTGCGCCGCCCGAGGGCAGGGGCACCGTGCGGGCGTAGGCGGTCTCGATCTGGTGCTCGATCTGGAAGCGCGAGAACAGGGGCACGTCGTCGCGGTAGCGTTTCACCCGCTGGACGTTGTCCGGCATGACCACGCTCATGAAGGCGCAGGCCTGGTCGGCGATGTCGTCGGTGTCGATCAGGATCTCGCCGATGTCGGGCGAGAAATAGTCGCGGATGGCCCGGATGACCAGGCTCGATTCCAGGTAAATCAGGATGGGGCCGGCATTCTCGCGGGCGGCGCCGTCGATGGCCGTCCACAGCTGCATGAGGTAGGACAGGTCCCATTGCAGCTCTTCCACGCTGCGGCCGATGCCGGCCGTGCGGGCGATGATGCTCATGCCTTGCGGAACCTGGAGCTGCTCCATGGTTTCGCGCAGTTCCTGGCGATCCTCGCCTTCGACGCGGCGCGAGACGCCGCCGCCGCGCGGGTTGTTGGGCATCAGGACCAGGTAGCGGCCCGCCAGCGAGATGAACGTGGTCAGGGCCGCGCCCTTGTTGCCGCGTTCTTCCTTCTCGACCTGGACGATCAGTTCCTGGCCCTCGCGCAGCACGTCCTGGATGCGGGCGCTGCGCACGTCCACGCCTTCCTTGAAGTAGGTGCGGGCGATTTCCTTGAAGGGCAGGAAGCCGTGGCGTTCTTCGCCGTAGTTGACGAAGCAGGCCTCCAGGCTGGGTTCGATGCGGGTGACGACGCCCTTGTAGATGTTGCCTTTGCGCTGTTCGCGGCCGGCGGTTTCGATGTCGAGGTCGATGAGCTTTTGCCCGTCGACGATGGCAACGCGCAGTTCTTCCTGGTGCGTTGCGTTAAACAGCATGCGCTTCATGTATGAAGTTCTCCGTGGTCGTGTCGCGCCGAAAAACCGGCGCGCAGCCTCGGGCCGTCGG
Source organism: Pigmentiphaga sp. NML080357 (assembly GCF_002188465.1). Lineage (GTDB taxonomy): Bacteria > Pseudomonadota > Gammaproteobacteria > Burkholderiales > Burkholderiaceae_B > Pigmentiphaga. Next base: position 52,755 of record NZ_NINW01000015.1, on the reverse strand, counting down.
GAAGATGCGCGATGCGCGGAGCGAGTGGAGGAAACCGGTGCGCGAAAAGCCGCACCCCGCGGACTCAGGTCACGATGACTGGCCGGGTGGGAATGCGCAAGGTCGGGAGAGAGCGCAGGCACCGTGGATGCCGCAGCCATCGCCCAGGAACCGCAGCCTGCGGTGGGGACGATGGACGATTGCGGGATCGAAAGCAGTGGTATTCACGGTTTTTGCGAGCCAGACAGACTCGCCTCATGGGCGAGCCTTTGCGTATACGACGACGGTTTCTCTGTACTAGCGTCCGCGGGCGCATATCCGTCGTTGCGTGGCTGGCTTCCATGTATTTGAGGCCATTGCGGTGCGACGAGCGGGCGACCATGACGGCCCGGAAGAATCCGGCGGGCGGGACGGGTACAATTCCGGCACACTTTGCGACCTGTCCAGACCCGGCGGCGTGCTGCAAAGGCTGCATGGCCAGCCGCGATACGTTCGGCGGCGTGCCGCAGCCCGATTGGGCACCGCGGCCAGGGTTCGGAAAGGTCTCGCGCACACCAGGCGGAAACGCCGCGAAAAGCGCGTCTCGACGCCGGAAGTGCGGACTAGGGACATGCGGTCAACGTGTGCGTCAACCCCTGTGCTCCAACCCGCCTGATTCCATCAGGCTTCAGGATTATATGTCGCTCCCATTGTTGCGCAAAGCGAAATCCTCGACCGGCCGGGACCGGCCGGCCAAGTCCCCGGAACCCGCGCCGGCGCCGTCGGTGCGCCTGGTCGAAGTGGACGAGGCGCACGATGGCCAGCGGCTCGACAACTTCCTGCTGCGCCTGTGCAAGGGCGTGCCGAAAAGCCACCTGTACAAGGCCATCCGCGGCGGGGAGGTGCGCGTGAACCGCGGCCGCGTGGCGGTCGACCACCGGATCGCGGCCGGCGACGTGGTCCGCGTGCCGCCATTCCGCCTGCCGGAGGCGCCGGTGCGCTTCGTGCCGGCCACCGAGTTTCCCACCGTCTTCGAGGACGATGCCCTGCTGGCGATCGACAAGCCCGCGGGCGTCGCGGTGCACGGCGGCAGCGGCGTGGACTTCGGCGTCATCGAGCAGTTGCGCCGCGCCCGCCCCCAGGCCAGGTTCCTGGAGCTGGTGCACCGCCTGGACCGGGACACTTCGGGGCTCCTCCTGGTGGCCAAGAAGCGCAGCGCGCTGCTGGGATTGCACCAGTCGCTGCGCGACGGCCTGTGGAACAAGCACTATCTGGCGCTGGTGGCGGGGGACTGGGTGAACGACCGGCAGCACGTGCGCAAGCCGCTCACCAAGTGGTCCACCCAATCGGGAGAGCGCCGGGTGAAGGTCGATCCGGCCGGCCAGCCGGCTCACACCATCTTCACCCTCAAGCGGCGCTACGGGTCGTATTCGCTGCTGGACGCCGAGCTCAAGACCGGGCGCACGCACCAGATCCGGGTGCACCTGGCCAGTTGCGGCTTTCCCATCGTGGGCGACGACAAATACGGCGACGAGCACGCCACCGCGGCGGCCGTCCAGCGCGGGTTTCGCCGGATGTTCCTGCACGCCCACACCCTGAGCCTGCCGCATCCGTCGACGGGAGAGCCGCTGGCGTTCGAGGCCCGTCTGCCCGAAGATTGCGTCAAATTCTTACAGCATCTGGAAAATCCATGATCCGACCCGTCCAGGGCTATTCGCTGATCGTGTTCGACTGGGACGGCACCCTGATGGACTCGACGCCGACCATCATCGCCGCCATCCAGTCCGCCTGCCGCGACCTGGGACTGCCCGTCCCCCCCGACGAGGCGGCCGCCTGGGTCATCGGCCTGAGCCTGCAGGATGCCCTGCTGGCCGCGGTGCCCACCCTCGAGCAGGCCCAGGTGCCGGCCTTCGTCGCCCGCTACCGTTTCCACTACCTGACGCGCGACCCGCAACTGAAGCTGTTCAGCGGCGCCGAGCAGATGCTGGCCGGGCTGGCCGAGCGCGGCGCCCGCCTGGCGGTGGCGACCGGCAAGAGCCGGGTGGGGCTGGAGCGGGCGCTGGACGCGACCGGCATCCGCCGCTACTTCGACACCACGCGCTGCGCAGACGAGACCTTCTCCAAGCCCAATCCGGCCATGCTGTTCGAGATCATGCGCGAACTGGACGTCGATCCGGCTGCAGCGGTCATGGTCGGCGATACCTCGCACGATCTCCAGATGGCGCGCAACGCCGGCATACATGGCGTGGGCGTGACCTACGGGGCGCATGCGAAGGAAGAGCTCGCCGGCTGTGCGCCCCAGACGCTGGTGGGCAGCATCGGCGAGCTCAGCGGCTGGCTGGCCGGACGTGTCGCGGCCAGGGCGGCGTAGCCGCCCCGCGGCTGTCGTGGCGGCAAGACTTGCCCTATCCTACGAATCCAGACCTTTCATAGCGAGTTTCTTTCCATGTCCCAGGATGTCCATTCCGCCCCGCCGCCCGACACGCCGCCCCGCAGCGCTCCGGGCGAGTGGGAGCGCGAAGTGCTGGAGAAGCTGGTCTTCGCATCGCTCAAGGAGCAGCGCGCCCGGCGCCGCTGGACCATATTCTTCCGCCTGCTGGCGCTGGCCATCGTGGTCCTGGTGGTGCTGACGGCCACCGGCGTGCTGTTCGGCGGGTCGGGTTCGGGCACGCCCGACCCGCATACCGCGCTGATCAACCTCGACGGCGTCATCGACGCCGAAGGCGAGGCGAGCGCCGAGAAAATCAACGCGGCGCTGCAGGCGGCGTTCGACGACAGCGGCGCCAAGGGCGTGGTCCTGCGGATCAACAGCCCGGGCGGCAGCCCGGTGCAGGCCGGCATGATCTACGACGAGATCCGCCGCCTGCGCAGCCAGAATCCCGACAAGCCCGTCTATGCCGTGGTCGAGGAAATCTGCGCCTCGGGCGGCTATTACGTGGCCGCGGCCGCCGACAAGATCTTCGTCAACCAGGCCAGCGTCGTCGGCTCGATCGGGGTCATCATGGAAGGCTTCGGCTTTACCGGCCTGATGGACAAGCTCGGCGTGGAGCGGCGCCTGGTGGTGTCCGGCGAGAACAAGGCGCTCCTGGATCCGTTCTCGCCGCGCAATCCCACCCAGCAGGCGCACGCGCAGGCGCTGGTCGAGGAGATCTACCGGCAGTTCGTGAGCGCGGTGCGCGAAGGGCGGGGCGAGCGCCTGCACGAGACCCCCGACATGTTCAGCGGCTTGATCTGGACCGGCGCCAAGAGCGTGGAGCTGGGGCTGGCGGATGAATTGGGCACCGTGGACAGCGTCGCGCGCGACGTCATCAAGGCGGATACCGTGGTGGACTATACCGTGCGCGAGAACTTTGCCGAGCGCTTCGCCAAGCGCGTGGGCGTTTCCTTCGGCGCGGGCGTGGCCAAGACCGGACTGGGCGGCGCCGGCGGCGTCTGGCACTGGAAATAGCGGGCGAAGGGCGGCGCGAACCGCCGCCCGTTCAGCGCCGCAACTGGCCGAGAATAGCGCTCTTGAGCTCGCCGAAACGAGGGTCGGCGCGGTCGCGGGGACGCGGCAGGTCCACGGTCGTCGCCCCGACGATGCGGCCCGGCCGCGGCGCCATGACGGCGACGGTATCGCTCAGGTAGACCGCCTCTTCCACGTCATGCGTGACGACGATGACGGTCACCTGGCGCTGCGACCAGATGCGCAGCAACTCCTCCTGGAGGTAGACGCGGGTGAGCGAGTCCAGCGCCCCGAAGGGCTCGTCCATCAACAGAATGTCCGGCTCGGAAACCAGCGCACGGGCGATCGCCGCGCGTTGCGCCATGCCGCCCGACAACTGGTGAGGATAGGCCGTGGCGAAGGCCGGCAAGCCCACCAGTTCCAGCATTGCCGCCACGCGCGCATCGCGTTCGCGGGCATGCAGGTCGAGGCTGTCCAAGCCCAGGGCGACGTTGCCCGCGATGGTCAGCCACGGAAACAGCCTATGGTCCTGGAACACCATGCCGCGCTCGGCGCCCGGGCCGGCGACGGGGCGGCCGTCGATCAGGATCTCGCCGTCGAAGGCGGAATCCAGGCCGGCGACCAGCCGCAGCAGCGTCGACTTGCCGCAGCCCGATGCACCGACGATGCTGAGGAACTCGCCCCGCTTCAGGTCGAGGCTGATCCGGTCCAGCACCGGCAGCGGCTGGTTGTCCACGGTGTATTGCTTGCCGACGCGGCGCAAAGAAAGCGCCGCGGGGGCGTGTACGGAAGAAGACGTCGTCATTCAGCGGTCCCGCCAGGTCACGATACGTGAAAAGATGCGCCGCGAAGCGCGATTGAAGGCATAGCCGACCAGCGCCAGCGCCACGACGCCGACCAGCACCAGGTCCATGCGGAACAGTTCGCGCGCGGCCACCAGGAACGCCCCTACGCCGCGGCCGACGCCGATCGCGTATTCCGAGCCGACCGTGCCGATCCAGGCGGTCAACAGCGCGATTTCCAGGCCGATCAGGATGGAGGGCAGCGCCGCGGGCAGCACCATCTTCGTCACCCGGCGCCAGGGCCGCAGCTTGAGCACGGCGGCCGTTTCCCAGTATGCGCGCGGGATCGCGCGCACGCCTTGCTCGGTGTTGAGGAAGGCGGGAAAGAATGCGGACAGCGAAATGAACGCGACCTTGGCCGTTTCCCCGGTGCCGAACCAGGCGGTGAGCAGCGGAATCCACGCGAAGAGGGCAATCTGGCGCAGGGTGTGCAGGGTGGGTGCGACGCTCCGCTGCAGCGGCCGCGAGAGTCCCAGGGCGATGCCCAGCGCCACGCCGGCCGTGCTGCCTATCGCCATGCCGGCGACGACGCGTCCAAGGCTGGCGGCGAGCGCGAGCCAGATCTGCCGGCCGTCGGGATCGAGAAAGGGAGCGCCCAGGATCGTGCGCAGGGGGACCAGCAGCGGCGTGCGGATGACCCCGCTATCGACGAATGCGAGCCAGCCCAGGACGAGTGCGGCCGGGACGGCGGCGCCGCGCCACGCACGCGAGGAGATGCGTGCGCGGCTGGCACGCGATGCGGGCAGGGCGGTTTCAGTCATGCGGCGGCACCCAACGGCTCAAGGTCTTTTCGATGCCCAGCAGCACCCGGTCCAGCGCGAAGCCGGCCAGCCCCACCACGATCATGCCCACGATCACCACGTCGGTCTGGAACTGCTTGCGGCCCCAGACCATCATGTAGCCGATGCCTTCGGTCGCGGCCAGCATTTCCACCACGATCAGGGCGATGAACGCGTGGCCCAGGCCGAGGCGCACCCCGCTGAAGACCGGACCCAGGCTGGCCGGAAGGACGAGGCGCGTGAAGCGGGTCCAGGGCCGCAGCCGTAGCGCCCGGGCGGCTTCCAGATAGGCATGGGGAATGTCGCGTATGCCCTGCGAGGTATTGATGACGATGGGAACGAACACCGCCTTGGCCACGATCAGGATCTTGAGCGTCTCGGCAATGCCGAAGATCAAGATAAGTATCGGAATCCAGCCGATGGAGGGTACCGCGAACAGCGCGCGCAACAGGGGGTCGGCATAGTCGCGGGCCGTGTCGGAGACGCCGAGCGCGATGCCTGTGGCCAGGCCCAGCGCGGCGCCGATGCCAAAGCCCAGGCCGATGCGATGCAGGCTGACGGCGAAGTTCGCGGCGATGTCGCCGCTCTCCAGCAGCTCCAGGAAGCTCGCCAGGACCAGCTCCGGCGCGGGCAGGATCTGCGGCGCCATCCAGCCGCGCGAGGCGGCCAGCTGCCACGCGCACAGCGCCACCGCGGGCAGCAGCAGGGGCAGCAGCGCCGAGCGCCACGCGCCGGCGTTGCGGGGCCGGGGCGCGGACGCGGCCGGGGCGGCGATGCGGTCCAGGCGGACGTCGGTACGGGCGGTCATCTCGTCGTCCTCCCGGTCAGCCTTCCAGCGGCTTGCCGTTCGCGTCGCGCCGCGGCCATGCCTGCTCGAGCTTGAGCTGCTGCAGCGCCTGGTTGACGTACTTGGGCTGGAACCATTGCTGCAGATCGATGCCGGCGCGTATCAGCTTCTGGTCCTTGCTGAAGGCGATGGCGTCGCGGTATTGCGAAACGAAGAAGTCGTCGATGCGCGGATTGAACACGTCCTTGAGCGGCACGCCGTCGTATTCGCTGCGCAGGGCTTCATAAGGTACGCCGGAGCGGGTCCAGATGCGCAGCGCTTCTTCGCGGTTCTGCTCCGCGCTCAGCCACGCGGCGGCGCGCACCAGGCCGCGCACCACGCGCTGCGTAGCCTCGGGATACTGCTGTTCGAACGACTCGGTCACCGTGATGGCGCCAAAACCGGCCGCCTTGGGCCCGATGTCGTGCGAGCTGTAGAACACCTTGACCAGGCCTTTGTCGCGCAGGGAGAGCAGGACGCTAGACCCGATGACCGCGTCCACGCTGCCCGCGGTAAGCGCCGCCAGCTGGTCGGCCGTGCTGAGGTCGAGCAGCGTGACGTCCTTGAGCGTCAGGCCGTTCTGTTCCAGCGCCTTGAGGAAGGCCCAGTGCAACACCGTGCCCTTGGCCACCGCCACCCGCTTGCCCTTGAGATCCTTGAACGACTTGACCGGCACGTCCGGCCGGGCCACGCCGAAGATGGTAGTGTAGCCGTAGGACGTCACGATGCGCGTGGGCAGGCCAGCGGCCTTGCCGACGATATTGGGCAGCGCGCCGTACTGGGCGAAGTCCAGGCGCTTGTTGGCGATCGCCTCGTTGATCGCCGGACCGGTGCCGGTGAAATACTCGAAGCTCAGCTTGACCGGCGTGTCCTTGAACTCCTCCGCAATGAAGCCCTTGCCTTGCGCGATGGCGAGCACCGCCAGCCCATACGGCTTGCCGAAACCCTGCCCGAAACCGCCGAAGCGTATCTGCTCCGGCCACGCCTGCGCCTGAGCGGTTGCTGACACAACGGCGAGCACCGCGGCCGCCGCAAATCGAATGAATTGCATTATCTGTCCTAAAGGAATGGCCCACTACGCGCTGACGCGCGCCCAGCATGGTGAGTCCCCTGGACCGGCGGAGCCGGATCCACCGCATCCTGGGTCTAGTACCGCTTTCTTGGAATGTGGCGCCGGTGCTTCGCTGGCTGCCAGCGGTAGCAACGGTGCACAAACCAAGAAACTCGTACTAGATCCAGGGCGCCGCGGATCCGGCTTTGCCGGTCCGCTAGCGCCGCCCCCTGGGGGGCGCGCGAAGCGCGTAGGGGGGTATTTATTAATGGGCGCGTTCAAGCAACTCGAAACTGCTGTCCCGCTTCGCCGTGGCCGTCCTTCCCGATCCCCAGCCTATGGAGGACCGGTAGCTGCCCATCAGGGCCTGCACGCGGGGAGCGGTTTCCACCGCGGTCGCATCGGGACGATCGGCCGAGGGCGCCACGTACAGCGCATCGGCAGGGCAGTACAGCTCGCACATGAAGCAGGTCTGGCAATCGGCCTGCCGGGCGATGCGCGGCGGGCCGCCGGGCACGGCGTCGAATACGTTCGTGGGGCAGGCGTGCACGCAGATGTTGCAGGCGGTGCACCGTTCGGCGCTGACGATCTCGATCATGCCGCGGCCCTGCCCCCGAACGCGCCGGGAATGGCCGGTGTCGGTACCGCCTGCGCCCGCACCCAGATCTCGTCCAGGCCGCCGCTGACGAGCCGGTGGTGCTGCGCCGGATCGAGCGCCGGGTGTTCCGCGCGCCGGTGCATGCCGCGCGTCTCCGTGCGCTGCAGGGCGCTGCGATACATCCAGCGCGAGGTCGCGAGCATGGCCGCCGCCTCGCGCGCCCGCACCACCTGCACGCCGCCCGCCGCGGGCCGGCCGCGGCGCACGCGCGTCCACCAGGCATCCAGCCGCCCCAGCGAGTCTTCGAGCAGTGCGCCGCTGCGGGTCCAGTTGCGCCCGGTAGGGAAGACCTCGGCCTGCACGGCGCGGATCACCTCGTCCGGGTCCCACACCTGGGCGGCATCTTCGCCGAGTCCCACCGTAGCCGTCCGATGCGCGCGCCGATGACTGAAGGCGCGCGCATCCCGGGCGAACGTGGCTGCGCCGGCGCCGGCCCAGAAGCCGGACGACATGGCCCAGGCGGCGTTGTGGCTGCCGCCGCCGGTGAAGGCGCCGCATATCAATTCCCGCGTGGCGGCGTCGCCGGCCGCGTACAGGCCGGCCACGGTGGTGGCGCAGCTTTCGTCGACGACGTGCAGGCCGCCTGTGCCACGAACCGTGCCTTCCAGCCTGAGGGTCACCGGGAAATGCTGCGTGAAGGGATCGATGCCCTGCCGGTCGAAGGGCACGAAGAAGTTGGGTTGGGCGGTGCGCATCCAGGCGCGGACCTGTTCGTCGGCCCGATCCAGGCACGCGTAGACGGGCTGGGTGGCAAGTGTCTTGGCGATGACGCCGCGTCCGCGCGAGGAGCCCGCGCCTTCGATGCGGCGTCCGTCGCGGTCGTAGAAGCTTGCCCAGTTGTAGAACAGCGACTTGGTGACCGAAGCGAAGGCCGGCCCCAGCCCGTAGGCATTGGAGAATTCCATCCCCGACAGCTGGGCGCCGACTTCGGCGCCCAGCAGATAGCCGTCGCCGGTCAGCACGTTGCAGCCGAGCGCGCGGCTGAGAAAAGCGCAACCGCCCGTCGCCAGCACCACTGCGCCGGCGCGCGCGATCCAGGTCGATCCGCTCTGCCGATTGATGCCGTACGCGCCGCAGACGGCGCCGCGGTCGTCCACCAGCAATTCCAGTACCGGACTGTGGTCGAGGATGCGCGCGCCGGCGCGCTTGGCGGCCTTGCGCATCAGCCGCATGTAGTCGGGGCCTTGCAGCGAGGTGCGGCGCAACTGGCCGTTCTCGTCGACGGGGAAGGGATAGCCCCATTCGGTGAGCGTATCGATGTTGACCCAGGTCTGTTCGAGCACGCGGTCCATCCAGGCGTGCTCTGCGAGGAAACCGCCCATTTCGAGGCGGCTGGCCTTTGCCTTCTCGCGCGCGGCGGCGTCCCGCGGGACGTGCCAGACGCCGGTTCCCGACGGCGCCGTCGCGCCCGAGGTGCCGCAATATCCCTTGTCGGCGAGCAGGACGCGCGCACCGCGCGCCGCCGCGCTGACCGCCGCCCACGTGCCGGCGGGGCCGCCTCCTATGACCAGCACATCGGCATCGTGGCGGACCGAGGCGTCGGCGCCGGACAGGACGTGCAAATCGTGTACTGCCATGTTCATCTCTCCTGGGACCGGCCCGCGGCCGGAATGGCGGGGACCGGATGGGGAGAGGGAAAGCCCCGCGCTCCGCATGCCGGCCATGAGCCGGATACTAGAGACGGGAGCCTGGCTGCCCAACGATTTCTTTCGCGCTTGGTTATCCGTTTATCGCATGTGACGAAGACGGCACGCGCAGGCGGGAATCATCCTTTTGCCAGGAACAGGAACAGCGTCGGCTGCTTGTCCAGCTGCGGCGGCGGCTGCCGCTTCCAGTCGGCGATGCTGCAGGTCCGCACCCATTCCTGGTCGGTCGTGAGCGAACGGGCGATGCACAGCAGCGTCGTCGGCCGCAATGCGGCCAGGAGCGCGCCGTACATGGCGGCATTGCGGTAGGGCGTCTCGATCAGCATCTGGGTCTGGTTGTGCCGCGCCGAGGCCTGTTCCCACTCGCGCAGCTGGCGCGCGCGCTCGCCCGCATCCACCGGCGCGTAGCCGTGGAAAGCGAAGCGCTGGCCGTCGAGCCCGCTGGCCATGAGACCGAGCAGGATGGAGGACGGGCCGACCCAGGGCTGCACCCGAATGCCCATTTCATGCGCTGCCCGGGCGACGCGCGCACCGGGGTCGGCCACGGCCGGGCAACCGGCTTCGGAGACGAGGCCGATCTGACCGCCCGCCGCGATGGGCTTGAGCCAGGCCGCGATGTCGCGGTCGCCGGTCTTGGCGTCGAGCGTGTGGATGGTGATTTCCTGGATCGGACGCACCGTACCGATGGCCTTCAGGAAGGCACGCGCGGTCTTGGCGTTCTCGGCGATGTAGGTGTCCAGCTGCCCGGCCAGGGCGCGTGCCTCGGCCGGCAGCCAGCGCTCTGGCGGCGCATTGCCGAGGGAAACCGGGATCAGGTGCAGGATGCCGTGCGGGGATGCGTTCACGCGCGCGCCTCCTCCAGAGCGTCCAGCGGGTCGAGGCCGAATTCGGCAAGCAGCCTGGTCAGCGCGATCAGGGGCAGTCCGATGAGGGCGGTGGGGTCGTCGCTGTCTATCCGCTCCATGAGCGCGATGCCGAGGGCCTCGGCCTTGGCGCTGCCGGCCGTATCGAAGGGCCGTTCGGCTTCGAGGTAGGCGCGCAGCGCCCGATCCGGCAGGTCGCGCAGCGTGCAGCGGGTCACGACCGTGGCGCTGGCGGCGCGCCGGCCGTCGTCGACGGCCACGGCGGTGTGGAACGTCACGGTCCTGCCCCGCATGGCGCGCAGTTGCTCCAGCGCCTTGTCGAAGCTGCCCGGCTTGCCGATCGGGGCGTCGCCCAGGGTCGCGACCTGGTCCGAGCCGACCACCAGCGCGCCGGGGCGCGTCCGGCTGACCGCCCGCGCCTTGGCCAGCGCCAGGCGCAGGGCCAGGGCGGCGGGTTCCTCGCCGGGCAGGGGAGTCTCGTCCACGCCGGGCGGGACGACGGAAAAAGGCAGGCGCAGGCGTTCGAGCAGCTCGCGCCGATAAGGGGAGGTCGACGCGAGTACCAGCGACCGGGGACGGGATTCGGGAGTTGCCATGGTTGCCACGGGAGGGGTAAGTATTTGACTTGTTTGACTCTTTTTGAGCTTTCGCGCTATTATCCAACGTTTTCCCGGGCAGCTTTTTCTTTTGCTTTGGGGGGGCTTTCCAGGTCCTTTTCTGGCCTTTAGCCGACCCGGGAGCGTGGCGGAATTTTCCGGGAAGCACGTCGTGAAAAACGTCAGCGAAGCCGGCGCGGTGCGCCATATCGATGCGTTCGAGTTCGTCAGGCTCGGCCGCTCGCTCGAGGGCAGCACGCCGCTGGCGCGCTTCGTGCGTCTTCTCGAAGGGCTGCCCGAGCAGGATCCGGCGGCAGTGGTGCGCTGGTCGGCCCGGGCCGATCGCGGTCCCCTGGGTGAACCTCTGATCCGGCTCGATGTCGAAACCGTGCTTACCTTGCAGTGCCAGCGCTGCCTGGGGCCGCTGGCGACGCCCATCGAATCCGAAGTCGCGCTGCAGCTGGTCGAAACCGAAGCCGAGCTCGACGATCCCGATGTGTTCGACGAGTCCGACATGGACGCCATCGAGGCGGGGCGCGATTTCGAAAAGGTGCTGGGATCGCGCAGGTTCGACCTGCTCGAGCAGGTCGAGGACGAACTGATCCTGAGTGTCCCGTACGTGCCCAGGCACGACGTGTGCCCCTCGGGGGGCGGGAAGTCCGGCGATGCGCCGGACGACAAGCCTTCGCCGTTCGCGGTGCTGGCCGGATTGAAGACCCGGCCGGACGATGTCGGCAAATAAGCGACAGTTTTTGTGTATAGTCGCACCGGGCCGCGCTGCCTTGCTTCTGCGGGCAGCTGGGCGCGATGCGGGCGAATAAGCGATTGTTGTAAGCGTTTTCGTAGCAGTTTGGGTTTTTGGACGGCGTTTCGGGCAAGCCTGCGCAGACCGCCGTCATCATTCGAAAAGCAGGTTTTAGAACTCGCGGCGGTCACGCGTAGGCTTCTGGCTTACAATGCGCGCCGTTCCTAGGAGTCCAGTCACATGGCCGTTCAGCAAAACAAAAAGTCGCCCTCCAAGCGTGGTATGCACCGCGCCCACGATTTCCTCACCAATCCTCCCATCGCGGTCGAGCCGACCACGGGCGAGACGCACCTGCGTCATCACATCAGCCCCAATGGCATCTACCGCGGCCGCAAAGTCATCAAGACCAAGAACGACGAGTGATACCGAGCGACCCCGGGCAGTACCTTGCACTGGGGTCGTCACTCAGGGGTGGAATGCGGACGCCGCAAGGTCAAGAAGTCGGCATTTCACCCCTGGGCACTTGCGGAACCTTTTTCCCGGTCTTGTCTGTCCCGCCGAGCCAGGTTTGCCGATGACCGATACAGCTTTCGTCTGTAGAAAGCCGGGCGGCCGTTGCGAACGCGGGCAGTCGTCTCTGCGTCCATGGCTATGATCCGTATCGCGATCGATTGCATGGGAGGCGATTTCGGCCTGCCCGTGACGATTCCTGCTGCCCTGGCGTTTTCCGCCCGCCACCCTGGCACCGAACTGCTGCTGGTCGGCCTGGCCGACCAGATCGAGGCCCGCCTGGCGCACGCCAAGGCGTCCGCTTCCCAGCGCGAGCGGCTGCGCATCGTGCCGGCCTCGGAAGTCGTCACGATGGACGACAAGGTCGAGGTCGCGCTGCGCCGCAAGAAGGATTCCTCGATGCGCGTGGCCGCCGAACTCGTGCGCGACGGCAAGGCCGACGCCTGCGTGTCGGCCGGCAACACCGGCGCATGGATGGCGATTTCGCGCTATGTGCTCAAGACGCTCGACGGCATCGATCGTCCCGCCATCGCCAAGGCGATTCCCAACCAGTCGGGGGGCATGACGGTCATCCTCGATCTCGGCGCCAACGTCGACTGCACGGCGGAGCACCTGCTGCAATTCGCCATCATGGGATCGGCGCTGGTATCCAGCGTCGGCCACCGCGAGCGGCCCACCGTGGGCCTGCTCAACATCGGCGAGGAAGCCATCAAGGGCAACGACGTCGTCAAGCAGGCGGCCGAGCTCTTGCGCGGCAGCCCGCTCAATTTCCACGGCAACGTCGAAGGCAACGACATTTTCAAGGGCACGGTGGACGTCGTCGTCTGCGATGGCTTTGTTGGTAACATCGTGCTCAAGTCTTCCGAGGGCCTGGCCAAGATGCTGGGCGTGTTCATCAAGGAAGAGTTCAAGAGAAACCTGTTCACGTTGTTGATGGGCGCCATCGCCACGCCGGTGCTGAACCGCTTCCGGCGGCGAGTGGATCCGCGCCGCTACAACGGGGCGGCGCTGCTGGGATTGCGCGGCGTCGTCATCAAGAGCCATGGTTCCGCCGACGCCTATGCGTTCGAATGGGCCTTGCAGGACGCCTACGACGCGGTCGAGAGCGGCCTGCTCGCCCGGACTGCGCAGACCATCGCGCAGATAACGAGCGTGCCGGCAGGCGGGGCCGAGCAAGAGGCTGGCCTGGTGTCATCCTCGCATGGAGATATTGCATGAGTGCAACAGCGGCGCGTCCGTCCGGCAGTCCCGCTCCCGCGGTGTGGTCGAGAATCGTCGGTTCGGGCAGCTGCCTGCCCGAGCGCGTGGTCACCAACGACGAGCTCGCCGCCGAGCTCGCCCAGCGGGGCGTGGAAACCTCGGATGCCTGGATCGTCGAACGCACCGGCATCCGCCAGCGCCACATCGCCGAACGCGGCGTCACCTCGAGCGAACTCGGCACCGAGGCTGCGCGCCGCGCGCTGCAGGACGCCGGCGTCGAGGCCGCCGACATCGACCTGATCGTGGTCGCCACCTCCACGCCCGATTTCGTTTTTCCCAGCACCGCCTGCCTGATCCAGGCCAAGCTCGGCGCCTCGCGCGCCGCCGCCTTCGACGTGCAGGCCGTGTGCACCGGTTTCATCTATGCGCTGACCACCGCCGACAGCTTCGTGCGGGCCGGCCGCGCCCGCAGCGCGCTGGTCATCGGCACCGAGGTTTTCTCCCGCATCCTCGACTGGAACGATCGTTCCACCTGCGTGCTGTTCGGCGATGGCGCCGGCGCGGTGGTGCTCCAGGCTTCGCCGGAGCCCGGGGTGATGGCCGCCAAGCTGCATGCGGACGGCAGCCAGACCAAGATCCTTTGCGCGGCGGGCAACGTCGCCTATGGCGAAGTCACCGGCGATCCGTTCCTGCGCATGGAAGGGCAGGCCGTCTTCAAGCAGGCCGTGACGGTGCTCGACCGTGTCGCGCACGAAGTGGTCGAAGAGGCGGGCGTGCCGCTGTCCGACGTGGACTGGCTCATCCCCCACCAGGCCAACGTGCGCATTATCAATGCCACCGCCAAGCGCCTCGGCATTCCCCTCGAGCGGGTCGTCTCGACGGTGGACCTGCACGCCAACACCTCGGCCGCCAGCGTCCCGCTGGCCCTGGACGCCGCGCGGCGCGATGGCCGCGTCAAGCGGGGCGACCTGGTGATGCTGCAGGGCGTGGGCGGTGGATTCACCTGGGGCGCGGTGCTGGCCCGCATGTGAGCACCCAGGAAAACCAGATACAGGGTTCTTCCCATGACTAAAATCGCATTCGTTTTTCCCGGCCAAGGCTCGCAATCGGTCGGCATGCTCGACGGCTTCGCCGGCAATGCCGCCGTGGCCGACGTCGTGTCCCGCGCCGGCGCGGCGCTGGGCGAGGACCTGGCCGGCCTGATGGCCAACGGCCCGGCCGACAAGCTCAATCTCACCACTTACACCCAGCCCGTCATGCTGACTGCCGGCGTCGCCGCCTATGCCGCCTGGCAGGCCGCGGGCGGGCCGGCGCCGTCGGTGGTGGCCGGTCACAGCCTGGGCGAATACGCGGCGCTGGTCGCCGCCGGCGCGCTTACCCTCGAGGACGCCGTGCGCCTGGTCCGCATTCGTGCCGATGCCATGCAATCGGCGGTGCCCGTGGGGCAGGGCGGCATGGCCGCCATCCTGGGGCTGACGGACGACCAGGTGCGCGCCGCCTGCGCCGCCGCGGCCCAGTCCGAGGTGGTCGAGGCCGTCAATTTCAACGCCCCGGCCCAGGTCGTGATCGCCGGCCACAAGACCGCCGTGGAACGGGCCTGCGAGGCCGCCAAGCAGGCGGGCGCCAAACGCGCCCTCCCGCTGCCGGTGTCGGCGCCGTTCCACTCCAGCCTCATGCAGCCCGCCGCCCAGACGCTGGCCAAGGCCCTCGAGGCGATCGACATCCAGTCCCCGCGCATCCCGGTCCTGAACAACGTCGACGTGGCCGCGCCGACCCAGCCGGCGGCGATCGCCGACGCGCTGGTGCGCCAGGCCTGGCATCCGGTACGATGGGTGGAGACCATACAGACCATGCAGTCCCAGGGGATCACCCATATCGTCGAATGCGGTCCGGGCAAGGTGCTGACCGGCCTGGCCAAGCGCATCGCTCCCGAATTGACGGCGCTGGCGGTTACCGACCAGGCGACGCTTCAAGCTGCCTTGGAGGCCGTAGCCTCCAGGGCAGCTTGAAGGGGCCCCCTACGCGCTTACGCGCGCCCCCCAGGGGCGGCACTGGCGGACCGGCGGAGCCGGATCCGCTGTGCCCTGGCAAGACCGAGGGGTTGGGAAGGATGAATGGCGCGGAGCGGTGGCCGCGCCGGGTTGAAAGAAGGAAAAAATCATGGAATTGCAAGGCAAGGTCGCGCTGGTGACGGGCGCGTCGCGGGGGATAGGCAGGGCGATCGCGGCGGAGCTGGCCGCGCGGGGCGCTACCGTGATCGGTACCGCCACCACCCAGGCAGGTGCCGAGGCCATCACCGAGGCGCTGGCGGGTTTTCCGTCCAAGGGGCGGGGCGCGGTGCTGCAGGTCAACGATGGGGCCGCGGTGGACGCCCTGGTGGACGAAATCGGCAAGGCCGAGGGCGGCCCTCACATTTTGGTGAACAATGCCGGCATCACCCGGGATACACTCGCGATGCGCATGAAGGACGAGGATTGGACGGCGGTGATCGATACCAATCTGACGGCGGTTTTCCGCCTCTCGCGTGCCGTCATGCGGGGGATGATGAAGGCAAAATGGGGCCGCATCATCAATGTCACGTCCGTGGTCGGCTCCAGCGGCAACGCCGGGCAGGCCAATTATGCGGCCGCCAAGGCGGGGGTGGCCGGCATGACCCGGGCCCTGGCCCGGGAGCTGGGCAGCCGGAACATCACCGTCAATTGCGTGGCGCCGGGGTTCATCGATACCGACATGACCCGGGCCTTGGGAGAGGAACAAACCGGTGCCTTGCTGGGCCAGATTCCGTTGGGCCGCCTGGGGCGTCCCGAAGACATCGCCCACTGCGTCGCGTACCTGGCTTCGCCGGGGGCGGGCTATGTGACCGGCGCCACCTTGCACGTCAACGGCGGCATGTTCATGAATTGATTTCCGCGTATTGCGACCGCGATATGCATTCGTCCGGCCGGGGCGCTTTAGACAGGCGAGCTTGGCTATAATTCAGTTAGATATAGACCCTTTTGGAGGATCTCCATGGATAGCATCGAACAGCGCGTGAAGAAGATCGTCGCTGAGCAACTCGGCGTCAACGAGGCCGAGATCAAAAACGAATCTTCTTTTGTCGACGACCTCGGTGCCGATTCGCTCGATATGGTGGAACTCGTGATGGCGCTCGAAGACGAGTTCGAGACCGAGATTCCCGACGAGGAAGCAGAGAAGATCACGACCGTGCAGCAAGCCATCGACTACGTCGGTGCGCACATCAAGAAGTAAATAGTCGCTATGCGATGACGCAGGCGGCTCATCGGCCGCCTTCGTTTTTTAGGTTCGGCGCGGCCATGCGCGACCTTGCCGGGATCACGGCGGGAGGGCAGCTGCCGGATTCGCTTTTTCTGCGCGCACTTGAGGAGTAGTCAGTGAAGCGACGCGTCGTCATCACCGGTCTCGGTATCGTTTCCCCCGTGGGCAATGACATCGCCTCCGCATGGGACAACATCGTCAACGGCCGTTCAGGCATAGACCGCATCACCCGCTTCGACCCTACCGATTTCAACTGCCACATCGCTGGTGAAGTCAAAGGATTCGATGCCAGCCAGTTCATTCCCGCCAAGGAAGTGCGCCAGATGGATACCTTCATCCATTACGGCATCGCGGCCGGCGTGCAGGCCTTGCAGGACAGCGGGCTGGAAATCACCGATGCCAATGCCGAGCGCATCGGCGTCATCGTCGGCTCGGGCATCGGCGGCTTGCCCCGCATCGAGGAAACCGAAGCCGAATACCTGCAGCGCGGCGCGCGCCGCATCTCGCCTTATTTCGTCCCCGCATCGCTGATCAACCTGATCTCGGGCCAGTTGTCCATCCGCTTCGGCATGAAGGGCCCGAGCTACGCCGTGGTGTCGGCGTGCACGACCGGCCTGCACAGCATCGGCGACGCGGCCCGCCTGATCGAGTACGGCGACGCCGACGTCATGCTGGCCGGTGGCGCGGAATCGACGGTTTCGCCGCTGGGTATCGGCGGCTTTGCCGCCATGCGGGCGCTCTCCACCCGCAACGACGACCCCAAGACCGCTTCCCGTCCCTGGGACCGCGACCGCGACGGCTTCGTGCTGGGCGAGGGCGCCGGCGTGCTGGTGCTCGAGGAATACGAACATGCCAAGAAGCGCGGCGCGCGGATCTACGGCGAATTCGCCGGCTACGGCATGAGTTCCGACGCCCACCACATCACGGCCCCCGATCGCGAGGGACCGTGCCGCGGCATGATCAACGCGCTGCGCAACGGCGGGATCAACAAGGACGAGGTCCACTACGTCAATGCCCATGGCACCTCGACGCCGCTGGGCGACAAGAACGAGACCGAAGCCCTCAAGCTCGCCTTCGGCGACCACGCCAAGCAACTCGTGGTGAGCTCGACCAAGTCCATGACCGGGCACTTGCTGGGCGCGGCGGGCGGCATCGAGGCCGTGTTTACCACCCTGGCCGTCCATTACCAGGTCGCGCCGCCTACGATCAACATCTTCAATCAAGATCCCGAGTGCGATCTCGACTACTGCGCCAACCAGGCGCGGCCAATGAAGATCGATGTCGCGCTGTCGAATTCCTTCGGGTTCGGCGGTACCAACGGCACCATGATCGTACGCAAGGTCTGATTTGAGCGACATCGAGGCGCCGGGGGCGCCATTTTCCAGCCTGTCCATGCTGGCGCGCCTGCGGCGTTCGCGTCGCGCCGGCATGCTGGGACGGGGCATGGCCGTGGCCGCCGGCTGGGCGGCCACGGCCGGCGCCTATTTCGCGCTGGCCGGCTCTCCGCTGGCCTGGGCCGCTGCGCCGGCCGTGGGGCTGACGCTCGCCCTGGGGGCTATCGCAGTGCAGCAACGCCGCGGCTCGGCGT
Source organism: Pigmentiphaga sp. NML080357 (assembly GCF_002188465.1). Lineage (GTDB taxonomy): Bacteria > Pseudomonadota > Gammaproteobacteria > Burkholderiales > Burkholderiaceae_B > Pigmentiphaga. The sequence continues at coordinate 34,772 of NZ_NINW01000015.1, read as the reverse complement.
ACCGGGCGATCGCGGTCGACGCCGGCGGCAACTGGATGCTGGCCGACGACAGCGGCTGGCGGCGCTTGCGGCCGCGGCGGATCTGGAGGTCGCCGCTGGGTTGGCTGACGCTGCAAGGGGATCTCGCTCCGCCGCCGGGGCGTCTCCATCGCCCTGTCCGTGCCACCGTCACGGTCTGGTCCGACAGCCTGGACGCCCGCGACTGGCGCCTGCTGCGCATCGCCGCCGCCTGGACCGAGCAGCGCGGCGAAGGCCTGCTGGTGAGCCCGCAGGCCCGCGACCCGCGCCTGGGGAACCCGGCATGACGAGCGAGCGCGACATCGACGCCGAGCTGGTCGCCCGCGTGCAGCGGGGCGACAAGAAGGCTTTCGAGCTCCTGATGCTGAAGTACCAGCGCAAGATCCTGCGCCTGCTGTCGCGCTTCATCCGGGATCCCAGCGAAGTCGAGGACGTCGCCCAGGAGGCCTTCATCAAGGCCTATCGTGCGCTGCCGCAGTTCCGCGGCGAGAGCGCCTTCTACACCTGGCTCTACCGCATTGCCATCAATACCGCCAAGAACCATCTGGTGGCCTCGGGCCGGCGGCCCAGCTCGCCGTCCGAGTACGAGAACGAAGACGGTGAAACTTTCGACGAAACCGATAACCTAAGTGATATCAACACGCCAGAATCCATGATGGCGACTCGCGAAATTGCCGAAACGGTCAATTTGGCGATCGAGGCTCTCCCCGAAGAGCTGCGAACGGCTATCGTGTTGCGTGAAATTGAAGGAATGAGCTATGAGGACATCGCGCAGTCGATGGGATGTCCCATAGGCACCGTGCGCTCCCGAATTTTCCGGGCGCGCGAAGCGATAGCGGCCCGGTTGAGGCCCCTGTTGGGTACCCAGGACGACAAGCGGTGGTAGCCAAGGGGATGCGGGCTGGCATGAAGTTTAGGCAAAATGGCAGGTAACCGGGCTATCGGTAGCCCCGGAGGTTATGGAAATGCAGGTGACATCGCATCGGAGTGAGTCCGTCGGTTCAGGCCAGGCGGCGGCCGCGTCTGCTCTGGATGTCCAGGACGGACTGCAGCAGGCCCAGGTCGAGGAGTGGCTGTCGGCCTACATGGACGGCGAGCTCGACGCCGCCGACGGCGCGTTGGCCGCCGGCTCCGCCCGGTTGTCCGCCCACCTGGCGAGCGCCGAAGGCCAGGCCGACTGGGACCTCTATCATTTGATCGGCGACGTGGTGCGGACCCCCGAGCTGGCGCTGCCCGTATCGGCCGGTTTCCATCAGCGGTTCCTGGAGGCGCTCGAACAGGAGGCCTCCATCGTCGCCGCCCCCCGGCGGCCAGCTTCCCGCCGCTTCATGACACGCTACGGTTTCCCCGGCCTGGCCGCGGCGGCGGCTGTCGCGTCGGTCACATGGATCGCCCAGCCTTATTTCGGAGGGCAGGGCGTGCCGGTCGAGTTCTCCGCCAGCGCGCAACCGGCCGCCGCGCCGGCCATCGTCCCGGTGTCCGCGCCGGCGCGTGCGCGCCGGGCCGACCAGCAGGTCGACGTTTCGCTGGGCGAGTATCTCGACGCGCACAGGCAGATCGCCGGGCGCAGCGCCATTCGCCAGGTTTCCGCCACCTCTGTCGAATCCCCCGCAGGACAACGTTGAAGGAAGGTCTCGTGTCGGAGGTCAGTCGTTCGGTCGTGGTGTCGCCCACCCGTTTTCTGGCGTTTGCCGTACTTTGCCTGCTGCCGGTGGCCATCCAGGCGCAGACCCCGACCCCGGCGGCGCCGGCCAACGATATCGAATTGCTGCAGCGCATCCAGGCTTCGGCGCGCGAACTCGATTATTCCGGCGTCTTTGCCTACCAGCAGGGCGCGTCCATGCAGTCGTCCCGCATCACCCATGTGTTCGACGGCAAGAGCGAGCGCGAGCGGCTGGAGCTGCTCGATGGCCAGCCGCTCGAATTCCTGCGCAAGGACGACGAGATCAAATGCCTGTTGCCGGAAAAGCGCGCAGTCCTGGTCGAGACCCGTACCGCGCGCGACCGCTTTCCCGGCCTGATGATCGGCAACGCCGAGCAACTGGTCGAACACTACGAGGTCAGCGTCGAGCGCGAACCCCAGCGGGTGGCCGACCGCGACTGCCAGGTCATCACGCTGCGTCCCCGGGACAATGACCGCTACGGCTACCGTCTCTGTGCGGACAGCAGCTCGGGCCTGCTGCTGCGGGCGCAGACGCTGTCCCCCGAAGACGAGGTCGTCGAGCAAGTGGCCTTCATTGCCTTGCAGGTGGGGGCCGACGTCGACCGCAAGCAGCTCAAGCCGCGCTGGAAGACCGAGGGCTGGCGCGTGGTGCGCACCCACTTGAATCCGGTCAAGCTGGCCGACCTGGGCTGGAAGGTGGGGGAACCCGCCGGTTTCCACAAGATGATGGAAGTGCAGCGCTCGATGGGAGGCAAGCCCGACGTCAAGCAGGTCATGCTCTCGGATGGCCTGGCGGCGATATCCGTTTTCATCGAACCCTATAGCGAGGCGCATCCGCGCCAGGTCGGGCCGGGCTCGCGGGGCGCCATCCACGTGGTCGGGCGCCGGCTGGGCGACCACTGGATCACTGTACTTGGCGAGGCGCCGCTGGGTACCATTCAACAAATCGCCGATTCGATAAGCTACACGCCGGTTTCCGCGCGCAAGCCCTGATCGCGGCCGGCTTCTCGTCTTTCTTTACCCGGAGCTTACATGTCAGCAGTTCTCCACCCGGCTGCCCGCCACCCGCACGACATGAACCCTCGACACCCTTCACCCTCCGGCGTTCTCGCCCGGGGGCGCGGCGTCGCCCGCAAGGCCTTCCTGGCGCTGGCCGCCGCGCTGTTCCTGGTGGCGGGGCAGGTCGAGGCGCAGGCCCAGACCCGCGCCTTGCCCGACTTCACCGACCTGGTGGCCAAGGCCGACCCGGCCGTGGTCAACATCCGCACCACGGCCCGAGCCGTGGCGAGGGGCGGCCCGTTCGGCGGGGGCCAGGATCCGTACGAGCTGTTCCGCTGGTTCTTCGGCCCCGACTTCGTTCCGCCGGGCCGCAATCCCCGCGCGCCGGCCCCGCCCAACGACGAGGGGCAGGAAGTCCCGCGCGGCGTGGGCTCGGGTTTCTTCATCTCCTCCGACGGCTACATCCTGACCAACCATCACGTGGTCAACGGCGCCGATGACATCTACGTCACCTTGACCGACCGGCGGGAGTTCAAGGCCAAGGTCATCGGTTCGGACGAGCGTACCGACGTCGCGCTGATCAAGATCGACGCCACCGGCACCACCGCCCTGAAGGCGGGTGATCCCACCCAGCTGCGCAAGGGCGAGTGGGTCATGGCGATCGGCTCGCCGTTCGGGCTCGACTCCACGGTCACCGCCGGCATCGTCAGCGCCACCGGCCGCGATACCGGCGACTACCTGCCGTTCATCCAGACCGACGTGGCGGTCAATCCCGGCAACTCCGGCGGTCCGCTCCTGAACATGCGCGGCGAGGTGGTGGGGATCAACTCCCAGATCATTTCCCGCAGCGGCGGTTTCATGGGTATTTCCCTGGCCATTCCGATCGACGAGGCCATGCGCGTGGCCGACCAGCTGCGCGCTTCGGGCCGGGTCATACGCGGCCGCATCGGCGTGCAGATCGGCGAAGTCAGCAAGGAAGTGGCCGACGCCATCGGGTTGGGCCGCACCGCGGGCGCCTCGGTAGGCATGGTCGAGCCGGGCAGCCCGGCCGAGAAGGCTGGCATCGAGCCGGGCGACGTCATCCTGAAGTTCAACGGCAAGACCATCGAACGGTCGTCCGACCTGCCGCGCACGGTGGGCGAGACCAAGCCCGGCACCAAGGCGACCATCCAGGTCTGGCGGCGCGGTGGTACGCGCGACCTGACCATCACGGTGGGCGAGCTGGAGCCCGAAAAGAGCGCGGCGGCCCGTCCCGACGAAGGTGGCAGCCAGGCCCAGAAGACCAATGCGCTGGGCCTGGTGGTGTCGGACGTGCCGGCCGCCCGCCGCCGTGAGCTGCGGATCCGTGGCGGGGTGCAGGTGGATGCCGCCGACGGGCCGGCCGCCCGGGCGGGCATCCGCCAGGGCGACGTGTTGCTGGCGCTCGACAATACCGAAATCACCGGCGCCTCGCAGTTCAACGGCCTGGTCGCCAAGCTGGACCGCAGCCGGGGTCATGTCGTGCTGGTCAGGCGCGACGAACTCACCCAGTGGGTGCCGATCCGGCCCGCACGGTAGTCGGGCAGACATCCGCGCTCGGCGGTAAAATGCCGGGTCGCGGCAAATCACACCGGCGGCGGGGGTTCCCCCCCCGCGGCCGGGCACAGGCGGGGCGCGTTGCGCCCCCTTTTTTTGCAAGGGGTTCGCCCCGCGCGACAAAAGCTCGTACAACGCTGTCCCCAGGGCACAGCGGATCCGGCTTTGCCGGTCCGCCAGTGCCGCCCCCTCGAGGGGGAGCGGCCGCAGGCCGCGCAGGGGTGGGCTCACACCTTCGGATCGCATGCAGCACATTCGCAATTTCTCCATCATTGCCCACATCGACCACGGCAAATCGACGCTTGCCGACCGCATCATCCATCGCTGCGGAGGCTTGTCCGATCGGGAGATGGAGGCCCAGGTCCTCGACTCGATGGATATCGAGCGCGAGCGCGGCATCACGATCAAGGCCCAGACGGCGGCGCTGCGTTACGAGGCGCGCGACGGCAAGGTCTACAACCTGAACCTGATCGATACCCCGGGGCACGTCGATTTCTCTTATGAGGTAAGCCGGTCGCTGTCCGCCTGCGAGGGCGCCCTGCTGGTGGTCGACGCCTCGCAAGGCGTGGAGGCGCAGACCGTCGCGAATTGCTACACGGCGATCGAGCTCGGCGTGGAGGTGGTGCCCGTGCTGAACAAGATGGACCTGCCCCAGGCGGACCCGGAAGGGGCCAAGCAGGAAATCGAGGAGGTCATCGGAATCCCGGCGGACGATGCCATTCCCGCCAGCGCCAAGACCGGCATGGGGATAGACGACATCCTGGAAGCGGTGATCGCCCGCATCCCGCCGCCCGAGGGCAATCCGGATGCGCCGCTGCAGGCGCTGATCATCGATTCCTGGTTCGACAACTACGTCGGCGTGGTGATGCTGGTGCGCGTGGTCAACGGCGTGCTCAAGCCCAAGGAAAAGCTGCTGTTCATGGCCACCGGGGCCTCGCACCTGTGCGAGCAGGTCGGCGTGTTCACGCCCAAGTCCGAGTCTCGCACGCAGTTGTCGGCAGGGGAGGTGGGCTTCGTCATCGCCGGCATCAAGGAGCTCAAGCACGCCAAGGTGGGCGATACCATCACGCATGCCGGCAAGTCCGCCGCGGCGCCGCTGCCCGGCTTCAAGGAAGTCAAGCCGCAGGTGTTCGCGGGCCTCTATCCGGTGGAGTCCAGCGAATATGACGCCCTGCGCGACTCGCTGGAAAAGCTCAAGCTCAACGATGCCGCGCTGATGTACGACCCCGAGGTGTCGCAGGCGCTGGGCTTCGGCTTCCGCTGCGGCTTCCTGGGGCTGCTGCACATGGAAATCGTGCAGGAGCGGCTCGAGCGCGAGTTCGACATGGACCTCATCACCACCGCGCCGTCGGTGGTCTATGAGGTCGAGCTGCGCGACGGATCGGTGGTGATGGTCGACAGCCCCTCCAAGATGCCCGAGGTCGGGCGCATCGCCGATGTGCGCGAGCCCATCGTCACGGTGACGCTGTTCATGCCGCAGGAGTATGTCGGACCGGTCATCACGCTGTGCACGGCCAAGCGCGGCATCCAGGTCAACATGGCCTACCACGGCCGCCAGGTGCATCTGACCTACGAGATCCCGCTGGCCGAGATCGTCCTCGATTTCTTCGACAAGCTGAAATCGGTATCGCGCGGGTACGCCTCCATGGACTACGAGTTCAAGGAATACCGCAGTGCCGACGTGGTGCGCGTGGACCTGCTGATCAACGGCGACAAGGTCGATGCCCTTTCGCTTATCGTGCACCGCGCCAATGCCCGGGCGCGGGGACGCGACGTGACTACGCGGATGCGAGAGCTGATACCACGCCAGATGTACGACGTCGCGATCCAGGCGGCGATCGGCGCCGAGGTGATCGCGCGCGAAAACGTCAAGGCTCTGCGCAAGAACGTGCTGGCCAAGTGCTACGGCGGCGACATCACCCGCAAGAAGAAGCTGCTGGAAAAGCAGAAGGCCGGCAAGAAGCGCATGAAGCAGGTCGGCAGCGTCGAGATTCCGCAAGAGGCTTTCCTGGCCATTCTGCAGGTGGAGGACAAATGATTAATGGTGTGTTGAACCAAATTGGGGAGAAGGCGACATGAGCCTGAATTTCGCGCTGATTCTGTTCGTGCTGCTGATCGTGACGGGCATCGTCTGGGTGTTCGATCGCGTATCGCTGCGGCCGCAGCGTAACCAGCGCATGGCCCGTGCCGCCGCCGACTTCGATGCCGGCCGTGCCCAATCGGTGCGCGCCGCCAGCGGCGACGCGGAAGCGGCGCGCCAGCGCCAGGAAGCCGTCGACCGCGCGGGCAAGATGCCGTGGTGGGTGGAGTACTCGGTCAGCTTTTTCCCGGTCATCCTGTTCGTGTTCGTGCTGCGTTCGTTCGTGGTCGAGCCCTTCCGCATCCCCTCGGGATCCATGATGCCGACGCTGCAGATCGGCGATCTCATCCTGGTCAACAAGTTCTCTTACGGGCTGCGCCTGCCCATCGTCGACAAGAAAGTGGTTCCCCTGGGCGACCCCCAGCGCGGCGACGTCATTGTCTTCCGCTACCCGGTCGATCCGCAGGTCGACTACATCAAGCGCGTGATCGGGGTGCCGGGGGACGAGGTCGCCTATCTGAACAAACGGCTGACCATCAATGGACAGGAAATACCCACGACGTCGAAGGGGGAATATTTCGATCCCGACCGGGTCTCGTACGCCACGCTGTATGAGGAAAACATCAAGGGCGTAGAGCACCAGATATTGATAGATGAGCGCAGATCGCCGGAAATCGAGCCGTTCGGAAGCTTTCCGAACCGACAGGCGTGTCAGTATTCCCGCGAAGGGGTGCGTTGCAAAGTGCCCGCAGGCAATTATTTTGTCATGGGCGATAATCGGGACAACAGTGCGGACAGCCGGTATTGGGGGTTTGTGCCCGATTCGAATATCGTAGGAAAGGCGTTTTTCGTCTGGATGAATTTCGGAGACCTGAAACGGATTGGCCGCTTCCATTGATATTTTTCGCCATGCGCCACACTGCATGAAACAGACAACCATCTCCCTTGGCGCCGAGACGAGTGCGGCCTGGCCTGCCTGGCGGCCGCGCGCGGAAATCCCGTGCGCGGGTACCGGCAGCCGGGTCGCCTTGCGGGCCTCTTGTCCCAGGGCGCAGCGGATCCGGCCTGGCCGGCCCGCCGGCGCCGCCCCCCGGGGGGCGCGCGCGGCGCGCAGGGGGGGGAGATCTTGAACGCTCTGGAAACCAGCCTGGACTACAGCTTCAGGAACAAGAGCCTGCTGGAGCAGGCCCTGACTCATCGCAGTCATAGCAGCAAGCACAACGAACGATTGGAATTCCTGGGCGACAGCGTGCTCAATTGCGCGATCGCTTCCTTGCTCTACGACCGTTTCGCTCGCATCGACGAGGGCGATCTCTCGCGCCTGCGCGCCAACCTGGTCAAGCAGGCCTCCCTTGCGGAGATCGCGCAGCGCGTGGAACTGTCCCGTTTCCTGCGGTTGGGCGAAGGGGAGCTGAAAAGCGGCGGATTCCGCCGGCCCTCGATCCTGGCCGATACGCTGGAAGCCATATTCGGCGCCATTTTCATGGATGGCGGCTTCGATGCCGCCAGCAAGGTGATCGCGCGGCTCTACAAGCCGGTGCTCGAAACCGTGGATCCCAAGACGCTGGGCAAGGATGCCAAGACGCTGCTGCAGGAGTACCTGCAGGGCCGCAAGATCGCGCTGCCCGTCTACACGGTGGTGGCGACCCACGGCGCGGCGCACAGCCAGGAGTTCGAGGTGGAGTGCGCCATTCCGAAGCTGGAGGTCCAGGTGGTCGGTATCGGCGGCAGCCGCCGCGCCGCCGAGCAGGCGGCCGCCAAGCAGGCGCTCGAGGCCGCGCTGGCGGCCAATCCCACGCCCGCCAAGCGTGCCCCCCGAGCCCGCAAGACGGCGCAGTTGTCCCTGCCGGTCGCGGTAGCCCAGGAAGTGGCCGAGGAGCCCGCCGCCGCCCCCGTGGCGGCCGGCAAGGCTGCCACGGCCACCTCCCGGGCGCCTGCGGCCGAAACGGCCTCCGCCAAGGCCGCCCCTGAACCCGCTCCCGCCAAGCCTGCCGCCGCGGAGAGCGGTGGCACCAAGGCCGCCTCTTCCGATGGCGCCGGCGCCGCCAAGGCCCCGCCTTCGGCGGCCGCCGAGGCCAAGGTCGCACTCTCGGCGTCCGCGCCCAAGAAATGAACACATCGTCCGCATCTTCCGCCGCAAGCCGTTGCGGCTTCGTCGCCATCGTCGGCCGGCCCAACGTCGGCAAGTCCACCTTGTTGAACGCGCTCATCGGCGCCAAGGTCAGCATCGTTTCGCGCAAGGCCCAGACCACCCGTCATCGCATCCATGGCGTCTATACCCGCGGGCACGAACAGTTCGTGTTCGTCGATACCCCCGGTTTCCAGACCCGCCACGGGGGCGCGATGAACCGCATGATGAACCGCGTCGTCACGCAAGCCCTGGCCGACGTGGACGTGGTCGTGCACGTGGTGGAGGCGGGCAAGTGGTCCGAAGGCGACGCCAACCTGCTGCCGCTCCTGCCGGCGCGGGCGCGCCGCGTGCTGGCGGTGAACAAGACCGACCTGCTCAAGGACCGCGATGCGCTGTTTCCTTTCGTGGCGCGCATCACGCAGCAGCATCCCTATGATGCGGTGGTGCCGGTCAGCGCAGCCAAGTCCCGCCAGCTCGACCATTTGCTGGACGAGATCGCCAAGGGTCTGCCCGAAGGCGAGCCGATGTTCGAGGAAGACACGCTGACCGACCGGCCGGTGCGCTTTATCGCCAGCGAGCTGATCCGCGAGAAGATCTTCCGCCTGGTGGGCGACGAGTTGCCATATGGCTCGACCGTGGTTATCGAGCAATGGGAAGAAAAACCGCGGCTGACCCGCATCGCGGCCTGTGTCATCGTCGACCGCGACAGCCACCGGCCCATCCTGCTGGGGGCTGGCGGCGAGCGCATGAAGCGCATCGCCACCGAGGCCCGCCAGGACATTGCCAAGCTGCTCGACCAGCCCGTGCACCTGGAAATCTACGTGAAGGTGCGCAAGGGCTGGGCCGAGCGCGAGAGCGCGCTGCGCGACCTGGGCTATGAGTAAATCGCGGGAGCCCGCGGCGCCGGACGAGACCCTTGCCGGCGCCCCGGGATCGCTGTTCCGCAGGACGCCGCTACCCGATGCGCCCGCTCCCAAGCCGGCGCGGCGCAGCCGCGGCCATCGCGTGGACGAGGCGCCGGCTTTCCTGCTCCACAGCTATCCCTATCGCGAGACCTCGCTGATCCTCGACGTGTTTACCCGGTCGCACGGCAGGCTGGCGCTGGTGGCCAAAGGCGCCAAGCGGCCCCATTCGGCGCTGCGGCCGGTGCTCATCGCCTTCCAGCGGCTCAGCCTGTCCTGGACCGGAGCGGGCGAGATCAAGACCCTGACGCGGGCCGAGTGGTCGGGGCCGCCCCAGCGCCTGGAGGGTGCGGCGGCGATGTCGGGCTGGTACCTGAACGAGTTGCTGCTGCGCCTGCTGGGCCGCGACGATCCCCACGAGTCCCTGTACGACGCCTACGCCGACGCCTTGTCGCGCCTGGCCCTGCATCCGCGGCTATCGGCCGCCTTGCGCGAGTTCGAGTGGCGGCTGCTGTGCGAGATCGGCTATGGCTTCGATCCGGCCGCCACCGGCGAAGGGAGTCCCGTGCGGGCCGGCGCGCGCTACCGCGTGGCGCTGGAGGCGGGGCCGGAACCGGAAGAGGGCGATCCGCCGCCGCAGGGCACGCCCATCTCCGGCACGGCCCTGCTGGCCCTCGCCGAAGGCCGCTTCGATGACGCCGCGGCGGAGCCGGAGCTGCGCCGGCTGCTGCGCGAACGGCTGGACTATCATATGAGCGGCCGGCCTATGGCGACGCGGCAGGTGTTGCGTGACCTACAGGTTTTTGTCCCCCCCCTACGCGCTTACGCGCGCCCCCCGGGCGGCGATGCGAGCGGACTGGCGGAGCCAGATCCGCCGCATCCTGGAGGTGAATAGGGGGAGGGGTGATGAAACATGGAAATTGAGCTGCTTCACTATGATTGATCTGGGCGTCAATATCGACCACGTTGCCACGCTGCGCCAGCAGCGCCACGTTGCCTATCCGGACCCGGTCCGGGCGGCGCTGGTGGCGGAGGAGGCGGGGGCCGATCTGATTACCTTGCACTTGCGCGAGGACCGGCGGCATATCCAGGATGCCGACGTCGAGACCCTGCGCGGCAAGCTGCGTACGCGCATGAATCTCGAGTGCGCGATCACGCCCGAGATGCTGGAGATCGCGTGCCGCATCCGCCCGCATGATGTCTGCCTGGTGCCGGAGAAGCGCCAGGAGCTAACCACCGAGGGGGGGCTGGACGTGCTGGGCCACTTCGATGACGTGCGCGCCGCCGTTGCCCGGCTGCACGACGCGGGGGTGCGGGTATCGTTGTTCATCGACCCGCAGGCCGAGCAGATCGAGGCGGCCGCCCGGACCGGCGCGACGGTGATCGAGCTGCACACCGGCGCCTACGCGGAAGCGGAGGCCGCCGCGGCCGAGGCCGAGCTGGCGCGCATACGCGAGGCGGTGGCCGAAGGCCTGCGGCAAGGGTTGCGCGTCAACGCCGGGCACGGTTTGCATTACGAAAACGTGCAGCCGGTCGCGGCGCTGGATGGCATCGCCGAGCTCAACATCGGCCATGCCATCATCGCGCAGTCCGTATTCTGCGGGCTGGAGGCCGCCGTGCGCGACATGAAGGCCTTGATGGTGACCGCCCGCACCCAGGCGCAGCGCGGCGTGCTGCTGAGGCCGGCGCATTGACGCCGGATGCCTCGCCCGCCGGCATGCCGGCCGCCATCGCAGGCGTCGGCATCGACCTGTTGCGGGTCGAGCGGATCGAACAGGCGCTGGCCCGACACGGCGACCGCTTCGCGCAGAAGGTCCTGGGGCCCGAGGAGTTCGCCAAGTTCGTCGCCCGCAGGACCCGCGACCCGCGTCGCGGCGTGCGTTTTCTCGCCACGCGCTTTGCCGCCAAGGAAGCCTTTTCCAAGGCCGTCGGGCTCGGCATGCGCATGCCCATGAGCTGGCGCCGCATGCAGGCGCTGAACGCGCCAGGCGGGCGTCCGGTCGTGGTGCTGGCCGAGCCGCTCAAGACCTGGTACGAGGCGCGTTTCGGCGCCGCCCACGTTTCATTGACGGATGAGCATGACATGGTCGCAGCCTATGTCGTCGTCGAAACCCGTCGCACGCCATGAATCTGTCCATGACGATTGAATCGAAGACTTACGATGTTCCCGCCCCGGCCGCGCCCGGTCCGGTGATGGTCGACGTGGCCGGCACCGAGCTGACCGCCGCCGAGGTCCAACGCCTGCGCCATCCTCTGGTGGGCGGGGTCATCCTGTTCGCCCGCAATTTCCGCAACCGCGAGCAGTTGAGCGCGCTCACGGCCGACATCCATGCCGCGCGAGGAGAGGCCTTGCTCATCGCCGTCGACCACGAGGGCGGACGGGTGCAGCGCTTTCGCAGCGACGGCTTCACCGTGCTGCCCGCGATGCGGGCGCTGGGCAGTCTCTGGGAACGAGATCCGCTGGCCGCGATGCAGGCCGCCACGGATACCGGCAGGGTGCTGGCCGCGGAGCTGCGTGCCTGCGGCGTGGATCTGAGCTTCACGCCTGTGCTGGACCTGGACTTCGGCGAGAGCCGCGTCATCCGCGACCGCGCCTTTCATCGCGATCCGCGCGTGGTGGCGATGCTGGCGCGCGCATTGATCCAGGGCCTGGCGCTGGCGGGCATGTCGGCCTGCGGCAAGCACTTTCCCGGCCATGGCTATGCCGCCGCCGATTCCCACTACGAAATTCCGGTCGACGAGCGTACGCTGGACGAGGTGCTGAACGAGGACGCGATGCCCTACCGCTGGCTCGGCGACGCGATCCTGGGCGCGGTCATGCCGGCCCACGTCATTTATCCCAAGGTGGACAAGGCGCCGGCCGGTTTCTCCCGCAAATGGGTGACTTCCGTGCTGCGCAAGCGCCTGGGCTATGGAGGCGCCGTGTTTTCCGATGACCTGACCATGGAGGGCGCCGCGGTGGCGGGCGACATCCACGGACGTGCGCTGGCCGCGCTGCGCGCCGGTTGCGACATGGTGCTGGTATGCAACCGGCCCGACCTGGCGGATGACCTGCTCGCGCGCCTTGCGTGGACGTCCGATGGCGCGTCGGTGGATCGCATCCGCGCGCTCAAGCCGAAGTTCGCCGCGCCCGGTTGGGCGGCGCTGCAGGCGGATCCCGGCTACGAGAAGTCGCGCAAGGCCGTCCGGGCGCTGGCGCGGGCCGCGTCGGGGAGCTGAAGGAAAGGGCAGGCATGGCCAGGAGCAAGAAAGATCCAGCCGCCCGGGAGCCGGATAGCCAGGCGGCGCAGGAACAGGAGCCGGCGGCGCGGACGGAGGACCCGGTTCGGCCGCAGGAGGAACGAACCGGGGCGGCCGATTTCGACATCAAGGCGTTCCTGGCGCAACTGCCGCACTTGCCCGGCGTCTATCGCCACATCAATGCCGAAGGCGAGGTGATGTACGTCGGCAAGGCGCGCGACCTGAAGAAGCGTGTCTCCTCGTATTTCCAGAAGCAGGTGGGCAGCCCCCGCATCGCGCACATGCTGGCGCGCGTGGCGCGCCTGGAGGTCACGGTAACCCGTTCGGAAGCCGAGGCCCTGCTGCTCGAGAACAATCTGATCAAGTCGCTGGCGCCGCGCTACAACATCCTGTTCCGCGACGACAAGTCCTATCCGTACCTGAAGGTCAGCGGCCACGCGTTCCCGCGCATCTCGTACTACCGCGGCGCGACCGACCGTGCCAACCAGTATTTCGGCCCGTTTCCCAACGTCTGGGCGGTGCGCGAGAGCATACAGATCCTGCAGAAGGTGTTTCGCCTGCGCACTTGCGAGGACACCGTCTTCGCCAACCGCTCGCGGCCCTGCCTGCTGTACCAGATCCATCGCTGTTCCGGCCCGTGCGTGGGCCTGGTCTCGCAGGAGGACTATGACCGCGACGTGGAACGGGCCACCCAGTTCCTGCGCGGCCAGACCCAGGCGGTGCTGAAGGACATCGAGACGCGCATGTTTGCCGCTTCGCAGGACATGCGCTTCGAGGAAGCAGCCGTGCTGCGCGATCAGTTGTCGGCGCTCTCGCGCGTGCTGCACCAGCAGACCATGGAAGGCGGCAGCGGCGACACCGACGTGATCGCGATCGCCATGCAAGGCGGCAAGGCATGCGTGAACCTGGCGATGATACGGGGCGGCCGGCACCTGGGGGACAAGGCCTTCTTCCCGGCGCATACCGACGGCGATTCGCCGGCCGACGTGCTGGAGGCCTTTATGTCGCAGCACTACATCGAGCGTGCCTTGCCCGGCACCGTCGTGGTCTCGCACGCGTTGCCCGATCCCGACCTGGTCGACATGCTGGCCGAACAGGCGGGGTCCAAGGTGAATGTGATCAGGCAGCCTCAGGGCGTGCGCAAGAGCTGGCTGGAACAGGCCAGGAAGAACGCGGAGTTGGCGCTGGCCCGCGTGCTGGCCGAGGCCGGTTCGCAGCAGGCCCGCACCGAGGCGCTGGCCCAGGTCCTGGGCATCGCGGCCGACGAGGCCGCGCTCGAGACGCTCCGTGTGGAATGCTTCGACATCAGCCATACCGCCGGGGAGGCCACGCAGGCCTCGTGCGTGGTCTACCACCATCATGCGATGCAGCCCAAGGAGTATCGTCGCTACAATATCGACGACATTACCGGCGGCGACGACTATGCGGCCATGCGCCAGGTCCTGACGCGCCGCTACGAGAAAATCGCCGACGGGGACGGCATCATGCCCGACGTCGTGCTGATCGACGGCGGCAAGGGACAGGTCGAGGTCGCGCGCCAGGTGTTCGCCGAGCTCGGCCTGGACATCGGCCTGCTGGTCGGGGTCGCCAAGGGGGAAGGGCGCAAGGTGGGGCTGGAAACGCTGGTATTTGCCGATGGCCGGGGGCCGCTGGTCCTGGGGGGCGAGTCGGCGGCGCTGATGCTGGTCGCGCAGATCCGCGACGAAGCCCACCGGTTCGCCATCACCGGCATGCGGGCGCGGCGCGCCAAGGCGCGCAACGTATCCCGGCTGGAGGAAATCGAAGGCGTCGGCGCCAAAAGGCGGCAACGGCTGCTGGCGCGCTTCGGCGGGCTGCGCGGGGTCGTTGCGGCCAGCGTCGAAGACCTCGCCTCCGTCGACGGCATTTCCCTGGAGCTGGCCGAGCGCATCTACCGGCAACTGCACTGAGAACTTTTCCCCGTAGCCTGTTAGCATTCGACCATGCCTCTGAACTTGCCGATAATCCTGACCTGGGTGCGGATCGCGATGATCCCGCTGGTCGTCAGCGTGTATTACGTGCCGGAGCAAATGATGCCCCTGGTCGTGCGGGATGCGTTGGCGACGGGCATGTTCATCTTCGCCGCGCTCACCGACTGGCTGGACGGCTGGCTGGCGCGTCGTCTGAACCAGACTTCCTCGTTCGGCGCCTTCCTCGATCCGGTGGCCGACAAGCTCATGGTGAGCGCCGCGCTGCTCGTGCTGCTGAACCTGGGACGGGTCGACGCCATGATCGCCTTGGTCATCATCGGCCGCGAGATCACCATATCGGCCCTGCGGGAATGGATGGCCAAGCTCGGCGCCAGCACCAGCGTGGCCGTGCACTGGCTCGGCAAGTTCAAGACGGCGGCGCAAATGACGGCCATCCCGTGCCTGTTGTACGGCGGCCGCGTATTCGGTATCGACACGCTGTGGTGGGGATCGCGCCTGATCGAGATCGCCGCCGTGCTCACCGTGTGGTCGATGATGTATTACCTGCAGCGTGCCTGGCCGGTCATCAGAAAGTCGTCATAGGCGGGCCGTTGGCGGGCGTGGCGGAAGGTAGGAGACGACGTGCAACAAGTATTGGTCGCCCCCGGGCTGAAGTTTGCCCGGCGAAGGCTTGACTGGAAGGTCATCGGGCTGGTTGGCGTGGCCCATGCGAGTTCCCATTTCTTCCAGTTGGTGATTCCTTCCCTGTTCGCGCCGCTGGCGGCGGAGTTCGGCCTGGGTTTTGCCGAGCTGGGCGTGCTGGTGGCGGTCTTCTACGCCATCTCGGGAATCGGCCAGGCCAGTTCAGGCTTCGTGGTGGATCGCGCAGGCGCGCGGCCGGTGCTGTGGTTCGGGCTGTCGTGCTTCGTCGTCGCCGGCGCACTGCTGGGCGCTGCGCCCAGCTACGGATGGCTGCTGGCGGCCGCCGTCGTGGCCGGCGTGGGCAATTCCGTCTTCCATCCCGTCGACTTCTCCATCCTGAATCGGCGCGTCAGCACGCCGCGGCTCGGCCACGCCTTCAGCGCCCACGGCATTACCGGCAACCTGGGCTGGGCCACCACGCCGGTGTTCATCACCACGCTCACCCATTTATTCAACTGGCGGGTGGCGGCCTTCGGTGCCGGCTTGCTGGTGGCGATCATCCTGGCATTGACCATTGCCGGGCGGCGCCTGCTGGCGGTGGACCTGGTACGCACTCCCGGTCGCTCGCGGCGCACCACGGCTTCGCCGGCGGCCAGCGGCACGTCGCTGGGCGCGCTGCTGGTCAACCCCGTGGTATGGGGAGCCTTCCTGTTCTTCATGTTCTCGTCGATCGCGATCTCGGCTGTCCAGAACTACACCTTGCCCATCCTGACGGCGACCTACGGCATCTCCAGCGTGGCCGCCAGTACCGCCTTGTCCGGCTACATGGTGGCCGGCGCGGCGGGCATGGTGCTGGGCGGTTTCCTGGTGTCGAGCGGACCGCACAGCGAACGCATCGTCGGCATGTCCTTCGTGGCCGCCGGCATGTTGCTGGCGCTGCTCGCCATGGGGTGGCTTCCCGCCATCGCGGCCGTGCCCTGCGTTGCGTTGGCCGGCCTGTGCGCCGGAGTGGCCGGGCCTTCGCGCGACATGCTAGTGCGCCGCGTCACGCCGCGAGGCGCCACCGGGTCGGTCTACGGCCTGGTGTATTCGGGCATGGACACCGGCTCCGCGGTGGCCCCGTTGGCTTTCGGCGTCATGCTCGACGCCGGCCTGAGGCAGGGCCCCTACCTGGGCGCCTTCCTGGCCTTCCTGCTGGCGGCGTTCTTCGCCGCGCTGATCGCGGCCAGGGCGCGCCGCGTGCACTGACCCCGCCCGTTTCCGGAGAGTCCTCCGGAAACTTCCTGTCCCCCTTCGTGCGCCCGGCGGGCGCTTCCGCAATGTAAGCGTCGCTGAAACATGTTGCGCATGCCAAATTCGCATGTTTGTGACATTCTTTCCGATTGGAAAACTTTTGCAACGAGTTCAGCCTGGCGACGAATCGATAAATGATGTATTTAGATCACTGTAATTCGATGTAACGATGGTGGCAGAAAGCCCAGGCATGCTCGTCTGGGGCGCCACCCGCGTCAGGGCCAGACGCGTTGGAAAGCCGGCGCAGACCGGTCTTCTCAGGCCATCCTGATCTTCACTGCGCGATACCCCGGAAGCTATGCGATCTTCGCTGTCTTTGTACCTGTTGGGGCCCCTGGCCATGGAAAGCGCCGACGGGCCGCTTTCCATACGCTATAACAAGGCGCGCGCGTTGCTGGCCTACCTGGCGATGGAAAGCGGCTTCCACACGCGCGAGGCGCTGGCCTTCCTGCTGTGGCCCGACGCCAGCGCGCAGGGGGGCCGGGAGAACCTGCGGCGCATGCTGTTCCTGCTGAAGGACGCGCTCAGCCCCGACGCGATAGAAAGCAACCGCGAGGTGTTGCGCCTGCGCGCCGAGGCGGGGCTGTGGACCGACGTGGGCACGTTCACCGGCATCCTGGATGCCGAGCAGCGCTCCCTCGCCATCGGCGCCTCCATCGATTCCGAGCGCATCTCCCATGCGGTGGCGCTGTACCGCGGGGAGTTCCTGCAAGGCCTGGAGCTCGACGATGCGCCCGATTTCTGCAATTGGGTGCAGATGCGGCGCGAGCAGTACCACCAGCGCTATCTCCAGGCCCTGGGCATGCTGGTCGAGGGGCACGAGCGGGAAGGGGACCTGCATGCGGCCATCGAGCGCGCCCAGCAATGGACGTCGGTGGCGCCGCTGGACGATGCCGCCTGGCACCAGTTGCTGCGCATCCTGGTCAAGGCCGGCCAGCTCGAACGAGCCAGGCAGGAGTTCCAGCGCTATCGCCACGTGCTCGACATGGAGCTGGGCGCCGCGCCCGATGCCGCCGTGGCGGCGCTGCTGGATGCCTCCAAGGCCGGCCGGGTCGCTCCCGGTCCGCGCCATGGCCCGGGGCCGCTGGGCGAGCGGCGGCAACTGACCGCGCTGTCGTGCGAGTTCGAAGTCACCGGCGAGCCCGAAGACATCGCCGAAGTCCTGCAGGAACTGATCGCGTGCTGCGAACCGGTGCTGCGTGCCGCCGGCGCCCACCTGGTGCGTACTCCAGGCGGCCTGATCGCCTATTTCGGCTATCCGACCGCGCAAGAGGATGCCGCCCGCCGCGCCGTCACCACGGCTTTGGTCTGCCGCGACAGCGTCTGGGCTCGGCCGACGTGGGGGAACGGCGCGCTGCGGCTGCCGGTGCGGGTCGGCCTGGGCGTGCATACCGGCATCGTGATCAGCTCCGCCGAGGACGGCATTCCCGACGCCGGCGGCACGGTCTCGCGCCTGGCGCTGCAACTGGGCGCCATGGCGGGCGCCGCGGGCGTGGTGGTGAGCGAGACAACGCTGCGCCTGCTGGGGCAGGCATTTCCCGCCGATGCCGTCGGACAATTGATCGACCGCTCGCGCGACGTGCAGGTGCAGGCCTTTCTCATCAGCGGCGCGCGGGGGCAGGACCAGCCCGCGGCGGGGCGCGTGTTCTGCGGCCGCGATGCCGAGATGGCCAAACTGGTCGAGGCCCGCCGCAGCGGCGGCCGCCATGCGTGCCTCGTGCGGGGAGAGGCGGGCCTGGGCAAGTCTTTCCTCGTGGAGCACTACTGCGCCACCCTGCAGGTCGAGCGCGTCGTGCTGCAATGCGCGTCCGAGTTGCGGCAGATGCCGTTCCATCCTTTTGTGCGCTGGATGCGGGTCCTGCGCGACAAGTTCGGGGGCGAGCGCCAGGCCTGCCTGTCCGAGGGCGTGGAGCGCATACTGGATGCGATCGGCCAGCGCATGCTGCCTGCCGCGGACTCGGCCCGGAGCCTGGCACAGCCCGGCGGGAAGGACGAACTGGGGCCGCTGTTCTACGATCTGCTGGACGCGCTGGTGCCCCCGGATGGCGTCATCTGCTTCGACGACGTCCATTGGGCCGACCCATCCACGCGGGACGTCCTGGCGCTGCTGGTCGAGCGTCCCTTGCCCGGCCGCATGCTGATCATCACCGCGCGGCCCGAGTTCGTGCCGCCCTGGAAACACTCGGCATCCATCGACGACCTCGAATTGCAACCCATGGACGACTTTGCCGTCGTCGACTTGATTCATGCCGTGGCGCGCGGGGAGGACATCGATGCCGGACTGCTGCGCGACATCGTCAAGCTCTCGGAGGGCATCCCGCTCTACGCCGAGGAGCTGACGCGGGACCTGCTGGCCGGCCCGCGCGAGTCGGGCGCCTCGCGCGTTCTTCCCTGCAGCCTGCACGACCTGCTCATGGCCCGCATCGACAGCGTCGGCCGCGCGCGGCACGTGGCGCAATTCGCTTCCGTGGTGGGAGGCGAATTCACCATCGACCTGCTGGCCGAGGCGATGGGCGAATCGCGCGCCGAACTGGCCGAGGCGTTCGCGGTCATGCTGCGGCAGAACATCATCGTGAGGTACGACGACAAGACCTACGCGTTCCGGCATGCGTTGCTGCGCGAAGCCGCCTATCAGTCGCAGACAAGGATGGCGCGCGTGCAGGCCCATGCCCGGCTGGCGCGCCTGCTCGAATCCGGTCTGGGCGACGGCAGCCCGGAAGTGCTGGCCTGGCACTATTCCGGCGCGGGCAGCCGCGCTCCGGCGGTCAAGTACCTCCTGGAAGCGGCCCGCAAGGCGGCGGCCCAGTGCGCGTACCGCGAAGCCGTGGGCTACTACCGCAGCGCGCTGGAATGGTTCGAGCGGCAGGGCGAGGGCATCGACGCCATCATGGAGGAACTGCGCATACGGATGGAATTCGGCATCCAGCTCTGCGCGCTCTACGGCTTCGGTTCCGACCAGGCGGTGGAGACCTTCCGCGCGGCGCTCGCGCTGGCGCAGCCGCTGGGCGATGATCCGCGGCTGTTCCCGATCTACTGGGGGCTGTGGACCAGTTCCAGTTCATGGGCCAATTTTTCCATGACCCATGCGCTGGCCGAGACCTTGCTGCGCATGGCCGAGGCTTCCGAGGATGCCAACCTGCTGTCGCACGCGTACTATGCGCGCGGCTACAGCCATTTCTTCCTGGGGCGGTTCGCCGACGCCGTGGCGGACCTCGAACGCGGGACCCAGGTCTACCAGCCGCAGCATGCCAACCTGACACTGGGAGAAGACGCGAAGGTGACCAACCTGGCGGTGCTGTCGATCGCGTACTGGCATGCCGGCCGATTCGACGATGCGCTGCATGCGTCGCGCGAGTCGGTGTCGCATGCCCGGCGGCTGGGCCACCGCTATTCGCTGCTCTATGCGCTGGTGTCGGCCACCGAGTTGCACCGCCTGAGCCGCGACGTGGACGAAGTGGCCGTCCTGTCGGCCGAGGCGCTGCTGGTGGCCCGGGAGATGGACACGCCGCTATGGCTGGTGTGCGCGGAAACCAGCGAAGCGTGGGTCAAGGCGGTGCGCGGCAATGCCGCCGCCCTGGCCGAGATGGCATCCTGTGTGCAGCGCATCCCGGGCATCATGAAAGGCATCGCGCCCTTCCTGATCGCACGCTGGACCGATGCCTGCGACATGGTGGAGGACATCGGCGCCGGCCTGAACGCGGTGGCGCACGGGCTCAAGGAAGTCTCGCAGACCCAGGCCCGGTACGTGCAATCCGAGTTCGAGCGTATCAAGGGCAAACTGTTCTTCCGGCAGGGGCAGCCCGCCAGCGTGTTCCGGCCCTGGCTGGAACGGGCGCTCGCCAGCGCATGCGCGCTGGATTCCCCGCCCCTGGTGCTGCGCGCGTTGACGAACGTGGTGCGCTATGCCAGCCATCCTCCCAGCGCCGCGCATCTCAAGCTCATGGCCGACATGATGGCGCGGGTGCAAGGCGGCGACGGCATGTGGGAAGTCCGCGCCGCGCGCGACCTGCTGGCCCGGCACCGCGTGGCCGCGGTGCAGTCGGTGCGCTGATCCGGATCCTGCCTCGTCCTGCGCCGCCGTGCACCAAGGCGGAACGGCGCGGCGTGCTCCAAGGTGGTGCCGGAGGCCGGGAAACGGCCTCACAAAGGTGCCCGATGCCTGCGTGCGCGGCGTTTCACGCATGGCACAGCGATTGCTAAATCCCTTCCGTGGGCCTGGAAACAGGCCGTCAATCTCGCCAGCCGGAAGGGGCCATGTTCCACACCGTTCTCATTGCCAATCGCGGCGAAATCGCCGTGCGCATCATCCGCACCTTGTCCCGCATGGGCATCCGGAGCGTGGCCGTCTACTCCGATGCCGATCGCGACAGCGCCCACGTCAGGCTGGCCGACGAGGCCGTCGCACTCGGCAAGGCCGCGCCTTCGGAAAGCTACCTGCGGGGCGACCTCATCATCCAGGCGGCGTTGCGCACAGGCGCCCAGGCCATCATTCCCGGCTACGGGTTCCTCTCCGAGAATGCCGATTTCGCCCAGGCCTGCGAGGCGGCAGGGCTGGCGTTCGTCGGGCCGACCGCGCAGCAGATGCGCGACTTCGGCCTCAAGCACGCGGCGCGCGAACTGGCGCAGCAGGCAGGTGTGCCGCTCGCGCCGGGTTCCGGCCTGCTGGCCGATCTGGACGACGCCCGCCAATGGGCCGAACGCATCGGCTATCCGGTCATGCTCAAGAGCACGGCGGGCGGGGGCGGCATCGGCCTGACGCGCTGCGAGGACGAGGTGGAGCTGGCCGCCGCGTTCGAATCGGTGCAGCGCCTGGGCAAGAGTTTTTTCAGCGACGCGGGCGTGTTCGTCGAGCGCTTCATCGATCAGGCGCGCCACGTCGAGGTGCAGATCTTCGGCGATGGCCGCGGCGAAGTCGTGGCGCTGGGCGAACGCGATTGCTCCATCCAGCGCCGCAACCAGAAGGTCATCGAAGAGACGCCTGCCCCCGGCCTGCCGGACGCGACGCGCGCACGGCTGCTGGAGGCCGCGCGCCGGCTGGGCCGGTCCGTCGGCTATCGTTCAGCCGGCACGGTGGAGTTCGTCTATGACGCCGGACGCGATGAATTCTATTTCCTGGAGGTGAACACCCGCCTGCAGGTCGAACACGGCATTACCGAGGCCGTGACGGGCGTGGACCTGGTCGAATGGATGGTGCGCACCGCCGCGGGCGATCCGCCGGATCTCGGCCGCGATTATCCCGCCAGCGGGGCGGCGATCGAGGTCCGCCTGTATGCCGAGGATCCGCTCAAGGCGTTCCAGCCGTCGCCCGGCGTGTTGACCGAGGTGTCGTTCCCCGCGGACGCGCGCATCGATGGCTGGGTCGATACCGGCACCGAAATATCGCCGCACTACGATCCCATGCTGGCCAAGCTCATCGTGCACGGCAGCGACCGCGCCGAGGCCATCGCCAGGCTGGAAGCGGCGCTGTCCTCGACCCGCCTCGCCGGCATCGCGACCAACCTGGAATACCTGCGGCAGATCGTCGCCAGCGCCGGCTTCCGCGACGCCCGGCTGTCCACCCGCTTCCTGGAAGGCTTTGCTTTCCGCGCGCCTACCATCGAGGTCCTGGAGCCCGGCACCTATACGACGGTGCAGGATTATCCCGGCCGCGTCGGCTATTGGGACATCGGCGTGCCGCCGTCCGGACCGATGGACGACTGGGCATTCCGGCTGGCCAATCGCATCGTCGGCAATCATCCATCGGCCGCCGGCCTCGAGTGCACCGTCATCGGGCCCAGCCTGAAGTTCCATAGCCCCGCCATCATCGCCCTGACGGGCGCTCCCGCCGACGCCACGCTCGACGGTGTCCCGGTGCCATTCTGGCAGCCGGTCGAAGTGGCCGCCGGCCAGGTACTCAAGGGCGGGCGAGCGACCAGCGGCTGCCGCACCTACCTGGCGGTGCGCAACGGCATCGATGTGCCGGACTATCTCGGCAGCAAGTCCACCTTCGCGCTGGGCCAGTTCGGCGGCCATGCCGGCCGGCCGCTGCGCGGGGCCGACATGCTCGCCATCGGCAACCCGGCGCTGGCCGGGAGCGCGACGCCGGCCCCCACGGCCGACCCGGCCGCGCTGCCGCGCTCGCTGGTGCCCGTCTACGGGTCGCGATGGGAGATCGGCGTGCTCTACGGACCGCACGGCGCGCCGGATTTCTTCACGGAGGACTCCATCGAGGGTTTCTTCGCCGCCGAATGGGAAGTGCACTACAACTCCAATCGCCTCGGCATCCGCCTGACCGGCCCCAAGCCCACGTGGACGCGGACCGACGGCGGCGAGGCGGGCCTGCATCCCTCCAATATCCACGATTGCGAATACGCCATCGGCAGTGTCAATTTCACCGGCGACATGCCGGTCATCCTGACGCGCGACGGCCCCAGCCTGGGCGGCTTCGTATGCCCCGTCACCATCGCCAAGGGCGAACTGTGGAAGGTAGGCCAGGTCAAGCCGGGCGACAAGATCCGGTTCGTGCGGCTCTCGTTCGGGCAGGCGCTGGAGCTGGAACGCGTGCAGGACCGGATTGCCGAAACGCTGGAGGAGTTGCCGCTACCGGCGCCGACCGCCAGCCGGTTGGCGCACGCGCCGGTGCAAGGCACGCCCGCGTCGGCCGCCATCCTGGCCGAGGTTCCCGGCCGCGGTGCGACCCCCAAGGCTGTCTATCGCCAGGCGGGCGACAAGTACGTGCTGATCGAGTATGGCGAAAACGTGCTCGACCTGAATTTGCGCTTTCGTGTCCATGCGCTGATGGAGGCCCTGCGCGCCAGGCCCATGGCCGGCGTACTCGAGATGTCGCCCGGCGTGCGCTCGCTGCAGATCCGCTACGACAGCCGCGTCGTGCATCAGCGCGACCTGGTGCAGGGCCTGCTGGCGCTGGAGGCGCAACTGCCGCCGGTGGAGGACATGAAGGTGCGCAGCCGCATCGTGCACCTGCCGCTGGCCTTCGAGGACAGCGCCACGCTGGACGCCGTGGCCCGTTACCGCCAATCGGTGCGCGACAAGGCGCCGTGGCTGCCGAGCAATACCGAGTTCATGCGCCGCATCAACGGCCTGGCGTCCGTCGACGAGGTGCGCGACATCATCTATGCGGCAAGCTACATGGTGCTCGGCCTGGGCGACGTCTACCTGGGCGCGCCGTGCGCCGTCCCCATCGATCCGCGCCATCGGCTGCTCACCTCCAAGTACAACCCCGCGCGTACCTACACGGCGGAAGGCACGGTGGGGATAGGCGGGGTCTACATGTGCATCTATGGCATGGACTCCCCGGGCGGCTACCAGCTGGTCGGCAGGACGCTGCCGATATGGAACAAGTTCCTGAAGAACGAGGCCTTCATCGATGGCCAGCCATGGTTGCTGAAGTTCTTCGACCAGGTGAGGTTCTACCCCGTCGACGAGCCCACGCTGGATCACATGCGCGAGGAATTCCGCGCGGGCCGCAGGTCGATCGAGATCACCGAGGAACTGTTCGACCTGGGGCGCTACAACGCCTTCCTGCAATCCATCGAACCGGACCTTGCGGCCTTTCGCGCTCGCCAGAAGCAGGCGTTCGAGGCCGAGGTCGCGCGCTGGCGGACCGAGGACGAGATCGTCCAGGCCGAAACGGCCGCCGCGGGACCGCTCGAGATCGAGCTGGCCGAACCCGACGCCCACGTGGTGTCGGCCGACATCAGCGGCAACGTCTGGAAGCTCCTGGCCGAGCCGGGCAGCACGGTGAAGGCCGGCGATCCGCTGCTCATCCTCGAAGCCATGAAGATGGAGTTCCACATTCCGGCGCCCCGCGATGGCGTCGTGTCGTCGTTCCACTGCAGGACCGGCATGCTGATCAGCGCCGGGGACCCCCTGGTGTCGCTCAAGCCTGCCGCCTGACCTTCCACCCGCTGCATCACCCAAGGAAAGAAAATGCATAGACGCGAGGTTCTCAAGCTGGGTTCATTGGCCGGCGCCATGTCGCTGGCGGGCATGCCGACGCTCTCCTGGGCGCAGGACAGGTCGCCGATCAAGGTCGGCATACTGCATTCGTTGTCGGGAACCATGGCGATCTCGGAGACGTCGCTGAAAGACGTGGCGCTAATGGCCATCGACGAGATCAATCGCGGCGGTGGCGTCATGGGCCGCAAGATCGCGCCGGTGGTAGTGGACCCGGCATCGAACTGGCCGCTGTTCGCCGAGCGCGCGCGCCAGCTGCTGACCCAGGACAAGGTCGCGGCGGTGTTCGGCTGCTGGACCTCGGTCTCCCGCAAGTCGGTGCTGCCGGTGTTCGAGGAGCTCAACGGGCTGTTGTTCTACCCGGTGCAGTACGAAGGCGAGGAAATGTCGCGCAACGTGTTCTACACCGGCGCGGCGCCGAACCAGCAGGCCATTCCGGCGGTGGAATACCTGCTGAGCCAGGAAGGCGGCGGCGCTAGGCGCATCTTCCTGCTCGGCACCGATTACGTCTACCCGCGCACGACCAACCGCATCCTGCGCGCCTTCCTGATCGGCAAGGGCATCAAGGAAACGGACATCGAGGAGGTCTATACCCCGTTCGGCCACAGCGACTACCAGACCATCGTCGCCAACATCAAGCGCTTTGCCCAGGGCGGCAAGACCGCCGTGGTGTCCACCATCAACGGCGATTCCAACGTGCCGTTCTACAAGGAGCTGGGTAACCAGGGCCTGAAGGCTGCCGACGTGCCGGTGGTGGCATTCTCGGTGGGCGAGGAGGAACTGCGGGGAATCGATACGAAACCGCTGGTCGGCCACCTGGCGGCATGGAACTACTTCATGTCGGTGCGCAATCCCACCAACGACAAGTTCAAGAAGCAATGGGCGGACTGGGCCAGGTCGCAGAAGCTGCCGGGCGCCGACAAGGCCGTGACCAACGATCCGATGGAAGCCACCTATGTCGGCCTGCACATGTGGAAACAGGCGGTCGAGAAAGCCAGGAGCGCCGACGTCGACAAGGTCCGCGCCGCGATGATCGGCCAGAAATTCGATGCGCCGTGCGGCTTCACGCTCACCATGGACGGCAACCATCACCTGCACAAGCCGGTCATGATCGGCGAGGTCCGGGCCGACGGCCAGTTCAATGTGGTCTGGCGCACCAAGGGGCCGGTGCGCGCCCAGCCCTGGAGTCCGTTCATCGAGGGCAACAAGGGCAAGCCCGACGTCGTGGCCGGGTCGGGTCGCGGCAGCGCGCGAGCAGCCTGAATGCGGACCCGGGCACTGGAGTGGCTGCTGGGCGGGCTGCTGTGCTGGCATGCCGGGGCGGCAGCGCTGACGGCGCAAGACATCCAGCCACTGGCCGGGGACGACTACGCGGCCAAGGAGGAAGCGGTGGGCCGGCTGGTGGCCGATGCGGATCCCCGCGCGGCCGTCTTGCTGCAGGCGCTCGCCGATGGCGATGCCGCGGCGGGCGAGGCAGGACGGATCATCGTCGGTTCCCGTGACGGCAGCGTCGATGCCGTCACGGGCGAGCCAGTGGGCGAGCGCGAGGCGGCGGCCGCCGAGCCCATCATGCTCAACAACCGCCTGCGCGGACTGGTGGAGCGGGGCCTGGCCGCCGCCCGCCTGTCGGCGCCCGACCCCGTCATGCGGCGAGCCGCGGCCGATGCCCTGCTTGCCAATCCCGACGCCCGTTTCCAGCCGCTGGTGGAACGGGCACGCGCGCGCGAAGCCGATGCGGAAATCAAGTCCCGTCTCGATGCCCTGTGGGCGATGGCGGCGCTGCGCGATCCCGATCCCGAGGTGCGGCTGGCCGCGGTCGGCCTGGTGGCGGCGCGCCGGCAGCCCGAGCTGCGCGACCTGCTGCGGCCGCTGGCCGAACCGGCCGCCGCCGGCGGCCAGGGCGAGCCCGATCCGCGCGTGCGGGCCGCCGCGCGCGCCGGCATCGCCTCGCTGGATCGGCTCCAGTGGTGGGGCGATCTCGCCGCGACGCTGTTCTCGGGTCTCAGCCTGGGCAGCGTGCTGCTGCTGGCCGCGCTCGGCCTGGCCATCACCTACGGCCTCATCGGGGTCATCAACATGGCGCATGGTGAGTTCCTGATGCTGGGCGCCTACGCGACCTATGTGGTGCAGCAGGCCGTGCAGCGCCACGCGCCGGCGCTGTTCGACTGGTATCCGCTGCTGTCGGTACCGGCCTCGTTCGCCGTCGCGGCGCTGGCCGGGTTGGCGCTCGAACGCCTGGTGCTGCGCCATTTGTACGGCAGGCCATTGGAGACGCTGCTGACGACATTCGGCGTCAGCCTCCTGATGATACAAGCGGTGCGCATGACTTTCGGCGCCCAGAACGTGCAGGTCTCGAACCCGGACTGGATGACGGGCGGGATCGCGCTCCTGCCCAATCTCGTGCTGCCATACAACCGCCTCATCATCCTGGCGTTCTCGCTGGCCGTCGTGGCGCTTGCCTGGGCCGTGCTCAATCGCACGCGGCTGGGCCTGTTCGTGCGGGCGGTCACGCAGAACCGGGACATGGCCGCCTGCGTGGGCGTCAGGACCGGCAAGGTCGACAGCTACGCGTTCGCATTTGGCGCGGGCATCGCCGGCCTGGGCGGCTGCGCGCTCGCGCAGATCGGCAACGTCGGGCCGGACCTGGGGCAGGGATACATCATCGATTCGTTCATGGCGGTCGTGCTGGGCGGCGTGGGCCAGCTGGCGGGCACCATCGTCGGCGCGCTGGGCCTGGGCATGGCCAGCAAGCTGATCGAACCCTTCTGGGGCGCGGTGCTGGCCAAGATCGCGGTGCTGGTGTTGATCGTTCTTTTCATCCAGAAACGTCCGCAGGGCATGTTCGCCTTGAAGGGACGCAGCGCGGAGGCATGATGGCATATCGGCAATGTGCAGGACTGCCCGGGGCGGGCGGCGGAGCAGCTCGGCGGACCGCGGAGGGCGCGCCATGGCCGCGGTGATCGCTCCCGCGGGCGAGCCTTCGGCCCCGCGGTTCTCGCTGGGCCTGCCCGAACGGCCGGCCTTGCTCGGCCGCCGCGCATGGATTGCCCTGGCCGTGCTGGTGGTGGCGGTGGGTGCGGGCGCGCCGCTGTGCGCGCTCGTGCTGCCCGAGAGCCATCCGCTGCACCTGTCGGCCTATGGCATGACGCTGGCGGGCAAGCTGATGTGCTATGCGATCGCCGCGCTGGCCCTGGACCTGGTCTGGGGCTACTGCGGCATCCTCAGCCTCGGGCACGGTCTGTTCTTCGCGCTGGGCGGCTACGCGATGGGGATGTACCTGATGCGCGGCATCGGCCGCGACGGCAACTACCAGAGCGACCTGCCGGATTTCATGGTGTTCCTGAACTGGAAGGAGCTGCCGTGGTTCTGGCACGGCACCGAGCATTTCGCCTATGCCTTGCTGCTGGTGGTGCTGGTGCCGGCCGCGGTGGCGTGGGTGTTCGGCTATTTCGCCTTCCGCTCGCGCGTCAAAGGGGTCTACCTGTCCATTATCACGCAGGCCATGACTTTTGCGGCCATGCTGCTGTTCTACCGCAACGAGACGGGCTTCGGCGGCAACAATGGTTTCACCGACTTCAAGCGCATCCTGGGGTTCGGCATCACGCAGCCCGAGACCCGCACGGCACTGTTCCTGGCGACGTTCGCCGCGCTGGTCCTGGCCTTTCTGCTGGCCCGGGCGGTGACGACGTCCAAGCT
This sequence comes from Pigmentiphaga sp. NML080357, assembly GCF_002188465.1. Classification (GTDB taxonomy): domain Bacteria; phylum Pseudomonadota; class Gammaproteobacteria; order Burkholderiales; family Burkholderiaceae_B; genus Pigmentiphaga. The sequence goes on along the minus strand of NZ_NINW01000015.1, from coordinate 6,649 downwards.
GGGGAGGGTCGCCACCGGCATACGCGACGCCGAGTCGCGCCTGATGTTCCTCGGATACAGCCCGCTGGGCTACAAGCTGTTCGTCTGGACGCTATCGGCCGTGCTCTGCGGGGTGGCGGGCGCGCTCTACGTGCCGCAGGTCGGCATCATCAATCCCAGCGAAATGGCGCCGGTCAATTCCATCGAAATGGCGATCTGGGTAGCGGTGGGCGGACGCGGGACGCTGATCGGTCCCATCGTCGGCGCTTTCGCCGTCAATGGCGCCAAGAGCGTATTCACCACGCATTTCGCCGAGTATTGGCTGTTCTTCCTGGGCGCCATCTTCGTGCTGGTGCCGCTGTGCCTGCCGCGCGGCATTGCCGGCCTGTTCCAGCGTGGGAGGGCGAGGTGAAGGGCATGCACAAGCTGGAAATCGTCCACGACGGGCAAGCCGGCCCGAACGCGAGCGGCTCGGTCACCGGCCTGGGCCACGTGGCCCGCGCCGGCGAGATCGACGTATCGCACGGCACCATTCTCTACCTCGACGCGGTGACGGTCAGTTTCGACGGCTTCAAGGCGCTGAACGGCCTGACGCTGTCGGTCGACCAAGGCGAACTGCGCTGTGTGATCGGACCCAATGGCGCCGGCAAGACCACCATGATGGACGTGGTCACCGGCAAGACCCGTCCGACCACAGGCAAGGTGTTTCTCGGCCAGACCATGGATCTGGCGAGGATGGACGAACCGGCCATCGCGCGGGCGGGCATCGGGCGCAAGTTCCAGAAGCCAACCGTGTTCAGCCATCATCCGGTCTGGGAGAACCTGGAACTGGCCATGAACACGCGCAAGGACTGGTGGGCGGCGCTGCGCGCCCGCTTCGACCGTCCGGCGCAGCGGCGGGTCGAGGAGGTGCTGTCCATGCTGCACCTGGAATCCGAGGCTTACCGCCTGGCCGGCGATCTCTCGCACGGACAGAAGCAGCGCCTGGAAATCGGCATGCTGCTGATGCAGCAGCCTCGCCTGCTGTTGCTGGACGAGCCGGTGGCGGGCATGACCGACCATGAGACCATGGAGCTGGCCGGGCTGCTGGCGCGCCTGAAAGGGTCGTGCTCGATCGTGGTCGTCGAGCACGACATGGATTTCGTCGCCGAGCTGGCCGGCGACACGGGCCGCGTCACGGTCATGGCCGAGGGCAGCGTGCTGGCCGATGGCACGCTGGCGGCCGTGCGGGCGAACGAGGCCGTGATCGAGTCCTACCTGGGGAGATAGGCGCATGCTGGAAGTGTCGGGGCTCAATCAGTTCTACGGCGGCAGCCACATCCTGCGCGAGGTGTCGTTCACCGCGGGCGAGGGGAGGCTGACCGTCCTGCTGGGCCGCAACGGCGTGGGCAAGACCACCTTGCTCAAGACGCTGATGGGGCTGGTGGCGCCCCGGAGCGGCCACATCCGCTGGCAGGGGCGACCGGTGGACGGGCTGCCGCCCCACGCCCGCGTGGAGCGGGGCTTTGCCTACGTGCCGCAGGGCCGTGACATCTTTCCCCGCCTCACGGTGGAAGAGAACCTGCTGATCGGAGCCGCCAGCCGCAAGGCGCCGCGGCAGGTGCCGGCGCGCATCTACGAGCTGTTTCCCGTGCTCGAATCGATGAAGCGCCGGCGCGGCGGCGACCTGTCCGGCGGACAGCAGCAGCAATTGGCCATCGGCCGCGCGCTGATGAGCGAACCGCGGCTGCTGATCCTGGACGAGCCTACCGAGGGTATCCAGCCTTCGGTGATCAAGGATATCGGCCGTACGTTGCGCACCCTGGTGGACGACGGCGGGCTGACCGTGCTGCTGGTGGAGCAGTACTACGATTTCGCGCAGGAATTGGCGGACCATTACTGGGTCATGAGCCGGGGCGAGATCATCGACGGCGGGGAGGCCGCCTTGATGCACCAGCGGGGCGTGAAGGGCATGATCGCCGTTTGAAGCGGGATGTGCAGCGCACCATTCACGGCAGCCATACCCGGTATGGCTGAGCCTGCGTAGACACCGCAGCCTCCATTCCATAACTTTGACACATGTTCGACAGGGTCGTCGGCGCGCGACATCGGCCGCGCCGGCCAGCCGTCCTGCCGCCGTTCACGCATTCCCGGAGAACGATACATGAGTCGGAAGTGGTCCCCGCAGCAACTGGTCAATACCGAGCTCGGCACGGTCAGCCGCGAAGTCTATGTCAACGACGACATCTTCAAGGAAGAGCTCGAGCGCATCTTCACCCGCGCCTGGCTGTTCGTCGGGCACGAAAGCATGGTGCCGAATCCGGACGACTATTTCGTCAGCCGCATGGGCAACGATTCGGTCATCCTGACCCGCGACCGCCAGGGCCAGATTCAGGTCCTGCTCAACAGCTGCCTGCACCGCGGCATGAGGCTGTGCCGCTATGACCAGGGCAACAACCGCACCTTCACCTGTCCCTACCACGGATGGAGCTATTCCACGGACGGCAAGCTGGTCGAGCGCGCAGGCGAACTGGTGGGCGTGCCGGGATTCAAGACCCACTACTACGGCGAGCTGGACAAGAAGACCTGGGGCCTGAAGTCGGTAGCCAAGCTGGTCAACTACAAGGGCACGATCTGGGCGACGTGGGACGAAAATGCGCCGTCCTTCGAGGAGTACCTGGGCGACATGAAGCTCTACCTGGACTTCGCCCTCGACCACCGCGACGGCAGGCCCGGCGGCTCGGAGATGATAGGCGGGGTGCAGAAGTGGCGCATCCCCTGCAACTGGAAGACCGCGGCCGAGAACTTCAATGCCGATCTCTACCACGACATCAGCCACCGGTCGGTGGACGTGGTGGGCATCGGGCCCGGCGGCAAGGGCCGGCGCGATCCGACGCCGCACCGGGTCTCCATATCGTTCAAGGACCTGGGGCACGGACTGGTTGGGCGCGCGCCGTACTACGAAGAGAATCCCTATACGCCGCAGTTCGCCAACTATCCCGAGGTCGAGCAGTACTACCGCCAGGTGTACGAAGAACGCGAGAAGAACCTGGCCGGCACCATGCGCGTCCTGCACAGCGTGGGTACGATATTCCCGAACATGGCCGTGCACGGGCGCCAGCCTCGCACGATCGCGGTCTTCCATCCGGTGAGCGCGACCGAAACCGAGATGTGGCGCATCTACCTGGTGGACAAGGACGCCCCGCCGGCGGTCAAGGAAGCGGCGCGGGCCTATTACCTGCGCTATTCGGGGCCCGGCGGCATGACCGAGTCGGACGACATGGAGAACTGGTGCTACGCCACCGAGTCGAGCACCGGCACCATCGCCCGCACGCTGCACTACAACTATCAGATGGGCATGGGGCATGCGAAGCCCGTACCCGGCTTGCGGGGCGCGGTGACCACCGGCGAGTTCACCGAAGAGAACAATCGCAACTACTACGCGAGGTGGGCGCAGTTCATGGAAGGGCGCTCCTGGGAAGAGCTCATGCCCACCTATGACGAGTAAGCGGAGCGAACCATGACCGATACCCACTTGAACGCCGACCACGCTTTCCTGCTTCGCGACATCGAGCAGTTCTTCTACCGCGAGGCCGACCTGCTGGACGAACGACGCTTCGACGAATGGCTGACGCTGCTGCACGAGGACATCCGCTACTGGATGCCGATCGCGCGCAATGTGCGGCGCGACAACCGCGAGCGCGAACGCACACGGGAAGGGGTGGAGGCCGCGTGGTTCGACGAAGGCATCCAGACCCTGCGCCAGCGCGTGGAGCAGATCAACACCGGCATGCACTGGGCCGAGGAGCCGGCGTCGCGCACCTCGCATCTCATCACCAATGTCCGGATCCTGGCCTCGTCCGGCTCGGGTCCTGGCGAAGAGGTCCAGACCCGTTCGCGTTTCATCGTCTACCAGAACCGGCTGGATACCGAGGTGGCCTGGTTCGTCGGCAAGCGCAACGACACGCTGCGCCGCACCGAATCCGGATGGCGGGTGCTGCGGCGGGAAATCCTGCTCGACCAGACCGTGCTGCTCGGCAAGGCGTTGACCGTCTTCTTCTGATTTTTTGCCGCTGGGCCGCCCCAAGGCAAAACTGCCTCCAAAGGGGGCAGCGCCGCCGCAGCAGCGCGGCAGGCGTGGGGGGCTATTTCTTCGAGGGGTGCCTCAACATGGATCGTCGAGATGTGTTGAAGATGCTGGCGGGCGCCGCGGCGCTGGGCGGCTGTCCGGCCTGGGCGCAGGATGCGTTTCCGTCGCGCATGATGAAAGTCGTGGTCGCCTATCCCCCGGGAGGCGTGACCGACATTGCCGGCCGGCTCATGGCCGAGATCCTGAACAAGGAGTTCGGCAAGCCCGCCATCGTCGAGAACAAGGGCGGCGGCAGCGGCACCATCGCCCAGCAGTACGTGCTGCAACAGCCGCACGATGGCCATGTGCTGCTGTCGGGCGGTTTCGGCGGACTGATTCTGCCCGTCATCCTGAACCCCAACCTGCCCGTCAACCCGCAGGCCAGCTTCATTCCCGTGGCCCAGGTGGCGGAATTCGTCAACGTGCTGCTGGTCGGGCGCGACGTCAAGGCGCGCAACGTGGCCGAGCTGATTGACTACGCCAAGGCCAATCCCGGCAAACTCAACTACGCCACCAACGGCGTGGGCACGTCGGCGCATTTCACCTCGGAGCTGTTCAACCTGCAGGCGGGAACCAAGGTGGTCCACATCCCGTATCGCTCGAGCGGCGAAGTGATTTCCGGGCTGAGAAACGGCGACGTGCACATGGCCTTCGCCAACGCGCCGGCGGTCAATTCGCTGGTCAAGGCCGGCACGCTGCGCGCCATCGCTGTGACCAGCGGCAGCCGCACCAAGGATCTGCCGGACGTGCCGACGATGGTGGAGTCGGGCATGCCCGATTTCGTGGTGACCAGCTGGCTGGGCGCCTACGTGGCCACCGGCACGCCCCCCGAGATCGTCAAGAAGCTGGGGGACGCCATCGTCAAGGGCGCGCAGCAGCCCGAGAACGTGCAGCGCTTCGAGACGGCCGGGTTCCAGGTGTCGACCAAGGATGCCGCCGCCTACGCGGCATTCAACCGGTCCGAACTGGCGCGCTGGAAGGAAGTGGCCCGGCTGGCGAACATCCGCGCCGAGGCGTGAACGGCAACCGCGGGTGCCGAGCGCGGCATCCGCATGGAAACGGTGGACCATGAGCGGACACAACGCACTGAACCTGATCAACATCAAGCCCGGCGCCCGGCTGCGCACCAGCGAGGGCGCCGTGGTCGAACTCATCGAGAACCCGCAGGACGGCGTCTGGCTGATCTGCCGCTACGTCGAGCATCCGTCGGATCCCACGCTGGTCGGCGATGCCGAGCAGACGGTGTTCGCGCAGGACATCGTGGGGCTGGCCGACAACTGAGCGGCATGCGCCGCGCCCACATACCGATCAACATGGAGAAGGGTCGTGACCGTTACCTGGACCGATAGGAAGAATGCAGCTTGCCCGCGAGGCGTGGGGCTCGTGACCGACGTCTACGCCGCGCAGGCATCCGGCAGCGAGTTGACCGACGAATCGGGGCGCCGCTACATCGATTTCGCCGGCGGCATAGGCGTGCTGAACGTCGGCCACCGGCATCCCCGCATCGAGGCGGCCATCGTCGAGCAGGCGCGCCGCTTCACGCATACCTGCTATCAGGTGGTGCCCTATGCGGGCTACGTGACGTTGGCGGAACGGCTCAACGCGCTGGTGCCGGGCGATTTTCCCAAGAAGACCGTGTTCTTCACGACCGGTGCGGAAGCGGTGGAGAACGCCGTGAAAATCGCGCGGGCCGCGACGGGCCGGACGGCCGTGATCGGCTTTACCGGCGCCTTCCACGGACGCACGATGATGGGACTGGCGTTGACCGGGAAGGTCGCGCCCTACAAGAGCGGCTTCGGCCCGTTCCCGGGCGACGTCTATCGCGTCCCGTTCCCGGCGGAGGATACGCCCGAGGCCGTCGCGCGCTCCATGGGGGCGCTGGAAGACCTCTTGCGCTATGACGTCGAGGCGGCGCGGGTGGCGGCCATCATCATCGAGCCGGTCCAGGGCGAAGGCGGATTCCATCCCGCGCCGCCGGCGCTGATGCGGAGCCTGCGCGCGCTTTGCGACCGGCATGGCATGTTGCTCATTGCCGACGAGATCCAGTGCGGCATGGGCCGTACCGGCAAGATGTTCGCGATGGAGCACTTCGGCGTGACGGCCGACATCACGACCGTGGCCAAGAGCCTGGCCGGCGGCATGCCGCTATCCGCGGTGGTCGGGAGGGCCGAGATCATGGACGCGGTGCCGCCGGGCGGGCTGGGCAGCACCTATGCCGGCGCCCCGCTGGCGATCGCGGCCGCGCACGCCGTGCTGGACGTATTCGAAAAAGAAGGGCTGCTGGAGGCCGGGAACCGCCTGGCCCAGGTCATGCGGCGCCGGCTCGAAGCGGCACGGGCGCGCCACCGCTGCATCGGGCAGGTGCGCGGCCTGGGGCCCATGCTGGCCATGGAACTGGTCGACGAGCAGGGCCGCCCGGCGGCGGCGCTGGCGCAGGCGGTGCGCGAGCAAGCGCTGGCGCGAGGCCTCATCCTGCTGGTGTGCGGCAGCTACGGCAACGTCATCCGCTTCCTGTTCCCGCTCAATACCCCCATGCCGGTATTCGAAGAGGGGCTGGACATC
>NZ_NINW01000017.1 GCF_002188465.1 Pigmentiphaga sp. NML080357 | reverse complement strand
GCAGATTCGTCAGGCTGACGTTGCCGCGCTGTCGCGGCAAACAGTGCTCGATCTGCTGATATTGGGCTTCGGTGATTTCCATACCCGAAGTATACGAGCAAATTCATTTAGTGTGAACACGCCCTAGAAGAGTTGAGGTTTCAAGCAATCACGAAAAAGGGGGGTAAATGACGGCCCGAAGCCGGCTTTTTCCTTTGTTTACCCATGGGCCAGAAAGAAATCCCTGGTTTGGGCGTCGGCGGGAAAAAAACTTTCCAGGGTCAATTCCGCAAGGGTGACGTCGTGGGCGGTGCCGAATACCGTCGTGGTGGAAATCAGCGACAACACGGGGCCGCCGGGGATGCTCAGCATCAGGGGGACGGCGATACGCGCCGTTTGCGCCGGGGACGTCTTGCCGGCGGCCACGGGAATCGCGGCGAGTTCATCGTGCAGCGTCAGGAGCCCGGCGTTGCCGCTGGCGTTGAAATCGGCGCGCAGGCGGGCAAGCAGGTGGTGCCGCCATTCGGGCAGATTGGCGATGCGCGGCGCAAGGCCTTCGGGGTCCAGCGTCGCGCGCAGTACATTGACCGGCGGCGTGGTCAGACGGGTCGGCAGGCCCTCGAGCAGTTTCTGCGCGGGCCGGTTCGCGCGGACGAGATTCCAGGAGGGATCGACCACCAGGGCGGGGTAGGGGGCGCTGGCGTCGAGCACGGCCGAAATCGCCGTCAACGCGGGTTCCATGTCCGGATCGTCCAGCGTGCGCGCGTTGAAAACCGGCGCGTAGCCGCCGGCGACCAGCAGGCGATTGCGGTCGCGCAGCGGCATGGAAAGCCGTTCTCCAAGCCGCAGGAGAAGTTCGCGGCTGGCGCTGGCTCGACCGCTTTCGACGAAGCTCAGGTGGCGCGCGGACACGTCGGCATCCAGGGCGAGGTCGAGCTGGCTTTTGCCCCGGCGTTTGCGCCAGGCGCGGGTCAGGTCGCCGACTGTTTCGCTGCTCACGCATGACTCCTGTGATCGGGCTGCATCATATTGGCCTGTTGGCGAGAGATTACCTCGGAGGTAATCGACCGGTCTTTTTGTGCCGTCCATCATGCTTCCGGTCAACACCAGGAGAATGAAATCATGTCCGATCCGAAGATTGTCGCGCAGGCCTATCTGGAAACGTGGAACGGGGCGCCCAGCCACAGGCCCGCCGCCTTGTCCGCATGGCGTGCGGACGCGGTTTACACCGATCCGCTCATGTCGAGCAGGGGGCATGAGGCGTTGCGGACCATGATGGAGAGCGCCATGTCCCGGTTTCCTGGCCATCGTTTCGCGCTGGACGGCGAACCGGACGGGCATGGGCCTTTCGTCCGGTTCAGCTGGATCTTGCGCAATGGCGCCGAGGAAGCGATCGCCCGGGGAACCGACGTGGTCAGGCTGGACGAGAACGGCCGGATCGCAGAGGTAATCGGCTTCCTGGATGGCGCCGCCAAGCCATCGCAAGCCATGTGATCGCTTTCCGGCCACGCGGTCTGGGGGAGTTCAGAACTCCTCCAGAAACCGCATCCGGAACCGCCGCCCCTTGATATTGCCATTGGAAATCCGCGCAAATGCCTGTTTGGCAATTTGCCGGTCCAGCGCCACATAAGAACTGAATTCGGTGATATTGATTTTCCCGACCTGCTCGAAAGCCAGGCCGCCATCGCCGGTCAGTGCGCCCAGCAGGTCCCCGGGCCGCAGTTTGTCCTTTTTTCCCCCCTGGATGCACAAGGTGATCATGCGCGCCCGCAGCGGGCGATCGGCCTTGGCGCGCAGCGATTTGAGATCGCCCCATTTCAACGGCGAGCCCTGGTATTGCTCGATCAGATTGGCCCAGCGCATTTCCTCGGGCGAGCACAGGCTTAGCGCCAGCCCCTTCTGGTCGCCGCGACCGCTACGGCCGATGCGGTGGATGTGGACCTCGGTGTCCTTGGTGACGTCCACGTTGATGACGGCGCCCAGGTCCTGGATGTCCAGGCCGCGGGCGGCGACGTCGGTGGCGACCAGCACGGCGCAGCTCTGGTTGGCGAACTGGATCAGGATCTCGTCGCGATCGCGCTGTTCCAGGTCGCCGTTCAGCGCCTGGGCGCTGATGCCCTCGGACCGCAGGCGTTCGAGCAGTTCTTGGCTGCGGATCTTGGTATTGCAAAAGGCCAGCGTGGAGACGGGGCGAAAGTGCGCCAGCAAGGCGACGACGGCGTCCAGCCGTTCGCCTTCGTCGATTTCGTAGAAGACCTGTTCGATGCGGCTGGCGTCGTGCTGGGCCTCGACCTTGACTTCGGCCGGGTTGCGCAGGAAGCGGGCGCTGAGCTTGCGGATGTTGTCGGGGTAGGTGGCCGAGAACAGCAGGGTCTGGCGCTTGGCCGGGCAGTGCGAGGCGATGGCGACGATGTCGTCGTAGAAGCCCATGTCGACCATGCGGTCGGCCTCGTCCAGCACCAGGGTGTTCAGGGCGGACAGGTCCAGGCTGCCGCGTTCCAGGTGGTCCTGGATGCGGCCGGGCGTGCCCACGACCAGGTGGGCGCCGCGGGCCAGCGATTCGGCCTGGGGGCGGGCGGCTACGCCGCCGCATAGGGTCAGGACCTTGACGTTGGGAATCCGGCGGGCCAGCCGGCGCAGCTCCTGGGCGACCTGGTCGGCCAGTTCGCGGGTGGGGCAGACGACCAGCGCCTGCGGAACCAGGCGGTCGACGTTCAGTTTCTGCAGCACACCCAGGCCGAAGGCCGCGGTCTTGCCGCTGCCGGTCTTGGCCTGCGCGATCAGGTCGCGGCCTTCCAGGATGAGCGGCAAGCCTTGCGCCTGGATGGGCGTCATCTGGTGGAAGCCCAGGCTTTGCAGGTTGTCCAGCAGGGCGGGCAGGAGGGGGAGGGAGGTAAAGGGAGCGTCGGTCACGATGGAGCGGGTCGTTAGACCCGCGAAAGGCTGGATTGACCGACAGTGTATGCCGCGCCGCCGTCGGGCGAGCGTTCAAACGCGGTAATGGTGGGGATCATCGAAAGGCTCTCCAGGGATATTCGAGCTGCATGGCGACCACGTCGGCGGTGCGGGCGCCGTAGCGTCCGGCGATGGCTTGCAGCGTCCGGTCCAGCGCCTGCCATGAAGGTGAACTGGAACCCGTAGTTCCCGTTGAAGCAGGCATGGTGCAGATGATGCCGGCGGCTGGCGGCGAACCAATGGGCGTAGGACACCTCGGGAAAGAAATCGTAATTGGCGTGGCCGACGCAGTTGAAGAACAGGCTGAACAAAGGCACCGAAGCCAGCGACCAGAAGCTGAAGTCGTGCACCACCATGGGCAGCAGGATCACGTTGCCCAGCATCAGGGCCTCGACCGGATGGAAGCTGTACGTCGAGAACGGCGTGGTGACGATGGAGCGGTGGTGGGGGAGGTGGAAGCGGCGCAGGAGCTTCGTATGCAGCAGGCGATGATTGATCCAGAAGTGCACGTCGTTCCAGGCGACGAGGGCCAGGATTTCCAGCGCGATCTTCCAACCGCTGGCCGCCGGGTCGAGCCTGGCCCAGCCGAGCTGCAGCAAGCCCCAGGGAAAGATCATTCCCGTGCCGAACAAGAGGATGGACATGCCGGACTGGAACAGTTCCCGGCGCAACTGGCCAGGGGCCAACGGGCGGGGATCCAGCGGGCGGCCCAGGTCCAGCGCCGGCAGCAGGTGGCGGGTAAGCAGCCAGGTCAGCGCGCCGAACGCCAGATAGATGCCGCCGAAGAAAAGCAGGCCCACCAGCATGACCTGCAATGCCGATAGCTCCTGGAAGGCTTGGCCCATGAATTCTTGTCATTGATGCAAGGAAGGGCCATATGATAAGCAATATGCCGGTCCGGGCGTGCGGCTGCGATGCGAAGCGCAGCCAGGCGCCAGCCGTCTGGTTCAGCCCGGTCTTTCTTCCGGGCGCAGCGTCAAGACCCGCACGCCGGTCCGTGTCACGGCCACCGTATGCTCGAACTGGGCGGACAGGGTCCCGTCCCTCGTAACGACCGTCCAGCCGTCATCTTCGGTCCTGACCTCGGGGCGACCTTGGTTGATCATCGGTTCGATGGTGAAGACCATGCCTTCCCGCAACGGCAGCCCGCTGTGCGGCTTGCCCCAGTGCAGCACCTCGGGAGGTTCGTGCATTTCACGGCCAATGCCGTGCCCGCAATATTCCCTGACGACAGAGTAGCCTCGGCGCCGGGCATGGCGCTCGATGGCATGGCCCACATCCCCCAGCCGGGCGCCGGGACGAACGGCCTTGATTCCTTTCCACATGGCTTCATAGGCCACCTGCACGAGCCGCCTGGCCGATGGGGCGACTGCGCCGACGAGGTAGGTCTTGCTGGAGTCGGCGATGAATCCGTTTTTCTCCAGCGTGATGTCGAAATTCACGATATCGCCGTCCCGCAGAATATCCGCCGGGGACGGAACGCCGTGGCAGACCACGTGGTTGCGGGAGGCGTTCAATGCATAGGCATAGCCGTACTGCCCCTTGCTGGCCGGACGCGCGCGCAGTTCATGCACGATGAAGCGGTCGACCATGTCGTTGACCTGCATGGTCGACATGCCGATCAAGTTCATCTGGTCCAGGTAGCCGAATACCGTCGCCAGCAGTCTGCCGGATTCCGCCAACAACGCGATTTCTTCCGGCCGCTTGGTCATGTCGAAACGGCCCTGGCGGCTTGAGCCTCGACGCCGGCGGCCCGCAGTTCCCGCGCGACGATTTCATTGAAAGTCAGCGTCGGGTTCATTTCGCAGAGCATGCCGATCTTGATCCAGAAGGCAGCCTGGGCGTTGATGGACCGGCACGCTACCGCGCTCGCCTTGCGTAGCTGGTCGTGCAGATCGTCGTCAATGTTCACGATGCCCATGCGGCCCTCTAATATATGAAACGTATATAGATCATATTGCCTGTTGGCCGACGAAACAAGACCGGCGAGGGCGCCATGCGGCTTGGGTACGCAGGCTGGTAGCCGGCGTGGCCGCTATAGAATATTCATGACCTGAGATGAATGGTGTACGCCAATGGCCGCCCTGACGATCGATAGAAGCCTGGTCGATGCCTCTGACGGTCCCGTCGTGTTCGTCGTCGCAGGCCGCTGCCAGGACACCGAGTTTGCGCAGGGGCCGCATCGCCACGCCCGCGGGCAGCTTTTCGGGTCGCTGCAGGGGTTGTTGTCGGTCGGCGTCGAGGGCGGGGTGTGGGTCGTCCCGGCCATTCATGCCGTCTGGCTCCCGCCGCATCACGTCCATTCGGCCCGCTCCCACGGCCCCTTCAACGGCTGGAGCGCCTACATCGCGGAAGCGGCGTGCGGGACCCTGCCCAGGCGTCCTTGCACCTTGCGCGTGTCGGGGCTGCTGCGCGAGGCAGTCCTGCGGGCCAGCAGCTGGCCCATCGAACCACTCGACGAGGCGCGCGGGCATGTGGCGGCGGTCATCCTGGATGAGATCAGGAACCTTCCCGTCGAGACGTTCGGCCTGCCGCTGCCCAAGGAGGTCCGCCTGGAGCGCATTGCGCGCGCCCTGATCGACGATCCGGCCGATGCGCGCAGCCTGGAGCAGTGGGCGGAGTGGGGCGCGGTCAGCACCCGGACGCTCAGCCGCCGCTTCGTCGCCGAGACCGGATTCAACTTCACGGCCTGGCGACAGCGCGCCCGCCTGATGCGGGCGCTGGAACTGTTGGCGGCGGGGACGCCGGTGACGAGCATAGCCATCGAGTTGGGATATTCGACGGCCACGGCATTCATCAATCTTTTCAGGAAGACGTTCGGCGAGACGCCCGCGGTGTACCGGGAGCGTCTTCGCCCGGGGGCCGCTGCCACCGGCCACGGCGAACCAAACCGGGCTTGATCGAATCCGGGAACTCGTCACTCCTCCCGGGCCAGCAGTGCTTCGCCCTGGCGGATTGCCTCGTTTTCGTCGGAGGCGAAGGCGACCGCGAAGCCGAAAACCTTGCTGGCGGTGGCCGCCATCAGGCGTGCCGGCCCGGAAGTGGGCTTGCCGCGTTCGATGACGATCATCCCGCGGCACTGGCTGCGCAGGCGATCCTTGACCTTCTTGAAGAAGAGGGCCTTTTCCCGGCGTTCCTCGACGCTCTCGTCGTGGTGATCGTCGGGCGAGTGATCCGTCATGAGCACGAACGGCTGGCCCTTGTCGAGCAACCGTTGAAATTGCTCTTCGATGGAAAGGCCGGTTTCCACTTCCGGCCGAAGGAATACGAAGGGTGCGCGCGAGTCATCAACCAGCATTGCCGAGTTCCTGCCAAAGACGATGAAGGGAAAGCCCGAGCGCTTTCGACCAGTCGCTCGCAGCGGTTCCAGCATCTCACCCGCCCGGAACCGGCGCTCTCGCGCAGCCGCCAATCCGTAGTGCGCAGCCGCCATTCGGGGGGCCGGCCATCGCACAGCCGCGCCCGCCCGCCGTGACGCCGGCAGGCGGTTCGCGTCGCCGAAGCCGACCCATACTAAAATCAAACGAGTCGCTAGACGCCCCTGAACCTTCATTCTGGCCAGAGGCACCTCTCAAGCACCATGAGGAGAGCACGCCCGCGCTTTCGTCGCATACGGATTACGTGGAGCATTCCCACCATGTCAGTCTTCCATCCTGCAGTGTGCCCCCCGTCTCGAATAAAAAGACGCACCCGCTCCTTACCGAGGGCACCGCGGACCCGGCTCCGCCGGTCCGCCAGTGCCGCCCCCCGGGGGGCGCGCGTAAGCGCGTAGGGGGGCGTCCATGTCAGCTGCAATCAGGATCCTGCAGGGAAAGTTCGGGCGCGTCGCCTTGCTCGACATGAACATGCTCCTGGTGTCGCATGCGCATCACCATTGCCACGTCCTGATCAAGGCGTTCGGCGCGGACACGTATTTTTCGGTGCGCGGCCGGCCGCAGCCGCTCACGGACGACAGCGCCGTGCTGGTCAACGCCTGGGAGCCGCATTCCTACACGCACAACGGCGCGGAAGTGAAACGCACGGTCATCCTGGCGCTGTATATCGAACCCAGTTGGCTGGCCGGCATCCAGCAGGCGTTGACGGTCAGCGCGCATCCGCATTTTTTCCAGCAACCCTGCGTCGCGCTTTCTCCCGCGGCACGCAAACTGGCGGATGCGCTCGCCCGCGACATGCTGCTGATGACGGAACTGCCCGCGAGCCAGCTGGAGGAGCGTCTTTTCGAGCTCATGATCGCCACCATCGAGCATCATTCCGAGTGGCGCAGCTATCAGTCGCTGATGGGCAGCCTGCGGCAGCATCACGGCGACGTGCGGATCCGCAAGGCCATCACCCGCATGAAGGAAAACCTTGCGCAGCCGCTGGACATGGACGTGCTCGCATCGGAGTGCGGCCTGTCGCGGGCGCATTTCTTCGAGCTTTTCCGGAAGACGACCAAGCTGACCCCCCGCGTGTATGCCAACGTGCTGCGCATGGAGGCGGCCATCGCCGCGCTGACCGCGGGCGATACACCCATCGCCGACGTCGCGTACGACGTGGGTTTCTCCGCCCCGGGGCATTTCACCCGTTTCTTCCGCGAGCACCTGGGAACCACGCCTACGGAATATCGCCGGGTGGTGGACCTGTTCGATGCCGGCCAGGACAGGCGCTGACAGGCAGTCCTTTGCGCCGTTTTTCCGTCAAGAAACTGAAAAATCAGACTCTACGGTAAGTCGCCCGATGCAGCGGTAACGGCTGCGGGCAGCACGCCGCTTATCTTTCTCCCCATTCTTTTTTGAGGCTTGAACGCCTCGCGCAGACCGCCTCAGGCGGCATGCCGGGAACAGGAGGAAGACAAATGCGATGCTTGCGTGTGATGCCCGCAAGGCACGGCGCTTGCGCTCCAGCAGGAGGGGGGCGATGAGCGAGGCGAGCGTTCTGTCCGCGGCCCGGGCGCCGTTCGTAGGGCGCCGGCTGGAGCGTGTCGAGGATGCGGCGCTGCTTTCGGGGCGCGGCGCCTATGGCGACGACCTGCCGGTCAAGCCCGGCACGCTGCATGCCGCCATCCTCAGATCGCCCCACGCTCACGCGATGTTGCTAGGCATCGATGCGAGTGCCGCGGAAGCGTTCCCGGGCGTCCGGGCGGTACTGACGGGCGCGGACGTGAAGCGCTGGTCCCAGCCTTTCGTCGTGGGTGTGAAGTCTCCCATGGAGCATTGGTCGCTGGCGCAGGACCGCGTGCGCTACGTGGGCGAGCCCGTGGCCGTGGTGGTGGCCGAGGACCGCTACGTGGCCGAGGATGCGCTGGAGCTGATCCGGGTCGATTACGAGGCGTTGCCCGTTGCCGTGGAGATCGAGGCGGCCATCGCCGAGGGGGCGCCGGTGCTGCATCCCGCGGTGGGCAGCAATGTCGTCAGCGATCGCAGCTTCAGCTACGGCGAGCCGGACGCCGCCTTCGAGGCGGCCGAGCACCGCGTCCGGCTGACCGTCCACTATCCGCGCAATTCCTGCACGCCCATCGAGGGAGCGGTGGTGATCGCCGAGCATCTGCCCGGCGAGGACGGGTACGAGGTCAGTTCCAACTTCATGGGGCCGTTCTCGCTGCATTCCGTGATGGCGCTGGCCCTGAAGATTCCCGGCACGCGCCTGCGCCACAAACTGCCCAGGGACTCGGGCGGAAGCTTCGGCGTGAAGCAGAGCGTCTTTCCCTACGTCGTGCTCATGTGCCTGGCCTCGCGCAAGGCGGGCGCGCCGGTGAAGTGGGTGGAGGACCGCCTGGAGCACCTGGTGGCGGCGACCTCCGCCACGTCCCGCATGTGCACGATCGAAGCGGCGGTGGATGGCGAGGGCCGGATCAGCGCGCTGTCGTACGACCAGTTCGACGACGTGGGCGGCTATCTGCGCGCCCCCGAACCCGCGACGTTCTATCGCATGCACGGCTGCCTGACGGGGGCCTACGCAATTCCTCACCTGAAGGTACGAAACCGCGTGGTGCTGACCAATCGCACGCCGGCCGGCCTGGTGCGCGGTTTCGGCGGCCCCCAGGTGTACTTCGCCCTGGAGCGCCTGGTGCAGCGCATCGCGCAGGAGCTGGGCCTCGATCCGCTGGCGGTGTACCGGCGCAATTTCGTGCAGCCCGAGGCGTTTCCTTACCGGGCCGCCGCCGGCGCCTTGCTGGATTCCGGCAATTATCCGCTGGCCGTGGAAATGGCCGCCCGCGAAGGCGGGCTGGACGAACTGCTGCGGCGGCGCGACGCGGCCAGGGCCGAGGGCCGGCTGTACGGCATCGGTTTTTCCGCGATTGTGGAGCCGTCCATTTCCAACATGGGCTACATCAGCACGGTCCTGACGGCGGAGCAGCGCGCCAAGGCCGGCCCCAAGAACGGCGCCATCGCCAGCGCCACCGTCGGCATCGATCCCCTGGGCGGCGTGTCGGTGGTCGTCGCGTCCTCCCCGGCGGGGCAGGGGCACATGACCGTGTGCGCGCAGGTTGTCGCGGACGTGTTCGGCCTGGCGCCGGAACAGGTGACGGTGAACGTGGACTTCGATACGCAGAAGGATGCGTGGTCGGTGGCAGCGGGCAACTACTCCAGCCGCTTCGCGGGCGCGGTGGCCGGAACGGTGCACCTGGCGGCGACCCGGCTGCGCGACAAGGTGGCGCGCATCGTGGCCCACCAGCTGGCCTGCGATCCGGCCGACGTGGTGTTCGCCGGCGGCAAGGTGGGATTGCCGGACGTGCCGGGGAAGATGCTGTCGTTCGGCCGCGCGGCGAGCAGCGCGCATTGGGCCCCGGGACAACTTCCGGAAGGGGAATCGCCGGGCTTGCGCGTGACCGAGTTCTGGACGCCGGAGCCATTGACCGCCCCGGACGAGCAGGATCGCGTCAACACTTCCGCGGCCTACGGCTTCGCCTTCGACATCTGCGCGGTCGAGATCGACCGCGATACGGGGCGCGTGCGCATCGACCGCTATGTCACCACGCATGACGCCGGCAAGCTGCTCAATCCCGCCCTGGCGGACGGCCAGATCCGCGGGGCCTTCGCCCAGGGGCTGGGCGCCGCGTTGATGGAGGAGTTCCGCTACGCGAACGATGGCAGCTTCCAGTCCGGCACGTTCGCCGACTATCTCGTTCCGACCTCCTGCGAGGTGCCGGACCCGGTCATCGTGCATCTGGAAACCCCGTCGCCGTTTACGCCCCTGGGGGCCAAGGGACTGGGCGAGGGCAACAACATGAGCACGCCGGTATGCGTGGCCAACGCCGTCGCGGACGCGCTGGCGCCGATCCGTGGGGCGTGCGACGTGCGCCTGCCCCTGACCCCGTTGAAGGTCATGGAACTGATCGGGTTCGACGACCCGCCGCCCAGCGGAAGCCCGCACGTGGCATCCGCGCCGCCCGCGGGCGTCGCGCCGCAGGGCAGCGGCTCGGGCAAGGCCTTGTCCGCCGCGGGCAGCGTGCAGATCGCGGCCGCGCCCGAAGTGGTCTTCGGCGTGCTGCTGGATCCGGAAGCCCTTGCAAAGGTGGTGCCGGGCTGCCATTCGTTGGAAGCGATAGGGGAGAACCGGTATCGCGCCGACGTGACGGTGGGCGTGGGCATGATCAAGGCCCGCTATGCGGCCGAGATCGCCCTGTCGGAGCTCGATCCGCCGCGTTCCTTGCGGCTGGCCGGTTCCGGGAGCTCGTCGCTGGGCAGCGCGCGCGGCAGCGGGAAGGTGCTGCTCGAGCCCCACGAGGGCGGCACGCGCCTGCGCTACGACTACAGCGCCGAGGTCAGCGGCAAGGTCGCCGCGGTGGGCAGCCGCATGCTGGAAGGGGCGGCCAAGATCGTCCTCGCGCAATTGTTCGAACAACTGGGCCGGCAGGCCAGCGGACAACCGCCGGCCGCCGCATCGCGAAGCTGGTGGCGCAAGGTGCTGGCGCTGCTGGGATGGAGGGGGGCGGCATGAAGCCGGCGGCTTTCGATTACGTGCGGCTGGAGGACGAGGCGCAGGCCTGCGACCTGCTGGCGCGCCATGGCGAGGAGGCCCGCGTGCTGGCGGGCGGACAGTCGCTCATCACGGTGCTGAACATGCGTCTCGCGCAGCCGTCGGTGCTGCTGGACGTCTCGCGCTGCGAGCCGCTGGACTACGCGAAGGTGGTGGGCGGCAAGCTGGAAGTGGGGGCTGCCGCCACGCAGGCCAGCGTGGAGTGGCGACCGGGACTGGCCGACGAGGTGCCGCTGCTGGCTTGCGCGTTTCCGTATATCTCGCATTTCCAGGTGCGTAACCGGGGCACGGTTTGCGGGTCGGTCGCGCATGCCGACCCGAGCGCGGAGCTGCCGCTGTGCCTGGCGTTGCTGGACGGCGAGGTCGTGCTGGCATCCAGGCGGGGCCGCAGGACACTGTCCGCGCGGGACTTCTTCCAGGGAATGCTTACCACGGCGCGCGCCGGCGACGAACTGATCGCCTGCGTGCGCTATCCCCTGCGGGCTCCGGGGACTGGCTACGCATTCGAAGAATTTTCGCTGCGCCACGGCGATTTCGCCATCGCCGCATGCGCGGCCGCGGTCAGCCAGGACGCCATACGCCTGGGGGTGGGCGGAGTGGCCGACCGGCCGGCCGTCGTGCAATGGCCACGCCTGCCGCGGCACGAGCTGGAAGCGGCCATCAATGATTTCGCGTGGACGCTGGGGGCTCAGGACGATGCGCACGCGAGCGCGGCCTACCGCCGGCGGCTGGTGCGGCAACTGGCGGCCAGGGCAATCGCGACTGCCGCGGCGCGGGCGCAAGGGGCAAGCAATGAAGGATGAACGCAAGACCGCCGGACAAGCGCTGCCTGCCGGCAGGACGCATCGCGTCCGCTGCACGCTGAATGGCAAGCCGTGCGAGGGCGCGGCGGAAAGCCGCACGCTGTTGTCCGATTTCCTGCGGCACGAGCTGGGGGCGACCGGCACCCACGTGGGATGCGAGCACGGAGTATGCGGCGCCTGCACCGTGCGCATCGACGGCGTGGCCGGCCGCTCGTGCCTGACCCTGGCCGTCCAGGTGGACGGCCGCAGGGTCGACACGGTGGAGGGGTTGGCCCGCGACGGCGAACTGAGCGACCTGCAGCAGGCCTTCCGGCGGCACCACGCGCTGCAATGCGGCTTCTGCACGGCGGGGATCCTGATGTCGTGCGCGGACTTCCTGGAGCGCGCGCCTGCGCCGACCGAGCAACAAGTGCGCGACATGCTCTCGGGGCACCTTTGCCGGTGCACGGGCTACACGCCCATCGTCCAGGCCGTCCTGGACGTGGCCGCCGCGCGCAACAAGAACACATGAAGGAGGCATTCGATGCTGGATTTGGGACGTACATTCTTGCAGAGCGTGGAGCGCAATCCCAACGCGATAGCGGTCGTGGAAGGCGAATCCCGCCTGACCTATGCCGAGTGGCTGGGGCAGGTCCTGCGCGTTGCGCAAGGGCTGGATGACCTCGGACTCAAGCACGGCGACCACTTGCTGGTGGTGTTGCAGAACCGCCTGGAAATGGCCACCCTGCATTGGGCCTGCCAGTTCCTGGGTGTGATCGTCACGCCCTTGAACTGGCGCGCCAAGCCCGAAGAGGTCGACTATTGCCTGGCAGATTCCGCGGCGAAGGCGATCGTCTATGAAGAAGCCAGCGGGGACGCCGTGGCGCATGCGGCGGGAGCCGCGCACGTCCCGCGCATCGTGGTGGGATCGGACGCGCGCGCGACGCACGAGTATGCGCAATTGCTTGCCGCAAGCCCCTGGACCGCCGGGCCGTCGGCGGGAGCGGACGATGTATCGCTGATGCTCTATACGTCCGGGACCACCGGCAAGCCCAAGGGCGTGCCGCGCAGGCACCGGCAGGAGCGGGCCGCCGCGCTGGGGCACGTGGCGCAGAATCAGTACGGGATCGGCGAGCGCACGTTGGGCGTGATGCCGCTCTATCACACCATGGGGGTGCGGTCATTGCTGGCCATGGCGCTGGTGGACGGATGCTTCGTCTGCCTGCCGCGCTTTTCCGCCGCGACGGCGCTCCAGCTGATTGAGCGTGAGCGTGTCAGCAACCTGTACCTGGTGCCGACGCTCTACCACGACCTGCTGGCGCACGAGGATTTCGCGCGCACCGACATTTCCAGCGTCCGCAAGCTCGGCTTCGCCGGAGCTCCCATGCATGATGCGCTGCTGCTGCGCCTGGACGAGGCATTCCGGCCGGAGCTGTTCGTCAATCACTACGGCAGTTCCGAGGTCTACACCATGGCCATCAATCCCGATGCCCGCCGCAAGCCCGGCAGCGCGGGGCGCGCGGGCATCAATACGCGCCTGCGCCTGGTGCGGCTGGAAACGACCGACCCCGACGACCTGGCGCCGCGCGGAACGGAGGGCCAGATCATCGCCGACCTGGCCGGAGACGAGGCGTTCGAAGGCTATTGGAACCGGCCAGACGCCAACGCCAAGTCGCTGCGCAACGGCTGGTACTTCACCGGCGATACCGGATACCTGGACGAGGATGGCGAGCTGCACGTCACCGGACGGGTCGACGACATGATCATCAGCGGCGGCGAGAACATCTCGCCGGTCGACATCGAGTCCGTGCTGTCGCTGCATCCCGGCGTGGACGAGGTCGCCGTCGCCGGCCTGCAGGACGAACGCTGGGGCCAGCGTGTCGTCGCGTTCATCAAGCGCAAGAACGCCGTGGATGGCGACGAGCTGGACGCCTACTGCCGGGGCACGGACCTCGCGAATTTCAAGCGCCCGCGCGAGTACGTCTTCGTCAGTGAGATTCCCAAGTCGCCGGTGGGGAAGATCCTGCGCCGCAAGCTGACCGCCGGCGAGTTCGAGCCGGATCCGGGCGTGGAGCCCGAACCGCACTGACCGGAAAGGACGCCGCCCGCATTCCCCGTATCGAAGTCTTGTCTACGACCCAAACAAGGAAATTCCCATGCCCAATCTCAACCATCCGGCCCAGACCCTGCTTGAACGACTCGACGGCTTCGAAGTCATCGTCGACGCCGGGCGCGAGCGCGCCGATATCGTCCTGAAGCGGCCGCCCTTCAACATCATTTCCATGCTGCAACGGGAACAGCTGCGCCTGGTGTTCGAGGCGCTGGACGAGGATCCGCGCGTACGGGTGATCGTGTTGCGCGCCGAGGGCGAGCACTTTTCCAGCGGCGGTGACATCCGCGGTTTCCTGGAAGCCTCGCCCGAGCACGTATCCAAGCTGGCCTGGAACGTCGCCGCGCCGGCGCGCTGCACCAAGCCCGTGATCGCCGCCAACCGAGGATATTGCTTCGGCGTGGGATTCGAGATCTCGCTCGCCTGCGACTTTCGTATCGCCAGTGTCACGGCACAGTATGCGCTGCCCGAGCAGAAGCTGGGACAGATACCCGGATCGGGCGGCTCGGCGCGGCTGCAAAGCATGATCGGCATTGCGCGCACCAAGGACGTCGTCATGCGATCCCGCCGGGTTTCGGGCCAGCAGGCCTATGACTGGGGTTTCGTCGTCGAATGCGTGCCGGACGACCAGCTCGAGGCCGCCACCGACAAGCTCGTGGACGAGCTGCGGGAGTTTTCGCCGCTTGCGCAGCGTACGGTCAAGAAACTCCTCAACGACACCGAAGATTCGCCGCTGTCGATCGCCATCGAACTCGAGGGCCATTGCTACAGCCGCCTGCGCAGCTCCGAGGATTTCCGCGAGGGTGTGGAAGCGTTTCACGCCAAGCGCAAGCCGCAGTGGTTGGGGCGCTGAGCCGGCACCGCCGGTTCGCTCGCAGGGCAGGCTGACGACCGGAGTCGCCAGCCGGGCGACAGGGCGCCCCCAGTCCTCGTTCAAACAAAGGAGACATCATGAATTCCACCACTGACACGGTCAGCGGCGCGGGCTCGCGCGAGTCCGCGGCCGACCCCGCGCAATCGCGCAAGGCTTTCCTGGCAGGTGTTGCATCGACCTTCGGGTGGGCGCTGGACCTGTTCGATCTGTTCATTCTGCTGTATGTGGCGCCCATCATCGGCCGCCTGTTCTTTCCCTCGGACAAGCCGACTCTGTCGCTCGCGGCGGTCTACGCTTCGTTCGCCGTGGCGCTGCTGGTGCGGCCCCTCGGGTCGGCCGTGTTCGGTGCCTATGCGGACAAGCATGGCCGCAAGCGGGCGCTGATGATCTCGATGGTGGGCGTAGGCCTGAGCACGGCGGCGTTCGGCTTGCTGCCGACCATTCACCAGGCCGGGCTGATCGCTCCCATCATCTTCCTGGTGCTGCGCATCGTGCAGGGGTTGTTCGTGGGCGGCATCGTGGCCTCGACGCATACGATCGGCACGGAGTCGATCGCGCCGCGCCATCGCGGCCTGATGTCGGGGCTGGTGGGAAGCGGCGGTGCGGGCATGGGAGCTTTGATGGCCTCCATCGTGTACTTTGCGCTGTCCCATGTGTTCCCCGGCGACCGGTTCGACCAGATCGGCTGGCGTGTCATGTTCTTCTCCGGCCTGATCAGTACCGTGTTCGGCCTGGTGATGTATCGGCTGCTCGACGAGACGCCTTCCTTCAAGAAGATCCAGGCCGAAAGGGCGAAGCAGAAAGACGGCGCGGCCAGGCAGGCCTCTCCGCTCAAGACGTTGTTCGCGGGCGAGTACCGGAACGTCCTGTTGATCAACCTGCTCATCACCTTCGGCGGCGGCGCCACCTACTACATCACCGCGGGCTATCTTCCGACGCTGCTGAAACTGGTCGCGAACGTGCCGCACGAGAGTTCGGCGCTCATCCTGATGATCAGCTCGGTGGGAACGATCGTCGGCGCGCTGGCATTCGGCGCCCTGAGCGACGTGATCGGTCGGAAGAAGACGTTCTACGCGCTGGGGGTTTTCTGCCTGGTGTTGCTGCCGTACCTTTTCATGCTCATCGCCAGGCCCGCGTCCCTGCCGCAGATCACGGTCATCGCCTCGGCCATCGCCCTGCTGGGAGGGGCCATCATCGCGCCGGTCATGATCTTCCTGAACGAGCGCTTCCCGGCCAAGATGCGCGCCAGCGGCACGGGGTTGTCATGGAACATCGGATTCGCCATCGGCGGCATGATGCCTACCGTGGTCTCGCTGATGAGCGGCTCGCCGCAGGACATTCCCCATGTCCTGGCTGTCACTTCGGCCTTGCTGGCGGCGGTCTACCTCGTGGGCGCGAAAGTTTCGCCCGAGACGCAGGGCCAGTTCGATTGACCGGAGGAGGGCGGCGGGAACGGCTTGACGATGAGCGGCCCGGCCATGGCGCCGGCTGCCTACGTGTCCGCCGCGACGGCTTCGCTGGTGATTACCGCGCCATTGCTCATGACCTTGGTGACTGGTGTCTTGGCAGCGATCTCCAGCAGCCGGTTCCACTGCTCGCTGGTCAGCGGCTGGTCCGAATACAGCTTGCGGTGGATGTGCGCCGTGCCCTGGTCGTCGAAGCTCAACGTCAGCTCGGCGCGGAATTCGCCCAGGCTCCAGCCCTTGCGCTGCGCATACATGCGCAGCGTGATGGCGGTGCAGGCCGACAGGGACGCCAGGTAGTAGTCGAATGGGGCCGGGGCGGCACCCTGGCCGCCCAGAGTCCTCGGCTCGTCGGTGTCCAGGTCGAATGCCCCGACGTGGATGCGATGCAGGTAGTTGGTGTCGGTGGAGGATATGGTGGCGCTGCTGGCTTGACGCATGACGGGTCCTTCAGGGGTTTCCCCGTGCCGGGTGAAGTAGAAGTCTACCTCCTTGCGGCCTTGCGCTTGAAACGGTTGACGGCCTTGTCCGGCTTCCGGGTATTCTGGCGTGTCGACTCCCTCAAGCCCGGTGACGCTTGCCTGGCATGGCGCGGTGCTGCGTGCGCCGCCGGCTGGGGGAGGTATGCCTGACCGGAGTGGGAGGTCTCAATGTCTCGAATCTTCATCACGGGCTCGGCCGACGGACTGGGCCAGGCTGCGGCGCGAAATCTGCTCGCCGGCGGCCATGAAGTAGTGCTTCACGTGCGCGGCAAGCAACGGCTCGATGCAATCCGGGATTTGCTGGATCAGGGGGCCCGCGTGGCCGTCGGCGACCTGTCGGACCAGGGGGAGATGGAGGCCGTTGCCGACCAGGTGAACCGGCTCGGCCGAATGGATGCGGTCATCCATAATGCCGGCGTCTATTCCGGGCGACAGGTGCTGCCTGTCAACGTCGTGGCGCCCTATGTGCTGACCGCGCTGATCACCAGGCCGGACCGCCTGGTGTACCTGAGCAGCGGCATGCACCTGGACGGTCGCCCGGTTCTTGGCGGGCTGGATTGGAGCGGGCGCGGCGCGTCGGGTTCCTATTCGGACAGCAAGCTTTTCGTGACGGCGCTGGCCGCAGCGGTCGCCCGATTGTGGCCCCGGGTGGTCAGCAGTGCGGTCGATCCGGGCTGGGTCCCGACCAGGATGGGCGGACCGGACGCGCCCGACGACCTACGACTGGGGCATCTGACGCAAGAATGGCTGGCGTCCAGCCAGGATCCGCAGGTTCTCGTCACCGGCGGTTACTGGCACCACCAGCGCCGCATCGAGCCTCATCCGGCATCGCTCGACGTGGCGTTCCAGGACGAGTTGCTGGGCGAGCTTGAGCGGGCCACCGGTGTCGCACTGCCCCGATCCTGACGGTCGAGGCGGCATCATTTGCCGAACAGCAACTGCGTGTACTGTTCCGACACCTCGCCGCTGCGCTTGCCATCCGAGCCAAAGTAGCGATCCTTGCGACACAGGCGTTCCTTCGTGTCGCAGAAGACGCCATTTGCGAGGGTGAATTCGGTACGGTCGAACTCGCCTTGCGAGAAAAGCCGTGCCGCGGCTTTCTCGCCAAGATGCCTGGCTGTCAGCTCCCGCGAAATGCCCTGGTCGTTCGCGCACAGGTACGGGTCGCATAATACGCCAGGCGCTGGAGAGCGCACACCGGCCGCGTGCTCCGCACCGGTTGCCGTCGCCGCCACTGCGAAGAAGAGCGCCAGGCAGGCGAACCGGATCGGCTGCTTCATGGAAGGGTCTCCGTTTTGATGATTGCAGGATGCGAGACGCGCCGCGAGGGCAAAGGCCCACTGCGCCTTACCACCGCGCCGACCGCGTTATCTGCGGAATGTTGCCACAAGTGTCCTTCAAGCGCGCAACGGCCGAACCCGTCACCTCGGTCGGCGCCATGGTGAAATCGTCGCCACGCGCCTTGATGCGTGCGTAGTCTCTCTCGACGTCATCGGTATGGAATTGATTGCTGGCTGGCCCTGCCGGAAGCGCCGGCGCAGATCAAGCCGTTCGCGCCAAGAGTTGTTCCAGCTTGCCGAAGAATTGCGGCCATCCGAGCTTGGCGCCGCCGTAAGCTTGTTTCTGGTCCGGTCGGAAGCCGGATTGCTCCATGCGCAGCAGGGTCCCTGCGCGCGTGGGCGTGAGCGTGAAGGTCACGACGCTCCTCAGGTCGAATGCCGTATCGTCGTGGCTGAAGTTCCATGTATAGGACAGCGCCTTGTCTGGCTCGATCAGGTGCGGCTGGGTGAGCGCGCGCCAGATTTTTTCCGGAGGGTGGGGAAACTCGCGTTCGACGACGACGGTGCGCGTCTCGGCCGGCGTATCAGTCATTGGTCCATCCGTTTGAGCAGGTCTTCAAGGTTGTCGAACCGGCTTTCCCAGAACCCGGCCATCCGGGTGGTCCAGTCGACCAGAGGAATCAGCGAACGGCGTTGGGCGCTGTAGTGCGTCTGGCGTCCCTCGTGCCGATCGAGCACGAGGCCGGCCCGTTTCAGCATCCTGAGGTGCTTGGAGACGGCCGGCTGCGAGACACCGGCTTGCGCCGTCAGGGCGGCGACGGTTTGTTCCCCGTCGCGGCACAGGCGTTCGAAAATGGCCCGCCGGGTCGGGTCGGCAAGGGTCGTGAAAAGCAGGTCAGGAGTGTTCTTCATGGATAATTCATAACCGCTCGGTTATTTTTAAAATCATAACCACTAGGTTATTAATCGGTCAATAGACATCGTCGAGGCGCAAGGCGATCAGCGCACCGGCCCAGGAAATCGCGCATGAGCGCCACCACTTCGTCCAGGTAGGTCTCGAGAAGCCAATGGCCGCCGTCCAGCAAATGCAGCTCGGCCGACGGCAGGTCGCACGGGTACGCACGCGCGGATTCCTCCGGCATGTAATGATCCCGGGGACCCCATACGGTCAACGTCGCGGGTTGGCGGTCGGCGAGGTATTTCCGGTGCTGTGGGAACCAGGCCCGATTCTGTTTCAGGCCCGTGATGAGGTCGACGGCGATCGCCTTGCGCCGCGGCGTGACGAGCGACCCGTGCAGTGTCCACAAATCCGGCGGGATGCGCTGCGCGATGGTTTCATCGCCCATTCATTTCCAGCGGGCTTCCCGCACGGCGCCGCGGGACTGCGAGAAATTGAAGGCCGTGTCGACCAGCGCGAAGTGCGAGAACGCTTGCGGATAATTGCCGGCGAAGGCCTTGGCCTGGGTGTCGTACTGTTCCGCCAGCAGGCCGACGTCGTTGCGCAGGGATAGCAGCCGCTCGAACAGGCGCTCGGCCTCGTCCCGGCGTCCCTGCAGGATCAGGTTGTCCGCCAGCCAGAAGCTGCACGCAAGAAAGGCGCCTTCGCCGGCCGGCAGGCCGTCGCCGCCGCCGCGCGTGTCGTAGCGCAGCAGCAGGCCGTCGCGGCACAGATCCGTTTCAATCGCGCGCACGGTCGAGACGATGCGGGGATCGTCGGGCGGCAGAAAGCCGAATATCGGCATCAGCAACGTTGCGCTGTCCAGTTCCTTGGATCCGTATGCCTGGACGAAGGCGCCTTTTTGCTTGTCGAATCCTTTTTCCAGTATTTCGGCGTGGAGGCTTGAGCGCTGCGTCTTCCAGCGTTCGACGGGCCCCGCGAGGCCGAATCTTTCGGCCGATGCGACGGCCCGGTCGAAGGCGACCCACGCCATCAGCTTGGAGTGGACGAAGTGCCGGCGCTCGCCGCGTATTTCCCAGATGCCTTCGTCGGGTTCCCGCCACACTTGCTCCAGGCGCTGCAGTAGTTCCGTCTGCAGCCCTGTCGCGGCCTCGTGAAGCTCGAGGCCCAGGCAGCGCGCCTCGAAAAGCGCATCCATCACGTTGCCGAATATGTCGATCTGCAACTGGGAGTGGGCGCCGTTGCCGATGCGAACCGGGCGGGAACCGCGATAGCCAGGCAGCCAGGGCAGCTCGCTTTCATCATTGCGGTGCTCGCCCGCCACGCCGTAGAGCGGCTGGATTTGCGAGGCGGCGCCTGCCACGGCGCGCAGCAGCCAGTCGCACCAGGCTTGCGCCTCGTCGCGGTAGCCGGCGTTCATCAGCGACAGCACCGTGAAGGTGGCGTCGCGCAGCCAGCAGAACCGGTAGTCCCAGTTGCGCACGCCGCCGAGCTGCTCGGGAAGCGAGGTGGTGGCGGCGGCGACGATGCCGCCGGTGGGGCGATAGGTCAGGGCCTTGATGGTAATAAGCGACCGGACGACCGCGTCCTTCCACGGTCCCTCGTAGTTGCAGCGTGCGGCCCAGTCGCGCCAGAACCGCTCCGTCTCCGCCAGGGCGCCTTCGCTGTCGCCCGGAATGGCCGCCGGCAGGTGGGACGCTTCGTAGGCCAGCGTGAACGGTACGCGCTCGCCTGCGCCTACGCTGAACTCCGAGACGGTCGTATAGTCTTCGCCGCGCAGGGGAGCGGGCGTCTTGAGCATGACCGAATGCGGGCCGGCGACCGCGCGCAGGCACCCCCCTCCGGTCTTCGTCACCCAGGGAATGAGCCGGCCATAGTCGAAGCGCAGAGCCAGGTCCATGCGCATGCGCACCTTGCCGCGGCGGCCGATGACCAGGCGGACCAGTTCGGAAACGGGCCGGCCTCGGCGGATGGGCATGAAGTCGACCAGCGAGACCGCGCCTTCGTCGTTTTCGAAGTCCGTCCGCAGTATGAGCGTGTCGGGAAGGTATTGGCGCTGTGTGCGCGCGATGCCGCCGGCCGGCGCAATGCGCCATCGTCCATGTTCCGCCGTGCCGAGCAGGGCGGCGAAGCACGCGCCCGAATCGAAGCGCGGCCAGCATAGCCAGTCGATGGAACCGTCGCGCGTCACCAGCGCCGCGGTTTCGCAGTCCCCGATCAAGGCATGGTCTTCTATGCGAGCTGTCATGGGGTTCCTTCGAGGTTCGGCGGGGCCGCTCCGGCGGGGCGGCATGCCCGGTTCAAGCCAGGGCGAGCGTGACCAGCACGATCCCCAGGACCGCGGCCGCGGCGGCCAGTGCGAGCAGCTTGCCGACGCTCTCGGACGACAGGCAGGTCGCCTTGTCCAGGCATGTATTCTCGAAGCGGCCTGCCGTGCGATGCAGTGCGTCCACGGCCTGATAGAGATTGTCGGGGCGGGGCGGTTCGTGATCGTTGGTGGATTGGCCCTCGTACGCCCGCTTGGCCAACAGCCGGTCGAGCCAGCCGGGCATCAGCGCCGTGCCCAATATCGATTGGAACGTGGCGCGGCCGAGCCACAGCTCGCGCGGTGCCTCGGTCGCCGCCCGCAGGATGGCGCGCGCGGCTACCTCGGGCGCATAGATAGGCGGCACCGGTTGGAGCCGGCGTCCCAGCTTGTTGCGGGCCCACTCGAACTGCGGGGTGTTGTGGGCGGGCAGCTGGACCATGGTAAGACGGATATGGCTGCCATCATGGATAAGCTCGCAGCGCAGCGCGTCGGTAAAACCGCGGACGGCGAACTTGGCCGCGCAGTACGCCGATTGCAGGGGAATGGCGCGGTAGGCCAGCGCCGAACCGACCTGCACGATCGTGCCGCTGTCCCGCTTGCGCATGTGCCGCAGGGCCGCCAGTGTGCCGTGCACGAAGCCCAGGTAGGTGACTTCCGTCACTCGCTTGATTTCTTCCGCCGTAAGCTGGCTGACGGAACTGAATACCGTCGCCATGGCGGAATTGACCCATACGTCGATGGGGCCCAGTTCCGTTTCGAAGCGCACCGCGGCGCGCTCGACCGCCTCGGCATCGGCCACGTCGACGCAGGCGGACAGGGTCGTGGCGCCGCGCGCGCGCAATTCCGCTTCGGTGTCGCGCAATCCCGCCTGGCTGCGTGCCAGCAGGCCCACCCGGTAGCCGGCGCTGGCGAAGGCAAGCGCTGTGGCCCTTCCGATGCCGGCGCTGGCGCCGGTAATGACCACGGTGCGGGGTTCGGTCATGGGAACGGGTCCTTGGATCGTGTCGACGCTAGAGCAGATTCCCCAGACAAGAACCGTGCCCGGAGGCGCTCCGCATGGGCCTGTGCCCGGGCATGGCTCGACGCGCGCCGCCGCCATGCCAAAACTTACAAAGACTGAAAGAAAAACACGCGGCAGGCATGGCCGCGCGCCGCGGTACTCTATATCGATGAAGGTACCAACCAGCCGGATTTTCCAGGATGAACAATTTCCTTGTAGATACGAAAAAACTCGTTTATCGATGGATAAAGTACCGCCTCGTCCGGCCGGAGCCGCCCCCATCGCCTTTCCGTTTTACCGGTCCCGCCGTCGTCGTCGGTTCGGCGCCTGTGTCGCATTGCCCCGCGGGTATGGACGACAGTTTTTCCGTCATCACCGTCAATGGATCTCAATCGATCACGTCGCAATGGGGCATCGAGGTCCCCGATATCACGATGATGATGTTCAATCAGATCGAGGGGACCACGCATAATGCGCGGGAAGTAAGGCGAGTGTTATCCGGGCGGCGAACCCGGGCTCTGTTCGTGCTTTTATGGCGCAAGAATGAACGCGAACGGCTGGAGCGCGGGCTGGCATCGTTCAATTACCGATACGACCACCTTTATATCGTTGACCGCTACGAACGAATGGCGCTGCTCGACAAGGTAGCCGGCCTCCGTTCCCTGGAGATCGACGCGGAGTCGAAATGCTCCAACGGCGTCAATGCGGTCCTGTTCGCCCTCTATCACGGCGCGCCGGCCGTCATCATTACGGGAATCAATCCCAATTCAAGCGGCCATGCATACAACGATGCGGGCCTGTCGAGGCTGCACGTCCGAATGGACACGATTATCCTGCGGCGATTGCTCGAGGCGGGCCGGCCTATCTATACCGCTGATCCGGAGGTGGCCCGTGAAACGGGCATCCCCCTGTGGAATGCGGCGCTGACGGAAACCCTCCCGGCGAAGGCAGCGCCGGCCACCGATATTTAGACCTCCCCGGGCCGGGCGGGGGCTCGCCGACCGGCGGAATTCATCCGATGCGCTGCTGGACGTGCAAGAGGCGGTCACGTGCGGCAAACCATTCGTCCGCGTAGTCGTCGTCCTTGTGTTCGTCGAAGTAGGGGCCGCCATCGGTGAAGTGAACCAGCTTGGCGTCGGGCCGGTAATCGTATTCGCTGACGAGCCAGTTCCAGGCGGCAGGTAATTCGCCGATGAGTTCGTCGGATTCCAGCCATTTGAACTGGTGGAGTTCGAGTCCGGTAGCGCTGCTCACGTAGCCCGGTTCGAGTTTCCGGCATTTCCCGTTGTTGAAAAGGAGCACGCTCGACCAGTTTTTCTTGCTGTATTTGGTCTGGATGTGTCCCAGGAATTTGGTTTCGGTTTTCGGAACATAATCGTGCTTCACGCACATCGCGGCATAGCGATCATTCCTCAAGGCCCAGAGTTCGGCGATGTCCGCGCGCACCAGTGTGTCGCAATCGATGAACAGGGACCAGCCCTCGAATCCGCTCAGGTAAGGGACAAGGAATCGCGAGAATGAAAATTCGGTCGATTGCAGGGCATTTCGTTCCCGGGTAAAGACGGGCCTGACGTGATTCAGCGCGACAGGGGTGAAGGAAACCGGAATGGAGCTTTTTTCCAGGATGCTCTGGCACAGTACGTGATAAGCGACGACTTCCTTGCTGTCGAAACCGATGTAGATCCGCGCAGATTCAATCATGATTGGCTGATTCTGTTTCTGGTGAGCTTATGTTGTACCGGGCCGATGCCCCGGAGGAAGTATCACAACGTTTCAATCAGGTGAAAAATCGGTTCGACATTCTGCCCGGTGCGGTAAACAATACGCTCATGTCCGCTTCCCGCCGAATCGCGAATACCGCGCTCAAGCTGCTGTATCGCTACAGCCACGGTCCCGGCCATCGCCACAACGAGCGTCTCTGGCCGCACGTCTCGGTCGGCCGCGACGCCGACGGCAACCTGGTCAGTTATTCCTACCGCGGCCGCCCGCTGCCGCTGGCCAATCCCGTGCTCGGGCGCGGCGCCTTCAGCGGTACCGGACACATCATCGCCTGCGGCCCGTCGATCAACGAGATCGACTACGGACGCCTGTCGCTATCCGGCGTGATGGGCGTCAACGGCGCCATCGCGCTGGCCGACCGGCACCCGGTGCGCTTCGACTACTACTGCTTCAATGACACCGGCTTTGTGCGGGCCCGCCCCGATCTGGTCCGCCGCGTCGTGGCGCAGGAGCTGCTGTTGTTCACCACGCCGCTGTGCCTGTGGCACGTGCTGCAGCGGGTGCCCGCCGCGGCGCTTGGCTGCCGGCTGTTCCTGATCGAGAATCCGCAGCGCAGGGCATTGCTGCCGGCACGCACCATGGCGGAAGTGCGGCGCGACCATCCCGATACCGAACTGGCCATCTTCGATCTCGACCGCGCGTTGGGATTCAGCCACGACATCCGCAAGGGCGTGTTCGACGTGGGTACCGTGGCGTACACTGCCCTTCAGGTCATGGCCTGGCTGGGGTTCTCGGAAATCGTGCTGCATGGCGTCGACCTCGTCAACGCCGCCACCGCGCCACGTTTCTACGAAACGCCCGCCGACCGCCTGCCCACGACGCTCGATCGTTATCTGCCCGACCATATCCTGCCGTCCTTTACCCGCGCCGCGGCGCTGCTGGGCGAGTCGGGGGTGCAGATCGCCAACCTGTCGCGGCATGGCGCGCTGTCGGCCGGCCCGTTCCGCCAGCTCGACTGGCGGGAACTGGTGGTGGACTGAAGCGCCGGCTCGGCGCCGGCGACCCGATCTCAGAGGAGAGCATGGAAGACCGGATCAGGCTGTTCGTCGGATGCGATCCGAACGACTGCGACCTCGAGCAGATGATGGTGCTCGAGTACAGCGCTCGCAAGCATAGTTCGCTGCCTATCGACATCGAATGGATGCGGCTCACGAGAGACGCATCGAGCTTCTGGTACGCAGACCCCGAACGCGGGCTCGGGTGGCGCACAGAAGCGTGGGCAACGCCATTCTCGGGGTTTCGCTGGGGCGTGCCGGCGTTCTGCGGCTACGAGGGGCGGGCCATCTACATGGACACCGACATGCTCGTGCTGTGCGATCTGGCGGAACTCTGGCGCCTGCCTTTCGGTCCCGGCAAGGTCTTGACCGGCAAGGGGCGCAAGGCATCTTGGCGTTTCTGCGTGGCCGTATGGGATTGCGCCGCCGCCCGGGCCCAGTTGCCGCCCATCGAAGACCTGCGCGCCGAGCCCGAGTCGCACCAGCGCATGATGCGGTATTTCGCCCAGCATGCAGAGCTGATCGAGCCCATGCATTCCGACTACAACAACGTCGATGGGGAGAAAAAGCCGCTCGAGGCCATCCGCATCCTGCATTACTCCGACATGGGGACGCAGTTCAGCCACAAATACGCCTTTCCCAGGCTCGCGGAAGAAGGGCGGCGGCACTGGTTCGACGGTCGCGTGCTGCCTCATCCCCGGGCCGATCTGGCCGCGCTGTTCGATCGCTACTACCAGGAAGCATTGTCGGCGGGCTACGACCTCGATCGCTACCGGGCGCCGCAGCCATTCGGCGACCTGATGAAGGCTTCCCAACGCGACTACGCCGGCAACCGGCGCACCCGCAAGCGCTCATTCTGGTCGCGCATAGGCCTGGGCGGCTCCGCAGGCTGATGCCGGGCCCGGGCCGCCGCGGCGGCCATGCCGCGCTCCCCGCAGGAAATTCCTGTTGCCGCGAATGTCGCGGACATACGCCGTTTCGATATCACGGGCGGGATCGCCCCTTGCGGGAAAACCCCTGCGCGCGGGCACGAAATGTGCGCGGAACATCATGGCGTTACCATAAAAAACAAGTTGCGACAAATGTGAGGGTACAGTTTGTTTTGTATCGATCTGAACCGTTACAGCCGGTGGAGTCGCCATCAACCATCCTCAATATTCGATTCAGAAAGACTGGTCCGTTGCCTTCGTGATGTCGCCGCGGATCGGTGACACGCTCATCTCCATGGTGGTCGCCAACAACCTGGTCCGCCATGGGATCGAGGTCACGATTTTCAGCGCACATCTCTACGCCTTGCGCGACTGGTTTCCCGGGTTCCGCATCGAGCCGGCCCTCTGCGCGGCCCGGGCCGGGAGCATGCTCGAGCGTTACGACGTCGTGCTGCACGCCTACGAGTCCGACGTGATGGGCGGGTATGACTGGCATCCGCGAGTCTGGGTCATGGACCAATGGCCGACCTATCGCCAGGTCAAGCCCATGATCGACATCCAACTCGATCTTTGCCGATATTGCTTTGGGCTCGGCTCGCTGACGCGCGACAACGGCCTGGTGGTGCCGGCCGACATTGGCGCGGCGGTGGTCCGCAACCGCGTGGTCATCCATCCCACCGCGAGCGAGATCCAGAAGCAGTGGTTGCCGCGGCGCTTCCTGAGGCTGGCGCGACGCTTGCGAGACGAAGGCTACGATCCCTGTTTCGTGGTCGCGCCATACGAGCACGCCGACTGGACGTGGGTGGAGGCGCACGGATTCCGGCTCGTCTCGCACGCATCGCTGGCCGATCTGGCACGTTGGCTGATCACGGCCAGCGTTTTCGTCGGCAACGATTCGGGCCTCGCGCACCTGGCCTCCAACGTCGGCGTGCCGGCCGTCTCGCTGGCCATGCGGCCGCGCATCGCCTTGCGCTGGGCGCCCGGCTGGGCGCCCAGCCTGGCGATTACCGCGCCTCCGCTGATGCCCGGCCGATGGTTGCGGGAGTTCTCGTGGAAATACCTGCTGCCGGTCTCCAAGGTTGCGGCCGCTGTCGAAAAACTGCGCCGGCGGGTCGCCAACACGTCGCGCGCCTTCGGTCCCGGTACGGCCGACGGCGCCGGCATCCCGCTGCTCGGTGCCGCCCGTCCCGCAAGCAGGATCCTGTCCGTATCCGAGCGCATGTCCGGTCCGCGCCAGCCTACGCACTGAGCGCTGGCTGCCCGTTCATCGATACCTCGCGGCCATCGCCAGGTCGATCATCAGCGCCAGCACCATTGCGCAAGTTCCGACGACGAAGAGCTGGGCATAGTTGCCCCCGTTGTGCGAGAAGAGAAAGGACAGCCCATAGGCGGCCATCGCCTGGAATAGCGCGAATCCCACGGTTGCGGTTCTCCATGCCGGTCCCTGATGCGCGGGATGCCCGGCAAGCAGCTCCTGCACGCGGCCCAGCACCAAAGGAACCGTGCCTGTGACGAACGCGCCCACCACCACGCTGGAGGCCATGAGCCAGACCGCTCCGAGTTCCAGAGCGGGAATGGCCACGGCGCATGCCTCCAGGGCGAACGACATCCGCAACGCCCGGCCGAAACCGACCTTGTCGGCCAACAGGCCGGCGAGGACCGGCCCCGCGGTGGCGCCGATGCCGAACAGCACCCAGTACTGGGCTCCGGCACGGACACCTTGTCCCAACCCGTGCGCAACGAAGTCGACGAGGAAAATCATGTGGGGCACCCAGCCGGCCGCATTGAGGGCGTATTCGACATACAGCGCTCGCAAGGTGCCGGCCCCGGCCACGGGTGCGCGGTGATGCGTCGTTGCCTGAGTTTGCCGGATCTCGCCGGGCCACCCTCGCCAGGCCAGGCCGGACAGCAGCAACGACAAGGCTCCCAGCCCGAGCCACGTCCGGTCCAAGCCTTGCTGTAGCCAGAGTGGCACGAGCGTTCCGGACAGCGCGATGCCCGCGCCCACGCCTGTGAAGACGACGCCGCCGGCGAGTCCTCGCCGTGAAGCGGGGATCCGTGACAATACGGCGGGTGCCGCCAACACCATGAGCGCGCCGCCCGCGAGGCCGGACAGGAAGCGCCAGGCGAAGAACCAGATGAAGGATACCGGCACGGCGCAAGCGAAGAACGCGGCCGTCGCCAGCAGCATCATCCCGCGCAGGACCGCGGAGGCCGGCAGCCTTGCGGCCAAAGGGCGGCCAGTTAGGGCGCCGGCGAGATAACCGGCCAGAT
The DNA here is from genome assembly GCF_002188465.1 of Pigmentiphaga sp. NML080357. Lineage (GTDB taxonomy): Bacteria > Pseudomonadota > Gammaproteobacteria > Burkholderiales > Burkholderiaceae_B > Pigmentiphaga. The sequence goes on along the minus strand of NZ_NINW01000017.1, from coordinate 27,809 downwards.
TGGCGGCCCCCAGATAGGCCGCCAGGGATGGTTCGAACCAGTGTGCATCGATGATGGCCGGCAGAAGGGGGGTATAGGCGAAGCGGGCAAGTCCGATGCCGACCAGGCTGGCACAGAAGCCTGAAAGAATTCCCCATCCCTCGTGCGGGACGGCGGGATTCCCGGCCTTCGCATGGCCCTGCGCCGTCGACCTTTCCATTGCCGTTCCTTCTGTTCTAAGGATAGGAAAAGCGTACGCGCTATCATTTATCTCAAGAAGCGAATTTATTGGATTGCCGCTATCTGAAATAATGATATGCACGCCATGGTCGATGGCGCGTAGCGTGTCGCAGCGCCGACCCATCACGATAGGAAAAGCATGGATCTAGCCGACCTGAAAACGTTCGAGGCGGTTGCAAGGCACGGCAGCATGAACAAGGCGGCGGCCGAGCTGCATACCGTCCAGTCCAACGTCACGGCAAGGATACGCGCGCTGGAGGACGAGCTCGGACTGCCCTTGTTCGACCGGCATCCCCGCGGCGTCGTGGTGACGCCGGCGGGACAGCGCATCCTTCCCCTGGTGGGACGCATTTCGAAGCTGGTGTCCGAGGTCCGGGTCGCGGCGCGGGACGACGGGACGCCGACAGGCGCTTTGTCGCTGGGAGGACTGGAAACGACGACCGCGCTCCGCCTTTCTCCGGTGCTGGCTTCTTATGCGCGAGCCTACCCGGCCGTCCGGCTGGTCCTGAGTACGGGTACGACAGCCCGGCTGGTGCAGGATGTGGTCGAATACAAGCTCGACGGCGCTTTCGTCGCGGGCCCGGTCACCCATCCCGACCTGTACCAGGAAACCATGCTTGCCGAAGAGCTGGTGCTGGTCAGCAGTCCGGCCGTGCGGACGCTGAAGCAACTGGCAGGCATGCCGGAACTCAAGACCATCGTTTTTCAGTTCGGCTGTTCGTATCGGCAGCGGCTGGAAGCCTTGCTGGCGGGTATGGGGGTGGTCGCCGCCCGGCCCATGGAATTCGGCTCGCTGGACGCCATCGTAAGCTGCGTATCCGCGGGAGCGGGCGTGACGCTGCTGCCCAAAGGCGTGGTCGCCGAAGCGGCCAAGGCTGGGCGGGTAGCCCTTCATCGTATTCCCGGTGAACAAGCCCATGTAGAGACATTGTTCGTTCGCCGGCGGGACGGCCATGTTTCCAGCGCGTTGACGGCTTTCCTGGAGCTGGTCCGGGAGTTCCACGGCCGCGGCAAGAGGGGTGGGGCACGAGCCGGCCGGCTGCCCGGCCGTGCCGCAAAGGTTTGAGCCTTGCTTTCAGGACGTCTTTTTCAATCCCACTCCGGCGCCAGGCCTTTGGGATCCACTTCGCGGCCGTTGCGCTCTAGCGTGCCGATCTTGGCCATGTCGTCGGCGTCCAGCCGGAGGTCGCGAGCGAGCAGGTTGCTCGCGAGGTTTTCGCGCTTGGTGGACGAGGGAATCACCGCGTAGCCGAGCCGTAGCGCCCAGGCCAGCGCGACTTGTGCCACGGTGGCCCCGTGCTTGTCCGCGATCTGCGCCAGGACCGGATCCTTGAGCACCTTGCCGTAGGCCAGGGTCATGTACGAGGTGACGGTGATGCCTTGGTCGTTCAGGAAGCTCGCCAGCTTGAGGTTCTGGAGATAGGGGCTGAGCTCGACCTGGTTGGTGGCTATCTCGCCCTTGCCGACCGCTGCAATGGCTTCTTTCGTCAGCGCGATGTTGAAGTTGGATATCCCGATCTGCCGGGTAAGGCCCAGCGCCTTGGCCTCGGCGAGCGCCGACATGTATTCGGGCAGTTCGACACCGTTGCCCGGCGCTGGCCAGTGGATCAAGGTCAGGTCGACGTAGTCGGTGCGCAGCTTCTCCAGGCTCTCGCGCAAGCTAGGCACGAGCTTGTCCCTGGCGTAGTTGTCGGGCCAGATCTTGGTGGTGATGAATAGATCGGCACGCCGCACGCCGCTCTCGGCGATGGCTTGGCCGACCTCGGCTTCGTTGCCGTAGATCTGCGCGGTATCCACTGCGCGGTAGCCCAGCTCCAGCGCGTTGCGCACCGAATCGATGACGGTCTGGCCGGTCAGGCGGAAAGTGCCCAGGCCGAAGGAGGGGATGCTCATGAAAAGACTCCGGATGGCGTTGAATGATTGCATTCTGCCGGCTTTACGTTTGCCGATAAAGTCCTGAGCGCGCGCCTGGTGCGATGAAGATGGCCGGAAAACGGCCCGCGGCGCCGTGGTCAGGCCCGGGCTTCCCGCAGCGCCTCATCCGTGATCCAGTCGATGAACGCCTTGACTTCGGCGCGTGCGAGGGCGCCTGGCCGGGTGACGGCATAGTACGCAAATCGCGCGGGCCAGGGTTTGTCCAGCACCTGTACCAACCGTCCGTCCGCGATGTCCTCGCGCGCGTACTCGATCGGCACGAGGGCGATGCCCTGGCCCGCCTGCGCGGCGCGGATCAAGAGGAAATCATCGTCGAACGACGACCCGCGGGCGGCGCGCGGATCGTCGGCCACGCCATGCGCGCTCAGCCATAGGGGCCAGTCCGCACGATCGGAATCGTGCAGCAGGGGATACCTGAGGCAATCCTCCGGCGCATCGAGCGTATCGCCGGGGCCGAGCAGCGAGGGGCTGGCCACCGGCACGAGCACCGGCGCCATGAGGCGAATGGTGTCCAGGCCGGGGTAGTCGCCCAGGCCGTGGCGGAGCGCGACATCCACACGCTGTCGCCGCATGTCCGCGAGCGCGGAGGTGGCCTCGATGCGGATCTCGATGTCCGGGTGCCGTTCGTTGAAGCGGCCGAGGCGGGGCACCAGCCAGGAGGCCGCGAACGTGGCGACCGTGCTGACCGTCAGCGAGAGAGGGGAAGCGCTGTTGGCGAGTTGCGCCATGGTTTTTTCGATCTGGTCGAATGCCTGGCGCAATGGCGGATAGGCCTTGGCTCCCGGTTCGGTCAGCCGCAGCCCCTGGCGTTCGCGCTTGAAAAGCATCACGCCCGTCCTGCTTTCGAGCAGGCGCACTTGCTGGCTGATGGCGCCGGGCGTGACGTGCAACGAATCGGCCGCGGCCTTGATGGTGCCGCGCTGCGCGACTTCGACGAAGGCGCGTAGCGCCAGCAAGGGAAGGGGTGCGCTCATAGATTTAGTTTTTCTAAATTGATGGGGTAGAACAAATCGTTTCTACCTGCCAGATATTAGGGTGATCATGATGCAGCTTAGCCTACCTCAAGACTGTAGGAAAACTATATGAATTTCGCACCCAACCCCGGCCTCTCCCGGACGCCGCCCTCCACATCCGGCATGTCGTCGGAGGCGTTCAGTCATCACCGCGGCTACCTGAGAATGTTCAAGCCGGGGGAATTGACCGTGGGGGTCTTTCTGCCGTTGCGCTTCTATAAGGGCGACATGCGCGTGTTTGCCGGCCAGGAAGAGCTCGTGAGCCGGATCGATGCACATGGGTTCGCCGCGGTATGGGTGCGCGACATCCCGCTGTTCGATCCGTCGTTCGGCGACGCAGGCCAGGTTTTCGATTCCTTCTCCTATCTGGCATTCCTTGCGGCGAAGACGCGGGATGTGGCCTTGGCGACCGGCAGCGCGATTTTCTCGCTGCGCCACCCCATCGACCTGGCCAAGGCCGCAACGACCATCGATCATCTTTCCGGCGGACGCCTGGTGCTCGGCATTGCTTCGGGAGACCGTCCCGTCGAGTTCCCTGCGTACGGCATCGATCACGGTGCCCGAGGGGAGCGATTTGCGCAGGCCGTGGACTACTTTCGGCGGTTGATACGGCCGGGCATGCCTGCGATCGATTCGCCGCTCGGGCGCCTCGAGAATGTGGAGCTCCTGCCCAAGCCGGTCGCGGGCGCCATTCCCCTGATAGTGACCGGCGCATCCGGACAGGCGCTCTCATGGCTGGGCGAGCATGCGGACGGCTGGCTGACCTATCCCGGCGAATCGCATACGCGTCAAGGGCCGAAGCGACTGGAAAGCAAGATACGGGCGTGGCGCGACGAGATTCCCGATGGCGGGTTCCGGCCGCACATGACCAATGAATGGATCGACCTCGTGGAAGATCCCGACCATCCTCGCACGCCGTTGCGCGGCGGCTTTTTGCTGCAGACCGGGCGAAAGGGCTTGATCGATCTGTTGGGCGAATGGCGGCAGGGCCGCGCTATTGCACGGTTATCGAGCACGGCTCGCCGGTCCGCGTCGACTATCGCGAGAACGACCATTGCTGCGAGCGCTTCAGTCTGGCCGATGCCTGGCTCGGTGCAAAAGGGCTGCAGAGGAAAGGCCGGGTCGGCCATGCCATGGCGCGCCTGGTCCGGTCGCGCGACATCGTGGCGACGGCGCTCGGCCACCTCGCGCGCGATCCGCTGATCTTCCTGCATCCGCCCGAGGCCCGGTGCGAGGAATGCGACGAGGCGCGCAGGTCGGCGACCGGAGCCGGCCTGCCGCACTGAGCGGGCACCGCGGCCTGCCGCGGGTCCTACGCCATCGCCGCTTCGTATCTCCGACCCACCTCCGGCCAGTTGATCACGTTGTAGAACGCGGAAATATATTCGGGCCGCCGGTTCTGGTACTTCAGGTAATACGCGTGCTCCCACACGTCAAGCCCCAGTATGGGGGTGTTGCCGGTCATCAGAGGACTGTCCTGGTTGGCCGTGCTCTCCACCACCAGCTTTTTCCGGGGCGTGACGCTCAACCATGCCCAGCCGCTGCCGAAGCGCGAGACGGCGGCCTTGGTGAAAGCATCCTTGAATTTGTCCATGCCGCCCAGTTCGCCATCGATGGCGGTCGCTAGTCTCCCTTGAGGTTCGCCGCCGCCGTTGGGCGCCATGACGGTCCAGAAGAGGCTGTGGTTGGCATGACCGCCGCCGTTGTTGCGGACCGGTCCCTGGACCGCCTCCGGCAGCTTGGCGATGTCGGCGATCAACGCTTCGACGGGGGGAAACGGCAGGTTGGCGCCTTCCAGCGCCGCGTTGACGTTGTTGACGTATGTCTGGTGGTGCTTGGTGTGATGGATCTCCATGGTTTGCGCATCGATGTGGGGTTCGAGCGCGTCGTAGGCGTACGGCATAGGGGGAAGGGTGTAAGCCATTTGTTCCTCCAGGATCAGCTCGCGGTTCGGAAATAAACAATAATGATAATCAATATCATTGTGCGCCGAACGGGCGCATTCCGGTAGCAGCAAGCGACAGACCTGCGCTTTTTTCCATCCCGGCAGCTAGGCAGGCGCAGGATTGACCGGCTGCCCGGGATTTTCTAGAATGCTAGCAATCTAGCAATCAGGGCAGCCATGGCGGATGAAGACGTCAAGCAATTCAATGTGTACCTGCCGGTCAGCCTGATCCGGCGGGTCAAGCATCACGCCATCGAGTCGGAGTCGTCTCTCTCGGCCCTGGTGGCTGAAGCGTTGCGCGCCTATCTGGACGCGCGGCAGCCCGAGCGGCGATCAACCAGAAAGGAGAAATGACATGCAATCCGAGCGGATCGAGGCCGTGTTCCTGACCACTCACAACTGGGGCAAGGCGGCCAAGTTCTTCCAGGCGCTGGGCTTTACCCTCGAGTTCGAGACCGACCACAACTCGGGGCAGCTTCGCAGCGGCGACGGCCCTTATCTGTTCATCGCCGAGGTGCCGGCAAGCGAAAAGCCCGAGATGCAAGCCGTGCTCAAGGTGCCCGATGAGGATGCCTTCCGGCCCGAGCCCATCGTCGATGTGGTCACGCCGTTCGAGGATACTCATTGGGGCACGAGGGAAATGACGGTGCGCGATCCCGACGGGCGCATCTGGCGGCTGCAGGCCCCGGCCAAGACGGACAAGTGAGGCCGCGGCCATGAGCGACGAGCAAGATGCAATACCGGACAGCACGGCGGCGCGGGTTGCCTTGTGGCGCGCCCTGCATGTGGAAATCGATCCGCCGCCCCATGTGCTGGAAGACAAGGTCGGTCTTCAGCTGCTGGCCCCGGAGCAGGGCTGGCAGCGCCGCGGAGACATGGACCAGGAATTCACGCGGCCCTTTCGCGCTTCCATCGTCGCGCGCGCCCGCTTCATCGAGGACCTGGTGGTGGAGCAGGCGGGCCGCGGGTTGGGCCAGTATGTCATCCTGGGGGCCGGCCTGGACAGCTTCGCGCAACGCAAGCCGGAAGTGGCGTCCCGCCTCAAGATATTCGAAATCGACCGGCCAGGTCCCCAGGCATGGAAACGCCAGCGCCTGACCGAGCTCGGTTTCGGTGTCCCGGAGTGGCTGCGGTTCGTGCCGGTCGATTTCGAGGCGGGCCAATCCTGGCTGGACCAGCTCCTGGCGGCGGGCTTCGATGCCGGCAAGCCGGCGGTCGTGGTGTCCACGGGCGTGAGCATGTATCTGACGAAAGATGCGAATCGGGCGACGCTGCGCCAAGTCGCGGCGCTGGCGCCGGGCTCGACGTTCGCCATGACCTTCCTGCTGCCGCTGGAGCTGTCCGACCCCGACGTGCGCCCGGGACTGGAGATGGCGGTGAAGGGCGCGCAAGCCAGCGGCACGCCGTTCCTGAGCTTTTTCTCGCCACCCGAAATCCTGGCTCTGGCCCGCGAAGCAGGCTTTGGCGAAAGCCGGCACGTGTCGGCGGCCGAGCTGACCCAGCGCTACTTCGCGGGCCGGACGGACGGCTTGCGGCCGCCGGCCAATGCGGAAGAGCTGCTGGTGGCCCGCACTTGATTTGTTTCCTCGCGCAGGCTGTTTTACCCTGTCCCGGCGCAGCCCGGGGCAGGGCCGCGCCATGCTTCGCCAAGATATCTGTTTTCCCGATCCGGAGACCTCCTAGTGGTTCGACTCGCAACGACAGCATCCATTCTTCCCTTGCAATCAAACCGCGACGTTTCGCTGAGTCGTCGCAGGCTGTCGAAGCCCTGGTCGGTCCACGTCGCCTTGCTGTTGTGCCTGGTATTCGCGCTGGCCGCGAGCCGCGTCGCGATGGCGGCTCAAGCCGAGGGCGCATCATCGGTGTCGACCCCGACGCCGGCCGCCTTGGCGGACCTGCTCGAGAACCCCGAAAGCCGCCAGGCGCTCATCGACCAATTGCGCGCGCACGAGCCGGCTTCCGCACAGGCCCAGGCAAGGCCGGCGTCCGGCGCGGCCGCCGACCCGGACGGTCCGACATGGCGAGAGCGCCTTGCCGACGGTACGCAGCGCTTCCTTTCGGGGCTGGTGTCCGACCTGGCACAGGGAGCCGCGGACATAAAGGCGGCGGTGGCGGGCGATGGACTGCGCCTGGCGAGCGGCGAGACGGCGCAAGCCTTGCGCAGGCTGGCCGTGGCGGCAGCGACCGCCGTCGTGGCCTTCGTGCTGATGCGCTTGATCGCGCTATGGATCTATCGGCGTATCGACAACTGGGTGGCCAGCCTGGGATGGGACGCCACGGCGTCGCCCCGGGCCGGCGTGCCGGTCGGCATGCACGTGCTCTACCGCCGCGCGGGCGCCATCGTCGGCGCCTTGATCATCGACGTGCTGGTGGTGCTGCTGGCCGCCGCGGCGGCCTACGGCGTGGGCGTGTATGGCGGTCCCGGAGGCGGTGCGGTCGATCCGCTGGTGGCGGTGTTCCTCAAAGCTTTCCTGGCGGTCGAGATCACCAAGGTCCTGGTTCGTACGGTGTTTTCGACGCGGCATCCGCATTTGCGCCTGCTGCCGATGTCGGACGACATGGCCAGGTACTGGAACGGGTGGTTGATCGTGCTGGTCATGGCGGCGGGCTATGGGACGATGCTGGTCGACCCGGTGGTGTCCGCCGCCTTGTCCCCGGCCCTGGGCCGGCTGACGGGACTGGTCATCATGCTGGGCGTCTACGTCTACGCGGTGCGCGTCATCTGGCGCAATCGCCTGCGCGTGCGCGAGAAGCTCGAGCGCAGCGGATCGCGCACGGCGACGTTCCTGGGCACGTCGCCGCGCCTGTTGGCGCGGATCTGGCATTGGCTGGGCATCGGCTATTTTTCCGTGCTCCTGGTGGTCAGCCAGATCGATCCGACCAATGCGCTGCCCTTCATGGTCGCAGCCACGCTGCAGACCCTGCTGGCGATGGGCGTGGGCAGCCTGGCCATCGTCCTGTTGAACGCGCTGCTGGCCAAGCCCATACGCGTGTCGGACGAATTGCGCGCGCGCCTGCCCATGCTCGAGAGCCGGCTGAATTCGTATGTCCCGGCGGCGCTGCGGATCGCCGGCTGGGTAGTGCGCGTCGTCGTCCTGCTGCTGGTCCTGGACGCCTGGCGCGCGTTCGACTTGTCGCACTGGATCGCTTCGGGCGCCGGCGCGGCCGCCATCGGCGTGGCGGTGAATGTGGCTATCGTGCTGCTGATCGCGGCGTTGGCATGGACGGTGGTCGCCAGCATCATCGAGCACCGGCTGAACCTGCGGGAAGGCGGGGCGATGCCCACCGCGCGCGAGAAGACGCTGCTTTCGCTGTTCCGCAATGCCGCGCTGATCGTGATCGTGACGATGACCGTCATGGTGGTGCTGTCGCAGATCGGCATCGACGTGGCGCCGCTGATCGCCGGCGCCGGCGTGGTCGGGCTGGCCGTGGGCTTTGGCGCCCAGAAACTCGTGCAGGACATCATTACCGGCGTCTTCATCCAGCTCGAGAACGGCATGAACGAGAACGACGTCGTGCAGGTGGCCGGCGTGTTCGGCACCGTCGAGAAAATGACGATCCGGTCGGTGGGCATACGCACGCTGGACGGCGGCTACCACCTGGTGCCGTTCTCGTCGGTGGACGTGGTGGCCAATCACATGCGGGACTTCTCCTATCACCTGGGCGAGTACACCATCTCGCACCGGGAAAGCGTGGACGACGCCATGCAGCACCTGCGCAATGCCTTCGCCGAGCTGATGACCGACGAGGTGCTGGCGCCCGAGATCCTGGAGGACATCACCATTCCGGGCGTGACGGCCGTCAACGAAAAGGGCGCCACCATACGCGTGCTGATCAAGACCAAGCCGGGCATGCAGTGGGCCGTGCAGCGCGGCTACAACCGGCTGGTGAAGAAGCATTTCGCCGCGGCCGGCATCGAGCTGCCGTATCCGCACATGGTGGTGTATTTCGGACAGGACAAAGAGGGTTACGCGCCGCCGGCGAATGTCGTGCTGCAAGCCGAGCAGCCCGGCGAGCCGGGGCTCGCGCGCGCGCCCGGACATACGCTGCGCGGACTGGCCGCCGAACGTGCCAGGCCCTCCGGCGATGTATTGGGCAACGAACTGGACAAGGCCGTGGATGAGGGAGGGGAGTCGCCGGGCGAAGGAGCGCGGTCGCCGGCCTGAGCGTCCAATGGGTTATTCTCGCGGCAACGCGAAAAACGGAATCCGCATGACCCGTCTCAGGAAGGCCGGCGCGATCGCGGTGGCGTGCGCCATCGTGGCGGGCTGTGCCCAGTACCCAGCATTGCCGCGCGCGGGCCACGACGCGCGCGGCACCGAGGAAATGTCCTCGGACCAGATGGCGCAGACGGATTTCAACCGGACGTTGACCATCGCCATGCGCGACAACCTGTCGAGCCTGATGTCTCTGATGACCAAGCTCTACAAGCGGAATCCGCGCGAATGGCGCAAGTCCGGCAAGCCGAGTCTCGCGGCCGCGGCCGAAGCGGTCCGCCTGTCCATCGATGCCCGCACGCCGCCCGCGGGCCTGGAGGGATTGCGCGATATCGAGATCCTTGCCGTATCGCTCGATCCCGCCTACACCGGCGACCGCGTCGCCGCGTTCATCTACGGGATGGCCGACACCATCGTCACGGCCCATGACGGCAAGACGCGCTTCTACGCCTTCGACCTGCTCGATGGCGAACGCGTCTACAACGCCGCCCGCAACGTCGAAGCGGCTGCCTGGCTGCTCGGCAGCCGCCGCGATGCGCAGGGAGCTCCCTTGCTGCTGGCCAACGAATGGACGGACACGCAGGTGAACCTGAGCTTCGAGCGCGAGTTCGGGGCGATCATCGGACGCCTGGACCTGATCGCGAACCTGCTGGGCGAGAACTCGCGGCGGCTGGGCATCAACTACGCCCAGAACCTCTTTCTGTTTTCCTTTCTGCCGGTGCGCTAGCGCTGGCCAGGTTCCTCGTCAGTCTGCTCCGGAACCCGCAGGATCACGGTGTCGTCGGGGCCCACTTCCCGGCCATCCTGCGCCCGGACGTCGAGCCGCACCGGCTGGCCGGTTTCCCGATCGACCAGAACGGAATGTTCTTCGTCCGGTTCGTACAGGTGCCGTTCGCCCCATTGCCGGAGGGCGACCATCACGGGGAAGAGGTCCCGCCCCATCGGGGTCAGGCGATACTCCATGCGCGCGCCGCCTTCGGCAGCGGGCACGAGTTCCAGGATTCCACGCGCGGTCAGGGTCCGCAGGCGGTCCGAGAGGATGTTCTTGGCGATGCCCAGGCTCTTCTGGAATTCGCTGAATCGCGTCAAGCCATCGAAGGCATCGCGCACGATCAGGAGCGACCACCAGTCGCCGATCGCATCCAAGGCGCGGGCGCTGGGGCAGTAGTCGCCCTTCAGGCTTTTTCGTCCGACCATCGTGCAGCTCCGGCAGCATTGGCGGGGTTTTCGGATAATTGTTGCATTATAAAACCGAATTCGGTATCGTCATTTTGGTTTCGTTATAAAACCAATGACGAGGTTGCGATGGATTCGAAGGGAAGGGCGCCCGCCGGCGCCGTGCAAGCCGATGTTCCGCCCGGGCACCCCGCGCCAAGTGGCGAGGCAGCCGCGCCGACCGCTCTGTCGCTGACGCGGCCGGTGACGCTGCTGTTCGCGGTGGCGAGCGGGCTGGCCGTGGCGAACGCCTATTTCGCGCATCCTCTGCTCGACGTGATGGCGGACGACCTGGGGCTGTCGCGCACGCTGGCGGGCCTCATCGTGGGAGCGACCCAGCTCGGCTACGGCCTGGGACTCGTGCTGCTGGTGCCGTTGGGCGATCTCGTGGGCCGGCGCAAACTCATCATTGGCCAATCGCTGCTGTCCGTGCTGGCCCTGCTGTGCGTCGGCCTGTCGGGCTCCGGCGCGATGCTGCTCGCGTCGATGGCGGCGGTCGGGTTGCTGGCGGTCGTCACGCAGGCGCTGGTCGCCTATGCGGCAAGCCTGGCGCAGCCCGCCGCGCGTGGACAAGTGGTGGGCGTGGTCACGAGCGGGATCGTCCTCGGCATCCTGTTGGCCCGGACGGTTGCGGGGGCCCTGACCGATCTATCCGGATGGCGTACGGTTTACATTGTCTCCGCCATCCTGACGCTGGTAATCGCGGCGCTGTTGTACAAGACGTTGCCGCGGCAGCAACGGCCACGGGCGTCGATATCGTATCCGCGGCTGATCGGTTCGCTCCTGACGCTCTTCGTCGAGGAGCCCGTGCTGCGCATACGCGCGATCATCGCCATGCTGATCTTCGCCAACATCACGACGCTGCTCGCGCCGCTGGTGCTGCCGCTGAGCGCGCCGCCGTTCTCGCTGTCGCATACGGCAATCGGCCTGTTCGGCCTGGCCGGCGCGGCGGGCGCCCTGGGGGCCGCGAGGGCGGGGCGCTGGGCCGACCAGGGCCATGGCCAGCGCACGACCGGCATCGCGCTCGGCCTCATGCTTCTGGCGTGGCTGCCCATCTCGCTGTTGCCGCATTCGATAGCATGGCTGATCGTCGGCGTCTTCGTGATCGATTTCGGCTTGCAGGCCACCCACGTGACCAACCAGGGCATGATCTATCGTGTGCGTCCCGAGGCGCAGAACCGCCTGACCGCCGCCTACATGGTGTTTTATTCCATCGGCAGCGCGCTCGGCTCGTCGTTCTCGACGATCGTGTACGCGCATGCCGGCTGGACGGGTGTTTGCCTGATGGGTGCCGGCATCAGCGCGTTGACGCTCGCATTCTGGGCGTTGACCTTGAAGGCGACGCCGGCGTCGGCCACGCGGCGCGTGGCGTGCACGCAGCCGTGAATGCAGGGAGGGGGGCCGTCAGAACGGCTTGACGACGGCGAGCACGGCAATGACGGCGATGCTCGCCACGGTTGCCGCCGGAATGTGGCGCAGCGCAGACGACGGGGAGGGCAGGCTGCCGAGAGCCAGTCGCTTCAGCGTTCCCGTGGCCAATCCGTGCATCGCGGAGAGGAAGACGACGAAACCCAGCTTGATGGCCAGCCAGAGGGAGCCGAACCATTCTCCTTGTATCGCGATGGCGATTCCCAGCACCCAGGCCAGCAGCATCGCGGGCGAGGTTACATGGCGATCCCAGCGGCGGACGGTGTCCAGGGCGCGGCGACGGTCGGCCGTATCCGCCGGCACCTTCGCGCCGGCGCAGGCCTGTATGGCCATCGCCGCCGCCAGGAGCCCGCCAGTCCAGGTAAGCGCGGTGGCGGCGTGCAAGGCCTTGAGCCAGGGATAGATCATGGCCGCTCCTTAGTCGCACGCCGCGAGCACGGCCTGGCGCCGCGCCAGCCTTCGCTCATTGATGAATGCGCCGAAGGGAATGAATGCGGCGGCGACCAGCCGTATCATTTCGGAACGGGGCCATCCCCCGGCGCAGACCGTCCTGGCGAGCATCCACACATAGAGCAGGAAGGCCAACCCGTGGATCGGCCCCATGATGCGGGTGGCCATGGGCACGCCGGCCAGGTGCTTCAACGGTACGGCTACCAAGACCAGGGCCAGCAGGGTGCTGCCTTCGAGCAGCGAGACCGCCCGCATCCATCGCAGTTGCCGATGCTCCTCGGCACGCGCCTCCGGGGTGGTCATTCGACCTCCTTCAAGACCCTCTCGACATGGGCGAGCCGGGTTTCAATCGTCGCGGTGTGCTGCTTGAGCGCGGTCAGCGCGGCGGCGCTTTCCTCCTGCGCCTTCACCGCTTTGGCGGCCAACTCGCGATAAGCGTCTTCGCCGGCGGCGCGCAGGCGCGCCTGGCGCGCGCCGGAGAAGTACTTCATGCCGAAAACGGCGATGCACGTCGCCAGCGCGAGAACGGTGATGAGCAGAAACACCACGGATTTGTCTGTCATTGCTTTTCCTTCAGGGATCGGACTTGCCAGTGGGGGAGGCCAGCGTGCGTACTGCCCTTGCAATGGCAGGCGGAGTGAGATCGATGCGGAAGTCCGCCACCTCGAAATAGTGAAGCGCCTTGCCATCCTCGGAGAGCTCCAGCCGGCTCTTGACCAGTCCGGCCTCCTCGAGTTTGCGCAAGTGGAGGTGCATGAGCGGGCGGCTCATGCCGAGCTCGCGGGCGAGTTGGCTGATATAGGTGCGGCCGTTGGTGCTCAAGGCCGCGACGATCCGCAGACGATGCGGGTTGGCCAGCGCCGATATCCTCTCCAGCAGTTGATCGCCAGTGTTGGCCAAAGCGTGTTACCTCCTCCTGTCAGATTTAGTTTACGGGTGGATGGTGCCTCGTGTCAAAATTTTCTAACGTAAGTAAGAAAAAAATTACTAGTATCTAGAGAGGATTCGGGAAGAGAGGCGGCCGCTAGTCCGCCGCCAGCGCCCATCCGCCTAGCGCCGCCAAACCTACCACCAGGACGGGCGGCATGCGCCCATGCACCAGCAGTCCGAAGGCGGCCAGCGCCAGGCCGAAATCCGCGCGGCTGTGGACCGCGCTGGTCCACACCGGGTCGTAGAGCGCGGACAGCAGGATACCGACCACGCCTGCGTTGACGCCCGCCATGGTGGTCTGGACGTCCGGGCGCTGGCGCAGCCGTTCCCAGAACGGCAGGGCCGCGACGAGCACCAGCATGGCCGGCAGGAAAAGCGTGAGCAGCATGACGAGGCCGCCCGGCCAGCCCTGCAGCGGGCCGCGGGCGATGGTCCCAAGGTAGGCGGCGAAGGTGAACAGCGGACCGGGCACCGCCTGCGCCGCGCCGTAGCCGGCAAGGAATTCGGCATTGCCCACCGAGCCGGTGGGAACCACCGTGGCCTGCAGCAGCGGCAGCACCACGTGGCCGCCGCCGAAGACCAGGGCGCCCGACCGATAGAATCCTTCCAGCAAGGCGATCGTGGGCGAGCCGCCGGCCGCCGCCCAGATCGGCAGGATGGCGAGGGGCAACAGGAACAGCAGCAGGGCTGCGAACCCCAGCTTGCGAGAGATGGGGTACGAGGCGGCCTGTAAGACGTCTGGTGGGGATGATTGCAGCGCGATGCGGCCGAGCATGCCGGCAAGGGCAATGGCTGCGACCTGCCCTACGGCCGAGGGCAGGGCGAGTGTGATCAAGGCGGCCAGGATCGCCAGTCCTGCCCGGAACCGGTCCGGGCAAAGCGCCCTGGCCATGCCCCAGACCGCCTGTGCCACCACCGCCACGGCCACGACCTTGAGTCCGTGCACCCAGCCCGAATCGGCCAGCACCTGGTATTCGTTCATGCCATAGGCGAACAGCATCAGGATGAGGGCCGAAGGAAGCGTAAATCCCACCCAGGCCGCCAGCATGCCGGGCCAGCCCGCGCGCCCGAGGCCCAGCGCCATGCCGACCTGGCTGCTGGCCGGCCCAGGCAGGAATTGGCACAGCGCCACCAGGTCCGAATAGCTGCGGTCGTCCAGCCAGCGGCGGCGTTCGACGAACTCCGCACGGAAATAGCCCAAGTGGGCGATGGGTCCGCCGAAAGAGGTCAAGCCCAGTCGCAGGAAGGCGAGGAAGACCCGCCACGCGCTATCGTGTCTTTCCATGTCCGCCGGCATCAAATGGCCTCCTGCCGCATGCGGCGGGACAGCGCGGTGTCGATGCCGGGAAGACGAGTCTCAGGTCCGCACACGTTGGCCATCCTTGTCGATCACGGGCTCGCCGTCTTCCTTGTTGAAGGCGCCTTGCTGCGGCTGGGGAAGGATATCGAGCACGGCTTCCGAGGGCCGGCACAGCCGCGTTCCCAACGGCGTGACCACGATGGGCCGGTTGATGAGGATGGGGTGTTCCAGCATGAAGTCGATCAGTTGTTCGTCGGTCCACTTGGGATCGCCCAGGCCGAGTTCCTCATACGGCGTGCCCTTGACGCGCAGTACCTCGCGCACCGGCACTTGCATCGCCGCAATCAGGGCTTTCAGGGTTTCCCGGGTGGGAGGCGATTTCAGGTACTCGATGACTATCGGTTCGGCGCCGCTGTTGCGGATCAGGCCCAGCGCGTTGCGCGACGTGCCGCAGGCGGGATTATGGTAGATCGTGATGTCGTTCATGAGGCTGTCTCGCAGGAATCAGTTTGGGGCATACCGCGTTCATACCAGCCGCGCGAGCGATTGACCACGCGTACCACCAGCAGCATGACCGGCACTTCGATCAGTACGCCGACCACGGTCGCCAGCGCCGCACCGGAATGGAACCCGAACAGGCCGATGGCGGCGGCCACGGCGAGTTCGAAGAAGTTGCTGGCGCCGATCAGCGCCGAAGGGCACGCTATGTCGTGCCTTTCGCCCACCTTGCGGTTGAGCCAGTAGGCCAGCCCCGAGTTGAACAACACCTGGATGAGAATGGGGACCGCGAGCATGGCGATGACCAGCGGCTGTTGCAGGATCGCCTGGCCCTGGAAGGCGAACAGCAGCACCAGCGTCAGCAGCAGCGCGGCGATGGACAGCGGGCCGATGCGTGCCAGCGCGCGCTCGAAGGCGGATTGGCCGCGGCGCAGCAGCGCACGGCGCCATGCCTGGGCGATGGCGACCGGGATCACGATATAGAGTGCTACCGAGATCAGCAGCGTATTCCATGGCACGATGATGGACGAGAGTCCGAGGAGCAGGCCCACGATGGGCGCGAAGGCGAACACCATGATGGCATCGTTCAAGGCGACCTGGGACAGCGTAAAGACGGGGTCGCCGCCAGTCAGTCGGCTCCAGACGAACACCATGGCCGTGCAAGGCGCGGCGGCCAGCAGGATCAGGCCGGCGATGTAGCTGTCGAGCTGGTCGGCCGGGAGCCAGGCGGCGAAAACATGGCGGATGAACAGCCAGGCCAGCAGCGCCATCGAGAAGGGCTTGACGGCCCAGTTGATCAGCAGCGTCACTCCTATGCCGCGCCAGTGCCGTCGCACTTGGCCGAGCGCTCCGAAATCCACCCTGAGCAGCATGGGAACGATCATGATCCAGATCAGCAATCCCACGGGCAGGTTGACCTGGGCCACTTCCATGCGCCCGATGGCCTGGAACGCGTCGGGCGCCATCTGCCCCAGCGCGATGCCGGCGACGATGCACAACAGGACCCAGACGGTCAGGTAACGCTCGAAGAGATTCATCGAGGAGGCGGCCGCTTGCGGCGCCGGCATGAAATGTCCGGTCATGGTGGTCCCTCAGCAGCATGCCGCGGTCGAGGAGACCTCGCAGACGCCGCCCTGGCAGCAGTGCTCGGTCAGGTAGCCGATGAGCTCGTTCATCCGGGCGTATTCGGCGCGGTAGATCAGGTTGCGGCCCTGCTGCTCGATGGTGACGAGGCCGGCATGGGCCAGCTCCTTCAGGTGGAAAGAGAGGGTGTTGCGGGCGACGTCGAGCTGCTCGGCAAGCGTACTGGGCGTGAGCCCCTCCGGGCCGGCAACGACCAGGGCGCGAAATATTCGCAGGCGTTGCGGGTGAGCGAGGGCGGCGAGAGCGGAAATGACTTGGGGTTCTTGCATAATTCAATAATACAACAAATATTGAATAGTAGTGTGGCAAGATCGTCCGCCATAACGATATGGGACTTCCGCCGCAGTGAAGGACCGCCTGCCTCGCCTATTTGCGGCCGGTCTTGCCCGGCGGTTCCCACGTCCCGCGGTCCTTGATGAAATCGATGAACGCGCGCAGCGGCGAGGGGAGGTGGCGGCGGCCCGGATAGTACAGGAACGGTCCGGTGAAGCTCTGCCACCATGGTTCGAGCACGGGTTCCAGCGCGCCGCTGTCCAGATGGGGCTGCAGCCAGCCTTCGAACAGATAGATGATGCCCAGGCCGTCCAGCGCGGCGTCCACGGCCAGGTCTACTCCGCCGCTCACGTTCACGAGCAGCGGGCCGCTGGGGTCCACCCGTACGACCTGCCCCTTGCGCTCGTATTCCCAGGCCGGCATGGCGCCGCTGGCGAACCGGCCGCGCAGGCAGGCATGGCGGAGCAGGTCGCGCGGGTGTCGCGGCCGCCCCCGGGCTTCGAGGTAGGCGGGCGCCGCGGCGGTGGCGAATCGCTGGCGGCGGGGGCCGATGGGCACGGCGATCATGTCCTGCTCCAGCCGTTCGTCGTAGCGGATGCCGGCGTCGCAGCCGGCGGCCAGCAGGTCCACGAATCCGTCTTCGACGATGACTTCCAGCTTGATGTCGGGGTAGGCCCGCAAGAACGGCGTGACCAAGGGCGCCAGGACGAGGCGGGAAGCGCTGGCCGGTACGTTCAGGCGGAGCGTTCCCGCCGGACGGTCGCGAAAATTGTTGACGACGTCGAGCGCGGCTTCCACCTCGCCCAAGGCGGGCACCAACCGTTCGACGAGGCGTGCGCCGGCTTCGGTGGGGGCGACGCTGCGCGTGGTGCGATGGAGCAGCCGCACGCCCAGCCGGGATTCCAAGCGCCGGATGGCTTCGCTCAGACTCGAGGCCGAGGTGCCGGTGGCGCGGGCTCCTTCGCGGAAACCCTTGGCCCGCACCACGGCCAGGAACGCAAACAGGTCTTGCAGGGGAGGAGAGGACATTGTTCGAAATTCCGCACAACCTGTATCGATTACATAGGATTATCGATCGGCAGGTCAATGCCTATAGTGGCGGGGATTCTTCGCTACCTTCTGGAGAAACCGCATGACCGACTTGAAGCAAGCAGGCCGTTTCCCGCTGGCCGACCGCAGCGTGACCCGCATGGGCTATGGCGCCATGCAGTTGGCGGGTCCCGGCGTATTCGGACCGCCGAAGGACCGCGGCGCGGCGCTGGCCGTGCTGCGCGCTGCGGTGGAAGCGGGCGTGGATCACATCGATACGAGCGATTTCTACGGCCCGCATATTACGAACCAATTGATCCGGGAAGCGCTGCATCCGTATCCCCGGGACCTCGTCATCGTGACCAAGGTCGGTGCCGTACGCGGGGCCGATGCGTCGTGGAATCCCGCGCAAAGCCCGGCCGAGCTCGCCCGTGCCGTGCACGACAACCTGCGCAATCTCGGTCTCGACGTGCTGGACGTGGTGAACCTGCGCCTCATGGGTGACGTCCATGCGCCGTCCGAAGGCTCGATCGAAGCGCCCTTCACCGCCTTGGCGGAGCTGCAGCGACAAGGGTTCATCCGGCATCTGGGCCTGAGCAACGCCACGCCCGCGCAAGTGGCGCAGGCCCAAGGTATCGCGAAAGTGGTGTGCGTGCAGAATCACTACAACCTCGCGCATCGTGCGGACGATGTGTTCATCGACGATCTTGCCAGACAGGGGATCGCCTATGTTCCGTTCTTCCCGCTCGGCGGCTTCACGCCGCTCCAGTCCGGAATCCTGTCCAAGGTCGCGGCACGGCTGGAAGCCACGCCGATGCAGGTGGCGCTGGCGTGGCTGCTGGCGCGTTCGCCCAACATCCTGCTCATCCCCGGCACGTCTTCGTTGGCCCATCTGCGCGAGAACCTGACAGCGGCGTCGTTGGCGCTGCCGGCCGACGCGCTGTCCGAGCTGGACGGCATCGGCAGGCCCGCAGGCTGAAAGCCGGCGCGTTGCGCAGCCGACGGGGACAGGGCAGATGCGGTATCGTTGGGAGACTCGATCCATCCGCTTCCCGATACCGCAAGACCGACGCGTGAGAACAGATAGCCGCCTTTCCCGGATGTTGCACGTCCTGCTGCACATGGCACGGAACGATCGGCCGATGACGTCCGAACAGATCGCCGCCATGCTGGGAACGAATGCCGCCGTCGTGCGCAGGACCATGGCGGGCATGCGCAAGGCCGGCTACGTGCAGTCGGAGAAGGGACACCACGGCGGCTGGCGCCTGGCCTGCGATCTGCGCCGCGTCACGCTGCTGGACATCCACCATGCCGTGGGTGGCCCGAGGCTCTTCGCGATTGGCGCCGACCGGGACAATCCCGACTGTGCGGTGGAACGGGTCGTCAACGCCGCCCTTGCCGATGCCTTGCGACAGGCGGAGGAGTTGCTGACAAGGCGGCTCGGTGCCGTGACCCTGGCCGACCTTGCGGCCGAATTCGACCAGCTTTGCTCCACGCATCCGGCGGCTGCACACGCGCATTCCCACGCCTGAGCGGCCCGGCGCATGCCGGGCATTGCAATCCGCTCGCCACGCCGGCCGGTCAATCATGTATCATTAAAAGTATCATGATTGCTCAGGGAGCGTGGACATGGACTACGACGTAATCATCATCGGCGGCAGCTACGCGGGCTTGTCGGCAGCGCTGCCGCTCGCACGCGCACGGCGCAAGGTACTCGTGGTCGACGCGGGCAAGCGGCGCAACCGGTTCGCGGCCCGCTCCCACGGTTTCCTGACGCAGGACGGCGTCGAACCCGACCAGATCGCCGCGCAAGGCCGGGCCCAGCTCATGAAGTACGAAACCGTCGCCTGGATGGATGGCCGCGTCGATAGCGTGCGGCGGGATGCCGAGGGCTTCCTGGTGTCGGTGGACGGGCGAGCCGTACAAGCGGCGCACCGCCTCATCCTGGCCGCCGGCGTCGAGGACGAGTTGCCTCCGGTTCCCGGACTGGCCGAGCGCTGGGGCAAGCACGTCTTCCATTGCCCCTATTGCCACGGCTATGAGCTGCAGCAGGGCCGCATCGGCGTGCTCGCCACTTCCGAAATGTCGATGCACCAGGCCTTGATGCTGCCCGACTGGGGGACGACGACCTTCTTCCTGAACGAGGTCTTCGAGCCGGACGCGCAGCAGCGATCGCAGTTGCAGTCGCGAGGCGTGCGGGTCGAGAGCGGGGCCGTGTCGCGGCTGGATGGCGACGGCCTGGAGGTGATCATGGCGGACGGCAGGGCAATTGCGCTGGACGGCCTGTTCGTGGCGACGCGCGTGCGGCCTTCCGGACTGGCGGCGCAACTGGGCTGCGCGCTCGAGGAAGGACCGTTGGGCGCGGTCGTCAAGACCGATCCCATGAAGGCGACGACGGTGCCCGGCGTGTTCGCATGCGGCGACCTGGCACGGGCCGCCGGCTCGGTGCCGCTGGCGGTGGGCGATGGCGCGATGGCTGGCGCGGCAACCCACCGCTCGCTGATGTTCGGCCTGGGCGGGTAGGGAAGGCCGCTGGCATCAAGAGGGCCTGAGCGCGCCCGCCCGGCCGTCCGAAGGGCGCGCTCCCTCCCTCGGGGGGGATGTCGCGCAGCGACAGGAGGGTACACCAGTGAGGGCGCCGGCAGTGATGTCGTCGATGCTGGTGGCCGCAACGCCTTTCTTGAGGAACAGGCGCTCGGCGGCGTCCATCAGATCCGCACGCCGGCTGCGGGCGCGCGGATCCGGCGCCGGGATGGCGGGACAGGGCAAGGTTTCTATTGAAACTTTCCGTTACAATCCGCGCCCAGCGGAGGTAGGGCGCGGCGAGGTCCGCCCTTGGCTCTCTTTTCCCGATTCTTCAAGGATATTCCATTGAATTGGCATCTTCCTGGCCGGCCGCCTGGCGGCCGTGGCCGGCTCGGCACTAGTGCTAGCGGCCTGCGGCGGCGACGGAGCCGTGGCACCGGCACAGGCTTGTGCGCAGCAGGTGAACGATACCGAGGACAAGCTCCTGGCCTGCGTCACGCTGGACGGCGTGCTGGCGCACTTGCGCGAGTTCGACCGCATCGCCAAGGCCAACGGCGGCCACCGCGCGGCGGGATCGGCGGGGTACGAGGCGTCGGGCGCGTATGCCGAGAAGGTGCTGCGCGATGCCGGATATGTCGTCACGCGTTCAGAGTTCGGCTTCGTCCGTTTCGACGATCTCGGCGGCAGCGTGCTGCGGCAGATGGCGCCGCTGCCCGGCGCCGATTTCGCGCATGAGGTCATGCCGTATTCCGGCTCCGGCGACGTGACGGCGAGCGTGACCGCGCTGGCTGGACCAGGGTGCGCCGCCGCGGATTTTGCCGGTTTTCCCGCGGGCAATATCGTGCTCATCGAGCGCGGCGGCTGCGATTTCAGCCAGAAGGCGTCGCTGGCCCTTGCCGCAGGCGCCGCCGGCGTGGTGGTCTACAACAATGCGGAAGGGCCGGTGCACGGTTCGCTGGGCGAGGGCTTCACCGCCGACCTGCCGGTCTTGGAGGTCTCGCAGGCCGTGGGAAGACAACTGGCCGGCACGCCGGGCCTGGCGCTGCGTATGGCCGCGACGACGCGGCGCGAACGGGGAACGACCTTCAATGTCCTGGCCGAGAGCCGGGCCGGCGATCCGGACCACGTAGTGATGGCGGGTGCGCATCTGGATTCTGTCCTCGACGGGCCGGGCATCAACGACAACGGCAGCGGCTCGGCCGCGATCCTGGAGACGGCCGTGCAGATGGCCAGGGTGACGCCCCGGCACAAGGTACGTTTTGCGCTCTGGGGGGCGGAGGAGATAGGCATACTAGGCGCGACGGATTACGTCGAACGGCTCGAGCCGGATGCATTGGCGAAGATTGCGCTGTACCTGAATTTCGACATGATCGCGTCGCCCAATGCGGGCTACTTCATTTATGACGGCGACGATTCGGACGGCATCGGGGAGGGGCCCGGGCCGGAGGGGGCCGGGGCCATCGAAAAGTTCTTCGAGGCTTTCTATGCGGCCCGCGGCAAGGCCTTCAAGGGTACGGACTTCGATGGACGCTCCGATTACGGTCCCTTCATCCGGCAGGGCATTCCGGCGGGCGGCATCTTCTCTGGTGGCGAGGACATCAAGACGGCAGACGATGCGGCGCGATGGGGCGGAACGGCGGGCATCGCGTTTGACCCGTGCTATCACGCTGCCTGCGATGGCCTGGCGAACCTGGACCTGGCGGTGCTCGATCTGAATTCGGACGCGGTCGCCGCGGCCACGCTGCGTTACGCGAACGACCTCGGGGGCATTCGCGGCGCATCCGCGGCAAGACCGCTCCAGTCGGTCCGAGCCGCGGCCTATACGCCGCCGTCGGATATCCGGCCCAGGCACTTGCCGGCGCTGAAATGAGCGCCGGAGCGAGCGGCTAATCCGCGTCGGCCGGCCCCGTCCGGCCGGCGTTCCACAGGATGGCCACGCCGGCGAGGGAGGACAGGATGGAGCCGATGAACACGGCGACCTTCGCCGCGGCGAAATCCGTATTCTCCGGGAAGGCCTGGCCGGCGATGAACAGCGACATCGTGAAGCCTATCCCCGCCAGTGCGCCGGCCCCCAGCAGCTGGCGCCAGGAGTAGTCGGCCGGCTTGCGTGCGATGCCCAGCCGGACGGCCAGTACCGACGCGGAGAACAGGCCGAGCGGCTTGCCGATCACCAGTCCGGCGATGATGGCCATGGCCAGGGGCTCATGGCCGGAAAGGATGTCCGGGGCGATCGCCACGCCGGCATTGGCGAGGGCGAACAAGGGCAGCACGACGTAGCTGGAGCGCGCGCCCGCGGTCCGCAGCAGCCGGTCTGCCGGCGACTCCAGCCGGTCGTGGATCGCGTCGAAGGCTGCCAGCGCGGGCAGCGACGGCCCATGCCGCAGGACTTCGCCGCTGCGGCGGGCTTCGGCCGTCAGGATCGCGTCGGCCTGGGCCACCAGGCTCGCGAGGTTGGGAGGAGGCCGGGTAGGGATGAACAGCGCCAGCAGGACGCCCGCCATCGTCGCGTGCAGGCCGCTCGCGTGCACGCAGGCCCAGAGCAGGATGCCGACCAGGGCATAGGGCGCTACGCGGTAGATGTGTGACCGGTTGAGCAGTGCCAGGACTGCCACCAAGGCGGCGGCCGCGGCCAGGTAGCCGAGGCTTAGCGAACCCGAATAGAACAGGGCCACCACGACGATGGAGCCGATGTCGTCGACGATGGCCGCCGCCGTCAGGAAGACCCGCAGCGCGGCCGGGACGCGGTTGCCCATCATGGCGATGAGCGCCACCGCGAAAGCGGTATCCGTGGCCATGGGCACGCCCCAGCCGTGCGACCATGGCCCGCTGGGAGTGAACAGCCAGTAGAGCAGGGCCGGCACGAACATGCCGCCCAGCGCCGCCGCCACCGGCAGCGCGGCGGCGCGCAGGTTGGCCAGGTGGCCCACGGTGAATTCGCGCTTGATCTCGAGTCCCACGACCAGGAAAAAGATCGTCAGCAGGCCGTCGTTGATCCAGTGCAGCAGCGACATGCCGAATCCGTCCTGCCCGAATGAAACCGCCAGCGGGCGTTCCCAGAAGGCCGCGAAGGTCGTGCCCAGTCCTGAGTTGGTGAGCAGGACGGCCAGGGCGGCAGCCAGCAGGAGCAGCACGCCGGCGGACGGCGCCCAGCCGGCGAAATCCTGCGCCACGCTGCGGATGCGGTGGCCGGGCGTCCGCAACATGGCGTCGGTGAAGGAGCTGTCGTCCCAGGGGCCATCGTAGCGGCGGCCGTTGATGAAGAAGGTGGGCGTCACCATCACGCGGCTGGCCCGGGCACTCTGGACGTCCGCCTCGACGCGGGCCCGGGCGCGCGCATCGGCCTGGGCCGCTTCGGCTGGCGCCGCGCCGGTTACGCCCAGCTCGCCGGCGACCAGTTCGAGATCGTCCTCGGTCAAGGTCTTGGAGTGCGTCATCAGCGCGACGTGGGCATCCCAGAAGCGCCTGGGATCCTGGGCGTGTTCGACCAGTTCGGCCGCCCTGCGGGCAATGTCGCTGCCGGGCAGCGGATAGTGCCTGAAGACGTACCGCAGGCGGTCGCCGAGCTGGTGGCGGATCTCGGCGATGCGCTCGTTGGCCGCGCGGCAATACGGGCAGGCATAGCTGCCGTATTCGACGAGGGTGATCTCGGCGCCGGGCGGGCCGAGTACATGGTCGTTGGCGTCGTCGACAGGGCGATCGAGCCTGCCGGTCAAGGGGTCTGAAGACACGTGTAGCCTCGCGTTGCCCGAGGCCATCCGCGCCGGGAAGGGGCGCCGCAGCCTCGGGGCCCCATTGTAGGGGGAGACGGGAGGCCGCAGCACCGTGCGGGTTCCGGCCGGAGGGGGGGCCGGAGAAGACCAGGTTCAGGCGACTTCCTTGGGCGGTGCCTCGCCGCCGGAGGCGGGCTGCCGCTTGCCCCGCAGGACCTTGTTGACGGCCCGTATCGTCGCCCAGGCCATCCATCTCGGGCTGGTCAGGCGGGCCGAAGGAAGCCGCCGCATGACTTCGATGGCCAGTCCGCCGCGCTTGTGCCACTGCTTGCGCCGTGTCTGGCTGTCCGTCCACCGGCCTTCGAGCCAGGGGAACTCGCGCCTGCCGGGCTTGTAGACGGGAGGCGTGTTGAAGATCAGGATGTAGGCGAGGCGGGGCGCCGGCGAAGTATTGGGCGCGGTGTAGTGCAGGGTGCGCATGTGATGAACGGTCGCATCGCCCGCCTGCAGGGGCGCGGGTACCGCGAGTTCGCGCGGAAAGTCCGCGCAGCACTCCAGCGGGTGCAGGCTCTTGTCGCCCCCCGGCGAGCGATGCTCCAGGACTTCGTACTTGTTCGAGCCGGGAATGAACTGCATGCAGCCGTTTTCCTCGGTGACCGGCTGCAGCGCGAGCCAGATGCTCAGTTCCTTGTACTCGAAGTCGGGGGAGCGGAAGGCCTCGTCCTGATGCCAGGGGGTCTCCGGACCCGTCAGGCCGGGCTTGAGCAGGGCATGTTCGCCGTACAAGGCGGCGTCCTCTCCCAGCAACTGCCGGGCCAGCGCCAGGGCATGCTGGTGGTAGCGGGTCTTGAGCAGCGCGGGCGCATAGTGCCGCGGATCGTGCATGCTGGGGAATTTCGCCGGCTTGGAAGGATCGTCGCGGCTGACGAAGTCGTACTGCGCGCCTTCGTCGTATCCGGTCCGGTTCTTGAACAGATCCAGCAAGGTGGTGCGGATCAATTCGATCTCTTCGGGCGGACATATGCCCTCCAGCGTGAGGAATCCCTGTCTCTGGTACAGCGCGGCCTGCGCGTCCGATATCACGCTCGTCTCTTCCATGATTCCCCCCATGAATGCCTTTCGGCTCGTAGCCTTTTGGCAAGGTTTGACATGGGGCCTAACGTATCGCTTCGAACGGTTGCCTAACCATCGCGCATCGGCCCTAAATCAGAGCGCCGAGACGGCGGAGGGGTTGGCGTATGGAGAGCTAATGCAGACGTGCTACGCGTGACAGCGGCGTGACGGCATGCGCGCTAGGGTAATCCCGCGAACTAGGACGTGTGTAGGAG
This sequence comes from Pigmentiphaga sp. NML080357, assembly GCF_002188465.1. Taxonomy (GTDB): domain Bacteria; phylum Pseudomonadota; class Gammaproteobacteria; order Burkholderiales; family Burkholderiaceae_B; genus Pigmentiphaga. Next base: position 2,650 of record NZ_NINW01000017.1, on the reverse strand, counting down.
GTGTTTATACGGCTTCTTCAAGCGCGTGTCGTATTGCATGGGGAGCATTTCCTCTGTTGTCCCGGGCATTCGCCCTAGGACGTGCGCAGGCTGGAAAGCACATGGGAAAGCAAGCAGTATCCACAGTGTGACTTGACTCCAGAGCGCGGGTGCGGCAATGAGCATAGCGAGGATTGCGCTGTTGGTTGATGCCTACGAGCAGCCCGGATGGGTGTGTGATCTCATTGAATGGATCGTGCAGCGTCGAGACTTCGAGCTGGCTGCGATCCTTGTGGCGCCCCATCGTCCGATACGTGCCGGCTGGACGCGCAGGAACGGCCCGTTGATGAAAGCCCTGATCCAGATGGAGCAGCGCGTGCTGACCGAGAGGCAGCGTGCATTGCTCAAGAGCCAGGACATACGCCTGCTGCCGAGCGTCGAGAGTAAGCCTATAGGCCTATGGCCCAAGTCGAATGCGGCGGAGGCGCTGCGCGGACTGGAGCTCGACCTGATCATCGCGCCCGACGGCCTGCCCGTTGCGCGCGACCAGTTGCAGGGGGCGGCGCGGATCGGAACCTGGTGCCTCTCGTATTGCGCGACCGACGCGGGGTCGGGCAGGTACGCCGGCTTCTGGGAAGTCCTGCGCCGGGCCGACCATACGGTGGAGACCCTGTGGTGGCTGGCCGAACGTCCCGAGGACGACGAGCCGATAGAAAAGCGCAGCTTCAATACCGAGGCATTCTGGCTGAAGAACCAGGCCCGCGCCTTCGACCTGGGCAAGCTGATCATTTGCGATGCCCTTTGCTGCCTCGCGGTGGCGGCGCCGCAGCGGTACACGGATCCGGTCCCGCGCATCGACACGGCCCTGCCCACAGGCCACCCCACGGAGTGGGATGGGGCCAGCTATCTCGCAAGGCAGGTCTGGCTGGCCGCCGTGCTGACGATGCGCCGTCTGATGAACCGGAACATGCGATGGCGGATAGGCATGTTCCCCTCGATGGGGGCGCAGGCCATGGCGTCGGACGCGCTCGTCCTCACGCCGCCGAAAGGCCGTTTCTTTGCCGATCCCTTCGTGCACATGCGCGACAACCGCCCCTACATTTTCTTCGAGGACTACGACTTCAATGAGCGCAAGGGACGAATCGCCGTAGCCACCTACCGCGACGGCCGCTTCGAACTGCTCGGCGACGTCCTGAATCTACCGTACCACCTCTCGTTTCCCTTCGTGTTCGAATACCAGGGTGCCACTTACATGGTCCCCGAAACTTGCGGCAACCGCAGTATCGAACTATGGAAATGCGAGGAGTTTCCGATGAAATGGAAACTCGAATGCACCTTGATGCGGGATATATCGGCGGTGGACACCATCGTGTTCCAGCACGGGGAGTATTGGTGGCTGCTGACCAATATCGACAGGACCGATGGGCTGAGCCATTGCGACGAGTTGTTTGCGTTCTACGCATCTTCGCCCACGGCGACGGACTGGCGGCCGCATGCGGCAAACCCGGTGGTGCGCAGTCCGGCGAAAGCCCGGAATGCCGGCCTGGTGGTGTCGCCGTCAGGCGATATTATCCGCTGCGCGCAATATCAGGGTTTTTGCCAATATGGCAAAGGGATATCCCTTAACCGTATCGAGAAACTAACCCCGCTGGAATATCGGGAAAGCGACGGAACTGTTCATTACGCGCAATTCGTCGGTAAAAACAACTCAGCCATGCATCATTGGCACAGCCATGGCGGGCATACCGTTTTCGACTTTGCATATATGGAATAGTCCGGCCGGTTTTCCTCCGCCGTTCGGTTTCATCCCGATGAACTAAGTAATGGGTCTAATCATGCGTATATCGCACAAGATGATATATCTTCGTAACCAAGACGCGAGGGGAGGTCGACACATACTCGCGCGGAAATGCGCATATCGTATCGGTGTTGTGCTACAACTAACGAAAAAGGCCACTTCAAGCGGAATGACTCATTCTTGAAGTTTCCGGATTCGTAGGAACGCCTTTTCTTCGGGGTTACCTCATTTTATTCCACTGTAAAGAATCCAATCACTGTCCGCCACCGGATAGTGACGCAATTCCGCGATTTTGAGACAGTTGTAACAAAAAATAATTGGATGCGGCGCTGGTCTTTTAGTGGGTACCGATGTTGATGCGGGCAGGCGCCCATTTAGAAACAGAGGAAGTGATGGGAAAAATAGTCCTGATGGAATCTCATCCGTTACTACGTCTCGGTTTATGGCAGATAGTGAACAAGCTGGGAGAACTCTGGGAGATCGTCGAGTTAGATTACGACGATATTTCCAAGGCGGATCCCGCTGCCATCGGGGTCGATCTTCTGATTTATGGCGTGTCGTCGGCGATGGACTCCGACTGGCATCTCCTCATGGAGATACACAAGACCTTGCGGCCCAAGCGGATCCTGCTGTTGACCGATGTGCTGCCGCTGCCGGGCGGTTTGCACAACCTGGCGGGAGTGCCGGTTTCCGGGTGCGTCATGAAAACGGTGTCGGTAGAAATCCTGGAAGCAGCCATCCGGCTGGGTAATCCCCCCATTTTTAGCGTTTGCCAGAAGTAGGAACGCTATGCGGCCATGGCGAGCCGCTGTTTCGGGGTAAATCCGCCCAGGGCCATGTTCGGGCGCTCGTGATTGTAGGACCACATCCACT
>NZ_NINW01000024.1 GCF_002188465.1 Pigmentiphaga sp. NML080357 | reverse complement strand
ACTGTTCCGGCGCCTCAAAGGCTTCCGGCGCATATTCTCGCGATTCGACAAGCTGGATGTGATGTTCATTGCCTTCATCAATTTCGCGCTCATCGTTGATGGGCTTAGATAGTGTGAACACGCCCTAGCTCACGAAGACTTCCTCACCCGCAAGTACCACTCGCAGAGCAAGCGGACTTGCTTTTCGGTATAGCCTTTTTCGACCATCCGTTCGACAAAGCTCTCGTGCTTGCGCTTGTCCTCGGCCGACGCCTTGGCGTTGAACGAAATGACCGGGAGCAGATCCTCGGTGTTGGAGAACATTTTCTTCTCGATCACCTCGCGCAGCTTCTCGTAGCTGGTCCACGCGGGATTGCGGCCGCCGTTGTTGGCGCGGGCGCGCAGCACGAAGTTCACGATCTCGTTGCGGAAATCCTTGGGGTTGGCGATTCCGGCCGGCTTCTCGATCTTCTCCAGCTCGGCGTTGAGCGCCGCGCGGTCGAAGCTCTCGCCGGTCTCCGGGTCGCGGAACTCCTCGTCCTGAATCCAGCAGTCGGCGAAAGTCACGTAGCGGTCGAAAATGTTCTGCCCGTACTCCGAATACGACTCCAGGTAGGCGGTCTGGATTTCCTTGCCGATGAATTCCGCATAGCGCGGCGCCAGGTAGCCCTTGATGTGCTCCAGGTAGCGGCGGCGGATCTCGTCGGGATAGTCCTCCCGCCCGATCCGCTGCTCGAGCACGTACATCAGGTGCACCGGATTGGCCGCCACTTCGGTCTGGTCGTAGTTGAAGACGCTGGACAGGATCTTGTAGGCGAAGCGGGTCGACACACCGGTCATGCCTTCGTCGGTGCCGGCGTAGTCCTTGTACTCCTGCAGGACCTTGGCCTTCGGATCGACATCCTTGAGGCTTTCCCCGTCATAGACCCGCAGCTTGGAATACACGCTCGAGTTCTCCGGCTCCTTGAGCCGCGTCAGCACGGAGAACTGCGCCATCATCTCGAGCGTGCCGGGGGCGCAAGGCGAGTCGGCCAGCGAGCTGTTCTGCAGCAGCTTGCGATAGATCTTGACCTCTTCGGAGACCTGCAGGCAATACGGCACCTTGACGATGTAGATACGGTCCAGGAAAGCTTCGTTGTGCTTGTTGTTGCGGAAGGTCTGCCATTCGGACTCGTTGGAATGCGCAAGGATGATCCCGTTGAACGGGATGGCCGAAAACCCTTCGGTGCCCTTGAAGTTGCCTTCCTGGGTCGCCGTCAGCAAGGGATGCAGCATCTTGATGGGCGCCTTGAACATTTCAACGAATTCGAGCAAGCCCTGGTTGGCCAGGCACAGCCCTCCCGAATAGCTGTACGCATCGGGATCGTCTTGCGAATAGCGGTCGAGCTTGCGGATATCCACCTTGCCCACCAGCGAGGAGATGTCCTGGTTGTTCTCGTCCCCCGGCTCGGTCTTGGCGATGGCGAGCTGGCGCAGGACCGACGGCTGCAACCGGACCACGCGGAACTGCGAGATGTCGCCGTCGTATTCCTTGAGGCGCTTGATGGCCCAAGGCGACATGATGCCTGTCAGGTAGCGGCGGGGAATGCCGTATTCCTTCTCGAGCTGGCTGCCGAACCGGTCGGGATGGAACAGCCCGAGCGGCGACTCGTTCACGGGAGAACCCTTGAGCGCGTAAATGGGATGCGCTTCCATCAGCGCCTTCAGGCGTTCGGCGATCGAGGACTTGCCGCCGCCCACCGGGCCGAGCAGATAGAGGATCTGCTTGCGCTCTTCCAGGCCTTGCGCGGCATGCTTGAAGAACGCGACGATCTGATCGATCACGTCCTCCATGCCGAAGAATTCCTTGAACGCGGGGTAGCGGCGGATGAGGCGGTTGGAAAACAGCCGCGACAACCTCGGGTCGTTGCGCGTATCGACCAGCTCCGGCTCGCCGATCGCGGCAAGCATACGCTCGGCGGCGCTGGCGTAAGTCACGGGATCCCGGCGGGCGAGGTCCAGATACTCCTCGAGAGAAAGTTCGGTTTCCTGCGTCTTGGCGTATTGAGACTTGAACCCTTCGACGATGTTCAGCACGGACAACCTCCAACAGCGAGTGAATGAAAACTGCTACACGACTCTGTTGTTGTTAGCGCCGGTCGAGCCGGCCTCCGGTTCTTCCTGCCGGATGAACTTCCCGCAGTGTCCGGGGCAAACGGAATCAGCAACTACCGATCCTGCCTCGTCACGCTATGTCTGCTCCAGGAATCTCCTTGGGTAACCTCATTGCAAACATCATACGGCGCAACGGCACCGGCGACCTGCTTTGTGTTGCGCACGCACGATAATTTTTTTGGCTCCACTTCCTAGGGTATACACTCGTAAGGCTGCGATTCGGCATGCGGAGTTCCGCAAATTTCCGTTGCCTCGGCAAGTGCGCTTTGCGCGCCCGTCGATCATCGACGCGCGCAAAATAAAGTGCATGCGCGCTTTCCAGCACCTCAAAAAATTTGCTATACTTTTTGTCTTTCGGGGCGTAGCGCAGCCTGGTAGCGCACTTGCATGGGGTGCAAGGGGTCGCGAGTTCGAATCCCGCCGCCCCGACCATACATAAGTTCTTGATTTGTATAGTCGGAACCGAAAAGCCCGGTAGCCACAAGCTGCCGGGCTTTTGTTTTTCCGGTATCGCGGCAGCATTTTCCTATGGCGCTTTTGGCATGAGGTTGGAGCCCGTCGTCACCATTGCCGCCATCGCCCAACCCGGCCGGCGACACACGACGAAAAACCATCAAGCCGATGATGGAAAACCCGCCGCGATAAATGTCCGGGGATTTTCTCCGCGTGTCCGTGTCCTGCCGGAACGCCAAATTGAAAACAATAATGAACGCAAGGCGCGGACCGTCTTCATGTCCGCATTCATTGGCGATGCAAGCGCGCGTTGTGCCGGCCACCTGCGGCAGCGCGAGTCCACCATGCTCCAGCCGGGCCGGTCATGGTGGCCCTACGCCGGCATGAATCAAATAATTACAAAAAGCTATCACTGAAGGAATTTTGTTCATTTCCTTTAATTACAAGCGATTCCCCCGGGATACATCTATTGCACGAGCCGCCCCAGGGCGGCTACCGCAGCGGCAGCGCGGTCTTGTAGCGCACCTGCTTGAGCGCGAAGCTGGAGCGGATCTTCTCGACCTGCGCGATGGGCGAGAGGTGTTCGAGGATGAAGCTCTCCAGCGCCTGGATGTCAGGCACTGCGACGCGTATCAGGTAGTCGGCATCGCCCGTCATCAGATAACACTCCATGACTTCCTCGCGGGCGCAGATGGCGTCCTCGAACACCTGCAGCGCCTCGCGGTTCTGCTGCTTCAGGCTGATGGAAATGAAGACGTTCAGATGCAGGCCGAGCTGCTGCGGGTCGAGCAGCGCCACATACTGGCGGATCAGGCCGGCCGTCTCCATCGCCTTGACCCGCGTCAGGCACGGCGACGGCGACAGGTGCACCCGGCGCGCCAGTTCAACATTGGAGATGCCCGCGTCGGCCTGCAATTCGGCCAGAATGCGGCGATCGGTGTCATCGAGCTGCATCATTTCCCTCTTTCGGATTTTTTCGGCATTTTATTCTGATAGAACCCCCGATTCACAGCGTATTCGAAAGCCTATTCCGCGATTCGAAGCGTAGAATTTTTCGCACACTTTCGACGAAAAACGAGACGCAAGCATGTACGACGAATCGCGGCACCTAATCGCGCAGGACGGCACCGCCCCCGACCCCGATCCGCAGGAGACGGCGGAATGGCGCGATGCCCTGCTCTCGCTCCTGCAGGCCAACGGCCCGCAACGCGCACGGCAGATCCTCGACATGCTGGCGGCTGTCGCCAGCGGCGCGGCGGTCGGCTGGCGGCCGCGCCTGAACTCGCCCTACGTCAACACCATCCCCGCGGCCGCCCAGGCGCCTTTTCCCGGCGACTTGGCGATCGAGGAAAGGCTGGCTTCGCTCATGCGCTGGAACGCCCTGGCGATGGTGGTTCGCGCCAACCAGGCCTATGGCGAACTGGGCGGACACATCGCCAGCTACGCCAGCGCCGCCGATCTGTTCGAAGTCGGTTTCAACCATTTTTTCCGTGCCGGGGCAGCCGGCGAGGCGGACCTCGTCTTCTACCAGCCTCACTCGGCTCCAGGCATCTATGCGCGGGCCTTCCTCGAAGGCCGGCTCACGGAAGCGGACCTCGCCCACTACCGCCAGGAAATCACCGCACGGCACACGGGCGCGCAGGGGCTGTCCAGCTATCCCCACCCCTGGCTGATGCCGTCGTTCTGGCAGTTTCCCACCGGCTCCATGGGCATCGGCCCGATCAGTTCCATCTACCAGGCGCGCTTCATGCGCTATCTCGCCCATCGCGGCCTGCAGGACACGGCGGGCCGGCGCGTATGGGGCATATTCGGCGACGGCGAAATGGACGAGCCCGAGAGCATGTCCGCCCTGACGCTGGCCGCGCGCGAGAAGCTGGACAACCTCACCTGGGTGGTCAACTGCAATCTCCAGCGGCTGGATGGGCCGGTGCGCGGCAACGGCCGCATCGTCGACGAACTCGAAGCGCTGTTCGCCGGCGCAGGCTGGCACGTCATCAAGCTGCTGTGGGGGTCGGACTGGGACGGCCTGTTTGCCCGTGACGCCACGGCCGCGCTCGCCCGCGCCTTTGCACACACGGTGGATGGGCAGTTGCAGACCTTCGCCGCCAAGGACGGCCGCTTCAATCGCGAGCATTTCTTCGGCCAGGACGCCGAACTGGCCGCGCTGGCCCAAGGCCTGACCGACGACCAGATCGACAGGCTCAAGCGCGGTGGACACGATCTCGTGAAGATCTTCGCCGCCTACCACGCCGCCGTGCGCCACAAGGGACAGCCCACCGTCATCCTGGCGCAGACCAAGAAAGGCTATGGCATGGGCGAGGCGGGCCAGGGCAAGATGACCACCCACCAGCAGAAGAAGCTGGATGGCGACGCCCTGCTCGCTTTTCGCGACCGCTTCGACCTGCCGCTGTCCGACGAGGCGGCGCAATCCCTCGCGTTCTACCATCCGGGCGCCGAGAGCGCGGAGATCCGCTACCTGCACGAGCGCCGCAAGGCGCTGGGCGGCTACCTGCCCGCGCGAACCACGTCGGCGCCGCCGCTGCCGGTACCCGCCCTCCAGGCCTACGGCGGTTTCGCGCTGGAGGCCGCGGGCAAGGAAATGTCCACGACCATGGCTTTCGTGCGCCTGCTTGGCAACCTGCTCAAGGATCGCGCGCTGGGGCCCCGCATCGTGCCCATCGTGGCCGACGAGGCCAGGACCTTCGGCATGGCCGCCCTCTTCAAGCAGATCGGCATCTATTCCAGCGTGGGGCAGCGCTACGAGCCCGAGGACATCGGCTCGGTGCTGAGCTACCGCGAAGCGCTGGACGGACAGATCCTGGAGGAAGGCATCAGCGAGGCGGGCGCGGTCAGCTCGTGGGTCGCCGCCGCCACCAGCTACACCGTGCACGGCACCGCGATGCTGCCTTTCTACATCTACTACTCGATGTTCGGCTTCCAGCGCATCGGCGATCTCATCTGGGCCGCCGCCGACCAGCGGGCACGGGGATTCCTGCTGGGCGCCACCGCCGGCCGCACGACGCTGGGCGGGGAAGGCCTGCAGCACCAGGACGGCAGCAGCCTGGTCAGCGCCGCCGCCGTTCCGAACTGCCGCGCCTACGACCCCGCCTTTGCGGCGGAGTGCGCGGTCATCATCGACCACGGCATGCGCGCCATGCTCGAACGCCAGGAAGACGTCTTCTATTACCTCACGCTGGGCAACGAGAATTACGCGCAGCCCACCCTGCCGCCGGAGGCGCATGCCGGCGTCATCAAGGGCCTGTACCGCTACGCTTCGGAAGGCGAAGGCCGGCCCGCCGTGCGGCTGCTGGGGTCGGGCGCGATCCTGCGCGAAACGATCGCCGCGGCCGGGCTATTGGCCGCCGACTGGCAAGTGAGCAGCGAGATCTGGAGTGCCACCAGCTATGGCGAACTGGCGCGGGATGCCCGCGAGACCGAACGATGGAACCGGTTGCATCCCGGCCAGCCGGCCCGCCGCAGCCACCTTGCGGACTGCCTGGATGGCGATGCGCCCATCGTGGCCGCGAGCGACTATATTCGCGCCTGGCCTGGCCTGATCGCGCCCTATTGCGGCGGCCGCCTGGTCGTCCTGGGCACCGACGGATTCGGCCGGAGCGATACCCGGGCGGCACTGCGCCGATTCTTCGAGGTGGATCGCCACCATATCGTGCTGGCGGCATTGGACGCGCTCGCCCGCGAAGGCCGGGTAGACCGGGGCGTATGCGCGCGGGCCATCGACCGGTACGGCATCGCCGTCGACGCGATGCCGCCGTGGGAAAGCTGACGCGGGACCGGCGTGTAGCGGCCTAGCCCATCCGGGCCACGCTCGCTTCCTGCGCGGCCTTGAGCATGCCGGCGATCTCCGCCAGCTCGGCGCGTATGGCCTGCAGTTCGGGCTCTTCGATCGAGAACGTGACGACCTGCGGCTCTTCCTCGACCTGCCCGCGCGACTCGTCCAGCCGGTTGCGGGCGCCGCTGATGGTGAAGCCCTGCTCGTAGAGCAATTCGCGTATGCGCCGTATCAACAGGACCTCGTGGTGCTGGTAATAGCGGCGATTGCCCCGTCGCTTGATGGGCTTGAGCTGGGTGAATTCCTGTTCCCAGTAGCGCAGCACGTGCGGCTTGACCCCGCACAGTTCGCTGACCTCGCCGATGGTGAAGTAACGCTTGGCGGGGATGGGGGGAAGAACGACGGGGGGCTCGATGCGCGCCATAAAACCTCTCAGGACGGATTCTGTTCGCGCAGCGCGACCTGCTCGACCATGCTCTTGAGTTTCTGGCTCGCATGGAACGTGACGACACGGCGGGCGGCGATGGGGATTTCCTCGCCCGTCTTGGGATTGCGTCCGGGGCGCTGCGGCTTGTTGCGCACCTGGAAATTGCCGAAGCCCGAGAGTTTGACCATGTCGCCGCGTTCCAGCGCGTCGCGGATTTCCTCGAAGAAAGTCTCGACCATATCCTTGGCCTCGCGCTTGTTGAGGCCGACCCGCTCGAACAGCAGGTCGGCCAGTTCGGCCTTGGTCAGGGTGCGAGGATCGAGCGCGCCCTGCGGCGCGTCGGCGTCGGCCTCGAGCGCGTCCGGGCGGGCGTAGCTGTCGGAAACGAGAGAATGCATAGACACGGATGGAAAACTCGGCGTTAGACCCTCAGCCTTGCGCCATGCTCGGCTTCCAGCGCGGCACGGATGCGGGCCAGGCACGACTCGACTCGGGCGTCGTCCAGGGTTACCGAAGTATCCTGTAGCCAGAACCGGAAGGCAAGGCTTTTTTCCTTTTCTAACAAGGACTTATCCCGCCAAACATCGAAAATGCGTACGTCTTTGACGACCGCCAGCTCGGCCTCCTTGGCCACGAGATGACGCACCGTGTCGAGCATTTGCTGGGCCAGCACCGCCTCGGGCACCCACAAGGCCAGGTCGCGGATGACCACGGGCTGGCGCGAGATTTCCGCCAGCACCGGCAGCGGACGCGCGGCAACGCGTTCCGCGTCCACCTCGAATACCACCGGCGCGTGCGGCAGCTCGGCACGCTGCACCCAGCGCGGATGCAGCTCGCCTATCCAGCCGATGGTCTCGCCATCGACCACGACGCGGGCGCTGCGGCCAGGATGCAAGGCCGGATGCGAGTCGGGAACGAAACGAGGCGCCTCGCGGCAGGTGCCCGCAAGCAAGGCCTCCAGATCGGCCTTCAGGTCGTAGAAGTCGACCTGCCGGGTCTGGGTCCCCCACTGCTCCTCCACCGCCGGTCCATAGGCCAGGGCCGTCAGGCGCATGGGCTGATTCACGCCGGCCACTTCGAGCGGGCCGTCCTGCACCGCCGGGTCGCGCCGGAATACCCGTCCCAGTTCGAACACGCGTACGCGCGGGAGCTTGCGGTTGACGTTGTACTGGGCATTGGCCACCAGCCCCCCGATCAGGCTGCTGCGCATGACGGACAGCTGGCTGGCGATGGGGTTGAGCAGGCGGATCGGATCGGCGTTGCCGGCGTAGTCGCGCTCCCAATCGGCCTCGACGAAGCTGAAGTTGATGACTTCCTGGTAGTCCAGGTCCGCCATCAGGTGGCGCAATCCGTGGAACGAGCGGCGCTCCTCCGGCTCGATGCGCATGGTCGCCCGCGCCATCGGCGGCACGTCCGGAATCCGCTCGAAGCCATGGATGCGCGCCACTTCCTCGATCAGGTCTTCCTCGATCTCGATATCGAAGCGGAAGGACGGAGGCGTCACGACGAAAGCGCCCGGCTCGCGCACGAACGGCAGTCCGAGGCGGGTGAAGATGCCGGCGATCTCGTCTTCGGACACATCCACGCCCAGCACCTTGTGGCAGCGCGCCACGCGCAGCCGTACTGGCTTGCGTTCGGGCAGGTTGACGACCTGATCGTCCACCGGACCGGCCTGTCCGCCGCAGACCTGCACGATGAGGCTGGTCAGATACTCGAGGTCGGCGGGAATGTTGGCGTAGTCCACGCCGCGCTCGAAGCGGTGGCTGGCGTCCGTGCTGAAGTTGTAGCGGCGTGCGCGGCCGGCGATGCTGGCCGGCCACCAGAAGGCGGCCTCGATGTAGATGTCGCGCGTCTCGGTCGATACGGAGGTTGCCTCGCCGCCCATGATCCCGGCCAGGCATTCCGGCCCGTTGTCATCGGCGATCACGCCTACCTCGCCGTCCACCTCGACGGTCTGGCCGTTCAGCAGCAGGATCTGCTCGCCCGGCTTGCCCCACCGCACGTGCAGGCCGCCGTGGACCTTGGCCAGGTCGAACACGTGGCTGGGCCGGCCCAGTTCCAGCATGACGTAGTTGGAGATGTCGACCAGCGCGGAAATCGAACGCTGCCCCGCCCGCTCGAGCCTGCGCCGGATCCATTCCGGCGTGGGCGCGCTCGCGTCGACGCCGCGGACGACGCGCCCGACATAGCGCCCGCAAAGGTCCGGCGCATGCACGGTCACCGGCACGCGGTCGTCGATGGCGACCGGCACCGGTTCCAGCTTCGGCGCGGCCAGCGGCGCGCCCGTCAAGGCCGAAACCTCGCGCGCGACGCCCAGCACCGACAGGCAATCCGCCTTGTTGGGCGTGAGCTTGAGCGTGAAGACGGTATCGTCCAGTTGCAGCCAGTCGCGTACCGACATGCCGACCCTGGCGTCCGCGCCGAGGTCCAGCAGTCCGGCGTGGTCCTGCGACAGGCCCAGCTCGCGCGCCGAACACAGCATGCCGGCGGACTCCACGCCGCGCATCTTGGCCACGCCGATCTTGACGTCCCCGGGCAGCCGCGCGCCCACGGTCGCCAGCGGCACTTTCATGCCGGCCGCCACGTTGGGCGCGCCGCACACGATCTGCAGCGGCTCGCCCTTCCCCGCGTCGACTTTGCACACGCGCAACTTGTCGGCGTTCGGGTGCGGTTCGACCGACAGCACCTGCGCCACCACCACGCCGCTGAAGGCGGGCGCCACCGGCTCGGCTTCCTCGACCTCGAGGCCGGCCATGGTCAATTGATGAGCCAGCTCGTCGGTCGAAATGGCGGGGTTGGTCAGTGCCCGCAACCAGGATTCGGGAAATTGCATGGTGTGTAGATCCCCCCTACGCGCTTCGCGCGCCCCCCAGGGGGCGATGCGGGTGGACCGGCGGAGCCGGATCCACGCATCCTGGATCTAGTACCGTTATCCTGGGTTGTGGCACGGTTGCTATCGTTGGCTACCAGCGATAGCAACCGTGCTTCAGTCCAAGATAGTTTCCCTAGACCCAGGAAACCGCGGATCTGGCTTTTGCCAGTCCGCCGGTTTCGCCCCTGGGGGGCGCGCGTAAGCGCGTAGGGGGGACCTCCTCCCTCTAGTTGAATTGTTTCAGGAAACGCAGGTCGCCTTCGAAAAACTGGCGCAGGTCGTTGACGCCGTAGCGAAGCATGGTCAGGCGCTCGAGGCCGGAGCCGAAGGCAAAGCCGATGTAGCGCTCCGGATCCAGCCCGAAATTGCGCACGACGGTGGGGTGCACCTGGCCCGAACCGGAGATTTCCAACCAGCGGCCCTTATTGGGGCCCGAGGTGAACATCATGTCGATTTCGGCCGACGGTTCCGTAAACGGGAAGAACGAGGGCCGGAAGCGCAGCACCAGGTCATCGGTCTCGAAGAAAGCGCGCAGGAAGTCGGTATAGACGCCCTTCAGGTCGGCGAACGAGATGTTCTCGTCTATCCACAGGCCCTCGACCTGGTGGAACATGGGCGAATGCGTGGCGTCGCTGTCGACCCGGTAGGTACGGCCGGGCGCGATCACCTTGATGGGCGGCTGATGGGCGCGCGCATAGCGTACCTGCATGGGGCTGGTATGCGTGCGCAGCAGCAGGGGCAGTCCCTTGTCGTCCTTCATGTCGACGTAGAAGGTGTCCTGCATGGAGCGCGCTGGATGGTTCTCGGGATTGTTCAGCGCCGTGAAGTTGGTCCAGTCGTTCTCCACTTCCGGGCCGTCGGCCACGTCGAAGCCGATGGAACGGAAAATCTGCTCGATGCGTTCCCAGGTGCGGATCACCGGATGGATGCCGCCCACGCCGCGCCCGCGGCCGGGCAGCGTGACGTCGATGGTTTCCTCCGCCAGGCGCGCCGCCAGCTTGGCGTCGGCCAAGGCCTGCCGCCGGTCGTTCAGCAGGCTTTCGATCCTGCCCTTGGCTTCGTTGATGCGCGCCCCTTCCGTGCGTTTCTGCTCGGCGGTCAGGCTGGCGAGTCCCTTCAACAGCGCGGTCAAGGCGCCCTGCTTACCCAGGAACCGGGCCTTTTCGTTCTCGAGCGCGTTGGGGTCGGACGCGGCCGCGAAGGCCTCCCCGGCTTGGCGTATCAGTTCGTCCAGATTCTGGGACATGGCGGATTCGTATCGGTAAGGGAAAAATGAGGCACCACGGGAAAAGCCCCAACGCTTGCTGCTTGCTGCCTGCGCGGCCTGACGGCAAAAACGCAAACGGGGCTTCGAAGAAGCCCCGTTCGGGTGTTGCACTCCTAGCGCCACGATCCGGCTCCGGCCGCCAGGCCGGAACCGCGCGTGGCGATGCGAGTTCAGGCTGCCAGGGCGTTCTTGACTTGCTGCACGATCGCGGCAAAACCCGCCTTGTCGCGCACAGCCAGGTCGGCCAGGACCTTGCGGTCGAGATCGATCGCCGCCTTCTTCAGGCCGGCGATGAACACGCTGTACGACACGCCATGCTCGCGGACGGCGGCATTGATACGCGTGATCCACAGTGCTCGGAAGGTGCGCTTCTTGGCGCGGCGGTCGCGGTACGCGTACTGGCCGGCGCGCATGACCGCCTGCTTGGCGACGCGGAAGACGTTGCCGCGGCGGCCGCGATAACCCTTGGCGGCGCTGATGACTTTCTTGTGACGGGCCCGGGCGGTTACCCCACGTTTGACTCTAGGCATTTGAAAACTCCAATATCAGCGGTTGGGATCAGGCAAACGGCATCATTGCCCGCACGGATTTCACATCGGCCTCGTGGACCGCGGTGGAACCGCGCAACTGACGCTTGTTCTTGGTCGTTTTCTTCGTGAGGATGTGGCGCTTGAACGCCTGGCCCCGCTTGATGGAACCGCTACCGCGGACCTGAAAGCGCTTGGCGGCGCTTTTCTTGGTCTTCATCTTAGGCATGACTGCTTCCTGTTTCGTTTACATGCTCACGGGTGCCGGCGGCCTGGTGCCGGACTTGACGACCCGCATTCACTTGTTTTACCTGCCCCGTTCCCGGACAACGCACCGCTCGGCAAGACGCGCCGCCCTGCGGATTTGAAAGCGTTCACGAGGAACCGGATTGCCCGGCGCCAGGACTTTCGCGCCGGACTTCGCCAGGGGCACGGATAAGGCATCCACGCCTCTGGAAAACCGTAGATTATACCGCGTTATTCCGCGGCGCCCTTGCCCGTGGGCGGAGCTTTTTTCTTGGGAGCCAGCACCATCACCATTTGCCGGCCTTCCAGCTTGGGCATGGCCTCGACCGCGCTGATCTCGACCAGGTCGTCGCGGACACGTTCCAGCACCCTCATGCCGAGTTCCTGGTGGGCCATTTCGCGGCCACGGAAGCGCAGCGTCACCTTGGCCTTGTCGCCCTCTTCCAGGAACCGGCGCAGGTTACGCAGCTTGACCTGGTAATCGCCCTCGTCGGTGCCAGGGCGGAACTTGACTTCCTTGACCTGGATGATCTTCTGCTTGAGCTTGGCTTCGTGCTGCCGCTTTTGCTCCTGGTACTTGAACTTGCCGTAGTCCATCAGGCGGCAGACCGGGGGCTGCGCGTTGGGGGCAATTTCTACCAGGTCAACATCATTCTGTTCGGAAAGCCTAACTGCTTCGGCCAGCTTGACGATGCCAAGCTGTTCGCCGTCGACCCCAATCAGGCGCACCTCAGGTGCGGTAATTTCACCATTGATGCGATTCGGCTTGTCGGTAGCGATGTCTGAAACTCCTGAATTTGATTGAAACGGCCGCGCGCGGCGGGTTGCCCCGCCGCCAGCACGGACCGTGCCCGGAGCCGGAAAGGCCAACCATGCGATTACGGATTGGCGGGGACTTCCGGATTCCGGCGTTCGGCCACGTCGGCAGCGAGCCGCGACGAGAATGCATCGAGCGGGAGGACCCCCAGATCGACGCCGCCGCGGGCGCGTACGGCCACCGATGCAGCTTGCCGTTCTTTTTCCCCCACGACGAGGATATAGGGAACTTTTTGCAAGCTGTGCTCCCGGATTTTATAGGTGATCTTTTCACCACGCAAATCCGCCTCGACTCTAAACCCTTGTTTTTTCAGGGTTTGCGCGACACTTTGGGCATATTCGGCGGTTGCCTCGGAAATATTGCAGACCACCGCCTGGACCGGCGCCAGCCAGGGCGGCATCGCGCCGCCGAAATGCTCGATCAACATGCCGATGAAGCGCTCCATCGAACCCAGGATGGCCCGGTGGAGCATCACGGGCGTGACGCGCTGGTCGTTCTGGTCCACGTATTCGGCGCCCAGGCGGCCCGGCATGGAGAAATCGACCTGGATCGTGCCGCATTGCCAATGGCGGCCGATGGCGTCCTTGAGCGTGTATTCGATCTTCGGCCCGTAGAAGGCGCCATCCCCCGGGCTGATCTCGTACTCGCAGCCGGAGCGGCGCAGGCTCTCCATCAGCGCATGCTCGGCCTTGTCCCAGACCTCGTCCGAACCGATGCGGCTTTCCGGCCGCGTCGCCACCTTGTAGAGGATGTCGGTAAAGCCGAAATCGCGATAGACACGCTGCAGTTGTGACGTGAAAGCAACACACTCGTCCAGGATCTGGTCCTCGGTACAGAAAATGTGGCCGTCGTCCTGCGTGAAACCGCGAACCCGCATCATGCCGTGCAGCGCGCCCGAGGGTTCGTTCCGGTGGCATTGGCCGAACTCGCCGTAGCGCAACGGCAGGTCGCGGTAGGAATGCAGGTTGGCGCGGAAGATCTGCACGTGCCCGGGGCAGTTCATGGGCTTGAGCGCGTAATAGCGGTTCTCGGACTCCGTCGTGAACATGTTGTCGCGATAGTTGTCCCAGTGCCCCGTCTTTTCCCACAGCGAACGGTCGAGGATCTGGGGCGCCTTGACCTCTTGGTAGCCGCTGTCGCGGTAGACCCCGCGCACGTACTGCTCGACCTGCTGCCAGATCGTCCAGCCCTTGGGATGCCAGAAGACCAGGCCGGGCGCCTCGTCCTGGAAGTGGAACAGGTCGAGTTCGCGGCCCAGCTTGCGGTGGTCGCGCTTTTCGGCCTCCTCCAGCATCTTCAGGTAGGCGTCCTGGTCCTCCTTCTTCGCCCAGGCCGTGCCGTAGATGCGCTGGAGCATCTCGTTCTTGCTGTCGCCGCGCCAATAGGCGCCGGCCACCTTCATCAGCTTGAACACCTTGAGCTTGCCCGTGGACGGCACGTGCGGGCCGCGGCACAGGTCGACGAAATCGCCCTCGCGGTACAGCGTGATCTTCTGGTCGGCGGGAATCGAGGCGATGATCTCGGCCTTGTACTTTTCGCCGATCGAGTTGAAGAAGTCCACGGCGTCGTCGCGCTTCCATTCCTCGCGCGTCACGACCTCGTCTTTCTTGGCGAGTTCCATCATCTTGTTCTCGATGGCCGCCAGGTCTTCGGGCGTGAACGGCCGCGAATACGAGAAATCGTAGTAGAAGCCGTTCTCGATGACCGGGCCGATGGTGACCTGCGCCTCGGGATACAGGGACTTGACCGCGTAGGCCAGCAAGTGCGCCGTGGAGTGGCGGATCAGGTCCAGGCCCTCGGCATCCTTGGCCGTGACGATGTCGAGCCGGGCATCGCGGTCTATCGTGTAGCTGGTGTCGACCAGGGCGGGTTCGCTGCCTTCGTGGGTGACCCGGCCGGCCAGGGCGGCCTTGGCCAGCCCGGTGCCGATGGACGCGGCGACGTCGGCCACCGTGACGGGGGCCGGGAACTCACGCTGGGAACCATCGGGCAGCGTTACCTTGATCATTGATGCGACCTCGAGATTGAAACACGGCGCGCGCGCCGACAAACGCCGGCGCTCGCCGCGACGCGCGAAGCGGCGGAACCGGGAACATAAAAAAACGCGGCATCGGGCCGCGTTCTCGCTTTCTGCAGGATCCCGGGCCAGAGGCCCGGCGGAAAAGGACGATGCGATCCAGGAAACCAACGCGGCTAGCCGGCGATGTTCCCCGAGGTAGTTCGTTCGAGCATAGAAAAAACGCCCATGCTGGGATCGTCCTTGAATCTTGCTGTGATCGTTGCTGTGTCTACGTCGTCTGTGATTTTAGCACAGCGCCCCCTTGCGGCCCAGCATGGAACTGGCCGCGCGGCCGCAGGAAAAAGCCGTTCAACCGCTGCTCGAGCGCATGGGCGATCCATCCGGCGGTTCGGCCCATGGCCCAGAGCGCGCTCGCGCTGCCCGGCGGCAGGTCCCAGGCGGCGCAGGCGGCGGCCAGCCCGAGTTCGATGCGGGGCGGGATGCCCACTTGCGCCTGGATTTCGTCGAGAAACCGCAACAGCATCTCGGCGCGGCGAGTCGGACGCGGATGCTCCCGGGCCATGCGGATCAATTGAGCGGCGCGCGGATCTCCCTGCGGATAGGACTCGATCCCGAAGGCGGACGATCGCGCCCGGTCGCGCACCACCCGCGATACCCAGGCATCGAGGTGGGCGCGCGTACGGATGCCCGCCAGCGTCTCTTCGATGCGGTCGCAGCCGCCGGCCAGCCCCGAGCCGGAAAGCGCCGCCAGCGCCGCGCCGACGCAGGCGTGCAGTTCCGCGCCGACCGAGGCGGCGATCCGCGCGCTGAACGTCGGCGGCGACAACTCGTGGTCGGCGCTGAGGATGAGCATCGCGTTCAGCGCCTTCAAGAACTCCGGCGTCGCTTCGCGGGCCAGCGCTTCGGCGACGTGCTGCGCCAGCGGCTTGGCGCCGGACGGCGGACGGTAGCGGCGCTGGTCCGACAGCAGGCCGCAGCACCCTGCGAAGGCCAGCACGAGCTGGCGCGCGGCGGGAATCTGCGCGCCGCTGCGCACCTCCTCGTCCACCGACCCGCCCCCCAGCGCGAGGGCGGCGCCCTGGAACACGCGCACCATGCGCGGCGTCTCCCCCGGCCCGGGCATCAGGCTCCGCAATGCCTGTCTGGCCCTAGGGGGCAGCGGCTCGACCGGCCATATGCTGGCGCCGTGGGGCAAGACGCCCGTCCAGAGCAACTCTGCCACGTTCTCGAACACGCCCGGATACTCCACCAGTTCGGCCGCGAGCCGCCCCCTGTAGCGAGGCCCCGCCGGGGTGATCTCGGTAATGCCGGTATCGATCACCGGCTGCCCCCACCGCAGGGCCGTGGCCGCCACCGCGCCATGGCCCATGCGCGCCTGGCTGCGGGTGCGCAGCCCTTCGACTTCCTCGCGCAGGTAAAGCCGGGTCTTGCGTCCCGGCTGCGCGACGGGGTGCAGCAGGCCGCGGCTGACATAGGTGTACAGCGTGGCCGCCTTGATTTCCAGGATGCGGCAGGCTTCTTTCGAATCGACGAAGCCGCCTGCGGACCAGGCCTCGGCGGCGGTCTCGGATGCGTTCATGAGCGATGCTCGCGCGCCCGCGAGGGCGCGGTGGGTGGGTGATACATCGATTATGCAATCGAGATTGATTCGACGTAAATCGATCCATACACTCTGCGCCATATTCCCCATCGAGCGGACGCCGGCCGCGCTTTCCCTCCGGCGCAAGACAGGAGACATCACCATGACCCAGTACATGGTCCGTGCGGGCCGGACAGTGCTCGCGCTCGCCCTCGCCGGCGCTTTCGCCGCCCCCGCCTTCGCGCAGCCGGGCGCCTACCCTTCCCGTCCGGTGACCATCGTCGTGCCGTTCCAGGCCGGAGGCGGCGCCGACACCATCGCCCGCATGCTGGCCACCAACGTCACCCGCCACTTGAACGGCCAGACAGTCATCGTGGACAACCGGGCGGGCGCGTCGGGCAACATCGGCGCCAACTACGTCTCGCGCGCCGCGGCCGACGGCTACACCCTGCTGCTGACCAACAGCACCATGACGATCAATGCCGCGCTGAACTTCACCCAGGGCTACGACGTCCAGAAGGACCTGCAACCCGTCGCCATGCTCGTGTCCTCGCCCGTGGCGGTAGGCGTGAACAGCGGCTATCCCGCCAAGACGGCCGCGGAACTGGTGCAGCACGTCCGCGCCCACCCCGGCAAGGCCAACTACTCGTCGTGCGGCAACGGATCGCCCCAGCATTTCGCCGGCGAGGCCTTCAACCAGTCGGCCAAGGTCGACATGGTGCACGTACCCTACAACGGCTGCGCCCCGGCCGTCAGCGACGCGCTGGGCAACCAGGTGCCGATCCTGTTCAGCACTATTCCCAACATGGCGCCGCACGCCAAGACCGGCAAGCTGCGCCTGCTGGCCGTGGCCTCGGCCAAGCGCCTCTCCTTCATGCCCGAAGTTCCGGCCCTGTCGGAAACTCCCGAGTTCAAGGACCTGGACATCACGGTCTGGTTCGGCCTGTTCGCCCCCGCCGCGACGCCGGCCGACGTCCGCAGCCGCATCGAGCAGGCGGTGCTCGCCACGCTCAAGGATCCCAAGCTGCGGCAGGAATTCCAGGCGCGCTACTACGAAGTCGACGCCCTGGGCGCCGACGGCATGGCGCAACAGGTGCGCAAGGACCTCGCCATGTATTCCCAACTGGCCAAGCAGGCCGGCATCAAGCTGGAATAGCGCCGCAGCGCCCACCCTTTTCCATCACAGAGGAACCACGCATGTCCAATTCCGCCTCCTCCGCCGGCGCGCCCCTGGAGCAGCACGTCGACGACCTGGTCGTCGCCAACCGCGTGCTGGCGAAATACAACGTGCTCGACGGCTTCGGCCACGTCAGCATCCGCCATCCCGAGCGGCCCGGACACTTCCTGCTGTCGCGCTCGCTGGCACCCGAGCTGGTTACGGCCGCCGACATCATGGAATTCGACGCGAACTCCGACGCGGTCGGCGGCGACACGCGCACGCCTTACCTCGAGCGGTACATCCATGGCGAGATCTACCGGGCCCGGCCGGACGTGAACGCGGTAGTCCATAGCCATTCGCCCTCGGTGATCCCGTTCGCCGGCTCCTCGGTTCGGCTGCGGCCCATCTATCACATGGCGGGTTTCCTCTCGGGCGGCGCGCCGGTCTTCGACATACGCTGCTGCTTCGGCTCCACCGACCTGCTGGTGCGCTGCCGCGAGCACGGCGAAGAGCTCGCCAAGACGCTGGGCCAGCAGAACGTGTCGCTCATGCGCGGCCACGGATTCGTGGCGGTGGGCGCGGACGTGCGCATCGCCGTGTACCGGGCGATGTACACCGAGACCAACGCCGCCCTGCAGCAGAAGGCCATCGGGCTGGGCGGCGAGATCACCTACCTGAGCGAAGAAGAAGCGGCCAAGGCCGACGCCATGATGGCGGGCGTGATGTTCCGGCCGTGGGAGCTGTGGAAGAAGAAGGCGATGGAGGGCTGAGCCGGAATGGACCAGCCGGGGAGCAAGCCGATTCGGCTTGCCTCGACGGCCGGTCGGCCCCGTGGCCTAGATGGTCTGCGGGAATGGCAGGTTGCGAAGGCGCTTGCCGGTCAACCTCGCCACGGCATTGGCCACGGCCGGCGCCACGGGTGGCAGGCCGACCTCGCCCATGCCGCCCGGCGGGTTATCCGTCGGCAATACCGTCACCTCCACCACGGGCGCCTGGTTCGCGCGCAAGAGCGGATACGTGTCCAGGTTGTGCTGCTGCACCTGGCCGCCCTTGTAGACCAGCCTTTCACCCAGGGCGGCCGACAGGCCGAACAGCGCGGCCCCCTCGACCTGGGCCTTGATGTTGGCAGGACTGATCGCATGGCCGCAATCGACCGCGGCCCAGAGGCGATGGACCACCGGCCGCCCCTCGCTCATGGAGACCTCGGCCACCATGGCGATGAACGTGCTCCATGCGTCCGAGAAAGCCAATCCCAATGCATGGCCGGGCTTGCGCGAACCGCCCCAACGCGCCATGGCGGCCGCTTCGCGCAGCACCGCCTGGGCGCGCGGCGTATCCGAGGTCAGATCGAGCCGGTACTGGAGCGGATCCTTGCCCGCCGCGCCGGCGATCTCGTCGATCAATGTCTCGATGGAGAACTTGGTATAGCCCGCCCCTACGGCCCGCCAGAAGCTGACGTCCACGCCGCGCTGCTCGCGGCAATGCTCGACCAGTTGGTCCGCGATCTGGTAGACGCCGTCCGCGCCTTCCATCACCGGGGCGTCCCTGCCGCCCGATTTCTGGTAGGCGGCTGGAGCGGTACGGGCCACGATGCCCTCGGACACCAGGCGGTGGCGCCAGCCTACTATGCGTCCCTCTGCGTCGATGCCTGCCACCAGGTGCTGCGCGGTCATTGGACGGGGCCGCGCTCGCTGGAAGTCGTCTTCGCGGGTCCAGATCACCTGGATCGGCACGCCCGGCATGGCCTTGGCCAGCAGCGCCGCGTCCAGGCTGTAGTCCGCCTCGGCGCGCCGGCCGTAGCCGCCGCCCAGCAGCGTGATGTGCACCTTGATGTTCTCCGGCTTGTAGCCGGCCCCCGCGGCCACGATGCCGATCACCCCGGACGGCGACTGCGAAGGCACCCAGATCTCGATCGCTTCGCCTTCGGCGCGTGCGGTGCAGTTCATGGGTTCCATGGTGACATGGGCGACGTGGTCGGTGGTGTACGTGGCCCGAAAGACGCGGGCGGCTCCCGACAGTTTCTGCGCCGCGTCGCCATGCTTGTGCCAGACGGCTCCCCCTTCGTCCAGCCGTTCGGCGCGGGCCGCGAATTCCTTGAGCGCCGCCTCGCTATCGTAGGAACGGGCCTTGGCTTCTTCGCTCCACTTCACTTCCAGCAGGTCCCGCGCCTTGCGGGCGGTGGCGAAGGAGTCGGCCACCACGGCAACCCCGGCGGGCAACCGCACGACCTTCTTGACGCCCGGCACGGCGAGGGCCGCGGAATCGACGACCGCGAGCGGCTTTTCGCCCTGCACGGGCGCATGCAGGATGGCCGCCCACAGCATGCCCGGCAGGCGCACGTCGATACCGAACGCGGCGGAGCCGTCGGACTTGGCCGGCACCTCCACCCGCGGCAGGTCCTTGCCGATGATGGCAAAGGCCGACATGGGCTTGAGCATGCTCTTGTCCACCTTGGGCAGTTCCGCCGGCACCCGCGCGCCGTCGACCAGGTCGCCGTAGGCCATGCGGCGCCCGGTGGGCACGTGGATGAGCGTGCTGCGCTCCGCGCGGATGTCAGCGGCCGGCACGCCCCATTTCCCGGCAGCCGCCTGGACGAGGACGAGCCTGGCCTGCAAACCGGCCAGGCGCAGGGCGTCGTAATAGCCTTTGACCGTGCGCGAGGAGCCCGTCACCATGGCTCCGCCGAATCCCGGATTGCCGAATCGCCGGGGATCGGCGGGCGCCTGCTCCACCCGCACCTTGTGCCAGTCCAGTTCCATTTCCTCGGCGACGATCATGGGAATGGCGGTCATCGTGCCCTGCCCCATTTCGGAAGCGGGCGAATAGATCACGGCCGTGTTGTCGGGAGCAAGGCTGACCCAGGCAACGGGGCTGAAGGATGCGTCCGCCGCGGCCGCCTCGGGCAGCAGCAGGCTGGCGCCGCCGCGCGCCCCCGTCCATCCGCCCAGCATGACTCCGAGGGCGACCGAGCCGGAGCCGGCGATGAAGGCACGGCGGGATAGCTTGTTCGTTTCCATGCCTGCCTCCTAGGTCGCCGATTTCTGGACGCTGACGACCGCGTCCGCGATCCGGTTATAGGTGCCGCACCGGCACAGGTTACCCGCCATGCCTTCGAGCACCTGCTCGCGCGACAGCGGTCCGTCCGCGCCGGCCAGCATGCCGGCGGCAGTCATCAACTGGCCGGACTGGCAGTATCCGCACTGCGGCACCTGGTGCGCGACCCAGGCCTTGCGCAGCGCCTGGCCGGCGTCCGTGCGCATCAACCCTTCGACGGTGGTGACGGATGCGCCCTTGACGGCAGCCGCTGGCAGGACGCACGAACGCGTGGGCTGCCCGTTGAAATGCACCGTACAGGCGCCACACTGCGCCATGCCGCATCCGAACTTGGTGCCGGTGAGCTGGAAGTCTTCCCGCAGCACCCACAGCAGGGGCTTGTCGTCGGCGACGTCGGCCGACACCTGCTTGCCATTGAGCATGAATTCGATCACGGACTCCTCCTTGGATTGCCTGGCCTCTCCTGGGCATGACCTCGCGCCATGGCTCGGCGTCACGCCGATCCTACCGGAGGAGTGAAGCAAATTCCACAAATTTTGAGCACGTTCATCCATTTTCCGCGAAAGCGCGCGCCTGGACCGTTATGTTCTTATTTTGGCAACATCATGTTCGCAATACGCTTCTTTTTGTCAACTAACCCGCGTGGTAGATTCCTTGCGCTCCCTCCCCCAAGGAACCCCACATGCCCCGCTCGCTCTCGATCCGCCTGCCCCGCGCACTGGCCGGGCTTGCCGCCGCCTGCCTCGCCGTCTCCGCCGCCACGGCCACGGCCGCCGCTCCCGCCAAGCCGCTCAAGAAAGTCACCATCACCGTCGGCACGCAGGTCCTCAACGTCGCCTATCCCTGGCTGATGCTTCCGATCGCCAAGGGGTACTGGCGCGACGAGGGCTACGACGTGGAAGTCATAGGGGTGTCCGGTTCCGCGCAAGGCCTGCAGCAGCTCGCCACCGGAGGGATCCAGTTCGCACAGCTGAATTCCACCGGCCTGATCCAGGCCAATACCGACGCCAACCTGGCCGTGCGAGGCATCCTGGGCACCGGCGTCATCGACTGGGGCGTGGCGGTCATGGACGACAGCCCCATCAAGAAGGTGTCGGAATTCAAGGGCAAGCGCATCGGCATCGTCAGCCTGGCGACGGGCGGCTATCCGCTGCTCAAGGGCTATCTGCGCAACAACGGCGTGAATCCCGACACCGAGGTCCAGATCATCGCCGTAGGCGCCGGCGCGCCCGCGCTGGACGCCCTCAAGAACAACCGCGTGCAGGGCCTGATGTTCTGGCAATCGGCGCTGACCGGGTTCGAGAATGCCGGGGCCAAGCTGCGGGTCTTCCGCTCCCCGGATTGGCGCAGCATGCCCGACTTCACGCTGGGCACCATGCAGAAGACCATCGATTCCGACCCCGCCATGGTCGAGGCCATCGCGCGCGGCGCCGCCAAGGGATGGCTGTTCGCCATGACCAATCCCGACTGCGCGCGCAAGGTCCACTGGGCCGCCTTTCCCAGCACCAAGCCCACCGGGGCCGATGAAGCCACGCTCGCCAAGTGGGACCTGGCCTTGCTGAACGCCCAGCTCGACACCATGCGCGATGCGCACAAGATGAATGGCGGCAAGCTCATCGGCGCCATGGACCTGGGCGCCTACGGCCGGTTCCAGGACTTCATGTTCCAGGAAAAGCTGATCAAGCGCACCCTGCCGGCCGCCACGTTCATCATCGACAAGCCCGGATTCATCGAAGCCGTCAACCGTTTCGACCACGAGGCGATCATCGCCGACGCCAAGGCCTGCAAGTGAAAGCCCCCCTACGCGCTGACGCGCGCCCCCCAGGGGGCGGCACTGGCGGACCGGCAAAGCCGGATCCGCTGTGCCCTGGATCGGGCAGCGTACTTTCATGCGTCGCACTTGGCGCACAGCGACCTGGAGAACTGACATGGCACTAGACGCTGCGCGCTACGTGGCCGGGCTGCCCAAGGCCGAATTGCACATGCACATCGAAGGCTCGATCGAGCCCGAGCTGATGTTCGAGCTGGCCGCGCGCAACGGCGTCCCGCTGCGCTGGAAAACGGTCGAGGAGGTGCGGCAGGCCTACCGGTTCCATAACCTGCAGTCCTTTCTGGACCTCTACTACGACGGCTGCAGGGTCCTGGTGACCGAGCGCGACTTCCACGACGTCACTCGCGCCTATCTGCGCCGGGCCCATGCCGACCGCGTCCGGCACGCCGAGATGTTCATCGGTCCGCAGGGGCATACGCGCCGCGGTGTCGCGCTCGAGACCGTGCTCGAAGGCGTCCTGGCGGCAATGGATGCCGCCGAGCGCGAGGACGGCATCACCTCCGGGCTGCTCCTCGGCGCGCAGCGCCACCTGCCGGAGGAAGACGCGCTGGCGATGCTGGAGGCGGCCGAGCCGTGGCGCGACCGCATCCTCGGCTATGGCCTGGGCGGAGCCGAAGTGGGCAACCCGCCGTCCAAGTTCGCGCGCTTCTTCGCCGCCTGCCGCGAGCGGGGCTTTCGCGTCACGGCCCATGCGGGCGAGGAAGGTCCGGCCAGCTACGTGCGCGAATCGGTGGAGCTGCTGCAGGTGGACCGCATCGACCACGGCAACAGCTGCCTGGACGATCCCGCTCTGGTGGCCGAGCTGGCGGCGCGGGGCACGCCGCTGACCGTCTGTCCGCTGTCCAACCTGCGGCTGCGCGTGGTCGAGGACATGACGCGCCACCCGCTCGCGACGATGCTGCGGGCAGGCTTGAATGCCACGGTCAACTCCGACGACCCCTCCTACTTCGGCGGCTACGTCAACGACAACTACCTCGCCTGCCACGAGGCGCTCGGCCTGGACATCGACGATCTCACGCTGCTGGCCCGCAACAGCATACGGGCCTCGTTCCTGCCCGCCGAGCGGCAGGCGGCGCTGCTGGCCGACATCGATGCCTGGCGCGCGGCCGCCGAGGCACCATGATCTCGACCACCGCGCTCCGGTACTTTGCCGAAGTGGTGCGCAGCGGCTCGTTCCGGGCGGCTGCCGACAGCCTCTACGTCGCGCCGTCGGCCATCAGCCGGCAGATCGCGGCGCTGGAAGAAGACCTGGGCGCGCCGCTGCTCGAGCGCGGCCGCGGGCGCACCACGCTGCGGCTGACCGCCGCCGGCGAGCTGCTGATGCAATTCGTGCAGACGGTGGGCAACGAAATCGACCGCGTCCGCTCCGATATCGAGGCGCTCAAGCAATTGCGCCGCGGCCAGATCCGTTTCGGCGCGCCCGAGACCTTCGCCCGCGACTTCATTCCCGATTTCCTGGCGAGCTTCAACCAGCGGTATCCCGGTATCACCTACCAGGTCCAGGTACACGGCACGCCGCGGCTGGTCGAGATGGTGGCCGACGACGAACTCGAGGCCTCCCTGGCCTTCAACCCGCCCCCGGTCACCGACGTGCGGCACATCTACGAGCGATTGCTGCCTACCCGTGTCCTGGTGAGCGCGGGCCATCCCCTCTGCGAACGCGAGTGGGTCAAGCTGTCCGACTGCGCCGACTACGGGCTGGCGCTGCCCGATGCCAGCATCGGCTCCAAGCGCGACTACGACGAAATGTTCGCCAGGGCCAAGATCCGCCCGCGCGCCGTGCTGGTCTCCAATTCCTACGAGTTGCTGCGCAGCGCCGCCACGGCCGGCCTGGCGGTCTCGCTGGTGAACGAAGAACTGACCTACAAGCGGGAGGCGCCGCTCGGCTACCGCTACGTGCCGCTGAAGGACTCCCGCGTCAAGCCGCAGCGCCTGACCCTGTGCGTGCGGCGGGGACGCAATCTTCCCGTCTCCACCCTCGCCTTCATCGACAACCTGGTCGAGACCCTGAAACAACTGGAGCAAGAGTGACTGCCGCCGCCTTTGGCTTTTCTTCCATCAACAAGTCGTTCCGCAGCAAGGACGGCGGAGACGTCATCGCCCTGCATGACGTCGAATTCGACGTGCGCCACGGAGAATTCGTGACCGTGGTCGGCCCCAGCGGCTGTGGCAAGAGCACGCTGCTGCGCATCCTGGCTGGCCTGGAGACCCCGAGCGCCGGGACGGTGTCCATGGGCGGCGTGCCGGTATCCGGCCCCAGCCGCGACATAGGCGTGGTCTTCCAGGCGCCGGTGCTGCTGCCCTGGCGGACGGTGCTGCAGAACGTGCTGGTGCCGGCCCAGATCCAGCAGCGCGACATGGCCGGTGCTACCGCCAAGGCGCGCGAGTACCTGGACATGGTCGGCCTGCGGGGCTTCGAGACCAAGTATCCCGGCGAGCTCTCGGGCGGCATGCAGCAGCGGGTCGGCATCGCCCGCGCCCTGGTCAACGATCCCAAGGTGCTGCTGATGGACGAACCATTCGGCGCGCTCGATGCCATGACACGGGAAACGATGAACCTGGAGCTCTTGCGCATCAAGGAGCGCAGCGGCACCACCATCATGCTGGTCACCCACAGCATTCCCGAAGCGGTGTTCCTGGGAGACCGCGTGGTAGTCATGTCGCCCCGGCCGGGACGGGTCACGCAGATCGTCGACGTCGACCTGCCCAAGCCCCGCCCCCTGGACATCATCAACTCGGACGCTTTCGGCGCCTACGTATCCGGCATACGCGGCAACCTCCAAGCCGTCGGCGGACTGGACTGACCTCATGCCCAACCTCGTATCCTATTCCCAGACTCCGAACGGCCGCCGCACGCTGGTCGCCGCCTTCTTCGTCCTCGTCATGCTGGCCTGGCATTTCGGCCTGCGCGTGTTCGAGGTCTCGCCCCTGGTCTTTCCAGGCCCCGTGGACGTGGCGAAATCGCTGTATGCCGGCTTCGCGACCGGGGAGTACTGGGAGCACCTTGGCGTCACGCTCTACGAGATCCTGGTGGGCTTTGCCATCGGCGCGGCGGCGGGCTTCCTGCTGGGCGCGGCCATCGGGCAGTCGTCCCTGCTCGAAGCCGTGCTCTACCCCTACGTCGTCGCCTTCCAGGCCATGCCCAAGGTAGCGGTCGCGCCGCTGTTCGTGGTGTGGTTCGGCTTCGGCGCGGCGTCCAAGATCGTCATTACCGCCACCATCGTCTTCTTTCCCGTGCTGGCCAACACCATCGTCGGCCTGCGCTCGGCGCCGCGCGACCAGATCGACCTGATGCTGGCATTCACCGCCTCCCGCTGGCAAGTGTTCCGCATGGTGCGGCTGCCCCAGTCCCTGCCCTACGTCTTCGTCGGCCTGGACATAGGCATCGTACTGGCCGTCATCGGCGCCATCGTGGGCGAATTCGTGGGCTCCCAGTCCGGCCTGGGATACCTCATCCTGCAACGCAATTTTTCGCTCGACACCCCCGGCGTATTCGCCATCCTGGTGGTGCTGTCGGTCATCGGTATCGGCCTGCACATCGCCATGAAGACCATCGCCCGCAAGGTGATTTTCTGGGCGGACTCGTTCGCCGACCTGACCGGCGCCTGAGCCCAGGATACGGCTGCGCCCATTTTCGATCACAAGGAGAAGGCGCCAGGCGCCTTCATCGACGAGGAGCCCATCATGCTGCAAGCACCCCGCAAGGCCTCAACCACCGAAGTCCCCATCCTCGACCTTTCCTCCTGGCTGGCCGGCGGCCCGCCCGACGAGCTGGTCGCGCAAATGCGCGCGGCCTGCCAGGGCACGGGCTTCTTCTACGTAGCCGGCCACGGCGTGCCGGAGGAGGTCATCTCCGGCATATTCGACGCGACGCGCCGCTACTACGACATTCCGGAAGAGATCCGGCTGGCGGACAAGATCGATGAACGGTTCCGCCGCGGTTTCATGCCTTATGGCATCAACCAGCATCCGGGCTACGACCCGGACCTCAAGGAAAGCTACGAATTCGCGATGGACCTGCCGCTGACCGATCCCGACGTCGTGGCGGGCCGCCCCCTGCACGGCCCCAACCGCTGGCCGGACTGCGCTCCCTGGCTGCGGCCCGCGGCGGAAGCGTATTTCAACCATACGCTGCGGCTGGGCAAGGACTTGCTGCGGCTGTTCGCGCGGTCCCTGGACCAGGAGGAAGGCTTTTTCCTCCAATGGTGCAAGAAGCCCATGGTGCAGAGCCGCCTCTTCCACTACCCGCCGCAGATCCCGGACGTGGAGAAGGCGCTGGGCGTGGCGCCTCATACCGACTACGGGATGATCACCATCCTGACCCAGGATCCGATAGGCGGGCTGGAGCTGAAAAAGCGCGACGGCGAATGGATCGCCGCGCCGTATATCGAAGGCACCTTCGTCATCAATCTCGGCGACATGGTCAAGGTCTGGACGAACGACACCTATGTGTCCAACCTGCACCGCGTCGTGAACCGCACCGGCAGGGAACGGTTCTCCATTCCCACCTTCTTCAACCTGGACTACGACGCGCCGGTGCGCTGCCTGCCCAACTTCCAGTCGGAAACGAATCCGCCCAAATACGAACCGATCAAGTCCGGCGACTATCTGGTCAAGCGCTTCCGCGAGGTGCAGAAGTACAAGGCTTGATCCCGCGGCCCCGCAAACGCTCCACCGTAGCCTAACCGGAAGTTAACCTCAGGTGGAGCGCTCACCCGCGCGCGCGCCGCGCGGATGCACCCAATGATCGCCCCTTCAGACCGGCCGCGACCGCTTGCACGTGGCCGACCAGCGCCGCTGCCTCGGCCGAGAGCGGGCGCACGGCCGAGTAGTACACCTCGGTCCAGAGCACGATGCGGGGCCGGAAGGGGCGCACTACGATATCGGAGAAAATGCCGCCCGCCAGCAGCAAAGGATTGATCAATGCAATGCCGACCTGCTCGCGCACGAGGGCGCACGCCGCCAGCGAATTCCTCGCCAGCACCGGCGCACGCACACGCACGCCGGACTCTTCGAGCGTCGCCTCGACGAGGATCGTGGTCGGCGAATCGTCCGGCAATGCGATCAGGGTCTCGCCCAGCAGGTCGTCCGGCCGGATGAGCGCACGTCCGGCAAGCCGATGCCCGGGCGGCAGCGCCGCCACCAGCAGGTCCTCCGAGATCGTGCGCCGTTCGCACAGTTCGAGGTTGCTGGCGGACTGCGGCAGCGGCTGGTTGGTGACACCCACGTCTATCTCCTGGTGGGCGACCAGTTCCAGCGTGTCGTGCGGCGTCTCGACTCTCAGGTCCACCTCCACGTCCGGCATCTCGCGCCGCAGCCTGCTGACCGCCTCGGGCACGATTGCAATCAACGGCGGCGCATGCGCCGCGATGGTCACCCGGCGCTGCTTTCCACGCGCGAGCGTATAGGCCATGTCGAGGGCGAAATCCAGTTGCTGGGCCGCCCGGTGGGCATGAGGCAACCACTGTTTGGCAGCGGCCGTGGGCCGCAAGCGCCCTCCCGAGCGATCGAACAAGGCCACGCCCGTCTCGTGCTCCAGGAGCCGGAGGATCTTGCTGACCGCAGGCTCGGACACGCCCAGCTTGAGGGCGGCCTCGGCCAGGTTGCGGCTCTTCATGACCGCCGCGAATACGCGCAGGTGGCGGCTGGTCAGGACGCGCGGCATGGGTATTCACCTTAACTGAAAGTTAAGTAAATGTAGGCGAATCGAGGCCGGACGGCAACCTACACTGGCTTTCCCATACGCCTCGCGGCGCCGGCCGCTGAACCAGGAGTCGCCATGCCAGTCCGACTGTTCGGCTTGTTCTTGCTCTGTATGCCTCTTTCCCTGGCCGCCCAGCCCGCGGCCTTTCCCAACCGCCCGGTCAGCATCGTGGTCACGACGGCGGCCGGCGGTTCGGTGGATGCCATAGCCAGGGCCGTCGCCGCGGATCTCGGCAAGACGCTCGGACAGCCGGTGGTGGTCGAGAACCGGCCCGGCGCCAACGGCAACATCGCCGCCCAGCATGTCAAGACCGCCGCGCCCGACGGACACACGCTGCTGATGCTGAGTTCCAGCACGTTCACCCTCAATCCCTTCGTCCTGGAACGCGTCCCCTTCAATCCCGAGAAAGATTTCGTCCCCGTGGCCATGACGGCCGGACTCAACATGGTCCTGGTGGTCGGCCCGAGCATCAAGGCGGCCACGCTGAAGGAACTGGTCGCCGCGATGAAAGCACGGCCAGGAGAACTGAACTACGGATCGTCCGGCAACGGATCGCTGCCGCAGGTCGCGGCGGAGCTGCTCGCCATACGGACCGGCACTCGCGCCACCCACGTCCCTTACAAGGGCATCGCACCCGCCTTGAACGACCTCCTCGCGGGCCAGATCGACTTCATGTTCGATTCCGGCACGGCGATGTCCCACATACAGGCCGGCAAATTGCGCGCGCTGGCCGTAATCGGCCCCAACCGGCTACCCATTTTCCCGGACGTACCGACATTCAAGGAAGCCGGCGTCGACGGCATGGAAGTGGCCGCCGGCTGGCATGGCATCTTTGCACCGGCAGGCACGGATCCGGCCATCGTCGATCGGCTCAATGCCGGCATCAACAAGAGCTTGCAATCGGCCGCGATGCGGGAACGGATGAACGCCATGGGATTCGAGAGCGTCGCCCTGCCTGCCGCCGAACTCGGCCGCGCGCTGCGCCAGGACCTGCAACGCCTGGGACCGATCGTCAAACAGGCCGGCATCACTGCCAATTGAGCCGAGCACGGAACCGTTCCACGATGAATCGCGATGCCCGCGCCCCACTGGTGCTTATTCCCGGCCTGCTCTGCAACGAAGTCTTGTGGGAGCCGCAGCGGGCGGGCCTGCATGACTGTGCCGACATCTGGATTCCCGACATATCGCGCCACGCCAGCCTTCCCGAGGCGGTAGATCAAATTCTCGCCGACGCGCCATTCCAGCGCTTCGCGCTGGCCGGCCTGTCGATGGGAGGCTATATGGCGGCGCTCGCGGCCTTGCGCGCGCCCGGCAGGATCGAGCGGCTGGCCCTGCTGAATACACGTGCCCATGCCGAGGAGACCGAAGCCGGACGCCGGCGCCGCGCCGCCCAGATCGAACTGGCCCGCGAGGACTTCCCGGCGCTGATCGAGCAACTGCTGCCCGCCCTGCTCCGGCCGCAAGCGCTACGGGACCCGGCCCTGACGCATGCCGTCCGCGGCATGTCGCTGTCGCTGGGCGCCGATGTATTCATCCGCCAGCAAGAGGCCAACATGAAGCGGCCGTCCATCGCCGGCATGCTGGACAGCATCGCCTGCCCGACCTGGGTCATCGGCGGCGACCAGGACGCCATCGCGCCGCAGGAAAGCCAGCATTCCCTGGCGCAGGCCATCGCGTCCGCGCGCTTGCACGTGCTGCGCGATTGCGGTCACCTGTCCACGCTGGAGCATCCCGGCGCGGTCACACAATTGTTGAGACAGTGGCTCCGCCACCCGAGCCATCACCCACTACACCAAGGAGCAACATCATGACGTCCCGCACCACGGCTGCCGTGCCGGCTTCCACCTGCCTGACGATCGAGCAGATCGGGCTGCGCCAGGTAGCACGCTTCCGTGACCGCAAACCCGACTGGGAGGCGTTCGAAGACGCCAAGCTCGACGGCTTCCGGCGCGCCCAGCACCGCTTCATCGGCGCGGGCGGATCCGGCAAGCATGGCGACCCCAGCGTCATCCCGCCGCTCGGTTTCACCCTGAGCGTGATGTTCGTGCCGCCGGGCCAGGGCAACGCCGCTCACACCCACGAAGTGGAGGAAGTGTTCTTCGTTTTGCAGGGGTTTCTGGACGTCTTCCTCGAAGACGAAGCCGGCAACCGATACGAAACCCGCCTGGGACCGTGGGAGTGCATATCCTGCCCGCCCGGCGTCATGCACGGCTACCTGAACGCCAGCCTGGAGCCCGTCTATTTCCAGGTCATGCTGGGCAAGTCCCGCCCCGGCGCGCTCAATTATCAGGACGAAGCCCTGCGCGCCGCGGTGGCTGCCCGCCCGGCCTGAGCCCTGTCCGGGCACCAGCCGGCTGGGCATCGAACCGCCAGCGCCCGAGCAAAAGCCATGCAAAAAGGCCCGGCACGAAAATTCGTGCCGGGCCCCGGGAATCTGGTAGGCGCGATTGGATTCGAACCAACGACCCCCACCATGTCAAGGTGGTGCTCTAACCAACTGAGCTACGCGCCTGCTGTTTGTGCAGCAAAGAATTGAATTCTACAGGGAATTTTCGAAGTGTGTCAAACACGGCCCTCGATCAATCGCCCGCGTAGAGATCTTCGTACAGGAACGTATCCGGCCTCCTCGTCAGCAGGGCCACGACGGTCGCGGCAATGCCCTCCTTGCGTCCGAGGAAACCCAGGGATTCGTTGGTCTTGGCCTTGATGTTGACGCACGGGACCGGCACGCCCAGGTCAGCCGCGATGTTGGCCGCCATGGCGCCCGCGTGTGGCCCGATCTTGGGCGCCTGGGCATGCACCGTGGCATCGATGTTGATCGCCATCCACCCGGCCTCGGCCACGCGCTGCATGGCGGTACGCAGCAACAGCCGGCTGTCGGCGCCCGCATAGGCCGGATCGGTATCGGGAAAATGGCGGCCGATGTCGCCAAGGCCCGCGGCCCCCAGGATCGCATCCGTGACCGCGTGCAGCAGCACGTCGGCATCGGAGTGGCCGAGCAGCCCGTGCGTATGTTCGATCCGCACGCCGCCGATGACCAGCGGCCGGCCCTCGACCAGGGCATGGACGTCGTAGCCCTGCCCGATGCGATAAGGATAGGCGGCGGGGTCGATGGGTTTGTCTTTGTTCATGTCTGATCCAGCAGTTTTTCCATCAAGGCGAAATCCTCGGGCCAGGTCACCTTGAAATTCGACAGCGTGCCGGGCACCAGCCTGGGCGCCAGGCCCAGGGCCTCGATCGCGCCCGCCTCGTCGGTCACGGGCAGGTTGCGCACCTCGGCATGGGCCAGCGCCTTGCGCAGCAGGCCCGCACGGAACATCTGCGGCGTCTGCGCCTGCCACAGGCCTTCGCGCGGCACGGTGCGCGCCACCCTCGGGGCCTGCGCATCGTCCTGGGCCTTGATGGTGTCGGCCACGGGCATGGCGACCAGGCCCCCCACTTCGTCGTCCAGGCAGGCATCGATCAATGCCCCCAGGACGGCGGGCGGCAAGCCCGGGCGCGCGGCGTCGTGCACCAGGATCCAGTCGTCGGCCCCGGCGTCGCAGCGCGCCAGCGCGTTGGCCACGGTCCGGGCCCGCGTCTCGCCGCCGCAAGGCAGGCAGACCACGCGCGGCAGGCCGTCCAGGGCGGCCTGCGCGTGGCTGTCGCCCGGACCGACGGCGACCACCACACGAGCGATGCGTTCGTCCCCCAGCAACGCCCGGACGGCATGGCGCAGCATGGGCTGGCCGGCGATCCGGCGGTATTGCTTGGGAAGCACGGGTGCCCCGTCCCGCGGCGGCTCGGCCGCGCGCGCGCCCACGCCGGCGGCGGGCACGATGGCGATCAATCGGATACTCGGTCTCATGGCTTCTATAATACGGAATTGCCGTCACGCCCGCGCCGGCCCGCTGGCGACGCCCTTTCCACGATACCGATGTCCCTCCCAGCCAGTACCGCGTCCACATCCCCCGTCCGCACGCCATCCGCCTTGCCCTCGGCGCTGACGCAGGCCGTGCTGGCCGCGCTCAGGCCTGGCGACCGCTACGCCCAGCCGCGCCCTCCCGGCGCCGGCGATGCCTGGCTGCTGGCGGATCTCGCCCGCCAGGCCGGCAAGCCGCTCGCCGTCCTGACCGCGGACCCGCTCGATGCCCAGCGCCTGGCCGAGGAGATCCGGCAATTCGCCCCAGAATTGCGGGTTCACCAGTTCCCCGACTGGGAAACCCTGCCCTACGATGCGTTCTCGCCGCACGAAGACCTCATTTCCGAACGCCTGAAGGCCTTGCATGCCTTGCTGCAGCAAGGGGTGGACGTGCTGACGGTTCCCGTCACGACGGCGCTCTACCGGCTGGCCCCGCCGGCGTTCCTGGCCGCCTACACCTTCTCGTTCAAGCAGGGCGACACCCTGGACGAGGCGGCGCTGCGCGCGCAGCTGACGCTGGCCAATTACGCCCACGTCACGCAGGTCACGGCCCCCGGCGAGTTCTGCATACGCGGCAGCCTGATCGACCTCTTTCCCATGGGCTCGGCCCTACCCTACCGGCTGGACCTGTTCGACGACACCATCGAGTCCATACGCAGTTTCGACATCGACACCCAGCGCAGCCTCTATCCGGTCAAGGAAATCCAGATGCTGCCCGGGCGCGAATTCCCGATGGACGAGGCTGCCCGCAATGAGTTCCGGGCACGATTCCGGGAGGTATTCGAGGGCGATCCCTCGCGCGCCATGCCCTACAAGGACATCGGCAACGGCATCGCGTTTCCGGGCGTCGAGTACTACCTGCCGCTGTTCTTCGACGAAACGGCCACGCTGTTCGACTATCTGGGCGCGCAGGCCATCGCGGTCACGGTGGGCGATACGGAAGACACCATCCGCCGCTTCCTGCAGGACACGGCCAGCCGCTACGAATTCCTCAAGAGCGACCGCGAGCGCCCCATCCTGCCGCCGTCGCGGATCTTCCTCGACGCCGAAGGCCTGTTCGGCCACCTCAAGCGCTTCGCCCGCCTCGCGCTGACCGGCGAACGCCAGCACCCCGCCTTCACGTCCCCGCCCGAGGTGGCGGTGCAGCGCAAGGCCGAGGATCCGGTGGCGCGCCTGCGCGCGCTGGCTTCGCGGCCGGACCTCAAGGTGCTGCTCTGCGCGGAGTCGGCCGGCCGGCGCGAGACCATCGCCCAGATGCTGGCCGAATTCGGGCTCGATCCCGAGCCGGTCGATTCCATCCAGGACTTCCTGGCCCGGCCCAGCGCCTTCGCCATCGGCATCGCCCCGCTGTCCTCGGGCTTCGGCCTGGCCGAGGCGCAGTTGCTGTTCCTGACCGAGAGCGACCTGTTCGCCGGCCACGCGGTGCGCCGCGGCAAGCGCGGGCAGGAGCGCGCCAGCAACGTCGAGTCCATGGTGCGCGACCTGTCGGAACTGCGCGTGGGCGATCCGGTGGTCCATGCGCAGCACGGCATCGGACGCTACCAGGGCCTGGTCAGCATGGACATCGGCGAAGGCGAGATGGAATTCCTGCACCTGGAATATGCCGGGGGCAGCACGCTGTACGTGCCGGTCTCGCAACTGCACGTGATCTCGCGCTACAGCGGCGCCGACCCCGATACCGCGCCCCTGCACCAGCTGGGTTCCGGCCAGTGGGAAAAGGCCCGGCGCAAGGCCGCTGCCCAGGCGCGCGACGCCGCCGCCGAGCTGCTGAACCTCTACGCCCGGCGCGCGCTGCGGCAAGGCTACACGTTCAAGCTGCCGATGTCGGACTACGACGCCTTTGCCGAATCCTTCGGCTTCGAAGAGACGCCCGACCAGGCGGCCGCCATCCAGGCCGTGATCCAGGACATGACATCGGGCCGGCCCATGGACCGGCTGGTGTGCGGCGACGTCGGCTTCGGCAAGACGGAAGTGGCGTTGCGCGCGGCGTTCATTGCCGTGGCCAACAACAAGCAGGTGGCGCTGCTGTGCCCGACCACGCTGCTGGCCGAACAACATGCCCAGAACTTCTCCGACCGCTTCGCGGACTGGCCGGTCAAGGTG
The DNA here is from genome assembly GCF_002188465.1 of Pigmentiphaga sp. NML080357. Taxonomy (GTDB): domain Bacteria; phylum Pseudomonadota; class Gammaproteobacteria; order Burkholderiales; family Burkholderiaceae_B; genus Pigmentiphaga. Next base: position 319,884 of record NZ_NINW01000024.1, on the reverse strand, counting down.
GTCGAGCTGTCGCGCTTCAAGTCGGCCAAGGACATCAACGCCTCCATCGAGCAGATCAACGACGGCCGGGTCGACATCGTGATCGGCACGCACAAGCTGCTGTCGGACAAGGTCAAGTTCAAGAACCTCGGCCTGGTGATCATCGACGAGGAGCATCGCTTCGGCGTTCGCCAGAAGGAAGCGCTCAAGTCCTTGCGCGCCGAGGTGGACGTGCTCACCCTGACGGCTACGCCGATTCCCCGCACGCTGGGCATGTCGCTGGAAGGCATACGCGATTTTTCGGTCATCGCCACGGCGCCGCAGAAGCGGCTGGCGATCAAGACCTTCGTGCGGCGCGAGGACGGCAGCACCATACGCGAAGCCCTGCTGCGCGAACTCAAGCGCGGCGGGCAGGTGTACTTCCTGCACAACGAGGTCGAGACCATCCACAACCGCCGCGCCAAGCTCGAGGAACTGGTGCCCGAGGCGCGCATCGCCGTGGCCCATGGGCAGATGCCCGAGCGCGAGCTGGAACAGGTGATGAAGTCCTTCTACCAGCAGAAGTACAACGTCCTCCTGTGCACCACCATCATCGAGACCGGCATCGACGTGCCCACCGCCAACACCATCGTGCTGCACCGGGCCGACCGCTTCGGCCTGGCCCAGTTGCACCAATTGCGCGGGCGCGTCGGCCGTTCCCACCACCAGGCCTATGCCTACCTGCTGACGCCGGGCGAGGACGCCATCACCAGCAACGCCAAGAAGCGCCTGGAAGCGATCCAGGCCATGGAGGAACTGGGCTCGGGCTTCTATCTCGCGATGCACGACCTCGAGATCCGCGGCGTAGGCGAGATTCTGGGCGAATCGCAGTCAGGCAACATCCAGGAAGTGGGCTTCCAGATGTACACCGACATGCTCAACGAAGCGGTCAAGGCGCTCAAGAACGGCCGCGAGCCGGACCTGAACGCGCCGCTGTCGGCCACCACCGAGATCAACCTGCACGTGCCCGCGCTGCTGCCGCAGGACTATTGCGGCGACGTTCATGCGCGGCTGGCCATCTACAAGCGGCTCGCCAACTGCGAGGACGCCGGCGACATCGACGCGATCCAGGAAGAGCTGATCGACCGTTTCGGCAAATTGCCCGATGCGGCTCGCGCCCTGATCGAGATCCACAGGCTGCGGCTGGCTGCCAAGACGGTGGGCGTGATCAAGATCGACGCCAGCGAAAGCGCGGCCGTGCTGCAATTCGAACCCAATCCGCCCATCGATCCCATGCGGGTCATCGGCCTGGTCCAGAAGAACCGCCACATGCGGCTTTCGGGCCAGGACAAGCTGCGCATCGAGATCAAGGGCGCCGACCTGAAAGCCCGCGTGGACGCCGTGCGCGCGGTGCTGCGCTCGCTGGCGTGAACGCCCTTTTCCTTCCATCCTCACCATGCCCCATCTCGTCATCCAGTCCCCCCACCTCGCCTCCGAGGCCGTCGAACATCTGGCGCGGCTCACGCAGGCCGGAAAGACCGTCGAACTGGCGCCCGGCGCCGTTCGCCTGACCGACGCCGGCGAGGCGCCGGCCGTACGCGCCCAGGTGGCCGCCTACTGCCAGCAGGCCGGCGTGGACTGGGCCTACGTGGCGCCGGGGGCTCGGCTGGCCGACTGGAAGGTCCTGGCCATGGACATGGATTCGACCCTGATCAATATCGAGTGCATCGACGAGATCGCCGACATGGCCGGGCTCAAGCCGCAGGTGGCCGCCATCACCGAGGCCGCCATGCGGGGGGAAATCGCCGACTTCAGCGAAAGCCTCATCCGCCGCGTCGCGCTGCTCAAGGGCCTGCCGCTCGAAGCGCTCGAACAGGTCTACGTCGAGCGGCTGCGCTTGAACCCGGGCGCCGAGCGGCTGCTGCTGGCGGCCCACCGGCTGGGCCTGAAGACGCTACTGGTCTCAGGCGGGTTCACCTGGTTCACCAGCCGCCTGCAGCAGCGCCTGCAACTGAACGAAGCTCACGCCAACACCCTGGAGGTGGAAGACGGCCGGCTCACCGGCAAGGTCCTCGGCGCCATCCTGGATGCCGACGGCAAGGCCGCGCACCTGCGCGACTTCGCCGGGCGGCACGGCGCGCCGCTTTCGCGCGCGATCGCCATCGGCGACGGCGCCAACGATCTGAAGATGCTCGGGCTGGCGGGCCTGAGCGTGGCCTACCACGCCAAGCCTGTCGTGCGCGAGCAGACCACCCATGCGCTCAACGTCTGCGGCCTGGACGGCATTCTGAACTGGTTCGAGGATACCCTGGGCTGATCGGCGCGCGCTTCTGTTGTAGTGTTACGCTCCAGTTCATTTTCAGGACATCGCCGCCATGCCTGCACGCCCAGCCAAGCTCGCTGCGGACGCCCCGCGCATCCGCGATGCCGAGCGCACGCGCCAGATCATCCTGGAAGCCGCGACCGACGAATTCGCCGCACTGGGCCTGGGCGGCGCGCGCATGGACCGCATCGCCGAGCGCGCCAAGGTCGACAAGCGGCTGATCTACTACTACTTCAACAACAAGGACGACCTGTTCCTGTCCGTGCTCGAACGCGCCTACGCCGCGATCCGGCAGGCCGAGCAGGAACTCCACCTGGAGGCGCTCAGCCCGCCCGAGGCGGTGCGCAAGCTGGTGGAGTTCACTTGGCAGTACTACCTGGAAAACCCGGAGTTCCTGTGCCTGCTCAATAGCGAAAACCTGCACCAGGCGGCTCACCTCAAGCGCTCCTCGCAGGTACGGGAGATGCATTCGCCCTTCGTGCAGTGGCTGGCCGACATCCTCAAGCGCGGACACGAGCAAGGCCTGTTCCGGGACGGCGTCGACCCGGTCCAGCTCTACATCTCGATCGCCAGCGTGGCCTATTTCTACCTGTCCAACAAGTTCACGCTGTCGGAGATCTTCGGGCGCGACCTGATGGCGCCCGAGGCGCTGGACGTGCGCCTTGCCCACATGGTGGACGTCATCCTGGGCTACCTGCGGCCCTGACCCGGCCTGCTTCGGCTACCCGTGGCGCGTTATCCCCAGCCACTGTGGAAAAGCTTGGGGATAGCCGCGGAACAACCGTCCTGCAGCCAGAATCCACGCGGGTTTTCGGCCGGCGATGAAAAAACGGGCAGTCAGTTGCCGTCGCGATACACGGTAGGCGCCACCCCGGCCAGGCGCCGGAAAGTGGCGGCGAAATGGCTGGGTGTGGCGAATCCGACGTCGAGCGCGATGTCGGCCACGCTCCGGTCGGTCGAGACCAGCCAGGCCTTGGCCTGTTCGATGCGCGTGCGCAGCAGGTACTGGTAGGGAGTCGAACCGGTGTGCGCCTTGAACCCGGCCACCAGGCGCGACACGCTGGTGCCGGCCAATTGCGCCAGCCTCTCTACGGACAACGGCTCGGCCGGGCACGCATGGATGTGATCGATCGCGCGGCGGATCGCGGCCGGGGGCGCATCAGCGCCCTCGTCTTCGTCGGCCAGCACCGCGGCATGGCGCGTCGCCAGGTGCATGACCGCGGTGCGGGCCAATTGGCCCGCATAGGCCGGATCCGCCGCAACCTGCCGCCGCAGGCACGCCAGCAGGGCCAGGCTCAGCTGCTCCAGCAAGGGGTCGAACTGCGCCACCTTGGGCGTCAGCGCGGCGTCGGCAGGAGCCATGCCTGGCAGCAGCTCCGCCTTCAGGCGCGCATGCAGATACACCAGCAGGATGTCGGGCGTGCCGCTCACCGACCACTCCGAGGCCCGGTCGGCCGGGATGATGCTGAACATCCGCGGCTTGAGCAGGGCCTGCCGCGCGTCGGCGCCTTCGACCGAGCGCTCGATGCGGGCCTTGCCCGCCAGGCAGTACACCAGGCAATCGTGCGGCAGCGGGGCAAGCCTCGCGCGCCATGGACGCTCGGCCGCAAGCGACACGTAGACGCCGCCCCACCCCCTCCCGCGGCTATCGGCAATGAGGCGATTCTCGGGCATGGCGGGAATGCGGTGGGTGTCCCGCTCGCTCAGTGGGCGCGGGTCATCGGCTCTCGGTCGGAAGTACATGGACGGCCCCGTCTGCGGACGATGGTGCAGATCCCATCGTAACCGGCGCCGGCTCGGACGGGCCAGCGGTGGCCGGGGCGAAGAGCTCGCCGAACGGCGCGGCAACGGGATGCGCGCCGAAATTGGCCGCCAGCCGCAGGATGTCCGGCCGCGCATAGTGGCCGGCCGAATCGCAGGCGTACTTGAGATAGACGATCTCGCCCAGATCGACGTCTGCCACCAGCACCGCCTCCTGGTCCAGGTTCGGTCCGGCCAGCATGCGTCCGGTAGGCGACACGATGGCGCTCCAGCCGCCGCCGGTGCGTATCATCTCCGGCTGGCCGACCAGGTCCAGGCGCGCCAGCACCTCGTCGTCGATGACCGAGCTGGCATTGAGCACGAAGGTCTGCGCGGCCCAGGCATGGTAGCGGGCCGCGGTCTCCACCACCCCATTGAAGAAGCCCGAGTTCGGATCGTGGGTCAAGGCCGAAATGCCGGGCCACGCGGCGATGTGCACTTGTTGCCCTTGGCTGGTCAGCGCGTAGCGCGCCAGGTCCATGGTGTGCTCCCAGCAGATCAGCCCGCCGATGCGGCCGATGTCCGTATCGAATACCTTCAGATCCGAACCGTCGCCCCTGCCCCAGATGGTGCGCTCCACGTGAGTGGGCTGCAACTTGCGATGCCGGCCCGCCAGGACCCCGCGGCGGTCGAAGAAAAGCTGGGTGTTGTAGAGGGTGCCGCCGTCGCGCTCGGACACGCCGAGCGCCACATGGATGCCGGCGCGGCGCGCGGCCGCCGCGATCCGGTCCGTGGCCGGGCTGCCGGCCACGACGCTGTTCGTGAAGAGCTCGTAGAACAGCGGTGCCCCCCGCGTCGGCGTGTGCGTCCAGATCCAGAACGGATAGCCCGGTACGAAGGTCTCGGGAAAGGCCACGATGTCGGCGCCTTGCTCCGCCGCCTGTTCGATCAGGCGGCAAGCCTTTTCGATGGATGCGTCGCGATTCAGGAAAACCGAGGCGGCGTGGACGACCGCTGCCCGGAATCGTGGAAAGGTATCGGCCATGTCGATCTCCGTAGTGACGAGACGATTGAAGCACCGGCAACGCGCGGCCGCTGTCCAGAAACCCGGGCGACTTTCGTAAAAACCGCAGGCCGGCGCTGCCCCCGGCCGACGAAGGCGCTCTCCCGGGGCGAAACGCATCCATTGCGCAATTTTTGCCCGCCGCCGCAATTTCCTGGCATCGCCTCGCGCGGGCCGGCGCTATGTTGCGCGTTCGTCCACCCTGCACCCGGAGGCAAGATGTCCCCATCCGTCCCCCTAGACAAGAACAAGGCGGTCCTGCTGGTCATCGACATGCAGAACGATTTCGTCCGCGAACGCGCTCCCATGGAAGTCCCGGCCGCGCGCCAGCGGGTTCCCGCCATGGCGGCGCTCGTCGCCCAGGCCCGCCGGACCGGCGTTCCCGTGATTTATACCCAGCACGTGCTGTACGACGAGTTCGACGTCTCCCCGCTGGAAACGACCCAGATTCCGCACTTGCGCAACGGCGGCATGCGCGCCGGGACCGCGGGGGTCGAAATCATCGACGAACTGGCGCCGCGGCCCGGGGAAATCGTGATTCCCAAGCATCGCTACGACGCGTTCTACAACACCCGCCTGGAGACCGTCATCCGCAACATCCGCGGCCGCAACGTGGTCGACAGCGTCATCATCACGGGCACGGTCACCAGCGTCTGCTGCGAATCCACGGCGCGCAGCGCCTTCATGCGCGACCTGCGCGTCTTCTTCGTCGACGATGCCACCGGCGGTTTCGACGATGCCTCGCACCAGGCCACGCTCGCCACCATCGACCGCGTGTTCGGCAAGGTCGTGACGACGCGGCAAATCCTCGACGCGCTGGGCGGGGCATGAACATGGCCAAACCATCCGCCCACGATACGTCGTACGAGTGGAAGGCCGTCACCATCCTGGCGCTGGGCTTCGGCCTGATGGGGCTGGACCGCTGGCTGCTCGCACCCATGTTCCCCTTCATGATGAAGGACCTGAACCTCTCCTACCAGGACCTGGGCCTGCTGATCGGCACGCTGGGCCTGGCGTGGGGGGTGTTCTCCATCACCATGGGCCGCGTGTCGGACGGCATCGGGCGGCGCAAGGTGCTGATCCCCGCCGCCATCGCCTTCTCGTGCCTGTCCGGTCTTTCGGGCGTGGCGACCGGACTGGTCAGCCTGCTGGTGATCCGCACGGTGATGGGCATCGCCGAGGGCTCGTTCTGCCCCACCAGCGTGGCCGCAGCCGGCGAAGCCTCGCACCCCAAGCGCCGCGGCCTGAACCAGGGCCTGCAGCAGAGCGCCTTCCCGCTGTTCGGGCTGGGGCTCGCGCCCATCATCGCCACGCAGCTGATGGGCGTGCTGCCTTCCTGGCATTACGTCTTCTTCCTGTCGGCGGTGCCCGGGCTGATCCTGGCATGGCTCATGTACAAAGTCATACGCGAGCCGGGGGCGGCGGCGCCGAGCGGCCTGCCGGCAGCGCCAGCTCGCGGCGAAACGCTGTCCTGGAAAGAACTGCTGCGTCGCCGCAACCTGCTGCTGGGCGTGGGCTCCATGCTGTGCGCGATGACCGGCATCTTCGTGGTGGGCGCCATGGTGCCCAACTACCTGACCGACTATCTGAAGCTGACGCCGCAACAGATGGGCCTGGTGGTGTCCGCCATCGGCATAGGCGGCTTCTTCGGCGAGTTCGGCGTGCCGGGCATCTCCGATTTCATCGGCAGGAAAGCCGCCGCCTTCCTGTCCTTCATCGGCGCGGCGCTGGCGCTCTACGGTTTCGCCCGGCTCGGCGCTTCCCCCTGGGCGCTGTTCGGCGTGCTCCTGCTGGTGTCCTTCTTCTGCTTCGGCCTGCTGGCGCTGATGACGGGGCCGGTGGCGACCGAGGCGGCGCCGCCCGGCATGGTTGCCTCGGCCATCGGCATCGTGAGCGGCCTGGGCGAGATCTTCGGCGGCGGCGTGGCGCCCGTCGTCGCGGGGTTCATCGCGCAGCACCACGGCATCCAGTACACCCTTTACCTCGCGCTGGGCGGTGTGGCGGTGGGCGTCGTGATCTCGTTCTTTCTCAAGGAGACCGCGCCCCGCAAGGTTGGCTACCGTCCGCAGGCTCAGGCATCGTAGTGCCCGGCGATGGCGCGATAGGCCGAGGCCGAGCTGCCCACCGCCTTCTTCAGGGCACGGCCCATCGCGCCGGCCGACGCGAAACCGCATGCGCTGGCTACGTACGAAACCGGATAGGCCGTCGTCGCAAGCAGGTGGCGGGCACGCTCGACGCGCATGGCCGTCAGGTAGCGATAAGGCGACACACCCAGCGCGGCCTTGAAGCATCGCAGGAAGTGATAGCGGCTCAGGCCGCATAACGCCGCCAGCTCGGCCAGCGAAATATCGTCGGCCAGCCGCTCGTCCATATAGCGGGTGACCTTCTTGAGCGCCTGGGCGCTCAGCCGGGACGACGTGCCGGTTCCCGGCTCGATGCGCCACTTCTTGCCCAGCTCGTTCAGCACCAGCGCGCCGAAGCTGTCCGACAACAGCCGGGAGGCATGGCCCGCGCCGAGGTCCTGCATGAACGAGCCCAGCGCCGTATAGATCAGCGGACTGACGAAACCGCGCTGGGCGACCGACCACAGGCCATCCACCGGCTGGCAAAGACCCAGCTCGTCGAACATCTCCAGTGCCGCCCGCTGATCGAAGGTCAGCAGGGATACCCGCGCCGCGCCATCCTTCACCCACCGGAACGCGGTGCCCGGGGGTATCAGGTGCAGCGGGTTGATGAAGTTGACGAAATGGTCGCGGTATCCCCAGCCAAGGTCGAACATCGCCGACTTCAGGTGATACTCGTGCGATACCAGGAGGACAATGTGGGGCAAGGCCGGGCAGTGCAGTTCATGCGCGTCGAAACTGCAATGGATGATGCCGCCGGCCAGCCGTCCGCCATAGTCGAACGACTGGTGCAAGGTGTAGGCGCCGGTTTCCATCAAGACCTGGCGCAACGGCTGGACGGCGGACGGATGATGGTTGAGGCTCACGGGACCTCCGGGACGGGAAGAACGGACTCGTCATCCCCATATACTACCCGGCGCCCCGCCTACGCGGCTGACAGGGAAGCCGCCAGATTTCCCTTGACGATCTTGCCCGCCGAATTCCGCTCGAAGTCGCTGACGAAGCGGAAATGCTTCGGGACCTTGTACGGTGCCAGCCGTTCCCGGCACCAGGCCGCGAGCGCGGCGGCGTCCTGCGCCCCTCGCGGCAGTACGAAGGCGGCCACTTCTTCGCCGAACTCGGTCGAGGGCACGCCCACGACCGCGGCCTCGAGCACGCCGGGATGGGTCATCAGGACGGATTCGATCTCCAGGGGATAGATGTTCACCCCGCCACGGATGATCATGTCCTTGGCTCGCCCGCAGAGGAAGAGATAACCCTCTTCGTTCAGGTAGCCCAGGTCGCCCGGATAGAAGAATCCGTCCCGGAAGGCTTCCCTGCTCGCGTCGTCGTCCCGGTAGAACCCCCTGGCCACGGTGGCGCCGTCGTAGCGGATGCGCCCCACCTCGCCGCGGGGCAGCGGACGGTCGTGCTCGTCCACGATTTCCAGGCGTACCCCGAACACCGGCCTTCCCACCGAGGCGGGGTATGCGGCCTGCTCCTGCGCCGACAATACCGTCACCCCTCCCCCTTCGGTCGAGCTGTAGTATTCGATGAAATCGGGACAGATCTCGTCACGGATGCGGCCACGCTCCTCGGCCGTCAGCGGCGAGCCGGAGGCGATCAGCGTGCGCAGCCGCCGGAATGGCGCCCTGGCGGCCGGCTCGGCCTGCAGGATGCGGCGCAGGAGCGTGGGGACCAGGAAGGTAATGGTGGCGGCGCGGCGTTCGATTTCCGCGGCGAGCTCTTCGACCTTATAGGGCGGCGCGCACAAGACCACGGTCGCGCCCACGTACAGCGACGACACCGAAAATGCGCGTCCGCCGCCGAAGTACAGCGGCGTGGCGTTGACATAGACCTCCCGGCTGCCGAAACCGAGATCGGCATAGTGGGTGAAGAACCGGCTCATGAATTGCGCGTGCGACAGCAGCGGCCCCTTCGGCCGCCCGGTCGTGCCGGACGACAGCGACAGGCAGAAACCGTGGTCCCCGCCGGGAAACTCCTCCCTTGCCGGGGCATGCTTCCCCTGTGCCAGCCAGGACGCGTCGGCAGCCACGCAAAGACCGGGCGCGAACAGGTCATCCGGCTCGACCATGACGCGGCGGGCGCCGAAGTGCTCCGCCACGCGGCGTTTTTCTTCGCCCGTCCAGCGGCAGTCCACCGGCAGCACGACCGCTCCCGCCCGCGCCACGGCGTAGAGGAGGATCAGGTGCTCGGGCGTATCCTTGAGCGCCACTCCCACGACCTCGCCGGGGCGCACGCCCATCTCGAGCAGCAGCGCGGCGCGCTGGCGCACCATCCGGTCGAGCTGCCGGTAGTCGATGACGGTGTCGCGATGGATGATGGCGGGCTTGGTGGGACGCTGCACGGCATGCAGCGACAACTGGTCGGCGATATTGGGGCCGGGCGTGGCCATGGCGGCGCCCCCTTTCATCGATCCAGCCCGTACACGCGCAGCGCGTTGCCGCGCAGCAGCTTTTCCTTGGGCGCCGGCCGCAACCCCAGCGCTTCGATTTCGTCGCGGGCGCGCCCGAAATCGAGGATGGGGAAATCGGTGCCGAAAATCACCTTGTCCTGGCCGTAGCTGTCGATGTACTTGACGAAGGACTCGGGCCAGTACTTCGGGCTGTGCGCATCGGTGCCGATGTAGACGTTGGGATGCTTCCAGGCCATGGCGATCATTTCCTCAGTCCAGGGAATGCCGATATGGATGCCTATGATCTTGAGCTCGGGAAAATCGCAGGCCACGGCATCCAGGCAGATCGGGCGGCCCACGCTGCGCAGCCGGTGCGAAGGGTCGTAGATCATGGACTGGCCCACCTGCAGTTGCACAGGCACGTCGAGTTCGGCGCATTTCGCGTAGAACGGATACCACTTCGCGTGGTCGGGCGCGAGCTCGAACCAGTGCGGATAGAAGTGCGCCCCGATGAAACCGTATTCCTTGACCGCCTTCTCCAGCTCCCGCACGCCGCGCATACCCTCCGTGGGATCCAGGCCGGCCAGCCCGTGGAACCGGTCGGGATGGCGGTTGACCGCTTCGGCCACCGCCTCGTAGGGCACGTGGTAACTGGCGCGGTGCTGGATAGGGCCGACCTTGGCCGCGATCAGAAAGGCCTTCTCCACGCCCGCGGCGTCCATGCGGCGCAGCATGTCCTCATGCGCGAGCCCTTTCATGATGCCGGTGTCGACATTCATCTTGCCGCTGTAGAACGCGTCGCGTTTGGGACGCTGCGCGAGCAGCTCGGGGGTCCAGATATTGACCACGGCGTCGATGGCCGGGATGTCGTAGCGCTTGTCGTTCATCGCCTTCTCGGTACGGATGTGCGGGCCGGCGGCGGTGCCGCCCGCATCGGGACTATGGGGTCAGGTTGGCGTTGGCCACGGCCCGCTTCCACGCGGCCAAATCCTGCTCGATCTTCTTGCCGAAGGCCTCCGGTCCGGTGAAATTCGGATCGAGGCCGCTGGCCAGGAGGCGTCCCTTGATGTCGGGCATCTCCATGGTCGCTTTCAATGCGGCGGACAGCGCCTGCACGATCTCCACGGGGGTACCCGCCGGCGCCATCAACCCATACCAGACGTTGAAATCGAAGCCCGGCACGGTCTCGGCCACCGCCGGCACGTCGGGCAGCACCGCGGAGCGCGACTGGGTGCTGACGGCGATGGCCTTGAGCTTGCCTGCGCGTATCAATTCCAGCGCCCCGCCCAGGTTGACGAAAGCCGACTGGATCTGCCCCGACATGATGTCGATCTGGATCTGCGACGATCCCCGATAGGGAGCGTGGACCATCTCGATGTCCGCCATCTTGGCCAGGGTCGCCCCGGCCACGTGCGTGCTGCTGCCCAGGCCCACCGAACCGTAGGTGATCTTGCCCGGATGCTTCTTGGCGTAGTCGATGAATTCCCGCATGGTATTGGCCGGGAATGAAGGCGCGACCACCAGCACCGTCGAACCTGAGACGATCTGGCCGATGGGCTGGAAGTCCTTCTGGGAGTCGTAGTTGGGCTTGTCCGGCAGCCACGGGCTGATGGCGATGGGCCCCACGTTGGCGAACAGCAGCGTATAGCCGTCGCTCCTGGCCCGGGCAACGTAGCTCGTGCCGATGCTGCCGTTGGCGCCGCTGCGGTTCTCGAGCACGAAAGGCTGCCCGAACCGCTGCGAGAACTTCTCCAGCAGAGGGCGGATGATGGCGTCGGACGGCCCGCCGGGCGCCCAGGTATTGACCACCATGACCGGGCGCGAGGGATACTCCTCGGCACGGGAGGCTGGCGCCGCCCCCGCCGCCAGCGCGGCGCACAGTACGGCCGGACATGCACGAACAACGTTGATGCCGTATTTCATCTCGAATACCTCATCGTCAACAGGCCGTGGTAGCGGCAATCCGCGCGGGCGGCCCCTGCCCCGCATCACTCGCGCCGCAGGATCAGGTTGCCGTGGTCGTCGGTGGTGGCCGTGAAGCCGGGCTCCAGCCACACGGTCGTATCGGGCTGCTCGAAAATGGCCGGCCCGCGGATGCACGCTCCGACGGGCAGCTCGAGCCGCGCATGGCGAGGCACTTCCATCCAGCGTCCGTCGGCATGGACGCGCTGCACGCCGGCCGGCTCGGTCGATCCTCCCGCCGGCGGCGCCAGCAGCCGCAGATCGAACTTGGGCCGCACTCCTATCAAGGCATAGCGCAGGTTCAGCATGCGCGCGGGAATACCCGGCAACAACCGGCCGAATTCGGCCTGGTAGGTCTTCTCGAAGGCTTCCGCCACCGCCTGGGCGTCCAGCCGCTCGCGCGTCGCCGGCACCATGACCGTGTGGGTCTGTCCCTGGTAAAGCATGTCGAGGAACAATTCCTCCCGCACCGACGCGATGGCCACGCCGGCCGATGCCAGGTGCGCCTCGCATTGGGCCCGCAAGGCGTCGACCAGGTCGCGCAGCTGCCCGAAATCCGCGTCGCCCAACGGTTGGTTGATGGTGCGCACGGCATCGTGGCGCAGGTCCGCCATGACGCAGCCCAGGGCCGAGGTCACCCCCGGATAACGCGGCACGATGCCCGTTGCGACACCGGTCTCCCGCATCATCGCGCACACGTGCAAGCCACCACCGCCGCCGAACGGCATGTAGGCGAATGCGCGGGGATCGTGCCCTTTTTCGATGGATACCAGCCGCATGGCGCCGGCCATCTTGGCGTTGGCGACGGTCAGAATGGCTTCCGCCGCCGCCAGCACGTCGAGCCCCAGCGGCTCGGCCACGTGCGCCTGGATCGCCTTGCGCGCCAGCTCCACGTCCAGGCCGCCGAGCAGCCCGCCTCCCAGCGGCCGCTGCGCGGCGATGCGGCCCAGCAGCACATTGGCGTCGGTCACGGTGGGATAAGGGTTGCCGCGGCCATAGCATGCCGGGCCTGGCCGGCTGCCCGCCGACTCCGGTCCCACCCGCAGCATGCCGCTGGCGTCCACGGCGGCGATCGACCCGCCGCCGGCGCCTATGGTCTCGATCTGTATCATCGGCGTGCGCACGACCATGCCGAAGTCGATACTGGTCTGGTCCGCCAGTGCGACGCGTCCGTCGGCCACCAGGGACACGTCGAACGAGGTCCCGCCGATATCGCCGGTGATCACGTTGGGATAGCCGGCCGCCCGGGCCACCGCGGCGCAGGCGATGACGCCTGCCGCCGGTCCCGAAAGCGCGGTGCGCACCGGCAGTTCGCAGGCGGTCTGGCGCGACATCACGCCGCCGTTGCTCTGCACGATCATCAACTGGCCGTCGAATCCGCGAGCCCGCAAATCACCCTCCAGCCGGTGCAGATAACCGCCCACCACCGGCTGGAGCGATGCGTTCAGGCTCGCCGTCGAGACCCGCTCGAACTCGCGGATCTCCGGCAGCACCTCGGTGGACGCCGTTACGCAGGCGTTGGGCCAGGACGCGCGCACCCGGCGCACCGCCCTGGCCTCGTTGGCCGGATTGGCGTAGCTGTTGATGAAGAATACGCAGAGCGCCTCGCATCCTTGTTCCAGCAGCGATTGCGCGCATTGCTCGACCTGGTCGAGATCGACTTCGGTATGAATGCTGCCGTCGGCCAGTACGCGTTCGTCGACCTCCCGACGCAGGCTGCGCGGAATGAGCGGCAGGTAGTCGCCGCGCAATCCCCACGTCTGAGGGCGGTCGCGGCGGCGCATCTCGAGCACGTCGGCGAACCCGCGCGTGGTGATCAAGCCCGTGCGGGCGGCCTTGCGCTCCAGCAACGCGTTGGTGCCCACCGTGGTGCCATGGATGATGGTGCCGATGCGCGCCGCGCCATCGCCCGTGCGGCCGATGCCGTTCATGAAGCCCACGGCTTCCTTGCCCCGGGTGGAGGGTACCTTGACGATGGATACGGATTGGTCCGCTTCATCGAGCACGAACAAATCGGTGAACGTACCGCCCACGTCCACGCCCACGACCCGCTGCCGATCGCTCACCGCTTGTCCTCCGTTACGTAGCCCATGGCGAGATCGCGCGCATGAGCTTCGGCGCTGCGCGCTGCGGTCTCGCCATATCCGCCGCCTCCCGGCGTCTCCAGCCTTACCCGGTCGCCCCGGGAAAGCGAGATGCCCAGCATCTTGGAGACCATGGGCGGAACATGCCATTGGCCGTTCACGCAATAGCTGAACCGGTTCAACGCGCCATTGCCCCCGCCCGCGATCCCCTTGGGGGGCGATTTGCCGCGCTCGCCGAAAATGAAGGCCTGGGCGCTCTCCTCGAGCAGTTCGATCTCGTAGACGGCTCCCAGGCCGCCGCGATGCATGCCTGGCCCACCGGAATCGGGCCTGAGGGCCCATTGCGTGAAACGAACCGGATAAGCCGCTTCCAGGATCTCCAGAGGCGGTATGGTGGCCGTGGAAATCGGGGCGTTGCCGTGGCTCAGGCCGTCGCCGCCGGCGTGGGCGCCATGGCCGCCCCCGAAGAAACTGAACATGACCCAGCGCTGTCCATGGCGTTTTTCGTCGCTGCGCAGCCCGGCGATGGACAGCGCATTGATGGTGCCGTAGGCCTGGGCCACGGCGCGCGAGGGATCGGCCAGCGCAGCGGCGCTGAAAACCACGTCGATCATGCGCAGGATGGTCTCGGTATAGCCGCCGACCGGCCGCGGCCGCTGGGCCGTGATCAGGAGTCCGTCCGGCATCACGAACTCGACGGCATCGAGCACGCCGGCATTGGCCGGCACGTCGGGAAACAGGTGCTTGAGCGCCACGTAGCAGGCGGCCACCGCGGTGGCGCGCGATATGTTGACCGCCCCTGCGCACTGGCCCGACGTGCGCGAGAAGTCCAGCACCAGCCGCTCGCCCTCTACCGTCATGTCGAGGGCGATGCGCAGCATCTCGTCCCGTATGCCGTCGTTGTCGAGGAAATCTTCGAATGAATAGCAGCCGTCCGGCAGCGAGGCGATGTGGGCCTGCATCAGCTTGCGCGCACGTGCGCGCAGCGCGTGCATCGCGGCCAGGATACGGTCCTCGCCGTAGGCATCGAAGAGTTCGCGCAAGCGGCGATCGCCCAGGTCCAGGGCCGCCAGTTGTCCGTTCAGGTCGCCCCACAGGCTGTCGGGCATGCGGGTATTGGCGCGCAGGATGGCGAGCACGTCGGGATTCACCTGCCCCTCCGTCACGATGCGCACCGGCGGGATCTGGACCGCTTCCTGCCAGCATTCGGTGGCGGCCGGATTGTAGTTGCCCGGGACGTTGCCGCCCACGTCGTGCCAATGCGCAGCCGAGGCGAGGAAACAGACCAGGCGGCCGTCGCGGAAAAAGGGCTTGACGAGCTTGAAGTCGTTGGCGTGCGTGCCGCCGTCATAGGGGTCGTTGAACAACCAGACCTCGCCCTCGCGCATGCCGCCCAGCGGCTGTGCAGCGGCCGCCGCGGCACGCACCGCGAAGGCCATGGCGCCGACGAACACCGGCAGGCCGGACTTGCCCTGCACGAGCGTGTCGCCCGTCGCGCCATCGTAGAGCCCATGGCAGGCATCGTGGGCCTCGGCGATGATGGGATTGAACGCGCTGCGGTAGAGCGTGGCGTCCATTTCGTCGGCGATCTGTTCCAGCCGTCCCTTCAGGACCGCCAGGGTGACCGGGTCGAGCTCGGCTTCAGGCATGCGCTCTCTCGTTCATTCAGGATTCTTCTCGGGCACTGTATGGATGATCTATTGTTCTGTCAATAGGACAATTAAAGTGGAACGCGCGGCTCCGCCCGGCATGCTCACGCGCCCGGCGAAAGGTCCTCCACCGACCAGATGCCGTTCCACAGCGCCCGTGCTTGCGCCTCGGGCAGCGCGGCGCAGGCCAGGCCCAAGAACTTGCGTTCCACACCGCCCCGGTCCAGGGGCGGCACGTTGGTTCCAGGCGGCGAATACGGCCCGTCTTCCGAAGGCGTGCCGTACTCCATCATGCATATGCCCGCGCGGCGCGCGCCGTCGCGCAACGTGACTTCGACCCGGGCCGGCAGATAGCGCGGATAAAGGACCGCGTAGTCTTCATCGACGTGAAGACGGATGCGGGCGCACAGCGCATCCACCTCGGGATCCACCGCGGGCGCACGCACGTTCGACAAATCGTATCGCCCATGCCGCAGCGCGCTGGCCACTGCCCAGACGACGCTCATCAGCCGGTCATACAGTTCGTGCCCCGCCCGGGGCGCCTTCCCGAACCGCAGCGCCACCGGATAGGTATGCACATCGACCCCGGCGATGTCCCGGGCGGCGAGCGGCCCATCGCGCCAGATGGCCTCGATAGCGTCGATGGCCGGCTGCGCGTGGCGGCATGCGGGAATGGGCTTGAAATACACCCCGTCCAGCGTCTGTCCGCGCCATGCTTCAGGCGCGTCCAGGCCGCTGCTGCGCAGCACCGTCAGCACGCCCGGGTCGCCGCCGTCCTCGAAGATGCGTTCGCCCGCGGACAATCCGGCGCATGCCATGCGCACTGCCTCGATCGCGCAGCGGGCCGCCAGGCCGCCATGAAGCGGCACCGCGGAGCCGTGCTCCGTCAGGCCGCGCAGAGCCGCGGCCGGGAACGAGAATGCGGCGTTGCTCAAAGCGCGCGCGAGGGCGTCCTCGTCCAGCTCGAGCAACCGGCCCAGCGCGGCAGTGGCCCCGATGGCACCGGTGCAGGAGGTCGGCGCCAGCCCGGCCAGTGTCAACGCCGGGTGCGCGCTGGCCGCCAACCGATTCGCGACTTCGTAGCCGACCGCGATGGCCATGTGCACCGCCTGCATCGGCCTTGCACCGCGCATGCACCACACCGCCGGAATGATCGTGTTGCAGGGATGATTGCCGCCATGGCCGTACCCGTCGTGCAGTTGCAGCAGCGACCCCATGGCGCCCATCGCGATCGCGGCCGACTCGGCGGTGAGGCCTTCGGCAACCCCGGGAATCCGCACCGGCCCCGGCTGCGCGAGCACCCATGCGCTCGAGGCCTCGGGCAGCGTCGACCCGGCCAGGACACAACCGATGAAATCCGCAAGGATCAGCGCAAGCTTTTCGCGCCGTGCCGGCGACAGGTCCGCGCGGCGCAGGCCGAGGGCAAAGGTCGCGAGGCGCCGCGCCAATGGCGGTGCGGAGGTTGGCTCCCCTTCCATCGCCTGCCCCCTACTTCAGCAGAGCGCGTGCAATCAGCATGCGCTGGATTTCGGAAGCGCCCTCGCCTACCCGGTAGTGGCGCACGTCGCGATAGAAACGTTCGACCGGCACACCCCGGATCAGCCCCGATCCGCCAAAGATCTGCACCGTGCGGTCCGCGACCCGGCCCACCATTTCCGAGCAGAAGAGCTTGACCATGCTGGGAGCCGTCTCCACGTCCTCGCCGCGATCGATGCGGCGCATGGTGTCGTAGGCGAGCGAACGAGCAAGCGCGAGTTCGGTCGCCGAATCGGCGAGCATCCATTGGATCGCCTGGCGCTCGGCCAGCGGCTGTCCGAAGGTGACGCGCGTCTTGGCATAGGCCACGGCATCCTCGAGCAGGCGGTCCGCCGCGCCTATGCAGGCCGCCGACACGCCCATCCGGCCGCTGGCCAGCGATCCCATCGCGATCCCGAAACCACCGCCGACGGTGCCCAGCACCGCATCGTCGGGCACCAGGCAGTCGTCGAAGCGGATCTCGGCCAACTCGATGGGATCGGAACCTATCGTCTTGTCCACCCGCTCCACGCGCATGCCCGGCGTGCCTTGATCGACCAGGAAGGCCGTGATGCCGCCCCGGGCGCGCCGGGCCGCATCGGTCACGGCCAGCACCATGACGACTTGCGCGCGGTGGGCCGCGCTGATGAATTGCTTCAGGCCGCGTATCAGCCAGCCGCCGGCCACTTTCTCGGCCGTGGTGCGCAGGGCCGCCGCATCGGAACCGGCTTCAGGCTCGGTCAGCGCGAAGCTGGCCAGCCATTCGCCGCTCGCCAGCTTGGCGACGTATTTTTCGCGCTGGGCCGGCGTGCCATGCCGCGCGATGGCGATGGGCGTCAATCCGCTCGTGCAATCCAGCATTACGGTGAAGACCCGGTGCGACCGCGCGACCTCTTCCATGACCAGGCAATAAGTAGCCAGGTCGAACCCGCCACCGCCGTACTCGGCCGGCAAGCGCATGCCCAGATAGCCTTGTTCCCGCATCTCGGCCAAGGCCGAAGGCGGTACCGTGCCTTCCCGGTCCATCTGGCGGGCAAGCGGCTCCAGCCGTTCGGTCACGAAACGCCGGACGGCCGGGCGCATTTCCGCCAGTTCTGGCGTGCAATCTTGCTTCATGGGCTGCAAAAATTCACTATATGAATATATAATTCATAAAACGAATTCATTGTGGCTATTGGCACCCCCCGGTGTCAAGGCCCCTCTTCGCCATGAAAGAAACCGATCCCCTCTTCGTCACGGCACTGGCCCGAGGCCTGCAAGTCCTGCGGTGCTTCACGCCGGACCGGGCGGAACTGGGCACGACCGAAATCGCCAAGCTCACCCGATTGCCGCAGCCCACGGCATGGCGGTTGTGCAAAACCCTGGTCGCGCTCGGCTATCTCGTGCCGACGGCGAACGACAAACTCCGCGTAGGCGCCGCCGCCCTGTTGCTGGGCTATGCCGTAGTGGCCCAGACCGAGATCAACCAATATGCCGCGCCATTGATGAAAACCGCCGCCGATGCACTGGGCACCACCGTGCTGCTGGCGGAACGGCACGACGCGAAGATGGTGATCATCCAGCGCAGCGAGCCCGCCAACGTCCGGCGCGTCATGCTGCACATCGGCTCGACCGTGGGCCTGACCGATTCCTCGCTGGGGCTCGCCTATCTGGTCGCGCAGGACGCCGCGGAACGCGACCGCATCGTCCAGATGCTGCAAGCCGAAGGCATGTGGGAGCCGGCCCGCGATCCGGGCCGCCTGCAAGCCGCGCTGGCCGAGTACGAGCGGCACGGCGCGGTGTTCATGCGCTACCCCCAGGAGAATTTCAACGCCCTCGGCGTCCCGGTGCAGCCGGCCGACCGCAACCGCACCCTGGTCCTGACCTGCGGCGCCTCGGACGCGCTCTTCACCGACGAACATCTCGCCGCCACCGTCGCGCCCACGCTGAAGCGCCTGGCCGGCGAGATCGCACCGCTGCTCATGGCTAGACGGTAGGCCCCCCCCCTACGCGCTGACGCGCGCCCCCCAGGGGGCGATGCGGGCGGACTGGCAAAGCCGGATCCGCGGCGCCCTGGGTCTAGTGCCGCTTTCTCCAATTGCCACATTGTTGCTACCGCTGGCAGCCAGCGAAGCACAGGCGCGACAACCCAAGAAACTCCTACTAGACCCCGGATGCGGTGGATCCGGCTCCGCCGGTCCACCTGCATCGCCCTCTGGGGGGCGCCCGTCAGGGCGTAGGGGGGGGGCTACACACTCCCCCAGAGATCGTGATCGTCGGAGCGGGCGATGCGCACCGAGATGATGTCGCCGACCTTGTAGCGCTTCCAGGGCTTGTCGGCGGGGGCGACGTAGACTTTGCCGTCGATGTCCGGCGCATCGGCCATGGAACGGGCCACGCCGCCTTCGGGCGTGACTTCGTCGACGAGGCACTTGAGCACCTTGCCTACCCGGCGGGCGAGGCGTTTGCGGGAGATGCCCTGCTGCACCTGCATGAAGCGGGCCTGGCGCTCCTGCCGCAGTTCGTCCGGCACGGGATCGGGCAGTTCGTTGGCGGCGGCGCCTTCGACGGGCGAATAGGCAAAGCATCCCACCCGGTCGAGCTCGGCCTCGCGCAGGAAGTCCAGCATTTCCTCGAACTCGGCCTCGGTTTCGCCGGGGAAGCCCGCGATGAAGGTGCTGCGGATGGTCAGGTCGGGGCAGATCTCGCGCCACGCGCGGATGCGATCCAGGTTGCGCTCGGACGAGGCCGGCCGCTTCATCAGCTTGAGGATGCGCGGGCTGGCGTGCTGGAAAGGCACGTCCAGGTACGGCAGGACGCGGCCACCGTTCTCATGCACCTCGTTCATCAGCGGCAGCACCTCGTCCACGTGCGGATACGGGTACACGTAGTGGAGCCGTACCCAGGCGCCGAGCCTGGACAGCTCGCGCACCAGTTCGGTCATCCGCGTGCGCACCGCGCGGCCGTTGACGAAGCCGGTGCGGTATTTCACGTCGACGCCATAGGCGCTGGTGTCCTGGGAAATGACGAGGATTTCCTTCACACCGGCCTTGACCAGGTTCTCGGCCTCTCGCATGACCTCGTGGATGGGACGCGAGACGAGGTCGCCGCGCATCGACGGGATGATGCAGAAGCTGCAGCGATGGTTGCAGCCCTCGGAGATCTTCAGGTAGGCGTAGTGCTTGGGCGTGAGCCGCACGCCTTGCGGCGGCACCAGGTCGCTGAACGGATCGTGCGGCTTGGGCAGGTGCAGGTGCACCGCGTCCATGACTTCCTGGGTCGCATGCGGTCCGGTAACGGCCAGGACCTTGGGGTGCATCTTCTGCACCACGCCGGCGCCGTCGGCTTCCTTCTTCGCTCCCAGGCAGCCGGTGACGATGACCTTGCCGTTGGCTTGCAGGGCTTCGCCTATGGTGTCCAGGCTTTCCTTGACGGCATCGTCGATGAAGCCGCAGGTATTGACGATGACCAGGTCGGCTTCTTCGTAGGACCTGGAAGTTTCGTAGCCTTCGGCCCGAAGCTGGGTCAGGATCTGTTCCGAGTCGGACGCCGCCTTGGGGCAGCCCAGGCTGGCGAAGGCCACGCGCGGAGCCGGAGCGCTCATTGGACGGCCCTCCCGTGCCCGCGCGGCATCGCCGCCAGGAAAGAACAGGCCGCCAGCGGACGGCTACAGGAAAAAGCGGCGGCCGCCCGTGACAGGGCGGCGAACGTTGGACGAGCTGACTTGGAAGACATCGGGCGTACCGCGGGCATGGCCCCCGGCCGGAATTTTGCGGAATCCGGGGATTTTACCGGGTTCCGGAACGCCAGCGGCGGCTGCCGCTACTTGCGCTCGTCCTCCTTGGACGTGGGCGCGAACGGGAAGGAGGTGAACATCGACCGGGTCTGGCTCTGCATCTGGTCCTGCATCTGCACGAACAGGTTCTTGCTCTGTTCGATGTAGTTGCTCATCATGCTCTGGATCATCGGCGTCTGGACGTTCATGAACTGCGCCCAGGCCTCGGGCCCGAACTGGCCGCCGTACAGGCTCTTGGACTGCTCGCCGAGCTTGTTCTGGATTTCCATGAACGCCTGGATGTTCTTCTCCAGGTACGAGCCCATGATGCCCTGCATCGCGTGCCCGTAGAAACGGATGATCTGGGCCAGCATGTTGGAGGTGAACATGGGCGCGCCGGCCGTTTCCTCTTCCAGGATGATCTGCAGCAGGATGCTGCGGGTGAGGTCCTCGCCGGACTTGGCGTCGACCACTTCGAAGGCCTCGTTGTCGAGCACGAGCTGCTTGACGTCGGCCAGCGTGATGTAGGTGCTGGTCTGCGTATCGTATAACCGGCGATTGGGATATTTTTTTATCAACCGCAACGCGTTGCCGGCTCCGGCTTGCTGCGCCATGCTTGCCCCCAACTTTGTGTTGTATGAAACCGGCGCGGTCCGCCGACCGCACCAGCCGCCAAGTGTAGATCAACCCGGCGAGAAACGCTGCGGGCCGGATCCGGGCTTACCCCATGTGGAGGCCGCCGTTGAGGGAAAAATCCGCGCCGGTGGCGAATCCCGCATCGTCGGAGGCAAGCCAGGCGATGATGGAGGCGATCTCCTCGGGCGTTCCGAGGCGCTTGACCGGAATGCTGTCGACGATGGACTGGAGCACGTCGGGACGCACCGCCCGGACCATGTCGGTGCCGATGTAGCCCGGCGACACCGTGTTGACCGTGACCCCCTTGGACGCGACTTCCTGCGCCAGCGCCATCGTGAATCCGTGGATGCCGGCCTTGGCGGTGGAATAGTTGGTCTGGCCGAACTGCCCCTTCTGCCCGTTGACCGAACTGATATTGATGATGCGCCCCCACTTGCGCTCGATCATGTCGCCGATGACCTGCTTGGTGACGTTGAACAGGCTGTTGAGGTTGGTGTCGATGACGGCGCGCCAGTCGTCCAGCGTCATCTTGCGAAACAGGCCGTCGCGGGTAATGCCCGCGTTGTTGACCAGCACGTCGATCGGGCCGACCTCTTCCCGCACCTTGGCGAATGCCGCGACCGTCGAGTCCCAGTCCGCCACGTTGCCCACCGAAGCGCGAAAGGCGTATCCGAGCGCCGCTTGCTCGTCCAGCCATTGCTGGAAATTCCGGTTGGGCCCGCAGCCCGCCACGACGGTGAATCCCGCCTTGGCCAGCCGTTGGCAAATGACGGTGCCGATACCGCCCATGCCGCCCGTCACGTAGGCTACCTTTCCGCTCATGATGCCTCCTTGATCGCAGGCACGATCGCCCGCCGCTTGTACTGCAGAATCCGCATGCCCGCGCTCATACCGCCCTCACCTTGACGTATCTGCCCGGCGCCGGCTCGATGGCGGGATGGTCGGGGCTGCCCAGGGTGTCCTTGGCCTTGGCCAGGCGCCCGCCGTGGGACTTGATCCAGCGCGCCCAGTCGTTCCACCAGCTGCCGGGCACTTCCTGCGCGGCGCCGGCCCAGGCGGCAGCGTCGGCCGGCAAGTGGTCGTCCTCGCGCACCCAGTAGCTGCGCCGGTTGCGCGCGGCCGGGTTGATGACGCCGGCGATATGTCCCGAGGCGCCCAGCACGAAGCGCATGGGGCCTCGCAGCAGCGTGGTGGAGGCATAGGCCGATGCCCACGGAACGATATGGTCTTCCCGGGAGCCGTACACATAGGCCGGCATGTCGAGGCTGCTGAAATCGAGCGCGACCCCGCAGGCGCGCACCTTACCGGACACCCTGAGGTTGTTTTCCAGATAGGTATTGCGCAGGTACCAGGCGTAGAACGGCCCGGGCAGATTGGTGCTGTCTGCGTTCCAGTACAGCAGGTCGAAGGCCGACGGCGCCTGCCCTTTCAGGTAGTTGTTGACGACGTAGTTCCAAACCAGGTCGTTGGGCCGCAGGAACGCGAAAGTGGTCGCCAGTTCGCGCGCGGCCAGGACCCCTCCCGCGGCGAACTGCTGCTCGCGAAGCAGGACCTGGGCCTCGTCGATGAAGACGTCGAGCACGCCCGTATCGGTGAAATCGAGCAGCGTCGTCAGCAAGGTCAGAGATGCGACCGGGTCTTCGCCGCGCGCCTTCGCCACCGCCAGCGCCGACGCCAGGAGCGTGCCGCCGACGCAGAACCCCAGGGCGTTGATCTGCTTCTGCCGGCTGATGGCCGAAGCGACCGAGATCGCCTCGAGCACGCCCTCTTCCAGGTAGGCGTCCCAATCCGCGTGCTGGATGCCGTCGTCGTCGGCGGCCAGCGGATTGCGCCACGACACCATGAAGACCTGCAGGCCTTGTTCCAGCGCGAAGCGCACGAAGGAGTTGTGCGGCTGCAGGTCGAGGATGTAGAACTTGTTGATGCACGGCGGCACGATCAGGAGCGGCCGCGCGTAAACGCGCGGGCCCGCGGGCCGGTATTGGATCAGCTGGAACAGCCGGTTCTCGAACACCACCGCGCCTTCGGTGGTCGCGAGGTTGCGTCCCACCTCGAACGAGGTTTCGTCGGTGTGCGAAATGCGCCCCTTGCGCAAGTCGGACAGCAGATTGGCGACACCCTGCTGCAGGCTTTCGCCGCCGGATTCGATCAGGCGGCGCTGGGCCTCGGGGTTGAGGGCAAGGAAGTTCGAGGGCGCCATGGCGTCCACCCATTGCATGGTGGCAAAGCGCAGGCGGTTGAGCATGTGTTCCGGCGCCTCGATGCTGTCGGCCATCTTCAGCAGTGTGCGCGCGGACAGGAGATAGGCATGGGCCAGGAACACGTGCGCCGGACTCGCGGACCACGCTTCGCCGGCAAAGCGCTGATCGGAAGGCGCTTCGAGCGTGCCCTGGGAAGCGGCCTGCCAGAGCCCGGCCCATTCGCGGGTGAACTCCTGCTGGATCTCGAGCAGCTTTTCGGGCGCCATGGCTTGCCCGCCGGACAGGATGTGGCTGGGCGCCTCGGCGGACGGCGGCGGGACGGGGCTCGCCGGACCCAGCATTTGCTGCCACGTTTCCAACCATGCCAAGGGGTTCGTAGAATCCTGCCGGGACTGACTCACTAAGAACACCTTGATGATTCGATTGCGCTAGATGTGATAGTGCATAGCGCGCCTGCGCCTGTCAAATCGCGCGGACGGCCGAACTCGCGTAGATTATCGGCTGTATCGCCGAGTGCGCGTTTTCCCGCCCCCATCCGCTCATGCACTTTTCCGCCATCATCGCCATCGGCTGGCTTTACGTGACGCTACTGATGTCGCTCGCCCAGCCCACCGTGCTTGCCGGCGTCGCCACGCTGCTGTTCTACGGATTGCTGCCGGTTGCCATCCTGCTCTACATCGTCACCACGCCGGCACGCAAGCGCAGGCGACGCGAACGCGAAGCCGCGCAGCCCGGCGGGTCTGCGGCGGATGCCACGCATGCCGACGGGAACGGCCGCCCCCGCTCCCCGTGAAAAGGCCGCTCAGGACGTCAGCCAAGCCAGTGTGGCGAAACGCCCCGTCGCGCCTTCCTTGCGATACGAATAGAAGCGATCGTTCCCGGCCACGGTGCACAGGCCGCTGCGCACGACCATGCCTACGCCACACGCGCGCAGGCGCTGCTCGGCCAAGGCCGGCAGGTCGGCCAGCCACTTGGGCTTGCCGGCGGCGTCGAACGTGCCGGCAGGCGCGAAAGCGCCGTCCGGCGGGGTCTGCCCGAGCCCGAAGGCGGCCCTGACCTCGTCACCCACTTCGAACGCGGCCGGACCGATGGCCGGCCCTATCCACGCGCGCAGCATCCCGGCGGGTACCGCCCCCATCGCGGCAACGGCGTTTTCCAGCACGCCGGCCGCCAGCCCCCGCCAGCCGGCATGCGCCACCGCCAGCACGCCGGCATCGGGGGCTGCGATCACCACGGGCAGGCAATCCGCGGTCATGACCGCCAGCACCTTGCCGCGCGTGCGCGTGACGGCGGCATCGGCCGGGCCGGGGTCCTGCTCACGGTCGGCGTCGGCCACCCGCGTGCCATGGACCTGGTCCAGCCACAGCGGCGCCGACGGCAGCATGGCCCGCAGGCGGGCCCGGTTCTCGGCCACCGCCTCGGGTGCATCGCCCACGTGGGCGCCCAGGTTGAGCGACGCATACGGCGGGCGGCTGACGCCGCCGGCGCGCGTGGTGGCGAATATCCGCACGCCGGGCCAGTCCGGTCCGTCATGCACGGGCAAGCCAAAGCTCTCTGCGGTCATTTCAGGTCCATGACGCTACGCGCCATCCAGGGGTCATGCAGGGGCGTCACATCCAGCCCTCCTCTTCCGGTAGAAGGGAATCCTCTTCCCACTCGATGGCCTCGGCCACGGCCCGCATGTCGTCGGGCGGCGGGGCATGGAAAACCCGCGGCGCGCCGTCGGCGGGGTCGTCGAACTGCAGCCGAGCGGCATGCAGCATCTGGCGCGCGGCCGGCTCCACCATCTTGCCGCCGTACAGCGTATCGGCCAGCAGCGGATGGCCCATGCTCGACAGATGGACGCGTATCTGGTGCGTGCGCCCGGTCTCCAGGCGGCACTCGACTTCGGTCACCGGCATGCCGGTGCGGGCGCTGCCCCGGCGCAGCGGCTCGAAGTGCGTGACCGCCGGCTTGGCGGCGATCGGCCGCTCCACGCTCATCCGCACCGGCACGCGCGGATCGCGGCCGATGGGGCGGTCGATCGTGCCGCCCGTGCGCAGATGGCCCGACACCAGGGCGATATAGCGCCGGCCCACCGTTCGCGCCTGCAATTGCCGCACCAGCGAGGTCTGCGCGGTGATGGTGCGCGCCACCACCATGAGTCCCGACGTATCCTTGTCCAGCCGGTGCACGATGCCGGCGCGCGGCACCTGCGCAAGCTCCGGATAGCGGTGCAGCAGCCCGTTGAGCAAGGTGCCTTGCCAATTGCCCGCGCCCGGATGCACCACCAGTCCCACGGGCTTGTCGACCACGATCCAGCCGGCGCTTTCGGCGACGACGGGAAAATCGACGGGCTGCGGCACGAAAGCCATCGACTCGGGCGCGGCTTCCTCCCAGACGGTCAGTTGGTCGCCGGGGCCGACGATTTGCCGGACCGTGGCCTCTTTGCCGTTGACCAGCACCCCGCCCCGTTCTATCCAGCCCTGGAGCCGGCTGCGGGAATGTTGCGGCAAAAGCTGCGCGAGGACCTTGTCCAGGCGGTCGGCGCGGGTGCCCGCGGGCAGGTCCAGCACGCGCGGTTCCGCTTCCTGGCTCTCGATATCGGGGGACGGCAGAGAAGATGGCATGTTTTGAAAGGCTTGGCCGCCAAGCCCGAATATAATCACGGACAGTCTATTGGTGAGGGACACCACCATGCAGTTGAATACCCTGGCAATGCAAGCGGCTTCCGGCAACGGGCATCGGGCCCCGGCCCGGTGGCAAGGACTTGCGCTGCGACTGGGCTACGCCCTGGCCTGCGTGCTGGCCGCCATCGTTCTGGCCGGCTGCGCCACCAACACCAAGGAACCCGATCCCACCGTGGGGTGGACCGCCGAGAGATTGTACAAGGAGGCCAAGGACGAAATGGACACCGGCAACTGGACGCAGGCGGCCAAGTTGCTGGAAAAGCTCGAAGCGCGCTATCCCTTCGGCGTCTACGCCCAGCAGGCGCAGATCGACATCGCCTACGTCTACTGGAAGGACGGCTCCAATCCCCAGGCCCTGGCCGCGATCGACCGCTTCGAGCGGCTGCATCCCAACCATCCCAGCCTGGACTACATGCTCTACCTGAAGGGCCTGATCAACTTCTACCAGGAAAGCGCCCTGCTGGCCAGCCTGACCAAGCAGGATCCCAGCGAACGCGACCCCAAGGGCGCGCGCGAGTCGTTCGACGCCTTCAAGGCGCTGGTCGCGCGCTTTCCCGACAGCAAGTATGCGCCGGATGCCCGCCTGCGGCTGAATTACCTCGTCAACTCCATCGCCATGAACGAGGTCCACGTCGCGCGCATGTATCTCGAACGCGGCGCCTACGTGGCCGCGGTCAACCGCGCGCAAACCGCGGTCCGCGACTTCCAGGGCGCGCCGGCCGTGGAAGAGGCGCTCTACATCATGGTCCTGGCCTACGACAAGATGGGCATGACCGACCTGCGCGACGATGCCTCGCGCGTCCTGAACCTGAACTATCCCAACAGCAGGTTCGTCAGCGGCGGCTTCGCCCAGGACAAGGGTCCCTGGTGGAAAATCTGGTAGCGGCACACCGGCCGTGCCCAGCGTGCTGCTGATCGACGATCACGCCATGTTCCGCGAGGGGCTGGCGCTTGCCCTGGGGCAGGCGCCGGCCCCTCTCTGCATCTACGCACCGCCGCCAGCGGCGCGCAGGCGCTGGACCTCCTGAAGGAAGGGCCGCCGACATCGCCCTGATGGACTACTACCTGCCCGACATCGGCGGTGCCGCGCTGGCCGCCGGCGCCCACGGGTTCCTGCACAAATCGGCGGACGCCGTGCTGCGCCACTAGGGCACGGCCCTCTACCAGGAGCTGCTGGACGACACCAGTTCCCGCAGTCCTGGCAGGTCCAGGACAAGCTGATCCGGGACGTAGGCTGCCCGGCATCCAGACGACGCTGCGCCGCATTGGGACGACAATCGCGCTGCTACCGGCGGCATCGTCGCCGAACTTCGGCCTGGGCGCCAGAAGCGATGCCGGCTACGATCTCGTGCCGATGGACGGCTCGCTGTACGCGGGCTATGGACTGCCCACGAGCGTGCCGATGTATCTGCAGCCTCGCGGTTTCTTCCCCTTCGTGCGCCCGGCGGTGCGCGACGTGTACGAGGAAACCATCGTTGTTCCGCCCCGCACCAGCGTGTCGGTCGTGGTCCGCTGATGACCGTCCCTTCAATGGCCTCCTTCGGCCAAAAGCTCCCGTCCGGCCCCGGGGGGTGCCGGCTCGACGCCCGGCGGCACGGCGGCGGCGCGTTCCGCATAGAACGCCTCTACGTCCGCCACGTTGCGTGTGCGCGTAAACGGCGGCAGCCCGCGCCATAACAGCTTGCCATATGGCTTCTCGACCAGCCGCCGGTCCGCCACCATCAGCACGCCCCAGTCGGTTTCCGTGCGGATCAGCCGGCCGGCGCCCTGCTTGAGCGCAATCGCCGCCTCTGGCAACTGGTACTCGAAGAACGGGTTGCCGCCGCGCTCGCGGCAAGCGCGGATGCGCGCGTCGAGCACAGGGTCGTCGGGCGGCGCGAAAGGCAGCTTGTCGATCGCCACCAGCGTGAGCGCGTCGCCAGGTACGTCGATGCCTTCCCAGAAGCTCGCGCTTCCCACCAGCACCGCGTGCCGGCTGTTACGGAAGCGTTCGAGCAATTCCCGACGCGAACGGTCGCCCTGCTTGAACAGGGGCCAGTCCCAGTTGCGCTCGCGAAACGCCTCCTGCAACAACTCGGCCACGCGGTCCACGGCCCGCAAGGTGGTGCACAACACGAGCGCAGACCCGCGGCTGGCGGCCAATACCGGCAGCAGTACCTCGACAAAACCTTCGATGAAGCGTGGATCCTGCGGCGCGGGGATGCCGTGCGGCACGAACAGGCGGCCGTTGGCGCCATAGTCGAACGGCGACTCCCAGCGGCCTGTCGTCGCCTCGTACAGGCCGAGCTGGCGCGTGAAATGCGAGAAATCCTCGCGCACCGACAAGGTGGCCGAGGTCAGTATCCAGGCCTGTCCGGCGGGCCGATACTGGGAAAACGCCTGTGCGACGGACAGCGGCGCCGTGTGCAGGCGAATGTGGCTGGCGCCGGTCTCCACCCAGCGCACCCAACCGTCATCGGCTCGTTGGGGAGGCGGCTCGGGGGATGGCGCCGAAGCCGGCTCGGGCCAGGCGGATTCGGCCGGTTTGCCGGTCTGTTGGGGATGCGCGGGCGGGACCCCGTGCGCCTCGGTCCAGCGCGACAGGCGCGCGATCAGGTCCGGACCGCGCTTGGCCACCATGTCCAGGTCGGGATGGCGTTCGCCCACGGCCATCAGGATGCGTCCCAGGGTATGGACCGTTTCGATCACTTGGCGCACCGCCGTGCCGAAATCCTGCGGATTGGGCAGCGTATCGAACGTGCTGCGCTGGCCGGGCATTTTCTCCACCGCCGCGCAGGACAGCCTCAATTCGCGCGTCGCCTGCTCGACGGCCTGCCCCAGGGCCGGCCAGTCGGCGCTCTCGCGGGCATGGGACAGGCCAGCGACCGTGGCGTCGCGCGCGAAGTCCAGCAACTGGTGCGACGATACCGACTCGCCCAGGAAACGCGTCGCGACCGCCGGCAACTGGTGGGCCTCGTCGAACACCACCGTGTCGGCGGCCGGCAGCAGATCGGTGATGCCCTCGTCCTTGAGCGCGAGATCGGCCAGGAACAGCGCATGGTTCACGACTACCACGTCGGCCTCGATGGCCCGCTTGCGCGCCTGCATGACGAAGCACTCGCGGAAGGCGGGGCAGTCCGAACCCAGGCAATTGTCGCGGGTCGACGTGACCTTGTGCCAGATGTCGGCGTTTTCCGGCACCTCGGCGAGTTCCGCCTTGTCGCCGTTGCGGGTGTGCTTGGCGAACAGTTCTATCTTGCGCAGTTGCGCGACTTCCGCGCGCGAGGCCAGCCGGCCGTCGCCCACGGTGCGCTCGAGGTGGTAATGACACAGGTAGTTGGAGCGGCCCTTGAGCAAGGCGATCGTGACCGGCAGCCCCAGCGCATCCCGCACTGCCGGGAGGTCGCGCGCGAACAACTGGTCCTGCAACGTCTTGGTGCCGGTCGAGACCAGCACCTTGCCGCCGTGCATCAGCACCGGCACCAGGTAGGCAAAGGTCTTGCCCGTCCCGGTGCCGGCCTCGGCCACGAGCGTGCCGCGTTCGCCGATGGTCCGCGCGATCGCCTGTGCCAGCTCGATCTGCTGGATGCGGGGACGATAGCCCTTGAGCTTGCGCGCCAGCGGGCCCTCGGCCGCGAACACGGCAGCCACGTCGGCGCCGATGTCCATGATCGAGTCCGTCATGCCGGGATGTCCGGGATCAATTGCATCTGCAAGGCCGCGATGTGGTCCTTGAGCTGAAGCTTGCGCTTCTTCATGCGCTTCAGGCGCAGTTCGTCCACCGCCGGGGAGGCGGCCAGCAACTCGATGGCCGCGTCGAGATCGCGATGCTCGAGCTGCAATTCGACGATACGCGCCGTCAGCGCCTGGATCCTGTCGTCCATCACCGGTTCCCGGCGGGTGCCTGCGCGCCCTCTTCCTGCTGCCGCGCCTTCAGGCGCTCGGCTTCCTCTTCGCGCTCGGCCCGGCGCCGCGCGCGCTTGGCCTCGGCCTCCTCACGCTGCCGCGCCTGTTTCTCCGCATACTCGCGCGCCTCGGCTTGCTTGCGCTCGAAGTCTGCGCGATTCCTCGCCCGTACGGCCGGATCGTCCACGTCGCGGGGCGGACGGGGTTGCGGCGCAGGGAGCTCCCCGCCGGGGCCGGCCGGACGGGGCGCGGCAGGTTCCGGCTCCGCAGCCTGCCGGGGCGGGCGATTGGCCGCTTCTTCGGCGCGGCGGGCGTTCCGGGCATCGCGTTCGGCATTTTCCCTGTCCCGCTCCTCGTGGCGCAGCCGGGCCTGTTCGCGGCGGATATACAGTTCGGCCTCGCGCCGTGCTGCGTCCGAACGCATCACGTTCTCGTTGCGCTCGATCCGCGCCTTCTCGACACAGCGGTTGGCGAAGAACTTGCTCATGCATTCGGCCGCCTCGACGTCGTACTGCTGCTTGAGACGATCGGTTTCCGCCTTGGCGGCATCGGCGGCGGCCTGGGCTTCCTCGATCGAGGAGAATGTGCGCGCCGGGGCCGGCTGCGCCTCGTCGGCGGCCGAGGCCGCCAACGGAGAAACGGCTCCGCAGGCAGCCAGGCAGACCGCAGGCAGCCAGCGCCGCAGCAATCCGGCCAGTCGCGGGCCAAAGGGCCGGCGAGCGCCCGCAGCCGGCGCATGCATGGCCAGACGCCCGGGCGGCTGGACCGATCCGGGGACACATTGCGTAACGCCCTGGCGGGATGCGATTGGGGACATATTCTCAGACTGTGGCAAAATCCGCGGCTTCATTTTCCAAGGTAGGACGGACTCGATGGCTATGGTCACCGACCGAGGCGAGGCGCTCGACGCCCAGGCCCAATCCCGCATTATCGCCCAGCTCGCGGAAGAACTCGGCGCGCGTGCCACGCAGGTCGCCGCCGCGGTGGAGCTACTGGATGACGGCGCCACGGTGCCGTTCATTGCCCGGTACCGGAAGGAAGTGACCGGCGGCCTGGACGATACCGTGCTGCGCAACCTGGAAACGCGGCTGGAATACCTGCGCGACATGGAGAGCCGCCGCGCGGCCATCCTGGCGTCGATCGAGCAACAGGGCAAGCTGACGCCCGAGCTGAAGGAAGCGCTGACCGCCGCCGACACCAAGCAGCGGCTGGAGGATCTTTACGCTCCCTACAAGCCCAAGCGCCGCACCCGCGCCCAGATCGCCCGGGAGGCAGGCCTGGAACCCCTGGCCGACGCTATTTTCGCCGATCCGGCCATCGATCCGCAAACCGCGGCCGCGGACTACGTCAACGCCGAGGCCGGCGTGGCCGACGTCAAGGCCGCCCTGGACGGCGCGCGCGACATCCTGACCGAGCGTTTCGCCGAAAACGCCGAAGTGCTGGAGAACCTGCGCACCTACCTGTGGAACACCGGCCTGGTGTATTCCAAGGTCGCCGAAGGCAAGGAAGCCGAAGGCGCCAATTTCCGCGACTGGTTCGACTTCAGCGAGCCGCTGCGAACCCTGCCTTCGCACCGCGTCCTGGCCATGCTGCGGGGCCGCCAGCAAGGCGTGCTGGAACTGCGCCTGGGACTGGAACCCGAGCTGGAAGAACAGGTCCCCCATCCCTGCGTGGCGCGGGTGGCCAAGCTGGTGGGCCTGGACGGGCTGTTCGGCCCGGACGCCGACGCCCGCCGCAGATGGCTGGGCGAGGTCTGCCGCTGGACCTGGCGGGTCAAGCTGCTGCCCTCGTTCGAGACCGAAAACCTCGCGCGCCTGCGCGAAGAGGCCGAAACCGAGGCCATCCGCGTCTTTGCGCTGAACCTCAAGGACCTGCTGCTGGCCGCGCCGGCCGGCCCCAAGGCGGTGATCGGCCTGGACCCGGGCATCCGCACCGGCGTGAAAGTCGCCGCCATCGACAAGACCGGCAAGCTGCTCGAAACGGCCACCATCTACCCGCACGAACCCCGCCGCGACTGGGACGGCTCGATCGAGGCCCTGGCCCGCATCGCCCGCCGCCACCAGATCGAACTCATCGCCATCGGCAACGGCACCGCCTCGCGCGAGACGGAAAAGCTGGCGGCCGACTTGACGAAGCGCTACCCGGATCTCAACCTGACCCGCATCGTGGTGTCCGAGGCCGGCGCCTCGGTCTACTCCGCCTCCGAACTGGCGGCCGCCGAGTTCCCCGAGCTGGACGTGAGCCTGCGCGGCGCCGTCTCGATCGCCCGCCGCCTGCAGGATCCACTGGCCGAACTGGTCAAGATCGATCCCAAGTCCATCGGCGTGGGCCAGTACCAGCACGACGTCAACCAGCGCGAGCTTGCGCGCATGCTGGACAGCGTGGTCGAGGACTGCGTGAACGCCGTCGGCGTGGACGTGAACACCGCCTCGGTTCCCCTGCTCACCCGCGTTTCCGGCCTGAACGCGGCGCTCGCCAAGAACATCGTTTCCTGGCGCGACCAGAACGGCGCCTTCCCCTCGCGCGCCAAACTGATGGAAGTTCCCCGCTTCGGCGACAAGGCCTTCGAACAGGCCGCCGGCTTCCTGCGCGTGGCCAACGGCGACAATCCGCTGGACTGCTCCGCGGTGCACCCCGAAGCCTATCCGGTGGTCGAGCGCATCCTCGCCAAGCTCCAGACCGACATTCGCCAGGTCATCGGCAACCGCGACGCCCTCAAAGGCGTTTCGCCCGCGCAATTCACCGACGAGCGCTTCGGCCTGCCCACCGTCAAGGACATCTTCAGCGAGCTCGAAAAACCCGGCCGCGATCCCCGCCCCGAGTTCAAGACCGCGACCTTCCAGGAAGGCGTCGAAACCCTGAACGACCTGCGCCCCGGCATGATCCTGGAAGGCGTGGTCACCAACGTCGCCAACTTCGGCGCCTTCGTCGACATCGGCGTGCACCAGGACGGGCTGGTCCACATCTCGGCCCTGGCCGAGAAATTCGTCAAGGATCCGCGCGACGTGGTGCGAGTCGGCCAGACCGTGAAGGTCAAGGTGCAAGACGTCGACCTGCAGCGCCAGCGCATCGCGCTGACGATGCGCCTGAACGACGACTCGGCGCCGGTGCGCCGCGGCGGAGACAGCGGCGGCGCACGCCCGGCCGGCAACCGCGGACGCGACCGCGGCATGAGCTCGCCGGCGCCGGTGGAAAGCGCAATGGCGGCGGCATTCGCCAAGCTGAAGCGGTAGTCCTCATGCCTCCCCAGCCCCCGGGGCGGGGAGCGCGCACGCCGACACGGCGGGCCGAGGCCGTGTCGGTTACCCGCCTACAAGACCACCGCCTCCCGCCGCTCCGCATCCAGGTATTCCCTGGACTGCATCTCCAATATCCGCGACACCGTCCGATGGAACTCGTTCGCCAGCGCTCCCTCGGTATACAGCCCCTCCGGCTCGCATGCCGCCGACATGATCAGCTTGATCTTGTGGTCGTAGAACACGTCCACCAGCCAGGTAAAGCGGCGGGCCTCCGACGCCTGTCTCGGCCCCATGGCCGGCACGTCCGACAGGATCACCGCATGGAAGCGGCTGGCCAGCTCCAGATAATCGTTCTGCGACCGCGGTCCGCCGCACAGCGTGGCGAAATCGAACCACACCACCGTCCCGCTCAGCTTGCGGGCCTTGATCTGCCGGTTCTCGACCGATAGCACCGGCGGTTCGATAGGCGGCGTGTCGGCCAGCGCGGCGAAGGCTTTCTCCAGCGCGGCATCGGCCTCCGGGCCGAGAGGACTGTGATAGATCTCCACCTGCTCCAGCGCGCGCCGGCGATAGTCCACGCCGGAGTCCACATTGAGCACGTCCATCTTCTCCTCGATCAACGCGATCGCCGGCAGGATGCGGTCGCGATGCAGGCCGTCGGGATACAAGGTCGACGGTTCATAGTTGGACGTCATCACGAACGACGTCCCGTTATTGAACAGCGCCAGCAACAACCGGTACAGGATCATCGCGTCCGCCACATCCGAGACGTGGAACTCGTCGAAGCAGATCAGCCGGTAGCGGCGGGAAATGCGGCGCGCGACCTCGTCCAGGGGATCGGCCATGCCCTTGACCTCGTCCAGCTCCCGGTGCACGCCGCGCATGAATTCGTGGAAATGCAAGCGCGTCTTGCGCACCACCGGCACCGTGGCGTAGAAGGCATCCATCAGGAAGCTCTTGCCTCGCCCGACGCCGCCCCACATGTAGACGCCACGCGGCACCCCCGGGCGATTGAGCAGGCGCTTGAGCGCGTTCGAACGCAGCGACTTGAACTCCACCCAGTCATCGTAGTAGCGCTGCAGGCGGTCGATGGCCGCGCGCTGGGCGGCATCCGGCGTGAATCCGCGCTCGGCCAGGGCGTGTTCGTAGTATTCGCGGACGTTCATTACGGTCGGGCAAAAGACGAAAGTATACGACCAGCGCCGCTCTGTCCCGGGCCACGAGGGTCGGCCTCCTCCCCCTCCCACCCTAGGCCATTCGGATGCGCGGGTGCGCCAAAAGGTGACATTTCTCACGGGAATTCGCGAACGGGACACGTCCGATAACAGTCTGCTACCAGTTCGCCGCAGGATGTCACCGCGCGGGCCAAGCGCTCGGATATGCTGGAACGTGACGATTCCGCTACACAAAGGGGACAGCCATGGCAGCCACGGCACGCACTCTCTGGAAAGGCGCCATCAGCTTCGGCCTGGTCCACATCCCGGTGGCGCTCTATACCGCCACCCAGGAAAGCGAACTGGACTTCGACTGGCTGGACAAGCGCACCATGGATCCGGTGGGCTACAAGCGCGTCAACAAGCGCACCGGTCGCGAGATCTCGCGCGAAAACATCGTCAAGGGCATCGCCTACGAGGACGGCCGCTACGTGCTGCTGTCGGAGGACGAGATCCGCGCCGCCTATCCCGAGTCCACGCAAACCATAGAAATCGAGACCTTCGTCGCGGCCGACGAAATTCCTTTCATCTACCTCGAACGCCCTTATTACCTCGCGCCCCTGGGCAAGGGCGCCAAGGTCTACGCGTTACTGCGCGAAGCGCTGCTCAAGACCGGCCGGATCGGCGTCGCGCGGGTGGTGATCCAGACCAAGCAGCACCTGGCCGCGTTGATACCCGCCGGACCAGGGCTGGTCCTGAACCTGCTGCGCTGGGCCGACGAGATCCGTTCCTGGGAGAACCTCGACCTGCCCGAGGAAGGCAGCCATGCGGAAGGTATTTCCGCACGCGAAATGAAGATGGCCGTCCAGTTGATCGACGACATGGCGGGCAAATGGGACCCGGCCCAATACCACGACGAGTTCAAGGAGAAAATCCTCCAGCTGGTGCAGACGAAGATCGAGGCCGAGGAAACCGAGGAAGTCACGAAGATCGAATCCATGGAGGAGGCCCGTCCCACCGCCGACATCGTGGACCTGACCGAGCTCCTCAAGCGCAGCCTGGAGAAGAACAAGCAGGCCGGCGGCGGGCGCGGCGGCCATGCGCGTGGCGGAAAGACCAAGCGCAGCGCGTAACCCGGCGCGGAGGAACGAGCCATGGCCAGGAACGACAGCCTTCGCACCTATCGCGCCAAGCGCGACTTTGCCCACACGCCCGAACCGAGCGAAGGCGGCAAGCCCGGCGGCCACGCCTTGTCTTTCGTCGTCCAGCGGCATGCGGCCCGGCGCCTGCACTACGATTTTCGCCT
This sequence comes from Pigmentiphaga sp. NML080357, assembly GCF_002188465.1. Taxonomy (GTDB): domain Bacteria; phylum Pseudomonadota; class Gammaproteobacteria; order Burkholderiales; family Burkholderiaceae_B; genus Pigmentiphaga. The sequence goes on along the minus strand of NZ_NINW01000024.1, from coordinate 284,228 downwards.
CGAGCTGGACGGCACGCTCAAGAGCTGGGCGGTTCCCAAGGGCCCCAGCCTGGACCCCGGCGTCAAGCGCATGGCGGTACAGGTCGAGGACCATCCGCTTTCCTACGGCAGCTTCGAAGGCCGCATCCCCGAGGGCCACTACGGCGCGGGCGAAGTGGCCATCTGGGATGCCGGCACCTGGGTACCCCTCGAGGATCCCCGCAAAGGCTACCGCGCCGGCAAGCTCAAGTTCGAGCTGCGCGGCACCAAGCTGCACGGGCAATGGGCCCTGGTGCGCATGCGCAAGACCGAGAAACAACCGGCCTGGCTGCTGATCAAGGAAAAGGACGAGTACGCCGCCGCCGGCCCCCAGGCCGATGCCGAGGAGGCGTCGGCGCCGGCTCCCGCCTATGACGAATTGCCCGGCCGCCTCGAACCGCAGCTGGCCACACTGGTCGACACGGCTCCGCCCGACCACGAGCACTGGCAGTACGAGCTGAAATTCGACGGCTACCGGGTACTGGCGCGGATCGAGAACGGCGAGGTGCGCCTCTTCACCCGCACCGGCAAGGACTGGACCGCCAAGCTCAAGGAGCTGCGCGATGCGCTGGCCGCGATGAAACTGGCCGATGCCTGGCTCGACGGCGAGATCATCGTACCGGACGAACACGGCATCCCGGACTTTCAGGCCTTGCAGAACGCTTTCGAGACCGGCGCCGCGCGCGGCGTGGTCTACTACTTGTTCGACATCCCCTTCTATGCGGGCCGCGACCTGCGCCGTCTGCCGCTGACCGACAGGCGGGCCACCCTGGAGAACCTGCTGCACGACGCCGACCGCGCCCACGTGCGCTTCAGCGATGCGTTCGAGGCGACGCCCCGCGATCTGGTGGCCTCGGCCTGCAAGCTCGGTTTCGAGGGCGTGATCGGCAAGCGCAAGGACGGCGGCTATCGCTCGGGACGATCCTCTGACTGGATCAAGCTCAAGTGCCAGAACCGCCAGGAGTTCGTCATCGGCGGCTATACCGACCCGAAGGGCACCCGCACGGGCCTGGGCTCGCTGCTGCTTGGGGTATACGACGACGAAGGCCACCTGCGCTACGCGGGCAACGTGGGGTCCGGCTTCGATCAGCGCACACTCACATCGCTGAAAAAACGCCTGGACGAACTGCACGCGTCCCGCTCCCCGTTCCAGCGCAACCTCGCGGGCCTGGGCAGGGCGCATTGGGTGCGCCCCGAACTGCTGGCGGAGGTTTCCTTCGCGGAGTGGACCGCGGGAGGCCACATCCGGCAAGGCGTGTTCCGCGGCTTGCGCACCGACAAGCCCGCGGGCGCCGTCGTACGCGAGAAACCCACCGCTCCTCCCAAGGAATCGGAAACCATGCAAAGCAACGGGCTGCCCTCCTCGTTCCGCGTCAGCCATCCCGGCCGGGTCATCGACAAGCAGAGCGGCATCACCAAGCTGCAGCTCGTCCAGTGCTACGCCGCGCTGTCCTCCCTGCTGCTGCCGCACCTGAAAGACCGGCCGGTGGCGCTGGTGCGGGCGCCCGACGGCATAGGCGGCGAGCTCTTCTTCCAGAAGCATGCCGACAAGGCCGCCTTGCCGGGCGTGGTGCGGCTGCCGCAGAAACTGGACCCCGGCCATCCGCCGCTGATGAAGATCGACGACCTCCAGGGGCTGCTGTCGGCGGCCCAGATGAACACTATCGAACTGCATACCTGGAACGGCGTGGACCGCGCCATCGGCACCCCCGACCGGATGACCTTCGACCTGGATCCGGGCGAAGGCGTGGGGTGGGCGCAGATCCAGGAAGGCACCAAGCTGCTGCATGTTTTCCTTCAGGAACTGGGCCTGCCGGCCTTCCTCAAGACGAGCGGCGGCAAGGGCATGCACATCATCGTGCCGCTGCGGCCCCAATACGACTGGGACACCGTCAAGGCTTTCTCGCGCACAATCGTCCAGCACCTGGCGCAGACCCTGCCCCGGCATTTCGTGGCCAAGAGCGGACCGCGGAATCGGGTGGGCAAGATATTCATCGACTACTTGCGCAACGGGTTCGGCGCCACCACCGTCTGTGCCTGGTCGGTCCGCGCGCGCCCCGGGCTGGCGGTATCGGTGCCCATCGCCTGGGACGAACTCGACACGCTCACGAGCTCCGCGCACTGGACGCTGCACGTATTGGGCGACCGCCTGGCCACGGGCAACGCGCCCTGGGCGGATTACGAGCGCTCCCGCGTGTCGCTGGCCGATGCGATGCGGCGCATGGATTTCGATCCGTCTTCCGATGTCTGAACAGGCCCGGCGCGCGCCGACTTGACGCATTCCGCACAACTGGTAGGATCGGGCGGGTCGGGCTGCCTCGCTCCCCCATGGCGCGGGCGGCGCCGCAACCTTCCGTTCTTCTCCGGCTTCCTTGCCGGAGCATTTGCCACCACGACACTGTGTTCGCCCCGATCGCCCGCCGGATCCCCCGAGGCCCGCTGCTGACGGCCCCTCGCCTTTGGCGCCTCGCGCCAGGCCCTGCGATGCACGGCGATTTCGTTCCCTGCGGTTTCTCCAGGCCCTTGCGCGCCACGTTCCTCGACGCCCAGGAAGCCGCCGCCCGTTCCGCGTACGCCCGCTCCAAGCCCGGCTAAACGAGCACCGGGCGCGGCCCACGCCGCGCCTTCCCCGCATCCCACCGGCCGCGATCGACGCGCCGGCCTCCGAGGCCGGCCGCGGTGCCGCGCCGGTTCGGCACGATATCGCGCCACAGCGCGCCGTCGTGCCATCTCGCTCGTTTTGCCTGGATGGCCCATGGAACTCACCAAGAAATTCGTCAAAGCCAAGAACCCCTGCGCCGGCGGCTACCGCTGGTTCGTCCGCGGCCACAATGGCCAGGGAGACTATCAATCCCTCCTGGACGCGCTGGTCGCCGACGGCAGGATCGACGACGCGTGCTGGCTGCTGGATCAATTCGGCCCCATCGACACGGTACTGCGCGTGGACACGATCGACGCCCACGCCATCGTCTTCGCGGGCACGCTCGAAGTGCGCAGCGGCATCAACGTTGACACGATCGTGCGCGCAGGCCGGCACCTCTGCACCGAAGGCGGCATACGCGCGGGCACAGCAATCATTGCCGGCGGCGACATCCAGGCCGCCGGCAACCTCGCCAGCGGCGGCCATATCCGCGCCGGGGGCGACATCTCGGCGGGCTGGGGCATCCAGGCCGGGACCACGCTGGAAGCAGGCGGGCATTGCCGTGCCAAATGGAACATCCAGGCCGGGGGCGACATCTCGGTCAGGCAAGTGCTCCACGCCGACGGCAGCCTCCATTCCGGCCGCACGCTGCGCTGCGAGCGCGGCATCAAGGCCGGTGCCGACGTCACCGCGGCCCACGACCTGCTGGCCGCCCAGGGCATCCTCGCCGGCGGCGCCATCGAGGCCGGCAATCACATCGAGGTCGGCTGGGGCATGAAAGCCGGCGCCGGCATATCGGCCCTCGGCTCAATCCGCGCCGGCGAGGGCATCGAGGCGACCGAGATCGCCTGCGGGCCGGGCTATGGGATCTACGCCGGCCTCCAGGTACGGCGCGATGCCTGGGCCGCCAGCGCGAGGGTCGTCGCCGGGCGGCGGCCAGAGGGGCTGATCAGCGGTCATTGGGAGGAAGCAGACTAGCGCCTCTCCCGCTCGATTCCCTCCGGGCGCCATCAGGCGCGCCAGGCGCTCGCGACGTGGGACAGGCCATGATCCGCGCCCGCAGACAGGCCTTCGGACAACTCGCGCGCGGCCAGGGTCACGCGCTCGGAGAATTCCCTCAGGCGCCGGGGCTTGAACCTGGCATCCGGTCCCGATACGCCTATCGCGGCGATGACGTTGCCCATACCATCGCGTATCGGCGCCGCCACCCCGCTGACCGCCTCGCGCCACTCGCACCGGTTGACGGCGTAGCCGCGCTTGCGAACCAACGCCATTTCCGCCACGAACGCAGCGGGATCGACAATGGTGTGGCGCGTGTATGCCGTCAACTCCTGGGACATCGCCTCCAGCCATTGGGGCGTGCGGAACGCGATCATTGCCTTGCCCGTGGCCACGCAATGCGCGGCGGCGCGGCCGCCTATCTGCGAATAGGCCCGGACCGGATTCAGGCTCTCGACCTTGTGGACGTAGACGACTTCCTTCTGGTCCAGCACGGACAGGTGCACGGACTCCCCCGTGGCTTCCATGAGGGCGTCCATGACGCCTTCTGCGTGGCGGCGCAGGTCGAATCCCGACAACGCCGCGGAGCCAAGTTCCCATAGCTTGATCGATATGCCGTACGAGCCGCCGTCGTGGCGGATCACGTAGCGTTGCTCGGCCAGCGCCTGCAGCAGCCGATGCGCGTTGCTCTTGGGCAGTCCCAGCGCACGCGCGATGTCCGTGACACCCAGCGCCCCTTTGCTGCGCGCCAGCAGCTCGATGATGCCCAGCCCCTTGAGCAGGGTGTTGTTCATATTCGTGTCCCTCTGTTTCGTTCTACATAATAGAACAGTTGTACCGAATCTGAGAACGACAATAAGCTCTGCGCATCAAGGACCGGACCTGCCGGGCGGTCCTTTCCCGAACCGATAAGGAGACATCGCACTCATGAGCGACATCGAAACCCGCGAACTGCCGTTGGCCGGCGTTACCGTCGTCGAGTTCTGCTCGATCGCGGCCGGTCCGTTCTGCGGAATGCTGCTGGCCGACCTGGGCGCCGAGGTCGTCAAGGTCGAAGCTCCGGGTGGCGACGCCATGCGGGGCTGGCCGCCGCTGAGCGACGGCTACAGCGAGAACTTCGCCGCGCTGAACCGCAACAAGCAGTCCGTGGTGCTGGACCTCAAAACCCCGGACGGCCTCGCCGCGGCCAAGGAACTGGTCCGCGGGGCCGATGTGCTCATCGAGAACAACCGCCCTGGGGTCATGGACCGGCTGGGACTCGGCTACGCCGCGCTATCCGTACTGAATCCGGCATTGGTCTACTGCTCGATCTCCGCCTACGGCCAGAGCGGCCCCCGGGCCCAGGAAGGCGGCTTCGACCTGACCATGCAGGCGGCGGCCGGGGTGATGAGCGTGACCGGCGACTCCGACGCCCCGGTCAAATGCGGCGTGCCGGTCTCGGACTTCGCGTCGGGCCTGTACGCGGCATTCGCCGTGGCCTCGTCGCTGCTGAAGGCGTTGAAAGGCGGCCGCGGCGTGCACATCGACATTCCCATGTTCGGCTGCACGCTGGCCATCGGCGCGCTCCAGACCAGCGAGTACTTCGGCACCGGCGCCAGCCCGCGCAAACTGGGATCCGCCCATCCGCGCAACGCCCCCTATCAGGCCTACCGCGCCGCGGATGGCTACTTCGCCATCGCGGCCGGCAACGACAACCTGTGGCGCGCCGTCGTGCGTGCGGTCGAGCTGCCCGAACTCGACCGCGATCCGCGTTTTCGCACCATCCTCGAGCGGGCCCGCCACCAGGCCGCGTTGAAGGAGATCCTGGAGGAGCGCTTCGTGCTGCACGGCGTGGACCATTGGATCGAAGTCTTCCGGCAGGCCGGCGTGCCCCATTCCCGCATCAACGACTACGCATCGGCCCTGGCCGACCCCCAGGTGCGGCACATGGACTGGGTGCGCGAACTGCGCCTGCCCGGCGGACACGAGACCCGGACGTTCGCCTCGCCGGTCCGGCTGAACGGACAATCCCTGCCGATACGCCGCCCACCTCCCGCCCTGGGCGAGCACGACAAGGCGATCCGGCGCGCCGCCGGGGAGGAACTGGCATGACGACGACACCCGCGCTAGCCGCCCGGCTGGCCGCTTTCGTCCGGGACATGGACGCCGCGATCGAGGCCTCGCCTTGCGAGTCCGGGGCGATGCTGGCCTGCGAGGCGCTGCTGCGCGAACTCATCGCCCACGACGACTGGCTACCCGAGGATTGCGCCCGCCCTCACCCGACCTATTACCAGCAATACCTGCTGTATCGCGACCCCGCCGACCGCTATTCGGTAGTCAGCTTCGTCTGGGGTCCCGGCCAACGCACGCCGATCCACGACCATGGCACCTGGGGCGTCATCGGCATGCTGCGCGGTGCCGAGTTCTCGCGCGCATACGCCAAGGTGGACGGGCGTCTCGTGGCCGCTCCCACCGAGGAACGCCTGGAACCGGGCCAGACCGCGCTCGTTTCGCCCACGGCCGGCGACATCCATCTCGTGCGCAACGCGTTCGACGATCAGGTATCCATCAGCATCCACGTCTACGGCACGGATATCGGCAAGCAGACGCGCCACGTCTTCGACCCCGGTACGGGTGCCGCCAAGCCCTTCGTTTCCGGATACGCCAATGCCTGACGACAGTTTGCTCATCGAGACCGATGCCGGTCCGGGCACGCGGCGCATCACGCTCAATCGTCCCGGGACGGGCAACGCCTTGTCCGCCCCGTTGGTGGACGCCCTGGCCGGCGCGGTCGATGCCTGCGTCCGCGACCGCGTGCGGCGCCTGGTGCTGGAAGGAGCCGGCCGCCACTTCTGCACCGGCGTGGATCTATCGGCCCTGCACGAGGAAACCGACGATACCCTGCTGGCGCGATTCATCCGCATCGAACTGCTGCTGCAAGCCGTGCACCAGGCGCCTTTCGAGACGGTCGCCGTCGCCCATGGCAAGGTGGCGGGCGCCGGCGCCGACCTGTTCGCCGCCTGCCGGCACCGCATCGTCCGGGGCCAGGCGTCGTTCGCCTTTCCCGGGGCCGCCGGCTTCGGCCTGGTGCTCGGCACTCGCCGCCTGGCCTCGCTCGTGGGCACCGACATTGCCCGGGACTGGATACGAACCGGACGCTGGATAGACGCCGATGAAGCCCTGGCCAGCGGCCTCGCGCACGAGCGCATCGACGAGCGTGCGAGCGCGCTGGGCGCCTTGCCTTCGGCCGCTGGCCCCTCCCCCGACTTCGTCACCAGCGCGCTGATCGACCGGGTTCTGCATGGCGCGCAGGCCGGGGACACCGATCTCGGCCTGCTGACCCGATCGGCGGCCAGGCCCGGGTTGAAGCAACGAATACAAGACTATGCCGCCCGCATACGCGCGGCCAAGCAGTAGCCCCGCCTTTTCATGACAAGCGCCCGTTCCGGGCGCACGACAGGAGACACCCATGCTTCATCGTCTTGCGGCCGGCACGGCCATTGCACTGCTGAGCTCCCTCTCCCAAGCGGCCCCGGATGCCGCCGGCTATCCGGCGCGTGCCGTCAAGATCGTCGTCGGCTATACGCCCGGCGGCGGCACCGACATGACGGCTCGCCTGCTCGCCCAGCAGCTCGGCGACAAGCTGGGCCAATCGGTGATCGTCGAGAACCGGCCCGGAGCCGGCCAGAACATCGGCGCGACCTATGTTGCCCGGGCCGACCCGGACGGCTACACCCTGTTCCTGAGCTCTTCGGCGCTGGCCATCAATGTCAGCCTGTTTCCCAGGCTGGACTACGATCCCGTCAAGAGCTTCGCGCCCATCGCGGTATTCGGCCAAAGTCCCAATCTGCTGGTCGCATCCAGCAAACTGCCGGTGAACGACGTCAAGCAGCTCATCGCCTACGGCAAGCGGCATCCCGGAACGCTGAATTTCTCTTCGTCCGGCCACGGCAGCACCCAGCACCTGTCCGCCGAGCTGTTCAAGCTGCAAACGGGCATCTCGGCCACGCACGTTCCCTACAAGGGCTCGGGCCCCTCCATCAACGGGGTGCAGACGGGCGAGGTCCAGTTCACCTTCATCAACATTCCGTCCATGTCGGCGCTGATGGGCAGCGACAAGGTCAAGATCCTCGGCCTGACCAGCTCGAAGCGGTCCTCGGCCGTGCCCGACATTCCCACCCTGGCCGAGTCCGGCGTGGACGGCATGGACGTCGCCGCCTGGTATGGCCTGCTGGCCCCGGCCGGTACGCCGCCGGCCATCGTCAGGCGCCTGAACCAGGCCGTGAACGATGCGCTGGCGGACGAGAAATTCCGGACCCAGCTGGCGCACGCCGGCGTGGATCCCATGACCAGCACGCCGGAGTTCTTCGCCTCTTTCCTGGCCGAGGACATCGCCCGCTGGAAGAAAGTGATCGGCGCCGCGGGCGCCAAGGTTGATTGATTCGTCCCGACTTCCCAACAACAGGAGCCATACATGTTCGAAAACTGGAAAGCGTTGCTCGGCACCTTGCGGGCTTCGTCCAGCAAGCTGGGCAACACGAACCCGAAAATGCTCGAGGCCTATCGCGGCCTCAACGCCGCCCAGGGCGCCAACGGCGCGCTGGACGCCAAGACGCGCGAGCTGATCGCCCTGGCCGTGGCGGTGACCACGCGCTGCGACGGCTGCATTTCCTCCCACGCCGCGGCGGCGGCCAAGGCGGGCGCGACTGAGGCTGAGCTGAGCGATGCCCTGGGAACGGCCATCGCGTTGAACGCCGGCGCGGCCTACGTCTATTCCCTGCACGCCATGGAGGCCTTCCTCCAGAACCAGTCCGAGTAGCGCCGCGGCATCGCCTCGCGCCTTCCCCCTTGCCCACCAGGAGATCAGATCATATGAGCGCCTACGTCATCGACAGCGCGCTGTTCCGGGACCAGTTCAGCACCGCCGCCACCCGCGCCATCTTCAGCGATGAACAGACCGTCCAGAAATGGCTGGACGTGGAAGCCGCCCTTGCCCGCGTGCAGGCCCGCATGGGCATCATTCCGCAGAACGCCGCGGACGAGATCCAGGCCAAGGCCAGGGTAGAACTCATCGACCTGGCGGAACTGAAGCAGGAGATGGACCGCACCAGCCATCCCATCGTCCCGCTGCTGCGGGCGATGAAGAAGGTATGCGACGGCGATGCCGGAGAATTCATCCACTGGGGAGCGACGACCCAGGACATCGTCGACACCGGCACCATCCTTCAGGTCAAGGAAGCCCTGGCCCAGATCGAGAGCAATTACCGCCACGCGCACGCCAACGTCGTTGCCCTGGCGCAGCGCCATCGCACGCAGACCATGGCGGGACGCAGCCACGGCCAGCAAGCCTTGCCCATCACCTTCGGCTTCAAGGCCGCGGTCTGGGCGGCCGAGATCGGCCGCAACCTGGAGCGCCTGCGGCAGATGAAGGAACGGGTGCTGGTCGGCCAGTTTGCCGGCGCGGTCGGAACGCTGGCCGCCCTGGGCGACCGCGGCATCGAGGTCCAGGAGGCCTTGTTCAAGGAGCTGGATCTCGCCTGCCCCGAAATCTGCTGGCACGTGGCGCGCGACGGCATCGCCGAACTGGCCTGCGTGCTGGCTATCTGCACCAGCACCGCGGGCAAGATCGCCCACGAGATCTACAGCCTGCAGAAGACCGAGACCGCAGAGCTCGAAGAACCCTTCACCATGGGGAAAGTGGGCAGCAGCACCATGCCGCACAAGCGCAACCCGCCCGCGTGCGAAGGCATCGTGGCGATTTCCCGTGTCGTGCGCAGTACCGTCGCGCTGGGACTCGAAGGCATGATGGCCGAGCACGAGCGGGACAAGATCGTGCTGCAGACCGAGCGCGAGTTCGTCACCCGCCTCTGCTGCATGGCCGATGCCGCCTTCGCCAAGCTGGCCTACGTGACAGCCGGCCTGACCGTCAGGGGCGACAACATGGAACGCAACCTGTCCGTGCAGAAAGGCCTCCTGCTTTCCGAGGCCGTCATGATGAAGCTGGGGGACCATCTGGGCCGGCAGGAAGCCCACGAACTCGTCTATGAAATCTGCATGGACGTGTTCGAGCGCGGCGGCACGTTCAAGGACGGCCTGCTGGCCAACCCGACCATCGCCCGCCATCTCAAGCCGGAGGACCTCGACCGCATGCTGGATCCCCAAGCCTACACCGGCGCTGCCGGCACCTTCGTCGACCGCGTCGTGGCCGCCCATCGCGGCGCCACGACCTGACCACCCTCCAAGGCAAAAAAACGGCCTCACGGCCGTTTTTTCTTAGCATCCCGACTCCAGGGCACAGCGGATCCGGCTCCGCCGGTCCGCCAGTGCCGCCCCCTTGAGGGGGCGCCCGAAGGGCGTAGGGGGTGGGCTTCCCTTGTCAGAAATTCAACGCCCGCTTGTCCACCGCCAGCGCCGCTTCCTTCACCGCCTCGGACAGCGAGGGGTGCGCATGGCAGATGCGCGCGATGTCTTCCGACGCCGCGCGGAACTCCATGGCCACCACGCATTCCGAGATCAGTTCGGAGGCTTGCGGGCCGATGATGTGCACGCCCAGGATCTCGTCCGTCTTGGCGTCGGCGATGACCTTGACCATGCCCGTCGTATCCCCCAGCGCGCGGGCGCGCCCGTTGGCCAGGAACGGGAAGGTGCCGGCCTTGTAGGCGCGGCCTTCGGTCTTGAGCGCCTGCTCGGTCTTGCCCACCCAGGAGATCTCGGGCGAGGTGTAGATGACCGACGGGATGGTGTTGAAGTTGACGTGGCCATGCTGGCCGGCGATCCGCTCGGCCACCGCAACGCCCTCTTCCTCGGCCTTGTGCGCCAGCATGGGGCCGCGCACCACGTCGCCGATGGCCCAGACGTTGGGCAGGCCGGTGCGGCACTCGTCGTCGACGGCGATGAAACCGCGCTCGTCCAGCTTCAGGCCCACGCCCTCGGCGTTCAGGCCCTGGGTGTTGGGCACGCGGCCGATGGAGACGATCAGCTTGTCGACCACCAGCGATTGCTCGGCGCCGGCGGCATCGGTGTACTTGACCGTGACCGTCTTGCCGGCCTTGACCTCGCCGATCTTCACACCCAGGTTGATCTTCAGGCCCTGCTTGGTCAGGACCTTCAGCGCTTCCTTGGCGATCTGCTCGTCGGCGGCCGGCAGGAAGGCCGGCAGCGCTTCGAGGATGGTCACCTCGGAACCCAGGCGGCGCCAGACGCTGCCCAGTTCGAGGCCGATCACGCCTGCGCCGATCACGCCCAGGCGCTTGGGCACGCCGCCGATGGCCAGGGCGCCGTCATTGGACAGGACCTGTTTCTCGTCGAACGGCAGGTCGGGCAGCGCGCGCGGGTTCGAGCCGGTGGCCACGATCACGTGCTTGGCGACGAGCTCTTCCTCGCTGGGGCCGGAAACCTTGATCGACCAGCCGCCGTCGACCTGGCCCGAGAACGAGCCGGTGCCGTGGAAGAAGGTGACCTTGTTCTTCTTGAACAGGAACAGGATGCCGTCGTTGTTCTGCTTGACGACGGTGTCCTTGCGCGCCAGCAGCTTGGGCAGGTCCAGGCCCAGGCCCTTGACCTCGATGCCGTGGTCGGCAAAGTGGTGGCCGGCGTGCTCGTAGTACTCGGACGATTGCAGCAGCGCCTTCGAGGGAATGCAGCCCACGTTGGTGCACGTGCCGCCCGGAGCGGGACCGCCCTTGGCGTTGCTCCAGGCGTCGATGCAGGCGACCGACATGCCCAGTTGTGCCGCACGGATCGCGGCAATGTATCCGCCGGGACCGGCACCGATGACGACGACGTCGAATTGCTTACTCATTTCATTTCTTCCAATTAGAACGACCCTATTCGACCCAGGGCACCGCCGATCCGGCTCCGCCGGTCGGCCAGTGCCGCCCCCTGGGGGGCGCGCGCAAGCGCGTAGGGGGGATCAGATATCCAGCAGCAGGCGCTGCGGATCCTCCAGGGCTTCCTTCATGGCGACCAGGCCCAGCACGGCTTCGCGGCCGTCGATGATGCGGTGGTCATACGACATGGCCAGGTAGTTGATCGGCCGGATGACGATCTGGCCGTTCTCCACCACGGGGCGGTCCTTGGTGGCATGCACGCCCAGGATGGCCGATTGGGGCGGGTTGATGATGGGGGTCGACAGCATCGAGCCGAAGACGCCGCCGTTGGAGATCGAGAAGGTGCCGCCGGTCAGCTCTTCGATGCTGAGCTTGCCGTCCTTGGCCTTCTGGCCGAACTCGGCGATCTTCTTCTCGATGTCGGCCAGGCTGAGCTGGTCGGCGTTGCGCAGGATGGGCACCACCAGGCCGCGCGGGCTGCCCACGGCGATGCCGATGTCGAAGTAGCCGTGGTAGACGATGTCCTTGCCGTCGACCGAGGCGTTCAGGATCGGGTAGCGCTTGAGCGCGGCCACCGCGGCCTTGACGAAGAACGACATGAAGCCCAGCTTGACGCCGTGCTCCTTCTCGAACTTGTCCTTGTACTTGGCGCGCAGGTCCATCACCGCCTGCATGTTGACCTCGTTGAACGTGGTCAGGATCGCGTTCTCGGATTGCGATTGCAGCAGGCGCTCGGCCACGCGGGCACGCAGGCGGCTCATCGGCACGCGCTGCTCTGGGCGGCCGTTGACCAGCGTGGCGGCCTCGTTGATCGGGGCCGGCTTGGCGGCGGGACGGTTCTCGGACGCGGCCAGGGCATCGCCCTTGGTGATGCGGCCGCCGCGGCCGGTGCCGGCCACGGATTCGGGCGAAATGCCCTGCTCGGCCAGCAGCTTGGCGGCGGCGGGCGAAGGAATCGAGGTGGCGGGCGCGGCAGCCGATGCGGCGGCGGGGGTGGCAGCGGGCGCAGCGGCAGGCGCGGCGGCGGCCGGGGCAGGCGCAGCGGCGGCGGGAGCGGCAGCAGCCTTGCCTTCGGTGTCGATCTTGGCGATCACTTCCTCGGAGGTGACGGTGCTGCCGTCGGCCTTGACGATCTCGGCCAGCACGCCGTCGGCGGGCGCCGGCACTTCCAGCACGACCTTGTCGGTCTCGATCTCGATCACGATCTCGTCGCGCGAGATCGTTTCACCGGGCTTTTTCTTCCAGGTCAGCAGCGTGCCTTCCGACACCGATTCGGAAAATTGGGGGACTTTTACGTCGACGATTGCCATGTCAGTTATTCCGCAAGTATGGGGAGTTCGTTCGCCGTCCGGCATTCATGGCCGAACGCCAGGGCCGCGCGATGCGCGGCCCCGGGAAAGAGGTTCACTTGGTCAGCACGATGCCCTTGAGGCGGCCGAACGCCTGGTCCAGCAGGGCCTTGAGCTGCTCCATGTGCTTGGAGTAGTAGCCCACGGCGGGCGAGGCCGAGGCGGGACGGCCCGCGTAGCCCAGCTTCTGTCCGGCCGACATGTTCTCGTACAGGTGATGCTGCACGTAGAACCAAGGCCCCTGGTTCTGCGGCTCGTCCTGCACCCAGACCACCTCGGTGGCCTCGGGATACTTCTTGAACTCGGCGGCAAGGACCTTGTGGGGGAAGGGATACAGCTGCTCGATGCGCGCGATGGCGACGTCGTCGGCACCGCGGTCCTTGCGGGCGTTGATCAGGTCGTAATAGACCTTGCCCGAGCACAGCAGCACGCGCTTGACCTTGGAAGCGTCGATGGACTCGTCGACCTCGCCGATCAGCGTCTGGAACGAACCCTTGCTCAGGTCGGACAGCGGCGAACCGGCATCCTTGTTGCGCAGCAGCGACTTGGGCGTGAAGATGACCAGCGGCTTGCGGAACTGGCGGATCATCTGGCGGCGCAGCAGGTGGAAGATCTGCGCGGCGTTGGTCGGCTGCACCACTTGCATGTTGTTGTCGGCGCACAGCTGCAGGAAGCGCTCGATGCGGCCCGACGAGTGCTCGGGACCCTGCCCTTCGTAGCCGTGCGGCAGCATCAGCACGAGGCCCGACTGGCGGCCCCATTTGGCTTCGCCCGAGCTGATGAACTGGTCGATCACGACCTGGGCGCCGTTGGCGAAGTCGCCGAACTGGCCTTCCCAGATGACCAGCGAGTTCGGCTCGGCGGTCGAATAGCCGTACTCGAAGCCCATGACGGCCTCTTCCGACAGGATGGAATCGATGACGCGGAACGGCGCCTGCGCCTCGGACACATTCTGCAGCGGCACGTACACGCCCGAATCCCAACGTTCGCGGTTCTGGTCGTGCAGGACGGCATGGCGGTGCGTGAAGGTGCCGCGGCCCGAATCCTGGCCGGTCAGGCGCACCGGGTAGCCGGAGGCCACCAGGCTGGCGAAAGCCAGGTGCTCGCCCATGCCCCAGTCCAGGTTCATTTCACCGCGGGCCATGGCGCGGCGGTCGGCCAGCACTTTCTCGACGATGGGGTGGACCTTGAAGCCTTCCGGCACCGTGGTGATGCGCTCGCCCAGGCGCTTCAACTCGGCCTGCGGCATGGAGGTATCGGCGGAGTCCGTCCACTTGCGGCCCAGGAAGGGCGACCAGTCCACGGCGTACTTGTTCTTGTAGTCGGTCAGGACGGGATCGACCGTGTGGCGGCCTTCGTCCATCGCGGCGCGGAAGCGCTTGACGTATTCCTCGCCCTCGCCTTCGCTGATCACGCCTTGCACGACCAGCTTGTCGGCATACAGCTTGCGGGTACCCGGATGCTTGCCGATGCGCTTGTACATCAGCGGCTGCGTCAGGGCCGGGGTGTCCTGCTCGTTGTGGCCCAGCTTGCGGAAGCAGACGATGTCGACCACGATGTCCTTCTGGAACTCGACGCGGAAGTCGAGCGCCAGGCGCGTAGCGAACACGACGGCCTCGGGATCGTCGCCATTCACGTGCAGCACGGGGGCCTCGATCATCTTGACCACGTCCGTGCAATACAGCGTCGAGCGCGCATCGCGCGGATCGGAGGTGGTGAAGCCGATCTGGTTGTTGATCACCAGGTGCACCGTGCCGCCCGTGCCGTAGCCACGGGTCTGGGCCAGGTTCAGGGTTTCCATGACCACGCCCTGGCCGATGAAGGCGGCGTCGCCGTGGACCAGCACCGGCAGCACCTGCTTGCCGCCGTCCATGCCGCGGCGCTCCTGGCGCGCGCGCGCGCTGCCTTCGACCACGGGGTTGACGATTTCCAGGTGCGAGGGGTTGAACGCCAGCGACACGTGGACGGGGCCGCCACGGGTGGAAATGTCGCTCGAGAAACCCTTGTGGTATTTGACGTCGCCGGCAGCCAGGCCGCCGTCGTCGTACTTGCCTTCGAATTCGGCGAACAGGTCCTTGGGCATCTTGCCCAGGGTGTTGACCAGCACGTTCAGGCGGCCGCGGTGGGCCATGCCCAGCACCACTTCCTGGATGCCGCGCTCGCCGGCGTGCTGGATCAGTTCGTCGATGGCGGGAATGAAGCTCTCGCCGCCTTCCAGCGAGAAACGCTTCTGGCCGACGTACTTGGTGTGCAGGTAGCGCTCCAGGCCTTCGGCGGCCGTCAGACGGTCCAGGATGTGCTTCTTCTGGTCGGCATTCAGGTTCGGCGTGGCCAGCGTGCTTTCCAGGCGCTGCTGGATCCAGCGCTTGATGACCGGGTCGGACACGTGCATGAACTCGACGCCGATGCTGCGGCAGTACGTATCGCGCAGCGCCTTCACGATCTCGCGCAGCGTCATGTGCTCGGCGGTCGTGAAGTAGGTGTTGGTGGCGGAGTAGACCTTGTCCATGTCGGCCTCGGTCAGGCCGTAGAAGCTGGGCTCCAGTTCGGGGATGGCCGGGCGTTCCTGGCGCTGCAGCGGATCGAGGTCGGCCCAGCGCGCGCCCAGGTAGCGATAGGCGGCGATGATGGACTGGACGTGGACCTGCTTGCTGGCTACCGACAGATCGCTTTCGGCCGCGCGCGGCAGAAAGGCATTGGCGCGGGCGCGCTGGGCGAAGGATTCGATGACGGGCGCATGGGCCTGGTCACGGGTGGACTCCTGTCCGTCGACCGCCGGCGTGTGCTGCAACTGGTCGAAGTAATTGCGCCAGTTGTCGGGAACGGAACCCGGGTTGTCGAGGTAGGCCTCGTAGAGTTCCTCCACGTACGGCGCATTACCCCCGAACAGATACGAGGTGCTGGACTCTTGGATGCTGGACATGATTTGCGCTTCACCTTGCCGGGTGTTTCACCCGTTCGATGCAGGACGTACCTTCCGCGACACGGCTTGGCCGATTAGCGGATAGCGAGTGCAGAAGGCGGTTGATGGAAACCTTTCGGTTGGTCGGGAAAAAATCAATAAACCTGTAAAGCATAGCACTTAGGGACTTCCCCTGCTTGGAAAACCGACGCGACTGTCGCGGTTTACCCGACGGACGCGGATTCCGCGTCCAGCCTGAAAGACCGGGCGTCCCGCGTATTGGTTCCAGCCCTCATGCAAGAAAGGGTTGCCGTGGCAACCCTTCCCTATTCATACCGCACCGCAGCAAAAATCCCGTGCCACGGGACTGCCCTTCCCTATGCCGCGTGCTGCGCTTCCCGCGGCTCGAACTGGGCCGCCTCGGTCGAGCCGGCCAGCGCGGTGGTGGAGGACTTACCGCCTTCGATGGCCTGGGTCACCGCATCGAAATAACCCGTGCCCACTTCGCGCTGATGCTTGACCGCGGTAAAGCCCCGCTCCGCGGCGGCGAACTCCTTCTGCTGCAGTGCGACGAAGGCGGTCATCTGCTCGCGCGCATAGCCATATGCCAGCTCGAACATGCCGTAGTTCAAGGCATGGAATCCGGCCAGCGTGATGAACTGGAACTTGTAGCCCATGGCGCCGAGCTCCCGCTGGAACCGGGCAATGGTGGCGTCGTCCAGGTTCTTCTTCCAGTTGAACGAAGGCGAGCAGTTGTAGGCCAGGAGCTTGCCGGGGAACCGCGCGTGGATGGCCTCGGCGAACCGGCGCGCATAGTCGAGGTTGGGCGTGGAGGTCTCGCACCAGATCAGGTCGGCATACCCGGCGTAGGCCAGCCCGCGCGAGATCGCCTGCTCCAGTCCTGCCCGGGTCCGGAAGAATCCTTCGACCGTCCTCTCGCCGGTAATGAAAGGCTTGTCGTTGTCGTCGACGTCGCTGGTGATGAGATCGGCCGCATCGGCATCGGTGCGGGCCAGCAGCAAGGTCGGCACGCCCAGCGTATCGGCGGCCAGCCGCGCGGCGATGAGTTTGGAAACCGCTTCCCGCGTCGGCACCAGCACCTTGCCGCCCATGTGCCCGCACTTCTTGACCGAGGCCAGCTGGTCTTCGAAATGCACGCCGGCCGCGCCGGCCTCGATCATGCCCTTCATCAGCTCGAATGCATTCAGCACGCCGCCGAACCCCGCCTCGGCATCGGCAACGATAGGAGCGAAATAATCGACGTATCCGGGCATTCCCGGGCGTCCGCCCTCCATCCACTGGATCTGGTCGCAGCGCTGCAACGCGTTATTGATGCGCCGGACCACGCTGGGGACCGAGTTGGCCGGATACAGCGACTGGTCGGGATACATCTCCCCCGCGAGGTTGGCGTCGCCGGCGACCTGCCAGCCCGACAAGTAGATCGCCTTCAAGCCCGCCTTGACTTGCTGCATGGCCTGGTTGCCGGTCATCGCGCCCAGGGAATTGACGAAGGGTTCGTCGTGCAGCAGCTTCCAGAGTCTTTCGGCACCGCGCCGGGCCAGGGTGTGCTCGGGCTGCACCGAGCCCCGCAGGGCCACCACCCGCTCGGCGTCATAACCGCGCCGGACACCCTTCCAGCGCGGATTCTCCTGCCACTCCTGTTCCAGCTTTTCGACTTCGGCGTTGCGTTGGGACATGACTGTCTCCTTCAAGGTTGAGAACGACGGATGATCCTGGCGGCCGCGGTGCCGGGGAAAACAGGGCCGTCCCTACGCGGTGGCGTCGCATCGAGCGTATTTGCCGTGCGCGGGCGGCATGGCAATCAATCTATATATTTGCTGCGACGCAATCAACGACTTTTCTCTTCTACAAGATGAAAATATTCTCCTTAAATATCAAATAGTTAAAAATATAATTCCATGATAAGAAAAGAAAAATCGAGCTATGAAAGCAATGGATTTTGCGCAGCAACGAAATAACGGGATGGGTTTTGCGATGCGAGCGGCCGATTCAAGATGCGAGAATCGGGGCCATTACGCGCGCCCCGTCCCCGCCTGCCCGCGGGGCCCGGATAGCCGCACCCGTCGCAGCATCGGCGCCGCTTGGCGGCGGGACGAAAAACGCCCCTAAGCCGCTCCGGACCGCCGCTGCCCTTCCTCCGAGGGGTGCTTTTTGCCTTGGGCGGCGGGCGCAAAAAAACCCGCCTGGACTCCAGGCGGGTTCTTGGCGGCACCGCGCACCGGGCCGGCGGCGGCCCGGCCGATCCGGATCAGCGCTTGTCGAGATCCGGCACGTCGCGGGCGGGCGAGCCCGTGAACAGCTGGCGCGGACGGCCGATCTTGTAGTCGGGATCGGAGATCATTTCGTCCCACTGGGCAATCCAGCCCACCGTGCGGGCCAGCGCGAAGATGGCCGTGAACAGCTGGGTCGGGATGCCGATGGCGCGCTGGACGATACCCGAATAGAAGTCCACGTTCGGGTACAGCTTGCGCTGGACGAAGTAATCGTCTTCGAGGGCGATCTTTTCCAGGGCCATCGCCAGCTTGAACAGAGGATCGTCCTGCAGGCCCAGTGCTTCCAGCACTTCGCGGCAGGTTTCCTGCATCAGCTTGGCGCGGGGGTCGTAGTTCTTGTAGACGCGGTGGCCGAAGCCCATCAGGCGCACGCCCGAATTCTTGTCCTTGACCTTGGCAACGAACTCGCCCAGCTTGTCGACGCCGCCGGCGGCCAGCAAGTCTTCCAGCATCTGCAGCGCGGCTTCGTTGGCGCCGCCGTGGGCCGGCCCCCACAGGCAAGCCACGCCCGCGGCGATGGCGGCGAACGGGTTGGTGCCCGACGATCCGCACAGGCGCACGGTCGAGGTCGACGCGTTCTGCTCGTGATCGGCGTGCAGGATGAAGATACGGTCGAGCGCGCGCTCGATGACCGGGTTCACCTCATACTCCTCGCACGGCGTGGCGAACATCATGCGCAGGAAGTTGCCGGTGTACGACAGGTCGTTCTTCGGATAGACGTAGGGCTGGCCGATCGAATACTTGTACGCCATGGCCACCAGCGTGGGCATCTTGGCGATCAGGCGGATGGCCGAAATCTCGCGGTGCTTGGGCTGGGTGATGTCGATCGAGTCGTGGTAGAACGCCGACAGCGCGCCGACCAGGCCGGTCAGCACGGCCATCGGATGGGCGTCGCGGCGAAAGCCGCGCAGGAAGAACTGCAGCTGCTCGTTGACCATGGTGTGATGGGTCACCAGATGGTCGAAGTCAGCCTTCTGCTGGGCGTTGGGCAGTTCGCCGTTCAGGATCAGGTAGCAGGTTTCCAGGAAGTCGCACTTGACCGCCAGCTGCTCGATCGGATAACCACGGTAGAGCAGTTCGCCCTTGTCGCCGTCGATGTAGGTGATGCTCGACGAGCAAGCCGCCGTCGACATGAAGCCCGGGTCCAGAGTGAACATCCCGGTTTGCGCATACAGCTTGCGGATATCGACGACCGACGGACCGACCGTACCCTCGTAAACCGGGAACTCGGCCCCGGGGCTTCCATCGGAAAAGGTCAGGGTTGCTTTCTTGTCGGACAGTTTCATCGGATGTTCCTCTTCCATCAAAATCAAATCATTCGGACTCAGGCCGCTTCATACCGAGCGCAGCCGCTTCAGCAAGTCCTGCATGGCGGGCGTGGCCAGATCGCCGTCGGGCTCCTTGCGGGCCAACAGATAGTCCATCAGCTCGTTGTCGGACAGCTCGAGCAACCGGGTCAGCTCCGCCACGTCGGCGTCGGTAAGCTGCGATTCGTAGGCGTCCAGAAAACGCGTCAGTATCAGGTCGTTCTCGAGCAGGCCGCGCCGGGCGCGCCAGCGCAGGCGCGTCCGGTCATGCAGGGAAAATTCAGGCACCACGGTATCAGATCGCGCGCCGGGCCATCATTTCCTTGATCTTGCCTATTGCCCGCGTGGGGTTCAGCCCCTTGGGACAGACGTCGACGCAATTCATGATGGTATGGCAACGGAACAAACGATATGGATCCTCGAGGTTATCCAAACGTTCCCCGGTCGCTTCGTCGCGGCTGTCCGCGAGGAAGCGGTACGCCTGCAGCAATCCGGCCGGGCCCACGAACTTGTCCGGGTTCCACCAGAAGGACGGGCACGACGTGGAGCAGCAAGCACAAAGAATACACTCATACAGGCCATCCAGCTCTTCGCGGGCCTCGGGCGACTGCAGGCGCTCTTTTTCGGGCGGCGGCGTGTCGTTGATGAGGAAAGGCTTGACCGAGTGGTACTGGTTGAAGAAGTGCGTCATGTCCACGATCAGGTCGCGGATCACGGGCAGGCCCGGCAGCGGCTTGAGCACGATGGGCTGCTTCAGGTCGCGCAGGTTGGTCGTGCACGACAGGCCGTTCTTGCCGTTGATGTTCATGGCGTCGGAACCGCATACGCCCTCGCGGCACGAGCGGCGGAACGACAGGCTGTCGTCGACGTCGTTCTTGATGCGCACCAGCGCGTCGAGGAGCATCTTGTCGTTCGGACCCAGCTCGACCTCGAGCTGCTGCATGTAGGGACGCTCGTCCTTGTCGGGGTCGTAGCGGTAGATCTCGAACTTCACAACACGTTTAGCACTCATTAGGAGCACTCCAAAAAAGTTGAGCCCCCCCTACGCGCTTCGCGCGCCCCCAGGGGGTGGCGCTGGCGGACGGCGGAGCCGGATCCGCGGCGCCCAGGGAAGGGGTTGTCATATCGGTTAGAACGTTCTGGCCTTCGGCGGGAAGCTTTCGACGGTCAGGGGTTTCATGGTCACGGGCTTGTAGTCGAGGCGGTTGCCTTCGGAATACCACAGCGAGTGACGCAGCCAGTTCTGGTCGTCGCGCTCCGGGAAATCGCTGTGCGCGTGCGCGCCGCGGCTTTCGTTGCGGGCGGCGGCCGACACGATGGTGGCCTTGGCGACCTCGATCAGGTTGTCCAGTTCCAGCGCCTCGACGCGGGCCATGTTGAAGACCTTGGAGTGGTCCTTGATGGCGACCGCCTTGGCACGCTCGGCCAGCGCGTTGATCTGCTGCACGCCCTCGTCCAGCAACGCCTGGGTGCGGAACACCCCGCAGTGGCGCTGCATGGAGTTGCGGATGTCGTTGGCGACGTGCTGGACGCGCTCGCCTTCCTTGCGGCTTTCCATCGCGTCGACGCGGCCCAGCGTGAAGTCGGCGGCGTCGGCGGGCAGCGCCTTGTGGCTGCGGCGCTTGAGGTCGGCCGCGACGATGTGGTTGCCGGCCGCGCGGCCGAACACCACCAGGTCGAGCAGCGAGTTCGTGCCCAGGCGGTTCGCGCCGTGCACCGACACGCAGGCGCACTCGCCGATCGCGTACAGACCGTTGACGACGGAGTTCGGGTTGCCATCCTTGGGCACCACGACCTGACCATGGTAGTTGGTCGGGATGCCGCCCATCTGGTAGTGGATGGTCGGGACGACCGGGATCGGTTCCTTGATGGGATCCACGTTGGCGAACTTGATCGCGATTTCGCGGATCGACGGCAGGCGCTTGTTGATCGTCTCGGCGCCCAGGTGGTCGAGCTTGAGCAGCACGTAGTCGCCGTGCGGACCGGCACCGCGGCCTTCCTTGATCTCCTGGTCCATCGAGCGCGACACGAAGTCGCGGGGCGCCAGGTCCTTCAGGGTGGGCGCGTAGCGCTCCATGAAGCGTTCGCCATCCTTGTTCAGCAGGATGCCGCCCTCGCCGCGCACGCCTTCGGTGATCAGCACGCCGGCGCCGGCCACGCCGGTGGGGTGGAATTGCCAGAATTCCATGTCCTCGAGCGGCAGGCCCGCGCGTGCCGCCATGCCCAGGCCGTCGCCGGTGTTGATGAAGGCGTTGGTGGAGGCGGCCCAGATGCGGCCCGCGCCGCCCGTGGCCAGCACGGTGGTCTTGGCTTCGAAGATATAGATGTCGCCGGTTTCCATTTCCAGCGCCGTCACGCCGACGACGTCGCCTTCGGCGTCGCGGATCAGGTCCAGCGCCATCCATTCGACGAAGAACTGGGTGCGGGCGGCGACGTTGCGCTGGTAGAGCGTGTGCAGCAGCGCGTGGCCGGTACGGTCGGCCGCGGCACAGGCACGCTGCACGGGTTTTTCGCCGAAGTTGGCGGTATGGCCGCCGAACGGACGCTGGTAGATGGTGCCGTTGGGATTGCGGTCGAACGGCATGCCGAAGTGTTCGAGCTCGTAGACCGCGTTGGTGGCCTCGCGGCACATGAATTCGATCGCGTCCTGGTCACCCAGCCAGTCGGAGCCCTTGACCGTGTCGTACATGTGCCAGAACCAGTTGTCCTCGCTCATGTTGCCCAGCGACGCGCCGATGCCGCCCTGCGCGGCGACGGTGTGCGAGCGCGTGGGGAATACCTTGGAGAAGACGGCGACGCTCAGGCCGGCTTGCGCGAGCTGGAGCGAGCAACGCATGCCGGATCCACCGGCGCCGACTACCACCACATCGAACTGGCGGCGCGGGAGAGAAGATTTAACGGCGGCCACGACTTAGATTCTCCACAGAATTTGAGCGGCATAGACGACGGAGCCGACCAGCCACAGAACGGTCAGGACTTGCAGGGCCAGGCGAAGGCCGGCGGGCTTGACATAGTCCATCCAGATGTCACGCACGCCGATCCAGGCGTGATAGGCAAGCGACAGGAAGGCCAGCATGGCCAGCAGCTTGCCGAGCGGGAAACTGAGCACTTCAAAATTGAACAGGCGCACCCAGTTTTCGTAGGTGAATTCCGGAGTGATCAGGGCGCCGATGCCCAGCACCAGCGTGTAGATGACCAGCACGACGGCGGTGATGCGCTGGATGATCCAGTCCTTGACGCCGTAGTGCGCGCCCACGACCAGGCGCTTGGGACCGATATTTTGCGGGGCCGACATCAGAATACTCCGAACAGTTTCAAACCGAAGACGAGGGTCAGCGCCAGGCTGACGACCAGCACGACGCCCGCGGAACGCTGCGCCTTGTACTTTTCCAGTCCCATGTGCAGATCCAGCGCCAGGAACCGGATGCCCGCACAGAAATGATGCAGGTAGGCCCAGATGAGGCCCAGCAGGACGATCTTGACCACGGGATGCGTGACGAAATCGTGGAACTGCGCAAAGCCGATTTCAGAGATCACGCTGCGCTCGAACAGCGGCAGCAGCACCAGCGGCAGCGCCAGGAACAGCGCGAAACCGGAAACGCGATGCAGAATCGACACCTTGCCGGCCAGCGGAAGGCGGTAGCGCGCGATCTGGGTGATATTGATATTTCTGAACTGCGGGCGGGGTTTTGCGGCAGAGTCGGACATCACGACCTCGGGTAAAGTAAGCAAACCATGAAAAAAACCATTGTTGCGTGATTGCGCATCAGGAGATTCGTCTCGGGGAACCCGCGCTGGCGCGCCGGTTCCCTCCGGGGTTTCCAGGGCTGGCGGAAAGCGCCGCGCCCAGGCCGCCGGTAAAGGCAAACGTGCTATTTTCGCCCATTCATCGCCACCGTATCAAATCGTGTCCCAAATCGGCGTCAGTTGAGGCTGTTCCGATAGTGGTAGCGGGAGGTCAGATACAGCCCGCGGCGCATCTCGACCGGGCGGTCGCCATAGGTGAACGATATGCGCTCCACCTGCAGCAGCGGGGTGCCCGCCGCGACGCCCAATAGCTCGGCTTCGGGCTCGCCGGCGGCAACCGCGCGAATCTTCTCGTCGGCCCGGATCATCCGGACACCGAACTCGCTTTCGAACAAACCGTACATCGGGCCCTTGTACTCGGCCAGGCGCTCGGCGGTCAGGCCCTTGAACAGGGAGCCGGGCAACCAGATCTCGTCGATGACGGTAGGCACCTCGCCGAACGACAGCACCCGCCGCACCAGCACCACGCTGTCGCCGGCGCGCAGCTCGAGCGCCTTGGCGACCTCCGCCGGCGCGCGCAGACGGCGGCACTCCAGGAAGCGGCTGCGCGAACGGGCATGCTGACCGTCGTCGGGCGCCAGCCGCAGGAACCGGAACCGGACCCGGTCCTCGTGGTGGGTGGCGACGAAAGTGCCCTTGCCCTGGCGGCGCAGCAGGATGTTGTCGGCCGCCAATTCGTCGATCGCCTTGCGCACCGTCCCCTGGCTGACCTTGAAACGGGCCGCGAGGTCGAGCTCGCTGGGAATGGCCTCGCCCGGTTTCCACTCGCCGCGGTCGAGGCTCTGCAGGATCAGCGCCTTGATTTGCCTGTATAAAGGACTGAAGGCCGCTCCCGGCGCCCCCGGCCCGGCGGCCGCGGACGCGCCGGCCGTCGCGGGCGCGTCGGACGAGGCGGACATGCAAGGCGAGTGCGGCTTGATCGGCATGGCCCGGATTGTGTCACAGCGTAAGCCGCAGTGTCCAACCAAAACGGTGAAAAATCTTATGTCTTATATAAAACATAAGATATGTTTATTGACGGTCCGAGCCGATTTTTCTAAACTCGGCGGATTATGCCCATCCACGCTTGCCGCGCCGTCAGCTGTTCCCTGGCGCACCGCCGCTTCCTGCCCGCCGTGGATGCCGGCCCGTCTCCCCGCCTCTCCCTTCGTGCATCGCGCCGTGCCCTCCCCCCGCGGAGTTACACTGCGCGTCGCGTCATTCCAACTCACCATCCTCTTCGGAGACTTACATGACCAAGCCCGCAATGCGCGTCGCCGTCACCGGCGCCGCCGGCCAGATCGGCTATGCCCTGTTGTTTCGTATCGCCTCCGGCGAAATGCTAGGCAAGGACCAGCCGGTCATCCTGCAACTGCTGGAAATCCCCGACGAGAAAGCACAGAAGGCCCTCAAGGGCGTCATCATGGAGCTCGAGGACTGCGCCTTCCCGCTGCTGCAGGAAGTCACCGCCCATAGCGATCCCATGACCGCCTTCAAGGACGCCGACGTCGCCCTGCTGGTGGGTGCCCGTCCCCGCGGCCCGGGCATGGAGCGCAAGGACCTGCTGACGGTCAACGCCCAGATCTTCACCGCCCAGGGCAAGGCCCTGAACGCCGTCGCCAGCCGCAACGTCAAAGTGCTGGTCGTGGGCAACCCCGCCAACACCAACGCCTACATCGCGATGAAGTCGGCCCCGGACCTGCCCGCCCGCAACTTCACCGCCATGCTGCGCCTGGACCACAACCGCGCCTTGTCGCAACTGGCCGCCAAGGCCGGCTGCGCCGTCGGCGACATCGAGAAGCTCATCGTCTGGGGCAACCACTCGCCCACGATGTACCCCGACTACCGCTTCGCCACCCTGGCCGGCAAGCCCGCCCTGTCGGTGGTCAATGACGACGAGTGGAACCGCAACGTGTTCATCCCCACCGTCGGCAAGCGCGGCGCCGCCATCATCGATGCCCGCGGCCTGTCCTCCGCCGCCTCCGCCGCCAACGCCGCCATCGACCACGTCCGCGACTGGGTCCTGGGCAGCAACGGCAAGTGGGTCACGATGGGCGTTCCCTCGGACGGCTCCTACGGCATCCCCGAAGGCATCATCTACGGCGTGCCGGTCATCACGAAGAACGGCGAATACGCGGTCGTCAAGGACCTCGAGATCGACGCCTTCTCGCGCGAGCGCATGGACCTGACGCTCAAGGAGCTGATGGAAGAGCGCGACGGCGTCAAGCATCTGCTCTAAGGGAAGCCTCCCTACCGGGTACAACCGGGCTGGCGGGGAACGGCGTTCTTTCGGCCCGGCACAGAAGCACGCGAGTACGATATCGTCTCGCGTGCTTTTTTTCGCCCCCCACAAGCCCACCGCCTCCAGCACGGCCGTCTCAAGAACCCAGACAGAACAACGCGCCCATGAAACACCCCGCTGAAGTCCTGCACGAATCCGGCAAACAACCCGCGGTCCTCCCCGTCTGCGACCACTATGCCGGCTCCGAAAAACTCATGCAGAAAAGCCTCGAACGCCAGGCCCAGGCCGGCCCCGTCTTCGACGTCACCCTCGACTGCGAAGACGGCGCCGCCGTCGGCAAGGAAGCCGAGCACGCCGAAATGGCCGCCCGCCTGGCCGCCAGCGACGCCAACCGCCACGGCCGCGTGGGCGTCCGCGTGCACGACGTCAACCATCCCTCGTTCATCAGCGACCTCGAAATCCTGATCGGCATCGCCGGCCACAAGCTCGCCTACATCACCGTCCCCAAGCTCAACTCCGCCAACGACGCCCTCAACGCCGCCGAATCCATCGAGCGCATCGGCCTGGAAATGGGACTGGGCCGCAAGATTCCCGTGCACGTGCTGATCGAGACCCACGGCGCGCTGCGCGAAGTCTTCCGCATTGCCGCACACCCCGCCATCGAATGCCTGTCGTTCGGACTGATGGACTTCGTGTCCTCCCATCGCGGCGCCATTCCGGCGCATGCCTTGACCGCCGAAGGCCAGTTCGACCATCCCCTGGTGGCTCGCGCCAAGCTGGAAATCGCCGCCGCCTGCCATGCCTATGGCAAGGTGCCCTCCCACAACGTCGTCACCGAGCTGAACGCGCCGGAAGTCATCGCGCGCGCCGCGCTGCGCGCCGGCCGCGAATTCGGCTACACCCGCATGTGGAGCATCCATCCCTCGCAGATCGATCCCATCGTCGGCGCCCTCTCGCCGACCGCGACCGACGTCGAAGATGCCGAGCGCATCCTGCTGGCCGCCGCGCGCGCCGACTGGGGGCCGATACGCGACGGCGATCCCCGCGCCGGGCGCCTGCACGATCGCGCCAGCTACCGCTACTACTGGGACGTGCTGCGGCGGGCGCACGCCGCAGGCATGCGGGTATCTGCCGAAGCCACACGGCAATTCTTCTCGTAAGCCGGCAACCGCATGCAATCCATCCTGTCGGCCGTCCTTCTCCTGCTGCTCGGGATGCTGCCCGCGGCCGCGGCGCGGGCGCACCCCCATGCCTGGATCGACGTTCGCAGCACCGTGGTCCTGTCCAACGCGGGGCTGGTTACGGCCATCGAGCAGCAGTGGCTGTTCGACGAGCTCTACACCACCTACGTCATCGAAGAGATGGCGGGCGGGCGCAAGCCCAGCGCGAAAGTCGTCGAGGGCTTCGCGGGCAAGGTCATCGAAAACCTCGGCCCATACGGCTATTTCACGAAGATCCGGGCCGGCGACAAGCCGGTCAAGATAGCGCCGGTCACCCAGTACCGAAGCGAAATGCAGGGCGACCGTCTGCTCCTGCGGTTCACCGCCCCGCTGGCGCAGCCCGTGGATCCCCTCCTCCACGCGTTCGAATTCTCCGTCTACGACCCGACCTATTACATCGAAATGCTGCACGACAAGCAGGCCCCTCCCGCCATCCGAGGAGGCGAGCCGGGCCGCTGCCGGCTGGAGTTGCGCAAGCCCCGGCCCAGTGCGGCGACGATCGCCCGCGCCTTCGCCATGGACAAGGGTGCGCCCGCGGACGATACACTGGGGCGTCTGTTTGCCGAGAAAGCGGTGATGGCATGCAAGTGAGCCGCAACCCGCAGCCCGCCCCAGAGCCGACACGGGAAAACCGGCAGCCGCCGCGCTGCGGTGCACTGAGGCTCCTGGGCTATGGCCTGGCGCTCGCCGCCATAGTGGTCGGCATGGCATGGCTGCTCCGTACCGACGCCTGGAACGAGGTGACGCTCTGGATACAAGCCACGCAGCGCGAACTGCACCGGCACCTGGCCGCGGCGATGCGCGGCCTGGCCGAAGACGGGCCACGCACGGCCTGGGCGTTGGCCGGCATGAGCCTGCTCTACGGCGTGTTCCATGCCGCGGGCCCCGGCCATGGCAAGGCCGTGATCGCCACCTACCTGGGAAGCAACCGGGTCCAGCTCCGGCGTGGCGTGCTGCTATCCGTGCTGTCGGCGCTGGCACAGGGCATCACGGCCATCCTCATCGTCGAAATCGCCATGAACCTCTTCGGCCTGTCGATGCGGCACACGCAGCGCGTGGGCATGCAACTGGAGAACGCCAGCTTCGCGCTGGTCGCGCTGCTGGGCGCCGCACTGGCGCTGCGCAGCGCGATCACGCTATGGAAAAGGCATCGCGCCGGCGCAGCGGAGGAACACGTGCCGGCAGGTTTGCCATCGCAGACCGGTTCGCTGTTCTCCACAGGCGGGAACATGCGAGCCTATTGCGCCGAATGCGGCGCCCTTCACGGGCCATCGCGCCGGCATATCGAACAACCGCTTGCGCTACGCACCGCGGGCGCCATCATCCTGTCCATCGGCCTGCGGCCTTGCACCGGCGCGCTGCTCGTGCTGCTCGTCGCTTATTCGCTGGACATGCGATGGGCCGGCATCGCATCCGTGCTGGCGATGTCGGCGGGCACGGCGGCGACGGTCAGCATGCTTGCCGCGGCCACGGTCTTTACGCGCCAGGGAGCGTTTCGGCTGCTGCGAACGTTTACCCGCAACGGCCGGCTCATGCAGGCCGCATTCGACCTGCTCGGCGTTCTCGGCGGACTGCTGATCCTGGCCATGGGAAGCAGCCTGCTGTTGGAGGAGTTTCAGACGCAGCCGCACCCGCTTTTTGCCAGGTAGGCGAGCGCCGCTTCCAGACCTCTCGTCCATGCGGGGCGCATTGCCTTACTTCCCCCCGCCGTCCTCGGCAAACGAGCCCAGCAACGCCACGAAGCGCTCGACGACTTCTTCGCGATTGCCGTCCGAGGTGCCGGCCATGTGGGGCGTCACCAGAAAATCCGGGCACGTCCAGAGCGGATCGTCCGCGGGCAGGGGCTCCGTATCGAACACGTCCAGATGCGCGTGCCGCACCAGCCCCCGCTCGTGGGCGGCCAGCAAGGCCTTGGTGTCGACGATGGGGCCGCGTGCCACATTGACGATGTTCAAGGGACGGTCGGCGCGCAGGACATCCAGCGTGCGCCAGTTGAACAGCGCCTGGGTCTCGGGCGACAGCGGGCAGGCGAAGAACGCCCAGTCCACGCTTGCCGCCCACTGGCCGAAGGCGTCGTAGCCGGCGGTCGGCCAGCCGTGCGAAACCGGCGTGCCGCTGTGGCGCAGCACGCGGCACCGCACGCCGAATTGCGAAAGATGCGCGCCGATGCGCTGTCCGATCTCGCCCCACCCCACCACCATGGCGTCCAGGCGATGCAACGCGCGGACTTCGTCGTGTGCCATCGGCTGCCAGGCACGCTGCAATTGCTGGTCGCGCGCCGCATGCAGCTTGCGGGCGAAATACAGGAAGCTCGCCACCGCCGTCTGGGCCACCGCGCCGGCATTGGCGCCCGCGGAATTGGTGACCCGCACGCCGCGGGCGCGCAGGTCCCGATAGATGCGGCGATCGGCGCCCGACGCATAGGTATGGACCCAGCGCAATCCCGGCGCGGCCAGCATCGCGTCGTAGAACGCGGCAGTGGCCGGCGCGAGCCAGGTATCGGTGGATGGCCAGACGATGTCCCGCGTCACGAACGCTATATCCGCCTCGGCTGCATCCTGCAGTCCGATCAGCCTCGCGCGGCCAGGCCATTTCCGCAAGACGCCCGCCTCGGTCAGTTCTTGCGCGCCTCGCCCGGAACAAAGAATATTCATGGCCTCACTTCTGCAATGACATCAGGAACTGCCTGCGGTCCGAGACCTCCTTCGCGACGAAGCGCTGCAGGTCCGGCTGCGACAGCGGCAGGCTGTCCTGCATATTCTCGCGCATGAAAGCCTGCCAGGAAGGCCGCTTCTCCACGTCCTCAAGGGCCTGCGCCAAGCGCGCCGTCACCGTCGGCGAAGTTCCCTTGGCCACCATCACGCCCCGCCACAGGGTCTCCACCACATCGTATCCCTGCTCGCGGAACGTGGGCACGTCGGGAAAGAACTCGCTGCGCGATTCGCTGCTGATGCCCAGCAGCCGCACGTCGCCGCTGCGGATCTGCGCCATGGCCGTGCTCGGCGTGATCACCGCCGCGTGCAGATGACCGCCCATCAAGGCCAGCAGCGCCTGGTTCCCTCCCTGATAAGGCACCCACGTGGACTTGAAGCCCGCTTTCTGCTCCAGCCGGTACAACACATACTGGTGGAATCCGGCCGTGGCATATCCGCCGATGTTCACCTTGTCGGGCTGCTTCTTCAGCGCCTCGACCAGGTCCTTCAGGCTGCGGTACGGGCTGTCCTTGCGCACGGCCACGCTCGACGGCTCGGTTTGCAGCGCGCGCAGGAAAATGAAGTCGGATGGCTGGAAGCGGCTGTCTTTCTCTGCCATCAGGAACGAGGTCGAACCGGTGGCCGAGACGACGGTATAGCCATCGGCCGGCGCGTTCAGCGCCATGTTCATGCCCACCGCTCCCGTGCCGCCCGGGCGGTTCTCCACCACCACCGTCTGGCCCAGTATCTCGCCCAGCTCCTTGCCCAGCGCGCGCATCATGCTGTCGAGCGGCGATCCGGCAGCCGACGTGGTGATGAAATGGAGCGAACGCTCGGGCCATTCGGCGGCGCCGGCCGGCACGCTCGCTGCGGCGAGCGATCCCGCGAGCGCACAAGCGCCGAACCATCGGCTTACGGATTTCATGATGTGTCTCCTTGATATCGTTATAAGTCGCCAGGCTTCAGAACGTCGCGGCCAGGTCGTCCTCGCTGTGCCGCAGGCTGCGGGTCGGATAAGGCTGGGCCGGCATGGACCGCAGCACCTGCTCGTCGATCTGCAGCCCCAGCCCCGGCAGCTCGGGGACCGCGATGCAGCCGTCGACGGGCTTGAGCGCCTGCGGCGACACCTGTTGCGAGAAAGACTCGAAGGGTACGAAGTATTCGGTAATGGTGAAGTTGGGCATGCATGCCGACGCATGCACGGTCGCGGAAAGCGAGAGCAGCGTCGAGTTGTAGTTATGCGGCGAGACCGCGATCATTTCCGTTTCCGCCTGAGCGGCAATGAACAGCAGCTCCAGGATGCCCCCGCAGTTGGAGACGTCCGGATTGATGATGTCCGCGGCCCGGCTGCGGAAGACGCTGCGGAAGTCGGCCCGGCCGTACAGCGCCTCGCCGGTGACCACCGGTATGGTCGTGGCCGCGCGCACTTCCTGGATGGCCTCCATGTTTTCCTTCTGGCACGGCTCTTCTATCCAGTACGGGTCCAATTCCTCCAGCCGCTTCGCCAGCTCGATGGCATGTACCGGCGCGAGCCGGCGGTGCAGGTCGAGCAGCAGCTCCACGTTCGGGCCGACCGCGTTGCGCACCGCCCGTACGACGGCCACCGCATGCTGGATGTGGTCGCGCGGAACGTAGGTGCGCCAGGGCCGCGGCAGCGGATCGAACTTCAGCGCGGTGTGGCCGTCCGCCACCACCTGCTCCGCGGCGCGGGCGTAGTCGTCCGGCGTCTTGAGCTTGTATCCCCAGCCGTTGGCATAGACGCGTACGCGCTCGCGGCAACGGCCGCCGAGCAGCCTGTAGACCGGCTGCTCCAGCAGCTTGCCCACGGCGTCCCACATGGCCATCTCGATGCCCGATAGGGCGCTCCAGAATTCCAGCGAAGAACGGCGCTGGGCATAGTCGTCAAACGCGACCTGGCAGAAATACCGGATGTTGAAGACGTCGCGCCCCACCAGATAGCGCAGCAGTTCGCGGGCCTGCGCCGCAACCGCCTCGTCGCGGTCGTACTGGCTGTAGCTTTCGCCCCAGCCGACCGTGCCGTCCTCCAGCTCCAGACGGATGAAGATCAGGTTCTTGCGCCAGCCGGGATGGACGGCCAGGCACTCCGCGTTTCGGACTTTCACGACTAGCCCCTTGCATGGGTTGGAATGCCGTCAGCGTACGCAAGGCAAGATAATTTGAAAATGATATGAATATGAGATATATCGATATCAGATTCATATCCCCTTCACGAGCCTGTCATGAGCAAATCCGTGGAACTGCGCCACCTGCGGGCGGTGCTGGCGACCGCCGAGACCGGGTCGCTGCACCAGGCGGCCGCCTCCCTCGGGACCTCCCAGCCGGCGCTGTCGCGGCTGCTGCGCGAGGCGGAGGAACGCATGGGCGTGCGCCTGTTCGAACGTTCGGCCCTGGGCAGCCGCGCCACCGCGGCCGGAGTCCTGGCCGAGCAGGTGGCGCGGCGCATCGCGGCCGACGTGGCGCGGTTGCACGACATGGCGAGCGACGGCCGTTGGCACTTGCGGGTGGGGTGTATTCCGCGCGCCCTCGACCTGGTCGTGCCCGGCCTGTTGCATCGCCTGCCGGGCGAACTATCGGACCAGGTCGAGATCGATCTGCTCGAGGACGACAGCCTGAGCCTGCTCGCGGCCCTGGCCCGCGGCGAGCTGGATCTGGCGATCCTGTCCCTGTTCGGAGAAATGCCCTCCCACCTGGTGTCGCG
Organism: Pigmentiphaga sp. NML080357; assembly: GCF_002188465.1. Lineage (GTDB taxonomy): Bacteria > Pseudomonadota > Gammaproteobacteria > Burkholderiales > Burkholderiaceae_B > Pigmentiphaga. Next base: position 252,250 of record NZ_NINW01000024.1, on the reverse strand, counting down.
CAAGCTCTACCTGGACCGCAACGTGTTCGTATGCGGCGTTCCCGGACCCCAGATCCCGGACGGCCGGCTCACGCCGCAGGCTCTGGCGCGGCACCCCTTCGCGGCGCCCGCTCCGGGCACGCCATCGCGCCTGGAGTTCGACCGCTACTGGCAGCGCCACGACGTCCCGCCGCCCGCGTGCCGGGTGGCGGCGCGGACCTACGATGCCATCGCCAGCGTGCTGCCGGGCACGCCCATGCTGGCCGTCATGCCGCGGCAGGTCGCCCGGCGCCACGCCGGCAATGGCGGCCTGCGGATACTGGATGTCGCACATCCGCTGCCCGAGCGCCCCATCCATGTGGTCTGGCCGCGCCAGGCGCTGCAGCCCGTCACGGACCAGCTCATCGGGCTGATCCAGTCCGCGCAGGCCGGCTCGCGCCCCCCACCCCCTCGAGGGCAGCGCAGCCGGACCTGAGCCGGCTATTGGTCGTTCAAGCTGGCCTTGGCGGCCTCTTCCGGCGTCAGCCCCTCGTAGAACTGGTCGGTGAACCACTCGGCTTCCTGCTCGATGTAGGCCTGCGCTTCTTCGCGGCTCGCGCCCGCCGCCACCAGGAAACCCTCGACTTCGGTGCACCACTGGATGAGGGCCTGCAGATCGGGATCGTTGTCTTTGTCGGTAGCCATGAGGCTTTCCCATTGAATTGTTGCGCCTGACGGCAATCGTCAAGGATAGCCCAAGGCGGCCCGCATTCGGCCCGGTCGGCCGCAGCGCAAGTTCGTGCCTCCCGACGTGCCCTGCTCGATCAGGCGGGCGGGATCGAACGCAAATAATCCTAGGGTTTTCCCTCCTGACGGCATACGTGCGCCTCCGTATAGTTATGAAAAATATCTATTATGTTTTATAACTAATTCCAGGCCCGACCTCCGTGGCCCCTGCGGAGACTCTTTCATGCAGCTCAAAGAAGGCGATGAACTCTGGCGCCCCAGCGCCAGCCAGATAGATGCGACCCGGCTGGCCGCTTTCACTGCCTGGCTGCGCGCAACGCGCGGGCTGCAATTCGCCGATTACCAGGCCCTCTGGCAATGGTCGGTGGACGAGCTGGACGCCTTCTGGTCGGCGGTCTGGGAGTTCTTCGACATCCAGGCCGACGGCAGCCCACAGCCTGTCCTCGCCTCGCGCGAGATGCCCGGCGCGCGCTGGTTCCCCGATGTCCGTCTGAACTATGCCGAGCATGTGTTCCGCAACGCTTCCGACGAACGCCCCGCACTGATCGCCCGCGGCGAGTCGCACCCGCCCCGCATGGTGCCGTGGGCCGAGTTGCGCCGGTCCGCCGGCGCGCTCGCGGCGACGCTACGCGGGCTGGGCGTCGGCCCCGGCGACCGGGTCGTTTCCTACATGCCCAACACGCCCGAGACGGTCATCGCCTTCCTGGCCTGCGCCAGCCTGGGCGCGACCTGGTCGAGCTGTTCGCCCGAAATGGGTGTGTCGGTCGTCGTGGATCGCTTCCGGCAGATCGAACCCAAGGTCATGTTCGCCGTCGACGGCTACCGCTACAACGGCAAGCATCACGATCGCACCGCAGTCGTGGGCGAACTGCTCGAGGCGCTGCCCAGCGTCGCCCACGTCATCCACGTCCCGGAGCCGGGCGGTGGCGCCTTGCTTCCCGACTGGCGCAGCCTGCTGACGTGGGCCGACGCCATCGCGGCCGAGGCTGCGCTGGAGTTCGTCCGCGTGCCGTTCGATCATCCGCTGTGGGTGGTCTATTCCTCCGGCACCACAGGTCTGCCCAAGGCCATGGTGCATGGCCATGGCGGCATCGTGCTGACGCACCTGAAAACCAACCAGTTGCAGCACGATGTCAGGGCCGGCGACCGCTTCATGTTCCTCGGCAGCACCGGCTGGATCGTCTGGAACCTGATGGTGGGCGGACTGCTTTCGGGCGCCACCGTGGTGCTGTCGGACGGAAACCCGGCCTGGCCCGATGCCCAGGCGCTGTGGCAATTCATTGACGACCACCGGGTCACCCATTTCGGCTGCGGCGCCGCCTTCCTGATCCAGAACATGAAGCAAGGGGTCGCGCCCGGTCGCCGGTTCGAAGCGCTGCGCTCCATCAACTCGACCGGCTCGCCGCTGCCGCTGGAGGCCTACGCCTGGGTCTACGAACACATCAAGCGCGATCTCTGGCTGGCCTCGATCAGCGGCGGCACCGATATCGCCTCGGGCTTCGTCGCCTGCGCTCCCACGCTGCCGGTCAACGCCGGCGAGATCCAGTGCCGCGAACTGGGGGTGGCGGCCTATGCCTACGACGAATCCGGCAAGCCCGTGGTGGACGAGGTGGGCGAGCTCGTCATCACGCAGCCCATGCCGTCCATGCCCCTGTATTTCTGGGCCGACCCCGGCCATGCCCGCTACCGCGCGAGCTATTTCGAGGAATTCCCGGGCAAATGGCGCCATGGCGACTGGATACGTTTTACGCCGCGCGGCACCGCCGTCATCTACGGCCGTTCCGACACCACCATCAACCGCCATGGCATCCGGATGGGCACCGCGGAGATCTACCGCGTGGTGGAGGAGATGCCGGAAGTGCAGGACAGCCTGGTGGTGGACCTGGAGTACCTCGGGCGTCCTTCCTTCATGCCGCTGTTCGTGGTGCTCAAGCCTGGCGTCGACCTGGACGATGCCCTCAGGGCCCGCATCCGGGACCAGGTCCGCACCAAGGCGTCTGCGCGCCATGTTCCCAACGACGTCTACGCCGTGAACGAAATCCCCCGCACGCTCACCGGCAAGAAGATGGAGCTGCCCATACGCAAGCTGCTCCTGGGTGCCGAGCCGGCCAAGGTAGCCAGCCCCGACGCCATGGCCAATCCCGGAAGCATGCAGTTCTTTATCGAATTCAAGGCGCGGCTGGACACACTGCTGCAGCAGGCCTGACACGAGGAGCCTTACATGAAAATCGACGATCTCATCGCCATCGACATCCACGTCCACGCCGAAGTCTCGTGCCGCTGCGCGCCCGACGCGTTCGGCAAGGAGTTCGACGAGGCAGCCGAGAAGTACTTCAAGTTCACGCACCGCCCGACCATACCCGAGACCGTCGCGCGCTATCGCGAGAAACGCATCGGCCTGGTCATGTTCACCGTAGATGCCGAGGCCAACATGGGCCGTCGGCGCATCCCCAACGAGGAAATCGCCGAGGCGGCGATGGAGAACAGCGACATGATGCTGGCCTTCGCCAGCATCGACCCGCACAAGGGCAAGATGGGCGTGCGCGAGGCGCGCCGGCTGATCGAGGACTACAAGGTCGCGGGCTTCAAGTTCCACCCGACCGTTCAGGGTTTCTTTCCGAACGACGAACTGGCCTATCCGCTGTACGAAGTAATCGCCGAGGCCGGCCTGCCCGCCATATTCCATAGCGGCCACTCGGGCATAGGCACCGGCATGCGCGGCGGCGGCGGACTCAAGCTGAAGTACTCCAACCCCATCCACCTGGACGACGTGGCGGCTGACTTCCCCGACATGAAGATCATCATTGCCCACCCTTCGTGGCCGTGGCAGGACGAGGCGCTGTCCGTCTGCCTGCACAAGCCCAATGTCTACATCGACCTGTCAGGCTGGTCCCCCAAGTATTTCCCCAAGGAGCTGGTGCACTACGCCAACACGCAGCTCAAGCACAAGATGCTGTTCGGCTCGGATTTCCCCCTGATCACGCCCGAAAGGTGGATGCAGGATTTCGAAACCGCGGGTTTCCGGCCCGAGGTCCATCCCCTGATCCTGAAGGACAACGCCGCCAAGCTGCTGGGCTTTGCGTGATGAAACCCGCACCTCCGGCTCCCCATGCCGCAGGACCGGACGCCGACGGGCCGTCCGAAGCGCTCGACCAGACCTTCCTGCTCGGCCTGGTCGGCCACAGCGCACGGCTGGCCTCGTCCAGCATTCGTCCCTACTTCACCGAGCGCATGGAGGCCTACGATCTTCGCCAGGCCGAATTCGCGGTCCTTTCGCTGCTGGACGCCAATCCCGGCATCAGCCAGAAGCGCCTGGCCGACGCGATCAACGTCTCTCCCCCCAACATGGCGACGGTCCTCGGCCGCCTGCTCGAGCGCGGGCTGATCCGGCGTGAACGGCATGCAGCCGACCAGCGCACGCAAGTCTTGCGCCTTACCGCCGCCGGCGAACGCCTCTACCGCCAGGCTGAAATAACGGTGACCGAACTCGAACGGGAAGCGACTTCCATGCTGACCGAGACCGAACGGCGCGAACTGCTCAGGCTGCTACGCAAAGTGTCTAAAAGATAGCCCCCCCCTACGCGCTTACGCGCGCCCCCCAGGGGGCGATGCGGGTGGACCGGCGGAGCCGGATCCACCGCATCCTGGGTCCGGGGCCGCTTTCTTGGGTTGGGGCACTTGTGCTTCGCTGGGTGCCAGCGGTAGCAGCGGCGTGGCAATTTGAGAAACCCTCGCTAGACCCAGGGCGCCGCGGATCCGGCTTTGCCGGTCCGCCAGCGCCGCCCCCTTGAGGGGGAGCGCGAAGCACTAGGGGGTGAGCTTCCCCCTACGGCCAAGGAACCTGATAGTTCAGGGTCGCGGAGACCGAGCGGCGGGCGCCTGCCGTGCAGCTGTCGGTGTAGCAGTACGACGCGTACTCGTTATCGAACATGTTGTTGGCGCTTGCGCGCAGCTTCAGCCCCTTCAGGCTGGGGCTGAGGTGGCCGAAGTCGTAGTTGATGCCGGCGTCCACCAGCGTATAGGAGACGGCCAGCCCGGGCTGGGCCGAGCTGGTGTAGATGGCCCCCGCCCGCCCCACCCTGCCGTCCAGGCTCAAGCCCGCCAGGCTGCCGCGGGTGACGGCATACTTGGCGCCCAGGGAAATGCGTTGTTCCGACACGTCCGGATAGCGATTGGCGAGCATCGTGGCGTAGGCGTCGTCGCTGGCGCTGGCCACGGTCGAGCTGGTCACCGCATAGGTAGCCACCAGGTTCAGGCCTTGCAATGGCTGCATGCGGCTTTCGACCGTGGCGCCCTGGATGCGCAGTTCGGCCCAGGCGCTGCAACCCGAGATGGCGCATCCCTCCTGGGCATCGCTGGTCTGGGAATTGTTCTGGATCTGGTTGAAGGCGGTGATGGTCACCAGCTGTCCCAGCGCCGGCGGCTGGTAGCGCACGCCAGTCTCGTACTGCTGGCTCGCGGCGGAGGCCGCCGCGGCCGTCCGCGGGGCGTAGCTCTGCGAATAATTGACGTAGGGCGCCAACCCGATGTCGAACTGGTAGCGCAGGCCCAGGCGGCCGCTGTAGACGTCGTCCTGCTGGATGCCGGTACCGTCGTCCGCGGCGTTCAGGTCTATGGTCCGGTGGGTATTCTGGTCGCGCCGCCCTACCATGGACAAGGTCCACTTCTTGTACTGCACCTGGTCCTGGACGAAGAAACCGAGCTTGCTCTGCTCGGCGAACGAACGCGCCACGATGCGGGGCTGGCCGATCGTTGTGCCATAGGCCGCATCGAAAATATCGAGCGAGGGAGACGGCGCGATCCGGCTTTCGTAGAGATCGCGCGACTTGAGGTAATCGAAGCCGAACTTGAAGCTGTGCCGCAGCCCGACCGTGGTGAAGTTGGCTTGCGCCTGCGTACCGACGTTGAAAGTGCCCAGGCCGGGGCCGAGCGCATCCTGGCCCGAAACGGGCGAACCCGTGATCCAGTCCATCCCGGGCTGGTTCTCGGGCTTGCCATAGCGCACGCTCTGCTTGACCACCCAGGTATCGTCCAGCTTCTGCTCGAACTCGTAGCTCGACTGCCGCATGGGCCCGGGCTGGCCGTACGCCTGCGCGCCCGTGCGGCCATCCACCGGGAAATCGGCATTGGGATTCCAGCCGGGCGTCGTGGGCGCCGCAACCGCGCCCGCCTCGCCAACCGCGTAGGTGATGGCGACCGGCGTATAGGGCAGCTCGGGTTCGGGAGGCGTGGGCTCGGGCTGCGGCGGAGGTCCGGGCGGCACGGCCGAAGCGGACTCAGGCTCGTGCAGCGAGACGGCAGGCGCGCAGCCTCCCAAGGCCAGCAGCGCCGCGACCAGCGCGGCCAACCGGACGGGCCGCGCGCGTATAGAGAAATGATGCGGTAACTTCAAACCCATGCTCATCCGTCTTTGCCATGGCCGGCGGCATGGTCGAACCGGCCCGTCCGCAGCGCGGACGCCCCTATGCGGCCAGGATGCCGCCTAGAGGCGCTAGGCCTCCTCGATCCATGCCATTTGTATGGCTTCGAGAATTTTCTCCCCGGATCGTTTCGGATCGTCGTCGAACCCGGGAAGTTCCAACACCCAGTTGTGCAAATCCGTGAACCTCACCTGCGCCGGATCCACATCGGGATGCGCGTCGGCCAGGGCCGAGGCGATTTCGTAGATGTCCGTCCACTTCATCTGGTTTCTCCGCGTCGGCGCCGGGGCTGCTGCCCCCGGACAAGGGCCGGCAAAGCGTAGGGGCGTCCCGGGAAAGAACGGGTACACCGCCGGGTGGCGCCCCACCGTTCCAGTGTACCGGGGCGGGCGCCCATCCTCCACCGGGATGGGCCCACCCGCGTTTCAGTGGTTTTCGCTGGCGTGGTTGATGGTGTATTTGGGGATCTCGATCGTCAGGTCGGAGTCCTCGATCACTGCCTGGCACGAAAGCCGCGACGTCGAGGTCAGGCCCCATGCCTTGTCGAGCAGGTCTTCCTCGTTGTCGCTGGCGGACTCCAGGGAAGAAAATCCCTCGCGCACGATGACGTGGCAGGTCGTGCACGCGCACGACAGCTCGCAGGCGTGCTCGATCTCGATGTCATGATCGAGCAGCACCCGGCAAATGGACTTGCCCGTGGGGGCATCCTCGATGACCGTGCCTTCCGGACAAAGTTCTGGGTGCGGAAGCACCGTGAGTTTGGGCATGATGACAACCTGATAGTGATGCGACGGGAAGCGCCTGACGGACAGGACGCTCTCCCCTACACGATTTCGTCGACGCGGCGGCCCGACAGGGCGCGGCGTATGCTGCGGTCCATCCGGCGGGCGGCGAAGTCCTCCGTGGCGCGGGCCAGGGCTTCGACCTGGACGCGCACCGCGTCGCTGTCTTCCCCGTTCGCCACGCTCGAAGTGCGTTCGAGCTCGGCGCGTATCGCCGCGAGTTCGTTCTCGTCGAGCAGGTCGGCATCGGCCTGCAGCGCCGCCTCGACCGACTCGACCAGGCGCCGCGCCTCGACCTGTTGTTCACGCAAGGCCCGCAACTGCATGTCGGTGTCGGCACTCCGCATGCCGTCGGCCAGCATGGCCGCCACTTCGTCGTCCGACAATCCGTACGAGGGCTTGACCGAGATCGAGGCCTCCACGCCGGAGCTCTGTTCACGCGCGGTGACACTCAGCAGTCCGTCGGCGTCCACCTGGAACGTGACCCGTATACGCGCAGCTCCCGCCACCATGGGCGGGATGCCGCGCAGTTCGAACCGCGCCAGCGAACGGCAATCGGACACGAGCTCGCGCTCGCCTTGCACCACGTGGATCGCCATGGCCGTCTGGCCGTCCTTGAAGGTGGTGAAATCCTGAGCCCGGGCGACGGGAATGGTGCTGTTGCGCGCGATAACGCGTTCCACCAGCCCTCCCATGGTTTCCAGGCCCAGCGACAGCGGGATGACGTCCAGCAGCAGCCATTCGTCGTCGGCGGTACGGTTTCCGGCCAAGAGGTTGGCCTGCATGGCGGCGCCCAGCGCCACCACCTGGTCCGGATCGAGGTTGATCAAGGGCTCGGTGCCGAACAACTCCGCCACCATGCGCCGCACGATGGGCATGCGCGTCGCGCCGCCGACCATGACCACGCCCTTGATCTCGTCGGCCGCCAGGCCGGCATCGCGCAACGCGCGCCGGGCGCTCGACAGCGTGCGGGCCACCAGCGGCCGCGCCAGCGTCTCGAAATGCTCGCGGCTCAGCCGTACCGCCACCGCCCGGCCGTTCGCCAAGGTCAGCGCCAGTTCGGCCTCTGGGGCGTCGGTCAACGCCTCGCGCGTCCGGCGCGCCGCCACCAGCAAGGCCCGCTGGTCCTCCGGCCCGAGTCCGGCCAGCTTCTGGTCGTGCGCCACCCAGGCCACGATGGCGGCATCGAAGTCGTCGCCGCCCAGGGCCGTGTCGCCGCCGGTAGCGATGACTTCGAATACACCCTTGGACAGCCGAAGGATGGATACGTCGAAAGTGCCGCCGCCCAGGTCATAGACGGCGTAGATGCCCTCGGCTGCGTTGTCCAGGCCATAGGCGATGGCCGCCGCCGTGGGTTCGTTGAGCAGGCGCAGCACGTTCAGGCCCGCCAGCTTGGCCGCGTCCTTGGTGGCCTGCCGCTGGGCGTCGTCGAAATAGGCGGGTACCGTGATGACCGCGCCCACCAGGTCGTCGCCAAGGGCGTCCTCGGCCAGCTGCCGCAGCTTGGCCAGGATCTGCGCCGACACCTCGACCGGGCTCTTCTCGCCTTGCACGGTGCGGATCCGCACCATGCCCGGCGCATCGACGAACTCGTAAGGCACGCGCAGCTTCTGCGTGTCGGCCAGGCCGCGCCCCATGAAACGCTTGACCGACACCAGCGTATTGTGCGGATCCTGGGCCTGCGCCTGCAGCGCCTTGCGGCCGATCACGACGTCGCCGCCCGGCAGGTAGCGCACCGCCGACGGCAACAGGGCATGCCCCTCGTCGTCGCGCAGGACTTCCGCCATCCCGCTGCGTACCGAGGCCACCAGCGAGTTGGTCGTGCCCAGATCGATACCCACCGCCAGACGGCGCTGGTGGGGGGCTTCGGACATGCCGGGTTCGGCTATCTGCAAAAGCGCCATGCGTTCCTAGTGTTTCAGTCTTGTTCCGCCAGAGCGTCGACGGCCGCGTCGATCTCTTCGGAGAATTTTTCAATGAACATCCACTCCCGCACGCGAACGGCGGCAGCGGCGTAGTCATGCCTGTGGTCCAGCAGTTCCCCGACCTCGGCGATCATGCGGCGGCGCGCCGCGGCCAATTCGGCCGACAACGCCTCGAGGGCCGCTGAATCGCGCGCCGTCCTGGCGTCGTCCAGCGCCTCGCGCCATTCCATCTGCTGCATCAGGAAGGCGGGCGTCATGGCCGTGTTGGTCTCGACCTGCAGGTCGACGCCGGCGCGTTCGCACAGATAGCGGGCACGGGCGAGCGGCGATCGCAAGGTACGGTAGGCCTCGTTGGCCCGCGAGGCCCATTGCATGGCCACGCGCCGCTCTTGCGCCGACCCGGCCGCGTGACGGTCGGGATGCACCTTGGCCTGGACCTCGCGCCAGGCCCGGTCCAGCGCGTCGCGATCGACGGCGAAACCGGGACTCAGGCCCAATAGTTCGAAATGATCCGGTTCGTGTTGCATCAGACGGTGAAAGACTCACCGCAACCGCAGGACGCCTTTTCGTTGGGGTTGTTGAACTTGAAGCCTTCGTTGAGTCCTTCCCGCGCGTAGTCGAGCTCCGTGCCCGCCAGGTAAGGCAGGCTCTTGGGATCGACGACCACTTTCACTCCCTGGCTCTCGAAGATCTGGTCTTCGGGCTGGACTTCGTCCACGTACTCGAGCTTGTAGGCCAGGCCCGAGCATCCGGTGGTACGCACGCCCAGGCGCAGGCCTATGCCCTTGCCGCGCTTTTCCAGATAGCGGTTCACGTGGCGTGCAGCGCGTTCGGTCAACGTTACCGACATGGCTCCCTCTTAGCTGTTGCCGTGCTTGGCACGATAGTCGTTCACCGCCGCCTTGATGGCGTCTTCGGCCAGGATCGAGCAGTGGATCTTGACCGGCGGCAGCGCCAGCTCCTGGGCGATGTGCGTGTTGCGGATGTCGAGCGCCTGGTCGAGCGTCTTGCCCTTGACCCATTCGGTCACCAGCGAGCTCGAGGCAATGGCCGAGCCGCAGCCATAGGTCTTGAAGCGGGCGTCCTCGATGATGCCCTGCTCGTTGACCTTGATTTGCAGCTTCATGACGTCGCCACAGGCCGGCGCGCCCACCATGCCCGTTCCGACGGAATCGTCGCCCTTGTCGAACGAACCGACGTTGCGGGGGTTTTCGTAATGATCGATGACTTTTTCGCTATAGGCCATGTTTCTTCTCCTGGTTCAGTGTGCAGCCCACTGCACCGTGTTGATGTCGATGCCGTCCTTGACCATTTCCCACAGCGGGGACATTTCGCGCAGCTTGTCGACCTTGCTGCGGATCAGCTTGACGGTGAAGTCGATTTCCTCTTCCGTGGTGAAACGGCCGAGGGTAAAGCGTATGGAGCTGTGCGCCAGCTCGTCGCTGCGGCCCAGCGCGCGCAGCACGTACGAGGGCTCCAGGCTGGCGGAGGTGCAGGCGGAACCGCTGGAGACGGCCAGCTCCTTGACCGCCATGATGAGCGACTCGCCTTCCACGTAGTTGAAGCTGACGTTCAGGTTGTGCGGGATGCGCCGTTCCATGTCGCCGTTGAGATAGACCTCTTCGATGGTCGACAGGCCGGCCCACAGGCGGTCGCGCAGCATGCGCACGCGCTCGTTTTCCGTGGCCATTTCTTCCTTGGCGATGCGGAAGGTCTCGCCCATGCCGACGATCTGGTGCGTGGCCAGCGTGCCCGAGCGCATGCCGCGCTCATGGCCGCCGCCGTGCATCTGCGCCTCGATCCGCACGCGTGGCTTGCGCCGCACGTACAGCGCGCCGATGCCCTTGGGCCCGCACATCTTGTGCGCGCAGAACGACATCAGATCGACCTTGAGCCTGGCCAGGTCGATGACGACCTTGCCCGTGGCCTGCGCCGCGTCGACGTGGAAGATCACGCCCTTCTCGCGGCAGATCTCGCCCAGCGCCTCGATGTCCTGGATCACCCCGATCTCGTTGTTGACGAACATGACCGAGGCAAGAATGGTGTCCGGACGGATCGCCGCCTTGAAGGCCTCCAGGTCGAGCAGGCCGTTTTCCTGCACGTCGAGGTAGGTCACCTCGAAACCTTCGCGCTCGAGCTCGCGGCAGGTATCCAGCACCGCCTTGTGCTCGGTCTTGACGGTGATGATGTGCTTGCCCCGCTCGGCATAGAAATGCGCGGCGCCCTTGATCGCCAGGTTGTCGGATTCGGTCGCGCCCGAAGTCCAGACGATTTCGCGCGGATCGGCGTTGACCAGCGCAGCCACTTGCTCGCGCGCGGTCTCCACCGCCTTCTCGGCGTCCCAGCCGTAGGCGTGGCTGCGCGATGCCGGGTTGCCGAAGCGCTCGTACAACCAGGGCACCATGGCGTCGACCACGCGCGGATCCACCGGCGTGGTGGCGGAATAGTCGAGATAAACCGGCGTCTTGATCATGACATCCAACCCTATGTTGCTGCGGCGGCGGTCAGGCCGCCGCGGTGGATTCGGCGGCGCCCGAGCGGCGGTCCATCAGCACCGACTTGGCCGCATTGGCCTCCTGCAGTTCGCGCATGCGTTGCTGATCGACCAGGTCTTGCAGCGATACCGAGTCCAGGTATTCGACCATCTTGCGGTTGAGCGTGGCCCACAGCTCGTGCGTCATGCACTTGCCCGCCTTGCCGTCGTTGCCCCGGGTGCAGTCCTGCTTGCCGCCGCAATCGGTGGCGTCCAGCGGCTCGTCTACCGCGAAGATGATGTCGGCGACGGTCACGTGCCGCGCCAGCTTGGCCAGCGAATAGCCGCCGCCCGGCCCGCGCATGCTGTCCACCAGCTCGTGCCGGCGGAGCTTGCCGAACAACTGCTCCAGGTAGGACAGCGAGATGTTCTGTCGCTGGCTGATGGCGGACAGGGTGACCGGACCGCTGTGCTGGCGCAGCGCCAGGTCGATCATGGCCGTAACGGCGAAACGTCCTTTGGTAGTAAGTCGCATTCGAGACCCCTGAGGTGACCCCGCCCCTGCGCGCTTCGCGCCCCCCTCGAGGAGGAGCGCTGCGTACCGGCCTGGCCGGATGCGCGGCGCCCTGGGACGGGTCTTGCCGATTCATGCATCGCGGTGGAAACGCCCGGCGTCGGAGTGCACAGCGAGCAAATCCTTAACGATTTGCTCAAGTATAGCCAATTCCCGAACGTTTTTCTAGGGATTTCTTCGGGAAACCACTGAGGTAGATTTGCGCAGCGCACAACACCCTGGGAGCTGCCAGCGCCCGAGGCCGCGCCCGGCCGGCGAAGCCGGCAAAACAAGGCCCGGAACAATCCGGGCCTGCAATGGAGGAAAGATTGGATGACGACCGGGAAGGCTCAGGCAGCCTGGTATTGCGTGGCGCGCTTGCGCACCACCTCCAGCAAGCCCTGGCAGGCATCCTCGATGTAGTCGAGCACCTTGGCGAACCCCTCGGGGCCGCCGTAGTAGGGATCGGGCACCGTAGCTTCTTCGTACTCGTTGGCAAAACGCATCAGCAGCATCAGCTTGTGCTGGTATTGCTTGGGCGCCTGCTGCTGCAGCAGCGACAGGTTGTCCCAATCCATGGCCAGGATCATGTCGAATTCGCGGAAATCGTCGACACGGATCTGGCGCGCGCGGATTTCACTGATGTCGTAGCCACGCTTGCGGGCGGCAGCCTGCATACGGGCGTCGGGAGGCTCGCCGATGTGGAAGGCGTGAGTCCCGGCCGATTCTATACGGACAACGTCGGAAAGACCGGCGTCTTTCACCAGGCGGCGAAATACGCCCTCTGCGCTCGGCGAGCGACAGATGTTGCCCATGCACACAAACAGTACCTTGGTCATCATGTCCGAAAGTGTGCGGGAAAACCCCGGATAGTTCAAGCTTTTTTTAATAAGCACATGAAAATGTGGTGCATAAAAACCCTTTTAGAATCAGGCCGTTACGCCCGACTCGCTAGAGATGCGGCACCATGGGCGCACGCCGTGCACATTTGTGGTATGGCGTGCCCTCCTGCCCGCGGGGCACGTTCGCGCACCACGCTGGTGCAAAATTATCTCGCATTGCACAAGGGTTCTGGCCGGAACGGCAGGCTCACCCGCGCGCCGCATCCGGGGCGTTCAGCGCGTCCTCGTCGGCCTGCTGGCCCCCGGCTCCGAACAGCTTCTGCTTGAGCGCCAGCAACTGGTCGCGGGCGCGCGCGGCCTTCTCGAATTCCAAGTTGCGCGCGTACTCGAGCATCGCTTTTTCCAGCTTCTTGATCTCCTTGGCGATCTGCTTCTCGCCCATGGCCTCGAGACGCGCCGCTTCCACGCTGTCGCCGTCCTGCGCGCCGGGCGGGACATAGACGCCGTCGATCAGGTCACGCACTTCTTTCTTGACCCCTTGCGGCACGATCCCGTTCGCCTCGTTGAAGCGGAGCTGCTTCTCGCGGCGGCGCGAGGTCTCGCCCAAGGCCCGCCGCATCGAGTCGGTCATCGTGTCCGCATAGAGGATCGCCTTGCCGTTCAGGTTGCGCGCCGCCCGCCCGATGGTCTGGATCAAGCTGCGCTCGGAACGCAGGAACCCTTCCTTGTCGGCGTCGAGGATGGCCACCAGCGACACCTCGGGAATATCCAGGCCCTCGCGCAGCAGGTTGATGCCGACCAGGACATCGAAGGTGCCCAGGCGCAGGTCGCGCAGGATCTCCACCCGCTCGACCGTGTCGATATCGGAATGCAGGTAGCGCACCTTGACGCCGTGGTCGGTCAGGAAGTCGGTCAGGTCCTCGGCCATGCGCTTGGTCAGCGTGGTGATCAGCACCCTGTCGTTCTGCGCCACGCGCAGGTGGATCTCGCTCAGCACGTCGTCCACCTGGTTCAGCGCCGGGCGCACTTCCACCACGGGATCGACCAGGCCGGTGGGCCGCACCACCTGCTCGACCACGGCATCGGCGTGCTTTTTCTCGTAGTCGGCCGGGGTGGCCGAAACGAAGATGGTCTGGCGCATCTTCGCCTCGAACTCCTCGAACTTCAGCGGCCGGTTGTCGAGCGCGGACGGCAGCCGGAAACCATAGTTCACCAGGGTTTCCTTGCGTGAGCGGTCGCCTTTGTACATGGCGCCGATCTGCCCGATGGTGACGTGGCTTTCGTCGATGATCATCAAGGCGTCGGAAGGCAGGTAGTCCACCAGGGTGGGAGGCGGATCGCCCGGCTTGGCGCCCGAAAGATGGCGCGAATAGTTTTCGATGCCCTTGCAGAACCCCAGCTCCTGCAGCATTTCCAGGTCGAACCGGGTGCGCTGCTCGAGGCGCTGCGCCTCCACCAGCTGACCGTTGTCGACGAAGAACTTCGTGCGCTCGCGCAGCTCCTGCTTGATGGTCTCGATGGCGCGCAGCACGGTCGCCCGCGGCGTCACGTAGTGCGACCCGGGGTAGATCGCGAAGCGCAGGATCTTCTGCCGCACCTTGCCCGTCAGGGGATCGAACAATTCCAGCGTTTCGATCTCGTCGTCGAACAGCGTGATGCGCAGCGCCAGCTCGGCATGCTCGGCCGGGAAGACATCGATCAGTTCGCCCCGCACGCGGAAGGTGCCCCGCATGAACTCGGTGTCGTTGCGGGTGTACTGCATCGCCACCAGCCGGGAAATGATGTCGCGCTGCCCGATGCGGTCGCCCGTGCGCAGCAGCATCACCATGTTGTGGTAGTCGTCGGGATTGCCGATGCCGTAGATGCACGAGACGCTCGCCACGATCACGGTGTCGCGCCGCTCGAGCAGGCTCTTGGTGGCCGACAGCCGCATCTGCTCGATGTGTTCATTGATGGACGAGTCCTTTTCGATGAACAGGTCGCGCGTTGGCACATAGGCCTCGGGCTGGTAGTAGTCGTAGTACGAGACGAAGTACTCCACCGCGTTGCGCGGGAAAAACTCGCGCATCTCGGCGTACAGCTGGGCGGCCAATGTCTTGTTGGGCGCCAGGATGATGGCCGGCCGCCCCAGGCGGGCGATCATGTTGGCCATGGTGTAGGTCTTGCCCGAACCGGTCACCCCCAGCAGGGTCTGGTACATCAGGCCGTCTTCTATGCCCTCGCACAACTGGTCGATGGCTGCGGGTTGATCGCCGGCGGGAGGATAAGGCTGGTAGAGCTGGAAGGGGCTGCCTTCGAACGTGACGAAACCGGGTTCGAAACCCCGCGCATCGGCCGCAGCCGCCACGAGTTCCGCGCTTTCGGCCGCGGCCCGCAGCCCTTCGGGAGACGTAGTCTGCATGCTAGACTCTTGTTTCATCAGGAAAACTTCGGCAGCAAATCGGCTCCAGAGTTCCGAGCCCACTGGATTTCGCATTGTAAAAAGCAATCTGCCATTATCCCCTGCACAACCCCTTCATTCAACCCCGCGCGCTTAACGGACGCTTTCAATGACTTCGCTCTTCGCAGCCGTAGAACTGGCTCCTCGCGACCCGATTCTGGGTCTCACCGAACAATTCAACGCCGATACCCGCAGCAACAAGGTCAACCTGGGCGTGGGCGTGTATTACAACGATGAAGGCCGGATTCCACTTCTGAAGGCTGTGCGCAAGGCCGAGCAGGCCCGCATCGACGCCGCCGCGGCGCGTGGCTACCTGCCCATCGAGGGCCTGCCGGGGTATAACCGCGCGGTGCAGGAACTGCTGCTGGGCGCCGATTCGCCGCTGATCGCCCAGGGCCGGGTACTGACCGCCCAGAGCCTGGGCGGCACCGGCGCGCTCAAGATCGGCGCCGATTTCCTCAAGCGCCTGGTGCCCGAGGCCAAGGTCGCCATCAGCAACCCGAGCTGGGAGAACCACCGCGCGCTGTTCGAATACGCCGGCTTCGAAGTCGTCAACTATCCCTATTACGATCCGGCCACCCATGGCGTCGACTTCGCCGGCATGATCTCTGCGCTGGAAGGCTATCCGGCCAACACGGTGGTAGTGCTGCACGCCTGCTGCCACAACCCCACCGGCGTGGACCTCACCGGCGAGCAATGGACGAAGGTGGTCGAGGTAGTCAAGGCGCGCGGGCTCATTCCCTTCCTCGACATTGCCTATCAGGGCTTCGGCGACGGCATCGACGCGGACGCCACGGCGGTGCGCCAGTTCGCGGCGGCCGGCCTGACCTTCCTGATCAGCTCGTCGTTCTCGAAGTCGTTCTCGCTCTATGGCGAACGCGTGGGCGCCCTTACCCTGGTGGCGGCGGACAAGGACGAAAGCAGCCGCGTCCTGAGCCAGTTGAAGCGCGTCATCCGCACCAACTACTCCAACCCGCCCACCCATGGCGGCACGGTGGTGGCGCAGGTCCTGACCTCGCCGGAGCTGCGCGCCGAGTGGGAAGCCGAACTGGGCGAGATGCGCGACCGCATCCGCGCCATGCGCGCCGCCCTGGTCGCCAAGCTCAAGGAGCGCGGCGTGGCGCGCGACTTCGGCTTCGTGCTGCAGCAGCGCGGCATGTTCTCGTACTCGGGCCTGACGGCGGCGCAGGTGGACCGCCTGCGCGAAGAACACGGCATCTATGCCGTATCGACCGGCCGCATTTGCGTTGCCGCGCTCAATAGCCGCAACATCGATGCCGTGGCCGACGGCATCGCAGCCGTTTTGAAGTAGGACGCGGCTTTGAAACTGTAACGATTCATGCTATATTTTTTGGCTCGATTCCCCGATAGCTCAGTCGGTAGAGCGACGGACTGTTAATCCGCAGGTCACTGGTTCGAACCCAGTTCGGGGAGCCAAGAAATTCAGCAAAAAACGGACGCCGGGAAGAAGCGTCCGTTTTTTTATTTGGAGAGCGGCGCCACCGCTGCGCCCGCCACGCGCAGCAACTCGGCGCCGGCGATTTCCATAGTCGTGTCGCTGCGCCCCGTCCCGCAGAACACCACCGCCATGGCGGGCACTGCCTCGTCGACCACCACCCTCGCCCCGTTGATCGGCAACGGGCAGACTCCGCCCGGCACCATGCCCAAAGCCTCCTCCACGTCGTCGGGTCCGGCCAGCGCCAGGTCGGCGCGCCGCACGCCGAACGCCTCGGAGATCTTCTTGTAGTCGGCGCGTTCGGCCGCCCGCAGCGCGGCAACGGCATAGCCCCCGCCAGGCAGGCGAAAGGCCAGGCTCTTGACCATGGCGGCGGGATCGAAAGGCAGCGCGGCCCGGGCATCGTCGAACGACACGATGGGGCGATGCTCGTGCAACGCGTAGACCGCCTCGCGGCGCTCCAGGAAGGCATGGACTTCCGGACTCATGGCAATACCCTCGCAATCCTCGCGCGCAAGGCGCAGTGCCGGCATTCTTGCCGGCCGCGAGACCAGGCGCAAGCGGCGCAGCGGCCGTGGCCGCCAAAGGTTTATTCAACATTCAATCTTGATCAATGCGATGCCCTTCGGTAATTTGCCGCAGCACGACGGCCCGCCGGCCCAAAGACAACGACACCGCGAGCATCCTCGCGCCGGCGAGCGACTGGAGGAGACACCATGAAAAAGCGCGCATTCCTGTGGGCCGCGCTGCTCGCCCTGGCCGGCGCGGCAGCCCAGGCCGATACCTTTCCTTCCCGCCCCATCCGCTTCGTGGTGCCGTTCGGACCCGGAGGCGGCACCGACATCGTCGCGCGCCTCATCGCGCCTTACCTGTCGGCCGAACTCGGCCAGCAGGTGGTCGTCGAGAACCGGCCCGGCGCGGGCGGAGTGATCGGGTCCAACATGGTCGCCAAAGGACCGGCCGACGGCTATACGATTCTCTTCGCCGACAGCGCGCGCTCGATCGCGCCGTCGATGCAGAAGGACCTGCCCTTCGACATAACGAAAGACCTCGACCCGATCGGCCTGATCGGCGGCACGCCGCTGCTGCTGCTCGCCCACCCGCAGGCTCCCGTCAAGACGCTGGACGAGCTCATCAGCCATGCCAAGGCGAATCCCGGCAAGCTGACCTACGGCAGTTCGGGCAACGGCACGCCGCAGCACTTCGCGGTCGAACTGCTGAAATCGGCGGCCGGCATCGATCTGGTGCACGTGCCCTACAAGGGTGCGGCGGCGGTCGTGGCCGACGCGGTCGGCGGCCAGATCAACCTGGCCTCGGCCACCTATGCGCCGTCCGCCGAATACATACGCAGCAACCGCCTGGTGCCGCTGGCGGTCATGGAGCCCAGGCGCCTGTCCGCCCTGCCCAACGTTCCCGCCGCGGCGGAACGCTACCCGGAAGTCGTCATGAGCATCTGGTTCGGCATCATGCTGCCGGTCGGCGTCGAGCCGGGCGCCCGTGCCAGGCTCGCGGATGCCGTCGGAAAGGTCGTAGCCAATGCCGAGTACGCCGGCAAGCTGCGGGCGGCCGGCTTCGAGCCCATGCAGGAGACGGCCGCACAGATGAAGGCGCGCATCGAGCGCGAGGTGAAGCTCTTCGGCGACGTGGCGAGGAAGGCGCGCATCAAGCCCGAGTGATCCGCCGCCTCGGCGTTGCGAGGCCGAGGCCGGGACTGGGGTATCATCCGCCCCATGGCCGCTTACGCTTCCCTCCGCCTCGCCTGGCTGGCACTGCTGTGCGCGCTCTGGCATGCCGCCATGCCGATGGCGCATGCGGCCGCCGCCCGGCCGGCGCTGCTGGCGGCCCTGTGTTCCCAGCAGGGAACGGTGGCCGTGCCGCTACCCCCCAAGGACGGCGATCCGCATGTCCTGGCGGCCTTGCAATGTCCCTTGTGCCTGGCGGGCGCCCATGTCGCCACCCTGCCTCCGCCCGTCGCCGGGCCTGAGATTTCCGTCGCGCTCGACCTTGGTCCCGCTTACCGGACCGCTCGCGCGGCATGCGATTTCCCTGCCACACCGCATCTGCATTTTTCGCCTCGTGCACCCCCGGCCTGAAACGCCCGTTCCTGTGCGTACCACGCCGGACGGTACGGCCACGCGCCGCGCCCGGCATTGCCGATCACGATTTCCTCGACGAGACAAAGCATGCAGATTCGTACCCTTACCCTGAGCCTCCTGTTCTCCCTGCTGGCCGCCGGCCCGGCCGGCGCCCACGACTACACCGCGGGCGGCATCCAGATCGGCCACCCCTGGGCCCGCGCCACGGTGGCCGGCCAGCCCAGCGGCGGCGGCTTCCTGAAACTCACCAACACCGGCGCCGACGACAAGCTCGTCGCCGTCCGCGCCGACATCTCTGCCACGGCCGAACTACACACCATGCAGATGGACGGCGACGTCATGCGCATGCGGCAGGTCGACGGCATCGCACTGCCTGCCGGGCGCACAGTGGAACTCAAGCCCGGCGGCTACCACATCATGTTCATGCGCCTGAAGGCGCCCCTGAAAGAAGGCTCGAGCTTCCCCGCCACTCTGATTTTCGAAAAAGCGGGCGAAGTCAAGGTGGACTTCAAGGTTCAGGCGGCAGGCGCCGGGGCCGGCGGGCACGGTTCGGGCGGCACGCATCACTGATGCGGCGGTCTGGACGGGGAGCCGGCACGGGTCTTGCAATAGAGCTTGAAAGGATGAATTCTTCTGCTTCGGACACTTTGGCTGCAACCCGTGATCATGATTTCCTTGCTCCCCGCCTGGACCGGAATAGCCGCATGACTGCGCTGTACAACGGAATGACCCGGGAAGCGCTCGATGCCTCCTACAACAATTCCGCCGCCGTGCTCAACAGCGCGGTGCTGATGGCGGAATTCGACGAGCGCAGCGCCAAGCTGCGCGCCGCCCACCCCCAATACCTGGACTTGCGCTACGGGCCCGCGCCGCGCAACCGGATCGACTATTTCCCCGCCGCCCGCCCGGGCCCCCTCATGGTCTTCATCCATGGCGGCTACTGGCAGTCCCGCTCCAAGGAAAGCTTCAGCTTTCTCGCCGCCGGCCCGCTAGCCCACGGCTTGCACGTGGCGCTAGTGGGCTACACACTCGCTCCCGAGCAATCGCTCGGCGGTATCGTCGGGGAAATCCGCTCGGCCATCGGCTGGCTGACGCGGCACGCTTCACAATGGGGCACGGATCCGGAACGGCTCATCGTCAGCGGCTGGTCGGCCGGTGCCCATCTGGCCGCCATGGTGCTGGATGAGCCCGGCGTGCGCGGCGGGCTCGCCGTCAGCGGCATCTACGATCTCGAGCCCATACGCCTGAGCTACCTGAACGACAAGCTTTGCCTATGCCCGCCGGACGTGCAACGGCTCAGCCCCCTGCACCGCCCGCCCAGCAAGCGCGAGCTGATCCTGGCCTACGGCGCGGCCGAGCTTCCCGAGCTCCAGCGCCAGTCCGAGACCTTCGCCGCGGCCCGCGCCGGCCTGCCGGGCGAACTGCTGCGGCTGGCCGACCGCAATCATTTCACCATCCTGAACGACCTCGCCTCGCCCGACGGCATCCTGGCCCAGCGCGCGTGCAAGCTCGCCGGCCTCTAAAGCACGCAAGGACTTCGCCTCAAGGCTCGTCGAGCACTTCCAGCATGGACCGGCCGCGGCTCAGGTCCGCCAGTACGCGCCGCAGTTCCTCCAGGTTCGGCCGCGGCACTTTCAGCGCCAGGCGCGCCCCCTGCTCGTCGAAACGCTCCTGGACTACTTCGGCGCCGTGGTCGCGCAGCCGTGCCTTGAACAGCGGCAGCTCGGCGAAGGTGCAGGCGATTTCCGCCTGCGCCAGGTCGAGCAGCGGCACCCGGCGCCCTTGCCTGAGGCAATTCGCCGCGCAGCTGCCGTAGGCGCGCACCAGCCCGCCGGCCCCAAGAAGCGTGCCGCCGAACCAGCGCACCACCAGTACCGCGACGCGGTCGCAGGCCTGCCCGTCGATGGCCTGCAGGATGGGGCGGCCGGCGGTGCCGCCGGGTTCGCCGTCGTCGTTGAAACGATATGAAGCGCCGATGCGATAGGCCCAGCAATTGTGAGTGGCCGCCGCATCGGCATGCCGGGAGAAGAACGCCAGCGCGTCGTCCGCGCTCGCGACCGGCGCCGCGTGGGCGATGAACCGGCTCTTGCGGATCTCCTCGCGGTAGCTGCAAGGCGCCTCGAGCGTGAAGAGAGGACTCATGCCGGCGAGTTTACCGCGCGCCTTCCCCTTTCTTTGACGAAACTTCTTTTTCTGCTATAGTTATGGGCTCGATTCCCCGATAGCTCAGTCGGTAGAGCGACGGACTGTTAATCCGCAGGTCACTGGTTCGAACCCAGTTCGGGGAGCCAAGATATCCATGAAAAACGGACGCCCCTGGCGTCCGTTTTTCATTTTGGCGTTCCATCGCGGCGCAAGCACAAGCAGAACGCAACGACAATCCGTGCCACCAGCCACTTCTGCCCTCACCCACCGGCGCATCCTCGCGATGGCCTTGCCCATCGTCCTTGCCAACCTGACCCAGCCCCTGATGTCGGCGGTCGATACGGCCGTGGCGGGCCACCTGCCCGGTCCCGAATACCTGGCGGGCGTGGCGCTGGGCAGCCTGCTGTTCAGCTTTCTTTTCTGGGGCTTCGGCTTCCTGCGCATGGGCACCACCGGCCTCGTCGCCCAGGCCTGGGGCAAAGGCGACGAACCGGCGATGGCCGCCAGCGTGGCGCGGGCCCTGATCCTGGCGGCGGGAATCGGACTCGTCCTGCTGGTCCTGCAACGGCCGCTGATCGTGCTCGTGCTGGGCCTGCTGGGCGGCAGCGCCGATGCCACGCGCCAGGCCATGGAATACTGCCTGGGCCGGATCTGGGCGGCCCCCTTGGCGCTGGCCAACTACGTCGTCCTGGGCTGGCTCCTGGGATGCCAGCGAGTCCGCATCGCGCTCGGCCTGCAGATCCTCATCAACCTGGTCAACCTTGCCGCGGTGCTGCTGTTCGTCCATGTCTTCGAACTGGGAGTGGCCGGCATCGGCGCGGCGACCGCGGTGGCCGACGGCGCCGGCACGCTGGCCGGCGGCTTCCTGCTGTGGCGCGCGCACCGCGCCGCCTGGCCTCGCCTGCGCCTGACGGCGCTGCTCGATTCCTCGGCCATGCGGCGGCTGGTCGGCATCAACTTCCACATTTTCGTGCGCACCGCCTGCCTGCTGGCCAGCATGGGCTGGTTCGCCCACCTGGGCGCCACCCAGGGCGACACGGTGCTCGCGGCCAATGCGCTGCTGCTGAACTTCCTGACCTTCATGGCCTTCGGGCTCGACGGTTTCGCCCATGCGGCCGAAGCGCTGGTCGGCTCGGCCGTGGGCGCCGGCGACGCCCCCGGATTGCGGCGCGCGGTGCGCCTGTGCATGGGCTGGGCCGCCGCCGGCGCGCTGGCCTATGCGCTGGTGTACGCGGTGGCCGGCCCCTCGATCGTCGGCGTGCTGACCGACCAGCCCGCGCTGCGCGAAACGGCCATGCGCTTCCTGCCCTGGATCGCGCTGGCGCCTATCGCATCGGTCTGGGCCTATTTGTACGACGGAATGTTCATAGGCGCCACCCAAACGCGGGCGCTGATGCAATCCATGCTCGTCTGCGGCGCGGCGTTCCTGGCGCTGTCCCTCGGCCTCTTGCCGCTCTTCGGCAATCATGGGCTGTGGCTGTCATTCCTTGCGTTCAACGCCCTGCGCGGCCTTACCCTTCACCTGGCCGCGCCCCGCGTGCTCTACCGAGCGTCCGGTGTCTCGGCCTCGGCGAACTAGCGGGTTATCCCCGCATCCTGTGGACAAGGCTGGGGACAGCGGCAGGACGAGCGGAAACGACCCGCATGGCTGCGCGCTTTGAGGTTCTCCGCTCATGAATTGAGCACCCCCGGATGCCCTTGCCTTGACAACGGCTCGCATGGCCGATTAAGGTCACGCCCCTTGCATTGAGATGGTGATCCCATGGTTGTCTGGCTGAAGGTGCCCTTTGCCGAGAAGGACGAAGCCAAGGCGCTCGGAGCCAGATGGTCTCCCGCGCAGAAAAAGTGGTACGTCAAGGACGCCGCCGACCTCGCGCCCTTCCAGCGCTGGCTGGACGCCGCTTCGGCCACTGCGCCGCTCGCGCCGGTCGCCCCCCTTCCTGCCGAGGACGAGACGCCGCCCGCGGGTGGCGCGGTCATTTATTGCGACGGCGCGTGCCGCGGCAATCCGGGAGGTCCGGGAGGCTGGGGCGCGCTGATCCGCACGCCGGCAGCGACCGTGGAGATCTTCGGCGGCTCGCCCGACACCACCAACAACCGCATGGAACTGACCGCGGCCATCGAGGCGCTGCGCTGGCTGCCGCAGACCTGCGAGGTGGTCGTCTACACCGACTCGCAATACGTCGTGAACGGCATGACGCAATGGCGCCACGGCTGGGTGCGCAAGAACTGGAAGGACGTCAAGAACGTCGAGTTGTGGAAGACGCTGATCGCCGAGGCCGACCGGCATCGCGCAACCTTCCGGTGGGTGCGCGGACATAGCGGGCATCGCGGCAACGAACGCGCGGATGCGCTGGCCAACGAAGGGCTGGACCACGCCAAGCGTACCGGCCGCGGCGAAGTGGTGGTGCGCATCGTGGCCGAGCACGGCGCCGCAGGATAACGGTCGGACAGCCATCTGGCGGGGCCCCCCCCCCGGGGGCACCCGGCGGGGCCGACATGCTCTATCCTTGTCGCGTCGACGTCAGCGCGTTCACGCCATGCAAGCCGCCCCGCTCGCTCCGGATGAAGAACAACGCCTCTCCCTGCTGCAGGCCCTCGACCTGCTCGACACGCCGTCCGAACCGGCCTTCGACCTGATCACGCGAATGACCGCGAATGCCATCGGCGTGCCGATCGCGCTAGTGTCGCTGATCGACCGGGACCGCCAGTGGTTCAAGTCCAAGGTCGGGATGGACATCTCTGAAACGCCGCGCGAATACGCCTTCTGCGCCCACTGCATCGTGGGCGGCGAACGTCTGCTCGTGCCCGACGCGACCCAGGACGAACGCTTCTTCGATAATCCCCTGGTCTGCGGCGCGCCGGGTGTGCGCTTCTATGCCGGGATCCCCTTGCGCAGCATCGACGGGCTGGCCCTGGGCAGCCTGTGCGTGCTGGATACCGTGCCGCGGCAGTTGAGCGCCAACCAGCTCGATCTGCTGAGCGACGCGGCTCAACTGGCCAACCACGAGATCATGCGGCGCGAAGCCACCCTGCGCGTGCGCACCACCACCGAGTCCTCGCTTGCTGCCGGATTGGCCGCGCTGGAGAAACAGGTCGAGCAGCGCACCCGCGAATTGAGCCATGCGCACGCGCAACTGCAGACCTTGACGGACCACCTGCCGGCCATGATCGGGTACTTCGGCCCCGACCTGCGCTACCGCTTCGTCAACGAAGCGTACCGGGTCGCCGTAGGCAAGCCATCCCGCGACATCATCGGCCGTTCCCTGGCCGAGACCTTCGGCCCCGAGAAGGCGCACGACATCGAACGGCACGTGAAGCGGGCCACGCGGCGCCACAAGCGGGTCTCGTTCGAGATGCCGCTGGTCTTCCCCGACGGCACGACGCACTACGGCGCGGTCACGCTGATTCCCGACATCGTCGAGGACAGGATCGTGGGCTTCCACAGCATCGTGCACGACATCACCGAACGGCGCACGCGCGAACAGGCCACCCGGCTCGAGGCTCGCCGCGACACGCTGACCGGCCTTCCGAACCGCCGCGCGGTCCAGGAGCGGCTGCCCCGGGCCATGGCCTCGACCGACCGGCGCGGCGGCGTGCTGGAGGTCCTGTTCCTGGACCTAGACGGTTTCAAACAGGTCAACGATACCCTGGGACACGACCAGGGCGATCAGCTGCTGAAAGAGATTGCGCGGCGCCTGAAGGCCGGCCTGCCCGGCGCAGAACTGGTCGCGCGGTTGTCGGGGGACGAATTCGTCGTGATCGCCCGGGACGATGGCGGCCATGCGCAAGGTGAAACCATGGCCCGGCAGATCCTGGCCGACATCGCCGCTCCCATGCGGCTTGCCGGACAGCCGGTGCAGATCCATGCCAGCCTGGGCATCGCGATCTACCGCGCGGGGTCCGGCATCAACCCCGCTCATCTGCTGCGCGCGGCCGACATGGCCATGTACGAAGCCAAACGGGCCGGCAGGAACCAGTATCGCGTCAGTCCCGAGACCCGCTGAGGCCGACAGCGAACCCGCCTCAGGCGGGCAGCCGGATCGCCCGGTCAGAAGCCCCCAGGTCCCTGAGCGTGTCGACCAGGATCTCCTGGAACTTCGTGATGCCCAGGCTGATGGGCCGATCGATGCGCCGCACGAGATAGCGCGACAGAAACAGGCCCTTCACCGGGCCGCCGTCGAAGTCCCCGCGCTTGATGTCGGCGCCTATGCCGGAGTACGGCGAAATGTGGGCCCCTACCCCGCGGCGCACGAGATCCTTGATGACCTGGAAGGCATCGGTCTCCACCGTCACGTTCAGCGCCACGCCCAGGCGCGCGGCCTCGCTCTCGATGTGCTGGCGCGCCAGTTGCGCGCGTCCGGGCTGGATCAGCGGCAGCCCGGCCAACTCCTTCAGCGAGTAGGTCCTGAGCGCATGCCGGCTTTTGCGGCGGCGGGGCATCATCACCCAGAACTCCTCGTCGCACAGGTGCGTGCTGACGAGCAGCGGATTGGCGCCCCCGGCCAATACCGCGAGGTCGAGCCTGTCGGCCAGCAGCCGGTCGCGCAATTCGTTGCTCAGGCCCTCGCACAGGTCGAACGTGGCCTGCGGGTACATCTTCTGGAACGCGGCCGCGACCGTGCCGATCACGAAGCCGCCCAGCGAAGGCGGAAAGCCGATCCGCAGCGTGCCGGCGACAGTGGTGCTGGACGCGATGACGTTGGCGCTGACTTCGCGCACCAATCGGAAGATGGCCTCGGCTCCCGACAGCAGCCGCATGCCGGCCTCGGTCGGTTCGACGCCGCGGCTGTGGCGGAACAGGAGCTGCACGCCCAGTTCGTCCTCCAGCAGCAGCACCTGCCGCGTCAGCGCGGGCTGTGCGATGTGCAGCGCCACCGAGGCCTTCGTGAAGCTCTTCAACTGCGCGACGCGCACGAAATACCGGAGTTGAACCAGATCCATCGCTGCCTCGCCATGCGTTTTCGCTATCGAATTATTTTATAGCTCGCCCCGAAAAACGGCATTTCTCCTGCGCCGCGAGTCCGTCCAAAATGTCCTGGCACATGAACAAGACGGAGACACCATGCAACGCCATCTCATCGCGCCGCGCCTTGTCCTTGCCGCCGCGTCGCTGCTGATCGCGGCCACGGCGGGCGCGCAGGCCTATCCCACCCGGCCGATCCGGCTGATCGTGCCCTTCCCCGTGGGCGGTTCCACGGATACCTATGCCCGCCTGGCCGGCAAGCTGCTGGGCGAGGCGCTGGGCCAGCCCGTGATCGTTGACAACCGCGCCGGCGCCACCGGCCTGATCGGCAGCCGATTGGTCAAGGATGCGCCAGCCGACGGCTACACGCTGCTCTACACCACCAACAGCGCCCACGTCATCGGCCCGCTGCTGCACAAGCAGCACACCTTCGACCCGGCCGCCGATTTCACGCCCATCACCGAGGCGCTGCGCTTTCCCGCCTACCTGGTGGCCTCGGCCAAGCTGCCGGCCAGGACCTTCAAGGAATTCCTCGCCCTGGCCAAGTCCCGGCAAGGCGCGTTGAGCTACGCCAGCGCGGGCACCGGCGGCGGCAGCCACCTCGCCTGCGAACAGATGCTGGATGCGGCGGGCATCAAGGCCCTGCACGTGCCCTATTCGGGCGCGGGGCCGGCACAGACCTCGGTCATCGCCGGAGAGGTGGACTTCCTGTGCGACTCCGTCGGCAATTCGCAGTCCATGGTCCGCGCGGGCAAGATGCGGGGACTGGCGCTGGCCGCCGCGCAGCGGTCGCCCGCCATCCCCGACATTCCCACCATGCGCGAGGAAGGCGTCCCGGTGGAGGCCTACGTCTGGCAAGGCGTCTTCGCGCCCAAGGGATTGCCCGCCGGCATACGGGACAAGCTGGCGGCGGAAATCGCCCGGGTCATGCGCATGCCCGAGATGCAGGCCCGCCTGCAAAAGGACGGCTACGACCTCGTGCTCCAGCCGCCCGACCAATTCGCCAGGGACCTGGTCGCCGAGCAATCGATGTGGGCCAGGCTGATCGCCGAGAAGAATATCAAGGCCGACTGACCTTCGCCGGTACCACCGCACTTTCCACGCAACCACGAATGGACATCGACCATGTTTGAATACTTCGGCGACAATTACACCTGGAATATGGCCGTCAACCTGGCGCTCGGCATGGGCGCCGAGATCGGCGAGCTCGACGACGCCTCCGGCCCCGTCAAGGAAGCGTCGCGCCGCGGCGACCCGCATGCGGCCGAGATCCTGTTCACCGCCTGGACCGGGCTGGCCGACCGCGTGAAGGCGCTGGCGCAGCAGGACCTCCAGCACGATCGCACCTACAGCGCGGGCCGCAAGTTCAAGCGCGCCGCCATCTACTACGTGCAGGCCGAACGCATGCAGGCGCCGCGCTTCCCTGGCCGGGACGCGGCCTTCCGCAACATGCTCGAGTGCTTTCGGCGCTACGCCGAGCTGACCGGCCAGCCCGTCGAATGGGTGGACGTGCCCTACCAGGGCACCACCCTGCCGGCCCTGTACGTCCCGGCGCGCGAGACGCCGCCCGGCGGCGCGCCCTGCATGGTGCATTTCGACGGCCTGGACGTGACCAAGGAGATCCTGTACCTGATGGGCATGGGCGAGGCCTTGCGCGAGCGCGGCGTGTCCGTGCTGCTGGTGGACAACCCCGGCGTGGGCGAGGCCTTGCGCCTGCAGGGCCTGACCAATTTCCCCGAGGCCGAGGTGCCCGCTTCGGCCTGCGTCGACTACCTGGAGGGACGCGACGACGTCGATGCCTCGCGCATCGGCATCATGGCGTTGTCGCTGGGCGGCTATCACGCGCCGCGCGCCGCCGCCTTCGAACCCCGCCTGCGCTGCTGCGTGGCCTGGGGCGCCAACTACGACTGGGGCGCGACCCAGCGCTACCGCCACCAGAGCCAGGACCCGCGGCTACCCGTTCCGCATTACTGGGAACATGTGATGTGGGTGTTCGGCCAGACCACCATGGAAGGCCTGCTGGCCACGGCGGACCGCATGACGCTGGAGGGCGTGCTGCATCGCATACGGTGCCCCATCCTGGTCACGCACGGCGAGAACGACCGGCAGATCAAGCTGGCCCAGGCCGAACGCCTGGTCGCCGAATGCGTGAACAGCCCCAAGGCGGAGCTGTTCGTCCATACGCTGCGCGATGGCGGCGCCGAGCATTGCAGCGTCGACAACCTGGCGCTGGGCGTGGACGCCATCGCTGACTGGGTCGGCGCAACCATGCGGGAGCTTGGGCAGCGCCCGCAGGATCGACGCCCGCGCTAGCCGGCCTTCGCCCCGAACTTGGCCGGCACGACGACGGCACGATCGTCCGCGCCGGCCTCGGGCGACGCCGGCGCCTTCCTGGCGTGCTTGAGGCGGTAGTCCTCGAGGAACTTGGCGATGCGGCCGATGGCCTCGCGCAGATCCGCCTCGTGCGGCAGGAACACGATGCGGAAGTGGTCGGGATGCGGCCAGTTGAACCCCGTTCCCTGCACCAGCATCACCCGCGTGGCTTCCAGCATCTGCAGGAAGAACTGGCGGTCGTCCTCGATGGGATACACCTCGGGATCCAGCCGCGGGAACATGTAGAGCGCGGCCTGCGGCTTGACGCAGGTCACGCCGGGAATGGCGGTGATCAATTCATAGGCCAGGTCGCGCTGCTGGCGCAGCCGGCCCCCCGGGGCCACCAGGTCGTTGATGCTCTGGTAGCCGCCCAGCGCGGTCTGGATCGCCCACTGGCCCGGCACGTTCGCGCACAGCCTCATGTTGGCGAGCATGTTCAGGCCGTCGATGTAATCGCGCGCGGCGCGCTTGTCGCCCGAGACCACCAGCCAGCCCGCGCGGTAGCCGCAGGCGCGGTAGCTCTTGGACAGCGAGTTGAAGGTCAGCGTCAGCACGTCGGTGGACAGGCTCGCCAGCGCGGTGTGGCGGGCGTCGTCGTACAGCACCTTGTCGTAGACCTCGTCGGCCAGGATGACCAGCCCGTGCTCGCGCGCGATGGCGACGATTTCCTGCAGCACGTGGTCGGGATAGACCACGCCGGTCGGGTTGTTCGGGTTGATGACCACGATCCCCTTGGTGCGCGGGGTGATCTTGGCCCGGATGTCGTCCAGGTCGGGAATCCAGCCCTTGGCCTCGTCGCACAGGTAGTGCACGGGCGTGCCGCCCGACAGGCTCACGACCGCCGTCCACAGCGGGTAGTCCGGCGCGGGCAGCAGCAACTCGTCGCCGTCGTCCAGCAGCGCGTTGGTGGCCATCGCGATCAGGTCGGAGGCGCCGTTGCCCAGGTAGATGTCTTCCAGCGTCACGCCCTGCACGCCCTGCGCCTGGGTGTAGTGCATGACCGCCTTGCGCGCGGCGAAGATGCCCTTGCTGTCCGAATAGCCCGCCGAGTTGGGCAGGTTGCGGATCATGTCGAGCTGGATTTCCTCGGGAGCGTCGAAACCGAACACGGCCAGGTTGCCGATGTTGAGCTTGATGAGCTTCTGGCCTTCGTCTTCCATCTGCTTGGCCCTGTCCATGATGGGGCCGCGGATGTCGTACAGGACGTGGGCTAGTTTGTTCGATTTGTTGATGGGTTTCATGCACGGTCTTCCGGAGAGTGGGGCAGCAGCGCTCCCAAGCCGAGATACTAGAACATAGAACACGAAATCCCCAAAAAGCGGGGAGCCGCATCGGCGTTGCGATGACTTTCCACGGCTTGACTCGATCACTGTATATTTATACAGTATCCTGCCGTAAACCGTTGTTGTCCCATGCCTTCTGCCGGAATCTCCACGCCGCGCGCCAGCACCGCGATCCATCCCCTCCTGTGGCGGGGATCGCAGCTTGCCCGCAACTGCCGCCCCGGCCTGGATACCGGCCATGCCGAGCTTTCCCGCCAGTTGCCCGACGGCGGATGGCCGCTGGGCAGCCTGACCGAACTGCTGCTGCCGCAGCCGGGCATAGGCGAAATCCGCCTGTTGCTGCCGGCGCTGCGGCAATTGCCCGCCCAGCGCAGCATCGTCCTGCTCCACCCGCCCCACCAGCCGTCCGTCCAGGCTTGGCAGACCCATGGCATCTCCAGCCGGCAACTGCTGTGGATAGCGCCGGCACAGGCGGCCGATGGCTTGTGGGCGGCCGAACAGATCCTCAAGCAGGGGCATTGCGCGGCCCTGCTCTACTGGCCCTCCCGTCCACCTGCAACCGCCCTGCGCAGGTTGCACCTGGCCGCCCAGGCCGGCGACACCGCCTTCTTCGTATTCCGCCATGCCGAAGCCGCCCGCGCGGCATCGCCCGCGCCGCTGCGCCTGATTTTGCGTCCCGCCGCCGACCACCTGCGCGTGGACATCCTCAAACGCCGCGGTCCCGTCCACGATGCGAGCCTGCTGGTGCCGCTCGCACAGCCGCGCACGGCAACTGCCGTGGATTCGATTCCCGTCTTTTCCGAGTCTCCCCATGCGCCTGTGGATCAGCGTCTACCTGACGCACTCCAGCCTCGACGCACTGAGCCTGTCCTGGCCGGATGACA
This sequence comes from Pigmentiphaga sp. NML080357, assembly GCF_002188465.1. Lineage (GTDB taxonomy): Bacteria > Pseudomonadota > Gammaproteobacteria > Burkholderiales > Burkholderiaceae_B > Pigmentiphaga. The sequence continues at coordinate 221,907 of NZ_NINW01000024.1, read as the reverse complement.
CGGCCGGCCCGCTGGTGGTCCTGGAGCGCGAAACGGTGGTGGCCGTGACACCCGCCGCCGCGCAACTGGGCGTGCGCCCCGGCATGCGCAAAAAGGGCGCTGGCGCTCTTGCCCCACATGCAGAGTTCATTCAGCGAGACCCCGAACGGGAAAAGCAGTTGCTCGATGCCGCCGCGCTGGCCATGCTGCAATACACGCCGGAAGTCGCGCTGGGCCCCGATACCAGCGTAGTGCTCGACGTCAGCGCCAGCCTGCGGGCCTTCGGCGGCCCCTTGGCACTGAGCCGGCGCATCCGGCGCACATTGGAACAACTGGGCTGCCGCGCCCGCGTCGGCATGGCGCCGACCGCCCATGGCGCCTGGCTGCTTGCGGCACGAACGACGCCCGGTCCACGCCGCGTACTGCGGCAGGAGCGCCTGTTGCGCCGGATGGCCGGGCTGCCATGCCTGCTGCTGCCTCCGGCACGGCTTCATCAGGCTTGGCTCGAAGGCATAGGGTGCCGGACCATTGCCGCCCTGATGCGGCTGCCGCGGGCCGGCCTGCAACGGCGTTGCGGCCACGCCCTGCCCCACATGCTCGATCAGGCCCGCGGCCGCGCCCCGGAACTGTTCGACTGGGTCCGCGCCCCCCTGCAGTTTTCGGCCCGCCTCGAACCGATCGCCCGGCTCGAACACACGACCGCGGTAATGGTCGTGGCCCGGCGCCTCGTCCAGCAACTTGCCGGCTGGCTCGGAGCCACCCATACCGCCGCCCGCACCATCGTCCTCGTCCTCGAACACGAGCGCGGCCGCCATGCCCGGCCACCCACGCGGCTCGCCGTGGCCCTGGCCCAGCCCGGCTGGCAGGCCGATCACCTGCTGCGCCTGCTCAAGGAACATCTCGAGCGCCTGACCCTGGCCGCCCCCGCCATCGCCGTGGCCCTGCACGCCGACCAGCTCGTTACCCGCACCGCGCCCTCCGAAGCCTTGTTCCCCGATCCCGGCGGCACCCCGGCCGACCACGATCGGCTACTGGAACTGCTGACGGCGCGACTGGGCGCCGACCGTGTGCTGGCCGCCCGGCCACGCGCCGACCACCGGCCGGAAGTCGCCAACTGCTGGCAACCGGCCTTGTCCCCATCCTCGTCGGGTCCGCAGGACACCGCTCCCGGAGCCGAGCGCCCCCTGTGGCTGCTCGCCCAGCCCATCGCCCTGGTCCTGCGCGGCAACCGGCCGCACTACGGCACGCCGCTGCGCTTGCTGCACGGTCCCGAACGCCTGGAAAGCGGCTGGTGGGACGGCGCCCCCATCTCGCGCGACTACTTCGTGGCCGAAAGCGCAGACGGCATCCGCTACTGGATCTACCTGGACCAGGCGCTGGACGAGCCGCGCTGGTACCTGCACGGGCTCTACGCCTGAACCGCCATGCCATCGCTCCCGCCCTCGCTCCCCTCCCTGCCCGGCTACGCCGAATTGCAATGTCTGAGCAACTTCACCTTCCTGCGCGGCGCCTCCTGGCCCGGGGAACTGGTCGAGCGCGCCGCCGAACTGGGCTACACGGCTCTGGCCATCACCGACGAATGCTCCCTGGCCGGCGTCGTGCGCGCGCACGAGGAAGCGAAGAAACACAAGCTGCGCCTGATCCTGGGCAGCCAGTTCCGGCTCGACGCCCAGGACGGCATTCCGCCCCTGGACCTGATCCTGCTGGCCACCAACAAGGAAGGCTACGGCAACCTGTCGGAACTGATCACTTATGCTCGCATGCGCGCCGCCAAGGGCAGCTACCGCCTGCTGCCCGGCGATCTTTCCCACCCCGAGCCCGAGCATGATCATCTGCGCGGCGTGCCGGACTGCCTGGCCATACTTGCGCCCGCCCACGGCGTCGCCCGCGATGTGCTTGCCAAGCAGGCCGGCTGGCTGGCGCGGACCTTTCCGGGGCGGTGCTGGATGGGTTTGTCGCTGCTCAATCGCGCCGGCGACGGCGCCCACCGCCAGACCGTCGAAGACGTCGCCCGCACGATGGACCTGCCCGTCGTGCCCCTGGGCCAGGTCGAGATGCACGTCCGCTCGCGCAAGCCCTTGCACGACACGCTGTGCGGCATCCGCCTGCGCCAGTCCGTGGCCGAATGCGGCTATGCGCTGGTGCCGAATGCCGAACAGCACCTGCGCGCGCGCGTGCACCTGGCACAGGTCTACGGCGCCGAGCTGATGCGGGAAAGCCTGCGCATCGCCGGACTATGCACCTTCAATCTGAAGGAACTCGAGTACGAATACCCCGAGGAACTAGTGCCGGCGGGGGCCACGCCCGCAACCTACCTGCGCGACGAGACCTATGCCGGCGCCAACAGACGTTTCCCCGAAGGCATCCCGGACAAAGTGCGCGATCAACTCGAAAAAGAACTCGCGCTGATCAGCGAACTCCAGTACGAGGCCTACTTCCTTACCGTCTACGACCTGGTCAGGTTCGCCAAGAGCCGCCGCATTCTCTGTCAGGGACGCGGATCGGCCGCCAACTCCGCGGTCTGCTTCTGCCTGGGCATCACCGTGGTCCCGCCGGACGACAACTCGCTGTTCGGACGCTTCATCAGCAAGGAACGCAACGAGCCGCCGGACATCGACATCGACTTCGAGCACCAGCGACGCGAAGAGGTCATCCAGCACATTTACGAAAAATACGGACGGCGCCGCGCCGCGCTGACCGCCGTCGTCATCAGCTACCGTTCTCGCAGCGCACTGCGCGACGTGGGGCGCGCGCTGGGCATCGACCTGGCCCTGGTCGATCGCGTCGCCAAGGCCCACCAATGGTGGGACGGCAGAAAGAACTTGCTGAACCGGTTCGAAGAATGCGGACTCGCCGCCGACTCTGCCGAAGCCCAACTCTGGGCCAGGCTGACCGAGCAACTGCTGGACTTCCCGCGCCACCTTTCCCAGCACCCGGGAGGCTTCGTCATGTCGCGCGGACCGCTGTCGCGCCTGGTGCCCATCGAGAACGCCGCCATGCCGGACCGCAGCGTCGTGCAATGGGACAAGGACGACCTAGACGCGGTCGGCCTGCTCAAGGTCGACGTGCTGGCACTGGGCATGCTGACGGCGCTGCGGCGCGCCCTGGAATTCGCCAGCCAGCGACAGCAGAGGCTGCTCGATCTCTACAGCATTCCTCCCGACGACTCGGACACCTACGACATGATCTGCAAGGCCGACACCATAGGCGTCTTCCAGATCGAGTCCCGCGCGCAAATGAGCATGCTGCCCCGCCTGCAGCCGCGCAATCTGTACGACCTGACGATACAGGTCGCCATCGTCCGGCCCGGCCCCATCCAGGGCGGCATGGTGCACCCCTTCCTGAAACAGCGCGAACAAGCACGCCTGCACGGCCCCGCCCGGATTCCGTATCCCAGCCCCAAGGTCCGCAAGGCCCTGGCCCGCACCTACGGCGTGCCCATCTTCCAGGAACAGGTCATGCAGATCGCCATGTACGCCGCCGGCTACAGCGAAGGCCAGGCCGACGAACTGCGGCGCTCCATGGCGGCCTGGCGGCGCAAGGGCGACCTGGCGCAGCACTACGAACGCATCGTCACCGGCATGCTGATCCACGGCTACGACCGCGCCTTCGCCGACTCCATCTGCCGCCAGATCCAGGGCTTCGGCGAATACGGCTTTCCCGAATCGCACGCCGCCAGCTTCGCGCAACTGGCCTACTCCAGCTCCTGGCTCAAATGCCACGAACCCGAAGCCTTCCTGGCCGCGCTGCTCAACAGCCAGCCCATGGGGTTTTATTCGCCCTACCAGTTGATCCAGGATGCCCAGCGCCATGGCGTGGCCGTCCTGCCTGTCGACGTACTGGCCAGCAATTGGGACGCCACCCTGGAAGACACCGGCGACGAACGCCCGGCCGTGCGGCTTGGACTGAACCAGGTGCAGGGCTTGTCGGAAGCAGCCGGCCGGCGCATCCAGGCGGCGCGTGAACACCGACCGTTTGCCGACGCCACCGACCTGGGCCGGCGCGCCGATCTCGATCGGCATGCCTTGCAGGCCCTGGCCGCGGCCGATGCACTGCGCCGCCTGTCCGGCCACCGCCGCGCCGCCCTGTGGGAAGCCATCGACAGCGTCCCCCAGCGCGACCTGCTGCGCGACGCCATGGTGCACGAACAGGCGCCGCTGCTCGATGCGCCCAACGAAGCCGACGACATCCGCGCCGACTACGAATCCCTGAAGATGACGCTGCGCCGCCACCCCGTGGCCCTGCTGCGCGACCGCCTGGCCCGTCGCGGCTTCATGCCGGCCGAGGTATTGAAGACCTACCCCGACCGCCGCCTGGCCCGCGCCTGCGGCATCGTGACCGTGCGCCAGCGTCCCGGCACCGCCAAGGGCGCCGTCTTCGTCACGCTGGAAGACGAGACCGGCCAGGTCAACGTCATCGTCTGGCCGGGGCTGGTCGAACGCCAGCGCCGGGAACTGGTGGGCGCGCCGCTATTGGGCGTGTACGGCACCTGGCAGTCGCACCAGGGCGTGCAGCACCTCCTGGCCAAGCGGCTGGTCGATCTGACGCCGCTGCTGGGCAAGCTGGTCGTGTCGAGCCGGAATTTCCACTGAGGGAAACCCACCCCCTCCGCGCTCCGCGCGTCCCCCTCGAGGGGGAGCGGCCAAAGGCCGCTAGGGGGTGGGCATCCTTGACTGACGCTCGTGCGTGAGCTTGCGTATCAGCGCCAGGATCACCAGCGCGAACAGCGTGCTCAGGATGGCGGTCATTTCTCTGCCCATGCCCGCCGCGATGCCGATGGCCGCCGTCAGCCAGATGCTCGCGGCGGTCGTGAGTCCATGGATTTCGCGATTGTTGTCTTTCAGGATGGCGCCCGCGCCGAGGAAACCTATGCCCGCGATCACGCCTTGCAGGACGCGGCTCATGTCGGCCACCTCCATGCCGGCCTGCAAGGGCACCAGCACGAACAAGGCCGCGCCCAGCGCCACCAGCATGTGCGTGCGCAAGCCCGCCGAGGTACCGCGGATCTCCCGCTCCAGCCCCAGCAATCCGCCCAGCACCATGGCAACCAGCAGGCGCACCAGCACCCGGGTGAATTCGCCTACGTCGGGGAGATCCGAGAATTCTCCCGAGGCCGCCGCCCATACCTGCGCCCACAATCCGCTTTCCATAGACTCGTCCCGGCATGTCCGCCAGGCGCCAGACTACGGCAGCGCGGCCGTGGGCGCCGTCACAAACATGGCACGGCGGTAACAAGGTATGAATCGCCGCCTGCGGCCCTAGACGACGGCGCGATGGCGCTCGATGCAGGTGCGCAGGATCTCGTCCGTGCTCCGCTCCCACCAGCGGTAGGAAAAAATCTCGACCTCGCTATACCCGGCGAACCCCTGGGCTTCGACCCAGCCGCGAACCTTGGATATCTCCATCACGCCGTCGCCCATCATGCCGCGGTCGTTCAACAGGTCGGTCGTGGGCGTGAGCCAATCGCACACGTGGAAAGCCAGCAGGCGGCGCTTTCCGGCTCGCTCGATCTGCGTCTGCAGCTTGGGATCCCACCAGACGTGGTAGAGATCCACTGCCACACCGAGATCGCCGCTGCCGGCCGGATCGAGCAAATCGCACACGTCCAGCGCCTGTTCCAGTGTGTTGATGCAGGCCCGGTCGGCGGCGTACATGGGATGCAGAGGCTCGATCGCGATCGGCATCTTCCGCTCGCGGCCGTATTCCAGCAATTGCGCGATGCCGTCCGTCACCTGCGCACGGGCCCGCCCGATGTCGCGATACTCGGCCTGGCCTTGCAATGCCCCCGGCAGCCCCCCCACCACCAGGACCAGGCAGGCGGCGTTCAGCTCGCACGCCTCGTCCACCGCGCGCCGGTTGTCGTCGCGGGCGCGCGCAAGGCCGGCATCGTCCGAGGCTGTGAACATGCCGCCGCGGCAATAGCCGGACAAGGCCAGGTCGTGGCTGCGCACGGCGCGCGACACTTCTTTCAGGCCGACGGCGGCAACCTGGTCGCGCCAGGGGGAAATGGCCCGCACGCCATGACGCGCGCAGGCATCGAGGATGTCGAGCAGCGGCACTTCCTTTCCATGCGCCTTGCGCACCGTGGCCGTGTTGATGGACATCCATTCATGGTCTTTGGAGAAGTCTCGCATGAGTGTGAATCCCTAGTCTTGCTCCAGGCCATGCAAGGCCAGCAGCGTCCGCATGCGGTGCACGGCGAGTTCGGGTTGTTCCAGCAAACCGGCCGCGTCGGCCAGCCGGAACAATTCGGCGAAGTGCTGCAGCGAACGAGCGCTCTGCTGCCCGCCCACCATCGCGAAGTGTTTCTGGTGGCCATTGAGCCAGGCCATGAACACCACCCCTGTCTTGTAGAACCGCGTGGGGGCGGCGAAGATGTGGCGCGAGAGCGGCACCGTGGGCTGGAGGATTTCGTTGAAGCGATCCAGGTCGCCGGCGGCCAGTTCGGCCAGCGCGGCGCTCGCGGCGGGAGCGATCGCATCAAAGATGCCCAGCAGCGCGTCGCTCTGCCGATGATTGGGCTGGTCTCCCTGGCCGTCGCCGGCGATTAGTTCGGCATAGTTGAAGTCGTCGCCCGTGTACATGCGCACGCCCGCGGGCAGGCGCCGGCGCATGGCGATTTCCTTGTCCTTGTCCAGCAGGGATATCTTGATGCCGTCGACCTTGCCGGGGTGCGCGGCGATCACGCCGAGCGCCGTCTCCATGGCCGCGTCCAGGTCCGCGCTGCCCCAATAGCCCGCGAGCGCCGGGTCGAACATGTCCCCCAGCCAGTGCAGGATGACGGGCTCCTTGGCCTGGCGCAGTATGCGGTCGTAGACCCGCTCGTAGTCCGCCGGGCCGCTTGCCACCCGCGCCAGCGCGCGGCTGGCCATCACGATCAGCCGGCCGCCCAGCCCTTCGATGGCCTCCATCTGCTCTTCATAGGCGCGGATCACGTCGTCGACGCCGCGGGCATCCTCGGGCGCCAGGTGGTCGGTGCCGCAGCCCGAGGCCACACGGGCGCCTGGCACGTCGCGCGCCGCGTCCAGCGACCGGCGGATCAGCTCGAGCGAGGTTGGCCAGTCCAGTCCCATGCCGCGCTGGGCCGTATCCATGGCCTCGGCCACGCCCAGCCCCAGCGCCCACAGGCGCTGGCGATAGGCGATGGTGGCGTCCCAGTCCACCGCGCATTGCAGCCATGGGTCGACCGCGGCCAGCGGATCGGCCACCACGTGCGCGGCCGAATAGGCGATGCGGTTGAACCGGACACCGGCCTTGGGCGGCTGGAACGCCGCCCGCTCGCGCAGCGCGTAGCGTTGCAGGCCTGCGGGCGAGGGCAAGGTTATGGACAGGCTCATCGCGCGGCCCCGATATCCAGCTTGGGCACGTCCACCCAGCGGCGTTCATTCCAGCTGCGCAACGCGGCCTCGACCAGCTGCACCCCCTTCGCACCTTCGGGCAACGTCCAGCGGTACGGCGCGTCCTCCACCACGTGGCGGATGAAATGCTCCCATTGCACCTTGAAGCCGTTGTCGTAGACCTGGGTGTCGGGCACCTCTTGCCATTGGTCGTAGAACGGCATGGTCTGCTTGACGTCGGGATTCCACACCGGCTTGGGCGTATTGACGCGCGATTGCGTACGGCAATCGGTCAGGCCGGCAACGGCGGAACCATGCGTGCCGTCCACATGGAAGGTGACGAGGTCGTCGCGGCGCACGCGCGTGACCCACGAGCTGTTGACCTGGGCCACGACGCCACCCTCCAGTTCGAAGGTGGCGTAGCACGCATCGTCGGCGGTGGCCTGGTAGGGCTTGCCGGCTTCGTCCCAGCGCGTGGGGATGTGCGTCTTGCCCAGGCAGGACACGGCCTGGACTTCGCCGAACAGGTTGTCCAGCACGTAGCGCCAGTGGCAGACCATGTCGAGGATGATGCCGCCGCCGTCCTCGGTGCGGTAGTTCCAGGAGGGGCGCTGGATGGGCTGCAGGTCGCCCTCGAACACCCAGTAGCCGAACTCGATGCGCACCGACAGGATCTTGCCGAAGAAGCCCGCCTTGTTGAGCATGTCCAGCTTGCGCAGGCCCGGCAGGAACAGTTTGTCCTGCACCGCGCCGTGCTTGAGGCCGGAGCCTTCGGCCAGCCGGCAGATCTCCACCGCCTCGTTCAGGTTGGTAGCGATGGGCTTTTCGCAATACACGTGCTTGCCGGCGCGTATGGCCTTGGCCAGCAGCGTGGGGCGCATCTGCGTCGTGCCGGCGTCGAAGAACACGGAATCGTCCGGATTGGCCAGGGCCTTGTCCAGGTCCGTGCCCCAGCGAGGGATGTCGTGGGCCTTGGCAAGCGCTTCGATTTTCTCCGCATTGCGGCCGATGAGGATGGGGTCTGGCATGACCTTGTCGCCGTTGGACAGGGTGACCCCGCCCTGCTTGCGAATGGCCACGATGGACCGGATCAGGTGCTGGTTCATGCCCATGCGGCCGGTCACGCCATGCATGATGAGGCCGAGTCGTTGTGTTGCCATGCTTTTGTCTCCGTGGATCAGCGGGGCGGGTTGCACTTAATTCACCATTTGGTGAATAGTGACGATGAAGCAATGGGATGTCAACGGTGGCTTGGCGGAATGGACGGCGGGGGAAACCCTAATGAGGTGGGTTCTCACAGGCGGACCGCGTGTCTGCGCCCATAAAAAAACCGCGCCGTGGCAACGGCGCGGTTTGCTTGGCGGAAGCCGAAAAGCTTAGAAGTCCATGCCGCCGGCGGCGGGAGCCGGAGCCTTTTCTTCCTTGGGCAGTTCGGCCACCGTGGCGTCGGTGGTCAGGATCAGGCCGGCGATGGATGCGGCGTTTTGCAGCGCCGTCCGCGTGACCTTGGTGGGATCGACGACGCCGATCTCGACCAGGTCGCCATAGTCGCCGGTCGCGGCGTTATAGCCGAAGTTGCCTTTGCCCTCGAGCACCTTGGACACCACCACCGAGGGCTCTTCGCCCGCATTGGCGACGATGGCGCGCAGGGGCGCTTCGAGCGCGCGCAGCACGATGCGGATGCCGGCGTCCTGGTCGCCGTTGGCGCCCTTGAGCTTCTCGACCGCGGCCCGGGCACGCAGCAGCGCGACGCCGCCCCCCGGCACGATGCCCTCTTCCACCGCGGCGCGGGTCGCGTGCAAGGCATCGTCGACGCGGTCCTTCTTCTCCTTCATCTCGACTTCGGTCGCCGCGCCCACCTTGATGACGGCCACGCCGCCGGCCAGCTTGGCCACCCGCTCCTGCAGCTTTTCACGGTCGTAGTCGCTGGTGGCCTGCTCGATCTGCTTCTGGATGGACTTGACGCGGGCGTCGATGCGCGATTGCTCGCCGGCGCCACCGATGATGATGGTGTTCTCTTTCTGCACCTCCACGCGCTTGGCGCTGCCGAGGTCTTCCAGCGTGGCCTTGTCGAGCTGCTTGCCGGTCTCTTCGGAGATGACCGTCGCGCCGGTCAGGATGGCGATGTCTTCCAGCATGGCCTTGCGGCGGTCGCCGAATCCCGGAGCCTTGACGGCCGCGACCTTGAGTACGCCGCGCATGGCGTTGACGACCAGCGTCGCCAGGGCCTCGCCGTCCACGTCCTCGGCAACGATGAGCAGGGGTTTGCCGGCCTTGGCGGTCGCCTCGAGCACGGGCAGGAGATCCCGGATGTTGGAAATCTTCTTGTCGTGCAGCAGGACCAGCGGATCGTCCAGGTAGGCGACCTGCTTTTCCGGATCGTTGATGAAGTACGGACTCAGGTAGCCGCGGTCGAACTGCATGCCCTCGACGATGTCCAGCTCGTTCTCCAGCGACTTGCCGTCCTCGACGGTGATGACGCCTTCCTTGCCGACCTTGTCCATCGCCTCGGCGATGATCTTGCCGACGGCCTCGTCGGCATTGGCCGAGAGCGCCGCGACCTGGGCCACTTCCTTGTTGGTGGAGATGGGCTTGGAGAGTTTGCGCAGTTCTTCGACGACCGTCGCCACCGCTTTGTCGATGCCGCGTTTGAGGTCCATCGGATTCATGCCGGAAGCCACGTACTTCATGCCCTCCTGCACGATGGCCTGCGCCAGGACGGTGGCGGTGGTGGTGCCGTCGCCCGCGACGTCGGCCGTCTTGGAGGCAACCTGCTTGACGATCTGCGCCCCCATGTTCTCGAACTTGTCCTTCAGCTCGATTTCCTTGGCCACCGAGACACCGTCCTTGGTGACTACCGGCGCGCCGAAGCTGCGTTCGAGCAGCACGTTGCGGCCCTTGGGTCCCAGCGTGACCTTGACCGCGTCGGCCAGCACGTTCACGCCCTGCACGATGCGCGCGCGGGCACTATCGTGGAATTTGACGTCTTTCGCACTCATGTCTTTCTCCTCGCAGTCGGATCGTCAGGCGGCTTTCTTGAGTTCGCCCCGGTTGTCCTCCAGGACACCGAGCACATCTTCTTCGCGCATGACGAGGAATTCCTCGCCATCGATCTTCACGGTCTGGCCGGCATACTTGCCGAACAGCACGTGGTCGCCGACCTTGAGCTGCAGCGGTCGCACGCTGCCGTCATCGAGCGTCCTGCCCGGCCCCGCCGCGACGACTTCCCCCTGCTCGGGCTTTTCCGCAGCCGTGTCCGGAATCACGATGCCCGAGGCCGTCTTGCGTTGTTGTTCGATCCGCTTGACGATAACCCGGTCGTGAAGGGGACGAATCTTCATGATCAATCTCCTAAGCGATTACAGATCACCAGAAAGGGATAACCGGCGCACTCGCGCAAGAGCGGAGCGCCAGGCAGCCTGCCGCTGCGGACCGAAAATATGAGCGCGCGCCAAGCCTTCAAGAGGCGCTTGGCCGCGTACTTGTATCAAAATGAAACATCAAAGAATGATGTGGTCCACCCGGCCGAGCCGATAGACGGCGCGGCCCCCGCGCCCGGTTTCCAGGGGATAGGGCACGACCGGGCACGGCAGCGCCCGGCCACCCCCGCTGTCGAGCGTGCTGTCTTCGTCGTCGACCTGCTGCCACAGCCCGCCCTTGCGGGGCCGGAACAACCAGCGCACGTAGCCCCTGTACGCCGCCATGCGCAGCAGTTCATCGCGGTCTGGCGCTTCCATCACCACGCCCGGCTCCGCGGCGTCCACGTCCGGATAATCGCCGAAGGCCCGATGGCCGGCCAGCGCTTCGCTGGCGGATGCGCCCAGCCGCCACCAGGGCCGGCGCACCAGGCGTTCGAGATCCCACGCGCCCAGTTGCCATGCCGCATCGAGCAGGGATTGCTCGATGGCCGCGATGCCCTCCCCCCGCGCCTCGATCTGCAGCGCCGACCCCGCAACGGCTCGCAGCGGCACGGGCACGCCCGCCAGCTTCAGCGGCGTTTCGCGCCTGAAGCCATGCCAGTGGATGATGAGGATGACGGGAATGTCGCGCCGCGGCACGGTGGTCGCGGTAATCGCGTAGATGGGCAGCTTCATTGCGGCAGCATGGGCCGAAATCGTTTCAAAGACGTTCATCGTGCCTCCGATTCGATTTACGCGCGGCCCCGGCTTGCATGCTGCATGCGAGATGCGAACATGCGGGGCCGCCGTGCTTCATGCGGAAAAATGTATCGCGGCGCCCGGGTCTCTTCAAGCGTCCCGGCCCTGGGGGCACGGCGGCCGGTAGGCAAAAAAAAGGCGGCTTGCCAGGCAAGCCGCCAACACAGGCAACAACACAACAGAAAAAATCAGCCGGCCTTCGGGGCTTCCTTGCCCTCGACCTGTACCCGGTAGCCGGAACGCACGTTGGGCCAGTAATCCCAGATCGCCTTGTGGTGCGTGCAGCGGTTGTCCCAGAACGCGATCGAATGCGGTTCCCACCGGAAGCGGCAGGTCCACTCCGGCTTGTTGCAATGATCGACCAGGAACTGCAGGACGCGCTCGCCTTCCAGCCTGGGCAGTTCGTTGATGTGCGAGGTGAAATCGGTATTGACGAAGATCAGTTTCTTGCCGCTCTCGGGGTGGCGCACGATCACCGGATGGGAAGAAATCGGCGTGCCGGGACCGAACACCCGCGTGCCGTCATGGGTGGCCGTCAGCCCTTCCAGATAGGTTTTCATGCGGGGCGACAAGGCGTCATAGGCGGCGTACATGCTGGCGAACATCGTGTCGCCGCCACCGTGCGGAGGCACCGTGTGGTTGTAGAGCATGCTGCCCAGGGGAGGAATCGGCGCGCAGGACTGGTCGCTGTGGAAGTTCTCGCCCGAGATCTGCTTGGACGTCTCGTCGTAGTGGAACTTGCGGACCAGCGGGTTCTCGGTGGTCTTGCTGATGGTATTGACGCCGACGTGCTTGCCCAGCGTGCCGAAATAACTGGCGGTGCGGATCTGGTCTTCGAAACTGATCTTCTGATTACGGAAGAAAATAACCTGGTATTCAATGAAAGCCGCATGCAGCTCCGCGACTTCCCTGTCGCTAAGCGGCCGGGTCAAATCGATGTTTCCGATTTCAGCTCCAATATGCGGAGATATCGGGGTAACGGTGATGCATTCGTATTTCATAAATAGTTTTCCTGATCCGCCAAAATAAAAACCGGAAAATGATTCGACGGCAACCGGTCTTGTCGCCAGTCCGGCATGGAAGCAATCATGCGCCCGCGGAGCCGATTCAGCTAGCCCTGGGGCCGACTACTAGTTATGCATTTTTCGCATCGCTCATGGGGCAGACTCGCTGCCAACCAGGGTCTCGGCGGCGGTCTGCCTGAGCAGGTCCACGGTTTTCGTCGTCAGCAGCGTCGGAGGGCGCCGGCTATGCGTCACCAGCGCGATGGCCCCGCCGATGACCGGCTCGACCAGGGGATGGATGCGCAGCTCGGTGCTCTGCATGCCGGCGCGCACCAGGTTGTACGGGACCACGGCCGCGCCGAACCCCTTGTCGACCAGCGCCACGATGGCCTCGACCCCGTCGATCTCGAAGGCGATGTCGAGCGTCAGCCCCTGGCGCGCCGCTTCGGCCTCGACCAGCATCCGCAGCGGATGCGGCTCCGACGGGAAGATCAGCCGGTGTTCGGCCAGGCGGGCAAAGGCCAGCGGCTTGCTTTCCCCGCCCTCCTCCGTCTTGCGCAGGATCAGGCACAAGGGCTCGCGCACGATGGGCTCGATTTCGGTCAGGGTGGAGACCGCCGGGTCGTACATCAAGGCGGCGTCCAGCTTGTCCGAGATCAGGCGCTCATAGAGCGCCATGCTCAGCGCCTCCACGATAGTGAGTTTGGCCAGCGGAAAGCGCTGGCTGAACGCACGCACCAGCGGCACGGTCAGAACGCGCCCGAGCGAAGGCGGCAGCCCGATCACCACCCGTCCCGTGATCTCGGTTTCCGACCGGGACAGGACCTGGGTCGCGGCATCGAACTGCTGCAGTACGCTGCGGGCGAACAGGGAAAACTGCTCGCCCGCATCGGTCAGCACGATGCCCCGGCCATGCCGGTGGAACAAGGTCTTGCGCAGCTCGACCTCGAGCTGGCGCACCTGCCGGCTCAGAAACGGCTGGCCCACGCCCAGGGCCGCGGCCGCGCGGCTGAAACTGCCGTGCTCGGCCACCCGCACGAAGTACTCCAATTGCTTGAAATCCATGGTTTTTTGATCTAACAGAAATGCAATATCTGCATAGCTTGTTGCTATATTCGTGCTTGAAGGCGACTTTGGCAAGCCGCGGGAAAATCTGCTTGACACCGCAAGACTCGACCTTATAGTGTGTCACCTATTAACCAATGGACCATACACGAAACACCGATATTCGGTTTTCAAGTCACATATTTATCGTTTGTTTTAGTAATCGGGCCATGGCTGCGCAAACCGAGGGTTTGCACGAATTATCAATGGAAGAGACACCCGGATATTCCGGCATACCCCCCGGCATTTTGGCCGGATAAATGATTTCTTCCTTTTCTTCGTCGAGAGAGCATTACCATGGCATTGAAAAAAACCATGCTGCGCACCTGTGTGGCCGCAGCCATCGCATCCCTGGGCCTGGCCGGCGCCGCGCAAGCCCAGGGCTATCCCGCCCGCCCGGTCACGCTGGTGGTCCCCTTCGCCGCCGGCGGCTCTTCCGACATCCTGGCCCGCGCCTTCGGCGCCTCGCTCGCCGCTCGCCTGGGGCAACCCGTGGTCGTCGAGAACAAGCCGGGTGCCGCCGGCATCATCGCCTCGGATTATGTGGCGCGCGCCCAGCCCGACGGCTACACCCTGTTGTTCGGCACCATCGGCACCCACGCCATCAACCCCGTCCTGAAAAAGACCCTGCCCTTTGACGTCGCCAAGAGCTTCACGGCCATAGGCCGGCTGCAGGACGGTCCGCTGGTGCTGGTGGTCAACCCGGGATTGCAGGTCAAGAACCTGCAAGGGCTGATCGACTACGCGCGCGCCAACCCCGACAAGCTGTCGTATGCCTCGGCCGGCATCGGCGCCATTTCCCATCTAGCGGGCGAGTTGTTCAAGTCCGAGGCCAAGGTCGAAATCACCCACGTGCCCTACAAGGGCGGCGGCGCGGCCATGCCTGACCTGCTGGGCGGCCAGGTGCAACTGATGCTGGAAACAATCCCCAACACGCTGTCTTCGGTGCGTGCGGGCAAGCTGCGCGCGCTGGCCATCAGCAGCGATGCGCGCTCGGCCTCCCTCCCCGACGTTCCCACCTTCAAGGAGGCCGGGCTCAACAAGCTGAATGTCACCACCTGGACCGGCCTGTTCGGACCGGCCGGCATGCCGGCCGACGTGGCGGCGCGGCTGAATGCCGAGATCGCGAAAATCGCGACCGACCGCGACTACATCACGCGCATCGAGCAGACCGGCAGCGAGGTGGCCAAGCCCATGACGGGCGAGCAGTTTGCCTCCTTCGTCAGCAGCGAGGTCTCGCGCTGGCGCACGGTGGCCCAGGCGGCCGGCGTCCAGCCCGAATAAGTCGTCGGCACCGCTCCCGCGAGCAGGCTCCCGCGCCTGCCGCCATGCGGCAGCGCGGTCCGGCGGCAAGCGGGCAAACGGCCCCGGGATGCGCTGGGCCCCGCCTATCCCGGAGGGCGGCCACGCACCTCGGCCCGCGACGAAGCGGACAGCACCGGCGCCACATTGGCCGGCAGCGATTTCATGCACGCGGCATAGTCGGCATCGACCTGGGCCAGCGTGGTCCGGTTGCCGTAGATATCGGTCACCAGGCCGACGAACCAATTCTTCGTTTCGACATCGTCGATCTGCGACGTGGCCAGCACTTCGTCTATCGTGCGCTGGGCGGTCCACCCCATGTCGCGCAGCCTGACGACGACTTCCCGCACGTCGCGGTTGGTAACGCACTCGTCTTGACGAGCGGCCGCGCCGGCCTGGTCCGGGCCGTGCATGGCGCATCCCATCGTCACAGCAGTCGCGAGCCCCGCGAGCACTGTTCTCATGAATTTCCCGATCCCCGAGGATGTTTGTTGCTTCTCTGCGCGCAAGCATATCGAAGCGCGATGAGGAATTCCACACGTGTGCAGAAGACGCCGGGATTCCGCGACGCCGGCGGGGCTCGCCCGGCCGGGTCGATCGTCCCGGGGGGCAAAAAGTGCTCCCTTGCCGGGGCGCGCAGCAGCGTGCCGGCATTTTCTACACCGAGCGCATGCCGGCTCGGATAGCCTGTTAAACCCGGAAATGACCGCAACGGCGCTGTAACCCCTGGGGAAAAAGCGTGCCGCTAAGCTGGACTCGTAAACGAACAGGATGCCTGCCATGCGCATTCCTCCCACGACGCGCGAGACACGCTACACCGCGGAAGCCTATCTGCGGACGGTGGTGCTGCCGCTACGCCCGGACATTCCCTCGCACGCCGTCACTATCGAAACCGACGAGCGGGGGCTCTGGAGCGCGCAGATTTTCGGAGTCGAGCAATCCTTGCAGAGTCCCGGCGAGCCGCTGTACCGCGAGGTCCTGGACCGGCTGTCGCACTGGCACCCCATCTACGACCGCGAAGAGATCACGGCACTGCTGACCACGCTCAAGATCATCGCCCCCAAAGCCGGCGTCGCCATCCCGCCCGGCTCGTTGAAGCTGCTGGAACTGCCCGCGGGCGTCCTGGTGCTCACGCTGAACGACACTGCCGTGGTGGCCTCCGAAGACCCCCTGCACTTGCTCTCCCAGGCCGTGGTGAGGCTGCGCGCCGCCCAGGACGCCGCCCGTTGACGCGGGTGACCCCGGAGGCCGGGAACCGTTGCGACTGGTATCATGCATACTTCCCGCCTCGCGGCGGGCAAGCAATAGGTGAAGCATGTTCCCGACACGACTCACAGACGGCTATCGTTCCTTTCTCGACGGCCGCTTCAACGACGAGCGCGCCCGCTACAAGACGCTCGCCGAAAAGGGCCAGAAGCCCGAAATCATGGTCATAGGCTGTTGCGATTCCCGCGTCGCCCCGGAAGTCATCTTCGACGCCGGCCCAGGCGAAATCTTCGTCGTTCGCAACGTCGCCAACCTCGTCCCTCCCTATGAAGGCGGCACGCCCAACTACCACGGCACCAGCGCCGCGCTGGAGTTCGCGGTGCAGTCCCTGCGGGTCAAGCACATCGTGGTGCTGGGCCACGCGCTGTGCGGCGGCATTTCGGCCATCGCCAACAGCGCCGAGCCGCTCTCCCCGGGCGACTTCATCGGCAAGTGGATGCAGCAGATCGCCCCTGTCGTCGATCGCATCGTTCCGCCCGGGGAAAACCCCGGCATGTACATCAGGCAACTCGAACTCGCGACCGTCGAACACAGCCTGGCCAACCTGATGAGCTTCCCGTGGGTGCGCTCGCAGGTCGAGCAGGGCCGATTGCAGCTGCATGGAGCCTATTTCGGCGTGGCGACCGGCGTATTGATGGTGCGCGACCCGTCCACGGGCGAATTCCACGCCGTGACCGACAGCCCTCCCCTGGGCAACTGATCCTCGGCGCAACAACTTTTACGCAACGTCATCCGGCCCCGGCGGTCGAAACGCTTTGAGCACCGCCGACGCGCATGGAGCCACGCATCATGATGTTACGTATCGCCGCCGCGGCACTGTTCTGCCTGCCCCTCGTCGCCCATGCGGCCGGCACCGCCAAGCTGGCGGGCCTGGACGACCGGGGCCGGCCCTTCTCGGCTTCGGTGGAATACGCCGGCGACAACCTTCGTGCCGCATCGCCCCAGAGCCCCAACGGCTACCTGCTAGCCCGCGGGGAAAAAATCTATGCGGTGACCCGGGTCAATGGGCAGCAGGTCGTCATGGAAGCCGCCGACCTGATGCGCATGGCGGGCAGCCTGATGCCCAGCCCCACCGCCGCGCTGGAACAAGTCAGCGCCATCGTTTCGCTGCAACCGACGAGCCGGCGCGAAACCGTCGCCGGACTCGGCGGGACAGTGTACGTCCTGACCTATGAAGACGGCCAGCGACGCCGGCGCACGGAAGAGCTGGTCCTGACCTCCGAACCCGCCGCGAGCGAACTCACGGCCGCCGCCCTCAAGCTGGGGAGGAGCCTGGCGGCGCTGGCCGGAACGCTGCTGCCCGCCGGCGCGGACGACCTGGCGCGGCGGCTGCAGAACGATCGGCTCGGCCTGCTGCGCTTCGGCGACCGCTTCCGGGTTGAAGCCCTGGACGACCGCGCCCCCCAGGCTTCGCGTTTCGAGCTTCCCGGAGGGTCTTTCCAGATTCCCGATCTGCGCGGCCTCGTGCCGGGCCTCGGGGGGCGTTGAGCCACCGGACATCGGGCATGCAATCGGGGCGGACAGGGCCTAGAATGCCGGAATCCGCCCACCCGCCTCCGATTCCATGCTCCATCCCGCCGCTCCCCACGGGGAGAAGACGTTCCCATGACCCGCGCCACGCAGTTCAGCCTGGTGACGATCGCCGTCGGCATCGTCGTCCTCGGCATGAAATACGTGGGCTATCTGCTCACCGGCAGTATCGCGCTCTATTCGGATGCCCTCGAAAGCATCGTCAACGTCGCCACCGCCGTCATCACGCTGATCGCCGTTTCGGTCAGCGCCATCCCGGCCGACACCAACCATCCGTACGGCCACAACAAGGCCGAGTACCTGTCCGCCGTGCTGGAAAGCACGCTGATCCTGGTTGCCGCTTTCACCATCCTGCGCGAAGCCTACGAGGGCTTCATGCATCCACGCCCCTTGGAAACGCCGCTGCTGGGCACGGCCGTCAACCTGGCCGCCACGCTCATCAATGGGCTGTGGGGAGCCATGCTGATACGCCATGGGCGCCGGTGGCATTCGCCCGCGCTGGTGGCCGACGGCCGCCATCTCTGGACCGACGTCGTGTCCTCGATCGGCGTGGCGATAGGCGTCGCGCTGGTCGCCCTGACGGGATGGCAGCGCCTGGACGCCATCATCGCCGGGCTGGTGGCGCTGCACATCCTCTGGTCGGGATGGCGGCTGATGCGCGATTCCGTGGGCGGCCTCATGGACGAGGCGCTGCCGGTAGAAATCGTCGACGGCATACGGCAGGTCATCCGCAACGCGGGCGGGGGCGCGTTGCAGGCCAACACGCTGCGCTCGCGGCGTTCCGGCGCGCGGGTGTTCATCGAATTCAATCTCGTCGTGCCCGGCGACATGCCGGTGGCCGCCGCGCATGCCATCTGCGACCGGCTGGAAGCCGCCATCCAGGACTACGTGGAAGGCAGCGCCATCGTTATCCACCTTGAACCCGAACAGCAGGCCGTGGCTACGCCCGACGTCCGCATAGGCTGACTCTCATCATGTTCGTATCCCCGCCCGACTCCCTCCCGCCCCAGGCCGCCATCGACGCCACGCGCGCCTGGCTGGAAAAGGCCGTCATCGGCCTGAACCTGTGCCCTTTTGCCAAGGCCGTCCACGTCAAGGGCCAGATCCGCTACGTGGTCAGCCAGGCCCACGATCCTGACGCCCTGCTCGAGGACCTGGCCGAAGCCTTGCGCAGTCTCGCGCAGAGCGATCCCGAGCAGGTGGACACGCTGCTGCTGATCCACCCTTGGACGCTGGCCGATTTCCATGCCTACAACGATTTCCTCGACGAGGCCGACGCCGCGGTGGAAGCGCTGGGCCTGGCGGGCGAAATCCAGGTGGCCAGTTTTCATCCCGACTACCAGTTCGCCGATACCGAGCCGGACGACATCGAGAACTACAGCAACCGTTCCCCCTATCCCACGCTGCACCTGTTGCGCGAGGCGAGCGTGGACCGCGCGGTCGAGGCATTCCCCGAAGCCGAGCGCATCTACGAGCAGAACATCGAAACGCTGCGCGCCCTGGGCCATGAAGGCTGGAAGAAACTCGGCCTCTAGGGCCGGTTCGCCTATTCGTCGTCCACGCGGACGCGCAGCCGCTTGACCTGCCCATGCCGGACCTTGCGCTGCAGGCGGCGCTGCTGCGACCCTATCGTCGGCTTGGTAGGCTTGCGCGGCTTGGGCGGCTCGGCTACCGAAGCCAGCAGCGCCCGCAAGCGCTCCAGCGCATCCGCGCGGTTCTTTTCCTGGCTGCGATAGGCCTGCGCCTTGATGACCACCACACCCGCGCTCGAAATGCGCCGGTCGTGCTTCTGCATCAAGGCCTGCTTCCATGCCTCGGGCAACGAGGACGCGCCGATGTCGAACCGCAGGTGGACGGCGCTCGACACCTTGTTCACGTTCTGCCCGCCCGCGCCCTGGGCGCGTATCATCGTGAGCGCGATCTCGTCCTCGTCGATCGCGACGCCCGGGGCCAGGTGCAGGAGCGGCATGAGGCTTCCTAGTGCGTGCCGGCGTCCACCCGCATGCCCAGGCGCCGCAGGAGGCTGCGGTCGGCCTCGGCCTGGGGATTGTCAGTGATCAACAGGCGGTCGCCGTAGAACATGGAATTGGCGCCCGCCAGGAAACACAGCGCTTGCAAGGCGTCGTTCATTTGCTCGCGCCCCGCCGACAACCTGACCATGGCCTCCGGCATGGTGATGCGCGCCACCGCGATGGTGCGCACGAACTCGAACGGATCCACGGCAGCGTTGTCCGCCAGCGGCGTGCCTTCCACGCGCACCAGGTTGTTGATCGGTACCGACTCGGGATACGGATCCATGTTGGCCAGCTGCACGATGAGCCCCGCCCGCTCGCGGCGCGACTCGCCCAGGCCGACGATGCCGCCGCAGCAGACCTTGATGCCGGCGTCGCGCACCCGGCCCAGGGTGTCCAGGCGATCCTGGTAGGTGCGCGTGGTGATGATCTGGCCGTAGAACTCCGGTGCGGTGTCCAGATTGTGGTTGTAATAGTCGAGCCCGGCCTCGCGCAATTGCTCGGCCTGCCCGTCGCGCAGCATGCCGAGCGTCACGCAGGTCTCCAGCCCCAGGCCCTTGACCGCCTTGACCATCTCGGCCACGGCTTCGACCTGGTGCGGCTTGGGGCTGCGCCAGGCGGCGCCCATGCAGAAGCGCGTCGCGCCATTGTCCTTGGCCGTCTGCGCCGCGGCGAGCACGTCGTCCAGCGGCAGCAGCTTTTCCGCCTCCACGCCGGTGTCGTAGCGCGCCGACTGCGGGCAATATGCGCAATCCTCGGGACAGCCGCCCGTCTTGATCGACAGGAGCGTCGACAACTGGATGGCGTTGGCGTCGAAGAACCGCCGATGCGTCTCTTGCGCGCGGTAAAGCAGATCGGCGAACGGCAGTTCGAACAACGCCAGCACCTCGTCCACGTTCCAGGATGCGCAATTGCGGCGAGATGTAACGGCGGGTGCCGCGTTCGCAACGGCGGGATCTGCTTGCATGGAGAACTCCTTCACGATGGATCGAGAGGCCGGCGAGCGGCGTCAATCGCACATGGTAAGCAAGCGGCGCGGCATCATCAAATATTCAAAATCCGCTTTTTGCCGGAAAAATCGGCGAATTTGCTGCCTACGTCGAGATCTTGAATCAAGTCGCGGCCAACATGCCGTCTACGTCCGTTGCAATTTCGCATGATTTTTCGGTTAAGGTGCGATACGCGCGCCCGCAGTGAATGCTCTCGCGCCCGGGCGCGCAAGATGATGTAATCGCGCCCCGGACTTGCATTTCTTCTCCAAGATTGCTTGAATGCCGGCTCTGTGCAGAGGCGGCCAGCCGCTCAGGCCGGTCTGCCAATATTTTTTAAGGAGTACGCATGCGCACCAAGAAAGAACTGATCGACGCTCTCGCCGAGCGCACCCAACAACCCAAGAATGTCTCCGAAGCTTTTGTCGACGCGCTGGGCGATGCGCTGCGCGACTCGCTGGCCAAGGGCGACGAGGTCGTGCTGCCTGGCGTCGGAAAGTTCTCGGTGAAAGAAAAAGCCGCCAAGACCGGCCGCAATCCCCGCACCGGCGAAGCGATCCAGATCGCCGCCCGCAAGGCCCCCGCTTTCAGCGCGGCCAAAGTGCTGAAAGACGCCGTCGACGTCAAGTAAGCGTCGTTCGCGCCGTCGCATCGAAGCCGCCCGGCTTCGGTGCACTCCCGCTGGCTCGCACGAATCAGTCTGCCTTACACTGGCAGGAACCTGTCGTCCCACGGAGCCATTCTTGTCCACCGAGCACCTCGCCGAGCCCTTCAACGGCCCGAGCACCACTTACCTGGTCTCCCAGGTCCATCATCCCCTGCGCAATTTCAGCGATGCCATCCTCAAGCCCTATGGGGTCACCGGCATCCAGTTCACCGTGCTTTCCGTGGTGGCCCATCGGGAAGGCCTGTCGTCGGCCGACCTGTCCCGCCGGTTCTACGTGACTCCGCAATCCATGGGGCAGCTCCTGGCGACGCTCGAGGAACGCGGCCTGCTCGAACGCAAGGAAGACAGCAACAACCGCCGTATCCTGCGCATCACGCTCACCTCCGCGGGGCGCGAAGTCGTCGAGGCCGGCACGCGCGACATGGCCAAGCTCGAGGAAGATGCCTTCAGCAGCCTGAGCCCCAAGGAAATCAAGACGCTGCGAAGCCTCTTGCGTACCGTGGTCGACGACCTGCGCAGCCGCAGGATAGGCTCGGCCTGATCGACTTGCGCCCCTGTGCACGACGGGGCGCAAACAGCGCCGTTTCTATCGAAATCCGTTGTGATTCGATAATTATTATGTGATTCAACTAGCCCGGCGCTTCATCCTATAGTGCCCCTCGACATACAATCAGAGGGGACACCGATGAACGTACCTGCCGGCAAGACGGCGGCCCCATCGCGCCGCATCTGCCTGGGCATCCTCGCCGCCGCCGCGCTGGCGGCCGCCGGCGCCGCCCACGCCGCCGAATTCCCCACCTCTCCCGTCACCATCGTCGTGCCCTTCCCACCCGGCGGGCCGACCGATACCACGGCCCGGCTGGTGGGCAAGACGCTCTCGCGGCAACTGGGCCAGCCGGTCGTGGTCGAGAATCGCGCGGGAGCGGGAGGAACCGTCGGCTCGGCCTACGTGGCGCGCGCCAAGCCCGATGGCCATACGCTGCTATGGGCGAGCACGAGCAGTCTGGGCGTGGCCCCCGGCCTCTACCGCAACCTGGCCTATTCGCCCATCAGCTCGTTCGAACACGTGGGCCTCGTCGCGCGCAGCCCCATCCTGCTGGTCGTGCGCGCCTCCCTGGAGCCCGACACGCTGCAGGCCCTGACCGCCTACGCCGCCACGCACAAGGTGTCCTACGGCTCGGCCGGCAACGGTTCGATCAACCACCTGACCGGCGAATGGTTCAAGGAAGTGTCGGGCGCAAAGCTCCTGCACGTGCCCTACAAAGGCGGCGCGCCGGCACTGGCCGACATGCTGGGCGGACAGATCGACATGACGCTGGAAACGATCACGGTGGTACGTCCCTACCTCGAATCCGGCCGCGCCAAGGTCCTGGCCACGGCCGGCGCCGCGCGATCGCCCGAAATGCCCAACGTTCCGACCGTGCGCGAAATCTACGGCCACGACTTCGAGTCGTATTCGTGGACCGGCCTGGTGGCGCCGGCCGGCACGCCGGCCGACGTCGTCCGCAAGCTCAACGCCGCATTGCATGCGGCCCAGGACGATCCCGAGCTGGTCGAGCAGATGAAAGCGGGCGGCCAGGAGGTGATCAAGACCACACCCTCGGAGTTCAAGCAGTTCCTGGCCGGCGATACGCGGCGCTGGGCCGAGCTGATCAAACGCACCAACACTTCACTGGATTGACCTTATGCGCATCATCATCGCCGGCGCCGGACTGGGCGGACTCACCGCTGGCCTGGCCCTTCTCCAGCAGGGCTTCCAGGTCCGCATCCTCGAACAGGCTCCCGTGCTCAAGGAGGTGGGCGCGGGCATCCAGCTCGGGCCCAACGCTGTCCACGTACTGTACGCACTGGGCCTTGAACGGGACGTCATGGAACAGGCCTGCGAGCCCGAGGGCAAGATCGTGCGCCTGTGGAACACCGGCCAGACCTGGACGCTCTTCAATCTGGGCGACGTCTCGCGCGAGCTCTACGGCTATCCCTATCTGACCGCGCATCGCGCCGACCTGCACCAGGCGATTGCCGCCGGCGTACGACGCGCGGATCCCGACGCGCTGGTACTTGGTGCCAGGTTCGTCCGTTTCGAGCAGCATGCCGGCGGCGTGGTGGCCCATACCGCCGACGGCCGCAGCTTCGAAGGCGACGTGCTGATCGGCGCCGACGGCGTGCATTCCCAGGTCAGGGAACAGCTGTTCGGCGCAGACCGTCCGCGGTTCTCGGGGCTGGTCGCCTGGCGCGGCGTGATCGAGGCGGACAAGCTGCCCGAGCGGCTGCGGCGGCCCTATGGCGTGAACTGGGTGGGCCCGGGCGCGCACGTGATCCACTACCCGCTGCATGCGTTCAAGCTGGTCAATTTCGTGGCGGCGGTCGAGCGCTCGGATTGGCAGGTCGAGTCCTGGACCGAGCGCGGCACCACGGAAGAATGCCTGGCCGACCTGAAGGGCTGGAACGAGGACGTGCACACCCTGGTGCGGACCATAGACGTACCCTACAAATGGGCGTTGATGGTGCGCGATCCGATGCAGACATGGCGCCGCGGCCGTGTATCGCTGCTGGGCGACGCCTGCCACCCGACCCTGCCCTTCCTGGCCCAGGGAGCCGGCATGGCGCTCGAAGATGGCTACATACTGGCACGGGCGCTGCGCGCCTATGCCGACGACCCGGAACACGCCCTGCAGCGCTACGAGGATGCCCGCAAGGAACGCACCGCCGGCGTCATCAACGGCTCGAACGCCAACGCGCAGCGCTTCCACAATCGGGAGCTCGCGCACGCCGAAGGCGCCGCCGCATATGTGAACCGCGAATGGCGCGAGGACCGCGTCAAGGAACGGTACGAATGGCTGTTCACCTACGATGTGGAGACGGTGCCGGTTTGACGCCCGTGGCGGTCATTTCCGTTCCATGACCGCCTTGAAGATGGCGGCGAAGCGGGCCAGCGTGTCCGGATGCGGCGCGCCGGCCCGCATGACATAGCTGAAATCGAAGGGAACCGCCGGGCTGATGCGGCGGAACTCGACCGCATAGCGCGCGCACGCGCTTTGCGAGAAAGCCGGAATGATGGCGATGCCGAAGCCCTGCTCGGCCATGCCCAGCGCCGTATCGAGATGCTGGACGGTCATGCGCGGCCCGATGTCGATCTGGTGCTTGTACAGGGCCTCTTCGGCCAGTTGCTGGATCGGACTGTCGTCCGTCAGCGCGACGTACGGCTGGCCGCGCAGCATCTCCCAGGTGGTGTCGTCCATGCCGGCCCCGGAAGGGACGGGCCGGAAGCGCCCGGCCGCGTAGACGGCCAGCAGGCCCGACGAGGCCAGGGGCTTGCGCGCCAAACCGGACACCTTGGAAAAAAATGCGCCGAAGGCCGCATCGATCTCGCCCGTCTCGGCCAGCTGCTGGATTTCGAGCGGGCTGCCGGCGATGACCTCGATCTCCACGTCGGGATGCTCGGCGTGGAAGCGCCTGAGCGTTTCGGGCACGACATTGGCGGCCATGAGCGGCGTGAATGCCAGCCGCAGCGCCGCGCCTTCTTGCCGCCCCATTTCCTTCAATCGCGCCGCGGCGGCGGTCAGTTCTCGTTCGACCATTTCGGCCGAAGGGAGGAAGGCCCTGCCCGCCTCGGTCAGCACCACCGCCCGGGTCGTACGCTCGAACAGGCGCGTGTTGAGCTGGGACTCGAGTTCGCGTATGGTGGCGCTCAGTCCCGCCTGGCTCAGGTGCAGCCGCTGGGCGGTGCGGGTGAAATTGCCCGATGCCGCCACGCCCAGGAAGGCTCTCAATTGGCGCAGAGAAATATTCATGCGCCAATTATTTCACGTTAATTCAGGTTCAAGCCCACCTGCTTGACGATGTTGCCCCACTTGGCGATGTCGGTCGCGATCAGCTTGCGCAGGCCATCGGGCGACGTCGGCTTCGGATCGGCCCCCGCCGCGCGCACCCGCTCGATCACCGCCGGATCGTTCAGCGCCGCCGATACCGCCTCGTTCAGCCGCTTGATGATGGGCTCCGGGGTCCCTGCCGGCACCGCGATGCCGAACCAGCCCATGGCCTCGTAGCCCTTGATGCCAGCCTCCTCCAGCGTCGGCACGTCCGGCAGCGAAGAGGAACGCTCGCTGGTGGTGACGGCGAACGCCTTCAAGCGGCCTTCCTTGACGTAAGGGACGGAGCTGGGGGTATCGCTCATCGCCAGAGGGATCTGGCCGGCCATGGCGTCGGTGGTTGCCGGCCCGGTGCCTTTGTAGGGCACCAGCACGGTCTTGACGTTGCCCAGCTGGTTGAAGAGCTCGCTGGCCAGGTGCATGACAGTGCCCTGCCCGCCGTGCCCCAGCGACAGCTTGCCCGGCGACGCCTTGGCGTCGGCAAGCAACGCCTTGACGTCTTTGTACGGGGAATTCGCCGGTCCCACGAGCACGAAGGGCGACGTTGCCACCAGGCTGACCGGGGCCAGGTCCTTGACCGGGTCGAACGGCAAATTACGGTACAGCACGCTGTTGATGCCGAGCGCACCCGCGCCGCTCAGGACCATGGTGTAACCGTCGGGCGCGGCTCTGGCCACGGCCTCGACGCCGATGTTGCCGCCGGCTCCGCCCTTGTTCTCCACCACGACCTGCTGCCCGAGGTTCTTGGACATGACGGGCGCCATGACCCGCGCGATCAGGTCCGTGCTTCCGCCCGGCGGAAACGAGACGATCATGCGTACCGGCTTGCTGGGAAAGTCGTTCTGCGCCTGCGCACCGGAAGCGGCCAGCGCCACCGCGGCCGCCACGGCGGCCAGGATGCTTGTCTTCACCATTATCTCCTTTGGAAAGCTCGCGGCCCGTGTCGCGGATTGCCTCCGGGCCGTCTTTATTTTGATCAAGCTCAAATTTGAACATGCTTCATGATGAATCATCCCCATGGATTGCGCATCAGGGCATTCACCATCATCGCGTTGACCTGTTCGGCCGCCTCGTAGACCGCCCAATGCCCCGCCCCGGGCACCAGGTCGAAGGAGGCCTGCGGCAGGGTCTGGCGCAATGCGCGGCCTTGAGCCTCCACATTACCGCCGCCGTAGACGTCCAGTTCGCCGGCAATGCCGTGAACGGCGCAGCCCAGCGTGGCGAAGGCCTCCACTTCGCGGCTGGCGAGTAGCGGCCTGGCGTCCAGCCGGCACCGCTCGACATTGCGAGCTTGTATCGCCACCGCTTCGTCGTCGATACGACCGGGATTCCCGAACATCGATACGGCCAGGTTGTGCCGATGGATGCGCGCCCGCTCCGCGGGATCGGCGATGCCCCGCCAGCGCAGCAGCTCAGGCGGCTTGGGCACGGCGGGCGCGAAGCTGCCTCGCAGCAGCAGTACCTGCCGCACGCGCCTCGGCCGTTGCAGAGCCATGCTTTCGGCAAGCACGGACCCCAGCGAGAATCCGGCCACGGCGATGGTTGCATCCGGTCCGGCCAACTGGTCGATGCCTTCCCACAACAGCGTGGCAAAGCGCCGGCAGGACACCTCGCCCTCGGGAAGCTCGGAATCGCCATGCCCGGGCAGGTCGGGCGCCAGCACGGTGAAGTGCCGGGCAAGAGGCAGCACGTTGCGCATCCAGTGCGTCCAGGATCCGCCGGTGCCGTGGACCAGAACGAGCACCGGCCCGCTGCCCCACTGCCGCCATGCCATGCTCCTGCCGCCGCACGAAACCGCATGCAAGGCCGCAAGCGATTCGGGGTCTTCGACGATGGCTTCCACCCTGCCTCCTCCAACAACGTCCTTCGTCTGGACATCTCATGATAATGATACCTTATATAAGGTTATCTTACTTAGTCAAGACTTTATTGAAGGGCAAGGCCAACCTTTTCTTCTAGAATAGGCGGCGGTCCAGCCGCCCCCGTTTCATCCCCTTCACGCTCGCGCCTTTTCTTCATGAAGAACCCATCCGCCTCGTCTTCCTCCTCCCCGGAACTCGGCCTGCGCGAACGCGGCAAGCTCGACAAGCTGCGCCGCATCAAGCAGGCGGCGCGCGACGTGTTCCTGGAAAAGGGCTATGACGCGGCCACCACGCGGGAGATCGCCCAGCGGGCCGAAGTGGCCATCGGAACCATCTTCGTCTACGCCGAGGACAAGCGCGATCTATTGATGATGATCGTCAACAACGATCTGGACGCGGTCAACGAGAAAGGCGCCAAGGCCTTGCAGCAGGACGGGCCGCTGATCGACCTGCTCATGGCTTTCTTCGGCCTGCGCTACAAGTACTGGGCCCGGCATCCGCAAATATCGCGGCCCGCGGTGCAGGCAACCTCGGATTTCCTGGCCACCAGCACCGATCGCGGCGAGGAAACGCGGCGTTTCTATGCGCGACGCACCAACATCTACGCCATGCTGGCCGACGTCGTGAGGCGCAAGCAGGCCAGCCACGACATCGGCAGCCGGGCGGATCCGGAACTGATCGCGGCCTTGTTCGTCACCATCTACCTGACGGAAGTCCGCCGCTGGCTCAGCCAACCGACGCCCAAGCCCGCCGCCGGGCTGGCTTACCTGCGATCGCTGTTGCGGCTGGCCATCGAGGGGCTGGGGCCGACGTCCTCCGAGCGCCAGGCGCTGGAGCGTCAATAGGGCCTGGTCACGCCGAATCGCCGCTACCCTCTTCCCAAGAGGTCGTGCGAGTCCAGCAGCGCAAAGACGATTTCCGGATTCTTTTCGAAGCAGCGGCGTATCGCGGCCGGTATGGCTTCCCGGGTCTTCCTGCACAGGCCCGGGCGCTCCTCGATCTCGATACTGATGCCCCGCACGGTGCGCACCTCGTAGATGCTGGGCGTAATCCGCAGCACGATGCCCAGTTGCGCCTGCATGCGCATTTCCATGTGCTTGAGGTCGTCGAAGCTGGACATATTCTCCAGCCGGGCCACCAGCCGTTTTTCCTCTTCCTTGGTCAACCGTAGGACGCGGATGTCGGCCTGCGGGTCGGCCAGCAACCGTTCGCGGTCGCATATGCACGCACCCGGCGGGCATTCTTTGCGGATCGGAAATGGGGCATTCATGCCCTGGGATTTTATCCCCTGCCAAGCAAGGGCATGGACAACGGGAAAACCGTGCCCTCGTACAGGTTGACTTCCGGCGGCAGCGTAGCCATCAGCACGACCACCCGCGCCACGTCCTCGGCCTTCATCAGTTCGCCGGGCTGGAACTTGCGGCCGGACTTGGCAGCGAGCGCCGACTCGGTCACGCCGGGATGCAGGATGCTCACGGCGATGCCATGCGCGCGGCCGTCGAGCGCGAGCGCATGGGTCATGCCCGCCAGCCCGTGCTTGGTGGTCGTGTAGGGAACGGAATCCGGCCGGGGAACCTTGGCCGCGACGCTGCCGATGTTGATGATGCGTCCGCCCCCCTGCGGCTTCATGATACGGAAGGCCTCGCGGCTGCAAAGAAAGGTGCCGGTGAGGTTCACGTCCAGCACCTGGCGCCACGTGTCCAGGCTCATCGTCTCGATGGGCTGGCTGGTGGTCACGCCCGCGTTGTTGACGAGGATGTCGACGCGGCCGCGGGCCTCCATCGCGGCCGCGAACAAGTGCGCGACCTCGTCCTCTCGGCTGATGTCCGCCACGCAGGCCAGGGCTTCGCCGCCCGCTTCCCGTACCCGGCGCGCCGTCTCTTCCAGGGCCTCCCGCTGACGCGCGGCCAGCACCACGGCGGCGCCCGCCTCGCCCAGCGCGATGGCGATCGCCCGGCCGATGCCCGAGCTGGCACCGGTGACGATAGCGGTCCTGCCTTCCAGGCTCAGCATGATGCCGTTCCTCCCGACGATGGCGCCGCGCGCCGATGACCGGCGCGGCTCATTCCGCAGTCATCCCGGCGGCGCGTATGATCTTGCCCCACTTCTCGGTATCCACTGCCACGACGCGCGCTAGGTCCTCCGGTCCGCCGGGCAGCGGTTCGGCGCCGATCCCGCGCAGGAAACGCGCCATGTCCGGGCTGACGGTCACCTTGTTCAGGGCGGCGCTCAGCGTCTTGCGTACCGATGCCGGCGCATGGGCAGGCAGGAAAATGCCGAACCAGCCGGCAAGGTCGTAGCCCTGCACGCCTGCCTCCGCCATGGTGGGCACGTCGGGCAGCGACGTGGGGCGGGTGCTGCCCGTGACCGCCAGGGCCTTGACGCGGCCGCCCTTGAGTTGCGGAATCGCCAGCGTGGCATCGGCGAACAGGAAGGTGATGCGTCCGCCGATCAGGTCGGTCATGGCCGGCGGCACGCCTTTGTAGGGAACATTGACGGCATCCACGCCGGCAAGCGTCTTGTACAGTTCCCCGGCGACCTGCCCCGTCGCGTTGCCGCTGCCCCAGGAATACTTGCCGGGATCGCGCTTGAGCATGGCGGTCAACTGCGCCACGGAATCGACCTTGGTGTGTTCGGGAGCGACCAGCAGGACGAAGCCCAGGCTCGCCACCGTTCCCACCGGCATGAAATCCCCGATGGGATCGAACGGCAGCTTCTTGAACAGGTGCACGTTGGCGGCATGGGTGGAATTCGGCGTGAACAGGATGGTGTAGCCGTCGGGCGCGGACTTGGCGACGAAATCCGCCGCCAGGTTCCCCAGCGCGCCGGCCTTGTTCTCGACCACCACCGGCTGCCCCAGCTCTTTCTCCAGGCCGGCCGCCACCTGACGGGCCACGTTGTCGATGCCGCTGCCGGCCGGGTAGCCCAACAACATGCGCAACGGACGCGCCGGATAGTCTGCGGCAGTTGCCGGCGTGCCTGCGGCAAGGGCAAAGACCGCGGCCAGGAAGGCCAGATACTTGTTCACCATCGACTTCGTCTCCTCGTGTTGTGCGGGGATCTCGCGTCCCCTGCGGTCAGCGTCCGAACTTGGCCGACAAAGCCGTACCGGACAAATGGCCCGCCAGGCTGCTCGACGCCGCGGCGGACAACCCGGGCGCCAGTTCCAGGAATTGCTTGACCGCGCGGACCGTGACCGCGCTGCAGTCCAGGATCGACGCCGCGATCTCGTCCGCCCGAGCGAGCAGCGCGTCGCGCGCCACAACCTCGCTGGCGAGCCCGGCCTGCAATGCCTGCGCGGCATCGACCACGTCGCGGGTAAGCACCATGCGGGCAATGGTCTTGATCGGCACCCGCCCCGTCAGCGCGGACATGACCAGCGCCGGCGGGATGTCCCGCTCCATTTCCGGAATCCGGAACTGCGCGTCGTCGGATGCCAGCGTGATGTCGCACACACCGGCGAGCGCGCATCCGACCCCTTCGGCTCGCCCCTGGACGACGGCGAGCACCGGGACCTGGGTGCTCTTGAGCGCGTCGTACAAGGCCAGCGCCGGCATGGCGACCCGGCGCCGCAGGAACTCCCCGGTAGGCGTGGCGCCGGGCTGCGGCATGGGCGAGACCCGGCCCGCGCAGAAATCGTCCCCCTTGCCGAACAGCCGCACGAGGCGCGTATCCTCCTCCAGGTGCGAGACCGCTTCGATGATGAGGTTGCCCATTTCCGCACTCATCAGGTTGCCGTTCTCCGGGGTATTCAGGACGATGTCCACCAAGCCGCCGTTGCGGCTTACCAGGACGGGTTGGCTCATTGCTGTGCTCCTTGCGCGCGCCGTATGGCTTCCCAAATGACCGGGGCAGTGGCAGGCATGGGAAGCTCCCCGTCCCAGCAGTCGCCCAACGCATCGGCCAAGGCATTGAAAATGGCCGCCGTGGCCGGCGTGATGCCGCTCTCGCCTCCCCCCTTGACGCCCAGGGCGTTGCCCTGGGTGCGGTCCTCGGTCAGTTCGACGTCCAGGCGCGCCGGCATCACCCCAGCCCGCGCGACGCCGTAGTCCATGTAGGAGCCACTGAATACCTGCCCGCTTTCGGGATCGATCTGGTAGTCCTCGAGCAAGGCCTGCCCGATGCCTTGCGCCAGCCCGCCATGCACCTGCCCTTCGACGATTTGCGGATTGATGGGCCGCCCCACGTCGTCGATCGAGGTATAGCGGACGATCTCCACGTCGCCGGTGTCGGGGTCGACTTCCAGTTCGCACACCGCCGTGCCCGTGGGATGCGCGGGGATACGGCCGTTGAACTCGGCGGCGGCGGAATACCGGCGGACATCGGCTTGCCCTGGCACGCCATCCCGCTCGATGCGGGCGGCCACCTCGAACAATCCCACCGCGCGGCTCGAGGCCGGATCGACGAAACGCCCCTGCTCGAAGCGCACGTCCTCGGTCCCGCATTTCAACATGGCCGCGGCGACCGGCGCGCCCGCCGTGCGCAGCTGCGCTGCCGCCTCGACCAGCAGTTGGCCGCCCAGCCGCATGGACCGATCCGAGTGAGAGCCTCCTCCCACCTTGACGAAGGCCGTGTCGCCCGTGCGTACGGCAATGGCATCGAACGGCACGCCCAGTTCGTCGGCCAGGACCTGGCGGAACGTGGTTTCATGCCCCTGTCCGGTACTCTGCGTGCCGACCACGCAATCGATCGTCCCGTCCGGCGCGACCGTGAGCTCGACACGCTCCCGCGGCGCGCCCACCGGCGATTCCACGTAGTTGGCCAATCCGAGTCCCAGCCACTTGCCTCGCGCTCGCGCCGCTTGCCTGCGCGCAGGCGCATCGTCCCACTCGGCGACTGCCAGGGCACGCTCCATGTTGGCCGCGAACTGCCCGCTGTCGTAGGTCAAGCCCATGGGACTTCGATAAGGCATCTGCTGCGGGCGGATCAGGTTGCGCCGCCGCAGCTCGATGCGGTCCATGCCCAATTGGCGAGCGGCGATATCGAGCATGCGTTCCATCGCATGCGTGGCTTCCGGCCGGCCGGCGCCGCGATACGGGCCGGTGGGCGGCGTGTTGGTCAATACGGCGGACAGCGTGGCGGCCGCGGCCGGCACGTGATAGACGGTGGTCATGATGCGCGAGCCATTGGCCAGCGGCACGTACGAGACCGTGTGCGCGCCCACGTTGCCAATGATCTCGTTGTCCATCGCGAGGATGCGTCCGTCCTCGTCGAAGGCCATGGCGGCGCGGATGACCTGGTCCCGCCCCTGGTAATCGGCCAGGAAGGCCTCGTTGCGATCGCTGGTCCATTTGACCGGGCACCCCACGCGGCGCGCCGCCCACAGCACCGCCAGCTGGTCGGGGTTGACGCAGCTGCGCGGTCCGAAGCCGCCGCCCACGTCGTACGAGACGACGCGCAGCCGCTCCGGCGGAATGCGCAGCGCGTCGGCCATGCACAACTGTTGGCGGTTCACGCCCTGGCTGCCGGCGATGAGCAGATACTCGCCCGTGCGCGGGTCGTAGCTGCCCAATGCCGAGCGCGGTTCCATCTGGCAGTTGACTACGCGGCTGTTGCGGAACTCGTGGCGCACGACGTGCCGGGCGCGGGCGAAGGCGCGGCGCACGGCCTCTTCCTCGCCGATGCGAGCCTGGAAGCAGAGGTTGCGCGGTGCGCCCGCCCACAGCTGCGGCGCGCCCTCTTCCATGGCTTGCACGGCGTCCACCACGGCCGGCAGCGGATCGTAGTCGATTTCGACCCGTTCGCAGGCATCGCGCGCTTCGCGCACGCTGCGCGCCACGACCAGCACGACGGGTTCGCCCACGTGCCGCACGCGGTCCACGGCCAGCGGCAGGTGCCGCTGGTTGAAGATGACACCGGTGCTCGACTGCGAGAAGGCCCGCTCCCTGAACGCAACGGCGTCGGCCGGATTGGGGATGTGGTCCATGCCCTGGTGGCCGTCGTCGAGATAGTCCTGGCCGCGGAGCACGGCGATGACGCCCGGCGATTCCAGCGCCGCCTGGACGTCGATGGCTCGTATCGCGGCATGGGGATGCGGCGAGCGCACGAATGCGCCATAGGCCTGGCCCGGCAGGTTCACATCGTCGGTATAGCGCCCCTTGCCGCTGACCAGGCGGATGTCTTCGGCGCGGGGCAACGGCTGGCCGACCAGCTTATCCATGGTTCGCCTTCCCCAGCGGCTTGCCCGCCGCGATACGCGCCTGCGCCGCGTGCTTGACGGCGCGCACGATGTTGACGTATCCCGTGCACCGGCAGATATTGCCTTCCAGCGCGCGGTGTATCCTTTCGTCGTCCGGCGATCCGTCGGTATCCAGGTAGTAGTCGATGGCCATCATCATGCCCGGCGTACAGAATCCGCACTGCAGCCCGTGGCAGGCGACGAAGGCCTGCTGCACCTCGCCCAGGCCGTCCGGACCGCCCAGTCCCTCGACGGTGAGGACGTCGCCGCCGCTGGCCTGCGCCGCCAGCACCGAACACGATTTCACGGCGGCGCCGTCGAGCTTGACGGTGCATGCGCCGCATTGGCTGGTATCGCAGCCGACGTGAGTACCCGTCAGGCCCAGTTCGCCGCGCAGCAGCTCCACCAGCAGCGTGCGATCATCGACCTCCCGGCTCACGGGCTGCCCGTTCACGCGCAGCTCGACCTTGATCATGTCTGTGCCTTCTCGCCGACGGTGGCGCTGAACCGCCTGAAGAACTCCTCGGCCAGCTTGCCCGCGACCGATCCGACCACCCGGGATCCGATCTGCGCCAGCTTGCCGCCCACCTGCGCCTGCGCGGTGTAGGAAAGCAGCGTGCCCTCGCCCTCTTCGGCCAGCTCCACGTCGGCCACCATCTTGCCGAAACCGGCCATGCCGCCGTCGCCCTGGCCCACGATCCGGTAGCGCGCAGGGGCCTGCTTCTCGCCGATGACCAGCGTGCCCTTGAACCTGGCCTTGACCGGCCCGATGGCCGCCACCACGACGGCCGCATACTCGTCGGCGCCAGTCTCGCTGAACGACTCGCAACCCGGCACGCAGGCCTGCAGCACCTCCGGAGTATTCAGGTATTTCCACACCAGCGCACGCGGCGCTTCCAGCCGATGCGATCCCTTGAGTTCCATGTTGTCTCCGACAGTTTCCGGCACCGGCATCGCCGGGGCCGCTCCATGCCCCGCGTTTCAGCCCGCCCGTTCCACCGCGTCCCATGCGCGCCGCGCCAGCACCCGCACCAGATTCGCGCGATAGGCTGCGCTGCCCGAGCGATCGTCGTTCAAGCCGGTTTCCTCCAGCGCGGTGTCGTCCAGCGCCGCCGCGCCGCCCGCCGCGAGCGCCTGTTCCGCCTCTTGCCAGCGAAACACACACGGCCCGGCGCCGGTTACCGCCACCCGGAAGCCAGCTTCGGTCTCCGCAATGAAGACCCCCGCCACCGCATAGCCCGTGGCCTTATGGCGGTACTTGGCGTAGGCGCTGCGCCGCGGCACCGGAAACTCGATACCGACGATGATTTCTCCCGGAGCGAGAGCGGTCTCGAACATGCC
The DNA here is from genome assembly GCF_002188465.1 of Pigmentiphaga sp. NML080357. Classification (GTDB taxonomy): domain Bacteria; phylum Pseudomonadota; class Gammaproteobacteria; order Burkholderiales; family Burkholderiaceae_B; genus Pigmentiphaga. The sequence goes on along the minus strand of NZ_NINW01000024.1, from coordinate 187,310 downwards.
GAGGAAGAACTCGTCGGCACCGATGCGCCGCCGGCTGGTCACGACCGTGGCGGCCAGGCCCAACACCGCCGCCGGATAGTCCGCCGCCGGATCGTTGTTCGCCACGGAACCGCCCAGGGTGCCGCGATTGCGTACCTGCGGGTCGGCAATGAGGCCGGCCAGCGCGGCGAGGCCGGGAATCGCATCGCGCACCACGGGGGACGATGCGACCTCGGCATGCCGGGTGGCGGCCCCGACGGCCAGGACGCCCTGCGCGAGCGACAGGCCCTGCAACTCCGGCAGGCGCGATACATCCACCAGATGGGAGGGGGCCGCCAGCCGCTGCTTGAGCGTGGGGATCAGCGTCATGCCCCCCGCCAGGGGCCGCGCCTCGGATTCGCGCGCCAGCCAGTCCAGCGCTTCCGGCAGGGATGCCGGGCGCACGTAGCTCAAGGGATACACGGAGTCTCCATTCTTATCGTGCAAAGGCCGGGAACGCCGGCCTTTGCAGTGTCGCGCACTACTGTAGAAGAAACGGCCGCGTGGCTGAAACACCGAATTGCGATGGATTAACAAGCAATTTCGATCAGTCTTCGTAGCGTTTCAACATGGCCCGCGCAATCACCAGTTGCAATACCTGGCTGGTACCCTCGTAGATGCGCAAGGCCCGCGCGTCGCGATAGAGCCGCTCGACGTGGTGCTCGGCCACGTAGCCGGACCCGCCGTGGATCTGCAACGCCCTGTCGGCAATGCGTGACAGCGCCTCGGAACAGAAATACTTGGCCGCGGCCGCCTGGCTGCGCGCATCGTCGCCGCGCTGCAAGGCCTGTGCAGCCTGCGTCACCAGGGCATGGCCGGCCAGGTATTCGGTTTCCGAATCCGCCAGCATCGCCTGGATGAGCTGGAAGCCGGCAATGGGCTGGCCGAACTGCTTGCGCTGCAAGGCATAGCGGGCGGCTTCGTCGATCAGCCGACGCGCCATGCCCAGTGCCGAGGCCGCCACGCTGATGCGGCCGCCGTCGAGAACCTGCATGGCGGTCTTGAACCCCTGCCCCAGCGCGCCCTCGCCGCCGATCACGTTCGCGACCGGCACCCGAACGTCGTCGAAGATCACGTCGCTGATCGGCGAGCCGCGCTGGCCCAGCTTTTTCTCCGGCTTGCCGATGTGCAACCCAGGCGTGTCGCGGTCGACGAGGATGGCGCTGATCCCCGCCGCCCCGGGCGCGGCGGGATCGGTGCGCGCCATGACCGTGAACACGTGCGCGCGGGTGGCATTGGTGATGAATCGCTTCGTGCCGTTGATGACCAGCATGTCGCCATCGCGCTCGGCCCGGGTCTTCAGGCTCGCCGCATCGGAGCCGGCATCGGGCTCGGTCAGGCAGAAGGCCGCGCGCAGCTCACCGCTCGCCAGCCCCGGCAGGTACTTGCGCTTCTGCGCCTCGGTGCCCGCCAGCACGATGCCCTTGCTGCCTATGCCGACGTTGGGCCAGAACACCAGCCGGAACGCGGGCGAGGTATAGCTGAAGGCCATCTGCACCTGCAGCTCCTGCATCAGGTCGAGTTCGCAGCCCCCGTACTCCTCGGGAATGCCGAGGCCGAAGAGCCCCATGTGCTTCATCTCTTCGATGATTTCCGCTGGCACCTCTTCTTTCTCCTCGACCTGCCTCTCTAGCGGCATCAGGCGCTGGCGGATGAAGCGATCGATGGTGTGGAGCAGCTGCGGGAACGTTTCCTGGTCGAATGCCGGCATCGGTGCGCTCCCGTTCAACGGATGACGAACAAGGCATCGAGCGCGACGACGCCTTCTCCTTCCGGCAGCGCGACGAGCGGGTTGACGTCGATCTCGGCGATCTCGGGATTCGCCAGCATCAGGTCCGCCAGCCGGCGCACGACGCCGGCGACGGCCGCGACGTCCACCGCCGCGCGTCCGCGCAGCCCGGACAACAGCCTGGCTCCTTTGAGCCGGCGCAGTTCGCCGGCGATCTGCGCCTCGGTCAAGTCGGGCGCCATCAGCCGCACGTCGTGCAGCGCCTCGATCCAGATTCCGCCCAGGCCGGCCAGCATCACGACGCCCCATTGCGGATCGCGGCGGCCGCCGACGACCAGTTCCAGGCCCGGCCGGGACATGGCCTCCACCAGCATGCCGTCGAGCTCCAGCCCGGGGCTGTGCCGCGCCACCGACGCCGCCATCGTCCCCCACGCGGCCTCCAGCGCCGCGGCGTCGTGCAGGCCGACCGCCACGCCGCCCGCATCGCTCTTGTGCATCAGCATGTCGGCCTGCGCCTTCAGGACCAGGGGATAGCCGACGTCGGCCGCCCGCTGCAGGGCTTCGTCCAGCGTACGGGCCAACCCGCCCCGCGGCGTCGCGATGCCCAGTTCCTGCAACAGGCGCTTGCCCTTGTATTCGGCCATCGGCCCCGGGACCAGGCCCGGCAGCCGCCGGCCGCCCTCCGGGCTGCGCTCGGCGGCCGCCGCATGCAGCCGCCCGTAGCGGTGGACGTGCGCCATGGCTCGCATCGCCCGCTCGGGCGAACGCAGGAAAGGCATGCCGCTCTCGTGTACCTTCGCAAGGAACTCCTGGCCCAGCGGCGCGCTGTCGCCCATGACGACGAAGCACACCGGCTTGCGCGAGGCCCGCATGACGGGCAGAAGCGAGTCGGCCTTGGCCACCTGCTGCTGGGGCGAACCGCCCATGAGCGGCATGATGAGGCTGCCCACGCCGGGGTCGTCCAGAATGGCCTGCGCCGACTGGCCGAAGATCTCGGGCTTCTGCATGCCGATGGCGGTCAGGTCCAGCGGATTGTCCGGCGCCATAAAATCCGGAAGAATGCCCGACAGCGCCTTCATCGTTCCGGGAGCGAACTCGGCCAGCGGAAGGCCCACTTCCTCGCAGAAGTCGAGCGCGACGCCGCGCAGCGCGCCCGAGTTCGAGGCCACAGCTGCCTTGCCTTGCAGCACCGGCTGGGGATACCGGGCCAGGATCGCCGTCACGTCGAACAGCTCGTCCATGCTGTCCACCACCACCACGCCTTCGCGCTCGACCAGCGTGCGCATCACCTCGTAGTCGCCCGCGAGCGCGCCGGTGTGGGACTTGGCCGCCTCCCGGGCGCGCTGGCTTCGGCCCGGATGCATCAGCACCACCGGCTTGCCCAGTTCGCGCGCACGAGCGGCCATCCGCAGGAAGGCGGCCGGCTGGCGCAGCATCTCGACGAACACCGCGAAGGCGTCCACGTCGGGCGCATCCACCAGGGCCGAGAGGAAATCCTCCGCCCCGAGCACGGCTTCGTTGCCGGTGGAGATCGAGAACGAGACACCAAGGCCCCTGCCCTGGAAGGCCTGGCGCAGATTGCCGTTCATCGCGCCGCTCTGGGCCACGATGCCGATGCGCGGCCCGCTTCTGGCCGCCGCAGGCTGCACCGGCTCGAACGTGAGCGGCACGTTGTCCGCGAAGTTGATGAAGCCAAGGCAGTTGGGACCGAGCACGGCGACGCCGTGGCGCCGGGCGATGGCCGTCAGCTCGTCCTGGGCGGCCTTGCCGGCTTCTCCCAGCTCGGCAAATCCCGAGGCGAAGACCACCGCAGCGCCCACGCCGCGCCGCCCGCAGGCGGCGATCGATTCGCAAACGGCCACTTGGGGCACGACCAGTACCGCCACGTCGACACCTTCCGGCAGGTCGTCGATCGACTTGAAGCAGCGGATGCCGTTGACTTCGTCGCGGCTGCGGCTGACCAGGTGCAGCGTGCCGGCATAGCCGAAACGCTGCAGGTTGGCCAGCAGCAGACCGCTTACCGAACCGGGTTCGGGCGAAGCGCCCACGACCGCGATGGACTGGGGCCGCAGGAGGCGGTCCAAGGCAAAGGAGGACATGCGATTTTCCTGCTCGATCAGCGTTGGTAGGCGCCGAGTCCCGGCTTGAACGATTTGTCGTCGAGGAACTGCTTCATCGCGGTGTCGCGGCCGCGTTCGGGATCGTGGAAGGTGCCCTGGTCGACCTTGGCCATCAGGTAGTCGGCGGCCTGCTCCCAGGTCATTTCCGCGGCCATGCGATGCGCAATCTTGGCCTGGCGGAGGACGGTGGGATTCTTTTCCATCAATACCTTGGCCAACGCCTTGGTCCGTTCGCGCAGGCGCGCGCGCGGCACGGCCTCATTGACGAGGCCGATCTCGGCGGCGCGGCGGCCGTCGAAGGTTTCCCCGGTCATGACGTAATACATGGCTTCGCGTTCGCGCACCAGGCTGGCGAGCGCACGGCTGACGACGCCGGCCGGGATGATGCCCCAGTTGATTTCGGACAGCCCGAAAGTGGCTTCTTCGGCGGCGATGGCGAGGTCGCAGGAGACCAGCGGCGTAAAGGCGCCGCCGAAGCACCAGCCATTGACCATGGCGATGGTGGGCTTGGAATAGAAGCGCAGCTGGCGCCATTGCCACAGGCCGTTGGCGCGGAACAGACGCGTGCGTTCTTTGGGGTCGTTGTCGGTCGCGCGGAAATATTCGCGCAGGTCCATGCCTGCGGAGAAGGCATCGCCGGCGCCGGTAAGCACCATGACCTTGCAGCGGTCGTCGGCCTCGAGTTCTTCGAGGATGCGGACCATGTTGTAGACGATGCCGGGATTGATCGCGTTGCGTTTTTCGGGGCGGTTGAGGGTGACCCAGGCGATGCCGTCTTCGAAGTCGACGAGGACGGGGGGGGCGTCTGCGGCGGGTTGGGTGGCGGAATTGGCGGTCATTGATGTCTCCTCGATCCGTTGCTGGGGTTATGGTTCGTGAGACGTAATATATAAACTTACTTTATATAAATCAACTTGTTTTTATGCTCGATGGAGACAGGATACTGCGCGGACGGGTTCTTGGGGACGTGGGCCGGCAGGCGCGGTGCCAACCGCGGTGCTCAGTGAAACATTCCGGTGTTGGCTTCCGAGGGGCCGCGCAAGGCGCCTGCCGGCGCCTCGGCTTCAGGCCGGCGAAAACACGCGCAGGCGATGGCCGTCCGGGTCCACGGCGACGAAGGAGCGGCCGAACTCGAGGGTTCTTGGAGGCATGAGCAGGGGTACGCCGCGTTCGGTCCACCGGGCACAAGCGGCGTCGACCTCGGCGTGGGTATCGACGTTGATCGACAGTTCGCAGCCTCCACCCTCGCCGCCTGGCGCGGGTTCGACGGTGCGTTTGGACCACAGTCCCAGCCTGAGGCCGGACGCGAGGGCGAAGAGCGCGAATGTCGGCGAAGACTCGACCGGTTCGGTATCGAGCAGCGCCGCATAGAAACGGGCGCTCGCCTCGGGGCTGTCCACATAGAGAATGACGAAGTTGGGATGGGGCATGTTGTCGCTCCTGGATGGGTTGTGCAGCCAGGATAGCGGCACATGCTGTCAATTTCTGGCAGCATCAATCCCGCGGTTCGGGGATGCCCTCTTTTGCCCGCCATTCCTTGAGCAGCGCGTGGCGCCGCCGGGGGTAGCGGTCGTCGGTGGGAACCAGCTCCACGATCCGGTCGGTGCGGAAGTGGCGGAAATCCTGGCGCAGTTCGCACCAGCCCAACACGATGCGCGCCCGGTCGAAAAAACCGAGGCCGAAGGGCCAGATCGTGCGCCGCGAACGGATGCCTTTGCTGTCGAGATAGACGATGCCGAGCTTGCGCTCGGCGCGGATCGCCCTGCGTATGGTCGGCAGGTCTGCGCCGTCGGCCGCGATGGCCTCGCCCGGTCCGACAAGCAAGGCAGAGGTATCGATGTGGGGGCGCAGGTCGTCCGGCAGGACCGCCGCGATCTTGGCCAGCGCATTGCGTGCAGCCGCGGCGAGCGGGTCGTCCGCACGCTTGGCCACCCACCGGGAGCCGAGCACCAGGGCTTCGATTTCCTCTTCGGAGAACATCATGGGCGGGAGCATGAAGCCCGGGCGCAGGACATAGCCGAGCCCGGGTTCGCCTTCGACCTGCGCGCCTTGCGCGTGCAGGCTGGCGATATCCCGGTAGAGCGTGCGCAGGCTGATGCCAAGCTCCTGGGCGAGCACGCGTCCGCTGACGGGGCGGCGGCGCCGCCGCAAGGCCTGGAGCAGCGCGAGCAGGCGTTCCGACCGGGACACCGCGCAACGCCCTGGGACCGCTAGCCGGCCAGCGCCCGCAGCGTATCCGGCACGGGAATGCCCTGCATCTGCCAGAACGCCTCGTCGGCCCAGCCCCGCCCTACTTCCGTTCCGTGGGTCTGCTTCCAGGCCGGCCGCTTGTCCTTGTCGATGAGCAAGGCGCGTATGCCCTCCTGGAAATCGCCTTGGGTGCTGCACCACAGGGCAACGCGGTACTCCAGCTGGAAGACTTGCGCCAGCGACATGTGGCGGGTACGGTGCCGCAGCTCCCATGCCAGGCGCGCCGTGCTGGGTGCCCCTGCGGCGAGGGCATCGCGCGCGCCTTGCAGCCACGGATCGCCGCCATCGTATTGCAGGATGGCGGACACGACCTCGTCGAGCGCCGGCGCGCGGCAGAGCTCTGCAATGGTGTCGGCGTTGCGGCGCAGCGGGCCGGCGGCGGGTTCCGGCACGCTGCGATACGCATCCAGTACGTCGTGCAGCAGCATGTCGTCGAACTGCCGGTCCCCGCTCCATTCCTGTCCGGCCAGGGTATGGAGCACGTGCGGTTTCTGCTCGTGCCGGATGTGGTAATCGGCCCACCCGGCGTACAAGGCGTCTGCGGCGTGCAGCGACGCCCCGGTCAGGCCCAGGAACAGCCCCGACTTGCCCGGCATGCGATTCAGGCCCCACGACATCCCCACGTCGGGAAACAGGCCGATGGCGATCTCGGGCATGGCCAGGCGCGAGGTCTCGGTGACGACGCGGTGGCTCGCGCCTATCATCAGTCCCAGTCCGCCGCCCATCACGATGCCGTTGCCCCAGCACAGGAAGGGCTTGGGATACGTGTGGATGGCATGGTCCAGGCTGTATTCGCGCTCGAAGAAGCGGGCGATTTTCGGCGGGATGCCTTCGTCCTGGCGAGCCACCATCTCGCGGTACACGCTCCGCAGGTCGCCGCCGGCGCACAGCGCCCTGCCCTCGGCCTCCAGCATCACCACTGCGATGGCGGGATCCGTCGCCCAGGCGGCGAGCCGATCGGCCAGCAGGTTCGCCATTTCCAGCGACAGGGCATTGAGGGTGGCCGGGGCATCGAGAGTCGCGATGCCTATGCGCCGGCCGCCTGCAGCGGCGACTTCGCGGAACCGGACCGGAGCGGAAGAAGTCTGCATGGCCGTTCTCCCGCCTGGCGCTACTGCATGCTGCCGGCAAACAGCGACCGCGGGCGCCGCCGCAGCAGCAGCGCGGCGATGCCGGCCATGGCCAGCACGGCAAACAGCAACAGGCTCCAGATCTCGTAGCGCACGCCAAGCAGATCCACCGCCGCGTCGGCGCAGGTGGCGTAGATGCCGAACACCGACGGCAGGGCCTCATCCAGGCCGGACGCGGTCATGAAGCGGTCGGCGAAAGTCTGGGCGCAGCTCATCAGGTGCGAAGCGACATTGTGCTGGTAGACGGCCGTCGCCCCCCCGGCCAGCGCAAGCACGGCCACCACGCCGGCGCACAGCTTCTGCGCCGCGGCGATCCTGCGCAACGACAGGCCCAGCAGTGCGAATACCGCAACCGCGAGATAGATCAGGCGCTGCAGCACGCACCAGGCGCAAGGCTGCATGTCGAAGACATGCTGCGATACCAGCGCGATCGCCACGGCCCCCAGGCTGGCGATGGCGGCGAATGCGAGCAGGCGGTCAACAAGAACGGTTTTCATGGATGATGGCCGGAGGTTCTCAGAGGGAGTGTAGTTGTGCCTGGCGCAGCACGCCCAGCACCAATTCCGAGGCTCCGTCCCAGACGATCTGGACCCCCAGACACAGCAGGATGAATGCAGACAGCCGCAGGAACACCGCAGTTCCCGAATCGCCCAGGAGGCGCAGCAATTGCTGCGCATAGCGGAAGGCCAGCAGCACCGACGCCGCCACCAGCGCCAGCCCGAACACCGCCCCGGCTATCCGGGTGGCGCTCATGGCCAGGGACGCATGGTCGTGCAGGCTGGCGCCGACGGTAATGGCGGCGGCAATGGAACCGGGTCCGCAAGCAATGGGAAAAGTGAGCGGATAGAACGCCCTGCGGTCGGCCATTTCTACGGTGAAGCCTTCGGCCATGCGCGCGGAGCGCTCCGCGCCGCCGTCGCTGGAATTGAGCAGGCGCCAGGCGCTGGCGACCACCAGCAGCCCCCCGCCGACCCGCACGATGGCCAGGGAAATGCCGAAAAAATCCAGCACGATGGAGCCGATGAGCATGGCGGCGAACAGCAGCATGAAAACGTTGCGGGCAATCTTGCCGGCCAACACTTCCCGCATGCCCGTGGAAGCGCCTTCGGTCAGGGACAGGAATATCGGCGCCGTCGCCGTCGGATTCAGGATGGGGACCAGGGTCGCCAGGGAAAACAGGAAACTCTTGCCCAGCGCCAGTCCATAGTCTTCGATCAACATGACCGAAGTGTAAGAGAAATGGGATCAGGCCGCAGCGCTTCGCCTTTCCGCGGCAGCCCCGTCCAGCTCCGCGGCACGCTCGATCAACTCGGCGTAAACCTCGCCCACCAGGATCAGCGCCGGGCCGCCGCCTAGTTGCCGCGCCGCCTCCGGCAGCCTTGCGACCGTCGTTGGCAGCACGCGCTGGGTGGGCAAGCTGGCATTCTCCACCAGCACCGCGGGGCGCGCGCCGGGTACACCCGCTGCCGTCAAGCCGCGGGCGATGGCGTCCGCCTGGCGGCTGGCCATGTACAGCACGACGGTATCGGCCCCGCGGGCGGCCTCGGCCCAGGCATGTTCCGGCTCCCCCTTGCCTACCGATGGCGTCAGGAACATGACGCTACGGCTCAGGCCCCGCCGCGTGAGCGAGCAGCCCAGCGCCGCGCTGGCGCCGAAGGCGGCGCTCACGCCAGGGACGACTTCGACGTCGATGCCTGCCTCGGCCAGCGCGGAGAGCTCTTCCTGCGCCCTGCCGAACAACATGGGATCGCCGCCCTTGAGGCGCACCACGCATGCGTGGCGCCGGGCGGCATCGACCAATTGGCGATTGATGAACTGCTGCGCCGTGGACAGCTGGCCGCATCGCTTGCCCACGGCCACCCGCCGGGCCTGCGGCGCCAGGGCCAGCACGGCTTCGTCGACGAGCGCGTCGTGGAACACCACGTCGGCCTGCGACAGCGCGCGCGCCGCCCGCAACGTCAACAGATCCGCCGCGCCGGGTCCGGCTCCGACCAGATAGACCTTTCCCATGTCTCAGCTCCGTCCGGCCCGAGCCGCCCGGAGCGTTCGCACCACCGCGCGGAAGGCAGTCATACCGCCGTCTCCGGGACCGGATAGCTCTTCTGGTAGGCGGCAGTGAAGGTTCCGAGCGCCCGGAGCGCCTCGTGCGGATCGTGGCCCGGCTTGACCGCGAAGCTGTCGAAGCCGGAGCGCGCCTGATAGTAGACGGTATCGATCATGACGTCGCCCACGGCGCGCAGCTCGCCCGTCCAGCCCAGCCGCGTACGCAGCAGATAGGCGATGGAATAGCCTCGGCCATCGGTATAGATGGGGAAATCGACCGCGATCAGCGCCAATCCCTCGGGGCGGATCCGGCCGTCCTCGGCCAGTTCGGAGGGATCGTCGTCGGGCGCCAGCAGCACGCCCACGGGCTGGGTGCGCTCGCGCAATTGCGCCTGCGCGGATTGCCAGACCGAAAGCGGAACGAGCCAGTTGCCGTCCTGCGGCGGCAGCGCCCGCGCCTCGGTGGGCTCGAAACGCTGCCAGGTATCGACTTCCAGCTTGCGATGGCGGATGAGATTGGCGGGATGCCGCGGATCAGACATGGGCAGCCTCCGCAACGGCCTTGGCCTGCTTGCGCTCGGCATAGACGCGGGTCTTGAAGGGATCGATGCCCACTCGCTCGACGACGTCGATAAAGCGTTCGGCGTCGCTGTCGCGCAGGTCGAGATACGTTTCCACCAGGTTGGCCACGACGTCGGCCACCTCCTCGCGTGCGAACGACGGGCCGATGACACGGCCGATCGCCGCCCCGCCCCCGCGCGTGGACTCGATGTCGGGCAGCGGCTTGGCAGCCCCGCTCTGGCGGCCGCCCAGCGTGACCTGGTACCACTCCTCGCCGGCCTTGTCCACGCCCAGGATGCCGATGTGGCCGACGTGATGGTGGCCGCAGGAATTGATACAGCCCGAGATGTTCAGGTCGAGTTCGCCGATCTCGTACAGGTAGTCGAGGTCGTCGAAGCGGCGCTGGATGGCCTCGGCCACGGGGATGGACACGGCATTGGCGAGCGCGCAGAAATCCCCGCCCGGGCAGGCGATGATGTTGGTCAGCAGGCCGACGTTGGGCGTGGCCAGGCCCAGCTTGTCGAGCTCCTTCCACAGGGCATGGAGCTGGCTGCGCGCGACGTCGGCGAAGACCACGTTCTGCTCGTGCGTGACCCGCATTTCGCCGAAGCTGTAGCGATCGGCCAAGTCGGCCACCGCATCCATCTGGTCGGCGGTGATGTCGCCCGGCGGCACGCCGGTGCGCTTGAGCGAAAGCGTCACGGCGGCATAGCCGGGCACCTTGTGGTGATGGGTATTGCGCCGCAGCCAGCGGGCAAAACGCGGATCGTTGCCCGCATGCTGGGCCGACGTATCGGGGCCGGGGTCGGCCGCGTACGGCGTGACGGTGAAACGATCGGCGATCGCCTGCACCTGCTCGGCCGTGAGGGTCTCGGGGCCACCCTTGATCTGCTTCCACTCGCGCTCGACTTCTTCGCCGAAGACCTGCGGCGTAAGCTCCTTGACCAGGATCTTGATGCGGGCCTTGAACTTGTTGTCGCGGCGACCGTGCAGGTTATAGACCCGCAGGATGGCCTGCAGGTAGGTCAGCAGGTGCTGCCAGGGCACGTAGGGGTTGATGAGCTGGCCCACGATGGGCGTGCGGCCCAGGCCGCCTCCGACCCAGACGCGAAAGCCGATTTCGCCGTCCTGCTCGACTGCCTGCAGGCCGATGTCGTGCACCCCGACCGCCGCGCGGTCCGTCACCGCGCCGCTGACGGCGATCTTGAACTTGCGGGGCAGGAAGGCGAATTCGGGATGGAAGGTGGACCACTGCCGTATCAATTCGCACCAGACCAGCGGATTGACGATCTCGTCGGGCGCGACGCCCGCGAACTGGTCCGTGGTCGTATTGCGGATATCGTTGCCGCTGGTCTGGATCGAGTGCATCTGCACCTTGGCCAGCTCGGCCAGGATGTCCGGCACGTCTTCCAGCCGCGGCCAGTTGAACTGCATGTTCTGCCGGGTGCTGAAATGTCCGTAGCCGCGGTCCCATTTGCGCGCGATATGGGCCAGCGTGCGCAGCTGGCGCGAAGCCAGCATGCCGTAGGGAATGGCGATACGCAGCATCGGCGCGTGGCGCTGGATATACAGGCCGTTCTGCAGCCGCAGCGTGCGGAAATCGTCCTCGCTCAGTTGCCCGTTCAGGAAACGCCGCGTCTGGTCACGGAATTGCGCGACGCGTTGGTCGACCAGCAACTGATCGATGGGTTGATACTGATACATGCAGCAAGCCTCTAGATGTGGCCAATGGCGGAAGGCGGAGCGCGTCCGGCCCGTCGGCCGGCGCGGGCGCGCGTATGCCGCGCAGGCGCGCGCCCAGGCATGCAGCTTACAAATACCGGCTTACGAATAAAACGACCGGTTCGTAATGTGCATATACGGAAACTTGTCTAAGAAGCGGCGGGCAGTAAAACGTGCGCTTATATCCGGGCGACACGGCCGGCGAACGCGCATCGCGATCAATCGGACGAGCCCGCGACTCGCCAGGAAAAACCAAGGCGCGCACCTCCCGGTACGCGCCTTCGGGGCCGTGCCGATCCGGGGAGGATCAGGCGTCGTTGGCGGCGTAGCCCATGTTGACCCGCAATCCACCCGCGCCGTCCTTGTCGCGGTTGTTGCGCATGCGCTCGATATGGTCCAGGTACTCGGGCGTGATGTCGCCGGTCACGTAATGGCCGTCGAAGCACGAGGTCTCGAACTGGGTCAGGTTGGGGTTCATGTCGGTCACCGCCTGCCGCATGGCGGCCAGGTCCTGGTAGACCAGCGCGTCGGCGCCGATGACCCGGGCGATTTCCTCGTCCGTGCGTCCATGCGCGATCAGCTCGCTGCGCGTGGGCATGTCGATGCCGTACACGTTGGGGAAACGCACCGGAGGCGCCGCCGACGCGAAAAACACCTTGTTGGCGCCCGCGGCGCGCGCCATGTCGACGATCTCGCCGCTGGTGGTGCCGCGGACGATGGAGTCGTCGACGATCAGCACGTTCTTGCCCTTGAACTCCTCGCTCATGGCGTTGAGCTTCTGGCGCACCGATTTCTTGCGCACCGCCTGGCCTGGCATGATGAAGGTACGGCCGACGTAGCGGTTCTTGATGAAGCCTTCCCGGTAGTCGAGATTCAGCCGGGCTGCCAGTTGCATGGCGGCGGGCCGGGCCGAATCCGGAATCGGCATGACCACGTCGACCTCGCCCAGCCGCAGGTTGCGGGCAACCTTGTCGGCCAGGTATTCCCCCATGCGCAGGCGCGATCCGTAGACCGAGACGCCATCCATCAGCGAATCCGGACGGGCGAAGTACACGTACTCGAAGATGCACGGGCTCAACTGGGGGTTGTCGGCGCACTGGCGCGAGGCAAACCGGCCGTCGAGGTCGATGAAGATGGCCTCCCCGGGCGCGACGTCGCGTTCCAGCTTGAACCCCATGCCTTCCAGCGTGACCGATTCGGACGCCACCATCCATTCCACGCCGGCGTCGGTCTCGACCTTGCCCAGGCACAGCGGACGGATGCCGTACGGGTCGCGGAAGGCCAGCATGCCGTAGCCGGCGATCTCGGCCACCACGGCATACGCGCCGCGCACCCGGCGATGCACCGCAGACACCGCCTTGAAAATGGCGTCCTCGTCCAGCGACACCCCGTTCGACGAACGCTGCAGCTCATGCGCCAGCACATTGAGCAGCACTTCCGAATCGGAATTGGTGTTCATGTGGCGGCGATCGACGCGGAACAGCTCCTCGCGCAGCGACTCCCAGTTGGTCAGGTTGCCGTTGTGGGCGAAGGTGATGCCGAAAGGCGCATTGACGTAGAAAGGCTGGGCCTCTTCCGCGCTGGAGCTGGAGCCGGCGGTGGGATAGCGCACCTGGCCGATGCCCGAGTTGCCGGGCAGCGAACGCATGTTGCGCGTACGGAACACGTCGCGCACCAGGCCATGCGCCTTGAACATATTGAACGTATTGCCCTGCGACGTGGCAATGCCCGCCGCGTCCTGGCCGCGATGCTGCAGCAGAAGCAGGCTGTCGTAGAGCAACTGATTAACCGGCGCGTGCGAGACGACACCGACGATTCCACACATGAGAGCCTCTTATCAAGAGCACAAACTTAATAGCGGATCCAGTCCGCGAACTGTTCCGGCAAGTACGGCTTGACCGCCCGCGCGCCTGCCTCGGCATAGGGCGACAGCGCCGCCTCGGTCCACCACGGCTCCTTGGGCAAGGGCGTGAACCCCGCCGCCACCACCAGGACGAGCACGATCACCACGCCCCGCACCAGGCCGAACACCGCGCCCATGCCCCGGTCGGCCAGCGACAGGCCGGTAGCCTTGATCAGCAGCCCGAGGGCAAGATTGACGATGCCTACCGCGAGCAGCACCGCGATGAACACGCCTGCGTACGCCACCGCTGCCCGCAGGCCGGGATTATCGATGTATCCGGCCAGCCACTCGTGGGCGACGGGACCGTATCGGACTGCGCCCGCAAAGGCCGCCACGTACGCGATCAGCGACAGCACCTCCTTGACGAGCCCGCGAAAGAGGCCGATCACCACCGACGCCCCCAGGATCAGCAAGACGCCGTAATCGAAATTGGTCACAGCGGCACGATGGAACTGCTGAAACCGGCCGAGGTGATACGTGAACGGGCGGCATCGGCGGCCTCGCGCGAGGCAAAGGGACCGACCCGCACGCGGAACACGTCGCCCTTGCCGGTCTTGACGCGCTCGGTAAAGCTCTTGATGCCCGCGGCGTTCAACCGGTCGCGCATGTCATTGGCGCGCTCTTCCGTGGAAAACGCGGCGATCTGCACCGCGAAGCTGCCCTTGCTCTCGGGCTTGGGCGCCGCCGCGGCGGGGCTGTTGCCTTCCAGCAAGGCCCGCGCCCGCGCGGCCTCGGCGCGGGCGGCTTCGCTGGGCGCAGGACGCGTTGGCGCAGCCGTTGCCGGCGGCGGGGTCGCCGGCTTGGGCGGCTCCGGTTGGACCGGCGGCGGCTTGGGAGGTTCAGGCCTGGTTTCGGGCTTGGGTTCAGGCTTGGCCGGTTCCGAAGCAGGCGCCGGAGCCGGGGCCGTGCTGGCGAGGGGTTTGTCGGCAGCGGGCGCGGTCTCGGGTTCGGGCGCCCTCGCAACCGGTTCGGGCGCTGCGTTGCGATCCGGAATCTGGATGGGGATGTCGTCGGGCAGTAGCGGCGGCTCGGAATCGAGCACCATCGGCAGCACGACGATCGCCGCCAGGACCAGGGCAATGGCGCCGACGAGTCGGCGGCGGGCCCGGCGGCGCGCTTCCTGTGCGGGATCCTGCGATTCGCTTCCGGCTGCGTAGCCGGCGCGGCTGGATTTGGCCGTGGTGGTGGCCGCCTTCTTCTTGCGCTCGAGCAATCCCATTGATACGTCCGGCTGAAACACGCGGCGGTGTCGTGCGTCGCCCCTGCAAGGGCCGGGCTCAGCCCGCGCGGGCGGCCTTGGCCGCGCGCATGGACGCCAATACGCCCGCCACGGTAAGGAAAGATCCGAAGACTAGGATTCTATCACCCTCGCCCGCTCTTCCTTGCGCCGCGGCAAAGGCCGCCGCCGGGTCGGCATGGGCCTGGACGGAGGACTCCTTGTCCTCTTTGACGCCATGCGCGCGCAGGCGGGCCGCCAGCGCCTCGCCGCTCAATCCGCGCGGTCCCGGCAACCCGGCGCAATGCCAATGGTCGACGCGGTCGCCCAGCTTGGCGATGACGCCGTCGATATCTTTGTCGTTCAGCATTCCGAACACCGCATGGGTGTAGGGATGGAAGCCCATGTTGTCGAGATTGTCGGCCAGCACCGCCGCCGCGTGGGGGTTGTGCGCCACGTCCAGGATGACCGTGGGCCGGCCCGGCAGGATCTGGAAACGCCCGGGCAGCTGCACCTGCAGCAGCCCCAGGCGCACCGCCTGCTGCGGCACCGGCAGCCGCTCGCGCAGCGCCTCGAGGGCCGCGAGCGCGGCCGAGGCGTTCAGGAGCTGGTTGGCGCCGCGCAGCGCGGGGTAGGCCAGCGCATTGCGGCGCTGGCCGCGGCCGCCGTAGCTCCACTGCTGCTTGTCGCCCGAGTAGTTGTAGTCGCGCCCGAAACGCCAGAGATCCGCGCCGATGCTGGCGGCATGGTCGAGCAGCGATTGCGGCGGTACGGGGTCGGCGCAGATGGCGGGCTTGCCGGCGCGGTAGATGTGGGCTTTTTCCCAGCCGATCTTCTCCCGGTCGTTGCCCAGCCACTCGACGTGGTCCAGGTCCACGCTGGTCACGATGGCGCAGTCGGCGTCCACGATGTTGACCGCGTCGAGCCGGCCGCCCAGCCCCACTTCGAGGATCGCCACGTCGAGCCCCGAGCGGGCGAACAGCCGGAGGATGGCGAGCGTGGTCAGCTCGAAATACGTCAGCGAGATGTCGCCGCGCGCTTCGTCCACCGCGGCGAACTGTTCGGTCAGCGCGGCGTCGCTTGCCGGTTCGCCGTTGATGCGCGCCCGCTCGTTGAAGTCGAGCAGGTGCGGCGAGGTGTACAGGCCGACCTTGTAGCCCGCTGCCAGGAGTATCGACTCGAGCATGGCGCAGGTCGAGCCTTTGCCATTGGTGCCGCCCACCACGATGGTGACGGCGTCGAGCTCGAGCCCGAGACGCTGCGCCACCGTGCGCACCCGTTCCAGGCCCATGTCGATGGGACGGCCATGGATGGATTCCAGGTAGGTCAGCCATTGCGCCAGCGGGCTGTGCGCATCGGGGCGGGAAACGGGAGCGGAGGACGGCATGGAAACGACCGGAAAGGCAAAACCGTAACTATAGAACGCCCTTGGTCGGCCAGGCGGTGAGGATGTCGTAGCCGTCGTCGGTCACGGCCACCATGTGTTCCCATTGCGCGGACCAGGATCCGTCCACCGTCACCACGGTCCAGTCGTCGTCGAGCACCTTGACCTCGTGGCGGCCGGCATTGAGCATGGGTTCGATGGTGAATACCATCCCTTTCTTGAGCCGAAGCCCGGTGCCGGGCCTGCCGTAATGCAGGACCTGCGGCGCCTCGTGGTACTTGCGGCCGATGCCGTGGCCGCAGAAATCGCGCACCACCGAAAAGCCCGCGTCCTCGGCGTAGGTCTGGATGGCCGCGCCCACGTCGCCCAGCGTCGCCCCCGGCCGCACCGCGGCGATGCCGCGCAGCATGCTTTCCAGCGTGACGTTGACCAGGCGCTCGGCCTCGTGCGAAGGCTTGCCGGCGAAGTACATGCGGCTGGTGTCGCCGTGCCAGCCATCCTTGATGACGGTGACGTCGATGTTGATGATGTCCCCGTCGCGCAGTACGTCCTCGGGCTTGGGGATGCCGTGGCAGACGACGCCGTTGATGGACGTGCACAATGTCTTGGGAAAGCCGTGGTAGCCGACATTGGCCGGAATGGCCTTCTGCACCTTGGTGATGTATTCGTGGCAGCGGCGGTCCAGCTCTTCGGTGGAGACGCCGGGCTGCACGTACTCGCCTATCATCTCCAGGACCTCGGCCGCCATGCCGCCCGCAACGCGCATCGCTTCGACTTCTTGCGGGGACTTGATGGTAATTGCCATGCGGGGGACTCCGTGTTTATCCGATTTTACCGCCGGCCTTCGCCGGTCTCCGCGGAGGAGGCCGCGCGCGGGCCGCGCACGGGTGCCGCCCTGGCCGCCCAGCGGTCCAAAGACGCCATGACGGCGTGCGGCCGGGTCAGCACGTCGTACACCCCACCATAGCGGGCCTGCATGTCGGCCAGGGCCGCAGGCGCCGCGCCGCGCGCCTGCGCGTGCGCCGCCGACCAGCGTCGCGCCACGCCCAGCGCCAGCGCGTAAGGCAGATAGCGTTCGTAGCGGGCGAGCGCGGACTCGGCGTCGAGCGGCGCCGACGCCGCCGAGGGATGCGCCAGGAACCGCCGGAAGCCGTCGATCTGAACGCGCAGCGCCCGGCCTTGCGCGGTATAGCCCTTCAGGCCCGGAAAACCCGCGCACACCACCGGCAAGAGGATCAGCGGAGCCAGGCCGGCCAGCAAGAGCGGCAACGACTCCGCGTGCGTCACCAGCACCGCCAGGCCGCCTGCCAGGCACAACAGCGCGAGCGCGCCCAGCACCACCCTGCTGACAAAGCTCGTGGCGCCCGCGCGCCACTGCGCATGGACGGCGCACCAGGCCGGCACCGCGGGCAGCGGCAGCAAGATGCCCCATGCTGTCCATGCGAGCAGGCTGCCCTCGCGGATGATGGCCAGCCCCACCAGGGCCACGGTCATGGCGATCCAGAGATAGAACGCCTTGCGGGCGCGTTCGCCGTAGGTGACGAAAAGGCTGCGCGCATAGGCTTCGTCCAGCCATTGCCGCTGGTCGCGCAGGGCTTCGTCGTAACAGCGCCGGTAGAGGCCGTCGAGCCGCAGCAGCGTCCGCCCTCCGGCGAAGAATCGGCCCAGCATCCCGTTGAGCAGCGGATCGTGGCGGGCATCGCCGCCAGTCTGGTTGGGCAGACGCTCGAGATAGCGGCCGTCGGCCTGCACCCGCAGCCGCACCGACCGCCGCGCCAGCAATTCCATCATGCCGGACAGGAATGCCCAGCGGTCATAGCCCTTGCGGTACACATAGCGCAGTGCCGGCGCCGACAGGCCCTCCGGCGGCTCGGTGAGCGGAGTCTTGCCGCGCCGGCTCCATCCGCCGGCTTGCAGCCAGGCCACCAGGTAATACAGGAGAAGGCATCCGGCGCCCAGGCCGCCCACCCAGAGCTCCGCCCGGTCTTGCACGCCGTGCCACCATGTCATGACCGGCCCTGGCCGCGAGACCTGCCCCGCCGGCCAGGCCAGCTCCACCGCCATGGACTCGCCGGGCGCCAGGACCCGTGTGGAAACGAATACAGCGCGTCCCGGCTCCCGCTCCTGCAGCCGGCCGGACGCCTCGCGCTGCCCCGCCACGGCCGCGTCCTGGATGGGCGCCTCGCCGGGCAACACGATGCGCACGCGCACCTTGTCGATGGGCAAGGCCCATTCCCTGCCCGTGACGTCCCACACGAGCCGGTCCTGTCCGCCCGCCGCCCGGAGCTGGCGGGTGACGCGATAGGTCAACGTGTACTGGTACTCACCGGGACGGAAGACGACATCCTTGCGGCCGGTGGTCACGCGCACGCCGTCCCGGAGCCGGGACAGCTCGAAAGGCTCGGCCCGGCCGTCGCGCCGCACCGAGACGACGTCGAAGCCGGCCGTGGTCCGGGTGCCGTCGTCGCGCCGGTAAAGATGGGCGAAATCGCGTTGCAGGCCATGCCGGATCTGCTTGCCCTCGGAACGCACACGCAGGTTCTCGGTGACGAGCAGGTCGCCGCTGCGTTCCACCTTGATGTCGCTGAAAAATTCGAGGATGCGCTCGTCGGCCCGCGCCTGTCCGGTCAGGGCGAGCAGCCAGCACACGGCCAGCAGCCAGACTCTCATGTCCCGCCCCGTCAAAGCGGCGGGAGGCGGCGAAGCGCTCGCGCGATCGACGGCCGCGCCTCGCGGCCGGCCGTCCGGGAAGGATGGAAGACACGGGCCGCCCGGGCCCCCAGATGCGATGCGCTATCAGACATGACACCAGCCTTGTTTTGGCAGGACTGTACCATCGGCCGCGCGCGCCGGCCGGAGGGCTCGTCTCAAGTTGTTTCCAGGTCACAAGCCCCCGCTGGTCCCGGCTTCGCCCGGCGTTTACCCCATTGACAGGCTTTTCCCGCTTGCCTAGAATTTTTTGAACTAATCGTTCATTTATGTACAATCCAGTACGGCACAGGAGAACCTCATGGCATCGCCCCTCATCGGTATCAGCGGCGCAGGCATAGGCGGGCTGGCGGCGGCGATCGCCCTGCGCAAGCTCGGCGTGGAATCCGTAGTCTTCGAACAGGCCCCGCGCTTCGCTCGGGTCGGCGCCGACATCAACCTCACCCCCAATGCCGTACTGGCGCTCGACGGCCTGGGCGTGGGCGACGAACTGCGCAAGACCGCCGCCCGCCCCACCCACCGCATCAGCCGCACCTGGGATACCGGCGAGGAAACCTCCCGCCTGGAGATGTCCCAGGCCGCCGAAACACGCTATGGCGCACCCCAGCTCACCATGCACCGGGCGGACCTGCTCAGCGCGCTCGAACAGGCCGTGCCCGCAGACACCATTCATCTAGGCAAACGCACGACGGGCATAGAAGAAGGCGCCGACGGCATTACCGTGCGCTTCGAGGACGGCAGCTCCCGCCGGGTGGATGTCCTGGTGGGTGCCGACGGCATCCATTCCACGGTGCGCAAATACCTGCTGGGCGACGAATATCCCGAATTCACCGGCGTGGTGGCCTATCGGGCGGTGGTCCCGGCGTCCAGGCTGGAAGGCGTGCCCAACCTCGGCGCATTCACCAAGTGGTGGGGCCCCAACCCCGAGACCCAGATCGTCACCTTCCCGCTCAACCTCGGCCGCGACATCTTCATCTTCGCCACCACTCCGCAGGACAGCTGGCGCCACGAGTCCTGGACCATGCCTGGCAGCGTCGAGGAATTGCGGGCCTCCTACGCCGGCTTCCACCCCGAGGCGCGGGCGCTGCTCGACGCCTGCGACGAGGTGCTGAAATCCGCGCTCTATGTACGCGACCCGCTGCCTTCCTGGTCGCGCGGCAACATCACGCTGCTGGGCGACGCCTGTCATCCGATGATGCCCTTCATGGCGCAAGGCGCCGGCATGGCGATCGAGGACGGCATCGTGCTGGCCCGTCATCTGGCGGCCTCCCCCCAGGCTCCGGCCGAGGCCCTGCGGCGCTACGAGGCCGCCCGCCGCGAGCGCACCGCCAGGATCCAGATCGGTTCGCGCGGCAATAACTGGCTCAAGGAAGGCGGCAACGCCGACTGGGTGTACGAATACAATGCCTGGAGCGTGCCCCTGGTCTGAACCTCCATGTCCTTTTCCGCCGAAGCCCTCGATGACGAGCCGTCCGCCAAGACCGGCCCGCTGGTGTCGCCCGTGCTGCGGGCTTTCCGCCTGCTGCGCTACGTGGTCGAAGGCGGCAGCACGTCGAACCTGAGCGAGGTCGGCCGGAGCATAGACGTCAATCGCGTCACAGTGATGCGGCTGATCGCCACCCTCGAGCACGAAGGCGTGCTCGAAGCCCTGCCGCAAGGCGGCCACCGGATCGGCCTGGCCTTCCTCAAACTGGCCACGGCGGCCACCGCGGCCAACGACATGCTGGACCTGGGCCGGCGCGTACTGTCGAACGTGCGGGGCCAGTTGAATGTCTCGGCGTATCTGGCCGCGCTGGACGCCGGCCATGTGGTGTACTTGCTGCGCGACATGCCAGAGGCGGGCTTGGTTAGCAGCGTGAAGGTCGGCAGCCGGGTCGCGGCCCACCTCACCACCCCGGGCCGCGTCCTGCTGGCATGGCAGCCGCGCGCCACGCTGGACGCCCTCTTGACGGACGAACCGCTTGCCGCCGCCGATGCCGGCAAGCTGGAACGCCAGCTCGCGGCCGATCGCGAACACGGCTGCGCATGGAGCTTTTCCGGCTTCGAACAAGGCATCAACTCGTGCGCCGCGCCGGTATTCGGCGGACTCGGCGAGGCGGTGGCCGCCATCAGCGTGGCCGGGCCCGAAACGGCATTCGGCGCAGACCAGGCCTCGCGATCCCGCACCGAGCGGGTCGTCCTGCAGGCCGCGCGCGACCTATCCCTGCTCCTGGGCTGCCGCGACTATCCGCCGGCCGGTTGAGAGGCGCCGGCGCGCCTCGGTCAGCGCTTCCCGGCCGCCTCGGGCAGCACACTCAGAAGATTCGCGCCCGTGCGCGACAAATGCTGCCGCAGGATCTCGCATGCCCGTTCAGCATCCCGGTCGAGCGCCGCCTTGAAGATCGCCTCGTGCTCGGCCGGCACGTTGCGGTCGGGCGAATTGCTCGCCAGGAACAGCCGCCGGTAGCGATCGCCCAGGTCGTGAAGCGTATTGCAAAAGCGCAATAGCAGCGGCATGCCACAGGCCGAGAACAAAGTAATGTGGAAAGCGCGATGCGCCTTCTCCCAGGCGGGTAGCTTGTCGCCGCTGCGGTCGGCGGCCTCAAGCCGGCTCAGCCGATGGTAGGTCGCCACCAGGGCATCCTCCCACCGTTCGTCGCCGCGCTTGATCGACTCGGCCAGCGCCATGACTTCCAGATTCATCCTCAGCGCGGTGACCTCGCGAAAATCGTCCGCGGATACCGGCGCCACGCGGTAGCCCTTCTTGTCCGTGGTCACCACCAGGCCGTCGGATACCAGGCGCGTCAAGGCTTCGCGCAGCGGGCTGAGGCTGACGTCGTACTGCTCGCGCAGCTCGTCCAGCCGCAACTTGCTGCCCGGCAATAGCGTTCCCCCGAGGATCGAGCCGCGCAGCGCCTCCACCAGGGTGGTCGAAAGCGTCGGGCCGCTGGCCGGGGTCGTATCGGTAAGTGTGGTCATGCTGAAACTCGGAAAAAAGAAGGCGCGAGCGCGCACGCGTCATTCTAGCCGTTTCTTCGTATCTTCATAAAAATAATCGACAAAAATAAAAAACTGCAGATTTAAAAAATAATCGATTACTATATTTAAATCGATAAGGAGACAGCATGACCTCTTCCCGCCCGGATCCCCAGTTTGTCCAAGATACATTCGGCCACTATTCCGACTCCGTCGCCAGCAAGGAAGAGCGGGCCCGCGGCTACCGCGAGATGGCGGGCTTCCTGCCTCCCCGCGTCCAGGCCCGTCTGGATGTCACCGGCGCATTGGATCCGCAGATGCTCGACCTGCAGGAAAAAGTCCGCGCCCATGCGCTCGATTCCGCCCATTTCGACGCCAAGCAGGTGCAGTTGCTGATCTTCGCCATGCTGGTGGCCGAACTGAGCGACGCGGCCATCATTCACGGGGTAGCCGCGCGCCGGGCCGGCGCCAGCTGGCAGGAACTCCAGTCCGTGGTGAACCTGGCCTACGTCTTCCGGGGCGTTTCGGCGGCCAACCGCGGCGCCGACATGCTGATACGCATCGCCGAACGCGAGCGGGAATTGGCCGCCCAGGCCTGATCCGGGAGGAGCCTGCCATGCAAGCCTGCCAAGGACCGGCCCGGGCCACGCGCAAGCCCGCCTTCATCGTGCCGCCCGGTTCGTGCGATTGCCACGCGCACATCTTCGGACCACGCCAGCGCTTCCCGTTCTCGCCGCACCGCAGCTATACGCCGGAAGACTGCACCGCCGACCAGTATCGCGACATGCTGGCCACGCTTGGCTTCGACCGGGGCGTGCTGGTCCAGGGAGGCGCGCACGGCACCGACAACACCGCCATGCTGGACGCCATGGAACGGCTGGGCCCCCGCATCAAGGGCATCGCCGTCCTCCCGCCGGGCACGCCGCTGCGCGAACGCGAGGCGCTCCATCTCAAGGGAGTACGCGGTTTTCGCATGTCGACGGTGGTCTCGGGCGGCGTCGGCTTCGATCAACTCGAAGCGCTGGCGGCCGAAGCGGAAGAAATGGGCTGGCACTTGCTGCTGCACTTCCATCGATCCGAGGAACTGGTGGCCGTGGCCGATCGGCTGCGCCGGCTGCGTTGCCATTATGTGCTGGACCACCTTGCCCGCATCCGCGCCGAAGAAGGCACGGCTTCGGCCGCTTTCGGCACGGTCCTGTCCCTGCTGGAAACGGATCGCTGCTGGATCAAGCTGGCCAGCCTGTATCGTTTGTCCGGCAAGCCCTATCCCCATGCCGACATGCTGCCCATGATCCATCGCGTCGTGGCCGCTCGGCCCGACCGCATGATCTGGGGCAGCAACTGGCCACACCCGATTCACACCGGTCCCATGCCCAACGACGGCGACCTGGTGGATCTCATTCCGCTGTGGGTGCCCGATGCCGGGCATCGGCGGCAATTGCTGGTCGACAACCCGCAGGCGCTCTACGGCTTCGACCGCCGCACCTTGCCGGGATGACCGGCGCCGGGCCGGCGCGTCGCGCGCCGCTCCCTCCCCATGACAAAATCCAGGAGACATCCATGCCGCTCAGCGCGCGCCCATTCATCGCCCTCGCCGTTCTTGCTGCCGCAGTTCCTGCTCACGCGGCCTATCCCGAAAAACCCATCACCTTCGTCGTGCCCTTCCCGCCCGGAGGCACGACCGACATCATCGCACGCTCATTGGCGGCCCGCCTCGGCGCGGAGCTGAAACAGACCGTGATCGTGGAAAACCGGCCCGGCGCCGGCGGCAACGTCGGCGCCCAAGGCGTGGCGCGCGCCCAGCCCGACGGCTATACGTTGCTGCTGTCGACCGCCGGCCCGCTCAGCATCAACCAGCATCTCTACAAGAACCCCGGCTACGATCCGGCCACCAGCTTCGCGCCGGTGGCACTGGTGGCAGCCGTTCCCATCATGCTGGTGGCCAATCCTTCGGCGCCGTTCAAGACGGCCGCGGAACTCATCGACTATGCCCGCAAACATCCCGACAAGCTCTCGTACGGATCGCAGGGCAACGGCACCACCAGCCACCTCACGATGGAATTGCTCAAGACGCAGGCGGGCGTCAGCATCCAGCACATTCCCTATCGGGGCAGCGCGCCGGCCGCGACCGACCTGATGGGCGGCGTGGTGCAGGTCATGTTCGACAACTCCCCCAGCACCCTGCCCTTCGTCAAGGCCGGCAAGATGCGCGCCTTGGGCGTGGCGTCGCCGAAGCGGGTCAAGGGCATGGACGACCTGCCTTCGCTTTCCGAGACGCTGCCGGGCTTTGCTTCCGAAGCGTGGTTCGGCCTCGTTGCGCCGGCGGCCACGCCCGCCGCTACGGTCGACATCCTGAACAAGGCGATCAACAGGATCCTGTCCAGCGCCGAGTACAGGCAAGAACTGGCCAACTCGGGCACGGAGCCCTTGGGTGGCACACCGGCGGATTTCGCCAAGTACCGGGACGCCGAAACCGCCAAATGGGGCAAGATCGTGCAAGCTGCCGGCATCAAGCTGGACTGAGGTCTCGCGGCTGGTACGCCGCGTCGCCCGGCTACTCGTCGCCGTGGAACCGGGCGCGTATCTGCCCCGCCGTGGCCAACGGACGCCCCAGCGCGGCCGCCACCTCGGCCACCTGGCGCACCAGCGCGGCATTGTCGGGGGCCAGCGATCCGTCGCGCAAATAGAGGTTGTTCTCGAACCCGACGCGAACGTGGCCGCCCAGCGCCGCGGCCGCCGCCGCGCACGCGTGCTCGTGCCGGCCGAACGCGCACATGGCCCAGGGATGGGCCTGATCGTAGGCGGCCAGGAAAGGCAGGAGATCGGAAGGCGAGGACATCTGGCCGGCGCTGTAGCGGCCGAGGACGAACAGCACGAACCAGGGCGCATCGGGCACGACGCCCTGGCGCCGGTAGTCCATCCAGCGTTCGATGTCGCCGGCGTCGTACAGGATGACCTGGGTCATCACCCGCTCGCGCGCCAGCCATGAGAACAGCGACGCCACCCGCGCGTCGGCCTGCGGGCCGAGCGCGATTTCGCGCAATCCCACCGATACGGCTTCGGGTCTGACCGCCATGACGGCAGCCACCTGCTCGTCGGGCGCATACACTCCCGCCGCCTCGGTCGTGATCTGGATCACCAGTTCATTGCCCACCGCCTGGCGGACCGCCCGCGTGGCGGCCATGTAGGCGTCGGGCTCCAGGCTGTGCGACTGGTCGGCCTTGCGCACATGCATGTGCAGCATGGCGGCACCGGCGTCCAGGCACCGTTTCGCGGTCTCGGCCAACTGGCCCGGCGTGACCGGTACCGCGGGATGATCGGTAGCCTTCTTGTAGGCGCCGTTGGGCGCGACGGTCAGGATCAGCGGCGCATCGAGGTCCGCCGGTACGAGTGCCGGTGCATGCATGTCCACCCCCTCAGGCGCCGACCGGTTCACGCATGGTGACGAACTCCTCGGCCGCGGTGGGATGCAGGCCTATGGTCTGGTCGAACTGCCGCTTCGTCGCGCCGCATTTCAGCGCGATCGCCAACCCCTGGATGATCTCGGGGCCGTCCGGACCCACCATGTGGCAGCCCACCACGCGGTCGCTCGCATCGTCCACCACCAGTTTCATCATGGTCTGCTCGTCGCGGCCGGTCAGCGTGTTCTTCATGGGACGGAACCTCGAGCGGTAGACGCGCACCTTGCCGTAGCGCTTGCGGGCATCCTCTTCGGACAGCCCCACTGTGGCCACCGGCGGCTGGCTGAAAACGGCGGCCGGAACGTTCTCGGCATCCGCCTGCATGGGATTGCGGTTGTAGAGGGTCTCGGCCAGCGCCCTGCCCTCGGCGATCGCCCAGGGAGTCAGGTTCAGGCGATCGGTCACGTCGCCCACCGCGTAGATGCCGGGAACGCTGGTCTGCGATTTCGCGTCCACCTTGACGGCGCCGCGCTCTCCCAGCTCCACGCCGCAGGCCTCCAGGCCGAGGCCGCGGGTATTGGGGGCACGGCCGGTTGCCATCAGGACCTGGTCCACCACCAGGATCTCGCCGTCGTCGATCTGCACGGCGATGCGGCCCTCGCGCCGGTTCAACGCGACCACCCTGGTATGCGGGCGGATGACGATGCCGCGCCGCTGCAGCGCATCGGCCATGGTCGAGCGGATGTCCTCGTCGAAGCCGCCAAGGATCTGGTCGCGCCGTATCGCCAACGTGACGTTGGCGCCCGCGCCGCGGAAGATGCCGGCGAACTCGAGGGCAATGTAGCCGCCGCCGACGATCAGCACGTCGTCGGGCCGCTTGTCGAGCGACAGGGCTTCGTTGGAGGTGATCGCCAGTTCGATGCCCGGGATGTCGGGCAGCATGGGATGGCCGCCGGTTGCGATCAGGATGCGCTCGGCGGTATGGCGCCGGCCCGCCACTTCCACCGTGTGCGGATCCACGAGCGTCGCGCGTCCTTCCAGCAGCGTCACGCCTGCCTGGTCCAGCATGCGGCGATAGACACCCTCCAGGCGATCGATCTCGCGGTTCTTGGCGGCCACCAGAGCGCCCCAGTCCAGGCTCGCGCCCTCCACGGTCCAGCCATAGCCGGCCGCGTCCTCGAAGGCGTCGGCGAACTGCGACCCGTACATCAGCAGCTTCTTGGGCACGCAGCCGCGGATCACGCAGGTGCCGCCCACGCGGCTGTCCTCGCAGATCGCCACGCGCGCCCCGTACGAGGCGGCGCGGCGCGAGCCGGCCACGCCGCCCGAACCGGCGCCAATAGTGATAAGGTCATAGTCGAACGCTGACATCAGGCACGTCTCCGGCAAGAGAATCATCGATACGTCGGCATGGATGATAACCCCGCATGGCAGACCCTGCCCGCACGACCACCATGAGCACACCGCATCCGGACACCTCGGTCCCCACCCTGGACTACTACGAGCGCAACGCGGCCTCTTTCTGGGAAGGCACGCGCGACCACGACGTGGCCCAGAACATCGGCGCGCTGCTGCGGCACATCGGCGCCCCCCCGCCGCTGTCCATCCTCGATTTCGGATGCGGCCCCGGGCGCGACCTGAAGACCTTCCGCGATCTCGGGCACGAAGCCATCGGGCTGGACGGCTCGGCCACCTTCGCCGCCATGGCCCGCGCGCACAGCGGATGCGAGGTATGGCAGCAGGACTTCCTCGGCCTGGACCTGCCGGCCTCGCGGTTCGACGGCATCTTCGCCAACGCGTCCCTGTTCCACGTGCCGAGCGCCGAGCTGCCGCGCGTGCTGGCGGCGCTGCACCGGACCCTCAAGCCGGCCGGCGTGCTGTTCTGCTCCAATCCTCGCGGCAACAACGAGGAAGGTTGGAATCGCGGCCGCTACGGCGTCTACCACGACCTGGCCCAATGGCGCAGATATCTGGATGCCGCCGGCTTCGACGAACTCGAGCATTACTACCGGCCGCCGGGGCTGCCGCGCGCCCAGCAGCCCTGGCTCGCCACCGTGTGGCGGCGGCGCGCCCCGGCAATCGGGTAGACTCGGCCCCCTTGCTGCCCAATCCTCTCCGCGCCGTGACCCCTGCCCTCGACACCCTGCATTGGAACGACCCCGAACCGCGCGAGGCGGCTTGGCTGTCGGCCGGTGGCCATCCTCCCCCCAAGCGCGTGGTGGAGGCGGACGACCGTACGCCTGCCGACCAGGCCTATCGCCTGGCTTGCGAGGGCACCGCGCTACTGTGGCGGGGCGACTTCCAGAATGCCCGGCAACTGCTGCAGGCCATGGCGCGACGCGTGGACCGCAAGCCGTTCAAACCGGGCGCCACGATCACCCAGACCTTCCACCTCTATCGCCAGGCGCAACTGCAGCGGGCGCGCGTGCTGGGCATGCTGCTGGTGCCGATGGCCGCGGATTTCGGCATTCCGCTGCGCCGCGCGCCCGACGTACGCCAGGCCTGCCGCGAAGCCTATGGCAGCCTCGGCCGCGACGCCGTGGTGTCGCTGCGCGAGCTGCAAGGCGTCATCGGCGCGCACGAATGGCGCAAGAAAGGCGTGCAGGTTCCTGCCCTGGACGCACGCATCCATCCGCACTACGGCGTGTTCTCGCCGGTAAGAGGCGAATACGTCGAGCTCGTGGCCCGGGCTCCTCTGCCGGGCGTGGATGCCGCCTTCGACATCGGCACCGGCACGGGCGTGCTGGCGGCCGTGCTCGCACGCCGCGGCGTGCGGCACATCGTCGCCACGGACGCCGATCCGCGCGCGCTGGCATGCGCGCGCGAAAACGTCGAGCGCCTCGGGCTGGCCGGCCGGATACAGGTCGAGCAAGCCGACCTGTATCCGCCAGGGCGCGCGCCGCTTGTGGTCTGCAATCCCCCCTGGGTACCGGGCCCCGCGCATGCCAGCCTCGACCGTGCGGTCTTCGATCCCGACAGCCGCATGCTGCGCGGTTTCCTGGCAGGACTCGCCGCGCACCTGGAGCCTGGCGGTGAAGGCTGGCTGATCCTCTCCGACCTCGCCGAGCACCTGGGGCTTCGTACCCGAGAGGAATTGCTCGGCCTGGTCGAGCGTGCCGGCCTGCGAGTCGTGGACCGCCTGGAAGCCCGGCCGCGGCATCCGAAGGCCCAGGCCGCATCCGATCCGCTGCACGCGGCGCGCGCCGCCGAGACCACGGCCCTGTGGCGGCTGGCCTTGCGATAAGCTCCTCGACAGACGAGCATCGCTTCCACCTTCTTCACCCTGCACCAAGGACTCCCATGATCAAGCACATCGCCATGTGGCGCCTCAAGCTCGACGAAGGCGAGACCCGCGAGTCGGCCTTTGCCGCCATCCGCTCGGCCATCGCGGCGCAACGCGGACGCATTCCGGGCCTGCTCGAATCCGAGGCCGGCCTGAACTTCAGCACGTCGAGCAAGGCGCTGGACGTCGCGGTGTATACGGTCTTTACCGACCGCGAGGCGCTCGCGGCCTATCACGCCCATCCGGTGCACATGGAGACCCGCGCCAAGGTGGACCGCTATCTCAGCGCCGGCTGCATGGTGGACTACGAAATCGGCTGAAGCCCAGGCAACGCGCATTGCCCCGCTGCGCTCACCTGACCGTTCGGCCTATCCCGTCGGCCTTGCCGTTAGGCATATTCATCAGCGTGTCATTCCTTCCTACCATTCCCTCGTTCGAACTCACGAGGGAGCACGATGATGAAACTGTTTTCGAGGCAATGGCTGATGACATTGCTGGTCGCGGGATTCCTCGCCGGTTGCGGCGGCGATGGCGCGGTCACCACGGGAAGCGGCACGGGAAATCCTGGGAATCCGGGCGGCGAGCCGGGGCCGCCCCCGCCGGACCCCTATGCGGACAGCACGGCCACCCCGCCCGCTCCGATCGCCAATCCCACTATCACGGCAGCCGCCACGATCTCGCCCAGGCCCGATGACAGCGGGCTGACCGAGATAAACATCGCCGGCTTTGCCGCGCCCACGGCCAAGACGCTTTCGGCGCGCCAGCTATCCATGCGCTCGGGGCCCAACAAGGCCGCCGCCACGCGTGCCAATCTGACGCGAGCCGCAGTGCCCGATCTCGAAGCCGACGACTTCGTCGTGGTGGAAAACGGCATCGTCAAAGGCCATACCGTGGTCCGCATCGGCGAGGACTCCTCGCGCGCCAAGGCCGACGTCGTATTCGTCTTCGACACGACGGCCAGCATGGGCAGCGCGCTATCCAGCGTCCAGTCCTCGATCGCCGAGTTCGTCGACTTCCTGGATGAGAGCGGGCTCGACGTGCAATTGGGCGCAGTGACCTTCGGCGATGCCTTCGATACGCGATCAGCCAATTCGGGCCGCATCGGCACGGGCAGCACGGCGCCGCCGGGCTTCGACCTCAATGAGCGCCAGGTCTTCGCGCCTACCGCCGACTTCGACAAGTTCAAGCAGTTCATTTCGGAAGAAGTGCCGGCTGGCGGCGGCGGGCTGCCGGAGAATGCGACTGGCGCGCTGCAGTTCGCGTTCGATACTACGCCATGGCGCAGCGGCGCCCAGCGCGTGCTGATCGTCGTCACGGATGTCACCTCGCACAACGCGGCCACCTACGGCAATGACAACATCAGCGGCCGCTGGATTCCGCCTTCCGCGGAAGACCTCATCGCCAAGCTCAAGGGCAAGGCCGTCGTGCACGTCGTTTCCCCCAAGATCGAGAACGCCGGCGCCAATACGGACATGAAGGTATTCGCCGGCACGGAAGGCACGGGCGGCGCCTACTTCGAATGGGACAGGAAAGTATTCAGCCTGGTCGACCTGCCCATTGCCGAGGTGGCTGCCGGCGGCTACGTCATTACCTACCGCAGCAAGAAGGACGGCAAGCCCAAGACCGTACGCGTGGTGATCGACAACGGCGCGGACATCCGGGGCGAAATCAAGCTGGAGTATTAGCCCCCCCTACGCGCTTACGCGCGCCCCCCAGGGGGCGGCGCTGGCGGACCGGCGGAGCCGGATCCGCGGCGCCCTGGGCAGGGCACCGGTTGGTGGCGGAGGCGCTGCGCCCTGAGTTTAGGGGTGCGGATCAGTGGGCGAAGCGTTCTGCGCCGGCTACGCAGGCGACGGCGGCGAGGGTCGCCGCCAGCATGGGCCAGCTCACGGCTTCGTGGAGGAACAACGCCGCCAGGCCCAGGCCCATGAAGGGCTGGAGCAACTGCAGCTGGCCTACCGCCGCGATGCCGCCCTGCGCCAATCCGTGGTACCAGAACACGAAACCGATCAGCATGCTGAAAAGCGAAACATAGGCAAGTCCGAACCAGGCCGGCGCGCCGACATGGCCTACCGATGCCGGCATGGTGAGCCAGGCGATCGGCAGCATGACGGGCAAGGATAGTACCAGCGCCCAGCTGATGACCTGCCAGCCCCCGAGCTTGCGCGACAGGCGCGCACCTTCCGCATAGCCCAGCCCGCATACGATGATGGCGCCCAGCATCAGCAGGTCGCCCTGGAAGGATGCCCCGATCCCGCCCAAGAGCGCGTAGCCGGCGACACAGGCGCTACCCAACAGCGAAAACAACCAGAAGGCGGGCCGCGGCCGCTCGCCGCCACGCACGACGCCGAAGATCGCGGTGCAAAGCGGCAGCAACCCCACAAAGACGATCGAGTGCGCCGACGAGACATGCTGCAGGGCCAGCGCGGTCAGCAGCGGAAAACCGACCACGACGCCGGCGGCCGCAAGTCCGAGCGAGGGCAAGTCTTCCACCCCGGGGCGCTGCTGGCGAAACGCCGCCAGCAGCGCCAGCCCGAGCGCCGCGGCGATGGTGGCACGCGCGCAGGTGAGAAATACAGGATCGAAATCCATGACCGCCGCACGCGTGGCCGGCAGCGAACCGGCGAAAATCGCCACGCCAAGGAAACCGCTGATCCACCCGCTTGCCGTCTTGCTCATGAACTCCCCTTTCCGCTGCCAGGCAGTAGACCACGGCAGCATGCGAGTTCCCAGGCACAGTCCGATACAATCCGACGAAACTGTTATGGTTACATGACCAGCACAGCCGAGACCGACGAACGTGGAAAATAAGCAGACCCGGATCGATGCCGTCATGGACGCGGTCCGAACCAGGATCGCCGCGCGCGCCTACCTGCCGGGCATGCGGCTGCCGTCCGTGCGGGCGCAGGCCAAGGCCATGCGGTGTTCGGTTTCCACCATCGTCGAGGCCTACGAGCGCCTCGCGGCGGAAGGCCTCATCCGCGCGCGGCCCGGCTCCGGATTCTACGTTTCGGGGCCGGCGGCGCCGCTGGCCCTGGCGCAGATCGGCCCACAGCTCGATCGTGAGGTCGATCCCCTCTGGGTCTCGCGCCAGTCGCTGGAAACCTTCGCCACGGTGCTCAAGCCCGGATGCGGCTGGCTGCCCGCCGCGTGGATGTACGAGGCGGGCATGCGCCGCGGGCTGCGCGCGGCGGCACGGGCGGAAACCTCGACGCTCGTGGACTATGGCACACCGCTCGGCCTGCCGGCGCTGCGCCACCTGCTCGCGCGGCGCATGGCCGCCGTCGACATCGAGGCGCCGCCCGAGCAGATCATGCTGACCGAATCCGGCACCCAGGCCATCGACCTGATCTGCCGCTTCCTGCTGGAGCCGGGCGACACGGTGCTGGTCGACGATCCCTGCTATTTCAATTTCCACGCGCTGCTGAGGGCGCATCGCGTCAAGGCGGTAGGCATTCCCTACACGCCGAATGGACCGGACCTCGCAGCCTTCGGCGCCGCCCTGGACGCGCATTCGCCCAGGCTCTACATCACCAACTCGGGCATCCACAACCCCACCGGCGCAACGCTCTCGTCCGTCACGGCGCACCGGCTCCTGAAACTTGCCGACAACTCCGGCCTCGTGATCGTCGAAGACGATATCTTCGCCGACTTCGAAACCAGCCCTGCGCCAAGGCTGGCCGCCTTCGACGGTCTCTCGCGCGTGATCCACATCGGCAGTTTCTCCAAGACGCTCTCGGCCTCGCTGCGATGCGGCTACATCGCCGCGCGCGCCGACTGGATCTCAAGCCTGACCGACCTCAAGACCGCCACCAGCTTCGGCAGCGGACGCCTGGCCGCGCACGCCGGCGCATAAGGCCCGGCAGCCTTAGGACCGGGCGCCGGGATAGCCCAGGCGGGCCGATAGCGCCTCGGCGGCCTGCCGGACAGCGGCGGCGATAGGACCGCTGGGATCGGAATCGAAACGAGCGCTGTTGCCCAGTGCGGTCACGACCAGCACCAGCTTCGCGTCGTAGTCGAACACCGGGGAGCTGACCGAATTGACGCCGGGCAGCACGTCGCCCGTGACGCGGCCGACGTGCGAGGCCCGCACGCTGTCCAGCAGTTCGCGGACTTCGCGCATGTTCGAGGGGTACGCGCCTTCCATGGCCCGTTCGCGCAGTTCCTCTTCGATCAGGCCGGCGGTGAGGTGCGGCTCCATGAAGGCCGCGAACACCCGTCCCGTGGCGGACGACAGCAGCGGCAGGACCGAACCCGGGCGGACGTTCACCATGACCGGGCGCGGCGAATCGCGCCATTGCACGACGGTCGGGCCGCGGTTGCCCCAGACCGCGGCCAGCACGGTTTCGCCAAGCGTATTGCTGAGCTCGTCCAGCAACGGCGTCACCAGCCTGACGGCGTCCAGCGCGGCTAGGCTGGCGAGGCCGATACGAAGAGAGCCCCGCCCCAGGCTGTACCGGCCCTGGGTGTCCTGCTCCACATAGCCGCGCTTGACGAAGCTGGCCAGGTAGCGATGGACCTTGGCCGGATGCATCCCGGCCGCCTGGGCGATTTCCTTGAGCATGAGAGGACGGACGGCGTCGGCGAACACGTCCAGCACCGTCAATCCGGTTTCCAGCGCCTGGACGCCGCCGCCACGGCTTGCGGCCTCGTCTCCGGCATCGGGCGCGACCGCCGCCGTCGTGCGCTTGCCTGTCACCCTCACTCCGTCTCTCGAGTTACGTTTAGCGTAATGCTAGCACGCATCACGTAATAACTTGACGAATGGCACGGCGATAATTACGCTTATCGTAAATAGATTACTTTCAACGTAATCCCAATCCGGACCATCATGAACGCCTCCACCGACCGCACAGAAACCGCCCCCGGCTACATGTCGGGCTTCGGCAATGAGTTCGCCACCGAGGCCTTGCCCGGCGCGCTTCCCGAGGGCCGGAACTCGCCACAGCGCGCGCCCTACGGGCTCTATGCCGAGCAATTCTCCGGCACTGCGTTTACCGCCCCGCGCAGCCACAACCGGCGCTCCTGGCTTTACCGCATCCGCCCGGCCGCCGTACACCTTCCTTTCGAGCCGATGGAAAGCCCCCACCTGGTGGGCGATTTCGCGCAGGTGCCGCCGACCTCGCCGAACCAGCTGCGCTGGGACCCGCTGCCCATGCCGCAGGCGCCCACCGACTTCATCGAAGGCTGGGTCACCATGGCGGGCAACGGCGCGGCCGACACCATGCAGGGCTGCGCCATCCACCTGTACGCGGCCAACCGTTCCATGCAGGACCGCTACTTCTACAGCGCCGATGGCGAGCTGCTGATCGTGCCGCAGCACGGACGGCTCCACATCGCCACCGAACTGGGCGCGATCGACCTCGCGCCGCAGGAAATCGCCGTCATCCCGCGCGGCTGCCGCTTCCAGGTCGCCTTGCCCGACGGCGCGGCGCGCGGCTACATCTGCGAAAACTTCGGCGCGCTGCTGCGCCTGCCCGACCTCGGGGTGATCGGCTCCAACGGCCTGGCGAACCCGCGCGATTTCCTCACTCCCCGCGCCCGCTACGAAGACCGCGAAGGCCGCTTCGAACTGGTAGCCAAGTTCGGCGGCCGCCTGTGGCGCGCCGAGATCCATCATTCGCCGCTCGACGTGGTCGCCTGGCACGGCAGCTACGCGCCCTACAAATACGACCTGCGCCGCTTCAACGCGATAGGCTCGATCAGCTACGACCACCCCGACCCGTCCATCTTCCTGGTGCTGCACGCGCCGAGCGACACCCCGGGCGTGGACTCGCTGGACTTCGTGATCTTCCCGCCCCGCTGGCTGGCCGCCGAGAACACCTTCCGTCCTCCCTGGTTCCACCGCAACGTGGCCAGCGAGTTCATGGGCCTGGTGCATGGCGCCTACGACGCCAAGGCCGAGGGCTTCGTGCCGGGCGGCGCCAGCCTGCACAACTGCATGTCGGGCCATGGACCCGACGGCGACACCTTCGAGAAAGCCTCGCATGCCGACACCACCCGGCCGCACAAGGTGGACGACACGATGGCGTTCATGTTCGAGACCCGCACCGTCATCAAGCCCACCCGCTATGCGCTGGAGGCGGCCCAGCTGCAAAGCCAGTATTTCCAGTGCTGGCAGAATCTGAAGAAGCATTTTTCCCCGGAGACCCGATGAACCCCGACGACCCCACTGTCGCCCCCAGCCTGAAGAGCTGGGTGGAATCCGCCAACACGGCCGACAGCCACTTTCCCATCCAGAACCTGCCCTACGGGGTGTTCAAGCCCTCCGCCGACGCGGCCGCCCGGGTCGGCGTGGCCATCGGCGACCAGATCGTCGATCTGTCCTATCTCGAGCAGGCGGGCCTGTTGCGCACGCCCCGGCCGCTGTTCTCGGCCTCCAGCCTGAATGCCTTCATGGCCTGCGGCCGCGACACCTGGCGCAGCGTGCGCGCCCGGCTCAGCACGCTGCTGGCCGCCGGCACGGCCACGCTGCGCGACGATGCCGCCGCGCGGGCGCGCGTCCTGGTTCCGCAGGCGTCGGCCACCATGCTGCTGCCGGTGGAAATCCCCGGCTATACCGATTTCTATTCCTCCAAGGAACACGCCACCAACGTCGGCGCCCTCTTCCGCGACCCCAAGAACGCGTTGCTGCCCAACTGGCTGGAAATCCCGATCGGCTACAACGGCCGCGCCTCTTCGGTGGTGGTAAGCGGCACGCCGGTGCGCCGCCCCAATGGGCAGATCAAGCTGCCGAACCAGGAGCGCCCGGTTTTCTCGCCTTGCCTGAAGCTGGACTTCGAGCTCGAGACGGGCTTCTTCGTGGGCGTGCCCAACGGCATGGCGGAACCCGTCGCCTGCGCCGATGCCGAATCCCGCATCTTCGGCATGGTGCTGCTCAACGACTGGAGCGCGCGCGACCTCCAGGCCTGGGAGTACGTCCCCCTGGGCCCCTTCAACGCCAAAGGTTTCGCCACCACGATCTCGCCCTGGGTGGTCACGATGGATGCCCTCGCGCCCTTCCGCACCCGACAGCCGCGGCAGGATCCCGAGCCGCTGGCCTACCTGCGCCACGACGGCCCGCACGCGTTCGACATCCACCTGGAAGTCGCCCTGCGCCCGCAGGGCGGCGAGGCCGCCACCATCGCCCGCACCAACTTCAAGTACATGTACTGGACGATGGCTCAACAACTGGCGCACCATACCGTGTCGGGTTGCAATACACGGGTAGGCGACCTGATGGGCTCCGGCACGATCAGCGGCCCGGACCAGGGCTCGTACGGCTCGCTGCTGGAATTGACCGCCAATGGCAAGCAGCCGGTGGACATCGGGGGCGCCACGCGAGCTTTCATCGAGGACGGCGACGAGGTCACGCTGACCGGCTGGTGCCAGGGCCAGGGCTATCGCGTCGGCTTCGGCCAATGCACGGGCACGATACTGCCGGCGCTGCCCATCGCCGGCTAGCAATCGCTAGCGGCCGGACTTGTCTCCCCGAGTCCGGCCCTGACGACAACCCAAGGAGACATGCATGAAAAACAACTGGACGACGGCACTGGCGGCATCGGCGCTGGTTATCTGGACCGGCGTGGCCACGGCGGCGGAATCCTATCCTTCCAAGCCCATCCGGTGGATCGTGCCCTACGCGGTGGGCGGCGGTTCGGATTTCCTCGCCCGCACCATCGGCGCGCAATTGTCCGAGATCGTGAAGCAGCCCGTCGTGGTCGACAACAAGCCGGGCGGCAACACCGCCATCGGCGCGGTCGAGACGGCGCGCGCGGCGCCCGACGGCTATACCGTGCTGTCGGCCGACAACGGCACGCTGGTATTCAATCCGGCGCTGTACAAAAACCTGAGCTACAACCCCAGCCGCGATCTCGCGCCGGTCACGCTCATGGGCAAGTTCCCGATGATTCTCATCGTCGGCCCCAATACCGAGTTCAAGGATGCGAAGGACTTCATCGCCAAGGTCAAGAGCCAGCCCGGCAAGTACAGCTATGCCTCCGCGGGCGCGGGCAGTCCCCATCATCTGGCCATGGAATTGCTAAAGGAACGCACCGGCATGCGCATGCTGCACATCGCTTATCGCGGCGCGGCGCCGGCCCTGGTGGACGTGGCTGGCGGACAACTGCCGGCCATGATGACCGATCTCGCGGCGGGCAATGCGTTCATCAAAGGCGGCAAGGTGCGCGCGCTGGCGGTAGCCAATCCAACGCGCCTGGCACAGTTGCCCGACGTGCCGACGTTTGCCGAGCTGGGCATCAAGGACGTGGAGGCGTCGGCTCAGGTGGGCATGGTCGTTCCGGCCAATACGCCGCCGGATATCGTTGCCGCGCTGCAGAAGCAGGTCGCGGCGGCCATCAAGACGCCTGCCGTGAACAAGAAGCTGGTGGACTTCGGTATCGAACCGGTGGGCAGCACCCCGCAGGAATACGCCGCGCTCATCAAGAGCGAAAGCGAGCTGTGGCAGAAGCTGATCCGCGACTTGAAGATCACGCTCGATTGAAGCGAGTACGGTGGATCCTGAACACGACCGAGCGGGGCGTTCATTTAAAAAAGAACGCCAACCATCGCCAGCCAGGTGTTACCCTAGGATGCGGTGGATCCGGCTCCGCCGGTCCACCCGTATCGCCCCCTGGGGGGCGCGCGTAAGCGCGTAGGGGCCCATCTATCACGCCAACGCATCCGGATACGGGCTCGTGTCGACGTGATAGAGCATGTCCCGGGCCAGCGCCTGCATCATGTCCGCCTTCACGCTGGCGTACTCGGTGTCGTTCCATAGATTGCGCGCCTCGATCGGGTCGCGGTGGAGGTCGTACAGTTCGCCCCATGGCGCGCCGTCATAGATCGTGAGGCGGTAGCGGGCCGAGCGCAGCGTGCGGCAACGTATGCGCGTATCGAAGCCGAGGATCACGCGCTGGCCTTCTTCCTCGATCATCAGGTGTTCGCGTACGCGGTCGGCCTTGCCCGCCATGACATCCAGCAGACTCCTGCCCTGGATGCCGTTGAAACCCGCCACGCCGGCGCGCGCGAGTATGGTGGGGGCGATGTCGATAGTGCTGGACAGCGCGCTGGCGGCGCCTTGCAGCCGGCGCTGCGGGTCGCGCCAGATGAAAGGTACCCGTACCAGGCCGCGGTAGTGGATCGGGCCCTTGAGCATCAGTTGGTGGTCGCCAAGGTAGTCGCCGTGGTCGCTGGTGAAGATGACCACGGTATTGTCTTCCAGCCCCAGGCGCCGCAGGGCGGCCAGGACGCGGCCGATCTGGTGGTCGATGTTGGTGATGGAACCGTAGTTCAGCGCCAATGCTTCTTTCGCTTCGCGTTCAGTGCAGGCGAAGATGGCGGGCGTGTGCTTGATGGCCTTGCCGCCGTCGCGCTGGCGGCGGAGCCATTGCACGTGCGGAGGCGGGGTTGCGCCGGAGTGGAAGGAAGGCGGCAAGGCCATGTCGTCGGGATCGTACATGTCCCAGTACTTGCCCGGCGGCGTAAACGGGTGATGCGGGTCGGGAAAAGAGCACTGGATGAAGAAGGGCCGCCCGCCCGCCTCTTCCAGTCGCTCGATGGTGCGATCGGCGATGTAGGCGCTGGGATAGAGCTCCTCGGGCACGGCCGTGCGCCAGGCCTGTCCGAACGAGGTCAGGACGTATTCGGGCGCAGGGGCCGCGGCCTTGGGGCCGATCATGGCTTCGACCTCGGGATGGTGCTCGCGCAGCCATTGCCGGTAGTGGCCGTGCACGGAATCGCTGTGGTCGTCCACGAGGTCCACGTCTTCGAAGCCGTAGAACGGGTAGTCGAGGTCGTAGCCGTCCTGCGTCAGCCACTTCTTGCGGTTCTCCTGGTCGTAGCGGCCCCGCCCCCGCGCCTTGGCCTCGCGCGGCAGGCGGTCGGCGGGATTGGGCGGCCAGGGTGGCGGATTGTCGGTCATGTTCTGGAAATGCGCCTTGCCCACCAGCGAGGTCCGGTAGCCGGCCTCGCGCAGCACATCGACGAACGTGGCCGATTGCAGGTCCAGCGGAATGCCGTTGTGGCGCGCGCCGTGGGCCGACGGGTAGCGCCCGGTCAGCAGGCTGGCGCGATTGGGCATGCAGATCGGCGTCGCGACGTGCATCTCGTCGCACCGCCAGCCGGCGGCGGCCAGGGCATCCAGGTTGGGGGTCGCCACCACCTTGTTGCCGTAGGCGCCCAGGTGATCCGCGCGATGCTGGTCAGTGATGAACAGCAGGAAATTGACAGGTCGTTGCGATTGCGGCATTGGCGCATCCATTGAAGCGTGCTCTTCCCTCTCGTCACTCGGCCGTGGCGCCCGATATCTGCACCGCCCGCTTCCACTTGGGCATGTCGGCGGCAATGATCCGGCCCATCTCCGCCGGGCTCATCGGGCGCGGCACCATGCCCAGGTCGGCCATTGTGTCTGCAAAGCCTGCCTTCTGCAGCGCCTGGCGCACGTCGGCGTTGAGCTTGTCCACGACCGGTGCCGGCGTGCCTGCCGGCGCGGTCAGTCCCATCCACGATGTCACCGAAACGTCGCGCGCGACGTCCTTGAACAGCGGAATGCCGGGCAGCGCGGCGAAGGGTTCGGGATTGGCGACGGCGAGCACCCTCACGGCGCCGGTCTTGATGAACGGCGCGGCGGGCGCGATCCCGCCCATCATCAGCGGCACGTGCCCCGCCGCCAGGTCCGCCATCGCCGGCCCGGCGCCCTTGTAGCCGACATGCACCACGTCCAGCTTGGCCGCCGTCTTGAACAGCTCCATCGCCAAGTGGTGCACGGTGCCCGCGCCCGGCGACGCGTAGCTGTACTTGCCCGGCGACTTGCGGATGGCGGCCACGGCTTCCTGCAGCGTGGCCGCGGGGAAAGAACGATGCGCCAGCAGCACGACAACGTTGTCCGCCGCCATGGCGACCGGCGCGAAATCCTTGATCGGGTCATAAGGCAATTGCTTGAACAACGCGCTGTTCACCCCGTGCGTGTTCGAGGTGGCCATCAGCAGCGTATAGCCGTCGGCCGGCGACTTGGCCACCGACTCGCTGGCTATCAGGCCCGATGCGCCGGGCTTGTTTTCCACGACGACGGTATAGCCCTGCTGTTCCGAGATGACGCGGGCCAGCTGCCGCGTCATGACGTCGACGGCGCCGCCGGGCGCGAACGGCACGACGATGCGCACCGGTCTGGACGGGAAGGCCTCGGGCTGCGCAGCGGCGGCGGCCGTGGCCAGCGTGGCACAGGCCGCGACGAGGATACGGGTCGGACCCATGTCGTCTCCTTGCATAGTGAGCGTTATGCCGGGAGTATGGACGCGGCGGGCCGGACTTGGGTAATGACTAATCGACCCGCTGCCATGAATTCTGGTTATCCCGGCCCGCCTCCGGCCGACAGGACCTCGTGCCGCCACGGGCACTGTCTTTCATGCGCCGGCCGCCTCCCGCAGGCACGCGAGGAAATCCTCTTGCACCGGCGTCGGCACGGCGCCCGCGCGCCGCAAGACGCCGACGGTGGCCTGGCGCGCGAGCGGCAGCGGCAGCACCTTGAGTCCGCCCAGCCTGGACAAGGCCTGCACGACGGAATCCGACATGACCGCCAGCAATTCGGCGTCCCGCAGCAGCGAGGCGATCAGGACCACCGACGAAGCCTCGACGGCAACGGGCGGCATCGGTTCGCCGGCAGCCGCCAGCGCGAGTTCGAACTCGCGCCGCAGCGGCGTGTTGGCTTGCGGCATGACCCAGGGATAGGTCCGCGCCTGCGCCCAGCCGATCCGGCGCAGCCTAGCCAGCGGATGCCGGCGGCTGGCGACCACGCAAATGCCTTCTTCCTGCAGCGGCTCGGCCGCCACCGCCGCGTCCATGGGCGCCTCGATGCGCGAGACAACGCAATCGAGCCGGCCTTCCTTGAGCAGTGGCAGCAGCTTCTCGAGCGAGTTCTCGTGCACGGCGACGCAAATGCCGGGCCGCAGGCGCCGGAACCGCCCCATGCACGCGGGCAACAGGCCGCTCGTTCCGATGGGCGTGGTGCCCACCACCAGTTGCCCTACCGATCCATCGCTCATCGCGCGCAAGGTCTCGCCCGTGCGCTCCAGTTCTCCCAGGACGGTACGCGCGTGCTCGACCAGCGTGTCGCAGAAACGCGTGGGCACCAGCCCGCGCGAATGCCGTTCGAACAACTCGACGCCGAGATCCGACTCCAGCTCGCGCAGCCATTTCGACAGCGCAGGCTGGGTCATGTGCAGGCGCGCCGCGGTCAGGCTCAGGTTGGCCGTCTCGTGCAAGGAGACCAGCACGTACAGTTGCCTGACTCGCAGGCGTTGAATCCAGTCCATGGGCATTCCAGCAACCCGGTAACGCCCCATTCTGGCATAGTCGGGCGGCGGACGGCCCGAGGCGGACGCTATGCCGTCTGCGGGGCCATCGGCACGAATGCGTCGCAATAAAAGCGGTCCGAGGCCAGTTCCCGCTCGTGCACGAAGCTCTGCCGCGCCGCGCTGATCATCGCTGGCGACCCGCAGGCATAGACCTCGCAATCCGCCAGCGAAGCGAAATCGTCCAGCACCGCCTGGTGGACGAACCCCTCGCGACCTTGCCAGCCGCTGCCCTCGGGGCAGTCGGACAGCACGGGAACGAAACTGAACCAGGCATGCTTGCCGGCCCACTTGCGCGGCAATTCCGCCATGTACAAGTCTTCCTCCCGGCGCGCGCCCCAGTAAAGCGTCATTGGCCGCTCGAGCTTGCGCTTGATCGCGTCCTCCACCATGGACTTGATGGGGGCGAAACCCGTGCCGCTGGCGACCAGCACCGCCGGCCGGCTCGAGTCGCGCAGGTAGAAGTCCCCGAAAGGCAGCGATACGTCCAGGATCTGTCCGGCCTGCACCGACTCCGCCAGGTAGGCCGAGAACTTGCCGCCGGGAACATGGCGAATGTGCAACTCCACGCCGTCGCTTTGCTGGGGCGGGTTGGCCATCGAAAAATGCCGGATCGTGCCGTCCGCCATCCGCGCGTGCAGGTACTGCCCGGCCTTGAAGCGCACCCGGGTGCCCGCCGGAAAGCGCAGCTGCAGCACCGTCACGTCGTGGGCCGCGCGGGTCATGCGATAGACCTTGGCCGCCACCGTCTTGCTGGCGGCCGGATCGCGGCGCTCGATGTCGCGCACTGCCACGTCCAGGTCCGAACAGGGCCGGGCCTGGCATAGCAGGACGGCGCCCTCGCGCCGCTCGTCCTCGCCGAGCACGCCTTCTCCCGTGCCGCCCCGGGTTTCGCCCGCCACGATCTTGCCCCGACAGCTGCCGCAAATGCCTGTGCGGCAGGAGTACGGGATCTCGTAGCCGGCGGCCAGCGCGCCGTCCAGCACGCTCTGCCCGGCATCGCAAGGGAATTCGATGTCTCGCTGATCGATGCGTATGGTGTATTGCATGGATTCCATCCCGGTCCCGCCGGGTCAACAGAACTAAAGGCCCGCCAGCAGGCGCACGGTGCGCAGCACGGCGGATGCGTCGGCCGCGCCCCGGCCGGCGATATCGAAGGCGCAGCCGTGCCCCACGCTGCTGAAACAGACGCCTCCGCCCACCGACAGCGCACTGGCTTGCCGTGGGCTCAGCAGCTTGACCGGAATGTGGCCCTGGTCGTGGAACATGGCGAGATAGACGTCGTGGCGGCGCTGCGCCAGCATCAGGTCGGCGCCCTGCGGGCCATCCACGTCCAGTCCCATGGCACGCAGGCGCGCGACCGCCGGTTCGGTAATCGACTGGTCCTCGTCGCCGAACAGGCCATCCTCGCCCGCGTGCGGATTGATACCGAAGATGCCCAGCCGCGGCTGGGCGATGCCGATCATGCGCGCGCCCTCGATGGTGGCCAGCGCCGCATCCACGACCAGTTGGGTATCCAGCCTGCCCAACGCCGTCCGCACAGGTTCGTGCAAGGTCACATGGCCGATCTTCAGCTCCGGCGAAACCAGCACCAGGAAGACCCTGTCGGGCGGGGCGCCGGTCAACTGCGCGATCAGGCCCGGATAGCCCGAGAACGGAATACCCGCCCGCGCCACGGAAGTTTCCGAATGGGGACAGCCCACCACGGCATCGACCGCGCCGGCCTGCGCCAATCGCACCGCCTCGCGCACATAGGCCACCATGGCCGCGCCCGCCGCGGCGCGCACTTCGCCCGGAACGTACTCCGATGGCGGCAACGCCGCCACCTTGGCCCACAGCAATTGATCCGGTTGGCGCCGGGCGCCGGGCACGAACGCGGTGAGTGACATGCCCGGTGCATGGCGGACCAGTTGCTCTCGCAATACGAAGCCATCGCCCACCAGCACGCAGTCGACCGGCTCGTCCCGCAACGCGAAAGCCGCCTTGACGGCGATCTCCGGGCCGATGCCGTTGGCGTCGCCCAATGCGATCGCGATGCGCTTGCGGCCGGCCGTCATAGCGGTATCGCCAGCAGCGTATCGATGTTCTGGCTATCGCAGACCGCGATGCGCTCGGCGAACTTCAACTGCCCGTCGGCGCCTTCGACCACGCGGTCCAGGTAGCGCCCGGAAGCGAACACCTCGGTCCCGCCGTCGCGCATGATGCGCACCACCAGGAACGGCGTCTCCACGCGCGCCGCGCCATCTTCAATGCCCAGCACGAAAGGCAGGCCGACGATGTGGCGGTAGCGGTGGCGTTCATAGACATTGGCCTCGCGCAGCGCCGAGACGCGGTCCTGAAGCATGGCGCGCGTATCGGCGTAGATCAGGCCCGCCTGCATGCCGGCAGCGTGGTTGTCCGCGGTATTGACGACGTACAGGCAGCGTTCCTCGAAAAATGCCGGCCATGCCTCGACCTCGTCGTTGTCGATGCAGCGCGCATAGGCGGCATTGAGGGCGCCCAGCCGTTCTTGCGAAAACTCCGCCATGCTTCAGATCTCCATGTAGCCGCGATAGGCGTTCCAGAACCCGCGCACCGACGCTTCCGTGGTGCGATTCTCTTGTGTTTCGATGCCGTCGCCGCCCATCTCGAGCACCGCCTGTTCATCGTCGGTACCCCTGATGCCGCGCTGCACGAAGCCGCCCACCGCGCCGTCCTCCATGGACACGAAGCCGGCCGGCCCGGTCAGGTTGGACTGCTTCAGGCGCATGCGCCGCAGCTCCGGCGTGTCGTCCGCGAATCCGAGATATGTCCAGTTCAGCACGGTCTTGTCCATGCCCGCCGGCAGGATCTGGCGAACGGCGATCGTGTTCTGGATCTGCGCCAGCACGAAGCCGGGGAACACCGACAGGATCTGCAGGGTCACGCCGTCGCCGAACTCGTCGCAGCCGTCCAGCATGCTCGGATCGGCCAGCGCGTAGCCCTCCTTGTCGGAGCGCAGCTTCTCGGCGCTGTACTCGGCGTTGGGCTGCGGCTGGTGCGAGACCTTGGAATAGCTGACGTGGTGGGCGCCGGTCTCGCTCACGATCACACCGCCCTTCTGCGACAGCCGGTTGATATTGAAGGTGGTGAAGAACACGTGCAGCAGGCTGGCATGGTAGGAGTCCTTGACGTTCTCCATGTACAGCTTCCAGTTGTTCGGAATGGTCTGCTTGAAGCGGCCGATGACTTCCACCGGCTTGCACAGCACGCGCTCGATGCGCTCCAGGATTTCATCGCCCAGGTACTCTTCGATGGGCGGCACGTCCTCGTCCAGGCTGCCGAACACCAAGCCGGCCACGCTGGCGGTGCGCAGCTTGCGCGGGTGATGCTCCTCCATCCGGAACCCTGGCGGCATCCCGCCCTTGCCGTTCACGCCCTGCTGGAACGCCACCCCGCGCAGGTTGCCCTGCAGGTCGTAGCGCCACGCATGGTAGACACAGGCGAAATCGCGCGTCTTGCCGCCGTCGTCGAGCGCGATCAAGGCGCCGCGATGGGCGCAGCGATTCTCGAAGGCCTGCAGCTCGCCTTCTTCGTCGCGCGTGACGATGACCGGCATCTCGCCGACGAAGGTGGTGCGGTATGCGCCTGGTTCGGCAAGCTCGGCCTCCAGGCACAAGTAGTTCCAGGTCGGCCCCTGGAACACCCGCTTTTGCTCGGCGTCGTACACGTCCCGGTCGCGATAGAGCCAATAAGGCACCCGGGTCAGGCCGGCCTCCCAGGTCCGCCGGGGTTCGTGAATCTCGCTGTGACTCATGGACTTCCTCGTTGTTGCAAAAATCAGTTAATGGTGACCTCGGCCGTGTCGATGGCCTTCTTCCACTTGATGCGCTCGGCCTT
Organism: Pigmentiphaga sp. NML080357; assembly: GCF_002188465.1. Classification (GTDB taxonomy): domain Bacteria; phylum Pseudomonadota; class Gammaproteobacteria; order Burkholderiales; family Burkholderiaceae_B; genus Pigmentiphaga. The sequence continues at coordinate 142,699 of NZ_NINW01000024.1, read as the reverse complement.
CATGAACTCAGCCATCTGCGCCGGCGCATCGCCGCCCACCTCGGCGCCCTGCTCGATGAATTTCTGCTTGACGTCGGGCATTTTCAGAACTTCGGCGATGGAGGCATTGAGCTTTTTCACCACGTCGGCCGGCGTGCCCGCCGGCGCGACCACGCCGAACCAGGTGCTGACGTCGAAGCCGGGGAGACCGGACTCGGCCAGGGTCGGCGTCTTGGGCAACAGCGGGCTGCGCTGCGCGCTGGTGACGGCCAGGATGCGCACCTTGCCCGACTCGTGCTGGCGGAACGTCGAGCTGATGTTGTCGAAGAACGCGTCGACCTGGCCGCCCATCAGGTCGGCCAGCGCCGGCGATGTTCCCTTGTAGGGAACGAACACGAAGTTCAGGTTCGCCTGAGAGGCGACCAGCGCGCCCGTCAGGTGGGATGTGGTGCCGTTGCCCTGCGTCGCCACGGTCACCTGGCCATCGTTCTTGCGCGCGTAGCCGATGAATTCCTGCGCCGATTTCACGGGCAGGTCGTTCTTCACCGCCAGCACGTTCGGCACGCGCGCCAGCACGGCCACGGGCACGAAGCGCTCCGGATCGAACTGCAGGCTCTTGTACAGGTATTGATTGATGACGAGCGGAGCGGGCGGCGTCGCCATCAACGTATAGCCGTCGGGCGCGGCCTTGGCCACGATGTCGGCGCCGATGTTGCCGCCGGCACCCGGCCGGTTGTCGATGATGACCGGCTGGCCCCACATCGCATTGAGCTTCTCGCCGATGATCCGGGGCAACACGTCGGCCGTGCCGCCTGCCGAGTACGGAACCACGATGCGCACCGGACGGCTCGGAAACGCGCCCGGTTCGGCGTGCGCCACGCCACAGGAAACCGCCCATGCCGCCAATGCGGCACAGGCCATCGATGCAGGTTGTCTCATCCTTGACCTCGTCTACGGAAAATGCGGACGGAACGTCGTTTCCCGTCCGAACATAAAGTCGCAAAGCGAACAATAGTTCGCGTATAGCCGACGATCAAGAAAAGTGGTTAAAATGTTCGCAAAACGAACGCTCGCACGCTTATCTCCATGACGACGACCACGCCCGATACCCGTACCAAGGAAGACAAGGAATACGTGGCCGGCCTGGAAAAGGGCTTGGCCATCATCGAGGCGTTCGGCATCCGCTCGGGCCCGCTCACGCTCAGCGAGGCGGCCGAGATCACGGGCCATCCGCGCGCCACCGCCCGCCGCTCGCTCCTGACCCTGCAACGGCTCGGCTACGTGGAAAGCGATGGCCGGTATTTCCGGCTGGCGCCGCGGGCGCTCCGGCTGGGGCACGCCTATGTCACTTCCAGCCCCCTGCCCAAGCTGGTGCAGCCGGTGCTGGAGACCATCAGCGAGCGAACCAAGGAATCGAGTTCGCTGGCGGTGCTCGATGGCGGCGAAGTGGTGTTCGTCGCACGCGCCGCCACGCGCCGCAGCCTGTCGGACGGCCTGGGTATGGGATCTCGCCTGCCGGCGCACTGCGCCGCGACAGGCCGGGTATTGATGGCGGCGCTGGCGGCCGACGACGTCACGCAATTGCTGGGCAGGATGCCGCGCCGCGCGCTCACGCCCCGTACCCGCACCGAGATCCCGGAACTGCTCGCACTGTTGGACGAAGCACGGCGCCTGGGTTATGCCACCAGCGACGAGGAACTCGAACTAGGCGTACGCTCCATCGCCATCCCGATCTATGACCAGACGGGCCGCACCGTGGCGGCAATGAGTCTGGTGGCGTCGGTCAATCGCTACACGCTGGACCAAATGGTGGAAGCCCTGCTGCCGGAATTGCTGGGCGGCCGGCGCATGCTGAGCGCGATGCTCTAGCGATCCCCGCAACCTTCGGCCTACCCAGCTGCGAACCCGCCGCCCGCTCGGGAGCGGTACCAAAGTTTCCGGTATGCTTGACGCCCCCAGAACAAGGAGACATCCCATGTTCCGCAAGTTCCTCGCCGTCGCCGCGCTGGCAATGGCGGCCACAGGCGCCCACGCCCAGGCTTATCCATCCAAGCCCATCCGGCTCCTTATCCCGTTCCCGCCGGGAGGCGGGACCGACATCCTGTCGCGCCTGATCGCCAACAAGCTGGGCGAAGCCGAGAAGTGGACAATCGTGTCCGAGAACCGCGCCGGCGCAGGTGGCACCATAGGCATTGCCGCCGCGGTGCGGGCTGCTCCCAACGGCTATGAAATGGTCATGGGCCAGAAAGACAATCTCGTGGTCGCCCCCTGGCTCTACAAGAGCGTGACCTACGACCCGACCCGGGACTTGGTGGCGGTGGCCCACATCGGCTATACGCCCATCGTCATCGTCACGCAGGCCAGCTCCCGCTTCAAGACACTGGCGGACGTGGTGGCCGCGGCCAAGGCGGCCCCCGGCTCCATCACCTACGGATCGCCCGGCAGCGGCACGACCATCCACCTGGCAGGCGAAATCTTCAAGGATGCCGCCAAGATCGACATCCGCCACATTCCCTATAAGGGGTCCAATGCGGCCATGATGGACGTGCTCGCCGGCAACGTGGACCTGATGGTTTCCTCCGTGCCGTCGGCCATGGCGCAGATCCAGTCCGGCAAGCTGCGGCCACTAGCCGTCACCAGCGCCAGGCGAAGCACCTCGCTGCCCGACGTGCCGACCATCGCCGAGCTCGGGTACAAGGGCTTCGACGTCAGTACCTGGTACGGCCTCTTCATGCCGGCCGGGACGCCCCGCGAGATCGGGGCCACCGTCAATACCGCCGTCAACAGGCTGCTGGCCATGCCCGAGACGCGCGAGGCCATCCATGCACAGGGTGCGGAGGCCCAAGCCATGTCGGCCGAGCAGTTCGCCGAGCTGCTCAAGACGGATTACCAGAAGTGGAAAGGCATCGTGCAGGCCACGGGCGTCACGGTCGAATGAACGGCGCGTGTGAAGCGGTCTGAAACAAATCTTGGTCCGGCGCTCGAACTTGCAGGTACGGACAATGTCTACCATGGACTTCTGCCCATACAACTGCGGGGTGTTCTCTTGAGCGCACGACAACTTCTCGACCAATTGCTGCAATCCGGCCAGGGCCTCGTCCGCGACGTGGCCGGATCCCGCGGCCAGCAGCAAGGCCCGGCCCGTGGAACGGGCGGCGGGCTCGACGGGCTCCTGCCCGGCCTGGGCGGGGGCGCGCTGGGTGCCGGCGCCATCGCGCTGCTCCTGGGCAGCAAGAAGGCCCGGAAAATCGGCGGCAAGGTCGCCATGTACGGCGGCATGGCGGCGCTGGGCGCCCTCGCGTACCGCGCCTACAGCGACTGGCAGGCCAAGCAGGCCCAGCCCACCTCTCGCGAGCCGCAAACGGCCGATCGCCTTCCTCCTCCCGAAGCGGAACGCCACAGCCGCGCCGTGCTGACGGCCATGATCGGCGCGGCCAAGGCCGACGGCCACATCGGCGAGGAAGAGCGCCGCCTGCTCGATGCCGAGATCGGCAAGCTCGCCGGCGACGACGCCGACCGCCGCTGGCTCGAGGCCGAACTGGCCCGGCCGCTCGATCCCGCCGTGGTGGCGCAGGCGGCCGGCACGCCGGAAATGGCCGCGGAAATGTATCTGGCAAGCCTGATCATGGTCGACGAGGAGAGCTTCATGGAACGCGCCTATCTCGACGAACTGGCGAGGCAATTGAAGCTGGCCCCCGGTCTCAAGCAGGAGCTCGAGCAGCGGCTGCGCAAGGAAGTCTCGGCCTGACGCAAAGCCGGTCCACCAAGAGGCCGGCTCAGTCCAGCCTCACGCCGGCCGCCTTCACCACCTTTCCGAAGCGCTCCGTATCGGCCCGCACCAGTGCGGCGAACTCTTCGGGGGTGCGCGTCTCGGTACCGTCCACCCCCATCTTCACCAGTTGCTCGCGCACGTCCGGAGCCGCCATCGCCTTGGCGAATTCCGCATGCAGGCGATTGACGATCGCCGCGGGCGTATCCCGTGGAGCAAAAATGCCGTACCAGGTGGCGAAGCGATATTCCGGCAGCCCCGACTCCGCCACCGTGGGCAATTCCGGGAATTCCTGCAGGCGCTTGGTCCCCGTCACGGCCAGGGCGCGCAGCTTGCCGGTCTTTACGTACGGCGCGGTCGTCGGATAGGTGTCGAAACCGACCTGCAGCCGGCCCGCCAACAGGTCCGGCATGGATTGCCCGGTGCTCTTGTACGGCACGTGCATCAATTCGACACCCGCCATGCTCTTGAACATTTCCCCCGCGATATGGGGCGTGGTGCCGCTGCCCGCCGACGGAAAGCTGAGTTTGCCCGGGTTGGCCTTGGCGTAGGCGATGAGTCCGGCCAGCGTATGAACCGGCAGCGAGGGATGGACGGCGACGAAGTGCGGCACTGACGCCGTCAGGATTACCGGCGTGAAATCGCGCGCCGTATCGTAGGGGATGTTGGTAAAGAGATGTGGCAGGATGGTATTGACCGAGACCACGCCCATCATCAGCGTATACCCGTCGGGCGGCGCCTTGGCGACGATACCGCCCGCCACGATGCCGCTCGCGCCCGGCTTGTTCTCCACCACCACCGACTGGCCGATGTTCTCGGACAGGCGCGGCGCGATCACGCGCGCCACGACGTCGGTGCCGCCCCCGGGCGCAAAGCCGACCAGCAGACGAATGGGCTTGTTCGGAAATGCCTCGTCCTGCGCGCGGGCGGGCAACGCGGCCGCCAGCGCCATCACCACTCCCGCTCCTACCGCGTACTTCAGCACCCAGCTTTTCATGGCCACGCTCCTTCAAGAGGTCCGGCCCGCCGCTCAGACGGACCGTCGGCTGTTCAACCTATGGTTTCACGCAAAAGCCTCATCCAGTTTCCTCCCATGATCTTGTCGATGTCGGCCTGGCGGAAACCGCGCCGGTCCAGCTCGGCAATGACGTTCTGCAACCCCGCCGGGGTGCGCATCCACTCCGACCATCCCTCATGCGGCGCGATTTCCATTTCCTTGGCCGGCGCGCTCTGGCGCGACCACTTCGCATAGCGCCACCAGGTCCGCACCGATCGGGGATGCCCCGGACAGTAGTCGGTGCCGATGGCCACGGCGTCGATGCCGATCCGGTCCACGGTCCAGGCCACCATGTCGCCGAACTGCTCGAGCGTGGTGGCCGCGCCGTACTTGGTCATGTTGCGATTGGGCGTAAGGCCGATCACGCCGCCCCGCCTGGCCAGCTCCAGCAGGGCTTCTGTCTGCTTCAGGCGCCCTGCGCCGTATACCGGCGCTCCTACGTATTCGCGCGGGTTGGCATGGGTGATGGCCACCGGCTTGGCCGACATCTGGATGGCTTCCAGCGTCGTGCGTTCGCCGCAATGGGACAGGTCGATCAGGATGCCCAGCTGGTTCATCTCCTCCAGCGCCAGCTTGCCGAAGCGCGAGGAAATGCCCGTGTCCTTTTCTTCCCAATAGCCGCAGCCGATATAGTTCTGCAGGTTGTACGTCAATTGCATCACGCACACCCCCAGCTGGCGGAACACGGCGAACAGGTCCAGGTTATGCTCCACCGGCGCCGTGTTCTGGAAGCCGAACATCACGGCGGTGCGCCCCGAGGCCGCCACGGCCTCGATCTCGGCCACGCTGGCGGCCGGCGCGACGAGATCCCGGTTCTGCTCCAGCACGACCCGCCATTTGCCCAGCAAGGCCAGGGTCTCGGCGGCGTTCTCCCACACCGCCACCGTGGTGTTGACGCATCCGATGCCGGCCTCCCGCCACTCCTCGAACCAGCGTCGCTCCGGCACCGGCATCGACAGGCCGTCGACGATGATGCCTGCCTTCGAATGGGGTGCGTTCATGTCGGCTGTCCTTCGCGCGAAGCGCATCCTTGGCTGGAGGGAACGTGGCGCAGCATGTTCAGGTCCATGTCGTCGTCGGCGGGCGGCCTGCCTTGCAGCGTGCCGTCGTCGCGCAGGATGACCGGCCCGGCATGGCGCCGCGACACCACCGAATCGGGCGCCAGCGCCTGGTTGGACAAGGCATGGATGGCGCGCCACAGGCCGGCCTCGACGGGATAGCCGTATCGGATGGCGTGGGCCAGCAGCGGATCCCAGTCATCGATGCCGCGGGGCCGGGCCGTGTTGAAGAGCGTGACGACCGCCTTCTGGCCTCGTCCGCCGGTCTCGTCGGGTTGCGAGACTTCCGCGCCGATGCCGTAGCGTTTGCCCAGACCCGCCATGACGTGCAGCTCATGCACGGCCGTCACGCCCGACACCCGCAATGTGGCGCGGCCCGCGGCGCGCGCCCGTTCCACGCCCAGGTCCATCAGCGTGGGCAGCAACACCCATGCGTGTATGCCCGCCCCGTCGACGACCAGGGCGCCGTCCTCGGCATCGGCGACTACGACGCGATCGAGAAATCCTTCGCGCAACCCGGCATGCCCTTCGTAGAGCGCGCGGAAACCTCCCAGTCCCATGGACTGCGACAGCAGCACGACCTCGCGCACGCCATGCACATAGCCGGGCGGCAGGCCGCACACCAACAGGATGCGGTCTATGCACATGCGCGCTTCGCGCACGGAGACGTCGAATATGCGGGGTGAATCGGCGACGGCCTGGGTCATAGCACGGGCTCCTGAGGATAGAACCAATGGGGATCGGCGCCGGCGGCAATGTCGGCCGCCGTCGGCGCGCCCTGGTAGATGACGCCCCGCAGGTTGCGCTGCAGATAGTCGCGGGTCTTGTCGATGCCGTGGATGCCGATGTTGATGAAGCGGGTGATCTCGCATGGCACGAATTGCTCGCCCATGATGTTGGTGTGCGGCGAATGAAAGGCCATGCCGCTGAGCGTCTGCACCCGGCTCACGATGAAGCGGTACTCCGGCCGTTCCAGCAGGAAACGCGCCACGCTGGTCGCGGGCGGCCGCTGGGCGATCTCGCGCTCCAGGCCCACCACCAGGCGCGGCAGGTCCAGGCCGAGGTTGAACACGTCGCCCGCCTCGGCCCTCGGGCCACGCCGCGGCTCCTCGGCAGTGGCCGACTTGTACCAGACGAATTTCGACGCGCCCTCGCCGTCCAGGTCGATATCAAAGGCCCAGCCATACTCGGCATGCAGCAGGTCGCGCAGGTGGCCGATGGACATGGAAGGATCGGTGGCGTATTCCTCGTCCACCGCCAGCCCTTCGGCCAGCCGGTCGCACAGGTCCGGCACCAATTCGGTCAAGAGTCCAAGGAAGGTCTCGAACGCCTCCTCGTGCACCGTGCCGTCCAGCGCGTCGCACAGCGCAGCAAGCGGATAGCGTTCGATGCGGCCCTGCACCCTGCCCGTGTCGTACAGCGCTTGCACGTGCCCGCGTATGGCGGCGAGGTCGGCCGCAATGTCCGCGCTGGCGGTGAATTGCTCGTAGTCCATCCTGTCTTCGCGCCGGAAGACGATGGCCTTGTCCAATAGCGCGAGCAGCATTCCCAGTTGCGCATCCCTGGCTCCCACGCGCAGGCGCTTGGCGCCGACGATGGCCTGCTCGCGCGCCATGATCCAGTGGTGCACCAGCTTGGGATGATTGTTAACGTACAGGACCAGCCCCAGCGCGGAGGCATTGCCCACGCCCAGGAAACGCTCGATCTCCGGAGCCAGCCGGGCCGACCGGGCGCAGGCACAGCGCGCCAGGTGATTGACCAGGTCTACCGAGAACACCCGCATCATGTATGCGCACAGCATCTGCGCATCGAGCGGCCGGCGCAATGGATGGGTGTTCTCCAGCGACCGGAATGAGCGCGTGCCGAAGGTACCGTTGCCGTCCAGGCCGGTATTGCGCATCAAGTAGCAGACCTCGGCCAGCGTGGGCACGTCCGGCTGGCGTCCCTGCGCCAGGGCCTCCACCGTATGGTTGAACACGCGCGCGCTGCGGTTCGAGCGGGCCCAGATCAACGTGCCGGGCGTCGCGCGGCCGGCATACAGCTTGGGAATCTCTTCGCCGGTGGTGCGGATGTCCTCTTCCGATACAGGTCCTTCCACCAGCGCCGCCATCATGTCCCAGGCGCGGCCGATGATGCGGCCCGCGCGCCCTTCCATCTTGGGCTCGAACGAATGCACGATGAAGTCGAAGGGCATCGCACCGGTGTCGATGCGATACAGCGCGGTGCCGCGCGCCCGGTCGTCGATCTGCCAGCGCACCCGTTCGATGGTCCAGCGCTCGCGTATGGCCTTGGCCATCAACAGGCGCGACACGCTCAGCCGGCTGGCCTGCATCACGCCCATGCGGGCCGGCGTCATCAGCACTCGGGCGCTGCGGATCCGAGGTTCGCGGTCCGGGGAATCATGCGGAGCGGAGACCGGGGCGATCTCTTCCACGTCGGCAAAGTCCATGCACTACTCCTGTCGTCACCGCGCCGCCTGGCGCTGTCGGGAAAGCCGTCGGAACTCGTGTTTGCCCTGTTGTTGTATTCTATTAGAATACATATGATTCTATTTGAATCATTCTATACTCCTCATCCCGGAATGCAAGAACTTTTATGACAAGGAAGTGGCGCCATGCTCGAAGCGCGGGAGGCCGGCGGGGTCCGGCCGCTGAGTTCGGTACTGAAGACGCTGCAGCTGCTGGACCTGCTGGGCAAATCCGACCGCCCCATGAAACTGATGGAACTCGCCGCCGCGTCCGGCAGCAGCCGCGCCACCACCTACCAGAAGCTGCTGACCCTGGTTGAGGCCGGCTGGCTCGAGCAGACGGAACAAGGCAGCTACCGGCTCTCGCTGCATGCGGCGCTGGTAGGCGAAACCGCGTTGGTGCAAGCCAACCTGGGCGAGCGGTTTGCCCACGTCATGCAGGAACTCGTGCTTCAGGTAGGAGAAACCGCCTCGCTCGCGGTCCTGAACGGCAATTGCGTGCGCCTGGTGCGGCGCGTGGAGGCACAGCAGGTGGCAGTGCGCGCCGACGTCAAGGTCGGTACGCTGCTATCGCTGAATGACAGTTCGTCCGGACGCGTGTTGACCGCGTTTTCCAGCCCGGCATACCGCGACATGCTCCAGCGCCAGGGCGCCGTGCTGGCCAAGCCGGCGCTGTTGAAGGAAATCGCGGCGCGCGGCTATGCGATCTCGGAGGGAACGGACACGCCCGGCGTGCAGTCGGTGGCGATGCCGGTGTTCGATGCCAAGGGGGCATGCATAGCGGCGCTGTCGCTCGTGACGCCGGCGTCGCGCTTCAATCCCGAGGTATTGATCGAACCGCTGCGCGAAGCGGTCCGGAAGTTGAACCAGTTGAAGTGACCGACACGCCGCTTCACGAATAGGTTCGTCCATCGCCCACCGGCCAGATCGAAGCGAGACGCGCCGCGGCATCGAGCAGGCGGGGGGCGCTCCCCTCCAGAGCCTGCCTGTTCATTCGTGCGCACGGCGCAGCCATCGTAATGACGCCGACGCACTCTTTCTTTTCGCCGAACCGGCGAACGAGAACCGGCACCCCTATTGCCCCCACACCCAGCGAATGCTCCTCATAGGAAATCGCATAGCCACGCTGTGCGGAGACTTTCAAATCCTCGAGGATCGCTTCCACTGTGCGCAGAGAATGCTCGGTCGCGGGCTCCAGGCCATTCTTCAGCACCAGGCCGATCGCCCGCTCGCTGCTCATGGTGGACAACCAGGCCTTGCCAGCCGCATGCAGGTGCAAGCGCACCTCGAACCCATAGCTAGGATTGAGTTGCAATAGGCGGCTTTGAGCAAGGATGGAAGATACCCACGTAATGGTGTCGCCTTCGACGACAGCCAGGCGGATCAACTCGCCCGTTGCGTCGGCCAACTCACGCAGGATGGAATTGCTCTGGTCCAGCAGCAGCGACTTGGACATCTTCCGCAACCCCAGGTTGCTCATCTTGAAGGTCAGGTAATAGCGCCCGGATGTCTCGTCTCGAAAAACGTAGCGGCGTCCAATCAAAGTATTGATCAGCTTGAACGCGATGGCCTTGTTCACATCGAGCAGCGTCACGATGTCGGTGAACGACATTCCGTCCTGGGCATCCGCCAGCGCTTCGAGAATTTCGAGGGCACGTTGTACCGCCGCGATCTGTTCTCCCTTCGCCCCGTCGCCCTGCCCCATTTCTTCAGTCATCGCTTCTGTTCGCCTTCGGATGATGTCCGGCACGTCGGACGCATGCCGGCGACCCCTTCATATTAACCAGCCGCCTGCCCGCACCATTTCCTCTACTTCCGTGCATCGCAAGAACCCAGGTTACCTACAAATAACTTATTGATATCAATCATAAAACATTTTTTTATACTGGCATTGACGATTAGAAGTAACCTAGGTTACCTTAAAAAGACGGTTGACCTTCATAGCCGTCGAGACACCCGTCGCCACGAGGAGGAACATGAGACAAGGCAGTCGGCTTGCCGCCGATATAGGCGGCACCTTTACGGACGTGGCGTATTTCGATGCCAGCACTGGGACCCTGTCGCTCGGCAAGTCGCTCAGCACCCCCGATCATCTGGTGGACGGCATCGCAAATGGCGTGGACCAGGCCCGGACAAGGTTCAGGGATGCGGAAGTCTTTCTCCATGGTTCCACGGTGGCCATCAACACGCTGCTGGAACGGCGGGGCGCGCGCACTGCGTTGCTCATTACCCAGGGGTTCCGCGACATCTATGAAATCGGGCGCATCAACCGTCCCGATGCCTACAACCTGTTCTTTTCCAAGCACGTGCCTCTGGTAGAGCGGGCATCGCGCTTCGAAGTGACGGAGCGCCTGACTGCGGATGGCGAGGTCCATGTCCCTCTGGACGAAGCGAGCGTGCACCGCATTTGCGACGAACTTCTGGCCCAGGATATCGAGGCAGTAGCCATTCTGTTGCTCCACTGCTATGCCAACCCATCGCACGAGATACGCGTCAAGCAGATCGTCCAGCAACGGCTGCCACATGTGTTCGTGACGGCATCGCATGAGCTCTCGCAGGAATACCGCGAGTTCGAGCGCTGTTCGACTACGGTGGCAAATGCCTACGTCGGCCCTATCGTCAGCCGGTACGTGGGCGAGATCGAGACCCGGCTCCAGCGGGAGGGATTCGAAGGATCGTTCCTGCTCGTTCAATCCACGGGCGGACTGTACGCATCCGGCCAAGCGCGCCGCGAATGCGTACGCATGCTCGAGTCGGGGCCGGCGGCCGGTGTGGTAGGCGCGCATGCGCTATGCGATCGCCTTGGCATCGGGAACGCCATCGCATTCGACATGGGCGGCACGACCGCCAAGGCGGGCGTCATTCTGGAGGGGCGCGTGCTCACCGGCAATCTCGCACTGGTAGGCGGATACAACCAAGGACTGCCGGTGCAGATCCCGCTCGTGGACGTATTCGAGGTCGGAACCGGCGGCGGCAGCATTGCCGAGCTCGATCATGGCAACGCCCTGCACGTCGGGCCTCGAAGCGCGGGCGCCGACCCTGGCCCGGCCTGCTACGGCCGTGGGGGTGTTGCGCCGACCGTCACCGACGCCAACCTGGTACTCGGTCGACTCAGCCCGGAGCGATTCCTGGGTGGGCAGATGCAACTCGACTCCGATGCCGCTTGTCGTGCCATCGAGACGAGAATCGCGGCGCCGCTAGGCATCAGCGTGCAACAGGCGGCCGAAGGCATACTCCGCATCGCCGCCACCAAGATGTCGTACGCGGTAAAGGGCGTGTCGACCGAGCGAGGCCTGGACGCCGCGTCGTTCACACTGATCGCCTACGGCGGCGCCGGCCCCTTGCACGCTTCGGCGGTGGCGCGCGAGATCGGCATGAAACACCTGATCATCCCCCGCGCGCCGGGCCACTTCTGCGCCTTCGGCATGCTTCACTCCGACCTCCGGTACGACTACGTCCGCACGAGCTTCAAGAAGCTCGAAGAGGCACATCTAGCCGAGATCATGGAGCAGCTCGACGCTCTCGCCGGCCAGGGACGGAAAGCGCTTGCGACAGGAGGCGTGGCTCCGTCCTCAGTCCTCGTCGCCTATTCCGCGGACATGCGCTACGTTGGACAGGAGCACTCCGTCACCGTAGAACTGGATGAAGCATCCCTGCGAGCAGAGGACAAGGCCGCCATCAAGGCGCGATTCGATCAAGTTCACCAACAGCGCTACGGCACTTGCGCACCGGACGAGCCGGTGGAGATCGTGACATTGCGGGCGGCAACCACAGGCATCATGCCCAAGCCGCCTATGGAGCGCATTGCGCGTGCTCCCTCAGAGGCGGCGGATGCAGCATGCATCGCCGAACGCGGCGTCTATTTCTCCGAGGACCAACCCCGCATGCCGACACCGGTCTACCGCCGGGACATGCTGCTCGCGGGCCATCGTATCGTCGGTCCCGCCTTGATCGAAGAGCACGCCTCCACCACGGTGCTCTTTCCCGAAGATGCGCTCGCTGTCGACGAGTACGGCAATCTCCACATCGAACTGGGAGTCTCCCGATAATGCCCAGCGCCACTTCCCATCCCACTCGCGCCGATGACCGCCCGGACGCCGTGCTGACCGAAATCGTTCGCAACGGCGTCCTCGCCGTGACCGAAGAGATGAAGACCAATCTCATGCGGACGGCCTACAACATGATCATCTACGAAGCCCTGGATTTCACGGTAGGCCTGTTCACTGCGGAAGGCCAGACCATATCGATTGGCATCGGGCTGCCCAGCTTCATCCGTGGCATGGCCAATGCCGTGGATGCCAAACTAAGCCGCTACGGCATGGAAGGCATAGAGCCCGGCGACATCCTCGTCACCAATGACGCGTACATCACCGGCAGCCACCTCAATCACTTCACCTTCAGCCAACCCATATTTTTCGATGGCAAGCTCACGGCCTGGGCGTGCTGCATGGCGCACTGGCCCGATGTAGGCGGCTCGCTGGGAGGCGTCACGTCGGATATCTATTCCGAAGGCATCCAAATCCCCGTGATGAAGTATCAGCGCGCAGGCGTCGTCAACGAAGATCTCGTCGAGATCATCAAGGCCAATGTGCGGCTGCCCGAGCGCGCCATGGGCGATCTGCGCGCGCAGATCGTCGCTGTCAATACCGGCGCTCGGCGATTTGCCGAGCTGCTCGAACGGTATGGCCGCACGCCTGTGCTCGGCGCCATCCGGAACATCATGGATCAATCCGAGGCCGCCGCGCGCGAGCGTACGCGATCCATCCCGGACGGCGTCTACGAAGCGGAATCGTTCATGGACGACGACGGGCTGGACATCGGCAAGCCGGTTCCCATCAAGGTCCGGGTAATCAAGAAAGGCGACGAACTGACGGTCGATCTGTCCGAAATCAGCCCCCAGGTCCGCGGCTTCTTCAACTCCGGCCCAAGCACTGGGTATTCCTGCGCCCAGGTCGCCTATAAATGCCTCACTTCGCCCACCGACTACCCCATCAATGACGGCAGCTTTAGGCCCCTGAAAGTCATCGTACCCGAGGGTACCGTCGTCAGCGCCGTCAAGCCGGCGGCCATGCGCAAGTGGATGACGTTCCCCATGACCGTAGTCGACACCATCTTCAAGGCCATGGCGTCGGCTATTCCCGACCGCACCATCGCGGCTCACCATGCCGACCTCGTGATTGCCCTGTTCCACGGCATATCGCCGGCCGATGGCAAGTTCTTCATAGGATTCATCGGCCCCACGGGCGGCGGCTGGGGCGCGAAACGGTCTGGCGACGGCATGAGCGGCGTGGTCTGCTCCAACGACGGCGATACCCACAACAGCCCCTGCGAACAGCTCGAGGCCAAGTATCCGATCCTGATCGAACGGCATGCCTTGCGAGAAAACTCTGGCGGCGCCGGCCAATACCGGGGAGGCCTGGGAACGGAGGTCGTCGTGCGCGCGCGATCACCGATTTCCGTGGACGTCCAGGCCGATCGCATGCAATGCGCACCATGGGGGCTGGAAGGCGGCCACGCCGGCCTTCCCAATAATGTCTTCGTCACCCGGCACACCGCCGCGGGCCCCCAGGTCGTTGCCGGCAAGATCCGCAACGAGCGTTTAAAAGCAGGCGACACCCTGCATCTTCTGGCAGGCGGCGGAGGCGGCTTCGGCTCTCCCGAGCAGCGCGATCCCGACGCCGTGGCCAACGATGTCCGGCAAGGCTATGTCGGCGTCAGGCAAGCGCAGGAAATCTATAAAGTCGCGATCCGGGAAGGCAAGCCGGATACAGCGGCGACCACGGCGCTCAGGCGAACTATGCCGGCGCGCTAAGCGGCGACCACCCAAGAGGAGACACCATGATCCAGCCCCTTATCCGGTTCGAACCCAAGGCCTGGCACAAGGTCGCGCTCGGCCTGGCAGCAGGATGCGCCATGCTGACCGTGCCCGTCGCCGGCATCGCCGCCGAGACCTTCCCCTCGCGGCCCGTTACGCTGGTAGTTCCCTATCCTCCCGGCGGCGGAGCCGACATCCTGGCCCGTACCGTGGCCAAGTACCTGGGCCGGGAGTGGGGACACCCGGTCATTGTGGAATCCCGCGCGGGGGGCGGCACCACCATCGGCGCCGCTCATGTGGCTCGGGCCAAACCCGACGGCTACACGCTGCTGGTGAGCGTAACCCAGCATGCCATCGCCCCTTCCCTGTTCAAGCAGCTCCCGTACGACTACCTCACCGACCTGACTCCCGTCGCCCTGTTGAGCGACAGTCCCTTCATCCTGACGGTGCCGGAACGCTCTCCTTTGAACAGCTTGCCCACTCTGCTGGCGGCGCTCAAGCAGCGAGGCGGTTCGATGAACTTCGGCTCTTCCGGGCCCGCCAGCGTTCCTCATCTGGCAGGCGAAATGCTCAACCAGGCCGCCGGCGCCAAAGCGTCGCACATACCCTATCCCGGCACTGCGCCCGCTTTCACAGCCCTGCTCGGCGAGCAAATCGACTACCTCTTCGGCGACACCTCAGTGCTGCCCAGCGTGCAGGCCGGCAAAGTCAAGGCGCTCGCGGTGACGACGCGAGAGCGCAGTCCGAGTTTGCCCTCGGTCCCCGCGGTTTCCGAATTCATCCCCGGCTTCGCGCTGTCCTCCTGGGTTGGACTGGAAGCGCCGACTGGCACACCGCAATCCGTGGTAGCTGCCATCAACGCCACGGTACAGAAAATCCTCAAGGATCCGGAGCTGGAGAAATCGTTCGCCGAAACGGCCAAAGAACCGCTTTTCTCGACGCCCGCGCAGTACGCGGAATTCAGGAAGGCCGAGGTGGAGAAATTCCGCAAACTGACGCGCGATATCGGGGTCAAGCTCGAGTGACTGGACCGTCAAGCGATCCGAGGTTGAAGGCCGTCTCGCTCGCCGGGCGATGGCAACGGCTGGTACAAGGCCACTTGCCGCTGCGTGGCGGTCCTTGCGCATGCCTGCTCGGCATCGGCAACGTCGCCGTGGCAGACTTCGAACAGGACCTGATGGATTTCCTGCACGGCAAGTACAACGCCAACGGCGCGCTGAACCCGCATTTCGACCACGCAAGCCGTCGTGAGGACAAGTCCGGCAGCCTCGTCGCGCTATTGCAGTCCATCGCCCAGGATCCCGCTCCCTGCACCGAGGCCGGCCGTCTGCTGGAGGGGCTCGAAGGCTCGTTACGCTCGCTGGAAAACAGCCATTGAAAAACGCGAGGGAAAGCCCTTGCGCCAAATCGCTGAGAAACGCGTCGCTGCCTCTACAGCTGGATATTCAACTGCTCGACCAGCCTCCCCCACTTGCGCTCGCCCTCGGCAATGGAACGCCGCGCGTCCTCGACCGATCCGCCCGCCGGCTCGGCGCCCTCGCTGATCAGGTTCTCCCTTACCGCCGGCGATTTCAATACCTGGTTCACGTCGCGGTTGATGCGTTCCAGGATTTCCCTGGGCGTGCCCGCCGGCGCCATCAGCCCGAACCAACCCACGGCCTCGTAGCCGGGCAGGCCGGCCTCGGCGACCGTGGGAACCTCGGGCAGCACGGGCGAACGCTTGGCGCTCGTCACCGCCAGCGCCTTCAGCTTGCCGCTCTTGATGTGCTCGCGCACCAGCGGAAACGGCGCGAAGTTCAACTGGATCTGGCCGGCGATGGTGTCCGATACCGAGGGCCCGCTGCCCTTGTACGGCACATGGGTAAGCTTGACGCCGGCCATCGAGGCGAAGAGTTCGCCGAACAAGTGGTTGGACGAGCCGTTGCCCGACGATCCGTAGTTCAGCTTGGCCGGATTGCGCCTGGCATAGTCGATCAGCCCCTTCACGTCATTGAAGGGCATGCGCTCGTTGGCGACCAGGACCACGGGCGGCATGGCGAGCAGCGCCACCGGCTCGAGATCTTTCGTCGGCTCGTAGCCCAGGTTCTTGTACAGGCTGCGCGCGACCAGGATGTTGCCGAACGAGCCGAGCACGGTGGTGTAACCGTCCGGCTTGGATTTGGCCACCATCTCCACCCCTATGGTGCCGGCCGCGCCGGGCTTGTTCTCCACCACCACCGACTGGCCCCAGGCCTGGCTCAGCCCTTGCGCGATCACGCGCCCGAGCAGGTCGGTATTTCCCCCCGGCGTGTACGGCACGATGAGCCGGCTGGGACGCGAGGGAAACGCGTCTTCCGCCTGCGCCGCCGCGCCAGCGGCCAGCAGCGCGCCGCCCAGCAGGGCAACCCAGAAACGTTTAGCCATCATATTTCCCCCTTCACGACGCCGATACCGCGGCCTGGCCGTGGCGGCGCTCGTACGACGTGCCGAATTCCCGCGTCTGTCCGAACACGGCGGGCAGCGGCCGTCCGTTCGGCAAGGTCAGCCAGGCGCGCAACAGATGCCGCCGGCGGGCCGGCTCGTCATGGTCCTGGTACTTGGTGCGGGCATGCAGCACCGAATAGTTGTTGCCGATCTGGATGTCGCCCGGCTCCATGCTGAAGCTCAGCTGCACCTGCGGATCGTTGCAGATCTCTTCCACCAGTTCGATGGCCTGGGCCTGCGCCTCGGTCCAGCGCGGCACGCCGGGCAGCTCCTGCGCGAGCTTCAGGTAGCGGCGCTTGTACAAGGCGCTCAGCCGCCCCTGGAAAAAGTTCAGGATGGGCACGGTCTGGATACGCAAGCCCCCGCGGTGCTGTCCGCGGGTATCGAAATGGAATGGCTGCTGCAACACCTCGACCAGGTCGGGACGGCGCCGCAGCACTTCGTTGTACAGCGTCGCCACGCTGACGAGCTTGCTCACGCCGCCCGACTTCGCGGTGCGCAGGCACAGCAGCATGAATGCGTCGCCGCCGTCGTTGTGGAAGGTCAGTTCGTCGTCGGTCTGGTAGCTGCGCACCGAATTGTCGTTGGATACCTTCAGCCCGGTATTCGTCACGCTGTGCATGCGATTGCCCGCGCCGTCCTGCTCCTGCGGCTCGCCCAGGTGCACGGACAGCCCCCAGAACAGCACGCGCGCTTCGTCGTCGGTGTAGTCGCCTATGGGAAGTCCGCGCAGCAGCGCAAAGCCGCGGCCACCTTCCAGCTGATCGCGCACCGCAGCCAGCCGCGCCGCCATGCGTGGAACGGGAAAGTCGGCCGCCTCGAATTCGGTCGGTCGCAGTCCCTTGGCCATTGCGGCGGCCGTCGCCGAGGCCAGTTCACGGATTTCTCCGGCATCCAGGCGCCAGATCCAGTCGCTGGTGCCGGCAAGGCTGGCGCCGCTCCATACTTCCGGGCCGGCGAGGGGTTGTACTGCCTGGGCGGTCATGTCGTCTCCTTGTCGCGTATTTTCTGGACATCTTAACATTGTCGACAATTTATGAAGCAATGTTGATCTTGTCTTCGACGGCGCCGGCTCCTCGCTGTGATGGAATTCCCTATTGCTTAAGTGAATTAAAGTGCATCTAATCCACTGACGATAATGAATTATCGTGCACAAAAATAATGCCCAAGGAGGAGACATGAAGCCCCCAATTCGAGCCCGCGCCCGCAGTTTCGGAACAAACTGGCAAGGCGCCGCCGCCGCGCTTGCCGCAGCCACGGCGATCCTCTCCGCGTGCGGCGGGGACGGCGACGGCCACGCTCCCGGCACAGCGCCGCCCCCGCCTCCGGACAGGGCGGCTTTGCAGCAGGCCTGCCCGACGCTCGCCGGCGCCAAGGTGCCGGCCGGCGCCATCGGCCTGCCGAGCGGCGAAGCAACGATCGCCACGGCGCAGCTCGTCGCGGCGAATCCCGACAGCAAACTGCCTGAATACTGCCAGGTGCTCGGCTCCATTGCCGCGCGCACCGCCGGTGCCGATCCCATCCGGTTCCAGCTCAACCTGCCCCTCTCGTGGAACGAAAAAGCGCTGATGTACGGCGGCGGCGGCTTCAACGGCAGCCTGGTAACCGGCCTGGATCCCCTGCGCGACGCGCCCGCCGGCCAGCCCACCCCGCTCGCCCAAGGGTATGCGACCTTCGGCACCGACTCGGGCCACGATGCGGCGGACTACGTCGCCACCGATCCCGGCAAGTTCGCGCTGAACGACGAGATGTTCGCCAACTTCGCCCACGAGTCCTACAAGAAGGTGAAGGACGCGGCGCATGACATCCTGCGGCGCTATTACCAGCGGATGCCGCAGAAACAGTACTTTTTCGGCGGCTCCGAAGGCGGGCGCGAGGGGCTGACGATGGCCCAGCGCTACCCGGACGATTTCGATGGAATCGTCTCGGTCGTCCCCGTCATCCACTGGACCGGCCTGTTCAATGGCTTCCTTGCCTTCACCCAGCCGCAGTTCGGCGGCGGCACGCTCGACAACGCCAAGATCACGCTGGTGGCCGATGCCGTCAACGACGCATGCGATGCGCTGGACGGCATTGCCGACGGCGTGGTGAGCGACTACCTCGGCTGCCGGGCCAGGTTCGACCTGCGGGCCTTGCGCTGCCCGGACGGAAGCGACGCCGGCGATACCTGCCTGTCGGATGCGCAGCTTGCCACGCTCGCGGCGGCGTATGAACCGATACGCCTTCCCTTTGCGCTGGCCAACGGCGTCACCTCCTATCCGGGCCGCTTGTTCGGGGGAGAAATCCAGCCCGGCGGCGAAGGTATCGGCCGCTGGGTGAGCACGGGACGGGTCCCATCCGTTCCGACGCCATCGCCGGCGGATGCCCGCGGCGTCATCTATGGCAGCAGCTACGCCCGGTACGTCATTGCCAGGGATCCGGATTTCGACGTGCGGGCCTACGATCCCCTCGCCTTCGCCTCGCGCATCCAGCAAGTCTCGGAATGGATGGATTCCACCAACCCCGACCTGTCGGCCTTCTTCAAGCGCGGCGGCAAGCTCATCATCCGCGAGAACACCGGCGACTTCGCGCAAAGCGCCGCCGCGGGCATCGACTACTACGAAAGCGTGGTCGCCCGCATGGGCCAGTCCGACGTCGACAAATTCCTGCGGCTCTATGTGTCGCCCGCCTCTTCGCACGGCGGCCGGGCCGCCAGCCGTACGACCGGCGAGGAAGTGCCGACCTCGCACGACTTGCTGGAGACCCTGGACAAATGGGTAGCCGGGAACGTCGCACCGGGCGATTCCCTGCTCCAGGTCAGGCGCGACACCGCGGCGCCGCATGCCGTGCTGGCAGCGCGTCCGATGTGCCGCTATCCGGCGTTCCCGCGATACGTGGGCGGAGACCGGCGCGAGGCCGCGAGCTATCGCTGCTCCAGCCTGAGCGCCCAGCCCTAGAGGGAGGCGCCGACCTGCAGTTGGCGCCGGATCTCATTGCTGTTTTCCTCGAGCCGCATGGCCCACAGCCGTTCGGCCTCGTCCGCGTCGCGCTTGCGGAACGCCTGCAGCGACTTGCGCCACAGGGCCAACGAGCGCTTGCGGCGTTCGACCGAGCGCAGTCCCAGGCGGGTATAGCGCGACATCTGCAGCGACAGCGAGGTAATCAGCATGAACAGGCGATCGTTGCCGCTGTAGGCGGCGCAGCACAGCGTCAGGCGCGACAGGATTTCGCCGAACGCGTCCCCGCCGTCGGGATCGTCGGCCAGCGTGGCGAGCTGGCCGACGCCCTCCTCCAATATCGCCAGCAGTTCGGGCGAGGCCGACGAGGCGATCCGGCGCGCCACCAGGCGGACCAGCGCAAGGCGTACCTCGAGCAAATCCTCGATTTCCTTCAGGGACAGCTGCGTGGCCTGGGCGCCGCGCCGCGCGTGGATGCGCACGATGCCTTCCTTTTCCAGCAGCCGCATTGCCTCGCGCACCGGGCTGCGGCTGACGCCGAACTCGTCGGCGATGTCCTGCTCGCGCACCCATTCGCCGGGCTGGATGACGGAATTCAGGATCCGATCGCCCACGTGCGCGGCGATCTGTTCAGGCAGCGTCAGAGTCTTGGACTGCCCCAGCAGCCAGCGGAAACTGGTGGCGCTGCCTTCGTCGGTGGCTTGCAGGAATGCGGAGGATCGGGTGATTGCTGACGGCTCCATCGAATGCCCTGTTTTGTTGGTCTGTTCATCTGCACGCGGCCAGCGGGCAGTATACGGCGGGCGGTCGGGCGGCCCGCCAAGGGCGGGAAGGCCTCAGCATGCGGTGCGCCACGGCCTCGCCTTGGGCTTCCCCGTTGCCGATTTCCATTGCGCGGGCAGGGTCATGCCGCGCGCGGCTCAGCGGGCCGGCGCCTGCCCGCGTCGTGCGCGAAATCGCCCTGAAGGCGGCCTAGACCTGGCCCTGGCGCCGCAGCTCGATCGGCTCGGACACCCAGAACCCGATGTTCCTGACCGTCGATACCGGTAGCCTGAGGCCGCTCGCCTCCTCGACCTTGCGCCGCAATCGGCGCATCTGGGTATCCAGGCGCCGCCGGTCGTAGCCCGGAAAGCGCTCGGACAGCGCCGCGAGGATGTCTTCGCGGGACACGCACTGCTCGCCTGTCGCGAGCGCGCACAGGAGCGCGTAATCGAGCGCCGACAGCGCGATGGGGTCGGCAGCCGGCGGCATCAGGAGCGGCGGCGTCCCCGACAGGTACCAGACGCCCGGCACCGCGGCGGCCGGCGGATCGACGAACTCCTCCGGCAGGCACTGGTGGCGATGGGTAACGTCGCGCGCCACCGCCACGCGCGTGTCGCCGGACTCCGACAGGCGCGCCGACCACATGATGGTGACCAGGGTGCCGTCCTTGCGCACGTAGCGGTTCTCGAAATGGCGCTGCAGGTAGCCGGCCTCGACGCGCTTGACCGCGCTGAGCGTACGTTCGACGTCCTCGTAGTAGACGAACTCGATCATGGGGCGTCCCACCATTTCTTCCGGCTTGTAGCCGAAAATGCTCTCGCAGGCGCCCGTGATGGACAAAAAACGGCCCTGCCGATCCACCACGCAGATGGCGTCGAGCAGCAGGTCCAAGACATCGCTGGAAGGCAACGCCATCAAGCCCTCTTGTTCCGGAAAACTCGCGGCCACGCCACCCCATTGGCGCAGGCCGTCTTTGTTACAAAATCTTACCACCTTCGCAGCCGGCGGGAAGCCTGGGTCGCGGTGAAAACGCCGTCGCCCGCTTTTTTCTATTGCTGCGGTCAATAGTTCCGCATGCCGGCGATACCAGGGATCCCCCTTCCCGAGGAAACTACGGGGAAACCCGAGCATTAATGCCATTAATAGCAAGGCTTCGCGTGCAGCGATAGTTCTGCGCCGGGCCCGTCATTAGACTGTCCCCAATTCCAATAACCGCGTCCGGCACATCCGCCCCGCGCGGATACGAGACATGAGCCATACCATCACGCTGCGGCCCAGCGGCCATACCTATACCTGCCCGTCCGATACGCCTGTCCTGAAGGCAGGCCTCGATACCGGCTTGTTCTTGCCCTACAGCTGCCGCTCGGGCGTCTGCCGCACATGTCGCGGCACCATCCTCGAAGGCGAGGTCGATTACGGCGACGTGCATCCCAGCTACCTGAGCGAGGACGACAAGCGCGCCGGCCTGGCGCTGCTGTGCAAGGCAACGCCGCGGACAGACCTGGTCGTCGAAGTGAAGGAGCTCGATCCCGGCGACGCGATCCGCGCCAAATACCTGCCGGCACGCGTGCTGAAAATGGAGAAAGCCGCGGACGACGTGATGATCGTCACGCTGGGCCTGCCGATGAATGAACCGATGCTGTTCCGCGCCGGCCAATACCTCGACATCCTGCGTGCGGACGGCAGCCGCCGCAGCTACTCCATCGCCAACGTGCCGCACAACGAAGGTGTGCGGCAGGTGGAACTGCACATCCGCCACATGCCTGGCGGACCGTTCACCGACCACGTGTTCGGCTCCATGAAGCTGCGGGAAATCCACAAGCTGGAAATGCCGTTGGGTTCGTTCTTCCTGCGCGAGAGCGACAAGCCCGCGCTCATGATCGCGTCCGGCACGGGATTCGCTCCCATCAAGTCGCTCATCGAGCATTCCTTGCAACGCGGCATCCGGCGGCCCATCGTCTTGTATTGGGGCGGGCGCCGCCGCGCCGACCTTTACCTGCACGATCTCGCGCAATCCTGGGCGCAACAGTACGACCATATCCGCTTCGTGCCGGTACTGAGCGAGCCCACTCCGGCCTGCTCCTGGACGGGCCGGACCGGGTTCGTGCATCGGGCCGCCATGGAAGACTTTCCCGACATGTCGGGCCACCAGGTCTACGCCTGCGGCGCGCCGGTGGTGGTCGAATCCGCCCGGCGCGACTACGTGGCCCGGTGCGGGTTGCCCGAAGACGAGTTCTTTGCCGATTCGTTCCTGACTGCTAGAGAGGTGGGTTCTCCCTAGAAAAGGCCTCCCCTGCGCGCCGACGCGCGCCCCCGGCGCTGGAGGACGGTGGAGCCGGATCCCCGGCGCCCTTGACCTAGGAAAGTTTTTCGCGCGGACCCTGCGCGGTGAGTATGAGGAGATCGTCATGTTGCCTGAGAATTGCCGGGTGGATATCCCTGCCCACGAGTCCATCGTCAAGCCGTTCTGCCTCGGGCACGGCACGCTGGAGTGCTATAGCCTGAAGGCCTCGCGCCGGTTCTATGAAGAGTTCCTGGGCCTGGAATGCGTGCGCCATGGCAAGCCGGCCATGGCGGTCCGACTGGCGATGCGCTTTCACATCATCTGCGTGGAGGTCGGCGACCAGGTCCATCCGACCAATCTGCTGAATCACTGGGGCCTGGACCTGCCCACCAAGGAAGCGGTGGACCAGGCGCACGCGGATGCGCTGCGCTACCAGGACAAGTACGGCATTCGCCAGGTTCTGCCGGTGCAGGACATGCACGGCGTCTACTCCTTCTATCTCGAAGACCTGGACCACAACTGGTGGGAGCTCCAGTACTACGAGAACGGTTTCCAGCACGACGACCTGTTCGATTTCGGCGACCGCTTCTCGATGGACGACGCCGCCGACATCGGTTCGCTCGAAGAACTCAAGATCCGCAACCAGGGTGCCGCATGATCCAGCTCGTCACGTTCCTGCACGGGGGCGAACAGAAAACCGGACTGCTCCACGAGGGCAACATCTACGCTTCGCCTCGCTATGCCAGGGTGCAGGACGTGCTGGACGACTGGCCCCGCGCCAACGACAAGCTCGGCGCACTGGCCGGCGACCTGCCGGGCCGCGAGCCGGTCAGCGGCGCCACCCTGCTCGCTCCCCTTCCCCATCCTCCTACCATCTACTTCGCCGGCGCGAACTACCGCGACCACGTCGAAGAAATGCAGCGGGAATTGTCAATGCCTCTGGAACCGGATCCCAAGGGGGCCGGCCAGAAACCCTGGCATGCCATCAAGGCGTCCCGCACCACCGTGGTCGGCCCCGATGCGCAGGTGCGCGTGCCGCGTGGCATGCCCCAGCTCGACTGGGAGCTCGAACTGGGCGTAGTGATCGGCAAGACCGCCAAGGACGTGGGCCTGGATGAAGCCATGGACCATGTGGCAGGTTACGTGGTGGCCAACGACCTGTCGGCGCGCGGCCACTTCGGCCGCCCGGGGGTGGGCGACGCCTCGCCCTTCAAGTGGGACTGGATAGGCCAGAAGTCGTTCGACGGCGCCTGCCCGCTCGGGCCCGCGATCACGCCGGCCCGCTTCGTGCCCGATCCCATGAACCTCGCCATGAAGCTATGGGTGAACGATGAACTGATGCAGGACTCGAACACGTCCCGCATGCTGTTCAGCATCGCCGACCAGATCGCCCACCTGAGCTCCCGCCTGACGCTGATGCCGGGCGACCTGATCCTGACAGGCACGCCGGCGGGCGTGGGCGCCGCCCGCAAGCGCTTCCTGCAGCCGGGCGACGTGGTCCGGCAATGGATCGAACACATCGGTTCGTTCCAGTTCACCATCGTGCAATGATGCCGCGCCCCTGCCCAAGGCCGGACATCGGCCCGCGTTCACGGACGAAAGCCGATGCTGTCGATGCAGCTCACCACTTTCGACCGGAACCACTGGCTGGCTGGATCCTTGTGGAAACGGTCGTGCCAGTACAAGGCCACCTCGAAGTGGCCCAGCGGCAGCGGCAACGGCTTCACCAGCAGCGGAAAGTACTTGCACAGCTCGACAACCAGCGACTCGGGACAGGTCCAGATCAGGTCGGAATTCAGCACCAGGTGCGGCGCGGCCAGGTACTGCTGCATGCGCACCCGGATCCGGTCCTTGGCGCCGACCTCGTTCAGGGCGCGCTCGAGCAGGATGTGGCCGCTGCCGGCATATTCCACCAGCAGATGCTGCTGGGCGACGAAGCGCTTCTGCGTGAGCTCCTGCCGGGCGATGGGATGGTCCTTGCGCATCAGGCACAGGTAGCGCTGCTTGAACAGGACTTTCTTGTGGATGTTGCGCTCGAGCGCGGGCAGGTAGCCGAGCGCCACGTCGATGCGGCCCGTGGACAGCCCATGCACAGTCTCGTCGATCGGCGCGAACACCACGTTCAGGTTCACCCCCGGGGCCTCCTGGGCCACGCGGGCGAACAGGCTCGGCAGCACCACGACCTCGCCCACGTCGCGGGTGCGTATCGTGAAAGCCCGCCGCGACTGGGCGGCGTCGAACGACGACAGCATGCCCGAGGTCTTGCGCACGGCGTTGAGCGCCTCGATCAGTGCCGGCGCCATCTCGGCCGCCAGCGCGGTCGGCTCCATGCGGCGGCCCGCCAGCACGAACAGCTTGTCGCGGTACTCGAGCCGCATCCGCTTCAGGGCGCTGCTGACAGCGCCTTGCGTCACGCCCAGGTTCTCGGCCGCCAGGGTGACCGACCGATCGCGCCACAACGCTTCGAATACGTACAGCAGGTTCAGGTCTTTCACGTCGCGGTCCCGAAGCGGCGCAGGACAACTATCAACACCGCTAATAGTTTGGAATCACGGCAGACCGGTAGATGACGGGCCCGCCTGCACAGATACTCGAAAACCGATGAGGCAACTATAAAGCACAGTGATGTCCGGCAACAGCGACATGCGGGCATGCCCGATGCCGCCGGCGGATTTCGAACCACATGGCGACCTGCCCCCAAGGCAGGCACATCAACGTAGGGAGACACCATGCAACGCACTCTGGCTTTCACATTGGGCCTGGCCGTCGCGGCCGCCTGCGCCCCCGCACAGGCCGAGGTCAAGATCGGCTTCCTGGCCACCCTGTCGGGCCCGTCCGCGGACGTCGGCCAGGACCAATACGACGGATTCATGCTCGCCATCGAGCAAATGCAGGGCAAGCTGGGGGGTGTCGAGGTCAAGGTCATCCGCGAGGACGACCAGATGAAGCCCGAAGTCGCCGTCCAGGCGCTCACCAAGCTGCTGGACCGCGACAAGGTGGACATCGTCACCGGGCTGACCTACGCCAACGTACTGATGGCGCTGCAGGGAAAGATCGCCGGCACCAAGATTCCGTTCATCGGGTCGGTGTCGGGCCCCTCGCCCACCGCCGGCGCGCAGTGCAAGCCCAACCTGTTCATTACTTCATGGCAAAGCGACGCCACGGCCGAAGCCATGGGCAAGTACTTGAACGATGCCAAGATTGAACAGCTCGCCATCCTCGCGCCGAACTTCCTGGGCTCCAAGGACAAGGTCACGGGCCTGAAGCGGTTCTACCGGGGCAAAATCGTGCAGGAGACCTACACGCCGCTCACCCAGCTGGATTTTTCCGCGGAACTCGCGGCTGTCGGCTCGTCCGGCGCCAAGGGATTGTTCGCATTCTTCCCCGGCAGCCAGGGTGTCAGTTTCGTGCGCCAGTACCAGCAGTTCGGCATGCTGCAGAAACTGCCCATGTATTCCGTGCATACCATCGAGCCCGGCAGCGTGAACGCCATGGGCAAGGCCGGAATCGGCGCCATCGTGGCCGAGGCCTGGCAGCCCAGCGCCGACAACGAGCAGTCGCGCCGATTCGTGGCCGCCTTCGAGAAAAAGCACAAGCGCCCGCCGACCTCGTTCGCCGCCTTCAGTTATGACGCCGCCATGCTGATCGACGCTGCCGTCAAGGCCCGTGGCGGCGACGTGTCCGATGCCCAGGCGCTGAATGCCGCCTTGCGCAACGCGAAGTTCGAATCGGTCCGAGGCGCGTTCAAGTTCAACAAGAACAACTACCCCATCCAGAACTACCACATCTACCGGGTCGTGGAAGGCAAGAGCGGCAAGCCGGAGTTCCAGGTGCTGGTGCGCGACGTGCTGGCCGGCCATGGAGATGCGTACGCCGAGGCATGCGGCGCGACCTAGGAAGGCAGCGGGGCCTCCCGCACGCTCCGTACGCCCGCCCATGATCCGTTCAGGTAAAGCAGCGGCTGTTGATCCGGAGATCGATAGCCCGACTCCACCTGGCCGATCAGCAGCGCATGAGTCCCGGCGTCCACGTTCTGCACCAGCGCGCAGTCGAAGGTCAGCACCGCTCCCTTGAGCATGGGCTCGCCGGACGAGGTCGTCGTCCAATCCTGGTCGCAAAAGCGTGCGTCGCCGGATTCGCCGGAGTGTCCGGCAAAGACCCGCGCAACCCGAACCTGCCCCAGGTCCAGCATGTTGACGGAGAACTTGCGGTTCTCGACCACCCGGCTGTAGGTGTAAGTGGACTGGTTCACCGCGCAGACGATGCGCACCGGATCGGTCGACAGCGACATCACGGCGGTCGCCGTCATGCCGGCCCGGTTCGGCGCCCGACCCGTCGTGATGATGGTCACCGCCGCCGGGTAGAGCCGCATCATCTGGCGGAACTCGTTTTCGGTGAGCGCCATGTCAGCCTCCCTTTCGACTCAGGCCGCATGCCCTACGCCGAGGGCCGCATTGACCCGCGGCATGACCTGCGTCGCCATGAGCTCCATCGAACGCCGGGCGAGCTCCGGGTCGACCATGTCCATGCCGGCGTAGACGATCTCGCCGAAATCGCCTGCCGTCTCGCGCAATGCCAGGATCTGCTCGACCACCTGCTCGACGGTTCCCGCGATGACGAGTTCGTCCACCAGGCGGTCCAGGGTGACGGCCGCGTCGTCCTCGTCCTTGTGCTTCTTGAAGATGACGTGGCGGTTCGACATCTTCATCTTCGTCAGCATCTGGCGGTAGTAGTAGCGATAGGGGCTGTTGGCATCCTGCTTTCCGTAGGCACGCGCCACGCCATCGTCGTCCGCCACGAAAATGGTGCGCGCGATGCGCCAGTCGGCCGTATCCGGCGCAAGGCCAACGGCACGCTTGCCTTCGGCATAGTTCTCCCAATGGCTGCGCAGCCAGTGCGGCAGCAGGAAATTGGCCGACATGGGGTGGAAATCGCGCTTGCCCATCGCCACCACGCCCTTGGAGAACGGCGCGACCACCGTGCCGACGATTTCCGGATACGGACGCTGGTAGGGCTTGAGCATGATGCCACGCCCGATTTCGAACGCCGCCGTCGCGGCGGTGGAAACCTTGAAACGGTTGCCGGGCAGGTCGATGTCGTACGGCGCCTCTCCTTCCCAGATGGCCAGGATGACGTCGATCGCCTCGGCGAACAGCCGGTTGCGGTCCTCGTCCAGGATACCTAGCGCTTCGGCATCCGAGGCCAACGCGCCGGGACTGATCCCGAAGATGAAACGCCCCTTGGCCAAGTGGTCGAACATCGCCGCGTGCGTGGCCAGCAAGGTCGGATGCGAGTGCGACAGGTTCGAGGTTCCCGACCCGAGCTTGATCTGCCGGGTCTGCGGAATCAACGTTGCCAGGAACAGCAGACTGTTGGTGACGTTCTCCGCCTGGTCGGTCAGGTGCTCGCCGACGAACGCATCGTAGAAACCGAGCTCGTCCGCGAGGATGATGGCCTGCCGGTCCTCCTGCAGGGTTTCAGTGGGGTTCCGATGCAAGGGATGCAGCGGCATCGTGAAATAGCCCAGGCGCATTTGGCTTCCTTCTGTTCAGTCCGTTGACGTGGTGATCGCCGCTCCGCGCTATTGCGGCGGAACGCCCGCCGCCTTGACCTGCTCGGCCCAATACGCGATCTTCTCGCGCGAGAATTCGACATACTCCTTGCGCGACATGGGTAGCGGCTCCATGCCGAGCTCGTGCAGCTTGGCGACGAAGGCCGGGTCCCGTGCCGCGTCCATCATCCAGCCGTGGAGCTTGTCGAGAACGGGCGCCGGCGTGCCCTTGGGCGCGGCCAGGCCCAGGTGGAAATCCAGCTCATAGCCGGGATAGGTCTCCGCTATCGTGGGCACTTGCGGCCACAGCGCATAGCGCTTTTTCGCGGTGACGCCCAGCGGCACCAGCTTGCCGCTGGCGATTTGCCCCACCGACGGCAGGTATTCCATGAACACGACCAGGATCCGCCCGCCCATGAGATCGGTCGTGGCATTGCCTATGGACGTATAGGAGACGCCCTTGATCGGCGCTCCCGCCTTGAGGCGGAAGAGTTCGCCCGACATCTGCGAGGCAGAGTTGTAGTAGCCGAAGAACGCCTGCTCCGGATGGGACCTCGCATGCTCGGCCAACGCCTTGATGGAGGTAATGCCGGACTCCTTGGTCACGAGTGCCACCGACGCCGACATGCCGAAGGGCGCGATGTGCTCGAAATCGGCCATGGCGTCGTAAGGCAGCTGCTTGTAGAGACTGACGTTGGCGGCGTGCGTCGTATTGGTGCTCAGCTCCAGCGTGTAGCCGTCCGGAGCGGCGTCCTTGACGTAGCGGGTGCCGATAATGCCGTTGGCGCCGGCCCGGTTCTCGATGATGACCGGCTGCCTGGTCCGCTTCTGCAGGTATTCGCCGAAGACGCGTCCGACGATGTCGCTCGATCCTCCCGGCGCGAACGGCACGACGATCTTGACCAGCTTGTCGGGGTACGCGCCCTGGGCGAATGTCGCGGCCGGCATCGCCGCGCCCGCCGCCACTGCGGCGAACAGCCCTGCGAACCGCCGTACCCCGGGTAAGAACGACTTGAGCATGTCTGGTCTCCTCCTGAACGCTGCTCTGTGCGATGTCAGCTGTGCCGGGACGCGCCCTTGGCGGTCCGTCACGACAGTATAGGGAGGAGGACTGGCGTTAAAAACGCCGTTAGTTCCGTATCATGGAATTCTCAAGAGCGTTGTCGCGCCCGGATGCGCGTCCGTGTTCAAGCCGGCAGGTGCCGCGATCCCGACCCCCTGACGGCCAGCCGCCATTTTTCTTCCTGCTGTTCCTGCAGGCGGCCGCTTTCGTAGAGTCGCGTGATGAGGTCGGCTTCGTGCCGGAGCTTGTCGACCAGTCCGTGGAGATAAGCCCCTTTCATCCTTCCGGCCTCGGCCACCGCGCATAGCGAGGCAATGGGATAGCGCCGATCGTCGAAGACGGGAACCGCCACCCCGGCATTGCCCTTATAGGCGCGCATCGTGCGCCTGGCATAGCCATTGCGGCGAGTTTTCTCGATGGACCTGTCGATGTGCTCGAAGGTCAGCGTGTCCTCGGGATTGACCCGGCGCTGGTTGAAGGCGATGACCTCGGCGATCTCGCCCTGCGGCATGAACGCCAGCACGGCCAGGCTGAACGAACCGATCCCCAGCGGCCAGCGGTCGTTGACCTCGAGCAGCAGGGAACTCGTGTCCGCCGCAGCCACGTGCCGGTCGAGGCAGAGCATGTCATAGCCGCTGCGCACCCCGAGGTAGGCCGCGGCGCCGGTGGCGCCCGCCAGGCGCTCCAGCGAGGGCTTGGCCAGGGGTTTCAGGTCGAAGCAGCGCTGGACGGCGATGCCGAAGGCGAAGATGTCCGGCCCCAGTCGATAGTTGCGGGTCCCTCCGGGACGCTCCACCAGCCGCTCGTCCGCCATGGCGGCGAGCAGCCGGTGCACGGTAGCCTTGGGCAGGCCGGTCAAGGTGCTGATCTGCATCAGCGAGGCTCCCATGGAGCCGAAGGTGGACAGCGTGCGCAGCAACAGCGCGGCGCGAGCGGTGCTTTGCGCGCCTTCGGTACGGGAACCCGGATGGCCCAAGGCGTTCCTCCTTTCGATCGTTTACGCATATCGTCTCATGATATGGAATTCTGGTCGACATCCGGCGACTCATGGCGGCTCGCGCGTTGTTGCCCTTCTCCCGCAGTCCTACACTTCGTCGATCCACGACCAGGAGGCGAAAACCATGATTGGAAGTTCGGATCCGCGATGGACCGAAGGCTTTACGTCGCTGTCGAACACGCGGCTGCACTACGCGCACGCCGGCCAGGGCGATCCGCTCCTTCTGCTGCATAGCAACGGATGCTCGGCGTACGAGTTCCAGTTCGTCATCGAAGCGCTGGCCCGGCAGCATCGCGTCTACGCTATCGACCTGCCCGGCCAGGGCGACTCCGATCCCCTGACGGCGCACTGGACCTATCCCATGTACGCGCAGGCCGTGGTCGAGTTCATGGACCGGCACGACCTCTCCCGGGCGACCGTCCTGGGGACATCGATCGGCGGGGTCGTGTGCCTGGCCCTGGGGCAACACCATGCCGACCGCATGCGCGGGCTCTTGCTGGTCGAGACGCCCATCCGGGCGGCGCAGGCCTGGGCTGCGCGCTGGCTCGCTGTGGAAAGCAACTTCGCGCTTCCGGTGCAGCCCTTCGAGGCAGTCGCCTCGCGCATCCGCAACCTGACGCCGGAACTGCACCTGCGCTGGAACATCGACCGGAGCAAGGCCGGCGCGCATACCATGATGGACGCGATGTGGGCCGTGCGCGAGTACGACGCGCTCGCCGCCCTGGCGCAACTCGCGGTGCCGGCCTTCGCCCTCCTGGGATCGAACGGGCCGGTGGGGGACAGCAGGCAGGCGCTCGAGGCGAAACTGCCCGCAGGGCACATCGTGGTCATGGACAACTGCGGGCACTTCCCGATGATCGAAGAACCCGCCTCGTTCACCCAGCACGTCCAGCGCTTCATCGAGCGATTGTGAAAACCCGCCTCCAGGGATGCTAAAAAGGCATCATGGAGACAGCGCTGCACGGCATACGCGTCCTGGACCTCACCCACGTCCAGGCGGGACCGAGCGCGACCCAGCTGCTGGCCTGGCTGGGTGCGCAGGTCATCAAGATCGAGCCGCCCGAGGGAGACGTCACGCGGCGCCAGCTGCGGCATGCCGAAGACACGGACAGCCTGTACTTCGCCATGCTCAATTGCAACAAGCAGTCGGTGGTCATCGACCTGAAGACGTCCGCCGGCCGCGACGTGGCCCTGGAACTGGCCAAGCGCTGCGACATCCTGGTCGAGAATTTCGCCCCTGGCGTCATGGAACGGCTGGGCCTGGGGTGGGACACGCTTCATGCCGCGCACCCCGGCCTCATCCTCGGCTCGATCAAGGGATTCGGCAGCACCGGCCCGTATCGGGACCTCAAGGCCTACGAGAACATCGCCCAGGCGATGGGCGGGGCGATGAGCGTCACGGGCGGCCCGGATACCGGCCCCACCGTCAGCGGCGCCCAGGTCGGGGATTCGGGCACGGGGGTCCATCTGCTGGCCGGCCTCCTGGCCGCGCTGTACCAGCGGTCGCGCACCGGCAAGGGCCAGCGCGTCGAATGCGCGATGATGGACGCGGTCATGAACCTGTGCCGGGTCAAATGGCGCGATCATCAACGCCTGGCCACCGGCCCCTTGCCCGAATATCCCACGCCGGCCGAGGATCTCACTGCCGTTCCCCGCGCAGGCAATTACTCCGGCGGTGCGCTGCTGGGAAATGCGGTCCGCTGCAAGCCCGGGGGGCAGAACGATTATCTCTACATCGTCCTGCAGGATGCGTCATGGGAACCGCTGGCCCGCTTCATCGGCGGAGAGGAACTGGCCCGGCATCCGGACTATGCCTCGCCGCAGGCCCGGCGAGCCCATCAACAGGCGCTGTGGACCACGATCGAGTCGGTGACCCTGCGCCATGACAAGAGTGAGATGTTCGCAATCCTGACCGGCCTCGGCATCGCCTGCGGCCCGGTGCTCTCCACCGGGGACCTTGTGCGGGACTCCCACGTCAGGCACCGCGACATGTATGTGGAAATCGACGATCCCGAACGTGGCCGCTGGGCCAACGTCGGCATGCCGATCAAGCTGTCGGATTCCGCCGTGCCCGTCCGGCGCGCGCCTTACCTCGGCGAACACACCGACGCCGTGCTGCGCGACCTGGCCGGCCTGGACGACCCCGAGATCCAGGACCTGCGAGCAAGGGGAGCCATCCGCTAGCGGACCGGCTCCGGATATCTACTTTGGCGGCCCCCCGGTGGAATCCTGCCGTGTCGCTCCCCCGCCGCCGGGACCTTGTCCGCCGCCGGTAGTGGGCGCGCCGCCCTCGGTTCCCACGCCGGCTTCGCCTCCCGTGCCTCCCTGCTGCGTCCGCCGAAGCGGTCCGGAGGTTCCGCTGATGGCCTGCTGGCGCAACGCCCGCGCCTCGGCCGCCTGGGCAGCGGCACCGACGGGCACCGGCTGGCGCGAGAAGTACGCGGCCAGCGCGGCGATGTCTTCGCTGCTCAAGCGCTTGGCGATGATGCTCATCTGTCCCGAGGGATCGTTATTGCGGCTGCCGTTCTTGAATGCCTCGAGCGCGGCCGCCAGATAGCCGGCGTGCTGCCCGGCCAGCAGCGGATAGTCCGGCGCCTCGCCGACGCCGCCGGGACCGTGGCAGTTGGCGCAGCCCTGCACCATCAGCGTCTCGTCGCCCACCGTGGCTAGCGTGCGCCCGCGCTCGACATTGCCTGGCGCGTTGCCCGGCGCCTGGCCGCCGGATGCCGCTTCGGCGGGCGGCAGGCCGGCGTAGTAGACGGAGACCGCCGTGCGCTCTTCCGGACTCAGCGACTTGGCGATGGGCGACATGACCGGGTTGTCCCGGCCGCCCTGGGCATAGCTCAGGAGCTGCCGCGCCAGATACACCGACGACTGCCCCGCAAGACGGGGGAACCCGGCCGCCGCGTTGCCTTCTCCCTGCGCGCCGTGGCAGCTGGCGCAGGCGGCGACACCGCGCGCCGGAAACCCTTGCTGGGCCAGCGTGCGGCCGGCTTGCGCGCCGGTTGCCGGCGGATTGTTCTGCGCCTGCGCGGCGGCGGCCAGGCCGCACGCCGCGGCGAATCCGCCCACCCGCAAACAGGCAAATATCGATGGCTTCATGCGTGCACCAATGGCCCCGGGGAGCGAAGGTATTGTCTGACGATGGCATCGGCCGCCCAGTACGCCAGCGCCCCTACCGTGCCCGTGGGGTTGTACGAGGCGTTCTGCGGGAAGTTCGATGCGCCGATGACGAACAAATTGGGCAGGTCCCAGCTTTGCAGGTAGCGGTTGACCACGCTGGTGGAAGGATCGTCGCCCATGACGGTGCCTCCGGTGTTGTGCGTCGTCTGATACTGGGTAACCGTGTAGGGCCCCTTGCGCGGGCTGCCCACGACCTCCCGCCCGCCCATGGCCTTGCCGATCTCCAGCGCCCGCGCCGTCAGGTACTGGGACATCTTCAGGTCGTTTTCGTGGAAGTCGAAGGTCATCCGCAGCAGCGGCAGGCCCCATGCGTCCCGGTAAGTGGGATCGAGATCGAGATAGTTGCGCGTACAGGACACCGAGCTTCCATGGACGTTGAGCACGGCCGTGTGGTTGTAGTGCTTGATCACCGCCTTCTTCCAGTCCGAGCCCCAGGCCGGCGTGCCCGGCGGCGTCGGGTGGAATTCGATCGGCCGGCCATGGCTCATGACTTCGCCGATGTACGCGCCGCCCACGAAGCCGAGCGGCCCATGGTCGAAGTTGTCGCCGACGAAATCGGAGATGACCGTACCGCTCGCCCCGGACCGCATGAACGGATTGATGTTGATGTCCTGGCCGTAGAACACCTGGACGGCGCTCATGGTCTGGTAGGCGTAGTTGCGCCCCACCACCCCCTTGCCGGTCTGCGGGTCGTAGGGCGTCCCGATGCCGGACAAGAGCAGCATGCGCACGTTGTTGAGCGCGAACCCGCCGAGAATGACGAGATCCGCGGGCTGTTCGAACTCGCGCCCGGTTCCGTCCACGTATGTCGCGCCGGTCGCACGCTTGCCGGAGGCGTCCTTGTTGATGCGCAGCACCTGGCACCGCGTGCGCAACTCGAAGTTCTTGTCGTTGAGCAACACCGGCAGCAGGATGGTCTGCGGAGAGGACTTGGCGTAGTGCTCGCAGCCGTATCGTTCGCAGAAGCCGCAGAACATGCAGGTATTCAGGGTCATGCCCTCGGGATTGACGTAAGGCTGGCTCAGGTTCGCCGACGGCTGCGGATAAGGGTGGTGGCCCAGGCTCTCGGCCGCCTTGCGGAACATGGCGGAACCGTACGGTTCCTTCATGGGTGGCGTGGGATAGTCGCGGCTGCGGTTGTCCTCGAAGGGATTCCCGCCGGGAATCTTCCTGCCATTCAGATGTCCCGCCTTGCCGCTGATCCCGAGCAGGTATTCGAACCGGTCGTAGTAGGGCTCCAGGTCGGCCGCGCTCACGCCCCAGTCCTGGACCAGCAGGTCCCGCGCCATGAAGTTCGCGCCATAGCGCTCGGCCGTCAGGGTACGCATGCGCAGATCGCTGTCCTGGAAACGGTACGTCTGGCCGTTCCAATGGACAGCCGCGCCACCCAGCCCGGTGCCCGGCAGGAAACCTTCCCACCTGCGGATGGGCAGCGCGGTCTGGCCGGCATGGTTGCGAAAAGTCAGCGTTTCCTTGGTGTTGTCCTGCATCAGCGCCTTGCGCACCGAGTACCGCAGCTCATCGTGCATGTGCGGCCCTTGAAAGTCCGGTACCGTATGACGCGGCTCGCCGCGCTCCAGCCCCACCACCTTCAATCCCGCACGGGTAAGTTCGCGGCCCAGCATGGTTCCCACCAGTCCGACGCCGATGAGGACCGCATCCACGGGTTGCAGGCGAGTCGCCATGTCAGTTTCCTTTCTTGCCGGGAGCGCCGCCGGCCGCGCCCTGCCCGGCCCGAACGGCGTGAAGATGGATGACCCCGCGCCCGTTCTGCGCGAGGCTCATGGGCGGCCGGTCGAACGCCAGGCCATGCTGGTCCACGAGGTGGTAGTAGTTGGCGTAGGCGCCGGGAAAACCGATCATCTTCCACGACACCATGTCCTTGTTCCCGCCATACACCGGATCGCAGAAAAAACCCTCGATGGTGAGCGCCCACAAGGACTCGAAGAAAACCTCGGAAGGCACGCCGTCCAGGTCGCGCTTGCCTGCACGCATGGCTTCGAGGTAGGCGTCCTGCTGCTCGGGCGGCAGGCCCTCGAACTCCGGGGAACCGTAGCTGCGCCGCAGGTCCTCGCGCACCGCCTTCAGGCCATGACGGAACAGCTCTGCCGGCGTGAACGGCAGCTGGTAGCCCTGCTGGGGCGTACCGAGCTGCCAGGGGCCGCCGCGATACAGGCGCTCGCCGGCGCCCCATGCTCCGGCAAGCTGGTTATCGATATAGGCAGGCACGCCGGCCTCGATCGCGCCCGGGCCGGCTTCGTCCGCAGGTATCAGCCGCGCGACGGCTGCCTCCATGAAGGCAGCCTCGTCGGCATTGAAGAACAGGTACGGAGCCCGGCCGGAAGCCGCGGAGGGCGCGTGCGCATGCTGCTCGTGCGAGGCGGCGTGCGCCGCGTCCTGCCGGGCCTGCGCCGCGACGTCGCTGCCCGAGACCACCGCGGCGGCGCCCGCGGCCTTCAGGAACGTTCGACGAGATGCATCCATTCTTTTTCTCTCGCGATGAAGCGGCCGCGCCCTGGCCGGCACGGCCCGGGTTGATCTCTCTATTTGTCGGGTGCGCCCGCCAGGATCCAGTCCACCAGCGTCTTGACCTCGGCATCGTTGAGGCCGGCGTTCGGGGGCATGGGTACGGGTCCCCATACTCCGGAGCTGCCCTGCTTTATCTTGGTCGCCAGGTATTCGGGCGCCTTGGGGTCGTCCCGGTACTTGGCGGCCACGTCCTGGTAGGAAGGACCGACCAGCTTGGTGGCCGCCGCATGACAGGCGAGGCAGTTGTGCTGCTTGGCGAGCTGCTGCGGACTTGCAGGCGGAGCCTGGGCAACGGCACTGGCCGACGCCACACTCGCCGCCAAGGCGATGAAGAGGTATCTCACGCGGGCCCCCGATAAGGAAGAGAAAAACGGCGCGCCGGAACCGCGGCGCGGACCGTCCGGCCGTTCGCAAGACCCGTTCCCGCATGCCCCGGGGGCCAAGAACGCGATACCGGCGCCTATCCCGTGGTGGAGCACGCTTGCGGCATGACGTTTTTTTTACTTCCCGCGTGATCGTCTACTCATCCTCGCTCCGTCGCCGCTAGCGCGCGCTTGCTTGACCATCGCGCCTGCTGCATTCCTGGAGGGCTCGGGCACAGCCCTTGCATCGCCAAGGCGTCGAACCATCACGCGCGGGCCCGAGGAGAACAGCATGGACAGCCAGAAAGTCCCGCCAACGCTATGCGATCCGATCCTGATCGACGCGCTGCACGAGCGCACGCTCACGACGCCGGGATGGCCGCTGCAAACCGGCTACCAAGCCACGGATGCGCTCCTGGCCCACGTCCTGGACAACCACCGTTTCAACTCGTTGCTGTGGATGGAAGAAGACCAGGCGCGCCGCACCGACGTGCCGGACGCCGCGATCGCCGCCAACAAGCGGGCCATCGACCGCTACAACCAATGCCGGAACGATGCGGTCGAAGCCATGGACGACGTGATCCTGGAAGCGGTCTCGCGCCACTGTCCGGCGCCGTCCGAAGACGCGTGGGTCAACAGCGAGACAGCGGGGTCGCTGATCGACCGCCTGTCGATCGGCAGTCTGAAGGTCCACCACATGGCGAGGCAATGCCGCCGTCCCGACGCAGCGCCGGACCACCGGCAGCGCTGCGTCGCCAAGCTGGCTAGCCTCCGGGCGCAACGGGACCATCTTCGCCACTGCCTGCGGCTGTTGCTCGACGGCATGCGGACCGGGCGATGCACTTACCGGGCGCATCGCCAGTTCAAGATGTACAACGATCCCAGTCTCAACCCGTATCTTTACGGCACCGGCGCGCTGCAGGAGGCCTGACGATGACGCAGGTCGACGTGCTGATCCCCACCCGCGACCGCCCCGCCGCCCTCGCGGTTACCCTGTCGGCGTTGATCGGCCAGACGTTCGGCGACTTCCGGATCATGATCCTGGATCAGTCGGATGGCCAGGCGGGATTCGAGGCGGCTGAAGCGCAGGCCGTCATCCGTGTGCTGCGGGCGCGTGGACGCGAGGTCCTTGCCTCACGCAACCTTCCCCGGCGCGGCCTGGCCCAGCAGCGCCAAGCCCTGCTCGAGCAAGCCACCGCACCCTACGTCCTGTTTCTCGACGATGATGTCATCCTGGAACCCGGGGTACTCGATCGCATGGTCAACGCCCTGGCGCTGACACGATGCGGCTTCGTGGGAAGTGCGGTAATCGGCCTTTCCTATGCCAAGGACGTGCGTCCCCTGCAGCAACGGGTAGAGTTCTGGGAAGGAAACGCGGTCACGCCCGAGCGCGTCGTGCCCGGCTCGCCAGAGTGGGCGCGGCACCTCTTGCACAACGCGGCGAATCTTTGGCACGTCCAGAACGCACAGACCATTCCACCGGGCCGATGGCGCCTCTACAAGCTTGCCTGGGCAGGCGGCTGCGTGCTGTACGACCGGCTCAAGCTTATCGATTGCGGCGGTTTTTCCTTCTGGCGCGAGGTGCCGCCCGAACACTGCGGCGAGGACGTGCGCGCTCAGCTCGCGGTCATGGCTCGCCATGGTGGCTGCGGCATCATGCCTTCCGGCGCCTATCACCAGGAGTTGCCGACCACGGTGCCCAACAGGGAAGTCGACTTGCCGGTCTGGCGCGGGCTCGCGCCGCTCGGCGTAACGGCATCGGGCTGAGGCCGTGTCCGTTTCGTCGGCCGTCCCCGGAGTCGCGCGGATCGCCGTGCTGCGCGCCAATGCCATCGGCGATTTCGTGCTGACGCTGCCCGCCCTGGAAGCGGTGCGCAACGCCTACCCGCATGCGCATCTGGCATTGCTTGGCACCTCCTGGCACGCCTCCTTTCTTGCCGGACGGCCCGGCCCTGTCGACGAAACAATCTGCCTGCCGGCGATCCCGGGAGTGACAGCCCCCGCGAATGCCCCCCGCTGCGACCCCGCCGTGGCGCGTTTTCTCCATGACATGCGCGGCCGCCGATTCGACCTGGCCCTGCAACTGCACGGCGGCGGGGCCTATAGCAACCCGCTCGTGCTTGCGCTGGGCGCACGCGTAACGGCGGGATTCCGCGCGCCGGATGCCGCACCTCTCGACCGGAATTTTCCCTACATCCAGTCATCGGTGGATCTACACCCGCGCATCCATCTGCTGCTCGAATGCGCGGGCCTGGTCGGTGCGCGTGCCGTCCGCGCGGAACCGCGGATCTCGCTCACAGAGGCCGATGAGCGCGAACTGCAGGCACGGCTGCCCGACATCGGGGGTCGGCTGGCGGTGCTTCAGCCGGGCGCCCGCGACCCCCGGCGATGCTGGAGCGCCGCGCGGTTCGCCCAGGTCGGCGACGCCCTGGCGGCAAGCGGCATGCGCATACTCATTCATGGCGGCCCCGGAGAACAGGATCTCGCGCCAGGTACGGCAGACAATGCGCCGGCCCGCAATGGAAATCGCGGGGTTGCTGTCTCCCGGCGGCCTGTGCGCGTTGCTGGCCCGCTCGCAGATACTGGTCTCGAACGACACCGGCCCGGCCCACCTGGCGCGGGCCCTGGGCGTGCCCACGGTGACGATCTATTGGGTGGGCAACGTGCCGGCTTATGGTCCACCGTCGGTGCTGCGGCACCGCATCGCCGTTTCGTACCGCATCCACTGCCCGGTCTGCGGCGAGCACTGCATGGAGCACGACTGCGGCCATACCGCCTCGTTCGTCGACGACGTGAGCGCGGACGAGGTCATTACGCTTGCGCTGTCTCTGTGCGCCGCAGGGCCGGCGCCATCTCGAGCAAGGCCTCTGCCTGTTCCATGACCCGCCCTACGGTCGGCTTGTCCGATCCGCCCGCCACGCGATAAGGACCGTACGCCGGCGGCCCCCAGCGGACAGGATCGGTGGCGAAAAACACGACCACGCTCGGAACCCCCAGGGCGCTTGCCAGATGCGCCGCGCCGGTATCGTTGGAAACCAGCAGCCGGGCGTCCGCGATCAATGCCGCCAGCCCTCCCACGGATATGTCGCAGGCGGCGTTCCATGCGCGGGATCGCATATGGCGGGCGACCTCGAGCGCGATTGGCCGCTCCGAGGCCGAGCCGGTCAGCACCACGCGCAGCCCTCGAGCGGCGAGCGCATCGCCGACTGCCGCGAAATCGCGCGGCGCCCAGCGCTTGGCCGGATCCCTCGCTCCCGGATGCAGACAGGCATACGGCGCAGTCCGGCAATCGCCGAGCTCGGGGCGAGCATCCAGCTCGGCCCAGTCTTGCTCCATGAGCGGAAACTCGAGCCTGTCGTCGGCAGCGGAGAGGCCCAATCCCTGCTGCAGCAGGTAGAGATTGCGCTGGACCTCGTGCTTGCCGTGCGGGTAAGGCCACACCTGCACATGCGGATCGCCCTCGCAAACGCCTAGACCGAGCGTCGCGCAAGCACCCATGCGCCCGACGACAGTGTTGCTGGCCGGACCGCAGCCGTGCATCTGCAGGCACAGGTCGAAGCGTTGCGCGCGCATGCGCGCAAGAAACCCCTCGGGCTCCCCGGGCCCTGGAGCCGCCTCGGGCAAGCCGGGATAACCGGGAAAGGGGAAGAACCGGTCGAGGTAGCGCGCATAGCGCCGCTGGAAGGCCTCCGCCCACGGCAACCCGACCAAAGCGATGTCGGCATCGGGAAAACGGCGCCGCAGCGCCCGCAACGCCGGCACGGCACACAGCATGTCGCCCAGATTCAGGGCCCGGAAAACCGCAATGCGCTCGCGCATCGTTCAGCTCCTGCCGTAGGCGTCGCCATAGCGCACAATGTCGTCCTCGCCCAGGTAGGCGCCCGACTGCACCTCGATGACTTCGAGCGGTATCTTGCCCGGATTCTCCAGACTGTGAACCTCGCCCAGCGGGATGTAGGTGGACTGGTTCTCGGTCAGGAGATAATGCCTGCCGCCGCAACGCACGCGTGCCGTGCCGGACACGACCACCCAGTGTTCCGCGCGATGATGATGCATTTGCGTGGAAAGACTGGCGCCGGGTTTCACGGTGATGCGCTTGATCTGGTAGCGCGGCCCCTCGCAAAGGGAATCGTACGCGCCCCACGGCCGCTTCACTTCACGGTGATGCTCCAGTTCGCACCGATGCTGGCCGGCGAATTTCTCCACCAGCCTTTTCACTTCCTGCGCACGATTCTTGTGAGCGACAAGCACGGCGTCCGCAGTCTCGACCACGATGATGTCCTCCAGCCCGATGGAAGCCACCAGGCGGTGGGTCGAATGCACCAGGCAATTGTGCGTATCCTCGAGCAGCACGTCGCCGACTGCGGCATTGCCTTCGGCAGACTTGGGAACGGCGGCCCACACCGCGTCCCATGCGCCGACGTCGCTCCATGACACCGGCAACGGCACGACGGCGGCCCGGGCGGTGCCCTCCATGACCGCGTAGTCGAGAGAAATATCAGGACAAGCAGAAAATGCGCCGCGCGCCAGCCTGAACTGCGCGTCGTTGCCGTTGCCATCCGCCAAGGCCTGGCGTACCAGCGACAGCAACTCCGGCGCCCTCGCCTCGAACTCTCCAACGAGCACCGAAGCCTTGAAGACAAACATTCCGCTGTTCCAGTAATAGTTGCCGTCGCCCAGCAATTGGGCGGCGAGCGCAGGAGCCGGCTTCTCGACGAAACACCGGACCGGCCGGACTGTGCCATGCCCAGCCTCGCCATCGGCCTGAATGTATCCATAGCCCGCGGCCGGCCCGGTTGGCTCCACGCCGAACACCACGATCGCCCCTGCATCGGCGGCCTCGTGGGCCGCCGCGAAGCTTGCCTCCAAGGCATCGGAGTCGTCGATCAGTTGGTCCGACGGCATCACGAGCATGACCGGATCCTCGCCGTGCCGCATGGCCCGCAACGTGGCGGCGAGAATGGCCGGCGCGGTGTTGCGCTGGCATGGTTCCAGGATGACTTCGATATCCGGCATGCCCAGTTCACTGGCCTGCTCGTCGACAATGAAACGGTGGGCTTCATTGCAGACCAGCACCGGCGGATGCCCGCACGCGCGCCCCATGCGCAACAACGCGTGCTGCAGCAGACTGCGCTCATCGGTCAGGCGGATGAACTGCTTGGGCGCGAACTGGCGGGACAACGGCCATAGCCTCGAGCCGGATCCGCCGCACAGAATCACGCCGTGAAAATCGGATTGAATCATGAATGCCTCGGCAGGATGCCTGGCGGCGCCAGGCGCGGCGGCCCCAACGCAATTCCCATACCCATGGACCGGCGGTCGCGAAGGTAGCGCGTCCCCGGACGGCTAGGCTTCCACGTGCGGCCCAACGGACGGGCAAGACTTTCGACCGCCGAGCAACGACTTCCATGGGATAGGCACGCTGGTGAGTTGCCGGCATGTGCGCGGCGGGTACGGCGGTTGCTCGAGGAACGCGGACGGCGGCGCCCTGCCGTCCGGGAAACGCACATGCATGGGAGAAAGGCAATGGCCGAGACGACGACCGACCACCAGACCGTCCGCGAATGGGCCGAGCGCCACCAAGGCAAGCCCGCAGCCGTACGCAGCACCCACAAGGGAGGCGACGTCGGCATCGTGCGCATCATGTTCCCCGATGCGCCGAACTCGGAACACGATGCGCTGGTGGAAATCTCGTGGGACGAGTTCTTCGACGAGTTCGAAAAAAAGCAGCTGGCGCTCTTGTACGAACCCGACAGCATGTTCAGCAAGATGGTCAGCAGGGAAAACGCCGGGGGGCGCGGTCACTGAGCGGCCTGCGCGGCAGCCGCCCGGCCACGCGGCTCAGTGATGGCGCCAGTATCCCTGGAGGTCGTCGACCACCGGCATCGCCGCGAGCACGGCCAGCAGTACCGCCAGCGGCACGGTGGACACGAAGCCGAAATAGGAGAACGACAACGCCCCGCCCACACCCCCCACGAAGAACAGCCCCACCAGCATACCCAGCATCTTGAGCTTGCTGCGGTCGGCTCGGACGAAGTGCCCCGGCTCGGCCGCGGCAGACACGTTCCAATAGAACAGTTTGCCGAGCTCGATGCCGATGTCGGTCACCATTCCGGTCACGTGCGTGGTGCGGATCTCTGCTCGGGACATCTTGGTGATGATGGCGTTCTGCAGTCCCATGATGTAGCAGAGCAGCATGACCGTGGCCGGCACGGCCAGCCAGCGGAACTGCTCGAGGTTGCCGCCCAGCAGCCCGAAACACAGCAGCAGCAAGCCCTCTAGGAGCAGCGGCAGCGCGAACTCGCTGGCCA
Source organism: Pigmentiphaga sp. NML080357 (assembly GCF_002188465.1). Classification (GTDB taxonomy): domain Bacteria; phylum Pseudomonadota; class Gammaproteobacteria; order Burkholderiales; family Burkholderiaceae_B; genus Pigmentiphaga. The sequence goes on along the minus strand of NZ_NINW01000024.1, from coordinate 100,113 downwards.
GCCGCGAACGTCGCCCGAAATTGATCAGCATGGCCGAGGTGGCCGCGCCCAGCACGAAGGATAGCAGCGCGGCCATTCCCTGCAGGAAGACGGCAACGGCGCCCAGGGCCAGGTGATCGGCCATCGACGACAGGATGCCGGACATGTGCGAGGTGTACTGCTGCACTGCCAGGAAACCGCCGGCGTTGACCGCGCCGGCGACGAAAGCCAGGTAGTAGGCAAGATGGCGGTTGGCCTGGGGGCTGCGCTCGACGGAAGTCAGCCTGCGTAGGTAGAACAGGGGCATGGTGAGGTGTTCCGATACGCCGGCACGATGCCACCATGGTTCATGCCGGACGGCTTGCCAAGCATAGAACTTTTCCGGCCGCCACGGACGAGTTCGCCGCGGCCGGCGCGCTTCGGCGCGGGCCCGCCTCAGGCGGACCGGCCCTTGGCGGCTTTCTTCGGCGCCTCGCCGCGCGGCGAGGCATCCCTGCCCAGCAACAGGTCGGCGCCGCTCATCCGCTCCATCCACGACAGGGCGTCGGCATACGACAGGAAATGGCGCAGGTATTCCGGCGCCACGTCATGCATCAGCATCAGCGATTGATGCACCAGATGCAGGGAGTTGAGCGGACCCGCATTCTCGGGCACGTTTTCCATTGCCTGCCTGAGCTCGCTGCCCACGCGCAGCCTGGCCCAGAGGTTCCTGAAATATTCCAGCACGTCCAGGTCGCCGCCGGCCTCGGCGGCCGCGCGGCTGGCGTCCAGGCGCGCCGCGAGTTCGGCCAGTCCGCCGCCGGATGACTGCCCCTGGTCGATCGCCGCGCCCTGCTCGCCTCCGTCCGCCAGGCCGCCGGCCTTCTCCACGTCCTGCTCGTACGCGGCAAGCAAGCGCGCCAGCCTTTCGTCCAGGATGCGCCGGGCTTCCCCGGTGTGGCCGGCCGCGCGCCGGGCCAATGCTTCGATGAAATGGAACCGCACCGGGTCGAGGCGATGCGCGCCCCGCTCGCGCCAGGCGTCCAGCATGGCCGCCGCGTCGGGTCCGTCCGGGCTATTCACGGGTTTGGGCGCCGGCATGAGAGGACCGGGGCATGGGCGCGATTTCCACGCGCCGGTTCCTGGAACGGCCCTCGGCGTCGGCGTTCGAGGCGACGGGCTGCTCGGAACCGAACGCCGCGGCAAACACCGACGACGAAGGAATGCCTTCGTCGATCAGGGCGCGCGTCACCGTCAGGGCGCGCTGGGCCGACAGCTCCCAGTTGTCGGCGAAGCGGCGGTTGCCTTCGCGTATCTGCCTGTCGTCGGTGAACCCGCTGACCATGATGATCTCGTCGCGGGCCTGGAGATAGGCGGCCAGCGGTCCGGCCAGGCTCTTGAGCAACTGCCGGCCCTCCGGCTGCAGGGCATCGGAGTTCAGGGCGAACAGGACGTTGCCGCTGATGCCGATACGCCCGTCGACCAGGGTCACCCGGCCAGCGGCCAGCGGTCCCGCCAGCGCATGTTCCAGCGCCTGCCGGCGCTGGGCCTCCACCTGCCGCCGCTTGACCTCTTCCTCCAGCTTGACCGACAGCTCCATCTGCGAGCCGATCACCCCTACGAGGATCAGCACGAAGGCCCCCAGCATCACCGACATCAGGTCGCCGAAGACGGCCCATACCGGCGAGGCCGGTTCCAGGTCGGATTCGATCTCGTTCGCCATTACGACGCGTCGCCCGCCGGCGCCCGTTGGACGTCGAGCTGCCGCAGCTCCTCGACGATCTGTTTCTGCGACATCATGCTCAGGTCGATCACGTCCTTGGCCTGGGCCACATAATAGGCAAGCTGCTCGTCGCTACGCGCAATGGCCTTGTCGAGCGCGCCCTCGATGCGCTGCAGGTGTTCCATGAGCTTGTCGTTGGATTCACTGAACAACTTGACGGCGTGGCCCAGGGCCTCGCCCAGGCTGGCCACCTCGGCGGCGCTGCCGGTAACGTGCGCCGCCACGGACTCCAGCCTGCCCGTCTCGGTGCCGACCCGTTCCGTAAAGCGCGCGCCCACGCGTTCGAGCATGTCCGCCGACGCGCCGACCAGCGCATCCACCGCCGCCCGCTGCTCGGTACTGGCATGGTTCACCGTGTCGAGCAGGCTGCCCACGGTTTGCAAAAGACGTTCGCGCTCTTCCAGCATGGCGTTGTCGCGCGCCATGCTGTCGGACAGCTTCTGCCGCAGCTCGGCAATGACCTCGGCCGCGGCACGCGGCGCTTCCGACGCCGTCTGCACCAGCCGCTCGATCTCGGCAATGGTGCCGCGGGCATAGGCCTGGGTCTCGGAGGAAATGTCGCCGGCAGCGCGCGCCAGCGTCTCGCAGACTTCCTGCTGCTGGCTGGCGATCCGCGCGCCGGCCTCCTGCCATTCGCGCTGGAGCGATCCGGCCATGGTCTCGAGGGCTCGCGTCCATTCCGCTTGCCGCGCCTCGTCGCGCGACGCCAGTTCGGTCCGCAGGTCGCCATGCGCCTGTCCCACGGTATCCAGCAACGAGACGGCATGCCGCTCGAACGTCGCCGCCGCACCTGCCAGCGCCTGCCGCGTGTCCTCCGACACTTGCCCGCTCACGTGCGCGTGCCGCTCGAGCGCCTCGTTCCAGGCGCCCGACACGCTTTGGACCGCGGTGTCTAGCTGGCCCGCCACGCTCTCGACCAGGTTCGCCGAACGCTGCTCGAAGGTCGCGGCGAAGCGATCGAACGATGTCCGCATCTCGCCCGCCAGGGCCTCGCTCGCCCGCCGATGTTCGCCCAGCGCCGTATTCCATGCGTCCGAGACCATGCCGGCCGTGGTGTCCAGGCGGGCGGCGATGCCTTCCAGCAGGCTGGACGATCGTTGTTCGAAACTTTGCGCGAACCGGTCGAAGGAAGCGCGGACGTCGCCGGCCAGCGCCTCGCTGGTGTGCTGGTGGCCGGCCAGCGCCGCGTTCCACGCTTCGGACACCGCTCCCGCCATGCTCTCCAGGCGCGCGGAGATGCCCTCCACCATGCCGGCCGAGCGCTGCTCGAAAGTTTCCGCGAACCGGTCGAACGCGGTGCGCAGGTCTTGCGAAAGCGCCTCGCTTGCGCGCTGGTGCCCGGCGAGCGCCGTCCCCCAATTCTCCGAAACCTTGTCCACGGTGGATTCCAGGCGGGCCGCCACGCCGTCGACCAGGCTGGCCGACTTCTGTTCGAACGTCTGGGCAAACCCCTCGAGGGTCGCGCGCAGGTCGCCGGCCAGCGACTGGCTGGCCTGCCGGTGCTCGCCCAGCGCGGCGCCCCAGGTATCGGCCACCGTGGCCGTGCTGGCCTCGATACGGCTGGACAGCGCATCCAACTGCCGCTGCACCGCTTCGGTAACGGTCTCGTGCAGCGCGGCCGTCTCGCGGGCCAGGCCCGCCATCGCCGTCTCGACCGCCGGCTGGATCGTGGCGCCCGCCACCCGCGCGCTCTCGGCCAGGCTTTCCTTCAGGCACGCCTCGACCGATCCGGCCAGGCGGCGGTACTCGGCCTCGACCTTCCCGTGGAAGCTCTCCTGGCCTGCCGCCAGACGCTCGCCCAGTGCCTGGTTGTGCTGCGCCACCGCCTCGGTCATGGCCTGCAGCCGGTCCACCAGCGCCGGCATCATGTCGGCCTGCCGCTGCAGCAGCTTGAAGGACTCCTCGCGCTGGTGGGTCAGTGAATAAGGACGCAGCGCGGTCGCGATGCGTGTATCGAGCATCTGTCCGGCCTGCAGCCGCTCGCGACGGCACAGCGCGGCAAGCAGCCCCAGCATCGCCGAAGCGGCCACGCCTGCCACCGACGTGCCGAAGGCAAAGCCCAGTCCCTTGACGGGCGCCGCCAGCGACGCCCGAATGGCCGCGAGGTCCGTTGCGCTCTCCAGCGCCACGCCGGTCCCTCTCAAGGTGGCGACCATGCCCAGGAACGTGCCCAGCATTCCCAGCAGCACCAGCAGCCCCGCCAGATAGGGCGTCAGCGCCGGCGCCGGCAAGCCCACCCGCTCGCCCTCCACGCGCAGCCGCACGGCGTTGCGCAGCGAAGGATGCAGCCGCTCCAGGAAGGCGCCCAGGCTCGGCGGCGCGGCATCCAGGTCGGCCACCGCCTTCGCCAGGGAGACGGTCGCTTCGTGGAAGCGCCGCAGCTCCAGGCCGCCCAGCACATAGAACGCGGCAATGAGCAGGATCACCGCCAGCGCCAGCAGGTTCGAGCCGACATAGCCGATGCCGACCCAGGCCACGGCGGCCAGGCCCACGAAGAAAACGACAAAAGGAAGATATCTGCTCATCGAGGCTCGGTCAGCTCACGCGAAGGGCCGCGAGCAGCCCTTCGACCGGTTGTAGTCGGAAGTCCAGTTCGGCCAGCAGGACGCCTTGCATGTCCTTGCGGAACGCGTCCAGCCAGGCCGGGGAGGCAGCGGCGCCCGGCGCGGGCGGACCCGCGTCCGGCGTGGCGGCGGCCGCCCGCGCGGCTCGCCGCAGGCGCCCGAAATGCCCCTCCAGCAGCGAAGGCACCGAGGCCAGCAGGTTGCGCTCTTGCGTGCCCAGCACCCGCTCCATGACGGCATCGACCGCCGCCAGCCGGGCCATCTCGGGCGACGCCGCCGCCAGCATCGTCCGCAATCGCCCCCGCAGCCCGGCGATGGCCGTCTCCATCATCTGTTGCTTGGCCATGTAGCGCTGGCCATAGCGGGAGTAATCCTCGCCGGCGTCCACGTCGCCGGATACGGCCACATCGCGCCGGGTGTTGCTCCGCACAGGGCGAAGCACCCTGTCCTGCTCAATGGACTGGGCCAGTTCGGCTCGCACCCGGGCGCACTCTTCTTCGGCGCCATCGGCGGCCGGCGCGCAGGCCGAGGCTGTCTTGGCGCTGCCGCTCAGCACCGCGGACAAGGCGATGGCGTCGGTCCAGCCGAGCCAAAGGCTCAGCCGGTCGGCAAGCGCCTGCCGGGGAGTGGGAACGTGGACGTCCCCCAGGCGGGCAAGCAGACGGACGAAGGCCGGGCCGCTGGCACCTGTGGGCCGGGACATGTGCACCATGAAACCGGGTGGAAACAAAACCCGGGAGTTTACACGCCCGGCCGGCCCGGGCCGCAGGTACATAGGCGGGAATAAAAGTGGTTACATCTCGGTTACCGAAGCCCTTCGGGGCGCGCCTGCCGGCGCGCAATTCCTGGCGGCCCTAGCCCAGGTACTTCCTTCGGATCGACCCGACGTGCGCCTCCATGGTCCGCACGGCCCCTTCGCGGTCGCCGCGCCGGATACAGTCCAGCAGGTCCTCCAGCTCGGCCACGTTGGCGCGCTCGGCAGCGTCGACCTTGGGCCGGAACCACAGCAGCATGGAACGATCGAGCAACAGCGCCGCGAATTCCGCCAGGGTGCGGTTGCCGGCGGTGTCGTACAGGAGGTGGTGGAAACGCCGGTCGACCTCCATGCCGCCCTGGTGGTCCTTCTGGCGATAGCGCTCCCAGCCCGTGGCCACCAGCGCCTGCAACTGTTCGACGATTTCGGGCCGCATGTTGTCCACTGCCAGGCCCGTCAGGAACGGTTCCACCAGTTGCCGCGCCGCGATCAGTTCCAGGAAGCCATCCAGGGTTTCCGCCTTGACCAGCATGCCCTTGCGCGGCAGGATCTCCACCAGCCCTTCGCGGGCCAGCCGGTGGGTAGCAAGATGGACCGGGCTGCGGCCCAGCCCCAGCCGCTCGCACAACTGCGCGACGTTGATATGCTCGCCCGGCCGCAGTTCGTGCGACAAGATCAGCTTCTTGACCGCCACATAGGCCTGTTCGCCCAGCGACAACGCGGAAACATCATGGCCGGCGCCGTCGCCGGCAGGGGAACGCGAGGTCTTCGAGGGTCTAGGCATGCGGCATGTTCAAGCGAAGCGAGTGCGCCCGCGATTGTAGCCTCGCAGGCGCAGCACCTATTCCGGCTTGAGCCCCGCCTTGTCCACTGCGACGCGATACAGCGCCGACTGCTGCTGCAGGAAACGGGCGAAATCCGCCGGCGCCGACGGTCTGGCCTCCATGCCTTGCTGCTGCAAGGTTTTCTGCACCTCGGCATCCTGCAACGCTTGCGCAAACAGCTGATGCAGCCGCTCCACGCGATCGCCTTCGACCCCGGCCCGGGTGAGCAGCCCCATCCAGGTCTCGGACGCGAAGCCCGCTAGTCCCGCCTCGGCGAAGGTCGGCACCCCGGGCAGCGCGGCGGAACGTTGCGATCCCGATACCGCCAGGGCCTTGACCTTGCCCGCGGCAATATGCGGCGCAACCACGCCGACGTCGCCCAGCGTGGCGTCCACCTCGCCTGCCAGCACCGCCATCGTTGCCGGCGCCGATCCCTTGTAAGGCACGTGGAGCATGTCCACGCCGGCGCGCTGCTTGAACAGCTCGAAGCCCAGGTGCCCCGAGGACCCGTTGCCGAACGACGAAAAGCTGGCCTTGCCCTGCTGCGCCCGCGCCCAATCGATGAATCCCTTCAGGTCGTTCGCCGGTACCCGGGACGAGACCACCAGCACATGCGGGTTGGACGCCAGTTGCGTCACCGGCTGGAAGTCCTTGCGCGTGTCGTAGGGCAGGCTCTTGATCAGATAAGGATTGATGACGAAGCTGGCCGCCATCATGAAGAGCGTGTGGCCATCGGCGGGCTTGCCCAGCAGCGCCTGCGCGCCGATAACGGTACTGCCGCCGGGCCGGTTCTCGACGACCACGGCAACCCCCGCTTCCCTGCCCACCGCCTGCGCCAGCGATCTCGCCAGGGCATCGGACGAACCGCCGGCCGCGTACGGCACGATCAGCGTCAGCGGTTGCGAAGGAAACTTCTGCGCCGCGGCCGCCGCGGACACCAGGCACAAACCCAAACCGAGCATGAACTTCTTCATGGGGACTCCCTGAATGAGGCACAAGAGAAATCGGCACGCCGCGCGGCCGATGGGAAACCGATGACCATGGGCTTCAGCCCCCGGCTCCCAGCCTCGCCTGCCCCTGGATCTCGACCAGGATCTCGGGCTTGGCCAGGCCTTTGACTTCCACCAGCGCGCAGGCCGGGAAATCGCCTGAAAAGAACTCGCGGCGCGCGCGCCAGACCCCCTGGTTGCCCGCCATCCGGGTCACAAACACTGTCAGCGTAACCACGTCGTCGATCTGTCCGCCCGCTGCCTCCACCAGATGCTTGATCTTGGTGAAGATGATCCGTGCCTGCTCGTATTCGTCGCTGCCCTCGATAGTGGTGCCATCGTTCGCGCGCGAGGTCAGCCCCGACAGGTAGAGGGTGTCGCCCACTTGCAGGCAGTTCGACCAAAGGCCCGGCTCGGCCTCCGCGACGTGAGGGGAAAGAATGCGCTGCTTACGGGTCATGGGTGCTCCTTGCACTGTGAAATATTAGTAATATTTCACAATCATATCCATGATCCGGTCGCTTGGCCAGCGGCGCTCGGGGAACTAAGGCCGCGCCGGTGACCTGGATGCCGTTCCACGCGGCCCGGAGCGCAGACGGGAGAGATAAAAAATGATCGTTATTTGAAAATGCGCAAAGTTTTGAAATCGTTTTGCGGCATTATTGAGGGCTATGCCACTCACTTGGGGGCATCGGGGGCGATCGCGCAACGCCCCTCCTGGGCGAAGGGGGAGTTTTTGGTCTTGACTCACATCGGGGCGTTGCCATGGACGCGCTCTGTTCGATGGCTCGTACTGGCCGCGGCCGCCATGGCCCTGGTCTCGTGCACGACGGCGTTGCCCGGCGCCGGCCCATCCGCTCCTCCAAAGCTGGCGGACATAGGCGTCCATGACATGCGGGCCGAGTTCCTCCACGCCTTCTGCGCACGGCTACCCAGCGAATCCGATTGCGCGGACATTCTGCTGCGCCTGCCCGGGGAGCCGGCGCATGCGGCGACGGCACTACCGGCCGTGCGCCACGCCTCCGGGCCCGATCCGGCGGCCTCCCTGGCGCGCCGATACCGGCTTGCCTTCGTACCCGGGCTGCTCGCGGGTTGCGCGGGCTCCATGGTGATGCCGTTCGCGGACACGGCGGACACGCTGCGCGCCGCCGGCTTCGATGCCCGGATCCTGTCCATCGAAGGCCGCGGCTCAACCGAGCACAACGCCGACCTGATTGCGCGCCAGCTCGCGGATGCGGGCCCCGACCCCCGCCCCTGGATCGTCTTCGGCTATTCCAAGGGCCTGCCCGACGTGCTGGAAACGCTCGTCCGCCACCCCGAGGTCACCCGCGGCATCGCGGCGATCGTCAGCTACGCCGGCGCCGCGGGCGGCAGCCGGCTGGCGGACGACGCGGGGAATTGGTCCAAGGCACTGCTGGAACACGTCCCCCTGCCCGGCTGCGATCGCGGCGACGGCTCGAGCATCCAGGCGTTGCGCCGCGACGTCCGGCATGCATGGTGGCAGGCTCATCACGCGCAGCTGCGGCTGCCGTTCTACTCCATCGTCGCCGCGGCGAAGGCCGACCGCGTATCCCGGCCGCTGCAAAGCTCATACGCCAAGCTGTCGCGAACGGACGGGCTCAACGACGGCCAGCTTGCCGCGGCCGACGCCCTGGTGCCGGGCAGCAGGCTGTTGGGCTACGTCAATGCCGATCACTGGGCGGTGGCGATCCCACTGTCCCGGCAACTTCCCGTCATCGGCGCCTTGTTCGTCGACGAAGTGCCGCGGGCCGACCTCGTACTGGCCGCCGTGCAAGTCATCTCCCATCACGCCCCTACGACGCCATGAGCAAGTTCATTACCCTTGACGCCCGATGGACGAATCGCGCGGCGGCCGCCTCGCGTACCCTGTTTGCCGCGATCGCCGTGTCCCTGCTCTCTGCCTGCACCGGCCTGACCTCTTCCCCGGGAAGCGTGCCCGCCACGGTATCTATGGATCCGGACCAGGCGGAAAAGAGCTACCTGGACCGCGCGAACCGCCAGGCCCTGACACGCGATCGAGTCACCGTCAGCGTCGCGGCCCTGCGCGACGACGAGAGCGCCGCCAGCTTCGGATTGCCCATGGCCGAACGCGGCGTGCAGCCCGTCTGGGTCAAGATCGAGAACCGCAGCGCGCTGCCGTACTGGTTCATGCCGGCGTTCATGGACCGCGACTTCTACTCGGCCCGCGAAGCCGCCTACCTCTTTCATTCCGGCGCCGGCGGCGCATCGGCCGCGCAGATCGAACGCAAGCTGACCGAACGCCAGATCAAGGTCCATGTCGCGCCCGGCCAGACCGTAAGCGGCTTCGTCTACACGAACCTCACGCGGGGCATCAAGCTGATCAACGTCGAGCTGCTGGGCGCCCGCCACGTGCTGCGCTTCGACTTCGCCCGGGAACAGCCCGGAGGCAACTTCGACTACCAGACCGTCGATCCGGAGCGGCTCTACCAGCCGGAGCGCCGCAAGCGGGTCGATCTGAGTTCGCTCGGCGCCGAACTGGAGAAGCTTCCTTGCTGCACCACCAATGCCAAGGGCACCGAACAAGGCGATCCGCTCAACCTGGTGATGGTCGGATCCGAGCATGATGTGCTGGTGGCGCTGGTCCGCGCAGGCTGGGATTTCACCGAGACCATCAATGCGTCCAGCGTCAGCCGCATGATCGGCGTGTTCGCCTTCGGCGGCGCCTACCGCACCTCGCCGGTCAGCGCGCTGCATTTCGACGGCCGCCAGCAGGACTTCTCCATGCAGCGTGCGCGCGCCAGCATCTCGCAGCGCAACCATCTGCGTCTCTGGCTGACGCCGCTGCAGGTGGGCGATGCGCCCGTCTGGATCGGCCAGATCAGCCGCGACATCGGCGTGAAGGTCACCACCCACTCCCCCACGTTGACGACGCACGTGATCGACCCCGACGTGGACGAAGCGCGCGACTACCTGCTGCAGGACATGCTGATGACCAGCAACGTGGCGCGCTGGGGCTACGCGGCCGGCGTGGGCCAGGCCAGCCAGGACCGTCCCCGCACCAATTTGGCCGCGGATCCATACTTCACCGATGGCCGGCGGCTGGTGCTCTTCGTGGCGCAAAGCCCGCGCGCCATGCAGGACGCCGAGTTCGTCCAATGGCATCCGGACGACTGCGATCCCGCCAAGCCGCGCGAAGCACGGAGCCATTGCGCCAGGTGAGCGGCTGGCCCCTCTGCGGGTAGAAGGCCCCGTCTGCGGGGCCGTTTCCATAGCCAACTTGTTGCCCTTCTTGCCATGGAATAGAATTAATAACGATTCTCATTAATCTATCCTAGCGGATCGCAAGATGCCCGCCACCTCCCCGCGCGAGGACGCCCTCGCGAACCTCTACGCCCGCCACCACGGCTGGCTGCAGGGCTGGCTGCGCCGCCGGCTGGGGTGCCGCTTCGATGCGGCGGACATCGCCCACGACACCTTCGTGCGCGTGCTCAAGGCATGCAACGCGGCAGAGATTCGCGAACCGCGCGACTACCTCGCCACCATCGCCAAAGGCCTGGTGGTGGACTTCTACCGGCGCGCCGCGCTGGAACGGGCTTACCTCAAAGTGCTCGCCGCCCTGCCCGAGGCGCACCAGCCCTCGGCCGAGGAACGCGCCCTGGTCCTGGAAGCGCTGGCTCAGGTCGACGCGATGCTGTCGGGCCTGCCGGCCAAGGTCAGGCAGGCGTTCATCATGTCCCAGCTGGAAGGGCTTACCTATGCGGAGATCGCCGCACAGCTGAACGTGACCGTACGCACGGTCAACAACTACATGGTAAAGGCACTCGAGCGCTGCTACCTGGCCCTGGCGGCCCGGGAACGCCTCGCGCCATGAACCGCGCACGCCAGGCGCCCCCCGTGGCCGGCGACGATCCCGTCGGGCGCGAAGCCATCGCGCGCTTCGCCCTGCTCTGTTCCGGCGCCGCGACGCCTGCGGACCGTGAAGCCGTACGGCGCTGGCGCATGGAGCGGCCCGAGCACGAGCGGGCCTGGCAGCGGCTGGAGAGCTTGCGGCAAACGCTGTCCGCTCTGCCCCACGACGTCGCCGCTCCCACTCTGCGCGCCGCTTCGGCCCGGCGCCGCGCGGTGCTCAAGAGCGTGGCCGCGCTGGCGGGAACCGGCGTCCTGGCCTATGGCTCCCACCGCATTGTCCCCTGGCGCGAATGGATTGCCGACTACCGGACGCCCACCGGCGGCTTCGACGAAATCGCACTGGCAGACGGCACTCGCATCGCTTTGGATACCGCCAGCGCCATCGACGTGCGTTATACCGGCACGCAGCGCCTGGTCCGCCTGCTGGCCGGCCAGATCCTCATCGCCACGGCACCGCACAACGCCTCCGAAGCACGTCCCTTCACCGTCCTCACGGATGACGGCGCAGCACGGCCGCTGGGGACGCACTTCACCGCCAGGAAACTGGCGGCGGGGACACGCATCGCTGTCTATGAAGGCAAGGTGGAGCTGCAGCCCGTCCGCAGCAACCGCAGTCTAATCGTGCCCACCGGACAGGCCGCCACCTTCAGCGCCGCGGGACTGGGCACGCTGCGGCCGGCGGACGAATCGGCGCTGGCCTGGCGTGAAGGCAGTGTCGCCGCGCTCGACTGGCGGCTGGAAGACCTGCTGGCCGAACTGGGCCGCTACCGCTCGGGCTACCTGGGCTGCGATCCGGCCGTCGCCGATATCCGGGTCTCGGGAACCTATCCCGTGCGCGACACCGACAAGGCGCTGGCCGTGCTGGCGCAATCATTTCCGATACGCATGCGCACGATGAGCCGCTATTGGGTCCGCGTCGAACCTCGCTAGATTTTTTTCATCTTTTCGCCGCTCGTTCGGCCCTGGGGTATTGCAACCGACTCTTTGCCCGAGGACCCGTCCATGCCCGGCCGCCATCTTGCCCGCGCCAGTCACCATCATCGCGCCTCTTTCCTGCCTGTCTCGCTGACGCTGCTCGCCGCCACGCTGTGCGTCGCCCTGCCCCCGGCCACGGCGGCGCAGGCCGTCGGCGCGGCCGAGACGGTCCGCCAGTTCGACGTCCCGGCCGGGCCGCTGGCGTCGGCGCTGAACCGCTACGCTACGCAGGCGCAGGTCGCCCTTTCCTTCAGCAGCCAACAGACCCAGGACCGCACCTCGCCCGGCGTGCACGGCGCCTACACCACCGCCGAGGGCTTTAGGCGCCTGCTCCAGGGCACCGGCCTCATGGCGGTGCGCAGCGGCGATGGCATGTACACCCTGCAGGCCGACCCGTCGCCCCAGGCGGCCGCGCAGCCCGCCGTCCTGCCTACCATCGCCGTCACGGCCGCCACCGCCAGCGGACCGTTCGGCGCCGAGCAAGGCTATATCGCGCGAGACAGCCTGGGCGCCACCAAGACGCTCTCGTCGCTGCGCGAAACGCCGCAATCGGTATCCGTCGTCACCCGCCAGCAGATGGAGGACCAGGGCGCGCAGACCATCTCGCAAACCTTGCGCTACACCGCCGGCGTCGTCCCCGAAGCCCGCCCCGGCCGCTACGACTATCCCAACATCCGCGGCTTCGGCACGCCCGGCGGCGCCGACGCCAACTTCATCGGCCTCATGGACGGCCTGCGCCTGCCCAAGGGCGTCTACTACATCGCGCCCTCCATCGACCCCTACATGCTCGAGCGCGTCGAGATCCTGCGCGGCCCGGCATCCGTGCTCTACGGCAGCGTCAACCCCGGCGGCGCGGTCAACCTCGTCAGCAGGCGCCCCACCACCGACACCACGCGCGAACTCGAGCTGCAATACGGCAGCTTCGACCGCAAGCAGCTCGCAGCCGACTTCGGCGGCGCGCTGAACGAAAGCGGCACCCTCTCCTACCGCCTCACCGGCGTGGCGCGCGACACCGGGACCCAGCTCGACTACGCCAAGGAAAAGCGTTTCTCGATCTCGCCCGCCATCAGCTGGAAACCGGACGCCGACACGCGTTTCACCCTGCTCGCCAACCTCCAGCACGACCCCGCCGCCGGCGCCTTCACCTACCTGCCCGCGCGCGGCACCGTCCATCCCTCTCCCTGGGGCCGCCTGCCCACCCGCTTCTACGAAGACGACCCCGGCTTCTCCCGCTCGGACCGCAAGCAGGCCTCCGTCGGCTACGAGTTCGAGCATCGCGTCGACGACACCTGGACCCTGAGGCAGAACCTGCGGTACATGCACGCCAAGTACGACTACCGCTCCGTCTTCCAGATGGGCTGGGACGGCGACCTTCCCCTGCTCAATCGCATGACCATCGACTCGCGCGAAAGCCTGGACGGCATCGCCATCGACAACCAGGCACAAGCCGCCTTCCAGGCCGGCGCATTCCGCCATACCGTCCTTACCGGTCTGGACTACCGCCACAACCGCGCCGACGCCCGACTGGGCTACGGCGCCGTGCCGCCGCTGAACGTGCTGGACCCGGTCTACCACCAGGCCATCGACCTGCCGGTCTACGACAACATCAGCAAACAAACCATGCGGCAACTGGGCCTGTATGCCCAGGACCAGATCCGCGTCGGCCGCTGGGCGGCGCTGATCGGCGTGCGCCACGACTGGACCAAGGCAGGCACCGACTCCGGCGCCCTGTCCTCCGGCGTCATCTCCCACACCCCGCAACGAGACGAAGCCACCAGCGTGCGCGCCGGCCTCGTCTACCTGTTCGACAACGGCATCGCGCCCTACGCCAACTACGCCACCTCGTTCGAACCCGTGCTGGGCACCGACTTCCACGGCCAGCCCTTCAAGCCCACCAAAGGCCGGCAATACGAGGCCGGCGTGAAGTACCAGCCCAACGGATTGAAGAGCTTCGTCACCGCGTCGGTCTTCGACATCACGCAGACCAACGTCAAGACCGCCGACCCCGATCCCGCCCACCCGTTCGCCAGCATCCAGACCGGCGAAGTGCGTTCGCGCGGACTCGAGCTGGAGGGCAAGCTCTCGCTGTCATCAAATCTTGCGCTGATGGCTTCGTATACCTTGCTGGACACCAAGAACACCCGCAGCACCACCGCGCAGGACAAATGGCCGTATGGCGTGCCCAGGCAACTGGCCTCGGGGTGGGTGGACTACACCTTCGGTGAAGGCGCGTTGGCGGGAATGGGATTCGGCGTGGGGGTGCGATATGTAGGCGCATCGTATGGGAACTCGGACAACACGCTGAAGGTGCCGGGATACGTGGTGCTGGACGCGGCGTTCCGGTATGACCTGATGCGGCTCGACCCGCGGCTGGCGGGCGCGCAGATCGCGATCAACGTGGCGAACCTGCTGGACAAGGAGTTCGTGGCGTCTTGCTGGGACGACAACTCTTGCTTTTATGGGCCGCGGAGAAATGTGGTGGCGAGTTTGAGGTACCGGTGGTGAGAGAAATGGCTTGATCCGGTGGGATCGCTACCGAACGGGGCATTAGTCATTCGGCGGCATAGCACGCACCTAGACAGCCACCCCGCACGCCGCCCGGATCTCATCCAGCAACGCCCGCACACTATCCGGCAACTGCGCCCCGGTTCGCGTCGTGATCCCGATCCGCCGTTGCAATCCATCGAGCGATACCGGCAGCATGCGCAGCTGACCCGCTTCGACCTCATACTGAAGCTGATGCGTGGACAGCACCGTCAGCATCCCGCCCGTCACGAGCATTCCCCTGACCAGCGCCAGGTCTCCGGTTTCCACGGCGGGAATGGGTACGGGTTCGCCATGGGCCGCGAAGAATGCGTTCAGCGATTCGCGCAGCGGCGTGCCGGGGCGCGAAAGCACCCAGGACTGGCCACGAAGATCGGCCAGCCGTAGGCGCTTGCGGTTTGCAAGCGGATGAGTCGTTGCCGCCATCACGCACAGCTCGTCGGTGAACAGCAGTTCATGGTGCAAGGCCTGGTCGCTCTCGGGGCGCAGCGCGCCGATGATGAAGTCGAGCTTGCCGCTCAAGAGGTCTGCGCATAGTTGCTCGTAGGGGCTTTCGCGGGCATGCACGCGCAGTTCGGGATGGGCGGCCCGCAGCGTGGCGATGGCTTGCGGCAGGAGGCGCGTGCGGGCCAGCGGCAGCGCGCCGACCGCGATCACGCCGGCCATGCTGCCTCCCAGCGCGGCCAGGTCCTGGCTCAGGTAGCGCAATTCCGCCAGGGCGCGATCAAAGCGCATCAGCCAGCGGGCGCCCAGGCTGCCCGGCACCATGCCGCGCGGCGTGCGCAGGAAAAGTTTTTCGCGCAAGGCGGCCTCGAGCCGGGCGATCGAGGCGCTGATCGCCGGCTGGGAAACGCCCAGGCGCCGAGCCACGGTGGGCATGTGGCCGGTCTCGGCCAGCATCGAGGCCACGGTCAGGCGGCGTTCGTCGAACAGGCTTTCGACGGCGGCCATGGTCCGGACGGCCGCCCGGCCGTTGCGCGCGGCCTCGTCGAGCACCTGCTCGAGTTCGTGCTCGATCCGGCAGAACCGGCCATAGGCGAGGCGGCCGGCGGGCGTGGGCAGCATGCCGCGTCCGCGGCGCTCGAACAAGGGCATGCCCAGGCGCCGCTCCAGTTGCGCGATGGCGCGGCTGAGCGCCGATGCCGTACGCAGCAGGGTTTCGGCCGACGGCCTGACGCCGCCGTCGCGCACGACGGCGGCCAGGACGCGCAATTCGCGCAGCGATAGCAGCGCTTGCGCAGGGTCCGCCTCGGAAACATCGATTTTCATACATGGATGATAAACAAAATCGAACGTTTTCCTCGCACAACTCAACCCGCATACATGGACGGTAGGCACAATCGTTCCATGCATCCGGGTAGAGGTGCCGATCCAGATAAGAGCACGACAACAGAGGAGACGAACGAATGAATGACCGTCCATGCCCGGCGCCGCGCCGGAAGTTCCTCAAACTGGCTGCCGCCGCTCCGCTTCTCGGAGGGTGGACGGGCGCTGCGCTGGCCGCCGCTTATCCGCAGCGGCCGCTGACTTTCGTCGTGCCTTTCGGTCCGGGCGGGAACGTCGACGGCGTGGGCAGGTTGATGGCCGCGGCAATGGGACCGCTCCTGGGGCAGACGATCGTCGTGGAAAACCGCGCCGGTGCGGGCGGCAGCCTGGGAGCATCGCTGGTTGCCCAGGCCGCGCCCGACGGTTATATGTTGATGGTGGGGTCCAACGGCCCGCTCACGGTGAATCCTTTCGTGCAGGCGAAGCTGGCCTACGACCCGCTGAAGGATTTCGCGCCGATCGGGTTGGTGGGCACGGTGGCGCACGTGCTGATCGCCAACAACGCGTTCGCCGCCAAGACGCTGCAGGACGCGGTCGCGCTTTCAAAGCGTCAGTTCGTCGGCTGCGCGTCGTCCGGCGTCGGCAGCGCCACCCATCTGACGCTGGCGCGCCTCAATGCGCAGACCGGCGCCCGGATCGAACACGTGCCGTTCCGCGGTGGCAATACCCTGGTGCCTGCGCTCCTGGGCGGCGACGTCCAGCTGGCGTCGATGGAGTTCTCGACCGCCCTGCCCTTGCACCAGTCGGGGCGGGCGCGCATCCTGGCTATCGCGGCGGCCCGGCGCAGCCCCTTGGCGCCGGACATTCCTACTTTCATGGAAAGCGGGGTGGCCGGCTTCACGGCGCAAAGCTACGTGGGCCTGCTCGCGCCGGCGCGCATCCCGGCCGACGTGCTGGCCAGGCTGGAGCAGGCGGCGAATGCGGCGCTGGATTCCGGCGAGCTGGCGGACAGGCTGCGCGGCCTGGGCCTGGACGTGGCCGATGCCGCCCAACGGCGGGGGCAAGGCTTTGCGGCTTTTCTGCGCGCGGAATACGAACGGTCGGGCGAGGCGGCGCGGTTGGCGGGCATCAAGCCCGAATGATGCGGCGGCACACAGGCGACGTCCGCAAGGCCACCCGCCGCCCGGTCCGGTTTTACGATTTCTGATGTAGACGATGATTTTGGCAAGAGAGGATCACATGAGCGTTACCCTGGGCATTATCGGATTCGGCGAGGTCGGCGGCATTTTTGGCCGGGGGCTGCGCGGCAAGGACGGCGTGGACGAGGTCTGCGCCTGGGACGTCAAGTTCGGCGCCGACGCCGGCGACGCAGCGCGCAAGGCCGCCGCCGACGACGGCATCGAGCCGGTCGACGGAATGGCAGCGCTCTGCCAGCGGGCCACGCTGCTGATCTCGGCCGTCACGGCGTCCAACACCCTGGCGGTAGCCGAGGAAGCCGCCCGCCACGTGCGTCCCGGCACGGTGTTTCTCGACCTGAACTCGGCATCGCCCGGCACCAAGCGCAATGCCGCCGCCGCGCTGGAAGCCGCGGGCGCGCATTACGTGGAAGCAGGCGTCATGACCTCCGTGCCGCCGTACGGCATCCGTGTCCCCATGCTGCTGGGCGGCCAGCGCGCGCAAAACCTGTCGGCCACGCTGACCGGCTGGGGCATGGACGCCAAGCCCGTCTCCGACGAACTGGGCGTGGCCTCTGCCATCAAGATGAGCCGTAGCATCATGATCAAGGGCCTGGAGGCCCTGGTGATCGAAAGCTACGCCACGGCGCGCCATTATGGCGTCGAGGCCCATGTGCTGCCGACCCTGCAGGAAACCTTTCCGCAGATCGACTGGGAGAAACAAGGTGCCTACTTCTTCAGCCGGGTGGTGAAACACGGCAAGCGTCGCGCCGAGGAAATGCGCGAGGCGGCACAGACCGTGCGCGAGGCCGGCTTCGAGCCTTTCATGGCCGGCGCGACAGCGGGCAAGCAGGACTGGGTGGCCGGCCTGGCGCGCGAGGGGCTGTTCGAAGGCATCGACGCCAAGTCGCCTTGGCAGGAGTACGCGGACCGGTTGATCAAGGCCGCCGGCAAGTAGGCCAAGGCCAGGGTCCCGGCTTCTCTACCGGCCGGAACCCCTGCCCTTCTATTTCCCCAAGGCGGCTTGCGGCGTATTCCTGAAGCTGATGGCCATCCGGTTGTAGGCGTTCATCAGGCTGATCGCAATGGTGAGATCCACGAGTTCCTTCTCGTCGAATACCGCCCTGGCCGCTTCGTAGGCCTCGTCGGGTACGCCGGTCTGCGCCACGCGAGTCACGGACTCCGCCCAGGCCAGGGCCGCCCGCTCGCGTTCGTCGAACAGATCGCCGGCCTCCTCCCAGGCCTGCAGCAGCGCCAGCTTCTCGATCCCCAGCCCTTTCTTCAGTAATTCCCGCGTATGCATGTCGAGGCAATACGCGCAATTGTTGATCTGCGAGACGCGCAGATAGACCAGGTCGACGAGCGTATGCGAAAGACCGCTTTTCGCGACGTAGCCATAGACGCCGCCAAGCGCCGCCACGCCGGCCGGCGCGATCTGGTTGTAGTCGAGACGTTTACCCATGCTTGTTACTCCTGGAGAATTCGAGTTGCAGGATCCGGCACCGGGCGCCCGTTTGCGGAAGGTCTTCCCGGCGCCCGGGGAACCAGGGTAGCGAGGACCAGGCCCACGGCGATCAATATCGCGCCCACGAGCCCGAGGTATCGGGGAGCGATGACGAGCAGCACGACGCCGCCCAGCATGCCCGAACATGCTACCCCTGCGTAGGTCGCGGTATTGTTGAGCGCCAGGGCCAGCGGCGCGGCCTGGGAGGCGAAGGCCACCAGCCGATGCTGTTGCGGCACCAGCAGCCCCCATCCGATCACACCCCAGATTACCAATGAAATCGTCGCGCTCCAGGCATGGCCGACCGTCCAGGGCAGCAGGCAGAAATTCACGATGGCAAGGCCCAGGCCCGCGACGATCACCTTGCGGCTGTCGAAGCGGTCGACCAGGCGGCCGGCCAGCATGTTTCCGGCCGTCGCGGCGACTCCCCACACGAGCAGCAATCCGGCAAGCTTCCGTTCGTCGCCCCCGGTGACCGGCTCGAGCACCGCGCCGGCATAGGTATAGACCATCAGGAATCCGCCGAAGGCAAACAGCGACGTAAGCAGGGTCATGGCGATGCGGACGTCTCCCAGCGGCGCCAATCTTTCCCGGAGCGTCACTCGCGGCGGCCGGGGCACGGAACGCAGCATCGTCCAGACGCCCGCCATCGAAACCGCGCCCAGGACGGCGACGAACCACAGTGTGGTCCTCCAGCTTCCCAGTCCCCCGATGAATGTCCCGATCGGGGCGCCCAGGGCGGTGGCCGTGGCCAGGCCAGCGGTCACCGTGGACAACGCCCGGCCGCGCCGGGCGGGCTCTCCGAGCAAGGCGCCCACGCCGAGCGCGGTGGGGACGAACATGGCTGCACCAAGGCCCGCCAGGGCGCGGCTGAAAAGCACGGTATTCAGATCCGTCGCCAGCGCGCTGATGACGTTGCCCGCGACGAATATGCCGAGCGCGGAAACCAGCAGGAGCTTGCGTGGCCATCCCCCCGCCACCGCGGCCATCACCGGCGCCATGACCGCGAAGGACAAGGCATAGACGGTGACCATCTGCCCGGCCAGGCCGATGGTCGTATCGAGCGATTCGGCAACGCCCCGAAGGATGCCGGCAACCACGAAGTTGTCCGTCCCTATCGCGAACATCCCGACCGCGAGCATGAGCAATCGACGATCCATATGAACGATCTTCCGCAGCGTTGAGTCGTGACGCGACTGAAAGGCGCCGGACGAAAGCCGCGAGCGCCTCCGATATCCCGGCCGCGGGGCCGGGAGGCGGCAACCTTGCCGCATGCGCAAAGGATAGAACTCCTTGCCGCTGTCTCAAACGTCGTAAATACTGGAGTTTTCGGACATGCCGGAGTCGAGCCATGCACCGCATAGGCTTCGTCGTATTTCCCGACTTCAATCTCCTGGGCTTCGCGGCCATCACCGTTTTTGAAACGGCGAATCTCGTCCTCGGCGAGCAGGCCTATGAAGTGACGCTGCTTTCGGAGTCGGGCGGCCTCGTGCCCGCCTCGGCGGGCTTCAAGGTCGAAACCCGGCCTTTCGACGACACCGCTTTCGATACGGTCATGTTCGGCTCCGGGATCGATACCGACTTCACCTCCCCCGGCCTCGCCGCGTTCGTCCGCCGTTCGCTCGAAACATCGAGGCGCATCGCGGCCCCTTGCACCGGCGCCTTCGTGCTCGCCGAGGCGGGTGTCCTTGACGGCCGGCGCGCAACGACCCATTGGCGCTTCGCTCGCGACCTGCAACGCCGCTATCCCAGGGTTGCCGTCGAGGAAGACCAGATTTTCATCGTCGACGGATCGATCTGGACTTCCGCGGGCATGACGGCCACCATCGACCTCGCCCTCGCCATGGTGGAGAACGACCACGGGCAGGAAGTATCGCGGACCGTCGCTCGCAGGCTGGTCGTCTATCACCGGCGCGCAGGCGGCCAGTCGCAGTTTTCCGTCCTGCTCGAACTCGAACCCAAGTCCGACCGCATCCAGAAAGCCATCGACTACGCCAAGGCCAATTTGCGCAAGGCGCTGTCCGTCGAAGACCTGGCCGAAGTCGCCGGCCTCAGTCCGCGCCAGTTCAGCCGGGCGTTCCGTGAGGAAACCGGTCAGTCGCCCGCCAAGTCCGTCGAGCACCTGCGCGTGGAAGCGGCAAGGCTGATGCTGGAACGGGGACGCCTGTCGCTGGACGTGATTGCCGCGGAAACCGGCTTCGGCGACCGGGAACGCATGAGGCGGGCATTCCTGAGGACGCTGGGCCAACCGCCCCAGGCGATTCGCCGCCAGGGGAGAACGCCGGCATCGCTGGCGCTGGACGCGCAATCCGGCTAGGGCGGCATCTCGCTCAACGCATCAAGCCGCGCTCACGCAATATGGCCTTGGTAATGCCGAGCCTGGCGGCAGCATGTTCGGGCTTGCGCATGTCCATGTTCAAGGCATAGAAGTAGACCTTCCCGCCCTGCTCCAGGTAGCCCACGAGCCAGCCGACCTGGTCCCCGGCGGCCTCCCCCAGGCGGGCCCAGCCGGTCTTGCCGCTGAGCCGGTAGGCGTCCGAACGTTCGAGCACGATGGCGTCCTTGACGATCTGCGTGGACCGCTGGGAAACGCCCAGCATGCCGGTATAGAAACGCTGGAGGAACTTCACTTGCTGAAGCGCCGATATGCGCAGGTCGCCCGTCAGCCAGAATTGGTCGATGCTGCCGCCGATATTCCGGTTGCCGTAGTCGAACCGGTCCACGTAGGCCTGCATGCGCTTGGCCCCGATCCTCCGGGCGAGCTCCTGGTAGAACCACACCACCGAGTTGGGCAGGGCCGTGGCCAGGGTCTGGTCCTGCGCCCATGCCTGCGGCCACCAGTCCTGCCGGGGGTTGCGGCGGCTGTCCCAGGGCAACGCGAAGTCGGGTCCGCTGGCCACGCCAGTCTCCAGCGCGATCGCGGAATTCGGGATCTTGTAGGTCGAGGCGGGCAGGAAGCCGGCCTCGGCACGCAGGGCATCGTGACAAACCAGAGCGCCCGTCTGTCCGTCGAGCAACACGAAGGTACCGCGGGCATCCGCCTGGGCGAAAGCCTTGGCCAGTGCGGGATCCTCCTTGCAGCTTGGCGCCGCCAGCGCCGGAGCGGCCGCGAGCAAGGTCACGCCGCAGGCCGCGGCGAGTTTGCGAAACAGTGTTGGAATAAGCATGGTGTATGCGAACTTTCAGAAGTGGTTGACTGAACGGGTTCGCCCTCCCCGGGTGAAGGCAGCGCAAGATTAAGCGGGCGGTCGCCCCGGGTAAAACGCGCGGCTGTAACCGGTGTAACCTGCCGCCTGGCGTGCCGCACCGGCCCGCCGATTCCTCCACCTCGTATTGCTTCCATGCCCAGGAACAAAGTCCGCATCGAGCTTCGCCCTCCTTGCCAGGTCGATGGACGCCCGGCGCGGTATCAATCCCTGTGGCTGCTCCTGCGCCTGTACTACGCCGACCGGCAACGCGCCGGCCCGGTGCCCGTATCGGCTCTGCTGGCCCGCTTTCCCGGCGCTGCCAAGCTTCGCATGATGGTCTCGCGCGCCTATGCGGATTACCGCGCCTGGGGCGTGTCCGTCGGTTGGGGCCGGCATGCGGACCGGGATCCCGCCTTGCTCGAACTCGCCGGGCGCAGCCGCGGACCGTTCTGGCTGGCTCCCGGGGAGGCGCAGCGGCTGGACATCCGGCTGGACGGCAAGCCGGTGGACCTTGCGCGGGTCTCGACGTTTCTCGGCGCCGAGTCCTTGCAGGACGGCGCCGGCGATCCGGTTGCCTATGTCATGCAGGACGTCACGTACTGGAATGAACTCACGCATGCCTTGCGCATGGCCAAGGACGGCATGGGTGCCTCCAGCGAGCGCGGCGTGGCCCAGCGCTTTCGCGTTGCGCACCGGGCCGCGAAGGACGATTTCCAGGCGGCCCTCTCCGTGCTCAAGGAAAGCCTGGCCTGGCGCCGACACGGGCAAGTGGAGCGCAGCGAGGATGCGCTTTTGCGCCTGCAGCCCTACCTGCATGCGAAGGACGACCGCCCGGCCCTACCCTCGTTTGCCGCGATGGCCGCCATCGCGCATGGCTGGAATCTTTATGCCCAGGGCGGCGTCCCGGCCGCGCAGGCCGAGCTTGCCCGCATCGGCGGCGACCTCGAACTGCAGCCGGTCATCCGCTATAACCCGCGCGTGCGCTTCGAATTCCTCAACCTGCGCGCCCTGCTATCCAAATCGGTGGCCATGGCGCTGCAAACCGTGCCGCTCGCCGAACGCGCCGAAGCCGCCACGCGCGCCATCCAGGATCTGTCCGGCGCCCTGCAGGCGGCCTACGAGGCCGACTCCATCGAGTCCGCGCAGGACGTCGCGGCCAACATCGGCTGGTCGCTCTGGCTGTTCTGGATCAACGGACTGCTGGACCCCGCGCGCCGGGACGCCGGCGGGGCCGTGCAATTGCAGGCGATCCGCTGGATCGGCCTGTCGGAATGGATCTGCGACCGCTTCGGCGTGGGCGGCGGCTCCGCCTGGAACACCGTATTCCTGCTCCGGATCGCGCGGGGAGGATGCGCCGCGAAGCGCCAGCCGGATCTGCGCAGCTTCCAGGCCGAGGCGCCGCTTTCCATCGGGCAGGTCGTCCAGGCCACGCAGCCCTATCATGCTCCCTTCTCCCCAGCCAAGGGCTATACCAGCTGGTCGAACGTCGCGCGCTTCACCCTCGAGGAGCACGACGCTGGCCATGCGCAGTACGGCCCCTTGCAAATGGCGAACCTGCTGCTCGAAACGGCCTGGTTCAGCGCCTACGAGAGCGGGCTCTGCGCCCAGGCCTATGAGGCGGTGGCGCGTCTGCGCAAGCTGATGCGAAGCCTGCGCCCGGACGAGCGGCGCTTCTTCGGCGAAAACTTGAAGTATCTGCCGGTGGAACTGGCCGCGGCCTGACGAAGGCCCCTTCCCGACCGCGATGCATCCGCTCCAGGACTCGGCAATGCTGTTGCCTGCAACAGACATTCACACAAAAACGAAACAAATAGAAATGAAAACAATTATCATTCGTTATCTTGCAAGAGGGGAATCCGGCCATCCCGCGCCCGGTTGACGATACGTCCCGCCGGCCGCCCGCTCCGGATCTTGCACTCCAGTTCCAGCAAAAGACAGATCATGACGAGGGAGAAAATGGCAGCCCGTCCCGTAGTGCCCGTTCGACTCAAGCGCCTCAGCCTGTGCATCGCCGCCGCCTTTCCGCTGTTCGCCTCGGCGCAGCAGGCGCCGGCCGTGCTGCCGGAAATCACCGTCAATGCGTCCCGGCAGGACGAGAACGCGCAAACCACCGAAGGCACGGGCTCCTACACCACGCTGGGCGTCTCCAGCACCGCTACCCCGCTGGGCCTGAGCCTGCGCGACACGCCCCAGTCCGTGACCGTGGTGACGCAGCAGCGCTTCGAGGACCAGGACCTGCTGACCATCACGGACGTCGTCAACAACACCACCGGCATCTCGGTGAACCAGTACGAAACCCACCGGGGCCAGTTCAATGCCCGCGGTTTCGACATCAATACGCTCATGATCGATGGCGTCCCGACCACCTGGCAGCAGCCGTGGAGCTCGGGCGAGATCTTCACCAGTCTGTCCATGTACGACCGCGTGGAAGTGGTGCGCGGCGCGACCGGGCTCACCACCGGCGCCGGCGACCCATCCGCGGCCATCAACATGGTGCGCAAGCGTGCCAGCAGCAAGGAATTCACGGGCAAGGCCGAGGTGAACCTGGGCAACTGGAACCAGCGCCGCGGGTTGGTCGATCTCTCCACGCCGGTCAACGAAGCCAAGACAGTGCGGATGCGCGTGGTGGGCGAGCATTCCGAACGCGACAGCTGGGTCGACCTCCTGAGCAATAAGAGCCAGACGCTCTTCGCCACGCTCGAGGCCGACCTGACCAGCAACACGCTGCTGACCGCGGGCGTGAGCTACCAGAAAAACAAGGCGCGCGGCCCGATGTGGGGTGGATTGCCGCTGTGGTACAGCGACGGCACGCCCACGAACTGGAGCCGGTCCAAGACCTCCTCCGCCGACTGGACCCGCTGGGACTCCACCTACCAGACGTACTTCACGTCGCTCGAGCACCGGTTCGACAACGACTGGAAAGTCCGGTTCAGCTACACCCGCGGCGAGCGCAAGGCCGATTCGCACCTGCTGTACCTGTCCGGCGCGCCGGACAGGGCCACCGGCCTGGGAATGACGACCTTCGCCGCGTCCTACGACGTGAAAACGACGCAGGACGACGTGGCCGTGCAAGCCGATGGTCCCTTCGAACTGCTGGGACGCAAGCACGAACTGGCCTTCGGCTACGTCTACTCCAGCCAGAAATTCAACGCGGACAGCCGCGCCGCGGATCCCGCGGGCGGCCTCGCGACGGACTTCAACGCCTGGGACGGCTCCTTTCCGGAACCGAGCTGGGGCGACCCCACCTTCTACGAGAACGGGCGCACCAAGCAGCAGGCGCTCTATGGCGTCGCGCGCTTCAACGTGACCGATCCGCTCAAGGTGATCGTCGGCGCCCGCGTGACGAACTACAAGAGGATGGGAGACGTTTCCTACAGCGGCTCCTACCAGCTCAAGAACCACGGCGAGGTCACGCCCTACGCCGGCGTGATCTACGACCTCAACGACAAGTACTCGCTGTACGCCAGCTACACGAACATCTTCCAGCCCCAGAACGCGCGCGACATCAACGGCCGCTACCTCGACCCGGTCGTCGGCAAGGCCATGGAAACCGGCATCAAGGGCGAATTCCTGGACGGCCGGGTGAACGCGTCCGCTTCCGTGTTCCACATCAAGCAGAGCAACCTGGCGCAGCAGACCACGGACACGGTGCCCGGCACCAATCCGCCCGAGACCGCCTACCGCGCCGTGGACGGAGCCACCAGCAAGGGCTTCGAACTCGAAGTCACGGGCGAAGTGGCGCCCAACTGGAACGTGGCCGCCGGCTACACCCATTTCCGTGCGAAGGACGCCGACGGCGCCGACGTAAACAGCCTGTATCCGCGCCGGCTGCTGCGGCTGTTTACCACCTACCGCCTGCCCGGCGCGTGGAGCGGCCTGACGGTGGGCGGCGGCGTGAACTGGCAAGGAAAAACCTACACCTACGCGCAGAACCCGCTCGGGGTGATCGAAAAGGTGGAGCAGAAGGACTACCCCCTGGTCAGCCTCATGGCGCGCTACGAGTTCACCAAGCAGCTGACCGGGCAGCTGAACATCAACAACCTGTTCGACAAGAAGTACTACGGCATGTTCTCGGCGTACAGCCAGCTCACCTATGGCGCGCCCCGCAACGTCACGGTGAGCTTGAAGTACAAGTTCTGAGCCGGCGCGCCGCCCTGCGGGCGGCGGCCACTGGCCCCGCTTGCTGGGCCTAGAACGCGTGCCGCAGCCCCGCCATCACCCCGGTCTGCCCCTGCCCTGCCTTGGGCGACCACGGCACGATGCTGCTGCTGGACACCGAGAACACCGATCCCGCCCCGCTGTTGCCCATGTGCGCAAGCATGACGTAAGCCGCGGTGCGCCGCGAGAAGTTGTAGCTCGCGCGCCCCACGAGCATCGTGCCCTTCGCCTGGTAGGCGTTGGCGATCATCCGCGAAGCTTGCGCATTCAGCGTCCAGGCGCCGATCGGATAGGTCGCGCCAAGGAAATACAGGTTGGTCGAGACGTCTGCGGCGCTGCCCTCGATGCGGCGATGTATCCAACCGGCGCCCAGCTTGACGTCGGCAATGTGCACGTAGCCATTGGCGATATAGCGCCGGTCGCGGCTGCCGGACGAGGCGATGGCGACGCCCGCCACGCCGGGGACCACCACCGCCGGCACCGCGCCGGTACCGCCGCGCTGCTCGTCGACGGCCGCGGCCACTCCCCAGCCTCCGCCGTCATATTTCAACAGGCCGGACCAACCCCTGCACGCCTGCGCATCGCCCGGCCGTTCGCCTCCGCAATTGCCGGCCGCCGCCGTGTCCCGCCCGAACGAATAGGTTGCGCCGACCGTCAGTCCGCCGAACTTGCCGCGGTAGGCCAGCGAGTTGTCGGCGCGCGCGTTGGGAATGTAGCTGTCGAAACTCGCCATGCTGAAGACCGACGGCCCGATCACGTCGGCATCCGCCAGCGACCAGGACAGCATCGTCGGCTGCCGGCCCAGCGTGAAGCTGCCCCACTGCCCTTCGACGCCCACCACCGCGATGCGCCCGAACAACCTGCCGGACTGTCCGGAAGCGCCGGTGTCGGCGAAGAAGCCGCTCTCCAGGTTGAAGATGCCCCGCAATCCGTTGCCCAGGTCTTCGCTGCCCCGCAGTCCCCACCGGGACGGCAATTGCCCGCCGGTCAACGTCGGCATCCGCATGCCCGATCCGCCATCCGCGCCGGCATGGGTGATGTACTCGATGCCCGTATCGATGGCGCCGTACAGCGTCACGTTGCCGGCGGGCGTCTGGGCCAGGCCGGGCAGTGAAACGAGGGCGAGCGCGAGCCCCCCTGAAAGTCTGAGCTTCATGGTCGTTCCTGAAGAAAGAAGGATATCGGGCAGGCCCGCCCGAAGGGGACTACGCTTGGTTGCGGTTCAGAAAAGCGCGGGCGGGTGTTCCGCCTCGACCTGCTCCCTGGCCAGTTTCTCCATCACGCGCCGTACCCGCACGAGGCCGAGATCGTGGGAATAGAGGTTCTCCTGGTTGCGCGCGTGACGCGCCAGGCTCTCGATCACGACGCGGTCCTGCTCCAGCACGTCCCAGTGCAGGCCCTCCAGGCGGTTGCGATAGAGAAAACGCCACACATTGCGCTCGAAGCCCCGCGATTTGCGTATGCGCCAGAAGTACACCTGGCAGTTCGCATCGTCCACGGGGGTGACGAAGCCCACGATGAAGAATTCGCCGCCGCCGTATTGCGGCCGATAAGGCACCGACAGGCGCATCCACATCGACGAGCCGTGGCCGAACTCCACCCAGTCGAAGTTCACCCCGCGCTGGCCGACCTTCTCGAAGATCATGCCGCGCTCGGTGGAGCGGATCGCCATTTCCGCCTTCTTGTCGCCTTCCGCCATCGAGTGCGAGTTCGAATGCAGGTAGGTGCCATGCATCAGATCCATCACGTTATCGATGGCATAGCGGTAATTGCACTTCCAGTTCTGCATGCACAGGAACCCGGAGTACTCCTCGCTCGTCATTTCCTCGGGCAGCGAGAACGACGTGGGCTCCTCCTGGCCGGCGGATCCGAACCACAGGAAAATGGCGCCGCCGTATTCCACCACCGGATACGACCGAAGACACTTCTTGCCCACCAGCTGGCTGGTTTCCAGCGCGGGCACGTCGACCACCTTGCCCTCGCCGTCGATTTCCACGCCGTGATACCAGCATGCGATCTTCTCGCCCAGGTTCCAGCCCAGCGACAAACGCGCGCCGCGATGGGGACAGCGATCCTCGACCGCGCGCACGACGCCGGCGCGGTCGCGCCACAACACGATGTTCTCGGAAAGGCGGGTGATGCCCAGCGGCGTATCCCGGACCATGTAGCTGGGCGTGACCGGATACCAGAGATTGCGCAGGCCGGTTTCCACGCGGGCCGCGGCGGCAAGCGCGAGGCGTTCTTCGGCGATGGGGTTCATGAATGGATTCCTATTGCGCCGGCACGAAGTCGTTCGTGAACAGATCGCCCAGCGGGACCGCGCGCGCGATGATGCCTTCGTTCAGGTAGAACTTCTGGAGCGTGGCGACACGCTCGGGGTCGATGGCGCCGAGCCTGGGCTGGCCCTGGTAGACCGTGGCGTTGTACAGCTTGAGGACGGATTCGACGTATTTCTCGCGGCCCTGGTAGCCGGGCACCGCCTTCACATAGTCCGAGGTCGCGGCCGCCGGATCGCGCACGATGTCCGCCAGGCCACGCAGCGTGGCCCGGACGAACTTCCGGATCAGTTCCGGATCCTTCTTGACGGTCTCGTCGGAAGCGAGGATGGCCTGTGCCATGCTCTTGAAGTAGCGGTCCGCGGGAATGACCTCGACCTTGACGCCCGCATCCTGCGCGCTGACCGTCCATTCCGGCACCGACGCCAGCGCGGGAATCTTCTGCTCCGCGAACAGTTGCCAGACCGAAGGGCCGCTGGCCTGGATGTCGACCGAGGACTTCGACAAGCCATTCGCCCGCAGGATGCCGAGCAGCGCATAGTAGGTCGTATCCGCATAGGACATCGCCCCGATGGTCTTGCCCTTCAGGCCGGGAATGCTTCCCGGCACCTCGGCGCGGTTGATGGCCAGGTGCATCAGCGACGCCCCGCCCAGCACGGCCACCGCCTTGACCGGTACGCCGTTGGGCCTGACGATGATGGGCGTATCGCCCACGCCGCCGCCGAGTGGCGCGTTGCCTGCCCCCACCTGCTTGGCAACGTCGGCGCCACCCTTGCCCACGACGAAACTGACCTTCAGTCCTTCTTCCGAGTAGTAGCCTTTCTGCTGCGCGATCATCCATGGCGCAAACGCGGGCAGGCTGGGCGGGGCCGGCAACAGATAGGTGACTTCCCGCAATTTTTCCGCCCCGGCCTGCGGCGACATCACGGCCAGGGTGGCAATACAGGCAACGGTTCTTGCAACGGACAGCAATTTCATGGCTGCTCCCATGGGTAGGCGCGGACGGCTCAATAGCCGAGGCGGGCCATCTCTTCTTCCAGGGCCTCGGCGCTCCAGCCTCGGCCGGACAGGCTCGCGACACCCGCCGCATTCAAGTGGTCGGCGAACTGCTGCGCGGTCCGCGCGCCGGCCAGGTAGGCGCCCTCGATCGCGTCGGCCAGCGCGTTCTCGTAGTCGGTAGGCTCCGACTCGCGGCTCTGCCAGCGAAGGTTCAGGCCTTCCCCAGGTGCCTCCACCATACCCAGGCCCGCGTGAGGACTGGGTTCGTTCGCCTTCCAGGTGGTCAGGCGGATATTGAATTGCTCGGGCATACCTTCCTCGCGATTAGTCCGTCCGCGCATGGAGCATTCATGCGCGGACCCGCCAAAAACGGCGCTGGCATTGGCTGTTCTCTATTCCTAAAACTAGGAATAGAGAACAGATTATCGACCGGCCAAACTCGTGTCAAGAAATTTCAGGCGAGGGAAAACACCAAAGATGCGGCGCCCGGATCAGCGTTTTTTCACGATGCCGTGCAAGATGAGCCGCGTGGCGAAATCGAGATAGTTCTCGGTCAGGTGCTTGCGCTCGCGCTCTTCGCTGAACAGGACCTTGAGCATGGGCTGGGCGTCCATGAAGAACGTGCAAAGTCCCAGGAAGGCGACATGAAGAAATCGCGGGTCGATCTTTTCAAGCGGCGGATCGCCCTCGCGGGCGACCAGCAAGGCCTCGCTCAGCGCCAGGCCCCGCGACGCCACGCCCTGCAGCGTATCGATGCGCTCGGGCGTATCGGCATGGCTGTAGATTTCATTGAGCACGAGCTGCAGGAAGCGCGGGTTGTCTTCCAGCGCCTCGATCAGCAGCACCAGGCGCTTGCGTATCCGCTCCTCCAGCGGCGCATCCTCGCCCAGCATCACCTGGCTCCGGGCCTGCACCTGGTCCATGAGATGCGTGGCCACGGCGCGCATCAGGCCTTGCTTATTGGTGAAGTAATACCGGATCAGGGCCGGGTCCACGCCCGCGGCCGTCGCGATTTCCAATACGCTCAGCTCCTGCGGCGTCTTGGTCTTCATCAGGGCGAGCGCGGCATCGACGATCGCGGCCTTGCCCACCATGGTCTTCTCGGTGGGATGGCCGGCGGAGCGCTTGATTCTTGGCTTTTTCCTGGGCGTGGTATCGGGCATGTGAGTCGTCGACGTAGGCTCGGCAACGCGCAGTGTACCGATTCCGCGCCGGCGCGGCGGGCGCTTGTCCGCGCTGGCGTCAGCGCTTCCAGGCGAAATGCACGGCCAGCCCGGCGAATACCGTTCCCATGAAATAGCGCTGCACTTTCAGCCAGGTCGCGTTGCGGGCAAAGAAACGCGCGACCGCGCCCGCCGCCAGGATCATCGCGCCGTTGACCGTCATGCTGACGCAGATCTGCACCGCCCCCAGAAGCAGGAACTGCCCCAGGACATGCCCACGCTCGACGTGCACGAACTGCGGCAGCAGCGAAAGATACAGCAGCGCAGTCTTGGGGTTCAGCAGGTTGGTGAGGAAGCCCATCGCGAACAGGGTCTTGACACCCTGCGGCGCCAATTGCCGCACCTCGAACGGCGATCGTCCGCCCGGACGGACCGCATTCCAAGCCAGGTAGAGGAAATACCCGACGCCGATGAAACGCAGGACGTCATAGGCCACCGGCACGGCGAACAATAGTGCCGACAGCCCTAGCGCCACCATCAGCAGATAGACGGTGAAAGCCAGCGCCACCCCACCCAGCGAGACGAAGCCGGCCTTGGAGCCCTGGGTCAGTGCCCGCGAAAGCAGGTAGACCATGTTGGGGCCGGGGACGAGCGCCATGCCCACGGCAACGAGGAAGAAGGCGATGAGGGTGTCGAACATGATGGACCGAAGAGGCCGCCAATGGAGAAGCGATAGCTTAGCCTGACCTAGGTTCGGCCTGGATAGCCGCTGCCGGTGCGGCCGGCTCGCCGCCGC
This sequence comes from Pigmentiphaga sp. NML080357, assembly GCF_002188465.1. Lineage (GTDB taxonomy): Bacteria > Pseudomonadota > Gammaproteobacteria > Burkholderiales > Burkholderiaceae_B > Pigmentiphaga. The sequence continues at coordinate 69,306 of NZ_NINW01000024.1, read as the reverse complement.
GCAATACTGTATATTTATACAGTAATATAGTGCGATGGAACTGTTGACCAAGCTCGAGATCCTGGCGGACGCGGCCAAATACGATGCCTCCTGCGCCAGCAGCGGCGCGCCCAGGCGGGACTCGCGGGGCCGGCCCGGGCTGGGCGCCAGCACCGGCGCCGGCATCTGCCACAGCTTCACGCCGGACGGCCGCTGCGTATCGCTGCTGAAGATCCTGCTGACCAACTTCTGCCAGTACGATTGCCAGTATTGCGTGAACCGGCGCTCCAGCAACGTTCCCCGGGCGCGCTTCGCGCCGCGCGAAGTCGTCGACCTCACCCTGGATTTCTACCGCCGCAACTACATCGATGGCTTGTTCCTCAGCTCCGGCATCATCCGCGGCGCCGACTACACCATGGAGCAACTCATCGACGTGGCGCGCTCGCTGCGCGACGACCACCAGTTCCGCGGCTATATCCACCTCAAGACCATACCCGACGCCGATCCCCGGCTGATCGCGCTGGCCGGCCAGTACGCCGACCGGCTCAGCGTGAACATCGAACTGCCCACCGACGGCGGACTGCAGCGCCTGGCCCCCGAGAAAAGCGCGCACACCATCAAGCGCGCCATGGGCACGATCCGCCTGGCTCAGGAAGAAGCCTTGGAAGAAAAGCGCCCGCAGCGCCGTTCGCCGGCCGGACAAAGCACCCAGATGATCGTCGGCGCCGACAACTCCGACGACCGCGTCATCCTGCAAACCTCGCAAACGCTGTACGGCGCGTACAAGCTCAAGCGCGTGTACTACTCCGCCTTCAGCCCCATCCCCGACAGTCCCGCCGCCCTGCCCGCGCAAGCGCCGCCGCTACTGCGCGAACACCGTCTCTACCAGGCCGATTTCCTGCTGCGCGGTTATGGCTTCCGAGCCGAAGAACTGTTCCAGCAGGCCGGCAACCTGCCTCTGGACATCGACCCCAAGCTCGCCTGGGCCTTGGCGCATCGGGAATACTTTCCGCTCGATCTCAATCGCGCGCCGCAGCGGCTGGTCGTCCGCGTCCCCGGCATAGGCATGCGCAACGCCAAGCGCCTGATGGAACTACGGCGGATCCGCAGCATTCGCTACCAGGACCTGGTCCGCCTGCGCTGCGCGATGGACAAGGCCAGGCCCTTCATCGTCGTGCAGGACTACCGGCCGGGGCTGGCCGAGCCACCGTCTGATCAACTACGACAAGTGCTGGTCCGCGCGCCCGAGCAACTGGCGCTGCTCTGAAGATGGCGCAATGAACGACGCCGGTATCCATACGCTCGCGGTCAGCGGCGGCTACCAGGACTGGCGCTCGCAAGCATTGCGAGCGCTGGCGGCGGGCTGGCCGCCGGAGGCCGTCACCTGGACCGAGCATGTCGCGCCCCACCGGCCGGTGCCTGAAGAAGAAACGTCGCCGGGCGCGCCGCCGGCGGCTGCCAGCGGTCAAATGACGCTGGACTGCTTTGCCGCGTCGTCGGCCCCCGCCCATGTAGCCGAACCGGCGATGGGCTACGCGCGGTCGGACTCGCCGGTCCGCGTCTCCAAGGAACTTGCCGCCCTGCTCGGGGACGCGGCCCTCTACCGCTCGCCGCAGCGCTGGGCTTTCCTGTACCGCGTGCTGTGGCGCTGGCGACAAGGCGACCGCGCCGTCGCATCGGCCGCCGACGAAGACGGCTCCCGGCTGCATGCGATGGCCAAGTCCGTACGCCGCGCCAAGCACGACATGATTGCCTACGTCCGCTTCCAGCGGCGCGCTGGCGGCGGCCACCCCGAATACCTCGCCTGGTACGAACCCGAGCACGACGTGCTGGCCTATGCCGCCGAGCATTTCGCGCGGCGCATGGGCACCGCATCCTGGTGGATAGGCACGCCCCACGGCTCGGCCTTGTGGGACGGCCATGCCTTGCATCTATCCGACCGCCCCGCCGACGCCGCCGCCATGCCAGCCACTGCCGACCAGGTCGAACCCCTGTGGCTGTCCTACTACCGGAGCATCTTCAATCCCGCGCGGCTGAACGAGACCGCGCTGCGCAAGCACATGCCGGTGCGCTTCTGGAAAGGCCTGCCGGAAGGCCCGCTGATCCCCGCCATGATCGCCGATGCCCGCAACGGCGGGCGGCGCGTCGCGCAGGCCGGCGCGGTAGGCGTCATGCCCGGCAAGGCCGTCGCGGTGGACGCCGAAAGCGCGTATCCGCCCCGCGCGCTGTCCACCTCACTGGAACAATGCCGCCGCTGCGATCTCTGGCGCCACGCCACCCGGCCCGTGCCCGGCGCCGGCCCCGCCGCCGCGCGCCTCATGCTGATAGGCGAACAGCCGGGCGACTTGGAAGACCTCTCGGGCCAGGCCTTCGTCGGCCCGGCCGGCCAGATACTGGACGAAGCACTGCGCCGCGCCGGCGTAGCAAGGGATTCGGTCTACCTGACCAACGCGGTCAAGCACTTCAAATGGACCGCTCGCGGCAAACGACGCCTGCACAAGACGCCCGGGCAACGCGAGGTGGAAGCCTGCTCGCAATGGCTGCGGGAAGAAGTGGCGCAGGTGCGGCCGGCGGTGATCGTCACGCTGGGCGCCACCGCGCTCGGGGCCGTGCTCGGCCGCCAGGCAGCCATGCGCGCCCACATGGGCGCACCAGTCCGGCACGGCGGTGCATGGGTGCTTGCAACCTGGCATCCGTCCTACGCTTTGCGAGTGGACAGGCAAAGGTCACGAGAGGAGATCGTCGCGGCCATCGGCGCGACAATTGCAAGGGCGCAAGAATTGGCGGGGGCCGGGGGCCATGACCGCCCCCGCCTCGAACGCCGCGGACGTCTTGACGAAGCCTAGCCGCTATCCAAGCCGCTTGACGACCCGAGCCACCCGGGCGATCCCGCCGGTGCCGCTGGCCGCGCGCCCGACGAGGGCCGTCCCCGCGGCGGTCATCACCGCCCGCCAGACGGCCTTGCGGCTGCGCATGCCGGCCACCATGAGCAGCGCGCCCATGCCGAACACGATCAGGTGTTCGCCAGGAAAATCCGACCGGTTGGCATCGTATTCTTTCAATCGGGCCAAGCGGGATCCAGCGTTGTCTGCGGAGACGGCGACATCGTCCAGAGATCCAGTTTGCATGGAGCGCCCCAGGAAAAGAAGTTGCCGACGAGGCAGCAAATTGCGTACCCGCCGCCGGCACGGTCCTCACGGAGATTGCCCTGCGGCATTTCCATCATTTAAAGTAGCGCCGGGCAACTACGCATGGGGGATATCCATGTCTCTACGCTTCAAAAAAGCCGGTCTGGCCGTCCTGACGGCGCTCGTCCTGGGCGGGCCGCTGCTGCAAGGCTGCGCCTCAACCGCGGATCCGCGTCTGTCGGCCGCCGTGGACGACAAGCCCTTCTACGCCTGGTTCAACAACCTGACCAGCCAGGTCCAGGCGGATTCGAAGTACAAGCGCATTCCCCTCGACACGCCCGAGCAGTCCAGCGAATTCATGGGCTGGCTGCATGACGCCTACCGCCACCGTATCACCAAGCAGGAATTCGCCGAGCGCGTGCGCAACCGGTACCCCAATCACGAGTACGAAACCTCGTTCATCGTGTCGAGAATGCCGTAGCGCCACGCGCCCGCGGCGTTCAGCCGAAGTCCGCAGGCATGGCTGCCGCCTGCAGGTCTTCGACATGAACCATCAATTCACGAACCTGGCGGAGCATGGGATATTGATGAAGCACTCCGCGCCAACGGGTCGACTCCAGCAGATCATTCCAAACCGGCCGTAGCCCCAGCGGATCCGCCCGGTGCCGCTGCGCCAGCGCGCTGGCGAACGCCAGGCAGGGCTGCGCCGACAAGAGTTGCATCCGGCTGGCCGCACTGAGCAGGCGCGGCGCCGCTTCGGCGGGCGCATCGCAGCAATAGAGTACCGTTCGCGCCAGGCTCGTCTCGTCGGTCGACAGTGTGCGCAGTGATGCGCCGCGCAGCCGTACCTCCCCCTGCCGGGTTTCGAACGGGTAGACGGCGTTTTCCTCGGCGTGCGCGAGCAGGCGCAGGCCTCGCAGCAGCCGCGGCAAGTCGGTCGTCGCGGCGTCCACGGAGGCCTTGGCCTCTACCAGCAAGCAAACGTCCCAGGCGGGTGATGCATCGACCGTCCCGGCCTGCCGCAGCAGGACTGCATCCCATTCGGCCTTGGCGCGCTCGAGGCTGGCGGGTATCGAAGGCGGCACGCGCATCGAGGTCACCACGCGATAGGATGATTGCGCCCCCTCCTCCTCGTTGAGCCGGCTGGCCAATGCTTCGAGAGCCCGGGTGGCCGACGCCTCGACGGCCTTGCCGCGCCGGTGCGAAACAAGGCCGCGCGCGGCAGCCGTGGCGCTTCCCGAACGCGGGCCATGCCCGTCCCACAGCGATTGATACCGACGCACGAGTTCATCGGATGCGAGGGCGTCGAGCCGCCGTAGATGGTCCAATGCGGGAGCCTCCAGCAATCGCGCCGCATTGCGCGCCAACGATGAGTCGTTCGCCTCCCCCCGCACGGCGAGGCGCTGCAGGGCAACCCAAAGCTCGGACCAGCGCCCGCAAGAGGCGGCCGCATGCAGTTGCGCGAGGGCCTCGCGTTCTGGTCCAGCCGGCATGCGCTGCCGCTTGGCCGGATGAGCGATGGCATTGACCCCCGCATGGACCCGACGGCGGTCCCGGGCGGCATGGGCGGAGAGCGACGCGTACTCGCGCACGTGAGCATGCCGGTGCCTGAGCACCATGGCCTGGAAAGCCGGATCGCCGGATTCCGGCCGCATGGCTTCATGGATCAGGGCAGCCAGCGCCTGCAGGAAAACATGCTCGAGCGCCGCATCCGGCACCTCGCCTCGGGCCACCATTTCGCGACCCCGCTCGATCGCCATCGCGAGCGCCGTCGAGGGGCTGGCTTGCCGCTCGTGGACAAACGCTGTGGCATTCGCCGGCAGGAGATATCGACGGGCCACTGACCGCAGGGCCGCATCGAGCCGGGGAGGAGTGGACGGCAGGGACATGATGTCAATGGTACGTCGATTAGCCCTTGGCCCGGCTCCGCCGGTACGGCTGCGCCTCCTCGAACAGCCAGTCCCGGAATGCGCGGAGCCTGGGAAGACTCGCGGTTTCGGGTCTGTAGATGACGTAATAGGCCAGGACCGAAGCAAACCCGATTTCCGGGAACAGCCGGACCAGTCGGCCGGCGGCCAGGTCGTCGTGCGCCATGACGCTGTGGGCAAGCGCGATGCCATGCCCATCGATCGCCGCCTGCAACACAGTCGCCTCCGGAGGACGGTTCTCAGTCCGCGTTAATGCCTCGGCAGCCCGCGTCGGTACGATCGCCCCTACCATACAATCCTCCCGTGAATGCCGCCCTCTCTTCCAAGCAGCGAACCATGGCCGCCTCCCGCGCCCAATCCGCTCCATCCCGGTCCAGCGTCAAGTCGGCGGATCGCGTCCTCGACTTGCTGGAACTGCTGGCCAGCACGGGGCGCGCCATGACGCACGCCGAAATCTCGCGCCGCACGGGCATCCCCAAGAGCAGCCTGACCGCCCTGCTGCACAACCTCGTAGGCCGCGGCTACATCGAACAGTTGCAGGACAGCCAGCAGTTCCAGCTCGGGGAAGGCGCCTATGCGCTCGCACGGCGCGGCGCGCACAATCGCGACCTGCTTCGCGCCAGCGAACCGTGGCTGCAGCGACTCACCCGTGACACGGGAGAGTCGGCCGGGCTCAGCGTGCTGCGCAATGACATGGCCGAGCGCATCGCGTCCTCTCAATCGCCGAAGGCCGTGCTGTACTCCGTGCACGCCGGGGTCATGCAACCGCTCTATGCCAGTTCGGCGGGCAAGGTGCTGCTCGCGTGGTTGCCGCCTGCCGAACGCGAGGCCTATCTCCAGCGCGTCAAGCTGCAGCCGCGCACTGAGCAGACGATACGTTCAGCGGCGGTCCTGCGGCGGCAGTTGCATCAGATCCGGGAGGAAGGCGTGGCGTGGTCCTTCAGCGAGTTCACGGCCGGCATCGCGGGCCTGGCCGTTCCCGTCCTGGATGTCCATGGACGCGCGCTCGCCGCCGTGGGGCTGGCCATGCCGGCCAGCCGCCTGGAGGATGCGCGCAAGCAGAAACTGGTGAGGGTCCTGCGCCACGCCGCCGTGGAAATTGCCGCGGCCACGGCTCAGCCCGCGCCGCGCGGGGCGAAAAGTGTTCACATATGAGAACACTCTCTGGCGGTATCCGCTACTGAGCGCAACACTGGACGGCATGACAGGAAGCGCTCGCACAGGGCGCCCAGGAGACACGCATGCCGCCACCCGCCACCATCCAGGAAACCCTGAACACGCCCGTCGCGGGCCGCTATGACGTCCTCGTCGTCGGCGGCGGCGCCTCCGGTACCGTGGCCGCCATCGCCGCAGCGCGCACCGGCGCGCGCACGCTGCTGGTCGAACGCGGCGGCTGCCTGGGCGGTGCCGCCACCGCCAACCTCGTGGCCCAATGGGTCGCGTTCTTCCATGGCGAGACGCGCGTGGTGGGAGGCATCCCGTTCGAGCTGGCCGAGCGCGTGCAGGCCGCCGGCGGCTCGGACGGCTTCCACCGCTACGTGATGGGCGAGGCCGCCGGCACGCCGTTTCCGCTGCGCGTGCTTCCCTTCAACCCCGAGACGGTGAAATGGGTGCTCGACGGCACGGTGGACGAAGCCGGCGTGGAGGTGCTGCTGCACACGACCTTCGCGCGCGCGCTGGTGCAGAACGGCGCCATCGCGGGCGTGACGGTCGAGACGGTCCAGGGCCGCCTGGCCCTGCTCGCTCCCGTGGTGGTGGACGCGTCCGGCGACGCCCTGGTGTGCGCCAGCGCGGGCGTTCCCTCCAAGGACGACGGCGGCGAGCGCCAACCCTGCACGCTGTCCTTCCGCCTGTCGAACGTGGACGTGGCGCGCTTCAAGGCAGTGCCATCCGACCAGCGCCGCGCGCTGGTGCTCGGCGGCTTGCAGCGCGGCGAACTGTTCTGGGAAAGCCTGTCCTTCGTCAGCACCCCCGGCGGCACCGACGCCATCTGCCTGATGAGCCGCATCCAGGACATCGACGCGCTGGACGCCCGCGACGCCTCTCGCGCGGAACAGGAAGGCCGCCGGCAGATCGCCAGCATCGTCGGGTTCCTGCAGCGGGAGATACCCGGCTTCGAGAAAGCAGTCCTGGCTGATATCGCCGAACGCGTGGGCGTGCGCGAAACGCGCCGCATCGAGGGCCGGTACACGCTGAGCGAAGACGACATCATGCAGGCGCGCAGCTTCCAGGACTCCGTCGCCCTCGGCGCCGGCCCCATGGACCGCCATCAGCCGGGCGGCACCGGCATCCGGCTATATGCGCCGCCCGAGCCCTTCGAGATCCCGCTGCGCGCGCTGCTGCCCGTGGAGATGGAAGGCCTGCTGGTGTGCGGCCGCACATTGAGCGCGACCCGCGAGGCCATGGCCGGTGCACGCCACATGGCGACCTCCATGGCGATGGGGCAAGCGGTCGGCACGCTCGGCGCCATCGCTGCGGCCAGCGGCCGTAGCCCTTCGTGCGTTCCCGCCGCGCAAGTGCAGCAACGCCTGGCGCAAGCCCATGCCTTCTTCCGCCGCGAGCAGGTCGCCAGCCACGGCCAGCCCACCTGATTTCCCAGGAGACACCATGAAAAGAAAACTGCGCATCACCGCCAGCCTTGCCATGCTGGCCACCGCCACCGTGGCGGCCGCCCAGGATTGGCCCAGCCGCGCCACCACGGTGATCAACCCTTTCAGCGCCGGCACGACCACCGACACCGTGGCGCGCGTCGTGGCCGAGGGGTTGCAGAAGAAGTTCGATACGCCCTTCATCGTCGATTCCCGGCCCGGCGCCGGCGGCATGATAGGCACCACGCTGGTCGCCCGCGCGCACCCGGACGGCAGCACCTTCGGCGTCAGCATCGCCGGCCCGCTGGTCCACAACCCCCTGCTCTACAAGCGCATGGCCTACGACCCGGCCAAGGACCTCACGCCCTTGACGCTGGGCGTGCACCAGCCCTGCCTGTTGATCGCATCCCGGGAACTGGGCGTCAAGACGCTGCCCGAGCTCATCGACGTCCTGAAGAAGAATCCCGGCAAATACAACTACTCGTACGTGGGCAACGGCTCGCTGGGCCACCTGGTCATGACGCTGCTCGCCAACAAGAGCGGCACGCAGATCGTGCCGGTAATGTACGCCGGCGCGGTCCAGGCCACCACCGCCGTGATGACGAACGAGGTGCAGATGGGCTGCCTGCCCGCACAGGCCACCATGGCCCAGGTGCGCGGCGACAAGGTAGTGCCGATCGCGGTCTCCACCGCCGAGCGCGCAGCGCTGCTGCCCGAGGTGCCGGCCTTGCGCGAGTTCTACCCGGACATCGTCGGCAGCGCCTGGATGGGGTTCGTCGCACCCGGCGGCATGCCCGCCGCGCTGGCCGGACGCATCAGCGCCGCGATCGGCGAGGTGCTGCGCCAGCCCCAGGTAGTCGAACTGCTGCGCCAGCAGCTGATGGAGCCCGCGCCGGGCACACCCGCGCAATTCAAGGCCTTCATGCAGGAAGAACTGGCGCGCTGGAAACCGGTGATCGTCGACAACAAGATCACCGCCGAGTAGCGATAGGGAGAATGTGAGTTGAACAGCAGTAGCATCCAGCCCCTGGGCCGCACCGCCCGGGGCGTGCCGGTCATCGGGGAAGCGGACGTCGTCGTCATCGGCGCGGGGCCGGGCGGCTTCGCGGCGGCGCTGCGCGCGCGCCGCGAGGGTTGCAGCGTGATCATCGTCGAGAAATTCGACATGCCCGGCGGCGTCCATACCTCGGGGCTCCAGGGCGCCGCCAACACGGGCGTAGGCGGCATCCATACCGAGCTGATGGAGCGCTTCGCGGCGGCAGGCGCCATCTACACCGCCACCGAGAAGGAACTGCCCGACTGGGCCGGCAATGCGCTGTCCCACTACGACTACTACCTGGAGCCGGGCTCGCCCTTCCGCCGCGCCTCCTTCAATCCGGATGCCGCCGGCAACATCATGCTGCGCATGCTGGACGAGGCCGGCGTGCACGCCATCTACGGCGCCGCCTTCGTGGACGTCGAGATGCAGCCCGACGGCGGGCAACGCCGCATTACCCACGCCATCATCGAAACCGTTCAAGGCCGTCAGGCCATCCGCGGCCGAGTCTTCGTGGAAGGCAGCGGCACCGCCGAAGTCGTGGCGCGCGCCGGCGCCCCCTACGTGCGCGGCGGCGGACGCCAGCCCGAGACCGTGACCACGGACGCCCAGGCGCGCCCCATACCCGGCGGCCTGCTGTGGATCATGAGCGGCATCGATTTCGCGCGGACCGCCGCCTACCAGAAGCGCGAAAACGATCCGGCCCTGAGCAAGCTGATCAACGCGGCCCGCGCGGCCGGCGACATCCCGCCCGAACTGTATCGCCCACGCCTGGCCGACCAGGGCGTCTACGGCGATCACTACATCGGCCATCCGACCGTCGACATGAGCCCCATCCAGGGCCCGGGCACCTTCATCCTGTGGCAGAACGTGCCCTACGAATGGGCGCTGCACATGGACGAGGACACCGAACACGCCTCGCGCGCCAAGAAGGAACTGCGCCGGCTGATCGACGCCGAAGCCGTCTTCCTGCGCAAATACGTGCCGGGCTTCCAGGACGCCTTCATCTCCCATGTCGGCCGCTACGTGGGCGTGCGGGACGGCCGTCACCCCATCGGCGAATACGTCTTCTCCATCGACGACGCGCGCGAGCAAAGGCGCTTCCCCGACGCCGTGACGCGTCCCATGACCAAGACCTTCTTCTGGGACCAGTACGCGAAATACACCTTCGAGGTGCCCTACCGCTGCTTCCTGCCCAAGGAAGTCAACAACCTGCTGCTGACCGGCGCCTCGCTGTCCTTCACCTTCGAGACCATCTTCATGGTCATGCGCAACTTCCCCTGGTGCTGCCAGACCGGCGAAGTGGCCGGCCATGCCGCCGCGCGCGCCATCCGCGAAGGCGTGAACCCCAAGCAGCTTGGCTGGACCGAGCCGCTGGCCTTCTGATCCGCAAGGAGACACACGACATGAATGCTTCGGTCATCACCGAAACCCTGCGCACGCCCGTACTCGACGACTACGACGTGATCGTGGCCGGCGGCGGCGCATCCGGCCTGATCGCCGCGGTCGCGGCGGCCCGCAGCGGCGCCCGCGTGGCGCTGGTCGAGCGCGCCGGCTGCCTGGGCGGCACCGCCACCTCCGGCATGGTCGCGCAGTACATCGGCCTCTTCAACGGCACCGTGCGCTGCGTAGGCGGCATAGGCTTCGAACTCACGCAGCGCATCGAAGCCGCCGGCGGCAGCGAGGGCTTTCGCCGCTACACGCTGGCCGAGGCCAGCGCCACCCCCGTCACCATCACCAACTTTCCCTTCAACCCCGAAGTCGTCAAGATCGTCGCGGACGACATGGCGCGCGAAGCCGGCGTGAACGTGCTCCTGCACTCGCGCGTGGTGGGACCGCTGATGGAAGACGGCCGCGTGGCCGGCCTGCTGCTGGAAAACGTCTCCGGCCGTAGGGCACTGCGTTCCCGCATGCTGGTGGACGCCACCGGCGACTCCGTCATCGCCGCCGCGGCCGGCGTCCCCTGCGTCGGCGAAGAGCCCGAACTGCGCGACAAGCGCCAGCCCCTGACCCTGGTGTTCCGCATGTCCAACGTGGACGTACGCGCCTTCCGCGCCATCCCGCGCGAACGCAAGCGCGCCATTGCGCTGGACGGATTGCAGCGCGGACAGCTCGCCTGGGAAAGCCTGTCCTTCTGCAGCACGCCCGGCGACACCGACGCCATCTGCCTGATGAGCCGCATCCACGGCATCGACGCCCTGGACGGCGCGGAACTGACGCGGGCCGAGCAAACGGGCCGGCAACAGATCAAGAGCATCGTGCCCTTCCTGCGCGAGCACGTTCCGGGCTTCGAAAAATCCGTGCTCGCCGGCATCGCCGAACGCGTAGGCATACGCGAAACGCGCCGCATCGTCGGCCGCTACACCCTCACGACCGAAGACATCGTCGGCGGCAAGCGCTTTCCCGATGCCGTCGCCCTGGGCGCCGGCCCCATGGACCTGCACGAAGCCGGCGGCACCGGCGTCGACCTGTGGATGCCGCCCGCGCCCTTCGAGATCCCCCTGGCCTGCCTGCTGCCCCAGTCCATCGTAGGCATCGTCGTCACCGGCCGCGCCATCTCCGCCACGCGCGAGGCCAACGGCGGTGCCCGCCACATGGGCACCGCCATGTGCCTGGGCCATGCCGCCGGCGCCTACGCCGCCCTGGCGGCCAGCGGCCGGGCCACGCTGGAGAACCCCGCGATCGATACGCTGCGCCAGGTACTGCGCAGCCAGGGCGCCCTGATATCGGCCGACGAGGCGATGGTCCACGCGGATGAAAACGCGGTCGAGGCACGCCCGGCCTGAACAGATTGAAGCAGGAGACAAGCATGCAGGACATCACTCGACGCAAGACACTGGCCACGGCCGCGCTGATGGCCATCACGGCCGGCGCCGCCGCGCCCGCGCTGGCGCAGGACTATCCCAGCAAACCCATTCGCCTGATCGTACCCTTCCCCGCCGGCGGCCCGTCCGACACCACCGCGCGGTCCATTGCCGAAGGCCTGGGCAAGAAGCTGGGGCAACCCGTCGTCGTGGAAAACAAACCCGGCGCCGGCGCCATCATCGGCAGCGAATTCGTGCTGGGCCAGCCCGCCGACGGCCACACCCTGCTGATGGCCAGCAACGTCATCTCCACCGGCAAGTGGCTCTACCCCTCCATGAACTTCGAACCCGTGCGCGACTTCCGCGCCGTGGTCGGCGTCTTCCGCAGCCCGCACCAGGTGGCCGTGGCGCCGGATTTTCCGGGCAAAGGCATCCAGGACCTGATCGCGATGGCCAAGCGCGAAGGCGAACGGATGAACTATGGCTCGGGGGGCTCGGGCACCATGCCGCACCTGGGGGCGGAGCGGTTCAAGCAGGTTACCGGGGTGGAGATGCAGCATATTCCCTATCGCGGCTCGGCGCCGGCCAACGTTGCGCTGGTGGCGGGGGACGTGCCGGTTCACTTCGATATCGAGTTTTCGGTACAGCCGCTGTTGAAGTCAGGGCGATTGCGGTCGCTGGGAGTGACGGCGTTGAAGCGGTCGCCTCAGTTTCCGGATGTGCCCACGCTGGATGAACAGGGGATCAAGGGCTTCGAGTTGTACTCATGGTTCGGCATCGTGGCGCGTACCGGCACCCCGGACAACATCGTCGCCAAACTGAATCAGGCCATCAACCAGGTGATGGAGACGCCGGAATTCAAGCAGCGGCTGGCGGCGCTGGGAGCCGAGAAGCTCGGCGGACCGCCCGCCGCGTTCGAGAAGATGATCAAGGACGACTATCGACTCTGGGGCGAGGTGATCCAGAAAGCCAATATCAAGATCGAGTAGGCACACGGCATCAGGTATCGACGAAGCAGCGAGATGTCGCCATCATTCGCACCTGCTGCGTCGAATTGATCGACGGGGTGTGCAGCAGGCGCATGTCCATGAGAAAGACATCGCCTGCGCGCCCGGACATCTCGACGATCCCGATCCCCAGGTCGTCAAGCTGGCGCTCCAGATCCTCCGCCGTCCTCAATATCCGGCGCAACCGGGATGACGACACATCCGGCCGCGTATCGACACGATGGGAGCCCGCCAGTGCCAGCGTTCCCCCACCACCGCTGGCCACGTCGTCGAGCAGGAAGAATGCCTGTATCCCCGGCAAGCGGCCTGGCGGCTTCGCCGCCACGTCCACATGCCAGCTCAAACCTTGCAGCGTCCAGTCGCCTTGACGGGGCGGCGACAGCAGCAGTTCGACATCCTGGACCATGTTCGGCGCTCGTCCGGCCAGTCGCGTCACCTCGGCCAACAATTCCCGCGTGACCAGCGATTCATGCAGGCCGGGCAGCCTGACCAGTGAAGACAGCTTGGCGATCTGCTGGAAGACAGGCAGACCGCGCACCGAAGCAGGCATGCCCTTTCCCTCGGACACGCGTTTGAGTTCATCAAGTAGCTTCGGCCGGACCGCCATCATCCGCTTGCGCGGATGAAAGCCCTCCAACCGGACGTAGCCTTGATCGGCAAAGAAATCGGCTCGAGCGGGTTTCATTGGCAAGAATTCCTTGGAGGAACCGACGTCCGCATTCCCGCCACTCAATGCAGGTAAAGCGGCGTACCGCCCTGTGGCCATGCGCTGTCTATTCGACTGCTTCGAGGATACACATGGCATCGCCCTCCGCCCAGACCATTCATCTCGCCCCTCCAGGGCCGTGCCCGAATTGCGGGCGCGAGAGGATAGCTCACACCGTCGGCGAGAAAACCGCTCCCCGGCGAACATTCGCCAGTCCCCCGCAGCTCGTGATTTATATAGCGAATCTCCTGCTGATCGGACGGTCCGCTTGGGCATCGGCTGGCCGCGCAACTGGCGTGGACCACACTAGCGATGGAGTGGCGGCGAAGCTTGAGGCAGATTTCGCGGATAAGCCTCCAGGCAGAGATCCAGCACTTCGGCACGAAACCAGCAATGAGCCGGATCGTGATCGAGGCGCGGATGCCAGATTGCCGAGATATTGAAAGCGGGTATGGGCACGGGCAGTTCGAAGCACTGTAAGCCATTGTCCGCCGCGTAATCCGGCACAAAGGAGTTGCCGACGCATGAATGCGGGACAACGGCCAGCAAGTCCGAATGACGAGCCAGCTGCATGGCGCTCGTATAAGACGGCACCACCATCCGCACCTTCCGCCGCCTATTCGGCGGTTCAACGGTTGCGTCGATCGTACTTTCCGCTTCGCCGGTACGCGAAGTCATTACATGGTCGTATGCGGCCCATTGTTCTACGCTGATGCTCCGTTCACTCAGAAGCGGATGGCCGATGCGGCACACGCCGACATAGCTATCGCGGAAGAGCAAACGCGTACGTACCTCGGGGGCCGAGGTTTTGACGATGCCGATCTCCAGATCAATCGCGCCTTCCCTTAGCGGTTGAGCATTCCAGTCCGGCTTGGGGGCGAAGCGAAGCTGCACCCCGGGTGCCGCGCGGCGGATCCGGTCCATCAAAGCCGCGCCAAGCAGGTCGATAAAGCCTTCACCCACTCGCAGGGTGAAGCGTTGCTCCAGGGAGGCAATGTCGAACTGATGCTCGGTACGACTCAGTACCCCCTCTACTTCGCGGGTCAGCGCCGAGAGACGCTGGCTCAGCTGTTCTGCATATGGCGTGAGCACCAGCGTGCGCCCTGCCTGCAGCAACAGGCGATCGCCCGTAACCGCGCGCAGGCGAGTGAGCGTACGGCTCGTTGCAGAAACACTGAGCTTCAGTCGCCGGGCGGCCCCCGTGACGCTACGCTCACTCAGCAATGCATCCAGCGCGGGAAGGAGGTTGAGGTCGACGCGTGTCATGCGCCCAGCATAATCGAAAACCTTCCAGGTATGGCGTCGGGCGCAATCAAGAATTGCAGTCCAGGCGTCTGGTGCAAATTAGAGCCAGGTTCGACAATCCATGGCTTCAATAGTGCGAAAAGGAGAATCCCATGCCCCAAGCATCGGTTCACACCCCCACCGTCCTGCTCATCGGCGCCTCGCGCGGCCTCGGCCACGCCATGGCGGCCGAATTCCTGAAAAACGGCTGGCACGTCGTGGGCACAGTCCGCGCCGGTGGCGGCCGGACTCTCTTGCACGATTTGGCCGATGCGCATCCGGACCGGGTCGACATTGAAATGCTGGACATTACCCGACCCGAGCAGATCCGAGCCTTACACGAGCGCCTGTCCGGCCGGATGTTCGACATTCTGTTTGTCAATGCCGGGACGACCAATCCAGACCCGACTCAGACCATCGGTGAGGTCTCGACGGAGGATTTCGTGAATCTCATGATCACCAATGCACTTAGCCCGATGCGGGTGGTCGAGCGCTTGTCCGACCTTGTCACGCCGGCCGGGCTGATCGGGGTCATGTCATCCGGACAAGGCAGTATCGCCGACAACGAATCCGGCCAGCGGGAGGTTTACCGTGGCAGCAAGGCAGCCTTGAACCAATTCATGCGTAGCTTTGCCGCGCGTCAAGCGCAAACGCCACGGGCTATGCTGCTGATCGCGCCGGGTTGGGTGCGCACCGACCTGGGAGGCCCTGAGGGGAGATTGTCGATCGAGGAAAGTGTTCCCGGGGTTGTGAACGTGCTTCTGACCAAACTGGGCCATCCCGGCCTCGAATACCTCGACTATTGTGGTCGAACCGTTCGGTGGTGATCATGGCCGACTCATCAAGGCACCCGTTCCCCTGGCTGCCGCAAAAAACAAAAAAGGCCACACAAAGTGCGGCCTTTTTTTCAGACTACGACACCCCTACTTCTTCCTAACCGGCGGCAAATCCGTACAAACCCCTTCCGCCACCTCGGCCGCCATCCCGATCGACTCACCCAAGGTCGGATGCGGATGGATGGTCTTCCCGATATCCACCATATCCGCCCCCATCTCGATGGCCAGCGCGACTTCGCTGATGAGATCGCCGGCATTCGTGCCCACGATGCCGCCACCCACGATCCGGTGCGTCTCTTCGTCGAACAGCAGCTTGGTAAACCCTTCGTCGCGTCCATTGGCGATGGCGCGGCCCGAAGCAGCCCAGGGGAACATGCCCTTGGTGACCTTGCGGCCCTGCTTCTTGGCTTCGTCTTCGGTCAGGCCCACCCACGCGACTTCCGGATCCGTGTAAGCCACGGAGGGGATGACGGTGGCGTCGAAGTGGCTCTTCTGGCCGGCCGCGGCTTCGGCGGCCACGTGGCCTTCATGCACGGCCTTGTGGGCCAGCATGGGTTGGCCGACGATGTCGCCGATCGCATAGATGTGCGGCACGTTGGTGCGCATCTGGGAATCCACCGGGATGAACCCGCGATCGCCCACCTGCACGCCGGCCTTCTCGGCGCCGATTTTCTTGCCGTTGGGGCTGCGGCCGACGGCCTGCAGCACGAGGTCGTAGCGCTGGGGTTCCTTGGGGGCATTTTCGCCCTCGAAGGTGACGTAGATGCCGTCGGCCTTGGCCTCGATGCCCACCGTCTTGGTCTTCAACATGATGTTGTCGAAGCGGTGTTCGTTCATCTTCTGCCAGACCTTGACCAGGTCGCGGTCGGCGCCCTGCATCAGGCCGTCCATCATTTCGACGACGTCCAGTCTCGCGCCCAGGGTCGAATACACCGTGCCCATTTCCAGGCCGATGATGCCGCCGCCGATGATGAGCATTTTCTTGGGAATGCTCTTCAGGAGCAGCGCACCGGTGGAGTCGACGATGCGTTCGTCTTCCGGGGCGAAGGGCAGCTTCACGGACTGGCTGCCGGCGGCGATGATGGCGCTGGCGAATTGCAGGACTTGCTTGCCGTCCTTGGTTTCGACCTCGATGTGGTGAGGGTCGACGAAGGTGCCGACGCCGGTCACCACGGTCACCTTGCGGGCCTTGGCCATGCCGGCCAGGCCGCCGGTCAGCTTGCCGACGACGCTGTCCTTGAAGGCGCGCAGCTTGTCGAGGTCGATCTCGGGCTTGCCGAAGGTGATGCCGTGCTCGGCCATCTTGGCGGCTTCCTCGACCACGGCGGCGGTGTGCAGCAGGGCCTTGGAGGGGATGCAGCCGACGTTCAGGCAGACGCCCCCCAGGGTCGCATAGCGTTCGATCAGGGCCACTTTCAGGCCCAGGTCGGCGGCGCGGAAGGCGGCCGAGTAGCCGCCGGGGCCGGCGCCCAGGACCACGACGTCGAAGCTCTGGTCGGCCTTGCCGCCGAAGCTGCCGGCGGCCGGTGCGGCCTTGGGCAGCGGGACGGGGTCGGGATCGGGCTTGTCGGAAGTGGGCTCGCCCAGTTCGTGCATGGCCGAAGGAGCTGTCTCGAGCTTGCGCGATTCGGTGGTGGTGGGCGGGGGCGCGGCGGCGGGCTTGGCGTCCGCGCCGGCGGCCGCCTCGATCTCGACCAGTACCGAGCCTTCGCTGACCTTGTCGCCGACCTTGACCTTGATGGCCTTGACCACCCCGCCCTGCTCGGCCGGGATTTCCATGGAGGATTTGTCGGATTCGACGGTGATCAGGCTTTGTTCGGCCTTGATCGTGTCACCCACTGCCACCAGGATCTCGATGACTTCGACGTCCTTGAAGTCGCCGATGTCGGGTACCTTGAGTTCTATCGCCATCGTTGCTCCTTACAGCAGGATGCGGCGGTAGTCCGCCAGCACCGAGGCCAGGTAGGCGTTGAAGCGGGCGCCGGCGGCGCCGTCGAT
Organism: Pigmentiphaga sp. NML080357; assembly: GCF_002188465.1. GTDB lineage: Bacteria > Pseudomonadota > Gammaproteobacteria > Burkholderiales > Burkholderiaceae_B > Pigmentiphaga. Next base: position 52,012 of record NZ_NINW01000024.1, on the reverse strand, counting down.
GACCCGGTGGTCGTACGACAGCGACAAGGGCAGCGTGAGCTGCGGCACGAATTGCTTGCCGTCCCATACGGGCTTCATATAGGAGCGGCTGACGCCCAGGATGGCCACTTCGGGCGCGTTGATGATGGGCGTGAAGTTGGTGCCGCCTATGCCGCCCAGCGACGAGATCGAGAAGCAGCCGCCCTGCATTTCGCCGGGCGAAAGCTTGCCGTCGCGCGCCTTCTTGGCGAGTTCGGCGGTTTCCTTGGCCAGGTCCAGGATGCCCTTCTTGTCGGCGTCGCGGATGACCGGCACCACCAGCCCGTTGGGCGTATCGGCGGCAAAGCCGATATGGAAGTACTTCTTCAGGATCAGGTTGTCGCCTTCGAGCGAGGCGTTGAACTCGGGGAATTTCTTCAGCGCCGAGACGACGGCCTTGATCAGGAAAGCGAGCATGGTGACCTTGATGCCGGCCTTCTCGTTTTCCTTGTTGAGCTGGACGCGGAAGGCTTCCAGGTCGGTGATGTCCGCATCCTCGTTGTTGGTGACGTGGGGGATCATCACCCAGTTGCGGTGCAGGTTGGCGCCGGAGATCTTCTTGATGCGCGACAGCGGCTTGGCTTCGATTTCGCCGAACTTGGAGAAGTCGACCTTGGGCCAGGGCAGCACGTCCAGGCCGCCGCCCGATGATGCGGCAGCGGCGGGCGCCGCGGCGCCGGCGCCGCCGGCCAGGGCCTGCTTGACGAAGTTACGCACGTCGTCGGGCGTGATGCGGCCCTTGGGCCCGGTGGCGGACACCTTGCTCAGGTCCACGCCCAGTTCGCGCGCGAACTTGCGTACGGAGGGAGAAGCATGGGCCTTGGCCGCATGGGATTCGGCCGCGGGCGCTGCCGGCACGGGCGGCTGGCGGGTCGCGGCGGGCGAGGGAGCCGCGGCAGCGGCCTGGGCCGCGGGCGCCTGGGCTGCCGGGGCGGCGGGAGCGCTCTCGGCCTTGGCCGGCGCGCTTGCGGCGGGAGCCGGCGCTGCGCCGGTCTTGAGCTTGACGAGCGGGCTGCCCTGCGAAACCTTGTCGCCGACCTTCACCAGCACTTCGAGCACCTCGCCGGCGGCTGAGGTCGGGATTTCCATGGAGGACTTGTCCGACTCGACCGTGATGAGGCTTTGCTCGGCCGAGACCTTGTCGCCCGCCTTGACCAGCACTTCGATGACTTCGACGTCCTTGAAGTCGCCGATGTCGGGCACGGCCACGGTCTCCTCGCCGCCGCCCTGGGCGGACGCGGCGGTGGGCTGAGGCGCTTCGCCCTTGGGCGCGGGGGCGGCTTCCTGCTTGGCGGCGGGCGCCTCGGCCTTGGCTGGCGCGGCTTCCTGCGTGGGCGCCTCGGCGCCGCCAGCGGCCTCGATCTCGACCAGCGGCGTGCCTTCGCTTACCTTGTCGCCGACCTTGACCTTGATGGCCTTGACCACCCCGCCTTGCGCGGCCGGGATCTCCATCGAGGACTTGTCGGACTCGACCGTGACCAGGCTCTGCTCGGCCTTGATCGTGTCGCCCACGGCCACCAGGACCTCGATCACTTCGACTTCGCTGAAATCACCGATGTCGGGGACTTTCAGCTCGCTCACATTACTCATTCTGTAGTCTCCAGAAAGCCGGACCCCCGCCGGACGCGTCCTGCCGCAGACAGGCGCGCGCCGGCCGGGCGGGCAAGACGGGGGCGCTGCCCTATCTTACCCATCCCGGCCGTCGATCACGCGTATTGAGGGTTGGCTTTCTCGGGGTTGATGCCGTACTTCTTGATGGCCTCGGCGACCTTCTTCATCGGGATCTTGCCTTCGTCGGCCAGCGCCTTCAGGGCGGACAGCGTGACGAAGTGGCGATCCACCTCGAAGTGCTCGCGCAGCTTGGCGCGGAAGTCGGAGCGGCCGAACCCGTCGGTGCCCAGCACGTTATAGGTGCGGCCCTTGGGGATGAACGGACGGATCTGGTCGGCGAAGGACTTCATGTAGTCGGTCGAGGCGACGATCGGGCCTTCGGTCTTTTCCAGCACTTCGGTCACGTAGGCCACCTGCGGCTTCTTCTCGGTGGGATGCAGCAGGTTGTGGCGCTCGGCGTCCAGGCCGTTGCGGCGCAGCTCGGTGAAGCTGGTCACGCTCCAGACGTCGGCGGCGACGCCCCAGTCTTTCTCGAGCAGCTCCTGGGCGGCGATGACCTCGCGCAGGATAGTGCCCGAGCCCATGAGCTGGACGCGGTGCTCGGCCTTGGCCTCGCTCTTCTTGAGCCGGTACATGCCGCGGATGATGCCCTCTTCGTCGCCGGCCTTCAGGCCCGGCTGGGCATAGTTCTCGTTCATGACCGTGATGTAGTAGAAGACGTTTTCCTGGTCTTCCACCATGCGCTTCAGGCCGTTCTGGATGATGACCGCCAGTTCGTGCGCGAAGGTCGGGTCGTACGACACGCAGTTGGGGATGGTGGCCGACATCAGGTGGCTGTGGCCGTCCTCGTGCTGCAGGCCCTCGCCGTTGAGCGTCGTGCGGCCGGCGGTGCCGCCCAGCATGAAGCCGCGGGCCTGCATGTCGCCGGCGGCCCAGGCCAGGTCGCCGATGCGCTGGAAGCCGAACATCGAGTAATAGATATAGAACGGCACCATGATGCGGTTGTTCGACGAGTAGGACGTCGCCGCGGCGATCCACGAGCTCATCGCGCCCGCTTCGTTGATGCCCTCTTCCAGTATCTGGCCGTCGGCCGCTTCGCGGTAGTACATGACCTGGGCCTTGTCCACGGGCACGTACTTCTGGCCTTCCGGCGCGTAGATGCCGATCTGGCGGAACATGCCTTCCATGCCGAAAGTGCGCGACTCGTCGGGCACGATGGGCACGACGCGCGGGCCGAGCGTCTTGTCGCGAAGCAGCTGCGTCAGGATGCGCACGAAGGCTTGCGTGGTCGAGATCTCGCGGCCTTCGGCGGTGGGGTCCAGCACGGCCTGGAAGGTCGACAGCGCGGGCACGGGCAGGTGCTCGTCGGCCTTCTGGCGGCGGTGCGGCAGGTAGCCGCCCAGGGCCTGGCGCCGCTCGTGCAGGTACTTCATCTCGGGCGCGTCGTCCGCGGGCTTGAAGTACGGCAGCTCTTCGAGCTTGTCGTCCGGCACCGGGATATTGAAGCGGTCGCGGTAGGCGCGGATGATGTCGTTGTCCAGCTTCTTCTGCTGGTGCGCGGGGTTGCGCGACTCGCCGGCGGCCCCCATGCCGTAGCCCTTGATGGTCTTGGCCAGGATGACGGTCGGGCGGCCCTCGCTTTTCTGCGCGGCGTCGAACGCGGCGTAGACCTTGTGCGGGTCATGGCCGCCGCGGTTCAGGCGCCAGATATCCTCGTCGCTCATGCGGCTGACCATCTCCAGCAGCTTGGGATGCTTGCCGAAGAATTTCTCGCGCACGAAGGCGCCGTCGTTGGCCTTGTAGGCCTGGTATTCGCCGTCGACGGTCTCTTCCATGATCTGGCGCAGGATGCCTTCCTTGTCGCGCGCCAGCAGCGGATCCCAGTAGCCGCCCCAGATCAGCTTGATGACGTTCCAGCCGCTGCCGCGGAATTCGCCTTCCAGTTCCTGGATGATCTTGCCGTTGCCGCGCACCGGGCCGTCCAGGCGCTGCAGGTTGCAGTTGATGACGAACACCAGGTTGTCCAGCTTTTCGCGCGAGGCCAGGCTGATGGCGCCCAGCGACTCGGGCTCGTCCATTTCGCCGTCGCCGCAGAACACCCAGACCTTGCGGTTGCTGGTGTCGGCGATGCCGCGGGCGTGCAGGTATTTCAGGAAGCGGGCCTGGTAGATGGCCATCAGGGGGCCCAGGCCCATCGAGACGGTCGGGAACTGCCAGAAGTCGGGCATCAGCTTCGGATGCGGGTAGGACGACAGGCCCTTGCCGTCGACTTCCTGGCGGAAATGGTTGAGCTGGTCTTCCGACAGGCGGCCTTCCAGGAAGGCGCGGGCGTAGACACCCGGCGAGGAATGGCCCTGGAAGTACACCAGGTCGCCGCCGCGGTTTTCGGTTTCGGCGTGCCAGAAGTGGTTCTGGCCGGTTTCGATCATGGTCGCCAGCGAGGCGAACGAGGCGATGTGGCCGCCCAGGTCGCCGCCGTCGGGCGGATGCAGGCGGTTGGCCTTGACCACCATCGCCATCGCGTTCCAGCGAATATAGGAGCGGATGCGGTTTTCCAGGTCCAGCTTGCCCGGATGCGCCGGCTCCATGTGCGGAGGAATGGTGTTGACGTAGGCGGTATTGGGGGAAAACGGGATGTAGGCACCGGAACGGCGGGCCAGGTCGATCAGGCGTTCCAGCAGGTAGTGCGCACGCTCAGGGCCTTCGCGGTCGAGAACCGCTTCCAGGGCGTCGAGCCATTCTTGGGTTTCCAGGGTATCTTCGTCGTTGGCCGCGGTTACACCGGCCCCGACCTGAGGAAGAGCGGACATGCCTGTCTCCTGAGTCTCTCTGACATCCGGACGGCTCGTAGCCATCCGAGGGTTTAGTCGCTGTTGGCGGCCTTCGCCTATGTAAAACTAGGGCCCTTCTGCAACTCCGGCGCGATTCTAGAAGGCAGGAAGCCTTCCATGCAATAAAAATTTCGCTTTACGATATCATTTACCACGATGTGAAATCTAACACGGATCCGGAATAAAAGCATTCTGCACTGCAATAAACCCGCGGATTCCCTTGCGCACGCATGTGCGTAAACTTTCTCCATGTCTACCGTTAATCCTTCTAATATTCCCGCCCCGTTCAAGGATCTGGGGCGCTTGCGCCGCCGCAGCTGGTACTGGCTGACACCGGCCATCGCGCTGGGGCTGTTCGTCTGCGTCATGGGTTCCATCCTGTGGTGGCTCGACGCGCGCGACGACGCCCAGCGCTACGGCACCCTGGTGCGCGACGTCGACTGGGCGCAGCAATCGATGCGCCTGCGCATGCTGGCCGCCCGCGACCGCATGGGCGCGCTGGGCCGCGACCTCGTGCGCACCAACATGACCGAGAGCCGATTCCTGGACGATGCGCGGGAACTGCTGGTGGAGCACCCCGAAATCATCCACGTGGCCTGGATCAATGCCGACCGCAAGGCGGTATGGGTGTCGACCCCGGACCGCCGCGCCGGCCAGAGTTTCCGGATGAGCGCGCCGGGCGCGGCGGAGCCGGAAGCCTTCCGCGCCTTCGAGATTGCCCGCGACGAGCATCGGCCGGCCTACTCCCGCCCCTACCGGGGGCAGTACAATGAGGTCTACCTGGACCTGTACGTGCCCGTCTTCCAGGACGACCGCTTCCTCGGCACGCTGGCCACCGTCTATTCGGTGGACGCCATGCTGCAGCACCTGATCCCGCAGGAAACGGCGCGCAAATACAAGGTATCCATCCTCGACGGCAACGAAATGCCGCTGGTGTCGTCATCCTCGCGCGCCGACAAGGGGGCGATCAATTCGTACGAAGTGCCGCTCGATCCTCCGGGCAACGGCATGACGCTGAGCGCCCGCGGCTACCGCACGCAGACCGACACCTCGCAGACCATGCTGGTGTGGGTGGTGGTGTCGCTGTCGGCGGTAATCATCTGGAGCCTGTTCGCGCTGTGGCGCCACACCCGCTTCCGCTCCCAGGCCGAACAGGCCCTGATCGCCGAGACCGCCTTCCGCCGCGCGATGGAAAACTCCATGCTGACCGGCATGCGGGTGCTGGACATGGAGGGTCGCATTACCTACGTGAACCCGGCCTTCTGCCGCATGATGGGGTGGGACGAGGCCGACCTGCTGGGCCGCACCCCCCCCTACCCCTACTGGCCGCAGGGCGACCATGCCGCCCAGTGGCGCAACACCGAGATGCTGCTGTCGGGCAACGCGCCCAGCAGCGGCTTCGAGATGGAGGCGCAGCGCCGCGACGGCTCGATCTTCTTCGCGCGGATGTACGTCTCGCCCCTGCTCGACCAGCGCGGCGTGCAGACCGGCTGGATGACCTCGATGACGGACATTACCGAGCCCAAGCGCATCCGCGAGGCCCTGGCCGCCGCCCACGAGCGCTTCATGACGGTCCTGGAGGGCCTGGACGACGCCATCTCGGTCACCGCCGAAACGCCCAAGGGCTCGGAGCTGCTGTTCGCCAACAAGACCTACCGGCGCGTGCTCGGCTCGCAGGCCACCGGCCACGATGAATTGTCGGCGGGCCGGCGTGGACGTTTCACCGATGAAGCGATCGAGGTCTATTCCTCGTCCACCCACCGCTGGTTCGAGGTGCGCCACCGCATGCTGCAATGGGTGGACGGGCGCCGGGTGCGGATGCAGGTCGCGCGCGACATCACCGAGCGCCGCGCCTCCGAAGAGGCCTCGCGCGCCCAGCAGGAGAAGATCCAGCTCACCAGCCGCCTGATCACCATGGGGGAAATGGCCTCGTCGCTCGCCCACGAATTGAACCAGCCACTTACCGCCATCAATAACTACAGCATGGGGGTCGTGGCGCTGGTGCGCTCGGGCGATACCGATCCCGCCAAATTGCTGCCGGCCCTGGAAAAAACCACCGCACAGGCCCAGCGTGCGGGTATGATCATCCGCCGCATACGCGAATTCGTGAAGCGTAGCGAACCCAAGCGCCAGCGGGTAAGCTTGCCCACGATCGTGGATAATGCGGTCGGTTTCGCCGGGATCGAGTCCCGGACCCGGCGGATCGACATCATTCAAAAAATACCCGAACAGTTGCCGGACGTTCTCGCCGATCCTATCCTCATCGAACAGGTGGTTTTGAACCTGCTCAAGAACGGCCTGGAGGCCATGCAGGATTCGGAGAAGCGGGAGCTGCTGGTGGAAGCGAACGTGCGCGACGACATGGTGGAAGTGGCGGTGACCGACAGCGGCCATGGGCTGGCCGATCCCGAACGGCTGTTCGAGCCTTTCTACAGCACCAAATCGGAAGGCATGGGCATGGGCCTGAATATTTGCCGCACGATCATCGAATTCCACCACGGCCGGCTGTGGGCCGAACCCAATCCCGCCGGAGGCACCATCTTCAGGTTCACGCTTCCGTGGGTACGTCCGATCCTGCCGACCGGACCGGCCCCAGAACTGGAATCCGCCCCCAAGGAGCTTACCTAATGAGCAATACGCCCCAATCCAGCACGGTCTTCATTGTCGACGACGACGAAGCCGTGCGCGATTCTCTCCGCTGGCTGCTGGAGGCCAACGGCTACCGGGTACGGGCCTATGAAAGCGCGGAACGCTTCCTGGCCGAATACGATCCCGAGGTGATAGGCGTCCTGATCGCCGACGTGCGGATGCCGGGCATGACGGGGCTGGAGCTCCAGGAACAATTGCTGGCCAAGAAGTCCACGCTGCCCATCGTGTTCGTGACGGGCCACGGCGACGTGCCCATGGCCGTCTCCACCATGAAGAAGGGAGCGGTCGATTTCCTCGAGAAACCCTTCAACGAGGCCGACCTGCGCCAGATCATCGCCAACATGCTGGAACAGGCCCACGCCCGCGCCGCCGACGAAGCCACCCGCCGCGGGCACGAGGCCCTGCTGGCGCGGCTGACGGTGCGCGAACAGCAGGTGCTCGAGCGCATCGTGGCGGGCCGGCTGAACAAGCAGATCGCCGACGACCTGGGCATCAGCATCAAGACCGTGGAGGCGCATCGCGCCAACATCATGGAAAAACTGCAGGTCACGACCGTGGCGGACCTGATGAAGGTGGCGCTGCATCATAGGCCCCAGGGGTAGCCCCCCTACGCCCTGACGGGCGCCCAGAATGGTGGGCCCCCAGCCGCTACGCGGCAGCCCCCCAAGGGGGCCGGGACCCGCGTTGGGGCGGCCCGGCAGGGAGGCCCACCCCCTACGCGCTTCGCGCGCGCCCTCAAGGGGGCGATGCGGGTGGACCGGCGGAGCCGGATCCACCCGCATCCTGGAGGTACTACCGGGCTGGCGGGGGATGGAGTTCTTGGCCCCTCTCTTCTCTTACTTGCCTGCCGATCCGATACCGAGGTAACTATGTATCTGCCGCCGCACTTCGAGCAGGACGATGTCGGCAAGATCCATGGACTGATCCGCGACTATCCGCTCGGCATCCTCGTCACGGCGGGGCCGGAGGGCGTGGATGCCAATCACCTGCCCTTTCTTCTCGATCCCGATCGCGGGCCTCAAGGCACGCTGCTCTGCCACGTGGCGCGGGCCAATCCCGTGTGGCGGGCGCTGGCCGGTTGCGGGGCGGAGAGCCTGGTCGTCTTCCAGGGGCCGGGCGCCTATGTGTCGCCCAGCCTCTACGAAACCAAGCGCACCGCCCACGAGGTCGTGCCGACGTACAACTACGCGGCGGTGCATGCCCGGGGCCGGGTCATCGTGCACGACGATCCCCGCTGGGTGGCCGGCGTGGTGGGCCGGTTGACGCGAATTTTCGAGCAGGGGCGCGACGATCCCTGGAAGATGAGCGATGCGCCGCCCGCCTTCATCGAGGAAAAGCTGTCGGCCATCGTGGGACTGGAGCTGCCCATCGCGCGGCTCGAGGCCAAATGGAAGATGAGCCAGAACCGCAACGCCGCGGATCGGCAAGGCGTTCTGGAAGGCCTGGACGCCTCCGCCCATCCTGCGGATCGCGCCGTGGCAGCCATGATGAAGGCAGAAGAAACGGGATCGGCTGGCTGAACATGCCGCGCAGCCCCTGCGCTAAAATGTCTAAGGCTTCCCGCCACCGTTTCTCCACCTATTCCCTACCGACCGCCATGCCCGCACGCCTCATCAACGGCAACGAACTTTCCAAGCAGATCCGCTCCGACATCGCCCGGCGCGCCGCCGAACTCACGCAGCAAGGCAAGCGCCCCGGCCTGGCGGTGATCCTGGTGGGGGACGATCCGGCCTCGCACGTGTACGTGCGCAACAAGGTCAAGGCGTGCCACGACGCGGGTTTCCACTCGGTGCTGGAAAAATACGAAGCGACGATGACCGAGGCCGAGCTGCTGGCCCGCATCGACCTGCTCAACCACGATCCGTCCATCCACGGCATCCTGGTCCAGATGCCGCTGCCCAAGCACATCGATCCGCACAAGGTCATCGAAGCCATTTCCACCCGCAAGGACGTGGACGGCTATTCCGTGCTCAGCGCCGGCGAGCTGATGGCCGGGCTCGAGGGTTTTCGCCCTTGCACGCCCTACGGCTGCATGAAGCTGATCGAAAGCACCGGCTACGACCTGCGCGGCAAGCATGCCGTGGTGATCGGGCGCAGCAATACCGTGGGCAAGCCCATGGCCTTGCTGCTGCTGCAGGCCAACGCCACGGTCACGATCTGCCATAGCGCCACCCCCGACCTCGCCCACCACACGCGGCAAGCCGACGTGGTCGTGGCCGCCGTGGGCCGCCGCAACACGCTCACCGGCGACATGGTCAAACCCGGCGCGGTGGTGATTGACGTCGGCATCAATCGCGACGAGGCCGGCAAGCTGTGCGGCGACGTCGACTTCGCCAGCGTGTCGGAAGTGGCGGGCTGGATCACTCCCGTGCCGGGCGGCGTCGGCCCCATGACCATCACGATGCTGCTGGCCAACACGCTGGAGTCGGCGGAAAGGTAGCCCAGGGGAGGCCCGCCCCCTAGCGGCCTGCGGCCGCTCCCCCTCAAGGGGCGGCGCTGGCGGACCGGCAAAGCCGGATCCGCGGCGCCCTGGGGTGCCGCCAGGCCGGCCTGGACGGCGTTTTTGCGTTCCTGTCTTCGGTCTTCCCCTGGTGTTTTCTTGTTTTGCCCCCATCTACGGGGCACAGTCAGTATTCAGGAGTTTTCCATGGTGCAAGCGTCCGCCTCCTCTTCCGCCGACCTGGCCGACAATCCGCTCATGGACCTGTCGGGCCTGGCCCGGTTCGATGCCATCCGCCCCGAGCACATCACCCCGGCGGTATCGGCGCTGCTGGAGCGGGCGCGGAAGGCCGTGGAAAAACTCGAGGCGGACCAGGCCGCGGACGCGCCGGCAACCTGGCAGAACGTGGTCGAGACGCTGGACGAAGGCACCGAGGGCCTGTCGCGCGCGTGGGGCGTGGTGGGCCACCTGAACGCCGTTGCCGACACGCCGGAATTGCGCGCCGCCTATGGCGAGAACCTGCCCCGGGTGACGGAATTCTGGGCGAGCCTGGGCCAGAACCAGGCCCTGTACGAGCGCTACAAGAAGCTGGCCGCGAGCGCCGAGTTCCAGCGCCAGACGCCGGCCCGCAAGAAGCTGATCGAGAACGAGCTGCGCGGCTTCCGCCTGGGCGGCGCGGAATTGCCCGAGGACAAGAAGCCTCGCTTCGCCGAGATCCAGGAACAGCAGGCCACGCTGTCCAAGTCTTTCTCCGACCACGTGCTCGACGCGACCAATACGTTCTCGCTCGTCGTGCGGGACGAATCCGGACTGGCCGGCCTGCCCGACGACGTGAAGGAAGCGGCGCGCGAAGCCGCCCGCAAGGCGGGCGAAGGCACGGACGCGGCGCCGGCCTGGAAGTTCACCCTGCACTTCCCCTCCTACTTCCCGGTCCTGCAGTATGCCGACAACCGCGCCTTGCGCGAAAAAATGTACAAGGCGCACGTCACACGCGCCTCGGAACTGGGCCCCGAGCACGGCCAGGGCAAGGCGGAATGGGACAACACCGCCATCATGCTGGACTTGCTGCGCCTGCGCCGCGAGGAAGCCGGCCTGCTGGGCTACGCCAACTATGGCGAGGTCTCGCTGGTGCCCAAGATGGCCGACACGCCGGAACAGGTGCAGAAGTTCCTGGCCGAGCTGGCCGAACGCGCCCATCCCTACGCCGAGCGCGATCTGCGCGAGCTGCGTGAATTCGCGGCCGCCGAGCTCGGCCTGGCTGAGCTCGAACCGTGGGACATCGCCTACGCCTCCGAAAAACTCCGCCAGGCGCGCTATGCCTTCTCGGAAAACGAGGTCAAGCAATATTTCCCCGAACCCAAGGTGCTGGCGGGCCTCTTCAAGGTCATCGAAACGCTGTTCTCGGTCCGCATCCGTCCCGACAGCGCTCCTGTCTGGCACCCGGACGTGCGTTTCTTCCGGGTCGAATCGGCCGCCGGCACGCTGGTCGCGCAGTTCTACCTGGACCTGTATGCGCGCGAAGGCAAGCGCGGGGGAGCGTGGATGGACGACGCCCGCACCCGCTACCGCCGCCCTTCCGGCGAACTCCAGACGCCGGTGGCCTACCTCGTCTGCAACTTCACGCCGCCCAGCGGCGGCAAACCCTCGCTGTTCACCCACGACGAGGTCATTACGCTGTTCCATGAATGCGGCCATGGCCTGCATCACATGCTGACGCAGATGGAAGACCTGGGCGTCTCCGGCATCAACGGCGTGGAGTGGGACGCGGTCGAGTTGCCCAGCCAGTTCATGGAGAACTTCTGCTGGGAATGGGCGGTGCTCCAGCAGATGACCGCCCACGCGGAAACCGGCGAACCGCTGCCGCGCGCCCTGTACGACAAGATGGTTGCCGCCAAGAACTTCCAGGGCGGCCTCATGACGCTGCGCCAGGTCGTGCTCGCCGCCACCGACATGCATTTGCATACCGATTACGATCCGGACGGCGGGCAAAGCGTGCTGGCGCTGTCGCGCGAGGTGAACGACCGCATGCACGTCCTGCCACAGCCGGAGGTCTCGCGCTGGATCAATACCTTCAGCCACATCTTCGCGGGTGGCTATTCGGCGGGCTACTACAGCTACAAGTGGGCGGAAGTCCTGTCGGCCGACGCCTATGCGGCGTTCGAAGACGCGGCCACGGAGGACACGCTACGCCCGGATGTTGGGGAACGCTTCTTGCGGGAGATCCTGCAAATGGGCGGCAGCCGGCCGGCGATCGAGTCGTTCCGGGCGTTCCGCGGGCGGGACCCCAGCATCGAGGCCCTGCTGCGTCATAGCGGCATGGCGGAGAAGGTCGCGTCCTGATCGCGCGCGATCAGCATCTTGACCGCGGCAAGGTCGTCCGAAAGCAGACGATCCAGGCTCGGTTTGCCGGGTAGTTCCAGGAGCGGGTGATAGCCGTAGACCCGCGCCAGCTCGCGCGCGACCGCGACGGTGACCAGCACGTTGCGGCGCGGCGCGCTGGCGTGGCCGGAAAACGGAAACCGGCTTTCCAGCGCGCCGATATCCCATCCGCCCGGCACGAAGATCCAGGTAACGTGACCATCGGCATCGATACCGCTGAGCACGAGTAATTCGGTAACGCCGCTGCTTTTTTGCATGATACGCAACCCTCGTTGGCACACGCGGCGCCTTTGCCAGTGATGCTTCTTGCAGGTGCCGCGCGTCATTTTGCTTTACACGCAAAATATACACCAAATACTTGCGTCCCACGCTTTGCGCACCAGGCAAGGCGTTCGGACAATGATGCCATGGACATAGGGTCGGCGATCAGGCAAACGCGAGAAAGGCTCGGGCTCAAGCTCGAGGCGATTGCCATGGAAGTCGGAACCGATGCGGGCAACCTGTCGCGCATCGAAACCGGCAAGCAGAAGCCTTCTATCGGCCGCCTGGAAAACATTGCCCGCGCCATGAATGTCGGCGTGACCGACCTCTACGCCTTAGTCGAAAATGTCCAGGTCGTGCGCGGGGGCGCGGAATTGCGCGACGGGGACGAGCTTCCCTATGGCGACGACCTGCGCCTGCTGCGGCGCAATTTCTCGTCGCTCGACGCCAGTCACCGCAAGCTGGCGATCGAATTCGTCAAACTGCTCAACCGGATGCAGCGGGAAGACAAGGCGTAGGGCGGGAGGAAAGCCCAGCCCACGCGCATTGCGAGCCCAGAATGGTGCCCCCCAGCCGCTATACGCGGCAGCCCCGCAAAAAGGGCGGGATCCGCCCTGGGGCAACCCGGCGCCGGGTCCCGAAGGAGCTACTTGCGGACCGGCGGAGCCGGATCCGCAGTGTCCTGGGTACGGAGATTAGCGCGTCCGGGAGGCGCGGGTCAGTTGCGAGATGTCGCGCACGGCGCCGCGGTCGGCCGAGGTGGCCATCATGCCGTAGGCTTGCAGCGCCTGCGACACCACGCGGCGGCGGTCGAGCGGGGTCCAGGCCTTGTCGCCGCGCGCTTCCATCGACTCGCGGCGCTTGGCCAGTTCGGCGGCATCCACCCGCAGGTTGATGGTGCGGTTGGGGATGTCGATCTCGATGATGTCGCCCTCTTCCACCAGCGCGATGGCGCCGCCCTCGGCGGCCTCCGGCGAGGCGTGCCCAATCACGAGGCCGGACGATCCGCCGGAGAAGCGGCCGTCGGTCAAGAGCGCGCAAGACTTGCCCAGGCCCTTGGACTTGATGTAGGAGGTGGGATAGAGCATCTCCTGCATGCCGGGACCGCCCTTGGGGCCTTCGTAGCGGATGATGACCACGTCGCCGGCATGGACGGTATCGCCCAGGATGCCGTCCACCGCGTCCTCCTGGCTCTCGAAGATGCGCGCCTTGCCGGTGAACTTGAGGATGCTTTCGTCCACGCCCGCCGTCTTCACGATGCAGCCGTTCTCGGCCAGGTTGCCGTACAGCACCGCCAGCCCGCCGTCCTGCGAATAGGCATGGGCCTTGTCGCGGATGCAGCCGGCGCTGCGGTCCAGGTCCAGCTTGTCGAAGCGCTTGTCCTGGCTGAAGGCCACTTGCGTGGGCACGCCGCCGGGCGCCGCGCGGAAGAAGGTATGCACCGCCTCGTCCTTGGTGACCGCGACGTCGTTGGCGGCGATCGCCTCGCCCAGCGTCTTGCTGTGGACCGTGGAGACCGAGGTATCGAGCAGCCCGGCGCGGTCGAGTTCGCCCAGGATCGCCATGATGCCGCCCGCGCGATGCACGTCCTCGATGTGATACTGCTGAGTGGCCGGCGCGACCTTGCACAGGCACGGCACGTGGCGCGAGATGCGGTCGATGTCGCTCATCGTGAAATCGACGCCGCCCTCTTGCGCGGCCGCCAGCAGGTGCAGCACGGTATTGGTCGAGCCGCCCATGGAAACGTCCAGCGACATCGCATTGATGAACGCCGCCTTGGTGGCGATGTTGCGCGGCAGGACCGAGGCGTCATCCTGTTCGTAATAGCGCTTGCACAGCTCCACGGCCAGGCGGCCGGCGCGCAGGAAGAGGTTCTTGCGGTCGGCATGGGTGGCCACCACCGTGCCGTTGCCGGGCAGCGACAGCCCCAGCGCCTCGGTCAGGCAGTTCATGGAGTTGGCGGTGAACATGCCGGAACACGATCCGCAAGTGGGACAGGCCGAGCGCTCGTAGTTCTCGACGTCTTCATCCGACACGGTGGGATCGCCGGCCTTGATCATGGCGTCGATCAGGTCCACCTTGATGATCTTCTGGCCGCCTACGTCCTGCGCGGGATGGTAGGCCTCGATGACCTTGCCGGCCTCCATCGGGCCACCCGACACGAACACAGCCGGGATGTTCAGCCGCATGGCGGCCATGAGCATCCCCGGGGTGATTTTGTCGCAGTTGGAGATGCAGACCATCGCGTCGGCGCAATGGGCGTTCACCATGTACTCGACCGAATCGGCGATCAGCTCGCGCGAGGGCAGCGAATACAGCATGCCGCCGTGGCCCATGGCGATGCCGTCGTCGACCGCGATAGTGTTGAACTCCTTGGCCACGCCGCCGGCGGCTTCGATCTCTCGGGCGACCATCTGGCCCAGGTCCTTCAGGTGCACGTGGCCCGGCACGAACTGGGTGAACGAGTTGACGACCGCGACGATCGGCTTGCCGAAATCGCCGTCCTTCATGCCGGTCGCGCGCCATAGTGCACGAGCCCCGGCCATGTTGCGACCATGGGTGGAGGTATGGGAACGGTATTGCGGCATGGTGGAACTCGCAAAGAGAATGACGTAACACTCTAGTATAGGGCGGAAAACCTCGAATCGCCCGGTCGGGTAACCGGCCGCCTCCCCCCGATGCGATCGGCCGACTTACCCTAATTAATAAAAATCATTATCATTCACAGCCATCTCACCCGCCCTTCAAGGTCCATGGCATGACAGCGATTACCCTCTGGCAACGATATCAGGCGCTCAAAGCCGAGCAGCCCAAGCTGCGCATCCGCGATGCCGCCGCCCAACTGGGCGCGAGCGAAGCCGAGCTGGTCGCCCAGGACCCGTCGGCGCGCCGCCTGCGCCCCGACTGGAACACGCTGCTCGGAGGGCTGAAGGCCGCCGGGCCGCTGCTGGCCCTCACGCGCAACGAGGCCGCCGTGCACGAGAAAACCGGCGCCTACGAGCATGTGCAGATCGAAGGCAGGATGGGCCTGGCGCTGAACCCCGACATCGACCTGCGCCTGTTCCTCTCGCAATGGCGGCACGCCTTCGCGGTCGGCGGCGAGCGGCCCAGCCTGCAGGTTTTCGACCAGCAGGGCGAGGCCGTGCACAAGATCTACGTGGTGGGGCAAACCGACCGCGTGGCGTTCGAGGCCCTGCTGTCCGCGCATGCCGACAAGGCCGAGCCCGTGGTCCCGCAGCCCCGCCCCGCGGCGGAACGCAAGCCTGACGAAGCCATCGACATCGCGGCGTTCCGCCAGGAATGGCGCGAGCTGCGCGACACCCACGAATTCTTCGGCTTGCTGCGTCGCCATGGAGTCGAACGCACGCAGGCGCTGCGACTGGCGCCGCCGGAGTTCGCGCAGGAGGTGGGTCTGGGCGCGGTGGATACGGTGCTGGGCTCGGCGTCGGAAACCGAGCTGCCCATCATGGTCTTCGTCGGCAATGCCGGCTGCGTGCAGATCCATACCGGTCCGGTGCACCGCATCGTCCTCATGGGACCTTGGCTCAACGTACTGGACGACGGCTTCAACCTGCACTTGCGCATGGACCTCTTCAAGCAAGCCTGGCTGGTGCGCAAACCCACCACCGACGGCATCGTGACCTCGCTCGAATGCTACGACGCCGAAGGCTCGCTGATCGTGCAGTTCTTCGGCGAACGCAAGCCCGGCAAACCGGAACTCGCGCGCTGGACCGCGCTGGCAGACAGCCTCGCCGCGATCGCGCCCGGGACCCCGCGTCCGCAGGCGCAGGCATGAGGATCGCCGCGACGTCCGCTTGCGCCGCGCTGCCGCTGTTGCTTGCCGCGTGCGCGGGACCTTCGGGCATGCAGGATGCTCAGGTGGCCGGGCTCGCGGCGGCGTTTCCGCGCCATGACGCCGTGCTGCTGGGCGAAGTGCACGACAACGCCGAAGGCCACCGCCTGCGATGGCAAGCCCTGGCTGAGGCAGTCCGCCACGGCTGGCGACCGGTCATCGCCATGGAGCAGTTCGATCGCGAAAGGCAGGCCGACCTGGACCGCGCCATGCGGACCTGCGCCGACGCCGACTGCGTCATCCGGGCCGCCACGCCCGCCGAGACCGGCTGGGACTGGGCGCACTACCGTCCCGTGCTGGAACTCGCGCTGCGGGAGAAACTGCCGCTCGTCGCCGCCAATCTGTCCCGCGCCGACGCCGGCAAAGTGGTCAGGCAAGGGCCGGCGACCGTCTTTCCGCCCGGCGAATTGCGCGCGCTCGGCCTGCTATCGCCGGCCCCCGAGCTGCTGGCTGCCCAGCGCCGGGAAGTCGCCGACGCCCACTGCGGCGCCCTGCCCGCCTCCATGCTCGACGGCATGGCCCGGGCGCAGACCGCGCGCGACGCGGTCATGGCGCAGGCGGTGGCCAAGGCCTCCCTTCCGAGCGGCACCGAACCTCGACGCCCTGTCGTCCTCCTTGCCGGCAACGGCCACGTCAGGCGCGACATCGGCGTGCCGCGCTGGCTGAAAGACGCATCGGTCCTGTCGGTAGGCATTACCGAGCAAGCCGCCAAGCCGGGCACCTACGATCGAGAGATCCTGGTTTCTCCCGCGCTGCGCGAAGATCCCTGCAAGGGAAGCCCACCCCCTGGGAGGCGCGCGTCACGTACGGGGGGCTGATCACTTCCAGACATCGCGCGCGATATCCACCGTCAGCCGCAACTTCGCCCACTGCTCTTCTTCCGCCAGGTTGTTGCCTTCCTCGGTGGACGCAAAGCCGCATTGCGGGCTCACGCACAGCTGCTCCAGCGCGACGTACTTCGCGGCCTCGTCGATGCGCTTCTTGACGTTGTCGGCGTTTTCGAGCTCGCCGGTCTTGGTGGTGACCAGGCCCAGCACGATGCGCTGCTTGCCCGGCTTGACGAAGCGCAGCGGCTCGAAACCGCCGGCACGCGCGCTGTCGTACTCGAGGAAGAAGCCGTCGATGCCGACCTTGCCGAACAAGGTTTCGGCCACAGGCTCGTAGCCGCCCTCGGAAATCCAGGTGGAGCGGAAGTTGCCGCGGCAGATGTGCATGGTGATCGTCATGTCGGCCGGACGGTCGGCGATCGCATGGTTGATCATGCGCGCATAGATGTCGGCGAGCCTGGAGGGGTCCTCGCCGCGGTCGCTGATCATCTTGCGCTGCTCTTCGGAGCACAGGTAGGCCCAGACCGTGTCATCCAGCTGCAGATAGCGGCAGCCGGCATCGGCGAAGCCCTTGACCACCTGGCGATAGGTCTCGGCCAGGTCGTCGAAGAACGGCTCCATCTCGGGATAGGTCTTCTTGTCGATGGCGCTGCGCCCGCCGCGGAAATGCAGCACGCTGGGGCTGGGGATCGTCATCTTGGGCACACGCGTGGTGGTGGCCTTCAGGAACTTGAAATGCTCGATCATCGGATGCGTGCCGGAGAAGCCCAGCTTGCCCGTGACCTTGATGCCGCGCGCCTTGGTCTGCACGCCGTTGAACTGTATCCCCTGGATGGACTCGTAGCCCTCCACGCCGTCGAGCCCTTCGAGGAAATCGAAGTGCCACCACGAACGGCGGAACTCGCCGTCGGTGATCGCCTGCAAGCCGATTTCCTCCTGCTTGGCGATGATCTTGCGGATTTCCTGGTCCTCGACCTGCTTGAGCGCGTCGGCGGAGATCTCGCCACGCTGGAATCGGGCCCGGGCTTCCTTGAGCGGCGCGGTGCGCAGCAGGCTGCCTACGGTATCCGCACGAAAAGGCGCAACATTGTCAGGCATTTTCTATCCCCTCGCGATTGGTGGACGGCGCGCCGGGCAATGCCTGGCGCGGACGCAGGGTAGTTTACTCATTTGCGGCGCCCTAAAATACCGTCGCGACGAGAGCCCCGGCCGCCGCCGGCTCGCTCCCCATACTCTTACGGAGACCCAGCCCATGCCAGCTCAACCGTCCTCCCCCATCCGCCTTTGCATAGCCGGCGAAGGCGCCATGGGATCGACGCATGCGCGCATTTTTTCCTCCATGCCGGGCGTCGAAATCGCCGCCCTGGCGATGGGCGACCCCGGACGCGGACGCCAGCTGGCCGCGCAATGGAACATACCCGACTGCAGCGACGACCTGGCGGCCACGCTCGCGCGTCCCGATATCGATGCGGTCGTGCTGGCCACGCCTTCCGGCCAGCATGCCGAACACGCCGAACTCGCGGCGCGCCTCGGCAAGCCCATGCTGATCGAGATTCCCGCGGCGCTGACCCTGGCCGATACCGAGCGCCTGGCGCAAGTCCAGGCCGAAACGGGCGTGCCCATGATGGTGGCGCACAGCCGCCGCTTCGCGCCGCCGCACACCTATTTGCGCGAACGCATCCAGAGCGGCGATTTCACGCTTCATCATCTCGTCTGCGAGACCTACTTCTTCCGCCGCAACAACCTGAACATGTTCGGCGAACCCCGCACCTGGGTCGACAGCCTCCTCTGGCATCACGCCTGCCACACCGTGGACCTGTTCTGCTGGCTGCTGGACGAATCGGAGTTCGACGTATGGGGCCAGCGCGGCCCGGACCATCCGCAGTTGGGCATCCCCATGGACCTGACGGTGGCGATGCGGTCCCGCAAGCGCGGCACGCTGCTGACCATGGCGATGTCGTTCAACAACAAGGGGCCGTTCGGCGGTTTCTACCGCTACATCGGCGAAGAGGAGACCTACCGCGCCTTCCGCGACGAGCTGACCGACAGCGACGGCAACACCGTCGAGATGCCAGGCGCCCAGCCGGCGTTCGAGGCGCAGGACGCGGAGTTCATCGCGGCCCTGCGCGAAGGCCGGCCGAGCCGCTGCGATATCGCTTCGGTCCTGCCCGCCATGCGGGCGCTGGACCGGATCGATGGCATCATGCGGGGCACGGTCTGACCGCACCCGCCCCGGCCACGCCTACGGGAAGAGATCCCCGCGGGCAAGCGGGCTCAGAACCACATGCGCACGCCGACCACGAAGCGCGTGTCGCCACGGCTCTCGCCATGGTCGCGCGCATAGTCCGCGGTCTTCCCATAGACCCGGTTCCAGGTCACGCCGAGGTACGGGGCGAATTCGCGCCGGATTTCGTAGCGCAGCCGGATTCCTACCTCGGTGCTCGAAAGCCCCCGGCCGATGCCCCGGCCCTCGTCGTTCTTTCCGAAGAAATTGACCTCCGCCGCGGGCTGCAGGATGAGCCGGTTCGTAATGAGGATGTCGTACTCGCCCTTGAGCCGGGCGGCCGTCTGCCCGTTCTCCCCGACGAAGGCGATCGCGCTGGCCTCGAAGTTGTAGAGCGCCAGCCCTTGTACGCCGAACGCCGCCCACGTCTGCGACGAACCGGGCTTGAAATCGTGGCGGACCCCGGCGACGAGATCCCACCAAGGACTGAGGGAATGTCCCCAAAGCGCCTGGATCTCCGCCTCGTGCAAGCTTCCGCCGAGGCGTTCGCCTTCGGAGCTGAACCATAGGCGGTCGATGTCGCCGCCGATCCATCCCTTGAAATCCCAGTTCAGCGCGCTGCCGTTGCGGGCGTCCTGCCATTCCAGCCTGTCCACGAGAAACAGGGAGTTGATCATCTTGTCGTGGACGGCGTGGCCGGCGGAGTCCAGGAAGGCCGCCTTCCGGTCGGCATCGGTCAACCGGGGAATCGGAGTCCGGCTTTCCACGGACGGGGCATGCGTGCCGTTGTGCCGGCCATGGTCCATGTCGTGCGTTTGGCCGTGCTGGCCATGGCCCATGCCGTGCTGCCCATGGTCCGTGTGGCCGTGGTCCATGCCCTCCATCCGGGAATGATCCATGGCCGGCATGCCTGCCGATGCGCCGTCGTTCGCCTGGGCCCGGGCCGGGGCTGCGGAAGCCAGCGCCGCGCCGACGAGTGCGGCAAGCGCCAGCGCTTTGGGATAAGTCGAGAAAATCATGGCCGGCACCTTACTCTTCCACCCGGATTTCACGGAACATGCCGGCTTCCATGTGATAAAGAAGATGGCAGTGATAGGCCCAGCGGCCGAGCGCGTCGGCGGTCACGCGGTAGCTGCGCCGGGACCCGGGCGGCATGTCGACGGTGTGTTTGCGGACCAGGAAATTGCCATGCTCATCCTCGAGATCGCTCCACATTCCGTGCAGGTGGATGGGGTGGGTCATCATGGTGTCGTTCACCAGGACGATCCTGACCCGCTCCCCGTACTTCAAGACCACGGGCTTGGCATCCGAGAACTTGATGCCGTCGAACGACCAGGCGAATTTCTCCATGTGCCCGGTCAAGTGCAGTTCGATGGTGCGGCCCGGCTCGCGTCCGTCGGGGTCCTCGAAAGCGCTGCGCAGGTCGGCATAGGTCAACACGCGGCGGCCGTTGTTCCGCAAGCCGATTCCCGGGTCATCCAGCTTCGGCACCGGAGTCGTCGTCTGCATGTCGACCAGGGGATTGTTCTCTTCCGAGGCAGGGTGGGACTGCATGTCGCCCGTTCCTCCGCTGGCCGCCTGTCCGTGTTCCATGCCCGCCAGGTGGCCATGGTCCACGCCATGCGCCGAACCGTGGTCCATGCCCATGTCCTCCATCGAAAGGACCGGGCGCGGGTCCGGTGCCGGCACGCCTGCCTGCAGCCCTTCACGCACGGCCAGGGTGCCGCGCGCGAATCCCGTACGGTCCATGGATTGGGCAAAGATGGTGTACGCGTCCTGCCCGGACGGCTCGACGATGACGTCGTAGGTTTCCGCGACGGCAATGCGGAATTCGTCCACCGCGACGGGCGCGACGTTCTGTCCGTCGGCAGCCACCACGGTCATCTTCAGGCCGGGAATCCGTACATCGAAATAGGTCATGGCCGATCCATTGATGAACCGCAGGCGGATGCGCTCTCCCGGCCGGAACAGTGCCGTCCAGCCGTCGTCCGGCGCATGCCCGTTCAGCAGGTAGGTATAGGTATGTCCGCTGACATCGGCGAGGTCGGTGGGGTTCATCCTCATTTCCGCCCACATCTTCCGGTCGGCGATCGTGGCGCGCCACCCCTTCTCGCTGACGTCCCTGATGAAGTCGCCGACGGTGCGCTTGTTGTAGTTGTAGTAATCGGACTGCTTCTTCAGCTTGCGCATGATCCGCATGGGATCCTCGTCCGTCCAGTCGGACAGCATCACCACGTAATCCCGGTCATAGGTGAAAGGCTCGGGATCTTCGGGGTCGATGATCAGCGGGCCGTATACGCCCGACTGCTCCTGGAAGCCGGAATGGCTGTGATACCAGTACGTGCCGCTCTGGCGGACCTTGAACGTGTAGACGTACATGCCGTCCGGGGCGATACCGTGGAAGCTCAGCCCCGGCACGCCGTCCATGTTCGCGGGCAGCAGGATGCCATGCCAGTGGATGGACGTGGCATCCCGCAACTTGTTCCGGACGCGAAGGGTGACGGTGTCGCCCTCTTTCCAGCGCAGCAGCGGACCGGGAATGCCGCCATTGACCGTCATGGCGGTGCGGGCGTTGCCGGTGAAATTCACCGGCGTCTCGCCGATGACCAGGTCGAATTCCGCGCCGGCCAGGACATGGGGGGCACCAGGGTCGGTCGATGCCCAGACGGGCGCTCGCCAAAGCCCCAGCCCTCCCAGCACGCCGCCTGCGGCAAGGGCGGTAACGAAGGTGCGTCTTGAAGTCTTGATCTGCATATCGTGTCGCCCCCTCAGGCACGTCCCTTCCAACGCCGCAGCAACAAGGCGTTGGAGACCACGCTCACGCTGCTCAAGGCCATGGCTGCGCCGGCGATGACCGGGCTGAGCAGGCCAAGGGCCGCGAGGGGAACGCCCACGACGTTGTACGCAAAGGCCCAGAACAGGTTCTGGCGGATCTTGGCGTAGGTGCGCCGCGAGATGTCGATGGCATCGCCCACCAGCGCGGGATTGCCCCGCATCAGCGTAACGCCCGCGGCATGCATGGCGACATCCGTGCCGGTGGACATGGCGATACCCACGTCGGCAGCCGCCAGCGCCGGTGCGTCGTTGATGCCGTCCCCGACCATGGCGACCACCTCGCCGCCGCGCCGCAGCTCGGCAATGACCTCGGCCTTGTGCTCGGGCAGCACTTCGGCCCGCACGTCGTCCACACCCAGCGCCTGGGCGACGGCTCGCGCCGCGCCGAGATTGTCGCCGGTCAGAAGGACACTGCGGATACCTTGTTCATGCAGGCTGCGCAGCGCGCCGGCCGCCGTGGGCTTGAGCGTATCGCCGAAGGCCAGCAGGCCGACCAGCGCCGGTGCGCCGTCCACCCGGGCTACCCACGACACGGTGCGTCCTTCGGCCTGGAGTTCCGCCGCGCGACCGGCCAGGGCTCCCGTGTCGACGCCGAGTTCCTGCATGAAGCGGCCGCTTCCCAGCCGCACGTCCTGGCCATCGACCGATGCAGCCATTCCGCGCCCCGCCACGGCGCGCACCTGCGAGGCCGCAGGCGTGGCGATGCCCTCGCGCAGGGCGGCTGCCATCACGGCCCGCGCCAGCGGATGCTCACTGCCGGACTGCAAGGCCGCGCTGAGCGCGAGCAGGTGGCGCCGGTCGCCCGTGGCCGCCTCCGCCGCCACCAGCTCGGGCCTGCCTTCGGTCAGGGTGCCGGTCTTGTCGAAAGCCACGACCTTGACGTCGTGCGCCACCTCCAGCGCCTCGGCGTCCTTGATCAGGATGCCGTGGCGCGCGGCCACGCCGGTGCCGGCCATGATGGCGGTGGGCGTGGCCAGTCCGAGCGCGCAAGGGCAGGCGATCACGAGTACGGCGACCGCGTTCAGGATGGCCGTTTCCCAGTCGCCGGTGGACACGCCCCAGGCCGCCAGCGTCAGCAGCGCCACGCCCACGATGACCGGGACGAACACCTCGCTGACGCGATCCACCAGGCGTTGTATGGGCGCCTTCTTGGCCTGCGCCGATTCGACCAGCCGCACGATACGCGCCAGCACCGATTCGGCGCCGACCGCGGTGGTGCGCACCGCCAGCAGGCCCTCGGCGTTGACCGAGCCTCCCGTGACCCGGTCGCCCTCGCGCTTCTCGACCGGCAGGCTTTCTCCTGTGATGAGCGACTCGTCCACCTGGCTCGAGCCTTCCACGATCTCGCCGTCCACCGGCACGCGCTCGCCCGGCCGCACGATGACCAGGTCGCCCGGCCGCACGGTCGATACGGGCACCTCGACTTCCCCGGACTCGCGGCGTACGCGCGCCACCTCGGGCCGCAACGCGTTGAGCGCGCGGATGGCCTCGGTCGTCTGGCGCTTGGCGCGCGACTCGAGCCATTTGCCTAGCAGCACCAGGGTGATGACCACCGCCGATGCCTCGAAATACAAGTGCGCCGCGCCGGTGTCGCCGTGCCGCAGCAACTGGTACAGGCTCAGCCCGTAGGCAGCGCTGGTTCCCAGGGCCACCAGCAGGTCCATGTTGCCGGCGCGGGCCTTGAGCGCCTTCCAGGCAGCCCGGTAGAAGCGCGCGCCCAGCCAGAATTGCACCGGCGTCGCGAGCGCCAGCTGCACCCAGCCGCCGGGCATCCAATGCACGCCGAACGGCATCAGCAGCATGGGGAGTACCATGGGCAGGGACAACGCGGCCGCGACGGCCACCGGCCACCATGCCGGCCAGCGCGAGGCAGTCGCCTTGGCCGGGGCCGCCGCGGGCCGGGCTTCATAGCCGGCCTTCGCCACGGCCGCCACCAGGTCGGCCATGTCCACCTTGGCCGCGAGCCCGATGCGCGCGGTCTCGGTCGCGAGATTCACCTCCGCCCGGGCCACGCCCGGCACCTTGGCCAGGGCCTTCTCCACCCTGGCCACGCAAGACGCGCAGGTCATGCCGTCCACGTGCAGGTCCACGGTGTCGACCGGCACCTCGTAGCCGGCCTTTTCCACGGCGGCGCGCAGCATGCCGGGCTCGACCGAGCCGTCCGCCTGCACCTCGGCCGTTTCGGTGGCCAGGTTCACGGTGGCGCGCTGCACCCCCGGCACCGTGCGCAAGGCCCGCTCTACGCGGCCCACGCACGAGGCGCAGGTCATGCCCTGGACGGGCAGCGACCAGGTGAACTCCGGACCGGCCGCCGCGGGGAGGGACTGCCTATTCATAGTTGCCTCTCGATACGGGAATCGTCATGCTTCCCAGTATCAAGCTTCCCATGATGGGAAAGTCAAGCCCCCCGGCGGTTCCGGCGTTGGATCAGGCGCCCTCCCCCGGCGCCGAGGCGGGCGCTGCGCCCAGCGGCTTGCCTCCGGGCCCGTCCATGAAGCTCTGCCAAGGTTCCGGCGCTTCCTGGCCGACGCCCGGCTTGGCATAGTCGCACACGCCGGCCGGGAACACCGCCCGCAGCCTCGACCACTGGTCGTTGCTGAACACGACGGCGAAATCGGTCCGGGACAGAGGTTTCAACTGGCATTTCATGATGTCGCTGGCCAGCCCTTCCCCTGCCGCGACACGCGTATCCCGGAATACCGGCCACTCGTCCACGCCCGGGCTGTAGACCGCGGCCGCGCCGGAGCCGGCCACGCTCGAGGCCGACGTCGGGTTGGCCCCCGTATTGCAGTAATCGGGATCGGTGCTCCATTGGCCCACGTCCGCGCGCCAGCAGGCGTCCACCGCGATCGCGGGCTTATTGGCGACGATCTTCTCGCGCAGCGTCTTGCCGGACTTGTCGGCTTCGACCCTGGTCAGCCATTCGTTCATCGCATCGAACCGGCGCGCGGCATAGTCCGGCGGCATGGACTTGTAGCGCCAGATGACATGGTTCGAGTAATCGCCGTGCTCGCGCAGGATGCGATTGCGGATCACGTAGCCGCGGAAATCGTAGTGCTCTTCCTGGACGTTGAAGCCGATGGACTGGATGATGGCCACCTCGCCCAGGTACCTGCCGTGCGCGACCCGCCCCGATCGGTGCGCAATCTCGGCGGCGCCCGGGTCCGCGGCCATGCGCGACGCCTGCCATTGGCCGTTGATGTCGTACCCGCCGATCTGCTCGTTCAGCATCACGAACTGCTCGGGCGAGATCTTGCCCTCGTTGACCGCCCGGAATCCGTACAGGATGCCGGTGTTGTCGATGGGCGACTTGGCATAGCCGGTCTGGTCCCGCGGCCCGAACACGGCGATGTTGAAATCCTGGAGCGTGCATCGGATGCCCGCAAGGTTGCTCGTGGACCAGACGTTCCAATGCGTGCCGCAGCCCGCCCCGCCCACGGTGGGATCCAGATAGAACGGCGTGCGCGAGGCCATGTTGACGTTCGCGGGACCTTCGCATACCTGGTCGTACACGTGGCCATTGACATGCGCCTTTTCCATGACGGTAAAAGCCGCGCCGGCAGTCCTGCGCGCATCGTAGAACCGCTTGAGCAAGCCGCAATCGGCGAACTCGCGGCCCGTCGTCCAGGTGTCCTGCCAACCGTCCCCGGGAAGAAGCCCCTGCAGCAGGCCGGGGTAGTTCGAGGCATGCAGATGCTGCTGGTGCGCGCCGCCGGAATTCCCGTCGGCCATCGTAAAGCGGATTTCGCCGTAGTTCTCGGTGATGTGTTCCTTGATCATCATCACGGTTTCGGCCGACGTGACGTCATTGCAATGGGTGCCGTACTGCGTCATCTCGGAGGACGCCACCATGAAGCCTCGGCTCAGGGCGACGTCGTCCAGCACGCTGCCCGGATTCCCCTGGGTGCGCCCGTATTCGCAACCGGACCCGAACTTCCAGTGCAGCTTCCCGTTCCACGAGGCCGGCCGGGCATAGGGCGTCCAGCCCTTCGCCGGATCGTCGGGATTGGCGAGATAGGCGATGTCGTACTTGCCGCGGTTGATCACGCCGCGTTCGATGCGCACGATATACGGCACGGTCTTGCCCTCGTCCGTGGTCGTGCGCGCGATCTGCTCGGGCGCGGGCGGACGGGCCGGATCATAGGCCGCGAACTGCCCGTTCACGGTGCGGTATTGATAGCGGAAGACCGGCGCCTTGATATTGCACTTGTCGTCGAGGGGATCGCCCAGGTCTGGATTGGCCGGCGTCGGGTTGGCGACCTTCGTCGTGCACTCCCAGTAGCCGACCTGGGCGCCGGAGATGAGCGGTCCGCCTATCGGGTGGTTCTTGATGGCAAGGTGAGCGGTGGCGCCGTCGCCCGACCTGGCCACGAGCTGGTTGCCTCCCTCCGCCAATCCTTCGACCAGGCCCATGTAGCGGCCGTTTGCCCGCACGGCGAACGCGCTGGTCACGTCGCGGCCGTTGAGCACCATCCTGACCTGCTCGAAGCGCGTGGGCGATGCGTCGGGGATTCTCACCTCGACCATGGCCTGCCCACCCGAGACCAGGTCGGCCCGATTCCCGAGCACCGAGATCTGCAATGCGGGCGCATCGGGAACCGAAGGACCGCCGTCCCCGGACGATCCGCCGTCGCCGCCGCAGCCGGCGAGCAGCGCGCCGATGGCCGTGCAGGCCAGTGTGTACGAAACCTTGTCCATGGGCTTGTCTCTCCTCATCTAAGCATTTTCATGTCACCCGTCAGGGCCGGATAGTAAGATTCGTCAATCATCGAGGGCATCGCTTTTTTTTGATGGAGTGATCGAGAATGCAGATAACCGACCAGAATCTCTCGACTCGCCAGGTCCGTGCATTCATCGCTCTTGCCGAGCACAAGAACTTCACCCGGGCCGCGCAGCAGTGCCATCTATCGCAGTCGGCCTTCAGCAGCCTGATACGAACGCTGGAAGACGCGCTCGGCGTGAGACTGTTCGACCGCGACACCCGCCGCGTGGAACTGACGCCCGAGGGCCGGTTGTTCCTGGGGGGAGCGACGCGGGTACTGGTCAGCCTGCGCGATGCCCTGGAGGATCTGGGGGAACACGCGGCAGGCAGGCGCGGCCGGGCCAGCGTGGCCGCCCTCCCCTCGCTGGCCGCCGGCTGGATGCCGGGAGTGCTCGCGGAGTTCCGCCGGGCCTATCCCGGCATCCAGGTCGACGTCGCCGATGTCCTGTCCGAAAGCTGTGTCGAGTTCGTCCGCAGCGGGCGCGCCGATTTCGCATTGGCCTCGATGCGTTCGGTAGGACCGGAGCTACAGGCCGAACCGTTCTGCCAGGACGGTTTCTACCTGGTCTGCCGCAAGGACCACCCGTTGTCTCGCCGCCGGCGGCTCACCCTTGCGGCCTTGAGCGGCGAGCCCTTCATCCATCTCGCGCAGGACAGCAGCGTCCGCCAGCACATCGAGGCGGCGATCCATCCGGCAACGATGAACGGCATCATGGAACTGGACCAATTGAGCACCGTCGCGGGCATGGTGCGGGCAGGCCTGGGCATCACCGTGGTGCCCGCGTTGACGCTGTTCCATTTCGACAGCCCGGACCTGTCCGCCCAGTTGATCGAAACGCCAGGGCTGGTGCGCGAGGTGTTCGTCATCCGGCGCCGCGACCGCAGCATGTCCATCGGCGCACAAGCCCTGCTCGATTTCATGCTGCACCGGCGGCCGCCGGTGGGAGACGGGCGCCGGACCCGGCGCAGATCGGCGTTAACCCCGGGCGACAGAGCGAATTAATCTGTTTTTTCAATCAGTCATCCCAAACAATCTATTTCCCGGGAAACTCCACACTCAATATCGTGTCGCCTCTACAGGCCGGAATCCGGGTCCGGCCTTTGATCTCCACGACAACGATTTGGTGCGCATGCATTCTTCTCCTCAGCCTTCTGCGCCGATTCTGCGTATCGGCTCGGGCGCGGGCTTCTCGGGAGACCGCTGGGACGCGGCGGTCCCGGTGGTCCGTACGCTACTGGCACACGACGGCCCGCGGGCCTTGATCTTCGAGACCCTGGCGGAACGGACCCTGGCGCTGGCGCAATTGCAGCGCAAGCAAAACCCCGAGGCGGGCTGGGAACCGTCGCTGGAGCGCTTCGTCGCGCCGATCCTCGCCGACTGCGTGCGCGGCGGGATTCCGATCGTCGGCAACTTCGGCGCCGCCCATCCCCATGGCGCGGCCAGGCGGCTCCAGCAACTGGCGGCCTCGCTCGGCCTGCCCTCCCTGCGCATCGCGGTCGTCACGGGGGACGATCTCCTGACGGCGCTCTCCCCCGAACGCATGTCCACGCTGCTTGCCCAATCCGCCATCGAACGGCCGCTGGTCAGCGCAAACGCCTACCTGGGAGCGCGCGAGATCGCCGCGGCGCTGCGCGCGGGCGCGCAAGTCGTCGTCACGGGACGGGTAGCAGACCCCGCACTGGCCCTCGGACCCATGCTGGCGCACTTCGGCTGGCCGGAAGACGACTGGGACCGCCTTGCCGCCGGAACCATGGCCGGGCATATCCTCGAATGCGGGGCCCAGGTGTGCGGCGGATACTTCGCCGACCCGGGGTTCAAGGATGTCCCCGATCTCGCGCACCTCGGCTTCCCCATCATCGAGATGCACGAAGACGGCCGCTTCGTCGTCACCAAGGCCGCCCGGACGGGCGGCTGCGTCGACCGCCGTACCGTCATCGAGCAATTGCTCTACGAAATCCATGATCCGGGCGCCTACCTGACGCCGGACGTGGTGGCGGACATCAACGAGGCACAGGTGCGCCAGACCGGACCGGATCGGGTCGAGATCACAAACGTGCGCGGGCATCCCCGGCCGGCCACCATCAAGGCCACGCTTTGCTACGAGGGACCATGGCTGGCCGAAGGCGAGATTTCCTATGCCGGTCCGAACGCCGCGGCGCGGGCGGCCCTCGCCGCCGAGGTGGTACGCGAGCGGTTGCGTGTGCTTGGGCTGGGTCACCTGAAGATCCGCGCCGACTTCATCGGGATTACCAGCGTGTTCGGCGACGACCAGGGCCGGTGGGCGGCCGCGATCGAGGTGCCCGCCTCGCGCGCGGAGGATCTGCGCCTGCGCATCGCGGCGGCGGCGGCTTCGCGGACGGAAGCGGAGCAAGTCACGCGCGAGGTACTGGCCCTGTACACCTGCGGCCCCGCCGGCGGCGGCGGGGTGCGCACTGCCGTCACCCCGCGCCTGGCCAGCGGCTCGTGCCTGGTGCCACGGGAATGGCTGGCTCCGGCCTGGGAGTTCGCGGCATGAGCGCCAGGACCGTTCCGCTTCATCAATTGGCCCATGCGCGCACGGGGGACAAGGGCGACCGCGCGTCCATCAGCGTCGTCGCCTACGACCCGGCGCACTGGCCCCTGCTGGTCGACCAGGTCACCGAGGCGCGCGTGGCCGGGCTCTTTGCCTCGCGCGCGCCGACGGCGGTCAGGCGGTACCTGCTGCCGCGCCTCGCGGCGATGAATTTCGTGCTGGACGATGTGCTCGACGGCGGCGTCAACGACTCGCTGAACCTCGACACGCACGGGAAGACGCTCTCCAGCCTGCTACTGACGCTTCCCATTTCTATCGACGATAAGGAGACACCATGAACACATACCGCCGCCGGCGCCTCGCCGTGCTTACCCTCGCGCTGCTGGGCACATCCGCCGGCAGCGCCCAGGCCTTTCCCGACAGGCCGATCACCTTCGTCGTCCCGTTCGCCGCCGCCAGCGCCACCGACCAGATCGCGCGGGCGATCGGGCAAGCCGTATCCGAGGCCACGGGGCAGCCGGTGGTGGTCGAGAACAAGCCCGGCGCCAACTCGTTCATCGGCGCGCAGGCCGTTGCCCGCGCCAAGAACGACGGCTATACGGTGTTGATCACGACCAACACGACGCATGCCGCCAACGAGCACCTGTTCAAGAAACTGCCCTACGACCCGGTCAAGGACTTCGAGCCGGTGACGCTGCTCGGCAAAGGCGGCCAGATCATGGTGGTGCCGCCCAGTCTCCCCGTCCGCGACGTAAAGGAATTCATCGCCTTGGCCAAGTCGCAGCCCGGCAAGCTTTCCTTCGGGTTCGGCAGCTCGTCCAGCCGGGTGGCGGGCGAACTCTTCAAACAGATGACCGAAACGGAGATCGTTCCCGTGCCCTATCGGAGCAATCCGATGGGCGTCACGGATCTGCTCGGCGGGCAGATCCAGGTCATGTGGACGGACATGACGACGGGGCTGCCGCAGGTCAAGAGCGGCAACCTGAAGGCCCTGGGCGTGACGACCGCCACCCGCAGCCCGCTTGCGCCGGACGTGCCGACCATCGCGGAGTCGGGCGTGCCCAATTATGAATCGACCTACTGGTTCGCGGCCTACGTGCCGGCCGGCACGCCCGACCCCATCGTGACCCGCCTCAACCAGCTCCTGACGACCGCCGCCAGTACGCCCACCGCAGCAAAATTCTACGGCCCGACGGGCACCGAGCGGGTGACCAGCACGCCCGACGAACTGCGCCGCTTCCAGGCCGCCGAATCGCGGAAATGGGCGCAGATCATCGCCAAGGCGGGCATCGAGAAGGAATGATGCGCGAGCGCCCGCCGCCTCAAAGCGGCGGCGGAAGCTCTTCCTCGCCGCTCCGCGGCGCCCCCGCCGGCAATTCGTTCAGCCTGGGAGCCGGCGGCAGTCCTGTTGCCGCCAGGATCTCTTTCTCGTCCAGCGTTTCCTTCTCCAGCAGCGCCCGCACCAGCGCATCGAGCTGCGCCCGGTGCTCGCGCAGCAGGCTGAGCGCGCGGTCGTGGCAGCCGTGGATGATCTTCTGCACTTCCACGTCAACCGCCCGGGCGGTTTCCTCGCTGTACGGCAGGCTGGCCCCGGCGCCTCCGCCCAGGTAGGGATTCTGCCGCGGCGCGAGCTGCACCATGCCTAGCTTGTCGCTCATGCCCCAGCGCATCACCATGTTGCGCGCCAGGTTGGTGGCCTGCTCGATGTCGCTTTCCGCCCCGGTGGTGCGCGTGCCGTAGACGACCTCCTCGGCCGCCCTGCCGCCCAGCATGCCGACGATGCGCGCCAGCAGATAGGCCTCGGGATAGTTGTAGCGGTCGGTCTGCGGCCGCTGGTAGGTCACGCCCAGCGCCTGCCCGCGCGGCACGATGGTGACCCGGTGCACGGGGTCCGCCCCCGGCACCAGCAGCCCCAGGATGGCGTGCCCGCCCTCGTGGTAGGCGATGCGTTCGCGATCCGCGTGGCTGAGGATGAGAGGCCGCTCGGGCCCCAGCACGATCTTCTCCAGCGCGTCGTTGAAGTCCTTCTGGTGCACCTCGTTCTGGTCGCGCCGCGCCGCCAGCAAGGCCGCCTCGTTCACCAGGTTCTTCAGGTCCGCGCCCGACAGGCCCGGCGTGGTCGAGGCCAGCTCCGCCAGGTCCACGTCCCCGGCCAGCGGCGTCTTGCGCGTATGGACCTTCAGGATGGCCTCGCGGCCGTTCTTGTCGGGCAGGTTGACCACCACCCGGCGGTCGAAGCGTCCGGGTCGCAGCAAGGCCTTGTCCAGCACGTCGGGCTGGTTGGTCGCGGCCAGGACGATGACGCCCTCCCGGCCCGAAAATCCGTCCATCTCGGTCAGGATCTGGTTCAGGGTCTGTTCCTGTTCGCTCGATCCGCCCAGGGCGACCTGCCCCCGGGCCCGGCCGATGGAATCGATCTCGTCGATGAAGATGATGGACGGCGCCTGTTCGCGCGCCTGCTTGAAAAGGTCCCTCACCCGGGCCGCGCCCACGCCCACGATCATCTCTACGAACTCGGCGGCGCTCATGGAGAAGAACGGCACGCCGGCCTCGCCGGCGACGGCCTTCGCCAGCAGCGTCTTGCCGGTCCCCGGCGCCCCGACCAGCAGCACGCCCTTGGGCGCCGACCCGCCCAGCCGCGTGTACTTGGCGGGGTTCTTCAGGAAATCCACCACCTCGACCAGTTCGCTCTCGGCCTCGTCGATGCCGGCCACGTCGTTGAAGGTGACCCGCTCGCCGCCTTCCAGGTCGTAGCGCCGGGCCTTGCTCTTGCCCAGGCCGAACATGCTCGCGCCCATGCCGCCCTGGCGCGCGGCGCGGCGATACAGCCAGACGTAGAAGGCGATGATGAAGATGGCAGGCCCGAATCCGAAGATGAGGGTGGTCAGCCAGCTGCTGGTCTGGATAGGTTGTGCGCTGATCTCCACCTTGTGGTCGATCAGGAATTTCTCGAAGCCCGGATCGACGAACACCGGCAGCGTGCTCTCGAAAGTGGTCGAGGTGCGCTGCTGCGGTGCCTGGGAGCCCGCGCGGGCCGGTGCCTCCGTGGTGGCGCGTGGCCAGGTCACGGCCTGCACGAAACGCCCCTCTATGCGCTCACCCTGGCTGTAGATGGCGGTGACGTTGCCTTTGGCGACCTCTTCCTTGAGAACCGTATAGGGAATGGTGACCGGCTCGTCCGCCCCCGTGGAAAGAATCCGGGCCACGAAATAGTTGACCAGCAGCACGATGAGAAAAATGAGCCACACCCTGCGCGGCGGCATGGCCGGGCTGCTGCCTGGACGGCCGCCCTGCCCCGGACGCCCGCCGCCTGGAAGGTTGGCTTTCTTCTGCTCCTGCTGGCTCGGCCATTTCATGGAATCTCCCGCTTCGAACCTGTGGTGTTTGCAGAACCCAAGCATACTCCCGGGCCGTGGCGCGCCAGGCGCCGCCCGTCCTTTTTGCCAGCCGGGGAAACAGCTCGTCACATTCGCGTCGCTGCCGCGCTGGCCGAAGACGGCGCCCTCACCCGCCTTCCGGCGCGGCAAGGCGCGTGGCCACGCGTTCGATGTTCTCGCGATGCGATGACAGCATCGCGAGCAGTTCGTCCTGGATGCCCGGCTCGCGCACGCGCGGCACGAGCGCCTGGAGCTTCTTCACCACCCACCCCTGCCCGCGATTGAGAAACGCCATGCGCTCCGGCAGGGATGCGATCGCCATGGCCTTGGCGTGGAAGGCACCGGTGCGCGCCGACGGCTTGGCGTCCAACGACTGGATGGCGGCGATCAGCATGCCGCACCACTTCACCTCGTCCCGCCGGATGGCCTCCATCAGCGCTCGCTCGCCCGGGTCCTGCAATTGGGCCGCGGTTTCCTCCGCCACGCGAGCGCCGGCTCTCTCGGCCTCGAGCAGTTCGTCCAGCGCCGCCACGAGCTCATCCCGTCCCAGGTAGCCCATGTAGGCGGCATCCGCTTGCTCCGCGTAGCAGACGGGAGACGCCCGCCCGGGAGGCGCTTGCGGCCCAGAGCCCTGTGCAGGCGCAACGCCCACCCTGTCGCCCGCCGCATCGCCGTCGGCCGAAGGCGATTCCCGTTCAGGCCTTGTTTGCATGATTCCTCCCGCATCCGTCCGATGTTCGATCAAAGCGCTCCCGGCCCCGCATCGCCGGGCTTGCGGATCAGCGTGACCAGCAGCGTCGTATCGGTCCGGGCCTGGACGGCGTGCGGCTCCTGCTCCGGCAACGCCACCAACTGTCCCACGCGCAGCGGACAAGCCCCGTGCGGGGTGGTCACGACGGCTTCGCCGGACAGGCACTGGATGGTCAGTTCGCCCGGCACGTGGTGTTGCGGCATTTCATCCCCGGCCGGCAGTACCAATTGCAGCAGTTGCAGGTGATCCGTCCGCAGCAGGCTGCTGCTGGCATGCGTGCCTCGCTGTTCGTCGCTGGCATGCAGATCGATCGCTTCCAATTGTCTTGCGTGTTTGAGAGCCATGGTCGCACCCAAGAGAGGAGAAATGGTCCCGTCCTGCCGCTGCGCGGAAGCGGCCGGCGTCGCTTGCCTTCTTTTATACGCCACTCCGGCGATGGCCGCATGGCCGCGCCGCCCGGATGCCCGCCAGCAAGAATCCGTCCCGGGGCGGCATCGCGGGCCGACCCGGCGCCCTTGTACGGCGGGACCTCCCCCTGCAAATTCAGGCATATCAGCTTTGACGCGAGCGCGGATAGCCCGCGCGCATCGCATTGCCTACAGTGCGCGTACATGGTGCCCGCGCCACGCGCGGGCGCGAGATCAACGATAACCGGCCACCGGGCGCTTCCGAAGCCCGCCGGACACGAGACAAGGAATCCCACGTGATCGATCAACGACGACGCGTCCTCACGCTTGGCGCCATGGCGCTCCCCCTGGCCACGGCCATGTTCCCGGCGCGCGCGGCCGACAAGTTCCCCTCGCGCCCCATCCGCATCATCGTGCCGTTGGCGCCGGGCGGCTCCGCGGACACGGTATGCCGCCTGCTTGGGAACGGCCTGGCCAAGATCCTGGGCCAGCCGATGATCGTCGAGAATCGCCCGGGCGCGGGCGGCCTGACCGGGCTGTCCGAAGTCGCCCGGTCGGCGCCCGACGGCTACACCCTGGGCTATTCGCTGGCCGGCGCGCTGACCGTGGCGCCGCATATCGCGCGCAAGATGCCCTACGATCCGTTCAAGGACCTGGTCCCGGTGTCGCAGGTCATCGGCGTACCCGAGATCATCGTCGTAAATCCCCGCACCGGCATCAAGACCCTGGGCGAACTGGTGTCCTACGCCAAGGCCAATCCGGGCAAGCTCAACTTCGGGTCTGCCGGCAACGCCACCATTCCCCACCTGGCCGGCGAACTGTTCAAGCGCGTGGCCGGGGTCGAGATGGTGCACGTGCCTTACCGCGGCTCGGGTCCGGCGCTCAACGATCTGTTGGCCGGCCAGGTCCAGGTCATGGTGTCGGACATCACGCTGGTACGCTCGCACATCGAAGCCGGTCGCCTTACCGGCCTGGCCGTGGCGGGTCCGCGCCGTATCGACCAGCTACCCAATTTGCCCACCACCGCCGAGGCTGGCGTGCCGGCCATGCAGGTTTCCAACTGGCACGGCCTGGTGGCGCCGGCTGGCCTGCCCCCGGCCCTGCTGGACGCGTTGCACCAGTCCATCGCAAAGGCCATGGCGCTGCCCGAAGTCAAGGAGCGCATCGATTCGGAAGGTGCGGAAATCGTGGCCAGCAGCTCCGCCGAATTCGGGGCCTTCCTGAAGAAGGAAAGCGACAAATGGGGCGGCCTGGTGAAGGAGCTGGGCATACAGTGGGACTGAACGTTCCCGGCCATGGGTCCGCCGGCTGCCGGGTCGAGGCCGGGCGCATCCGGGGTCGAGGCCGGGCGGGGTAGACGAGCGATTCGGTCCACACGAATCGAGGCTGCTATCATGCGCAAGGCGGCGGACATCCATCCGGCTGCCAAGCGCGCCTCGGCTTTGCAGCCAGCCCAGCGGATGGGGCGATGAATCCCCCGTTAGCCCGCATCCATACTAGAAATCGCCTCGCCCGATGAAGCTCGCCACCTGGAACATCAACTCCCTCAACGTGCGCCTGCCGCAGGTCATCGCCTATCTGCAGGCCAATCCGGTCGATGCCCTGTGCCTGCAGGAGCTCAAGCTTCCCGACGACAAGTTCCCCGTCGCGGCCCTGGAGGAAATCGGCTATCACGCCGTCTTCACCGGCCAGAAGACCTACAACGGGGTCGCCATCCTGACCCGCCAGCCGGTCAAGGACGTGGCCAAGAACATCGACGGGTTCGAGGACACCCAGCAGCGCGTCATCGCCGCCACGCTGGATACCCCGGCCGGCGAACTGCGCATCGTCAGCGCCTATTGCCCCAACGGCCAGTCGGTGGGAAGCGACAAATACGAATACAAGCTGAAATGGTTCGCCGCCTTCCGCGAAGGACTGCAGAAGGAACTGGCCCGCTATCCACGCCTGGCCGTGCTGGGCGACTACAACGTCGCGCCGGATGATCGCGACGTTCACGATCCGGCCAAGTGGGAAGGCAGCGTGCTGGTGTCGGAACCCGAGCGGGCCGCATTCCGTTCGCTGCTGGATGTCGGCCTGCACGACGCTTTCCGGCTGTTCGAACAGCCGCCCAAGTCCTTCAGCTGGTGGGACTACCGGCAGCTGGCGTTCCGCCGCAACGCCGGTCTGCGCATCGACCACATCCTGCTGTCGGATACCTTGAAGGCCGTATGCAGCGCTTGCGTGATCGAGCGCGAAATCCGCAAGAACGAGCAGCCCTCGGACCACGCGCCGGTAGTGGCGACGCTGGAGATCTAGGCCGCGCCGGCCAGCACCTCCTCGAACGGAGGAATGGCGCGCGCGAGTTCAGCCACGGTGAAGGCATCGACGGCAGTCAGGCGCGGGATCTCCGCCAGCACCCTGACCCTGCCGAACTGTTCGATGCCCAGGCGGTTGCCTGCAGAGGGCTCGCCGCTCATGACCACGCCGGCAACGGGAATGCCGCGCGCCCGCAGCGCCTCCAGCGACAACAACGTGTGATTGAGCGTGCCCAGCGTGCTCCGCGCCACCAGGATCACAGGCAGGCCCAGGCGGGCGATCAGGTCGATCATGGTGGAGCGGTCGTCGATCGGCACCAGCAGGCCGCCGGCGCCTTCGGCCACCAGTGGCGCCTCCGTAGAGGGAGCCGCGATATCCGCCACGTCCAGTCTCACGCCTTCCTCGCGGGCCGCGGCCCAGGGCGAGAGCGGCGCCTGCAGCACGGCGTGGGGCGCGTGGATGCGGGCCGGTGGCAGGCCGGCCAGCGTGGCGACCGTACCGGTGTCGTCCGGTTCGGTCGCCACGCCGGTCTGCAGCGGCTTCCAATAGTCTGCGTTCCAGGCGCGCGCCAGCACGGCCGATACCAGCGTCTTGCCGATGCCGGTGTCGGTGCCGGTCACGAACACGCCGCGCGGCGTGGCGCCCTTGTTCCAGGTTCCATAAGCCACATGGTAGGTCACGCTTGCCCCCTGCCTGTCGAAAGTACCCAGTATTCGTTTGAGCGCGGCGGGCGGCAAAGGCCGGTGGCCCGGTGCCGGCGCATCGGCGCCGATCGCCTTGAGGCCGCGCAGGAACTCGATGCCGTCTCGATGCCGCTGCACCCGCAATTCGGACGCCATCGAGCGGCGCAAACCTGGCAGCGACACGCCTATGCGCCCGGGCTGGGGATAGGTCCGCACCGCGGCGTCCAGGCCGTGCTGCGCGTGGGCCGCACGCCATTCGACGAAAGTATCGGCCGCCAGGGTCGCGACGGCCATCCATCCTCCCTCGTCCAGCAGCCTTCCCATGCGCGCCAGTCCGGCATCGAGATCGCCGAACCATTGCACCGCCATGCTCGAACAGACGAGAT
This sequence comes from Pigmentiphaga sp. NML080357, assembly GCF_002188465.1. Taxonomy (GTDB): domain Bacteria; phylum Pseudomonadota; class Gammaproteobacteria; order Burkholderiales; family Burkholderiaceae_B; genus Pigmentiphaga. Next base: position 14,910 of record NZ_NINW01000024.1, on the reverse strand, counting down.
CGAACCTCCCCAAGCCCATGTCGGGGAATTCTCCGTCCATGACCCGAAAGCGGCTCTCCCCCGGCAAGACGAGCTCGCGGCGCGCCGTTTCCAGCATTTGCGGCGAAATGTCGGTCAAGGTCCATTGCGCCGGCCCGAGTCGTCGCGCCAACGCCGCGCTGAGGAATCCGGTGCCGCAGCCGATCTCCAGGATGCGGGGCCGTGGTGGCAGCGACAGGCGTGCGATGCGGGTGGCCAGTTCTTCGGCCACCTCGCGTTGCAGGGCCGCATGACTAGCGTAACGGCCGGCCGCGGCATCGAAGCGCCGGGCAATGGCCCCTTGGGACTCCCGCTCCCGGGTCATGCCGATGCCACCCCCGCGCTGGAGCCGGCCAATGCGTTGGCGAACGCCCGTATCCGCGCGGCGCACCATGCGGCGTGCGTGAGCGGCAGCAAATGGCCGCCGCCGGCGCACCAGCCGACGTCCTCGCCGAACGATGCCCGCGTCATCGTCGGCGCGACCACGGGATCGGCCTCGCCGGCCAGCACGCAGGCCGGCACCTGCCGGGCCGTCCAAGCGTCCCGCGCGTCCTCGTCGCGCAGGCGTCGCAAGTCCTCTGCGAGCGCCGCGCCATCGAGGCCGCTCGCCGGCGCTTGCGCGGGTGCGCCGCAACGCTTGCGAAAATCGTCCACCACGGCAGCCGGATCGGCGGCCAGGCGCATCAGCATGCGGTCGATCACGCGCACGGGGACCCCTTCGGGAAAATCCGCGGCCGCCGAAAAGCGCGTGAAACCGTTGATCAGTACCCACCCCCGGCATCCCGGGCCCGTTTCCGCAAGGCAGCGCATGGCGCCGAGCGAGTGGCCCACGGCCACATAGCTCTCCGGCAGGCACGGCATCGACGGGTGGCCGAAGTATCCCGCATCCACCACATGGATCGGCCAGTCGGCGAGCAGCTCGCGCACGGAATCCCACACCGACGCGTCGAAGCCCCAGCCGTGCAGCAGCACCAGCGGCAGGGGTCGTCCCATGGCGACACGGCCGTCGGACGCCGTCATGCCCTCGCCTCCGCCACGGCATCGATCAGCCGGACGACATCCTCCTCGCCATGCGCCGCGCTCAGCGCGATGCGCAGGCGGCTGGTGCCGGCCGGCACGGTGGGCGGACGGATCGCCACCGCGAGCAGGTCATGCGACCGCAAGCGGTCGCTCAGGGCGAGCGCCTCGCCGGCGTCGCCGACGATGGCGGGCACGATCTGGGTGGACGAAGCGCCGGTGCCGATGCCCAGCGTCGCCAATGCCCTGCGCAGTTCGTTCCCCAGTCGCGCCAGCCGTTGCCGTTCGGCGTCCATGCCGGGGACGAGATCGAGCGCGGCGTCGATCGCGGCGAGCACCGGCGGCGGCAGCGCGGTGGTGTAGATGAATCCCGAGCAGGCATTGAGCAGGTAATCGCACAGTTGCCGCGACCCTGCCACATAGGCCCCGAAGCTGCCCATGGCCTTGCTGAACGTGCCCATGGCCAGGTCCACCCGCCCGCGGCCCAGGCTCGCCAGCCCGGCGCCCCCGGGGCCGAGCACGCCCGTGGCATGGGCCTCGTCCAGGTACACGAAGGCGCCGTGGCGCTCGGCCAGTTCACACAATGCGGCCACGTCGGTGCGGTCGCCGTCCATGCTGAACACGCTCTCGGTGACGACGAGGCGCAGGCCCGGCTTGCCGACGCGTTCGGCCAGCAGCGAATCGAGGTGATCCAGGTCGTTGTGGCGATAGCGGATCTGGCGCACGCCGGCCGCCTGGCAGCCGTGGTGCAGGCTGGCATGGTTCAGGCGGTCGCAGAACACCATGGGCTCGCCCTGTCCGGAGGCCGCGCGCAGCAGCGCGGGCAACACGGCGGCGTTGGCCTGCCAGCCCGACGCGAACAGCAGCGCCGCCTCCGTGCCCTTGAAGCGCGCCAGCTTGGCTTCGATCGATTCGTGCAACGCGAGATTGCCCGACACCAGGCGCGATGCACGCGACCCCGCACCGTAGCGCGCGGTCCAGTCGGCCACGCGTTCGGCCAGCGCCGGATGGCGGGCCAGGCCAAGGTAATCGTTGCTGGAGAAATCGATCACTTCCCTGCCCTCGAACAACAGGCGTCCATCGCGCGCGCAGTCGGCGGTACGCAGACGCCGCCGCATCTGGCGCTGTTCCGCGCGGTCGAGTTCTTGGGCAAGCAGTGAATCGAGTATCGACATGAGCGTGGCGGTGCGCACCAGGCGCCCGCACCGTAGAATGGGGGCCATTGTAGTGGAACGCCAGGTCCGCACCCCCCGCGTGCCGGCGCAGGACGATCATGACTTTCTCCTCCCCCGCCTGGGCCGCCGACGGCGCCCGCCATGTATGGCTGCCCTATGCCCAGATGAAAACCGCCGCGCCGCCGCTGCCCGTCGTGCGCACGCATGGCAGCCGCATCGAACTGGCCGACGGCCGCAGCCTGGTGGACGGCGTGGCCTCGTGGTGGACCGCCTGCCACGGCTACAACCATCCGGCCATCGCGCAGGCCGTGCGTGCGCAGCTCGATGCGATGCCGCACGTGATGTTCGGCGGCCTTACCCACGAACCCGCGGCGCGGCTGGCGCAGCGCCTGTGCGCCCTGCTGGGCCCCGGCTTCGATCGTGTGTTCTATACGGACTCGGGCTCGGTGGCGGTCGAGGTGGCGATGAAGATGGCCGTGCAGTTCTGGCTCAACCGCGGCGAGCGCCAGCGCTCGCGCTTTCTGGCCTTCCGCGGCGGCTACCATGGGGATACCTTCGGCACCATGGCGGTCTGCGACCCGGAGGACGGCATGCACAGCCTGTTCCGCGGGCTCCTGACCCAGCACGTGATCGCGCCGCTGCCGCGCGACGACGCCTCGGAAGCCGAGCTGGAATCCCTATTGCGCCAGCACGCCCACGAGTTGGCCGGCATCCTGGTCGAGCCGCTGGTCCAGGGCGCCGGCGGCATGCTGATGCACCCGCCCGCGGTGCTGGCCCGGTTGCGCAGGCTGGCGGACCGGCACGGCCTGCTGCTGATCTACGACGAGATCTTCACCGGCTTCGGCCGCACCGGCACGATGTTCGCGTTCGAACAGGCCGGCGCGAGGCCCGACATCATCACGCTGTCCAAGGCTCTGACCGGCGGCACGCTGCCGCTTGCCGCCACCGTCGCCAGCCAGCGCGTGTTCGACGGTTTCTGGTCCGACGATCCCGGCCACGCCCTGATGCACGGCCCGACCTTCATGGGCAACGCCCTGGCCTGCGCCGCCGCCAATGCCTCGCTGGACCTGTTCGAACACGAGCCGCGCCTGCAGCAGGTGGCCGCCTTGTCCCGCGCGCTGGAAGCGGGCCTTGCGCCGTGCCGCGATCTACCCTGGGTGCGCGACGTGCGCGTGCTGGGCGCCATCGGCGCGGTCGAGCTCGAAGGCGCCTTCGACCGCGATGCCTTGCGGGCGCGGCTGGTCGAGGCCGGCGTCTGGGTGCGGCCGTTCGGCAACATCGTGTATCTGACCCCGGCCTTCACTATCGGCCAGGATGACCTGGCCTTCCTGCTTGCCGCCGTGACGCGCGTGGTAAGCGGCCTCGGCGCCACGCCTCATGATCGGTAACACACGCCCATGCGGTCCCGGCGCCGCAAAATGACTACTATAGGGAGACGAGCCCGCAGTCCTGCCTTCCAAGCCGATACGGATGCCGGATGACCACGCATAGCGATCCCACGAGCCCTACGCTGGGCAGCATGTTGCGCAAGCTGCTTGGCGGCCTCATCGCGCTGGGGGGCTTGCTGGTCCTCGCGCATGGCATGATCGCCGCGCTGTGGGACGGCCAGTCGCACGTGCAGGAAGCGCTGATCGGCGGTTCCATGGCGGCCGGCGCGACCGCCATGGGTACGCTCCCGGTGCTGTTCGCCCAGCGGCTTTCCGACCGCATGCAGGACACCTTGTTCGGCTTCGGCGCCGGCGTCATGCTGGCCGCCAGCGGTTTCTCCCTGGTGGTGCCCGGGCTGGCGGCGGCCAAGGCCCAGGGGGCCGGTCCGTGGGGAGCGGGGCTCACCGTGGGAGCCGCCATCCTGCTCGGCGCGGCGCTGCTGCTCATCATGGAGCGCTACCTGCCGCACGAGCACTTCATCAAGGGCGTGGAAGGCATGCCCAAGCACTCCGCGGTGCGCATACGCCGCACCTGGATGTTCATCTTCGCGATCGCGCTGCACAATCTGCCGGAGGGGCTGGCGATAGGCGTGGCTTATGCGGGTACGGACGTCCTGCGCGCCTCGGCGCTGACCACCGGCATCTCGATCCAGGACATACCCGAGGGCCTGGTGGTGGCGGTGGCGCTGGTCAGCATCGGCTACAGCCGCCTGACCTCGGTGGCGCTAGGCATCGCCAGCGGCCTGGTCGAACCCCTGGCCGCGGTGGTCGGCGCAGCCATCATCGGCTTTTCGAGCGTGCTGCTGCCCTGGGGCCTGGGTTTCGCGGCGGGCGCGATGCTGTTCGTGATCAGCCATGAGATCATTCCCGAATCCCACCGCAAAGGCCATGAAGTATTCGCGACCTGCGGACTCATGGTGGGCTTCGTGATCATGATGCTGCTGGACACGGCGCTGGGCTGACCCCGCAGCCGCCGGCGCCGCGCCCACGGACTTCAATCGTCCTCTTCGAGCCCCAGGTCCTGGATCTTGCGCGTAATGGTGTTGCGCCCGATCCCGAGCTTGAGCGCCGCCTCGATACGCCGCCCGCGCGTGGCGCGCAGCGCCGTGGTGATCAGCGTGCTTTCGAACTGGCGCGTCAGCGTCTGCATGATGTCCGGTTCGCCGCGCTGCAGCCGTTGCTCGACGTCGCTCTGCAGGCCGCTCAGCCAGAGGCTGGCGCGCTCGGCCACCGCCACGCCCCCGCTGCGCGCGGCGGCCTCGGCGGAGCCTTGCACCGCAGGCAGGCGCTCGCCCGCCGGCACCGCCGCCTCCGGCGCCGCCTCGCTTCCCACCGCGGCGTGGCTCTCGCGCGGCGCTTTCTCCAGCAGCTCAGGCGGCAGGTCCTGCACGTCCACGGTCTGCGCAGGCGCCATCACGGTCAGCCAATGGCAGATGTTCTCCAGTTGCCGCACGTTGCCGGGAAACGGAAACCGCGACAAGGCGGCCAACGCGGCCGGCGTGAAGCGCTTGGGTTCGACGCCCAGATCGCGTGCGCTGCGCGCGAGGAAGTGGCGCGCCAGCAGCGGGATGTCCTCTGCCCGCTCGCGCAGCGGCGGCAGCCGCAGGCGGATGACGTTGAGCCGATGGAACAGGTCTTCGCGGAACAGGCCCTGCTTGACGCGCTCTTCCAGCGGCTGGTGCGTCGCAGCGATCACGCGCACGTTGGCGTGCACGGGACTGTGCCCGCCAACCCGATAGAAGCTGCCATCCGACAGCACGCGCAATAGCCGGGTCTGCAATTCCGCCGGCATGTCGCCGATCTCATCCAGGAACAAGGTACCGCCGTCGGCCTGCTCGAACCGGCCGCGCCGCATGCTTTGCGCGCCGGTGAATGCGCCGCGCTCATGGCCGAACAGCTCCGACTCCAGCAGGTCGCGGGGAATGGCCGCGGTATTGATGGCCACGAAGGGGCCGGAAGCGCGGGCACTGTGGCGATGCAGTGCCCGCGCCACCAGCTCCTTGCCGCTGCCGGACTCGCCCGTGATCATTACGGTTACCTGCGACTGCGACAGGCGCCCGATGGCGCGGAAGACTTCCTGCATGGCCGGGGCCTGCCCCAGGATCTCGGGCGTTCCCACCAGCGTCTCGTCGGCCGAAGCCTCTTCGCGCAGGCTTTCCTCGACCGCGCGCCGGATCAGCTCCGTGGCGGTGTCGACGTCGAACGGCTTGGGCAGATACTCGAACGCGCCTCCCTGGAAGGCGGACACCGCGCTCTCGAGGTCGGAGTACGCGGTCATGACGATGACCGGCAGCGCCGGAAAGCGCCGCTTGACCGCCTGCAACAGCTCGATGCCCCCGGCGCCGGGCATGCGGATGTCGGTCACCAGGACCTGCGGCACGTCGTCGCCGAGCGCGTCCAGGGCCTCGCGCGCGGTGCCGAAACTGCGGCTGGGCAGGTTCTCGCGAGCCAAGGCTTTTTCGAGCACCCAGCGGATCGAACGGTCATCATCTACGATCCAGATCGGTTTCATCGCTGACTTCCTAGGAACGCTGGCAAAAGATACTCCATTCACTTCATGAGTTCAGGGCAGTGGCAGCAACAGCCGGAAATCGGTCAGGCCGGGCCGGCTGTCGCATTCGATCACACCCTCGTGCTGCTGCACGAAAGTCTGGGCCAAGGTCAATCCCAACCCGCTGCCTCCTTCACGTCCGGAAACCAGCGGGTGGAAGATCCGGTCCAGCAGTTCCGGGGGAATGCCTGGACCGTTGTCCATCACATGCAATTCCAATGCCAGCTTGAAGCGCTGCTTGGCCAGCGTGATCTGCCGAACCACTCGGGTGCGCAGCGTGATCTCGGCGTCGCCCGCGGCGATGCGCGCCGACAGGGCTTCCGCCGCGTTGCGCACGATGTTCAGCACGGCCTGGATCAGTTGCGCCTTGTCGCCCCGGAACTCGGGAATGGCGGCGTCGTAGTCGCGCACGATCTTGAGCCCGCTCGGGTATTCGGCCAGCACCAGCGAGCGCACGCGTTCGCACACCTCGTGGATGTTGACGTCGCCGACGATGCGCGGGGCCCGGTGCGGAACCAGCAGGCGGTCCACCAGCGTCTGCAGGCGGTCGGCTTCCTGGATGATGACCTGGGTGTACTCGATCAGCGCGGGTTCGGACAGCTCCGCTTCCAGCAACTGGGCCGCGCCGCGCAGCCCGCCCAGGGGATTCTTGATCTCGTGCGCCAGATTTCGCAGCAGTTCGCGATTGGCCTGCGCCTGTTCCAGCAGGCGCTCTTCGCGATCCACCTTCAATTGCTGCTCGATCTCGCGCAGCTCGATCAGCGCCGGCCATGGCTGCCCGTACAGCGCCACCACCGTGGCCGACACCTGCGTCGGCTCGCGTCCCAGGCGGTCGATCTCGAGTATCTGCCTCTTGTCGGCGAACTGCTGCGACTTGGCCTCTTCGAGCGACTGGCGCAGTTGCTCGCCGTCGCGGAACAGGTCGCATGCGCGCACTGCATAGAGCTGCCGTACCGATACCTCGAACAGGTCTTCGGCCGGCGCATTGGCATAGCGGATCAGGCCATCGTCGTCGATGACCAGGATGGCACTGGACAGCAGCTCGAACGCCGCGAAGGCATCGGCATCGTGGAACGGCGGATCGAAGGATGTATGGCTCATGAAAATGAAAACGGGGCGTTCTCGCGCCCCGTTTCTCGTTGCCGACGACTGACCCGGTCCGGATCAGAGGCCGTAGTACATATCGAACTCGAGCGGATGAGTCGTCGCGCGGAAGCGCGTGACTTCGTCCATCTTCAGGTTGATGTAGGCGTCGATCATGGCGTTGCTGAACACGCCGCCGCGGGTCAGGAACTCGCGGTCCTTGTCGAGCGCTTCCAGCGCCTGGTCGAGCGACGAGCACACGGTCGGGATCTTGGCGTCCTCTTCGGGCGGCAGATCGTACAGGTTCTTGTCGGCGGGATCGCCCGGGTGGATCTTGTTCATCACGCCGTCCAGGCCGGCCATCATCAGGGCCGAGAAAGCCAGGTACGGGTTGGCCAGCGGATCCGGGAAGCGCGTCTCGATACGGCGACCCTTCGGGTTGGCGACGTAAGGAATGCGGATCGAGGCCGAGCGGTTGCGAGCCGAGTAAGCCAGCTTGACCGGGGCTTCGAAGTGCGGGACCAGGCGCTTGTACGAGTTGGTGCCCGGATTGGTGATGGCGTTCAGCGCGCGGGCGTGCTTGATGATGCCGCCGATGTAGTACAGCGCGAACTCGGACAGGCCGGCGTAGCCGTTGCCCGCGAACAGGTTCTGGCCATCCTTCCAGATCGACTGGTGGACGTGCATGCCCGAGCCGTTGTCGCCGACCACGGGCTTGGGCATGAAGGTGGCCGTCTTGCCGTAGGCGGCGGCGACGTTCCAGATCGTGTACTTCATGATCTGGTTCCAGTCGGCGCGCTGCACCAGGGTCGAGAACTTGGTGCCGATTTCCAGCTGGCCCGGGCCCGCGACTTCGTGGTGATGCACTTCGACCGGCACGCCCTGCTGTTCGAGCAGCAGGCACATTTCCGAGCGCAGATCCTGGAACGAATCGGTAGGCGGAACGGGGAAATAGCCGCCCTTGACGGCCGGACGATGGGCCAGGTTGCCGCCGTCGTAGTCGATGCCGGTGGACCAGGAGGCCTCTTCCGACTTGATCTTGACGAAGCAGCCCGACATGTCGACGTTCCAGGTCACGCCGTCGAACACGAAGAACTCGGGCTCGGGACCGAAGTAGGCAGTGTCGCCCAGGCCCGAGGATTTCAGGTACGCCTCGGCGCGCTTGGCCAGCGAACGGGGATCGCGGTCGTAGCCTTTCATGTCGGAAGGCTCGACCACGTCGCAGGTCATGATCAGGGTGGATTCCTCGCGGAACGGATCCATGCGAGCGGTCGAGGGCTCGGGGATCAGCAGCATGTCGGACGCCTCAATGCCCTTCCAGCCGGCGATCGAAGAGCCGTCGAAGGCGTGGCCCGTCTCGAACTTGTCTTCGTCCACGGTGTGGGCCGGCACCGACACGTGCTGCTCCTTGCCGCGGGTATCGGTGAAACGGTAGTCAACGAACTTGACCTCGTTGTCCGCAATCATCTTGAGGACGTCTTTAGGCGTTGCCATTAGGGCTCCTGATAAGTCTCGTAATCGCCTCCGGCTCCCCCGGGGGCGCAGCGTTCTCGGCATGCACACAGCTCGACCTGGGTCGGGCTGAAGGGTTGCGCGTCAGAATAAGCAGGTTCCGTGCCAGAGCGGGACAAAACCGCCGCCCGCGTGCTTGTGCAGGACGGCGCGGAATTCTCGCATATTGGCACAGGAAGATGATTTCAATTTACGCACCACAACGGGTCGCCACAAGCGACGGTGATCCCCATCCTGGTGCATCGTACCGGCTTAGGCCCATTTTGCACCAATTTAGTGCAAACGTGCTGTGCGCTGGCGCGGCGCGCACTAGGCGGGGTCGCGGTTCACAGGAAAAGGCTCTGCAGGTCGTTCAGGAAGCGGCGGCCAAGGGGCGTGGGGCGGATCCGGGTGGGGTCTTCGTCCAGCAGTCCCCGTTCGACGGCGCGCGCAAGCGGCTTGGCGATCGTGGCGAGGTTCAAGCCCGTGCGTTCGGCGAAACTCGCGGCCGGCACGCCGTCGGTCAGCCGCAGCGCGTTGAGCATGAACTCGAACGGCAGCTCGTCCGGCCCGACCTGGCGCGACTCGGCCAGGTGGGAGGCGCCGGCCGCCGGCTCGAGCAAGGCATCCATCCACGATTGCGGATTGCGGACCCGTGCCTCGCGCAGGATGCGGTCGTGGAAGGACAGCTTGCCGTGCGCGCCGGGGCCGATGCCGAGGTAGTCGCCGAACTCCCAGTAATTCAGGTTGTGCCGGCAGCGGGCGCCGGGTTTGGCATAGGCAGACACCTCGTAATGGTCGTAGCCCGCGTCCGCCAGGCGCGCCTCGATACGGTCCTGCATCTCGAATGCGGTGTCGTCGTCGGGAAGCGCGGGCGGATACTTGGCGAAGACCGTGTTGGGTTCGAGCGTCAGGTGGTAGATCGACAGGTGCTCCGTGCCGAAGGCCAGCGCGGTCTCCACGTCATCCAGGCATCCTTCCGGCGTCTGGCCGGGCAGCGCGAACATCAGGTCGAGATTGACCCGCCTGACGTGGCGCTGCGCGATATCGATGGCTTCCCGGGCGGCGCGGCCGTCGTGGATGCGTCCCAGTGCCTTCAGGCTGCGGTCGTCGAAACTCTGGATGCCTAGCGAGATGCGGTTGACCCCGCTCGCCGCGTAATCGGCAAAGCGGCCGGCCTCGACTGTCCCGGGATTCGCTTCCATGGTGATCTCGGCATCGGGCAGCAGCGGCAGCCGGGAACGCAGCAACGCCAGCATCGCGTCCAGCGTGGCGGCCGACAGCAGGCTGGGCGTGCCGCCGCCTATGAATACCGAGATCACCTTGCGTCCCCATACCTGCGGCAGGCTCTGCTCGAGATCGGCGGTCAGCGCCTGCAGGTAGCGCTCCTCCGGCAATTCGTCGGGGGCGGCATGGGAATTGAAGTCGCAATACGGGCATTTGCGCACGCACCAGGGCACGTGCACGTAGACCGACAAAGGCGGCAGGCTCGTCAGCAGGCTGGGGCCGGGCGCGAACGGCATCGCCGCCTTGGGTGCCGGCGCGCCCTGCCCGGCCGGCCTGATGGCGATCGACCGGGGCATCAGAACGTATCCAGCTTGTCCATCAGCACCGCCAGCGCCTGGGCGCGGTGACTGAGGCGATTCTTCTCGTCGGGCGTCAGCTCGGCCGCTGTCCTGCCAAGGCTGGGCAGCAAGAAATGCGGGTCGTAGCCGAACCCGCCGCCGCCGCGCGGCTGCGGGACGATCTCGCCCCACCACAGGCCTTCGCCTATGAGCGGCTGCGGATCTTCCGCCGAGCGCACCAGCACCAGCGCCGCGTAGTAATAGGCCCGCCGGTCGGCGGCGCCGCGCAGCCGCTCGACCAGCAGCGCATTGTTGGCGGCATCGGACTTTTCGCCGCCATTGCGCGCCGCATAGCGCGCCGAATACACGCCGGGCTCGCCGCCCAGGGCCGTCACGCATACGCCCGAATCATCGGCCAGGGCAGGCAGGCCGGTCAGCCGGCTCGCGTGCCTGGCCTTGGCCAGCGCGTTTTCGATGAACGTGACGTGCGGCTCCTCGGCCTCCGGCACGCCCAGGCTGCCCTGCGGCACCAGCTCGAACCCGCGGGTAGCCAAGAGCGACGAGAACTCGCGCAGCTTGCCCGCATTGTTGGATGCCAGGACCAGTTTCCTCATTATCTTGCGCTCCGTTGCCAGGCGATCATCAGCGGCCCGGATACGGCTGCGCCAGGACCTCGCGCTGCAAGCGCACGAGATCGGCGATGCCCGCCTCGGCCAGTTCCAGCAGCGCATCCATTTCCTTGCGCGAGAACGGCACGCCCTCGGCAGTGCCCTGGACCTCGACGTAGGCGCCGCTGCCCGTCATCACGACGTTCATGTCGGTTTCGCACTGCGAATCCTCGGCGTAGTCCAGATCCAGCACGGGCTGGCCTTCGTAGATTCCGACCGAGATGGCGGCCACGTGGTCGCGAATGGGCGAGGCGGCCAGTTCGCCGCGCGCCATCAGCAGCGCCACGGCGTCGCTGGCGGCGACGAACGCGCCGGTGATACTGGCGGTGCGCGTGCCGCCGTCGGCCTGGATGACGTCGCAATCCAGGTGCAGCGTGCGCTCGCCCAGCTTGGCCAAGTCGAACACGGCACGCAGGCTGCGGCCGATCAGGCGCTGGATCTCCTGGGTGCGTCCGCTCTGCTTGCCCTTGGCGGCCTCGCGGCTGCCGCGGGTGTGCGTGGCGCGCGGCAGCATGCCGTACTCGGCCGTAACCCAACCCTGCCCCATGCCCTTGAGGAACGGCGGGACCTTGTCTTCCACGCTGGCCGTACAGATTACCTGCGTGTCGCCGAAGGTCACCAGCACCGACCCTTCCGCATAGCGCGTATAGCCGCGCTGCAGCGTGACGGGGCGAAGCGAGGCAGGGCCGCGGCCGGACGGCCGGGCAAACGAAGGGGGGGCAAGGCTCATGAAAAAACTCCAGATCGATAGGCGGGCCGGCAAAGCGGGCAGCCGCCGCGAAAACGAACGGGCCGCGCCGCGGCGGCCGGATGCGGACATTGTACGAGCAAGGCCCCAAGAACCACCGCCCCGTTTTATCATGCAGGCTCATGCCGACAAACGCACCGGCCGCGTCGCCGTGCCCGTCGGCCTCGCCCACGTCCTCACAGGCCTTTGCCATGATCCGTAGCATGACCGCATTCGGCGCCGCGCGCGCCGATACCGACCACGGTTCGGTATCCATCGAACTGCGCAGCGTCAACAGCCGCTTCCTCGATTTGCACTTCCGCGTGCCGGACGAGCTGCGCGCGCTCGAGACCCCGCTGCGCGAACTCCTGACCAAGGCCGTATCGCGCGGCAAGATCGAGGTACGCGCCACCATCCAGCGCCGCCTCGCCACCGACCCCGATTCCATCAACGTGGCCGCGCTCGAACAGGCTGCCTCGCTGTTCCGCAAGGTCCAGGCGGTGTTTCCCGACACCCAGGCGCCGCGACTGGCCGAATTGCTAGCCTGGCCCGGCGTGCAGGCCGCCGAGGAATCCGAAGACACCTGGCGCGAGGCCGCCTTGCGCGCCGCCGGCGAAGCCCTGGCGCAGATGCAGGAGGCCCGGGATCGCGAAGGCGAGCGCCTGGCCGCGATGATCGCCGATCGCGCGGAATCGGTCGCCGCCATCGTGGCCGAGGTCGAACAGCGCATGCCGCAGCTGGTGCAGGAATACCGCGAGCGGCTGGCGCGCAAGCTGCGCGACACGGTCGAGGCCGCCTTCCCCGGCGGCTTCCAGCACATCCGGGGCGAGGAGCTGTCGGAACGCCTGGCCCACGAGGCCACCCTGTTCGGGCTGCGCATCGACGTCGCCGAGGAACTGTCGCGCCTGCATTCGCACCTGGCCGAGCTCAAGCAACTGATCGGCAAGGGCGGCGGCAAGAAGGCCGACAAGGGCAGCGCCGGCAAGCGGCTCGACTTCCTGTTCCAGGAGATGAACCGCGAGGCCAACACGCTGGGGTCCAAGGCGGGCGGGCTGGAGGTCACGCGCGCGGCCATGGACCTGAAGCTGCTGATCGAGCAGATGCGGGAGCAGGCGCAGAACATCGAGTGAGCTTTAGGGACGAAGCGACAGGAGATCCGCCGTGCCGCCGCAACCCATGCCTTGCCCCGCCGCCACCGATGTCCAGGTCCGCGCCCACTCACTCGCCGCCCGCGCCACGGTTCCGGACGCCTTCGATACGCGGCTGTTCGCGCAATTGGTGGCGGCCCGCGAGGTGCGTGGCGAACTGCATTGGCTAGGCCTGGACGACACGCGGCTGCGCGCCCTGTACGCGCGCCGCTTCCCAGGCGAACCGCCGCCGTCTCTGACTATGCCGCCAAGGGAAACCGGTTTCACGCTCGGCCTGCACCGGCACCTTATCGCCCACCGCAATCCCGCCCTGTCTGCCGATGATGCCGACGACCTCGCCCGCATCATCGCCCATGCCTGTCTTCGCCCCGACCATTTGTGGAAGGACCTCGGCCTGGCCGGCCGCGAGGACGTCACCCAAGCCCTGCAGCGCTACTTCCCTGGTCTGCCCGAGCGCAATACCACTCATATGCGCTGGAAGAAATTCCTGGCCTACGACCTGGCCGCGGCGCGCGGCGAAGCGCCGGCGCCCGCGCCCGGCTGTCCCGGGTGCGAAGCGTATCGAGGGTGTTTCCCGCAAGGAAGTGACATACGGCGGTGGGCCTGAAGCTGCGTATTCCGCAGATGGCGCCAGTTCAAAGCGTCAACCGAGCGAATGCTCCCGCGCTCACGCGCTTCTAGCGGGAGCCTCGAGCGCAGGAAACGCTTCCGACCACATCGCCTTGATTTCACGCAGTCGGGCCGCGAACATCTCGGTAAAGCGGCGCGCCGCCAGCGTGGGCGGAAATCTCAAATCGTGCAGCAGGAACAGATCGAACTGCACGCGCGGATTCAGGATCGGATAGATGTAATACTCCCCCGTGGCAATCCGGTCCGCGACCGAATTCATCAGGCAGATCGCCCCCCAGTCCGAATGGCGGATGCTCTCGAGCGTCGCGACCATGCCGTCGATCTTTATGACCTTCTTGGCTGCCACCCGCCCGCTGGCAATGTGATTCTGCATCGTCGACCCGAGCAGGTGGCGCTCGGAGGGAATCACCAGCACCAGGTCGCGCATGAGCGCCAGGTCGCACGGCGCGAAGGTCGGGCCGTTGATCGGCTGGCTAGCCACGAGCACGAACTCATCGGTAAACCCGAGCTCACACGACAGACTGCTGTTGTCCAGAGGCATCGCTCCAAGTCCCAGGTCCAAGGCGCCCGCCTGGACCAGCTCGGTGATATTACGCGCGTAGCCCTCGGTGACGGAGATGTCCACACCGGGATACAAGGCGTAGAAATCCGCCAACACCCTGCCCAATACGTTCTTGCACATCGACGAAGTGACCCCGACCCTGAGCGATCCTGTTACCGCGTTGCCGGCAGCCAGATCCCGGATCTCCTGGCGCGCCGCCGAGAGGCTGCGCGCGATCGACACCGCCAGCTCGTAGAAGCGGCGACCCGCGACCGTGGGAACCAGCCCGCGCTGCCCTCGCTCGAACAGCGGCGTCCCGAGATCGTCTTCCAGATTGCGGATCTGCATACTCAGTGCCGACTGGACCACGTGCATGCGTTCGGCGGCCTTGGTGAAACTACCCTCTTCGAAAACGCTGATGAAGTAATGAATGGCCCTGGTCTGAATTTCCATGGGGCGCTGTCTCCTTGGGCACGTTACGGAAGGCGTGGGGAGCCGCCCGGCCGCTGCTATCAAATTCGCTGATCGAGCCCATCAATCGAAATCGTCACGCGCTGCGTGGATCGTTCATAGACTATCGCCACTCTTCTTCCCCGATAGCCACGCAGATATGAACACTCCCCCCATGAATATATTCGAAGCCGCAGTGCGCGATGAAACAGCGTTGCGCACTGCGCTGGAGGAAGCCGACGTGGTCCCCGCCGCGCTCGTGCTCGTGCACCTGACGGGCGACCTCGCGCTGCTAGGGCGTGTTCACACTAAATGAATTTGCTCGTATACTTCGGGTATGGAAATCACCGAAGCCCAATATCAGCAGATCGAGCACTGTTTGCCGCGACAGCGCGGCAACGTCAGCCTGACGAATCTGC